>NZ_JQKT01000007.1:0-1728552 GCF_000746195.1 Microbacterium sp. UNCCL10 | reverse complement strand
CTTGGGCTTGCGGACCGGCAATCCGGTGGCCTGGTCGATGTTCGCGAGCGTCGGCATCCGATACCGGGCGAGAACCCGGCCGACCGTCGACCGGTGCAGATGCAGGTGATACGCGATCCGGTGCGGTCCCCAGCGGCGCGTGAACCGCAACGCGACGATCCGCCGCTCTGTCCTGCGCGGCAGCCGATTCGGCGACGAATGAGGCCTTGAGCTGCAGTCTGTCAGCGGCAGCCCGGCCCGATAGCGATCCGCCCACCGCTTCGCGGTCGCCGGGGAACACTGGAACCGTTCCGCGGCTCGCCGCAACGGCCACCGCCGATCCACGATAAGAACAGCAAGACGACGACGCCCCTCCGGCGTCAAAGGCGCGTTAGCGTGAGACACGAAGACCTCCGTGAGCAAGATGCGAGTGTGGTAACCCACATCCTGCCCGGAGGTCTTCGCTACCTCAGCCGTTCACAACCTGCCGGGGAACTACACCTAGCGCACGCCGACATCCTCGTCACAGCACCGGCGGGTGCGTGGGAGGTGGGGCGGCGGATGCTGCGACACGACGACGCGGTGCGTCACAGCACCGGTGGGTGCGTGGCGGTGAACTCGCGGATGCTGTGACATGCCGCGGCGTGCGTCGCAGCGGCGGGGGAGCGGAGGCTCGTCAGGAGGCGCGGCGGGCGCGAGCGGCGCGACGCTTGAGGGCGCGGCGCTCGTCCTCGGACAGCCCACCCCAGACGCCCGAGTCCTGACCGGACTCGAGAGCGTATTGCAGGCAGATCTCGGTGACCGTGCACCGTGCGCACACGGTCTTGGCCTTCTCGATCTGGTCGACGGCCGGGCCGGTGTTCCCTACGGGGAAGAAGAGCTCGGGGTCGACGGTCAGGCAGGCGGCTTTGTCGCGCCAATCCATACTGGGGTGCTCCTTGGATGCGGGATTGAAGATGCGGGTGTGGGCTCGGACGCACGTGGACGTCGACTACCCTGGTGGGTGTGCGAGCTGACTGCTCGCCCCACTGCGCTGTGGGAGCACACGCTTCCCCAATCCTCCCACGGACGGCGAAGTGAATCAAGGGTGAACATCTGCCCAATCCGGGCGATTTGCTGAGTATCGCCTGCATGCCGGGCCGTTTGCCCCGCGTTATGGCGCCGAAGGATGAGGAGATCGCACGGGATGCGCACCACTGTCGTCGAGCGGACCGCCGCAACGCTGCTGGCCGCGGAGGGCATCGGGCTCCTCGTGCTGCTCGGGTGGCAGATCGTCGCGATCGTGACGGGGGACACCGACTCCGTCGCGAGCGCCGTGGCGCTCGTCGTCCTCACGGCGCTCGGTGCTGCTGCCGTCCTCGGCTTCGCCGTCGCCACGTGGGTCGGGCAGTCCTGGGGACGCTCGGGTGGGATCGTCACGCAGCTGCTGGTCCTCGCCGTCGCCCTGGGCGCCGCGACCGGCGACTACGGGCATCCTGCCATCGCGGTCGGACTCGCCATCCCGGCGATCGTCGTCGGCCTCTGCCTCATCGCCGCCGCCCGCGCCGCGGGACGCCGCCGCCCCGCGACCGACTGAAGGCCCGGAGTCCTCAGTCGAGCCCGAGGAGCGCGCGCACGCGAGCGACGTGCCCCGTGGCCTTGACGTTGTAGAGCGCGTGGGCGATGCGCCCGTCGGCATCCACGGCGAAGGTCGAGCGGATGACGCCTTCGACGACCTTGCCGTAGTTCATCTTCTCGCCCCACGCGCCGTACGCCTCGTGGACGGCGTGGTCCGGGTCGCTCAGCAGGCCGTAGGTCAGACCGTCGCGCTCGCGGAACGTCCGGAGGGTCGCGGGGTCGTCGCGGGAGACGCCGAGCACGGTGTAGCCGGCGGACTGCAGGGGCGCCAGGCTGTCGCGGAAATCGCACGCCTCGGTCGTGCATCCGGGCGTCATGGCGGCGGGGTAGAAGAACAGCACCACGCCGCCGCCGCGGAGATCGGCGAGGGAGACGGGACGCTCGTCCTGGTCGACGAGCGTGAAATCGGGAGCGGGGGAGCCGGGCTCGAGTCGGGACATGCCCCCAAGCCTAGATCGTCAGGCGAACGTCGCCAGCAGCCGCTGCAGGGAGTCCAGCCGTGCCGCCCCGCTCTGGCCGAGTCGCCCCTCCTGGACGGCTTCCACGAGCGCGCAGTCCGGCGCATCCGGCAGGTGCGTGCACCCACGCGGGCATTCCTCCGCGACGACCGCGAGGTCGGTGAAGGCCTTGAGGATGTTGGCCGGGTCGACGTGCCCGAGCCCGAACGAGCGCACACCGGGCGTGTCGATCACCCAGCCGCGGCCCTCCGCACCCTCGTAGCGGAGGGACACGGTGGAGCTGGAGGTGTGGCGCCCCCGCCCCGTCACGGCGTTCACGTGGCCCGTGGCACGCAGCGCGCTCGGGACGAGAGCGTTGACGAGGGTCGACTTGCCGACGCCGGAGTGCCCCACGAAGACGGTGGAGTGGCCCACCAGATGCGCGCCGACCTCGTCGACGGGCATGTCCTCGCGGGCGCTCGTGAACACCTGCAGCGTGTCGAGGCCCTCGAAGTTCTTCAGGAACGCGGCCGGATCGGCGAGGTCGGTCTTGGTCACGACGAGCAGGGGGCGGATGCCGGCATCCAGGGCCGCGATGAGGTACCGGTCCACGAGCCGCGGCCGCGGTTCCGGGTCGGCGGCGGCGACCACGATGAGCATCTGGTCGGCGTTGGCGACCACGATCCGCTCCACCTGGTCGGTGTCGTCGGCGCTCCGACGCAGGAGCGACGTGCGCTCCTCGATGCCGACGATGCGCGAGAGGCTGCCCACGTCGCCGCTCGTGTCGCCGACGATCCTCGCCCGGTCGCCCGTGACGATCGGCTGCTTGCGCAGCTCGCGCGCCCGCGTGGCGAGCGCCTGGTGCTCGTCGGGGCCGCCCTCGTCGACGAGGACGGTGTACCGGCCGCGGTCCACGCCCAGCACGCGGGCGATCTTCGCGTCGGCGTGCGCGGGGCGCCGCTTCGAGCGGGGGCGGTTCGCCTTGGGGTTCGGGCGGACCCGGATGTCCGACTCGTCGTACTCGGGTTCGTCGTCGTCGGTGTCGTCGAGCCAGCTCACGCGGCGCCTCTCGTCACGCCGGCTGGCCCTGCAGCATCCGCTGCCACAGCTGCGGGAACTCCGGCATCGTCTTCGCGGTCGTGCCGATGTCGTCGACCTCGACGCCGGGGACGCGCAGGCCGATGACGGCGCCCGCCGTGGCGATCCGGTGGTCGTGGTGTGCGCGCCACAATCCGCCCCGGAGCGGGCGGGGGAGGATGCGGATGCCGTCCGGCAGCTCCTCGGCCTCGCCGCCGAGGGCGCGCAGGTTCGACACGAGCGCCGCGATGCGGTCGGTCTCGTGCCCGCGGATGTGCCCGATCCCGTGCAGGGTGGTCGGGGCGTCGGCGAACGCGGCGAGCGCGAACAGGACGGGCGTCAGCTCGCTCGCGGCGCTGAGATCCAGGTCGATCCCGGCGATCCGGTCGGTGCCGGTCACCGTGAGCGCGCCGGCGCGACGCGACGTGCGGGCACCGAGCACCGTGAGGATGTCGGAGAGCAGGGCGCCGGGCTGGGTGGAGCGCGCCGGCCACCCGGGCACGGTCACCGACCCGCCGGTGACGACCGCCGCCGCGAGGAACGGGGCGGCGTTGGAGAGGTCGGGCTCGATCGCGATGTCCTTGCCGCGCAGCGCGCCGGCCGGGACGAGCCATTCGTGGGCGTTCGGCCGCTCGACGTGGACTCCGCGGTGGGCGAGCGCCTCCACCGTCATGTCGATGTGCGGCGCGCTGGGCAGCCTGCCGCCGGAGTGGATGAGGTGCAGGCCCACGTCGAAGCGCGGCGCCGCGAGCAGCAGGCCCGAGACGAACTGGCTCGACGTGCTCGCGTCGATCGTGACCTCGCCGCCGCGGATGTGCCCGCGCCCGCGCACCGTGAAGGGCAGCGACCAGTTCCCGCCGTCGTCGATGTCGACGCCGATCTCCCGGAGCGCCTTGATCATGGTCCCCATCGGCCGGTGCAGCGCGCTCTCGTCTGCCGTGAGGGTGACGTCGCCGTGGGACAGGCCCGCGAGCGGCGCGACGAAGCGCATGACCGTGCCCGCCTGGCCGCAGTCCACGACCGTGTCGCCGGTGAGCGCGCCGTTCGGGTTCACCTCGAGGTCGGGCCCGAACTCGCCCTCCCCGTCGACCTCGTCGATCTGGACGCCGAGGGTCTGCAGCGCCGCGATCATGCGGGCGGAGTCGTCCGAATGCAGCGGCGAGATCAGCCGGCTGGGGGCCTCGGCGAGGGCCGCCAGGATGAGTTCGCGATTGGTCAGCGACTTGGATGCCGGGACGGTGACCGTCGCGTGCACGGCGTCCGGCGCCACCGGCGCGGACCAGAGTTCGCGGGTGGCGGGAGACTGCGGGGAATAGCCAGGGGCGGTCATCGGGTTCTACCCTAACGAACCCGTCCGTCTCTGAGCCCGAGGAGTGCAATGATCGCGACCGTCGACCCGAACTCCGAATGGGACGAACTCGCCGACGTAGACTGGCGCGTGATGGAAGATCAGGCGGCAGCCGACCCGCGCACCCAGTTCGAAGAGCAGGCGCTCCCCTTCATGGACCAGCTGTACGCAGCGGCCATGCGGATGACGCGCAACCCCGCCGACGCCGCGGATCTCGTGCAGGAGACGTTCGTCAAGGCGTTCGCCGCCTGGGCGTCGTTCACGCAGGGGACGAACCTGAAGGCGTGGCTCTACCGCATCCTCACGAACACGTACATCAACACGTATCGCAAGAAGCAGCGGGAGCCGTACCAGGGGACGATCGACGACCTCGAGGACTGGCAGCTCGGCGGCGCCGAGTCGACGACGGCGACGAGCTCGCGATCGGCCGAGGCCGAGGCGATCGACCGGATGCCGGCATCCATCGTCAAGGATGCCCTGCAGTCCATCCCGGAGGACTTCCGTCTGGCGGTGTACTTCGCCGACGTGGAGGGGTTCGCGTATCAGGAGATCGCGGACATCATGAAGACACCCATCGGCACGGTCATGAGCCGCCTGCATCGTGGCAGGCGGATGCTGCGTGACCTGCTGGCCGACTATGCACGAGAGCGTGGCATCGACGTGCCCGCCACGAGGAGCGCGAAATGACCGATTGCGGCTGCGACAAGGCCCGGAAGGACCTCGAGGAGTACCTGCGCAACGAAGTGTGCAAGACCGAGCATTCCGACATCACGGAGCACCTGGCGAACTGCGCAAGCTGCCAGGAGGAGGCGCTGGTCGCCCGTACCCTGACCGAGGTCGTCGCGCGGGCATGCCGGGAGACGGCGCCTGAGACGCTGCGCGACCAGGTGATGTCGCGCCTGCGCGCCGAGCAGGCCGCGCACCACTGACCCGCCGGCGACCGTCCGGTCGCATGTGTGGCCGCGCCCGCTCAGGCGGGGGCGAAGAGGGTGAGCGCGCGCGGGACGACCTCCACGCGCACCGGCAGCGCCCCCACTGCGTCGCCGTCGGCGTACGCCGTGACTCCGGGTGAGGACAGCCGTGCCGCCCTCACGCGGTACGTGGTCACCTCCGGAGCGCTCGTGTGCGTCCCGCGGTACACCCGCGGCAGCAGGCGCAGCAGGAGGTGGATGCGCCCCGCGGGCCGGACGAGCGTGACGTCGAGCAGCCCGTCGGCGGGGTCGGCGTCCGGGCAGATGGGGACGCCGCCGCCGTACGTGCGGCCGTTGCCGACCGTCGCGATCAGCAGGTCGCCCGTCACGCGCTCGCCGGTCCCGTCGGCGAACTCGAGGTCGACCTCGTACGGCTCGCCGCGCAGCCGCAGGAACTCGATCAGCAGGGCGATGCGGTAGCGCATTGCGCCGCGCGGCCACCGCATCCGGTTGGCCCGGTCGTTGACCTTCGAATCGAACCCGCTCGCGAGCACCGTCCCGTAGAGGGTGGTCGTGCCGTCCGCGCGGACGATGCGGGCGAGGTCGATCGTGCGCGTGCGGCCCGCGATGACCGCGTCGGCGGCACCGTCCGCATCCAGGTCGCGGAGCCCCACCGTCGTCGCGAGGTCGTTCCCGGTGCCGGAGGGCACGATTCCGAGCGGGATGCCGGTGCCCGCCAGCTGCTGGATCGCGAGGTTCACGGTCCCGTCGCCGCCGGCGACGAGCACGGCGTCAACACCCAGCTCCAGGGCGGCCGCCAGCAGGTCGGAGGACTCCTCGGCGCTGCCGCCGGAGATGAGCGCCGTCCGCACGCCGTGCGCGCGCAACCGGCCGGCGGCCCGCTCCGCCGCGTGCGCCCCGGCGTCGGCCCGCGCAGTGGGGTTGACGAGGAGGGCGACGTGCATGGCGTCCCGTCTGCGCGGCCGGCGCCGCCGTCGCTGTCCTACAGGGAGAGGGCCTTGGCCATGATGGCGGCGTGCTCGACGGCGTGCACCTTGGGGGAGCCCGTCGCCGTGGAGGCCGCGGCGGCGCGGGAGACCCGGCGGATCGTCCGTCCGTGCAGGTGCTTTACGACCTCGAGCGCGATGAACGGCCAGGCGCCCTGGTTCTCCGGCTCGTCCTGCACCCACACCAGCTCGGCGTTCGGGTAGGAGTCCAGGACCGCGTTCAGCTCGTCGATCGGGGCCGGGTAGAACTGCTCCAGACGGACGAGGGCGATCTCCGGGTTCGGGTTCTTCTCGAGCTCGGACGCCAGATCCCAGTGGATCTTGCCGGAGTGCAGCAGCACGCGCTTCACGGCGCCGCGGTCCAGCGTCCGGCGGTCGTCGAGCACCGGCTCGAAGCGTCCGGTCGCGAAGTCCTCGACGGGGCTCGTCGCGCCGCGCAGACGCAGCATGGCCTTGGGCGTGAACACCACGAGCGGGCGGCGCGGGCGGGCGTACGCCTGCCGACGGAGCAGGTGGAAGTACGACGCGGGCGTCGACGGGCGCGCGACGGTCATGTTGTCCTGCGCGCACATCTGCAGGTAGCGCTCGATGCGCGCGGACGAGTGGTCGGGTCCCTGGCCCTCGTAGCCGTGCGGCAGCAGCAGCACGACGCTCGACTGCTGCCCCCACTTCTGGTCCGCCGAGGAGATGAACTCGTCGATGACCGACTGGGCGCCGTTGGCGAAGTCGCCGAACTGGGCCTCCCACAGCGTCAGGGTGTCGGCGCGCTCCACCGAGTAGCCGTACTCGAACGCCATCGCGGCGTACTCGCTGAGCAGCGAGTCGTACGCGTAGAAGCGGCCCTGACCGTCGGCGAGGTTCGCCAGCGGCAGCCATTCCTGGCCGTTCGCGCGGTCGTGCATGACGGCGTGACGCTGGACGAACGTGCCGCGGCGCGAGTCCTGCCCGGCCAGGCGGACGTTCGTGCCCTCCATGAGCAGCGAACCGAAGGCGAGCAGCTCGCCGAAGCCCCAGTCGATGTTGCCGTTGCGGCTCATGTCGTGGCGCTTGTCCAGCAGCTGCTGGATCTTGTTGTGCACCGTGAAGCCCTCGGGCTTGTTGATGAACGCCTCGCCGATCTGGCGCACGACATCGGGCGAGACGCCGGTGGTGTCGGGCTCGCCGGCGACGACCTCGATCGTCGTGGTCGTCGGGGCCACGATGGGGGAGGAGCCGGTCTCGGCCGCGTGCGTCTGCGCGAACGCGATCTCCAGACGGTCCTGGAAGTCGCGCTTGGCCTGCTCGTACTCCTCTTCCGTGATGTCACCGCGACCGACGAGGGCCTCGGTGTACAAGCGGCGGACGGAGCGCTTCGCCTCGATGAGGTTCGTCATGAGCGGCTGCGTCATCGAGGGGTCATCGCCCTCGTTGTGGCCGCGGCGGCGGTAGCAGACGAGGTCGATCACGACATCGCGGTTGAACTCCTGGCGGTACTGGAACGCGACCTCCGCGACGCGGACCACGGCCTCCGGGTCGTCGCCGTTGACGTGGAAGATCGGCGCCTGGATCGTCTTGGCGACATCCGTCGCGTAGACCGACGTGCGCGCGTCCTGCGGCAGCGTCGTGAAGCCGACCTGGTTGTTGACGATGACGTGGACGGTGCCACCGGTGCGGTAGGCGCGCAGCTGCGACATCTGCAGCGTCTCGAACACGACGCCCTGGGCTGCGAAGGCCGCGTCGCCGTGGACGAGGATCGGCAGCCAGGAGAACGAGCCGATCGGCATCCGGTCCTGCTTGGCGCGGGTGATGCCCTCCAGCACGCCGTCGACGGTCTCCAGGTGGGACGGGTTCGCGGCGAGGTAGACCGGCAGCTCGTCGCCGTCGTCGGCGACGAAGGTGCCCTCGGTGCCGAGGTGGTACTTCACGTCGCCCGACCCGCTCTTCGAGCCGATCGCGACGGAGCCCTCGAACTCGCGGAAGATCTGGCTGTACGTCTTTCCGGCGATGTTGGTGAGGACGTTGAGGCGGCCGCGGTGCGCCATGCCGATCGCGACGCCGTCCAGCGAGGCGCGCGCGGCGCCCTGGAGGATCTCGTCCAGCAGGGGGATGAGCGACTCGCCGCCCTCGAGGCTGAACCGCTTCTGGCCCACGTACTTCGTCTGCAGGAACGTCTCGAACGCCTCGGCCTGGTTCAGCTTGTCGAGGATCCGCAGCTGCTCGTCGTGGCCGGGCTTCTGGTACTTGACCTCGACGTTGTCCTGGAACCACTTGCGCTGGGCGGGGTCCTGGATGTGCATGTACTCGACGCCGATGGTGCGGCAGTACGAGTCGCGCAGCACGCCGAGGATGTCGCGAAGCTTCATCTGGCGCTTGCCGCCGAAGCCGTTCGTGACGAATTCGCGGTCGAGGTCCCAGAAGGTCAGGCCGTGCGACTCGATCTCGAGGTCCGGGTGCGTGCGCTGCATGTACTCGAGCGGGTCGATGTCGGCCATGAGGTGGCCGCGCACGCGGAACGAGTTGATGAGCTCCTGCACGCGGGCGGTCTTGTCGACGCGCTCCGCCAGGTCGACGTTGATGTCGGTGCCCCAGTGGATCGGGGCGTAGGGGATGCGCAGCGCGGCGAAGATCGACTCGTAGAAGCCGCGCTGACCGGTGAGCAGCTCGTGGACGATCTTGAGGAACTCGCCCGAGCCGGCACCCTGGATGACGCGGTGGTCGTAGGTGCTGGTGAGCGTGATGGTCTTGCCGATGCCGAGCTCGACGAGCGTCTTCTCGCTGGAGCCCTGGAACTCCGCCGGGTATTCGAGCGCGCCGGCGCCGACGATGCAGCCCTGACCCTTCATGAGGCGGGGCACGGAGTGCACGGTGCCGATGCCGCCCGGGTTGGTGAGCGAGATCGTCGTGCCCTGGAAGTCCGCGGCGGTGAGCTTGTTGCCGCGGGCGCGGGTGACGAGGTCCTCGTAGGCGGCGAGGTATTCGCTGAAGGTGAGGGACTCGGCGCGCTTGATGCTCGGCACCATGAGCGCGCGCGTGCCGTCGGGCTTGGGCAGGTCGATCGCGATGCCCAGGTTGATGTGCGCGGGCGCGACGACGGACGGCTTGCCGTCGATCTCGGCGTAGGACACGTTCTGGCTGGGGAAGGCCTTCAGCGCCTGGATGAGCGCCCAGCCGATGAGGTGCGTGAAGCTCACCTTGCCGCCGCGGGTGCGGGCCATGTGGTTGTTGATGACGATGCGGTTGTCGATCATCAGCTTCGCCGGCACGGTGCGCACGCTCGTGGCCGTGGGGACGGTCAGCGACTCGTCCATGTTGGCCGCGAGGGTCTTCGTCATGCCGCGCAGCGGCGTGACGACGTCCGCGCCGGCCTCGGACGGGGCGGCGGGCGCGGCGTGGGGGGCCTGCGCCGGGATGGGCTGCGGGGACGCCGGGCGGGCCGTCGTGCGGGCGACGGGGGCGGATGCCGACGGGGTCGGCGCCGCGGAGGCGGCGGCCGGGGCGGCCGGAGCCGGGGCCGCGGGTGCCTGCGCCTGGGCGGGTGCCGGAGCTGCGGGCGCCGGGGCCTCTGCGGCGGGTGCCGGAGTCTCGGCCTGGGCCCCGTCGGGCTGGTAGGCCTCGAGGACGGGCCACCATTCCTTGTCGACCGAGTTCCGGTCCTTCGCGAACTGCTCGTACATCTCGGCGACGAGCCATTCATTCGCCCCGAATTCGCCTTCGCTCGAAGTTCCCACGCCGGTCGCCGGACTGGACACGGTTGCGCCTGCTTTCGTCAGTGAAGTTCGGTCTGTGCGGGGCATCGGATCCGCCCGCGCGCACACTCATCAAGGGTATCCCAGGTTTGGGTGCCGTATCGCGCCCTGCGGCTCGGCGGAAGGCGTCGGCAATGCTGAACCGGGGTGCAGAGTCGCTACCGTGGACCTATGCAGTTCTCCGGAGAACGGCCCACCGTCGACCTGACGTATTCGGACGTGTTCCTCGTCCCGCGACATTCCGCTGTGACCAGCCGGCTCGACGTCGACCTGTCACCGCACGACGGCACCGCGGCGACGATCCCGATCATCGCGTCGAACATGAACTCCGTGACCGGCCCCCGGCTCGCCGCGGCCCTCGCCCGCCGCGGCGGACTCGGCGTGCTGCCGCAGGACATGCCGCTGCAGGACCTCGATGCGGCGATCCGGTGGGTGAAGGACCAGCCGGTGCCGTGGGACACCCCCGTCGTCCTGCCGCCGGACGCGACGGTCGCCGAAGCCGCCAGCCTGCTGCCGCCCGCGGGCCCGCACGCGATCGTGGTCGCCTCCGCCGCAGCATCCGGCATCCACATCGACGACATCCTCGGGATCGTGACGGCCGGCCGGCTCGCGACCGCGCTGCCCGACGCGCGGCTCGGCGACCTCACGCGGGGCCGCGCCCCGTCGATCGATGCGGATGACGTCCAGGACACGCGGCACGCGTTCGACCTCCTCGTCGACGCCGACGCGGAGACGGTCTGCGTCCTGCATCAGGGCCACCTGATCGGAACGCTCTCCCAGCGCAGCGCGCTGCGCTCCACCCTGTACCGTCCCGCCGTCGACGCCGACGGCCGGCTCATCGTCGCGGCCGCCGTGGGTATCAACGGCGACGTGGCGGCGAAGGCGCGGGCCCTCGCCGCGGCGGGCGTCGATGTGCTCGTCGTGGACACGGCGCACGGACACCAGGACGGGATGCTGCGCGCGCTCCGCACCGTCGCCGACCTCCAGCTGGAGATCCCCGTCGCGGCGGGCAACGTCGTGACCACCGAGGGCGTGCAGGACCTCGTCGCCGCCGGCGCCTCGATCATCAAGGTCGGGGTGGGACCCGGGGCGATGTGCACCACGCGCATGATGACCGCCGTCGGCCGCCCGCAGTTCTCCGCCGTGCTGGAGACCTCCGACGCCGCAGCCGAGCTCGGCGCGCACGTCTGGGCGGACGGCGGCGTGCGCTACCCGCGCGACGTCGCGCTCGCGCTCGCCGCGGGTGCGGCGTCCGTCATGATCGGGTCGTGGTTCGCGGGGACCCTCGAGTCGCCCGGGCCGCTGCAGGTCGACGAGGCCGGCCGCGTCTACAAGGAATCGTGGGGGATGGCCTCGACGAAGGCCGTGCACGGCCGGTTCGGGCGCCTGGACCCGTACGAGCGGGCCCGGAAGGAGCTCTTCGCCGAGGGGATCTCGTCCTCGCGCATCTACCTCGACCCCCTGCGGCCGAGCGTCGAGGACCTCGTCGACATGATCACCTCGGGCGTCCGCTCGTCGTTCACCTACGCGGGCGCCGCGACCGTGCCGGAGTTCCACGAGCGGGCCACGGTCGGCCTGCAGTCGGCGGCCGGCTACGAGGAGGGCAAGGCGCTCCCCGTCAGCTGGTGAGCCCGCGCCGCACGGCGCCCCCGCGGCATCCCCGTGCCCCGCACGGCAGCCCCGTGCCCCGCGCCCCGCGGCATCCCCGTGCCGCTCGCGCTGCCGAACGCGGCACGCGCTGCCGAACGTTCGACCGCGCGTGCCTCTTTGGACCGCGCGTGCCACGCACGGCACCCCCGTGCCGCAGCCCCGCGCCGCATCCCCGTGCCGGCGCACGGCATCCCCGTGCCGCTCGCGCTGCCGAAAGCGGCGCGCGCTGCCGAAAGTTCGACCGCGCGTGCCACTTTGGACCGCGCGTGCCGATTTCGACCGCCGGATGCAAGGGGGCGGGATGCCGGATGCCGGGGGCCGGGGGCCGGGGGCCGGGTGGGGTCACCGGAGGACGGGGTCGCCGGCGCGCGGGCGAGGCTTGCGGCTGCGCAGGCCGTCCGCAGTGAGCACGTCGTAGACGCGTTGCGGGTGGTCGGCGTCGGACGCCTCCAGGCGGGAGAAGCCCCGCACCTCGCGGCGGATCTCGTTCTCGCGGTTCTTCTCGTCGATGACGATCGCGGCCGGCGTCCGGCCCGCGACGAACTCCGCGCTCAGGTACTTCCCGCGCCCGTCGATCTCGAGCCAGTGATCGGCCTCCGGGAAGTACAGGTCGCCGAAGACGACGCGGCCGCTGCGCAGCCGGCGACGCTCCTGCAGCCGCGGGCCCGGGAATCCGAGGGCGATGACGAGCAGCCGCATCTGCGTCTCGCGGGCGTTGGCGGCCAGGGACGCGGATGCCGCGAGGGCGCGTCGCGCGCGGGCATCCCCCCGCACCGACTCGGTCCCGAGCAGCGCGAGGATGTCGTCCTTCGTCGCGAGCGCGCCGCCGCGGCGGCCGGTCCACAGCGTCTGATCGATCGCGGACACGGCCCGCGTGAACGGCAGGATGCGGGCGAGGTCCAGAGCGGTCTGCGCCGGGGTCGTGACCTCATGCGCCCCGAACGGCACGCGCTCCACCCGCTCGAGACCCAGAGCCCGCCGCCGGATCGCGCCGCCGGAGCGTCCGCCCGTGGCCCGCGGGATCGTCACGTCGACGGCATCCGGCCATGCCCCCAGCAGGTCGATGGCCCACACCGCCGCAGCGGCGAAGTGCGAGACGACCGCGGGCGCCTCGAGCCGGGCGAGCACCTCCTCGACGCGCAGCCGGTGCCGGCCGATGCCGGTCAGCGCGCGCCACTCGGCGCTGCTCACGAACACGCCCGGGGCGATCCGCGTCCAGGTCCGCTCGCGCAGGTGACGGCGGACCCGCCGGTAGTCGGGGTGGGCGGTCAGCTCCCGCCGGCGCACGATCGGGATCTCGGGTACCGGCATCATGCGTCCACCCTGGGCGCCCGCGCCCGCCCATCTCGCCCGCCCCCACGGACCCGTGCCCCGCCGCCCCGTCACCCACCCTGGGGAGGAAGCGGCGGCCCGCCGGTCCGCGCTGCCGAAAACGGCAAGCGCTGCGGAATGTTCGACCGCGCGTGCCGCTTTGGGCAGCGCGAGGGGCGCGGAGGGGTGGGGGCCGGGGCGGATGCCGAGGGGCCGGGCGGGTGCCGTAGAATCGTCGGCACAATGGACGACCCTCCCAGTAGACGCTCGCCCCACCGACCCTCCTCGCCGCGGAGCGGGGGTGATGCGTGATGGATTACGTCATGTTGGGCGTGGGGCTGCTCCTGACCATCGGCACCGGCCTCTTCGTCGCGAGCGAGTTCGCGCTCGTCAACCTCGACCGCGCCGACCTCGAAGCACGGCAGGCCGCCGGCGAGTCCCGCCTCGCGCGGACCATCTCCGCCCTGCGGATCACGTCGACGCACCTCTCCAGCGCACAGCTGGGCATCACCCTGACGACGCTGCTCACCGGCTACACGATGGAGCCCGCGATCTCGAACCTGCTCCGGCCGGTGTTCGAGGGGTGGGGGATGCCGGCGTCGGCCTCCCGGCCGATCGCGACCATCATCGGCGTCGCCATCGCGACGATCTTCTCGATGATCCTCGGCGAGCTCGTGCCGAAGAACTTCGCGCTCGCGATCCCGAGGCAGACCGCGAAGCTCGTGATGCCGTTCCAGGTCGCGTTCACGACGGTCTTCCGCCCCGCCGTCACGGTGCTCAACGGCAGCGCGAACGGGGTGCTCCGCGCCGTCGGCATCGAGCCCAAGGAGGAGCTCTCCGGCGCCCGCACGGCGGAGGAGCTGTCCAGCCTCGTCCGCCGCTCCGCGAGCGCGGGCGTGCTGGAGGAGGACACCGCATCGCTCCTCGACCGCACCCTCACCTTCGCGCGCCTGACCACGGCCGACGTCATGACGCCGCGCCCCAGCATCCACGCCGTCGCGGCGGGGGACAGCGTGGAGGACGTCGTGCAGCTCGCCCGCCGCACGGGCCACAGCCGCTTCCCGGTGTACGACGAGTCGATGGACGACATCACCGGCATCGTCCACCTGAAGCAGGCCGTCAGCGTCCCGCGCGAGCGCCGCGCCGACGTGCCGGCCGCCGCCATCGCCGAGGAGCCGCTGCGGGTCCCGGAGGCCGTGCACCTGGACGCCCTCATGTCCGAGCTCCGCGCCCGCGGCTACCAGATGGCCATCGTCGTCGACGAGTACGGCGGGACGGCCGGCGTCGTCACCCTCGAGGACCTCGTCGAGGAGATCGTCGGCGAGGTGCTCGACGAGCACGACCGCAGCCGCGCCGGCATCGTCCGCGGCCGCGAGGGCAGCGTCGTCTTCCCCGGCGATCTCCGTCCCGACGAGCTGCTCGACCGCACCGGCATCCGGGTGCCCGAGGGCGACGTCTACGACACGATCGGCGGATTCCTCATGGCCTCGCTGGAGCGCATCCCTTCCGTCGGTGACACCGTGGAGCTCGAGGACGGGACGCTGCGCGTGCAGCGCATGGACGGCCGGCGCGTAGACCGCGTGCGGTTCCTGCCCACCCCGCTCCCCGAGGGCGCCGAGAAGCCGGGCGGTGAGACCCGATGAACGACTGGGCCGGAATCGCGTGGCTCGTGGTGCTGCTGGCGTTCAACGCGTTCTTCGTCGGCGCCGAGTTCGCCGTCATCTCCGCGCGCCGATCGCAGATCGAGCCGCTCGCCGAGAAGGGCTCGCGGGCGGCGAAGACCGCCCTGTACGCGATGGAGCACGCCACCCGCATGCTCGCGACGAGCCAGCTGGGCATCACGATCTGCTCGCTGCTGATCCTCAACGTCTCGGAGCCGGCGATCCACCACCTGCTGGAGGGCCCGCTCGCGCTCACCGGCTGGAGCGAGGCCGTCATCGGGGGCGTCGCCTTCGCCGTGGCGCTCCTGCTCGTGTCGTACCTGCACGTCGTGTTCGGCGAGATGGTGCCGAAGAACCTGGCGTTCTCCGTGCCCGACCGCGCGGTGCTCATGCTCGCCACGCCGCTGGTGTGGGTCTCGAAGCTGTTCCACCCGCTGATCGTCGTGCTCAACTGGATCGCGAACCACGCGGTGCGCCTCTTCGGCGTCGAGCCGAAGGACGAGGCCGCGTCGACGTTCACCCTCGAAGAGGTGGCGACCATCGTGAACCAGTCCCGCATCGAGGGCGTCCTGGACGATGCGTCCGGGGCGGTCGCGGCGGCCGTGGAGTTCACCGACAAGAAGGCGAAGGACATCGCCGTGCCGCTGTCCTCGCTCGTCACGCTGCCGGAGCACACGACGCCCGATGAGATCGAGCGCGCGGTCGCCAAGCACGGCTACTCGCGCTACGTCATCGTCGACGCCGACGGCGTGCCGGTCGGCTACGTGCACCTGAAGGACGTGCTGCGGGAGGCGGAGGACCCGGATGCCGGCGCCAGCGCCGCGCTCCCCATCAAGCCCAAGCGTATCCACCACATGCTGCCCGTCGCCGAGACCACCGATCTCGAGGACGCGCTCGCGCTCATGCGGCGCTCCAGCCGTCACCTCGCGCAGGTGCGCGACGCGAAGGGCCGGACCACCGGGGTGCTGTTCCTCGAGGACATCATCGAGGAGCTCGTCGGCGAAGTGCACGACGCCACCCGCCGCGGGTTCTGAGCCGGACGCGCCGCCCCCGCCCGTCCGTGGCGGGGGCGGCGCGCTCAGCCGGCGATGCGCGGGCGGGCGCGCTCGTACTGCGGCGGCCACGGCGCCGCCGTCGGCGTGCCGAGCTCGGTCGCCGCGCGCAGCCCGAAATGCGGGTCGCGCAGCCACTCCCGCGCGGCGAGGATGGCGTCGGCGTCGCCGGCCGCGAGGATCTGCTCGGCCTGCGGGCCGCCCGTGATCTCGCCCACCGCGCCGACCGGGAGTCCGGTGCCGCGGCGGACCGCGGCGGCCAGCGGCACCTGGTAGCCGGGACCCGTCGTGATGCGCTGGTGCAGGACGAGCCCGCCGCTGGACACGTCGAGCAGGTCGACGCCGCGCTCGGCGACCCGGCGGCCCACCGTCACGGTGTCCTCGACGTCCCAGCCGCCGTCGGCCCAGTCGGTCGCCGAGAACCGGACGAAGACCGGCCGGTCACCCGCCGCGGTCCGGACGACGTCGACGACCCGCAGGAGCAGGCGAGCGCGGTTCTCCAGCGACCCGCCGTACTCGTCCTCCCGCCGGTTGGAGAGGGGGGAGAGGAACTGGTGCAGCAGGTAGCCGTGCGCCGCGTGCACCTCGAGCACCTCGAAGCCGGCCTCCACGGCCCGGACGGCCGCGGCCGCGAAGGCGTCGACGACGGCGTCGATCCCGGCGGCGTCCAGCGCTTCCGGCATCGCGAAGCCCTCGAAGGCGACCGCGGAGGGCGCCGTCGTGGTCCAGCCGCCTTCCCCGTGCGGCACCGACCCGCGCTGTCCGGAGAACGGCGACCAGGTCGAGGCCTTGCGACCGGCGTGCGCGAGCTGGATGCCGGGCACCGCGCCGCGCGCGCGGATCGCCGCAGCGATCCCCGCCCACGCGTCGCGCTGCTCGTCCGTCCACAGGCCCGTGTCCTCCGGCGTGATCCGCCCCTCCGGCACCACAGCCGTGGCCTCCGCGATGACGAGGCCCGCTCCTCCGGACGCGAACTGCGCCAGGTGCACGTGGTGCCAGTCGTTCGGCATGCCGTCCACGGCCGAGTACTGGCACATGGGGGCGACCCACAGCCGGTTGCGGAACGACGTGTGCCGGATATCCAGGGGGGTGAACAGCGAGCTCATGCAGGCGAATCCTTCGTGTAGGCACTCGTGGGGGCGGGTAGGGTGGCGCCATGCTCGACACCGACGAATGGACGGCGGCGGACACCGCGGCCGTCCTCCGGGTGCCAACGGGCTCCGACGACAAGTATTCCCGAGGCGTGCTGGGCGTCCGAACCGGCTCGGACGCGTATCCCGGCGCCGCGGTGCTCGGGGTGGAGGCCGCGTGGCGCACCGGGCTGGGGATGGTGCGGTACCTCGGCCCCGCCCGGCCGGCCGATCTCGTGCTGCAGCGGCGTCCCGAGACGGTGACGGTGGACGGCCGGGTGCAGGCCTGGCTCATCGGCTCCGGCACGGACGCCGGCCTCCGCTCCCGCGCGGAGACCCAGGCGCTGCGCGGCATCCTGGGCGGCGCGGAACCGGTCGTCGTGGACGCGGGCGCCCTCGACCTCGCCCCGGAGGCGACGGCGCCGCTCATCGTCACCCCGCACGCGCGGGAGCATTCCCGGCTGCGGGACATCCTCGGCCTCGGCGATGAGCCGGATGCTGTCACGGCGGCGCGGGAGACCGCGGCGGCGCTCGGCGGGGTGGTTCTGCGCAAGGGCGCGGTCACGGTCGTCGCGGCGCCGTCGGGCTGGGTGCGCGCCGTGCGCGCGGAGACGTCCTGGCTCGCGACGGCCGGCACCGGCGACGTGCTCGCCGGGGCCCTCGGCGCGCTCGTCGCGGGCGGCGCCGCCCGCGGCCCGCTGACCGGCGACGAGCTCGCGGCGCTCGCCGCCGCCGCCGCGTGGCTGCATTCGCGTGCCGCCCGGCTCGCCTCCGAGGCCCGTTCCGGCGGCCCCGTGACGGCCGGCGACGTGGCCGACGCGCTCGCCGCGGCGGTGGGCGGCGTGCTGTCCGCCGGCTGAGCCGGCGTTCCGGCGGCCGGCCGGGCGGATCGTCTGCCGGTGCTCCTTAGGATGGGGGGATGTCGAGGCGCAGCGTCCTGTGGATCGCCTTCGTCCTCGTGCACCTCGGCGTCTCGTGGCTGGGATTCGTGATGCCCAACGAGCCGATGGGCGACGTCTACCGCGTCTACGAGCCGTGGTCGGCGCAGGCGCTCCGGGGAGGCGGGATCGTCGGCGTCGATTCGGCATGGGTGTACCCCCAGCTCGCCCTCGTCCCGATGGTGCTCACGCAGATCATCGCGTCTCTCGTGGGCAGCTACACGGTCGCCTGGGCGGTCCTCGTCGCGCTGGCGGATGCCGTCGCGTTCGCCGTCCTCGTCGGGCGCGGCCGCTCCACCGGGCGCGCCGTCGCCGCGTGGTTCTGGCTGGCCGCGATCGCGCTCCTCGGCCCCGTCGGCATCTACCGCCTGGACGGGTTCACCGTCCCGATCGTCATCCTCGCGTGCCTGTGGATCATCGGCCGCCCGTGGGTCGCGTCGCTCCTCCTGTCCGCCGTCACGTGGATGAAGGTGTGGCCCGCCGCCGTCCTCGCCGCCGCCGTGATCGCCGCCCGCCGACGCGGCGCGCTCATCGGCGGGGCCGTCGTGATCTCAGCGCTCACCCTCGCGGCGGTCGTCGCGGCGGGCGGCGCCGCGAATGCGTTCGGCTTCATCTCGGATCAGACCACCCGCGGGCTGCAGGTCGAAGCGCCGGTGAGCATGCCCTACCTCTGGGGTGCGCTCCTGCGCCTGGACGGGTTCTGGGTGTACTACTCCATGGACCTCCTCACGTTCCAGGTCACCGGCACCGAGATCGATACCGTCATCGCGGCCATGACCCCGCTGCTCATCCTGGCCGTCAGTGCCGTGGCGGTGCTGGGAGCCGTGCAGGCGGCGCGGGGCGTGAGGTTCGTCGCGCTCTTCCCGACCCTCGCGCTGGCACTCGTCACGGCCTTCATCGTGTTCAACAAGGTCGGCTCGCCGCAGTACCTCTGCTGGCTCATCCCGCCGGTCCTCATCGGGCTGGTCCTCGACCGGGCGGACTGGTTCGCGCCGGCCGGGCTGACCCTCGGCGCCGCACTGCTGACGCAGCTGGTGTACCCCGTGCTGTACGCCGACATCCTCTATCCGGCCCCGCTCGCCGTGACACTCCTCACGTTGCGCAACCTCGTGCTCGTCGCGCTGTTCGTGTGGATGGTCGTCCGTCTCGCGCGGCTGCACCCCCGGGTGCGCGCCCGCATCGCCCTGCTGCATCCGATCCCCTGAGAGGTCCCCATGCTCATCGCCTTCTCCGTCGCCCCGAGCGGTACCGGCCGCGCCGACGGCTCCGTGCACGATGCCGTCGCGGCGGCCGTCGCCGTCGTGCGGGCCTCGGGTCTCCCGCACCGCACGTCGTCGATGTTCACCGAGATCGAGGGGGAGTGGGACGAGGTCATGGCGGTCGTGAAGGCGGCGACCGACGCCGTGCTGCCCTTCGGGTCGCGGGTGTCCCTCGTGCTGAAGGCGGACATCCGCCCCGGCCGGACGGGAGAGCTCACCGGCAAGGTCGAGCGGCTGGAGCAGGCCCTCGCGGCCCGTCCGGCGCCGGACGGGGACTGACGTCGTGCCCGCAACCGACATCCCGGTCGCCGCGACCGTCGTCATCTTGCGGGGCGGCGCCGCGGGTCCCGAGGTGCTCATGATCGAGCGCCCGGACCGCGGCAGCTTCGCGGGCGCCTGGGTCTTCCCGGGCGGGAAGGTCGATCCCGGAGACGCGCGGCGCACGGCGGAGGAGACCGCCCGCGCGGCAGCCGTCCGCGAGACGCGGGAGGAGACCGGGTTGCGGGTGGCGGCGGAGGATCTCGTGCTGTTCGCGCTGTGGGACCCGCCCCCGGACCGGCCGCTGCGCATCCGCACCTGGTTCTTCCTCGTCGCGCACCCCGGCGGGCGGCTCGCGCTCGCCGCCGACGAGGCGGTCGACGCCGTCTGGGCCCGGCCCGCGGACCTTCTCGAACGGCACGCGCGGGGCGAGCTCAGGCTCTACCCGCCGACCTGGGTCACGCTGCACGAGCTCGCGGAGCGCCAGGACGCGGCCGACGCGCTCGCCGTGCCGCGCATCAGCGGTCCCCGTCACTACGAGAGCGTCGCCCGCACCGGCCCGGACGGGTCGCTGCTGCTGTGGCGGGAGGATGCCGAGTACGACGCGGCGGGCGCTGCCGGCACGGCACGGCACCGGCTCGACGTCTCCCACCTGCCGTGGGTGTACACGCGGGCGGACTGACTCAGTCCTCGAGCAGGCGCCGCAGATGCCGGCCGACGGCGGGCGTCTCGATGAGGAAGCTGTCGTGCCCGAAGTCGCTCGTCAGCACGACGGCGTCGTCGTCGATCGTCGAGCGGATGCCGCGGGCGATGCGGTGCTGGCCGTCCACGGGGAAGAGCCGGTCGCTGTCGATGCCCAGCACGAGGGTGCGCGCGCTCACGCGGGCCAGCGCATCCTCGACCCCGCCGCGGTCACGGCCCACGTCGTGCGAGTTCATCGCCTCGACGAGGGTGATGTAGCTGTTGGCGTCGAAGCGGCGGGTGAACTTGTTGCCGTGGAAGTCGAGGTAGCTCTCCACCGCGAAGCGCCCGCCGTGCCCCAGCGGGCTCTTCCCGGACTGCCAGGAGCGCTGGAAGCGCTGATTCAGCTCGGTCGGGCTGCGGTAGTTCAGCAGCGCCATGCGTCGGGCCAGCGCGAGACCGCGGTGCGGGCCGTCGCCGTCGCCCGCGTCGTAGTACTCCCCGCCGGCGTAACGGGGGTCGATCTGGATGGTGGCCAGCTGCACCGAGTTGAGCGCGATCTGGTCGGCGGTGGTCACCGGGGGAGCGGACAGCACCGCGAGGCGCTGCACGCGCTCCGGTGCGCCGATGCCCCACTCCAGGGCGTGCATGCCGCCCATCGAACCGCCGACCACGGCGGCCCACACGTCGATGCCGAGCGCATCCGCGAGGCGCGTCTGCGCCGCGACCTGGTCGCGGATGGTCAGGTACGGGAAGCGCGCGGCCCACTCGTAGCCGTCCGGCGCGATGCTCGCGGGACCGGTCGAGCCCTGGCATCCGCCCAGCATGTTCGGCGCGACGACGAACCACCGGTCCGTGTCGATGGGGCAGCCGGGTCCGACGATGTCGTCCCACCAGCCGTCGGTGGGGTGGCCGGGACCCGCGGGCCCCCGCACATGGCTGTCTCCGGTGAGGGCGTGGAGGATCAGAACGGCGTTGTCGCGCGCCGGATTCAGCGTGCCCCACGTCTCGTAGGCGAGGCGGATGCCGGGCAGCTCCCGGCCGCCCTCCGTCCGGAAGGCGCCGAACGCGGCGAACCGGCGCTCGCCCGGCGGATCCCCGTCCCGCCATGCGCCGGACGTCGGCGGACGGCCCAGCAGCGAGCGCGCGTCGGCCTCCGTGATCGGTGCGCTCGGCACCGTGTCCTCGGAGGTCTGCCAGTCCATGCGTGCCATTCTCCCGTGCCGCCGCGTCGCCGCGGTCCGTGTTACGCCGCGCATGTCCCCGCCCCTGACTAGCATCGCGCCATGGACGACGTGCTCGAGTACCTCCTGTCGGGCGACCCGGCCATCCGGTGGCAGGTGCTGCGCGACCTCACCGGTGCCGGGCCCGAGGCAGTGGCCGCGGAACGTGCGAAGGTCGCGGTCGAGGGCTGGGGTGCGCGCCTTCTCGCACTGCAGGCCGAGGATGGGCACTGGGACGGCGGCACCTACCGGCCCGGCTGGGCGCCTGCGGACCGGCCCTTCTTCGACGCGTGGACGGCGACGCACTTCGTGCTGCAGCAGCTCGCCGACCTCGGCGTCGACCCGGACGACCCGGCGGTGCGCACCGCCGTGGAGCGGGTGCGCGCGCAGGTGCGCTGGGAGCATGCCGGGGAGCCGTGCTTCGACGGCGAGGTGGAGCCCTGCATCAACGGCGTCGCGTTGAGCGTCGCCGCGTACTTCGGGCACGACTGCCGCCGCATGGTCGACACGCTCCTGGCCGGGCAGCTCGCCGACGGCGGCTGGAACTGCTGGGACGACGCGGCCGTGTCCTCTCTGCACTCCACGATCTGCGCGCTCGAGGGACTCCGCGACGCGGAAACGGCGCACGGTGACGGCCGCATCTCCGACGCCCGCCACCGTGCGGAGGAGTACCTGCTCGCGCGCCGGCTCCTCTGGCGGCGGAGCGACGGCGCGCTCATCGACCCGCGCTTCGGGATGCTGTCGTATCCGGTCCGGTGGTTCTACGACGTCCTGCGCGGCCTCGACCACTTCCGCCTCGTCGACCGGCGCGACCCCCGCCTGGCCGACGCCGTCGAGGTGCTGCGCGCCAAGCGGCTGCCGAACGGTCTCTGGCCGCTGGAGAACACGCACGAGGGCGCCACGCTGTTCGGGATGGAGGGCGAGTCCGAGGGGTTCCCGAGCCGCTGGGTGACCCTGCGCGCCCTCCGCGTGCTGCGGTGGTGGGACGCGGCGTGACCCGCACACGACGGATGCCCCACCCCCGGCAGGGGTGAGGCATCCGCCGTGTTCTGAGGAGGAACGGATCAGGCGCGGGCGGCCTCCGACACGCGGCGCGCCGCGCCGAGGGCCTGCTCGAGGTCGGCCTTCAGGTCGTCGATGTTCTCCAGGCCTACCGACAGCCGGACGAGGCCCGGCGTGACACCGCTCGTGAGCTGCTGCTCCGGCGTGAGCTGGGAGTGCGTCGTGGAGGCGGGGTGGATGACGAGCGAGCGGACGTCGCCGATGTTGGCGAGGTGGCTGAACAGGGTCAGCGAGTTCACGAACTCGCGGCCCGCCTGCACGCCGCCCTTCAGCTCGAACGAGAGCACCGCGCCGACGCCCTTCGGCGCGTACGTGTTCGCGGCGGCGTACCAGGGCGAGGTCGGCAGGCCGGAGTAGTTGACCGACGCGATGTCGTCGTGGTTCTCCAGCCACTCGGCGATCTCCTGCGCGTTCTGGACGTGACGCTCGATGCGCAGCGACAGCGTCTCGATGCCCTGGATGAGGTTCCAGGCGCTCTGCGGCGAGATCGCCGAGCCGAGGTCGCGCAGCAGCTGCACGCGGGCCTTGATGATGTACGCGAGGCCGTCGCCGACCGCGTCGGTGTAGACGGCGCCGTGGTAGGAGGGGTCCGGCGTCGTGAGGCCGGGGAAGCGCTCGGAGTTCTGCGACCAGGCGAACGTGCCGCCGTCGACGATGGCGCCGCCGATGGTCGTGCCGTGACCGCCGAGGAACTTCGTCACCGAGTGGACGACGATGTCGGCGCCGTGCTCGAACGGCCGGATGAGGTACGGGGTCGCGATCGTGTTGTCGACGATGAGGGGGACGCCGGACGCGTGCGCGACGTCGGCGACCGTGCGGATGTCCAGGACGTTGATCTGCGGGTTGCCGATCGTCTCCGCGAAGAACAGCTTCGTGTTGGGGCGGACGGCGGCGCGCCACGCCTCCGGGTCGTCCTGGTTCTCGACGAACGTCGTCTCGATCCCGAGCTTGGCGAGGGTGTACTTGAACAGGTTGTACGTGCCGCCGTAGATCGAGCTGGAGGAGACGATGTGGTCGCCCGCCTCGGCGATGTTCAGGACCGCGAAGGTCGACGCGGCCTGGCCGCTGGAGAGCACCAGGGCGCCGGTGCCGCCTTCGAGGGCGGCCAGCCGCTGCTCCAGGACATCCTGGGTGGGGTTCTGGATGCGCGTGTAGATGTTGCCGAACTCGGCCAGGGCGAAGAGGTTCGCGGCGTGGTCGGCATTGTCGAAGACGTAGGACGTCGTCTGGTAGATCGGGGTGGCGCGTGCCTTCGTGACCGGGTCCGGGGCGGCGCCGGAGTGGATCTGCTTGGTCTCGAAGCGCCAGTTCTCGGGTGCGGACATGTCGGGCTCCTGCTGGTCGGTCGGGGCCGGCGACGGACGCCGCGGGCCATCACAGACAGTACGGTCGCGGCCTGGGCGCGACAACGCCCGGGAAATGTGACGTAACGCGGCACGCGGTGAAGCGGACGCGGCGCCCCGGCGGGATGGGTAGCGTGGAGGCATGACGACACGACGCGCTGTGGTGACCGGCGCCAGCTCCGGCATCGGCGAGGCGACCGTGCGCGCGTTGCGCGCGAGCGGATGGGACGTGGTGGGCGTCGCCCGCCGCGCGGAACGTCTCGCGCGTCTCGACGAGGAGATCGGCTCGGTCTCCTTCGCCGCCGACCTCACGGTGTCCGCGGACGTCGACGCGCTCGCCGAGCACCTCGAGAAGACCGGTCCCGTCCACGCCCTCGTGCACATCGCCGGCGGCGCGCGCGGGACCGACCGCGTCGAGGACGGCGACCCCGACGACTGGCGCTGGATGTTCGAGGTGAACGTGCTGTCGGCGCAGCTCGTGACGGCCGCGCTGCTGCCGCTCCTGCGGCAGGCGTCCGTCGACGGGCACGCCGACACGCTGTATGTGACATCGACCGCCGCGCAGACCGCGTATCCCGGCGGCGCGGGGTACAACGCCGCGAAGGCGGGGGAGTCGATGCTCGTGCATGCGCTCCGGCTCGAGCTCAACGGCGAGCCGATCCGCGTCACGGAGATCGCTCCCGGCATGGTGCAGACCGAGGAGTTCACGCTCAACCGGCTCGGAGGCGACCGGGCCGGCGCGGAGCGCGTCTACGAGGGCGTCGCGGAGCCGCTGACGGCCGAGGACGTGGCGGACGTCATCGCGTACGCGCTCAACGCGCCCGGACACGTCAACCTCGACCTCGTCACGATGCGCCCCGTCGCGCAGTCGGCGCAGCACCTGCTCGCGCGCGGCCCGCTGCGGCCGCGTCTGAACCTCGACTGACGGCGGGCGACCCGGTCAGGCCGGCGGAGCGTCCGCGAAGGCCACCTTGGGCACGAAGACGAGGAGCAGCGCGGCGAGGAAGCCGCCCGCGGCGCAGATCGCCCACACCGTGAGGTAGCCGCCCAGTGACGCCGCGGTCTCGCTCGCGACCGCGCCCGCCCCGGCGGCCAGCACGACGCCGAAGACGGCGGAGGAGAACGTGCCGCCGATCGTCTTCGTCGTGTTGGTGAGGGCGGAGGCCACGCCGGTCTGGCCGCGCGGCGCGGCCGCCGCCGCGGCCGCGGGCATCGCGCCGACCAGGGCGCCGCAGCCGAGCCCCGCGATCGACAGGTTCAGCAGCACCTGCCACACCTCGACGTGGAACGGCAGGAACAGGGCGTAGCCGACGCCGACGAGGAGCGCCGCAGCGATCAGCACGACGCGGGGGCTCGCCCGGCGTGAGGTGACGGCGAAGATCACCGCCCCGACGATGAGGGAGACCAGGTACACGCCGATGATGTTCGACCGGTCGGTGGCATCCAGCCCCAGCCCGTACCCGAGCGACGGGTCGGTTCCCGCGTAGGTCGACAGCGGTCCCTGTGCGCCGAGCAGGCTGATCCCGACGAGGAACGCCGTCGCCTGCACCGGCCACATCTCGGGACGGCGGAGCACGCGGATGTCGACGGCGGGGTCGCTCTGACGCAGTTCGTAGCGCACGAACACCACGAACCCGGCGACGCCGGCGGCCAGCAGCAGCCAGACCCACACGGCACCGGGGCCGTTCAGCCGCAGGAACGTCAGCGCGCTCGTGACCAGGAGCAGGGCGAGGGCCAGCAGCACGAAGCCGCCGGTGTCCAGGCGCCGGCCGGGCACCGGCTCGGACTCGGGGACCCAGCGCCAGATGACGACGGCGACGAGGGTGACGGCGACGGCGGGCACGAGGAGGGTGAGCGTGAGGTTCTCGCCGGTCGCGGCGAAGATGCGCCCCGCGGCGAGGGCCCCGATGATGGCGCCGGCCTGGAGGCCCACGACGAGGAGGCCGGCGGCGCGGCGGGTCAGGGAGACGCCGCGGTTCTGCGTGCGGCCGCGCTCGAAGATGAGCGCGATCTCCAGCGGCAGCCAGACGACGTAGAAGCCCTGCAGCGCCCACGCGATGAGGAACGTCCAGAAGGACGTCGCGAATGCGAGCCACCACGTCGCCCCGGCCGTGAGGATCGCCGCGATCAGCAGGATCCGCTTGTGCCCGAACATGTCGCCGAGCTTCGCGAGCACCGGCACGACGAGGGCGGACAGGAGCAGCTGCGCCGCTTCGAACCAGTTGACGTCGGAGTCGTGGATGCCGAGCGTCAGGACGATGTCGCTGAACAGCGGCACGTAGTACCCCTGCAGGATGCCGGAGACGAGCTCCACGACGATGAACCAGCCGATGAGGCTCGCGGTGATCCCGAGCGTGGAGGTGCGGAGGGTCGTGGTCACGGCGCTCAGTCTAGGGGCGCGCCGGCGGCGCCCCGCGGCACCTCTAGGCTGGTGCGGAGCAAGAGGAGGCGCCGGGTGACGCACGAGCGGGAGACCCTGACCTGGGACGGGTTCGGAGACGCATCTCGGGAGCTGGCGCGGGCGATCGTCGCGGACGGCTTCGTGCCCGATGTCGTCGTCGCCATCGCGCGCGGGGGACTGCTGCCGGCCGGCGCCATCGCGTACGGATTGGGCGTGAAGAGCTGCGGAGCGCTGAACGTGGAGTTCTACACCGGCATCGGCACGGTCCTCGACGCGCCCGAGCTCCTGCCGCCCGACCTCGACCTCGGCTACCTGCCCGGCAAGCGGGTCCTCCTCGTCGACGACGTCGCCGACAGCGGCCGCACGCTCGCGCTCGCGGTCAAGCTGCTGGACGACGTCGGCGCGGACGTGCGGTCGGTCTGCATCTACACGAAGCCGGGCTCCGTCGCGATGCCCGACTACTCGTGGCGCGAGACCGACCGGTGGATCGACTTCCCGTGGTCGGCCAAGGGGAGCGTCCTCCAGGAGGATGCGGGCACGGCGGCGACCGCCTGATGTCCGCGTCGCTCGACGAGCTGGCCGAAGCCGGGCTCCTCGACGCCGAGTGGGCCGCCGCCCTGGCCCCGGTGGCGGGCGACATCGCGGCGCTCGGCGCCCGGCTGCGCGCCGAGCTCGCCGCCGGGCGCGGCTACCTTCCCGCCGGGGACCGCGTCCTGCGTGCGTTCGCCCGCCCCCTGAGCGACGTGAAGGTGCTCATCGTCGGTCAGGACCCGTACCCCACCCCGGGGCACCCCATCGGGCTGTCGTTCGCCGTCGAGCGGAGCGTGCGGCCGCTGCCGCGGAGCCTGCAGAACATCTACCGCGAGCTGCACGAGGACCTCGGCATCCCGCCGGCCGCGCACGGCGACCTGTCCGCGTGGAGCGACCAGGGCGTCATGCTGCTGAACCGGGTGCTCACCGTCGCCCCCGGCGCCCCGGCATCCCACCGCGGGTGGGGCTGGGAGGCGGTGACGGAGCACGCCATCCGGACCCTCGTCGCCCGTGCCCAGCCGCTCGTGGCGATCCTGTGGGGCAAGGATGCCGCAGGCCTGAAGCCGCTCCTCGGCTCGACCCCCGTCATCGAGTCGGCGCACCCCTCCCCGCTGTCCGCGCGGCGGGGATTCTTCGGCTCGCGGCCGTTCTCCCGGACCAACGAGCTGCTGCGGGAGCGCGGTGCCGACCCGGTCGACTGGCGCGTGCCCGACCCGGACGCCCTGCCCGCGTAGGCTGTCGGCATGCTGGAGGAGGAATACGACCGGGACCGGCGCCGGCTGCCCCGGCACCTGCGGCGCCAGCCCGAGCCCGAGCGGCCGTTCACGTACGAGATCCGTCCTGCCGTGCGCGGCGACGTCCCCGACATCCGGGAGATCTACAACTACTACGTCACCAACTCCGTCGTCACCTTCGACGAGAAACGGTGGACGCACGCCCAGTGGGCCGACAAGTTCGACCACCTGCAGAAGCTCGGCCTCCCGTTCCTCGTCGCCGTCTCGCCGTCGGGGCAGGTTCTCGGCTACGGCTACGTGTCGCCGTGGACCGGCAAGTCGGGCTACCGGTACACGGTGGAGAACTCCATCTACCTGGGTCAGGCGGCCACCGGCAAGGGGCTCGGGCGGGCGCTGCTGGAAGCCCTCATCGACGCGTGCCGGCAGCTCGGCATCCGCGAGATCGTGGCCGTCATCAGCGACCGCGGGGCGGAGGCCTCCGTCGCCCTGCACGAGCGGCTCGGCTTCGTCGAGGTCGGCCGCATGGGCAGGGTCGGGTTCAAATTCGGGCGCTGGCTCGGCACGATCTACATGCAGAAGCACCTGGAGCCGGTGAAGAAGCGCTCATTCCTGCGGCGCCGGGACTGACCGCGCCCGCTCGCGCACGGCGTCGACGAGCTCGCGCCACGGCCCGTCGAGGTCGTGCTCGGCGAGCTCGGCGTGACGCTCCTCGGATCCGCAGACGGCGGAGACCGACCAGGTGAACCGGTCCGCCCCTTCCGGCGCCGCCGCGTCCTCCCCGCAGTCGTCCCAGGGGCACCGGTGAACGAGGGCCACGAGGTCGGACTCCTCGCCGCCGACCGCGTGCCAGCGGCGGGACAGGCCCGCGAGCCCGCCCGTGCGCACGACGGTCACGGCGACGGCAGGTGCGTCTTCGGGTTCAGCGGCCATCCTCGATCACGCCGACGCCCGTCCATGCGTCCCGGACGGCGGCGGCCTCCTCCGAGTCCTCACCGTACTCCTCTGCCGCAGTCGCCCGGGTGGCCGCCGCGAACGCCGCGAAGTCCGAACGGGGGCTGAGGCGCCCGCCGGTGAGGGTCAGGTACCAGATGCGGCCGGCGCGTTCCCACGCGTGCCCGCCCAGCGCCATGGCCGCCAGATGGAACGCGCGATTGGGGATGCCGGAGTTGATGTGCACGCCGCCGTTGTCCTCCGTCGTCTCGACGTAGTCCGCCATGTGCCCCGGCTGCGGGTCGCGCCCCAGCACGTCGTCGTCGTAGGCGGTGCCGGGAGCGCTCATCGAGCGCAGCGCGGTGCCCTGGACGGCGTCGGTGAAGATGCCGGCGCCGATGAGCCACGACGCCTCATCGACGGACTGCCCCTGCAGGTGCTGCTCCGTCAGCGCGCCGAAGACGTCCGCGATCGACTCGTTCAGCGCGCCGGACTGGCCGGTGTACTCCAGTCCGCCGGCGTTCTCGATGACGCCATGGCTGAGTTCGTGCGCGATGACGGTCACGCTGCGCGTGAAGCCGGCGAAGACCTCGCCGTCGCCGTCGCCGAACACCATCCGCTCGCCGTTCCAGAATGCGTTGTCGTAGTCGACGCCGTAGTGCACGGTCGCAGCCATCGTGCCGCCCACGCCATCGATCGAGGCCCGCCGGAACGCATCCCAGTACATGTCGAAGGTCGCGCCCAGACCGTCGAACGCCTCATCCGCGGCGCGGTCGCCGGTGGCCGGATCGTCCTCGCCGCGCACCCGCACCCCCGGCAGCGTCGTCCGGTTCTGCGCGTCCGAGATCACCCGGTCGGGGGCCGGCGAGACCTCGACGACGAGCGCGTCGCCGTCGACGGACAGGTCGAGGCGGCCGCGCACCGGCCGGTACTCGCGGGCGACGGCCAGCGTGGCGCGGGCGGCTTCGGCGGCATGGGCCAGATGCGGTTCCTGCGTCGCGGCGAGCCGGGCCAGCAGGTACGGGGGGACGATCGCGTGCATGTGCGACACGTTAGCCCGCGCCACCGACCCCGTGGTCTCGCGCGTCGATGATGGGGATGGACGCCAGCAGTCGCCGCGTGTAGGCGACCTGAGGCTCCAGGAGCACCTTCTCCGTCGGGCCCTCCTCGACGATGCGTCCGTCCTTCATGACGAGCACCTCGTCGCAGAGGTTCTGCACGACCCCGATGTCGTGCGAGACGAGGAGGAGGGTGAGCTGCTCGCGGCGACGGAGTTCGCGCAGCAGCGCGAGGATCTGCGCGCGCACCGTCACATCGAGCGCGGACAGCGGCTCGTCGCCGACGAGCACGCGGGGGCGGTGCGCGATGGCGCGCGCGATCGCGATCCGCTGCCGCTGGCCGCCGGAGAACTCGTGCGGGAAGCGGTCGGCCATCTCCGGCTCCAGGCCCACGTCCGCCAGCACCTCGCGCACGCGGGCGCGCCGATCACCGGGGATGCCGAGAGCCCACAGCGGCTCGGCGACGATCCGCCCCACGCTCATCCGCGGATCCAGCGACGCGTACGGGTCCTGGAAGACGATCCCCGTCTCGCGGCGAAGCCAGTGCAGCGACCGGGCACCCGCCGTGGCGTCGACGGGCCGGCCGTCGAACTCCACGGTGCCGGAGGTCGGGGTGTCCAGTCCGAGCAGCAGGCGGATGAGGGTGGACTTCCCGGAGCCGGACTCGCCGATGATCCCGACGGCGGACCCGGCGCGGACGTCGACGTCGGCGTCGTCGAGGGCGGTCGTGTACCGGGGCGCTGCGAACAGGCCGGGGGAGGGTGCACGGAACCGGCGGCCGAGTCCGCGGGCGCGGATGAGCTCGTCGCTCATGACCGGCCCCCCGGACGCCACAGGGTCGCGGTCGCATCGCGGAGGAGCCCCTGCGTGACGGGGGAGGACGGCGCGGTGAGCAGCCGCGAGATGGGTCCCTCCTCCACGACGCGGCCGTCTTCGAGGACGACGGCGTGCGTCGCGATCTGCGACAGCACGGCGAGGTCGTGCGTGATGAAGACGAGCGACATCCCGTCATCGGTGACGAGGGAGTGCAGCAGCTCGAGGATCTCCGACTGGATCGTGACGTCGAGGGCCGTCGTGGGCTCGTCGGCGATGAGGAGGCGCGGGCGGCACGCGAGGGCCATCGCGATCGCCACACGCTGCCGCTGCCCTCCGGAGAGCTGGTGCGGGTAGCGGCCGACGATCTGCTCCGGGTCGGGGAGGCGCACGCGGGCGGCTTCGGCGACGGCGCGGGCGAGCGCCTCGCGCCGGCCGAGTCCCTCGTGGATGCGGACGGACTCGGCGATCTGCCGCCCCACGGTGCGGATCGGGTTCAGGGCGGTGCGCGGCTCCTGGAAGACGATCCCGATCTCGTCGCCGCGCAGCCGGGCGAGGTCGCGATCGGGGAGGTCGATCAGCTCGCGGCCGTCCCAGCGGATGCTGCCGCTCGCCGTCGCACCGCCCGGCAGGAGCCCGAGGAGGGCGAGGGCTGTGAGGGACTTGCCGGAGCCGGACTCGCCGATGAGGCCGACGCGCGCACCGTCGGGGACGTCGAAGGAGATGCCGTCCACGACACGGCGACCGGAGATCTCGATCGTGAGACCGCGCACCTCGAGGCTCACGCGACCACCTCCGGCACGTGATGGGCGGCGCGGCGCGGGGACAGAGTGGGATCGGTGGCCTCACGGAGTCCATCTCCCAGGAGGTTCAGGCCGAGCACCGTGAGGGTGATGGCGAGACCCGGCCACACGACGGTGAGCGGGTACACCGTGATGTACGCCTGCAGATCCTTCAGCAGCAGCCCCCAGGACGGCTCGGTGACCGGGGCCCCGAACCCGAGGTAGCTGAGGCCCGCCTCCGCCAGCACGGCGACGGCCATCGCCCACGACAGCTGCACGATGAAGACGGGCGCGACGTTGGGCAGCAGGTGCCGCCACAGGTTCTGGAACGGGGTGAGGCCGCTCGCGCGGCCCGCCAGGACGAAGTCGCTGTGCAGCACGCGACGCAGCTCCGGCCGCGTGACCCGGGCGACGTTCACGCCGAACCCGATCCCCACCGAGATGATGACGACCCAGAGCGAACCGCCCCACACGGCGGAGATCATCATCGCGATGATGAGCACGGGGAAGGCGATGAGGATGTCGACGACGACGGCGACGGACTCGCGGATCCAGCGGGCGGTCAGGGCGCCGAGGGAGGCGAGGATGATGCCGATCACGGTCGCGACGACGGCGGCGCCCACCGCGACCCGGAGCGTCGTGCCGGCGCCGGCCATGAGAAGGCTCAGGATGTCGCGGCCCGACCCGTCGGTGCCGAGGAGGTGCGGCCAGCCGGGCGGCGCCCAGCGGCCGGCGATGTCCACGCGCTGCGGGTTGAACGGCGTCCAGAACCGTGCCGCGATCGCGACGACGGCGATGCCCGCGGCCACGAGGAGACCGAAGCGGCCCGTGGACAGCGCCCACAGCCGGCGGAGCCAGGCGAACCGGGTCATTCCGCCTCCCGCTGCCGTGGGTCGATGGCCCGGTGGGCGAGGTCGACGAGGAACCCGACGATGAGGACGAAGCTCGTGAGCACGAGGAGCTCGCCCTGCACCTTGAGCAGGTCGCGATTGCTGACGTCGGCGACCAGCATCCGTCCGATCCCGGGCAGGGTGAACAGCTGCTCGATGACGACGGCGCCGACGATGATCCCGGCGACCTGAAGGCCCAGGACGGTGATGATCGACAGTCCGACGGTCGGAAGGCCGTGCCGGATGAGGGCCTGCGTGCGGGTGAGGCCCTTCGCGGCGGCGGTGCGCACGAAGTCCTCGCCGACCGCCTGCAGGGTCGCCGAGCGCACGAACCGCAGCAGCATCGCGCCCTCGATGACCCCGATCGTGATGGCGGGCAGCAGCAGGGCGCGCAGCGCCGCGCCCGGGTCGGACCAGCCGGATCGGGGGAAGCCCTGCGCCGGCAGCCAGCCGAGCCAGACGGCGAACACGACGACGAGCATCATGCCCGCCCACACGACGGGGACGGCCGCCACCGCCTGCGCGCCGACGTTCAGCGCCGTGCCGTCGGCGCGGCCGCGCCGGATCGCGGACAGCACGCCGAAGGGGAGCGCGATGACGATCGCCACGGTCATCGACAGGAGGCCGAGCGGGATCGTCACCTGCGCCTTCTGCGCGAGCTCGCTCGCGACCGGTGTGCCGGTGAGCATCGACTCGCCCAGGTCGCCGGTCAGGATGCCGCCGATCCAGGTGGCGTACTGCACGGGCAGCGGCTGGTCCAGGCCGAGGCGCTGCTGGATCGCCGCGATCTGCTCCGGCGTCGAGTTGATCCCGGCGATGAGCTGGGCTACGTCTCCGGGCAGGACCCGGAGGGTGAAGAAGATGAGCGCACTGGCGACGAACAGCCCGAGCAGCAGCAGGGCCGATCGTGTCAGGGCGTACCGGATCACTCCGTGCTCTTGACCAGCTGGGCGAGGTTGAGCCGCTCGTTGACGTTCACCGACGGCACGCCCGTGACGTTCGAGGCGACCGCGAGCACGGAGGCGCCGTTGTACAGCCAGTCCGCCGCCATGTCCTCCGACACGATGCGCGCGGCCTGGGCGAGGAGGTCTGCGGTCTCGTCGGGGTCGACGGCGGCGACCGACTCCGCGTACAGCTTCTGCACCTCGGCGTTGTCGTACGTGAAGTAGTACTCCGGGTTCGCCCAGTTCTCGAAGTCCCGCGACTCCGTGTGCAGCACGAAGCTCAGCTCGTAGTCCTGGTTGATGTAGACGTCGTTGATCCAGGTGGGGAACTCGACCTGGTTCACCTTGAGCGTGATGCCCACATCGTCGAGGTTCGACACGAGGATCTGCGAGACGGTCGTGCCGTACCCGTTGTACAGCGTCAGCGTCAGCGTCAGGTCCTCCGCGTCGGCCTCCTTCAGGAGGGCGCGCGCCGCATCGGGGTCGAACGGCGCCACCTCGGAGAGGTCCTCGTAGCCGGGGTCCAGCTCGGGGATGGGGCCGTACTGGGTCTGTCCCGCGCCGAGGGCCTCGACGATGGCATCCTTGTCGATCGCCTGGCGGATCGCCTGGCGGACGCGCTCGTCGCTCAGCGGGCCGCTCTTCGAGTTCATCGCGAGCGTGCCCTTGTCGGTGGACTTGCCGAGCACGAGCGCGAAGTCGCCGCCGGCCTCGATCTGGTCCTTCAGGTTCGCGTCGAACCCGGTCAGCACGTCGAGTTCGCCGGCGAGGGCGCCGTTGAGCGCCGCCTGAGTCTCCGGGATGTAGCTGAAGACGACCTCGGCCACCTGTGCCGGCTCGCCCCAGTAGCCGTCGTAGCGCGCGAAGGTGATGCTGGCGCCCTGCTTCCAGCCGGCCAGGGTGAACGGGCCGGTGCCGTTCGTGGCCGTCTTGCGGTCGATCGTGTCGTCCTTCTTGAGGATGAGTCCCGCGCGGCCGGTGAGGTTCCACAGCAGCGTCGAGTCCGGCGCGCCGAGGGTGAGGGTGATCGTCTGCCCCTCCGCGGTGATGCCGGTGACGCCGGCGAGGCGCGCGGAGTCGCGGTAGGCGGCGTCGTCCCGCACCTGTGTGAGCGACCACACGACGTCCTCGGGCGTCAGATCCTGGCCGTCGTGGAACGTGACCCCCTCGCGGAGCGTGAACGTGTAGGTGAGGCCGTCGGGGGAGATCTCGTAGTCGCTGGCGAGGGCGGGGACGACCTCCTGGTCGGGCGTCCGGGCGACGAGGCCCTGGTAGACGTTGTCGATCAGGATCTGGTCGAGCGCGGCGCCCGCCGTCTCGCGGATGTCGAGGTTCCCGGGCTCCAGCACGAGGCGGATCCCGACGGAGGCGTCGGGGTCGGCGGTCAGCTCGGTCTCGGACGGACCGGGCTCTGCGCTGCCCGTGCACGCGGTCAGGAGGAGGGCGCCGGCGGCGAGCATCGCCGCGGCGGCGAGGGCGGTACGACGAAGCATGCGGGGGTGGTCCTTTCGCAGGTGCAGACTCGGCATCATCGCTGTCCGATGCGGGTCTGCGGACGTGGTGCGCACAACAGCCTAGGGTGACGCGTCCGCTGCGGGGTCATCCGGCGTCATGAACGCGTGCCGCGAGGAGTCCGCCGAGCTCGACGGGCTGGTCCTCCTGCACGTTGTGCCCGGCGGCGACCGTGATGACCTCGGCGGCGGGCAGGCGCCGCCGGTACTCGTCGACGTCGGCGGGGGTGAGATAGCCGCGGTCGCCGCGGATGAGGGTGACCGGGACCGCCACGGCCGCGAGGTCGTCCCACCCGGCGGCGGAGAGCACCCCGGCCGACGCGCTCGCCGCACTGTCGGCCGCGGCCGCGGCCGCGCGGTCGGTGGCCAGGAGGTGGGCGAGGTGCGCGAAGTGGTGCTTCCACTCCACCCGCCCGTCCTCGCGGACGCGGGAGTTGAGGAACACGCCGCGCGTCGCCGCCTCCCGCGACCCGCCGAGGCCGAAGGAGAGGGCGCGGTCGACGAGCTCCTCCCGCGAGGCCCAGTCGGTGGGGCCGGCGAAGAACGCGCGGATCTGGCTGGCGCCGCCGTTCGGGTCGAGCCCCGGGGAGATGTCGACGACGATGAGTCGGCGCACGAGCTCCGGGTGCGCGGCGGTCAGCGCCGCGGCGGTCAGGCCGCCGAGCGACTGGCCGACGAGCACCTGCGGCGACGCCGCCCACACCGAGAGCACCGCGGCGAGGTCCGCCGCGAGCAGGCGGCCCGTGTAGGCGCCGTCCGCACGCCACGACGAGTCGCCGTGCCCGGGCAGGTCGACGGCGAGCGCGGGCAGGCCGAGGGCGAGGACCGTCGTGTCCCACGTGTGGGCGTTCAGTCCCGCGCCATGCAGGAGCGTGACCGCAGGGGGCGGGAACTCCCCGGTGGCCGGGTCGCCGTACTGCAGCGCGCTGACCGTCCGGCCGTCCGGCAGCGGCGCCGTCACCCGGCGCACCGGCGGGATCGCCGTCACCCCGATGCCGGCCGCCTGCGCGGGGAGGAAGGAGAACTCGTCGAACGGGGTCGTGGTCACGCGGCATCCTCGGGGTGACGGGGCGATGGTCGATCCATTCTCCCGGATGCCGTCGGTAGGGTGGGCGTCATGACCCCGGAACGCCGCGTCCATCTGTCCCGATCGGCTCGTCCCGCGTACGACGCGCTCGAGGCGTTCTCGCAGACCGTCGGGGAGATCGCGGCAGAGGCCGGCATCGACGCGCGGATGAAGGAGATCGCCCTCGTCCATGCCTCTCAGCTGAACGGGTGCGCGTACTGCGTCCGCATCCACGTCGACCGGGCCGTCGCGGCAGGGCTCACGGCCGACGAGATCGCGCAGATCGCGACGTGGCGCGACTCCGGTGTCTTCACGGCCCGGGAGCGGGCCGCCCTCGAACTCGCCGAGTGCTACGTGTACATCCACGAGGACGGCATCCCCGATGAGGTCTACGACCACGTCGGCGGCATCCTCTCCGAGCAGGAGTACGTCGCGCTGAGCTGGCTCCTCGTGTCGATCAACGCCTTCAACCGCATCACGATCGCGGGCAAGTACCCCGTCCCGCCGCGGCGGGGGGCCACCGCGGACCCGGCATGACCGACCCGCTGACCGTCGCGGGTGCCCTGAACTTCCGGGACACCGGCGGCCTCCCTGCGAGCGGGGGGACGACGCGTCCCGGCGTGCTGTTCCGGTCCGGGAACCTCGCCCGCGTCGACGCCGCGGGACGGGAGACGCTGCGGCGGCTGGGCCTGCGGCGCATCGTGGATCTCCGCGACGACGCCGAGGTCGCGTGGGAGCCGACCCGGCTCGCCGACCTCGGCCACGAGACGGTCCGGATCCCCCTGTTCGCGGGGTCGACGGCATCCTTCTTCGCCGAGGACCTCACCCTCGACGACCTGTACCGCTCCCTCGTCGACGGCGCGGGGGAGAGCATCGTCGAGGTGGTGCGCGCCGTGATCGCCGACCAGCCGGTGCTCGTGCACTGCACCGTCGGGAAGGACCGCACGGGCGTGACCGTCGCGCTCGCACTGGCTGCCGCGGGCGTCGACGAGGATGCCGTCGTGGCCGACTACGCGCGCACCGAGGCGCTGCTGCCGGCGCAGCGCAACGAGCGGGTGCTCGCCTACCTGCGGAGCCTGCACCCCGAGGCGCGACACCTCGAGGAGCTCGCGACCCGGTCGCCCGCGCCCGCCATGCGCCGCGTGCTCGACGACCTGCGGGCCCGCTTCGGGGCGCCCGTGGAGTTCCTCCGCGCGCACGGCCTCGGCGACGACGAGATCGTCGAGCTGCAGGGCGTCCTGATCGCCTCGCGCTGACGGCGCATCGGCCGCGCCCCAGACCAAGGTTAGGCAACCCTTCCTCGCGGGGTATAGTGGTCGCATCATGTCCCGCTCCACCGCGCACACCCCCGCCGCCTGCCGGGCGTCCAAGCACACGCGCGTCCAGCACCTCATCACGGCGGACGAGTCCTCGCTCGCCGAACTCGAGGCGCTGATCGCGACGCTCCCGCTGTGCTCGACCGGCCGCGTGTTCGTGGAGGTGCCGGATGCCGGCTGGATCGGGCGTCTTGCGGCCCCGGCGCGGATGACCGTCACCTGGCTCGACCGCTCGCGGCGCTCCGGAGCGCCCGGGACCGGTCGCGCCTGCGCACCCGGGGAAGCGCTGGCGCGCGCCGTCACGGCGTGGGCGGACGAGATGCTGTGCCGCGAGGACGACGCGACCCGCATCCACCTGCTCGGCGGGTTCCTGGGCACGGCCGACATCGTCGACCATCTGACCAGCGCACTGCACATCGACGCGTCCGCGATCAGCGCTCCCGAGCGCTTCGGCCTGCTGTCCGCACGGTAGGGCCTGCGTGGGGACTCGGCGTCCTCAGCGTCCCGTGGTGCGCGGCACGTAGTTGCCGTCTTCGAGTCCGGCGAGGATCTCGAACCGGTTCTTCAGCGGGTTGCGCCCGGCGACGAGGTACAGCACCGGCATGAGGAACCCGTAGCGCCGCCACTGCGCGGCGTGCACGGCCTCGTGCCGGAGGATGCGTTCGGTGAGGACGCCCTCGCCCGTCAGGTAGCAGCGTCCGACGCACACGCCGCCCCGGCCGTAGGTCCAGGACGGCATGCCGCGGAACACGAGAAGGCCCCCGCGGCGGAGCACCGGCCCCGTGGACCACAGCGATCCCCACAGCCACCCGACGGCGGTGCCCCACCAGTAGCCGAGCCGACTGATCGGGGAGTCGAGCAGGAACGAGGGGATGGCGCGGTCGAGGCGTTCGCCGCGGGCGACCGCCCGCTCGGCGGCGGCCTTCCAGCCGGCCGGCGGTGTCGCGATCATGCGAGGGCGCCCACGATGCGCAGGATGCTGCCGAGGTCGTCGACGGCGGCAGCCGGCGTCGCGGGCGCGAAACCGCACACCGACGCGCCCGCCAGCGGCAGGCGCGCGCGCAGGGCGGCGACCGACGCCGTGACATCGGCGACGGCGAGCCCGAACGGGACGGCCGAGGTGAGGCCGGTCATGACGGCCGGGTCGAGCACGTCGAGGTCGACGTGGATGTAGACGGCATCCGCGCCGGTTGCGGCGACGGCGTCGGCGAGGGCCTCCGGGTCGGCGAGGTCGGCGACGCCGAGCACGCGGAGCCCGGTGGCGGCGACGAGTGCGACTTCGGCGTCCTCGAATTCGCGGGCGCCGGCCAGGATGACGCGGTCGGCGGTGACGGCGCCCCCGGCGGAGAGCTCACCGTCGCCGAACACGGCGCGCAGGGCCATGCCGGCGAACGCGCCGGAGGGGGAGGTGTCGGGGGAGTGCAGGTCGCCGTGCGCGTCGAACCAGACGACGGCCATCCCCGGATGCCGAGTGGCCGCGTGGGCGACCGCCGGCACCGCGACGCCGCAGTCGCCGCCGATCACGACCGTCGGCTGGTCGCCATCGGACTCGGCGCGGTCGGCGAGCTCGGCGGCCACGAGGTCGCGGATGCGCGTGAGCGAGCTCAGGCGCCGGACCGGGCTGCCGAGCGATTCGCCGGCCTCCAGCGGGACGTCGATGCGCGTGGAGGAGGCGCGGGGCAGGTCGCCTGCGATCGCCTCCGCGCCGTCGATGAGCAGCATCGCGCGCGCGGCCGGCGAGCCCTGCCATTGCGGAACCACGACGAACCGGGTCATGCGCAGCCTCTCGAGGCGGGTGGGCACGGCGCCGACCGGAGTCGGCGCCGTGCCACGGTGGGACGGCTCGCGCCGATTACTGCTCGATCGCCGGGGCGGGGGTGCCCCCGGTCTTCAGCGCCGCGAGGCGGGCTTCGACCTCGGTGAGCTCCCCGACGTCCTCGAGCTGGTTGAACTGCGCGTCCAGCGACGAGGCGGCGAGCTCCTGCTTGCCGGCGGCGAGGGCCTCCTGGCGTCGGACCTTGTCCTCGAAGCGGCCGAGCTCGCTGGTCGGGTCGAGCACGTCGATCGACTTGACGGCGTCGTGGACCTTGTTCTGGGCCTCCGCGGTCTTCGCGCGGGCGAGCAGCTCGGAGCGCTTCGAGCGCAGCTGCTCGAGCTTGCCCTTCATGCCGTTGAGGCCGTCCTTGAGCTTCTCGACGACCTCGGTCTGCGCGGCGATGGAGGGCGCGATCGCGCGCACCTCGTTCTCCTCGCCGATCTGACGCTGCAGCGCGATCTTCGCGAGGTTGTCGAACTTGTCGGCGTCGGCCGTGTTGCCGGCCGAGCGGAGCTCGTCGGCCTTCTTGCTCGCGGCGAGGGCCTTGTTGCCCCACTCCACCGCGGCCTTCCGGTCCTCCTCGTGGTCGCGCTCGAGGAGGCGCAGGTTGCCGATCGTCTCGGCGATCGCGGCCTCGGCGTCGGCGATGTTGTTCGTGTAGTCGCGCACGAGCTGATCGAGCATCTTTTCCGGGTCCTCGGCCGAGTCGAGGAGGGCGTTGATGTTCGCCTTCATCAGGGTCGAGATGCGTCCGAAGATGGACTGCTTTGCCATCGGTTTTCCTTTCCTAGCGGGAAGTTTCTTCAGTTGTCGTCGGAAGTCCATGTCACCTTCTGGGATGTGTGCGGCGCGGCGCTCAGAAGCGGCCCCCTCCGCGTCGGCCCCGCGTGCCCCCGCCGCCGAAGCTGCCCGGGCCGATGCCGCCGCCGAAGCCGCCGCCGCCGAAGCCGCCGCCGCCGCGGCCGCCTCCCCCGCCGAAGATACCGCCGCCGCCACCGCCGAGGAGGGAGTTGATCACGATGCCGCCGAGGACGGCGCCCATCATGTTCCCGCCGCCACCGGAGTTGCCGCCGCCGAGGAGTCCGCCACCGCCGGAGAAGGCGCCGACGTCGTTCTGCGCGTACTGGATGGCCTGCCCGGCGAGGTCGTTGGCGCGCTGCGCGTACTGCAGGGCCTGTGCGGGGTCGCTCGCGGCGAGCTGCTGCGCCTGCATGAGCGAGGCGCCGGCCTCCGCGAGCCGGGTGCGGGCTTCCGCGCCGATCGCGCCGCGGCGCGAGGTGATGAAGTCCTCCGCGGCGGACACCTGCGCCTGGGCCTGCATGAGCTGCTGGCCGAGCAGCTGGCTCGCGCGCTGCGCCTGCGCCTGCGCGTCGCGAACGCCGGCGAGGAGGGTGTCGATCTCGGTGTTCGCGGCCTCGAGCGCCGCGAGCGCCCCGAGCGGACGCTTCTGCGCACCGGTGAGGCTGCGGCGCGCAGCATCCACCTGCTGCCGCGTGGACGCGATGACGGGGGCGAGGCGCCCGTCCCGGTCCGGCATCGCACCGGCGGCCGCGAGGTCCTTCTCGAGGTCCGCGATCAGTGCCGCGGCGTTCTGCTCGCCGGCCGTGAGATCGGCCTGCAGCTTCGTGACGGCATCCTCGAGCATGCGCGCCTGGCCGAGCGCCTCCTCGGCGGCGCGGATGCTGACGGCGGCCGCGGAGCCGTCACCGGAGCCGATGGCCTGCTCCGCGGCGGTCAGTCGCTCGTCGGCGAACGCGATGCGCTGCTGCGCCTGCGCCGGGTTGTCGGCGACGGTCGCGATCGCGTCGGCGGCGTAGGTCGTCTGCAGCGCGGCGAGGCGCTCGGTCGCCTCGGCGATGCCCGCAGCGACGGTCGCCCTCAGCTCCTGCGCGCGGGTGAGGGCCTCCGGCGCGTTCTGCTCGAGCTTGCGCAGCTCGTCGAACGCCGCGGCCTTCTCGTCCAGCTCGGCGTTCGCCGTCTCGCACAGTTCCAGGATCTGCGTGTTCCACGCCCGGACGTCCTGCTCGGTGTCGGGTACCTCGTCGTCGAGCTGCTGCTGCAGGGAGAACGCCTGCTCGAGCATCGCCTTCGCGCGCGTGAGGGTCTCCTCGAACTCGGCCGCCGCGGCGTCGCCGAACTGGGCACGGGCGAACCCGAGCTCCTGCTCGCTGGTCTTGACGGCGTCGTCGGTCTGCACGAGCGCGGATGCCGCGCGGCGGGCGAGTTCTTCGGTGGGAACGGCGGCCACGGCCTGCGGGCCCGCGGCGCCGCCGGCGACGGCCGTGCCCTTCCGGCGTGCGCGCACGATGAGCCAGATGACGACGATGACCGCCGCGGCGATCAGCAGGAAGACGAGGATGCCGCCGAACCCGCCGCCGCCCGTCGCGGCCCCGGGAGCGCCGTCGCCGCCGCCCACGGCGTTCTCGAGGCCGTCGGCGGCCGCGATGCCCGCGCCCGCCCAGTCTCCCGAGCCCAGGGCGGGCAGGATGCGCTGCTGCTCGATGGTGCCGAGAGCCGCGAAGTCGACGGGACCCGCCGAGTCGCCGGAGAGGTAGAACGTGCGCCCCTCGGTCGCGATCGCGAGGAGGTACTGGTTCGGGCCGAGGCCGTTGTCCTCCGCCGTCTGTGTCGCCCAGGCCTCGGGGTCGGCCGGGTCCGTGAACACGTCGACGTAGACCACCCAGAGGTCCACGCCCGATGCCGCGGACAGCTGCTCGGAGCGCTGCTGCACCTCGCCCTCCTCGGCCGCCGACAGCACGCCGGCGTCGTCGAGGACACGCGTCGCCCCCAGGGAGACGGGGCCGGTCGCGAGCGCGGCGCCGGCAGCGCCGCCCACCACGATCGCCAGTGCGGCAGTGAGCGCCAGAGCCCATCGCGATCGCATCGGTGGATCCTCCTCCGGGGGCACGGAGGCCGCCCCCTCCGCGAGTCTATTCCCCGGTTCGCATGAGGCGATAGCTCGGCGCAGACCGTTCCCGCGCATCCCGCGCGTGGCTCGGCGCGGGCCACGCGGCGCCGGGTTAGGCTCACGCGTTCGGAGGCTCACATGGAAGATCGATACGCGGGCGACGTGCTCGCCCCCGGCTGGCGCACGGCGGGACGTCCCGTGGTCCCGGTCGTCGAGGCCGTCCGCGATCTCGTCGTGGAGGTCGCCGCCGACGGGTTCTGCGGCGCGGTGGCCGGGTGGCAGAGCGGCCTCGTGGAGCTCGAGGACCGGCACGGCCGCGTCCGCCTCTTCCCGCTCGGCGGCGGCTTCCTCCTGGAGGGCAGGCCCGTGCAGCTGACCGCGCCGCAGGCCCCGGCATCCCGAGCGCCGGCACGCACGGCATCCGGCTCCTTCGCGGCCCCGGAGGCGCGCGCCCGCGTCGCCCGCGCGTCGCGGATCCTCGTCGAGGGCAAGCACGACGCGGAGCTGGTGGAGAAGGTGTGGGGAGACGACCTGCGCGTCGAGGGGGTCGTCGTGGAGTACCTGCAGGGCGTCGACCTGCTGGACGTCGTCCTCCGCGACGACCCGCCGTCCGCGGAGCGCCGGTACGGCGTGCTCGTGGACCACCTCGTCCCGGGGTCGAAGGAGACACGCCTCGCGCAGGCCGTCGAGCGCGGTCCGCACGGCCGCTTCGTCCGGATCGTGGGGCACCCGCACGTCGACGTGTGGCAGTGCGTCACCCCGAAGGCCCTCGGCATCGCCGGGTGGCCGGACGTGCCGCGCGGCATCGAGTGGAAGGTGGGCGTCAGCCGGGCCCTCGGCTGGCCGGCGGAGACCCCCGCCGACCTGGCCCGGAACTGGCAGCGGATCCTCGGCGCCGTGCACTCCTACCGGGACCTCGACCCCGCCCTGCTCGGCCGCGTCGAGGAGCTCATCGACTTCGTCACGGCGTGAGGCGCCCGGCGCGGGTGACTCGGTAGCCTGGGGGGATGCCGCATCCCGACGCCGACGACGTCTCCGACGACGACGCCCCCGACGCTCCGCGGTTCCGCGACAAGCCCGTCTCCTTCGTCCGCCGCAGCGGCAGGATGAGCGACGGGCAGGAGCGCGCCTGGGCCGCCCTGTCCCCGCACTACCTGCTGGACGTGGAGCGGGCTGCCGCGGTCACCAGCATCCGCCCGGGGGACCCCGTCGACCTGACCGCCGTGTACGGGCGGTCGGCTCCGCTGGTGGTGGAGATCGGGTCGGGGCAGGGACACGCGATCGTGCACGCCGCCGGCGCGACGCCGGAGACCGACTTCCTCGCCGTCGAGGTGTTCCGCGCGGGTCTCGCCCGCACGATGCTGGACGCCGACCGTGCCGGGATCGACAACCTCCGGCTCGTCGAAGCCAACGCCCCCGAGGTTCTCGAGCACCTGCTGCCGGCGGCATCCGTCGACGAGATCTGGATCTTCTTCCCCGACCCGTGGCACAAGAACAAGCACACCAAGCGCCGCCTCGTCGCTCCCGGCTTCCCGGCCGTCGCGGCCCGCGCGCTCAAGCCGGGCGGTCGCCTGCGGCTCGCGACGGACTGGGAGGACTACGCGCTCCAGATGCGCGAGGTGATGACCGCCGCGACGGAGTTCGCGCCGGGCTTCGAGGGGGCGTGGGCGCCGCGTTTCGAGGGCCGCATCATGACCGCGTTCGAGCGCAAGGGTCTGGCGAAGGGGCGCGACATCCGCGACCTCGTGTACGTGCGTCGCGACGGCGCGTGACCGGGATGCCGGCCGATTCCGATCCCGGCATACGCCCGGTCGTCTCGCTGCGGACGATCCCCGCGGCGCTCGTCTGCCTCGCCGCCCCGGCGCTGTTCGTGCTGCAGGTGTCGTGGCTCGGCTGGATCCTGCTGGCCGCGGGGATGCTGACCGCCGCGCTCATGGAGCGCGGCGCCGTCGTGGGGCGGGCACCGTCGCTGACCCGTGACCTCTCGCTCATCGCCGTCGGGCTGCTGATCGTCAGCGCCATCGATCTGGCCGCGGAACTCGACGACCTCGCCATGGTGCGGTTCACGCTGGCGCTCGGCGGCGCCGTCGTCGTGCCGTACGTCATCTCCCGGTGGGTGTACCGCGACCGCGCGATCCGGTTCCCGTGGCGCGGCGGGCACGCGTGGAAGCCGTGGCAGTGGATGTGGCTCGGCGCCGTCCTCATCCTCGGCTGGCTGCTGCTGCCGTTCTACTTCCTCACGAGCGGCGTGTACCTGAACTGGCCCGTGGTCGACACGCCCGATCTCATCGCGCGACTGTTCGTCGGGGTGGGCGCCGTCGGCATCTGGGACGAGCTGTTCTTCATCTGCACGTGCTTCGCGCTGCTGCGCCGGCACTTCTCCGACGGGGCCGCGAACGTGCTGCAGGCGGTGGTGTTCGTCTCGTTCCTGTGGGAGCTCGGCTACCGCGCGTGGGGGCCGGTCCTCACGATCCCGTTCGCGCTGCTGCAGGCCGTCATCTTCCTGCGCACCAAGTCGCTCGGCTACGTCGTGACGGTGCACCTGCTCTTCGACGCCGTCGTGTTCGCGGTGCTCGTCCACGCGCACAACCCCGGGCTCCTGGACTGGCTGTTCTTCATCTCGCCGTAGCGCGGGGTCAGAAGAGGGCGAGCAGGGCGGGTCCGAAAACGACCGCGGCCGCGACCGGCACCACCAGGAGGCCGAGCGCCGCGATCCCGAACGCCAGCATGCTGCCGAGCACCGACAGGACCGCGGCGGTGCCCGCCGAGACGCGCTCGGCGGGGGAGGGGCGGCGGGCGAAGGACGGGACGGAGAGGGTCGCGGTGGCCATGATCCGACGCTACGAACCGGGCCGCGCCGTCCGCGTCGGCCGCCGGACCGATCCCCGTCATCCTCGAGGATGACGTGCGGCGCGCGTCCCCGGCATCCTCACCTTCAACATGAACTCGAAATGACTTCGCGGTGACATCTTGACGGCTCGGCGCGGCTGAGTATCTTGGTACTCGCGAAGGAAAACGGAGACACAGGAACTCGGAAGAGAACCGGGAACAGAGACCGAGAACGCAACTGATGATCGCCCCGGGGCTTCGGCTCCGGGGCGATCTTCGTGTGTCCGGGATCTTTCCCAGGCGTCGGCGCCATCTGGGGTGGCGGGCCCAGCGGCGGATCCAACGGCGGATCCAACGGCGGAGATCCTGAGCGTCGTGACCCGGATGTCGCGCGCCCGCGGCGCGGCGCGCATGAGATCCGCCGTTGCGCATCCGGTGCCCGCTCTGCGGCCGCGCCGCGCCGGCGGCGCGGGCGGTCGTCGTCGGGCTGTTAGCTTCGACGTGATCTGGGGATCGCCGGCCGGCGCTGCGCCGCGCCGTGCTCCGGGAGCGACGGAACGGGGAGCGCGTGCGAGTCGGACGGACACTGGGGTCGATCGGTGCCGCCGTGATCATCGCGGCGGTGCTCTCGGCGTGCGTGACACAGCCGGCGCGGACGGATGCCGCGGCATCCACCCCCGTCCCGCTGGCCACCCCCGCCGCGTCGGTCCCCGCGGAGCCCGCGGCGGAGCCGGTCACCTTCGTGTCGGTCGTCGACGGCGACACGATCGAGACCAGTGCGGGGACCGTCCGCATCATCGGGATCGACACGCCCGAACGAGGGGAGTGCGGGCACGACGAGTCGTCCGCGACGATCGCAGGCGTGCTCGCCGGCGGCGATCCCGTGACGCTGGAGCTCCCGGCGGGGCAGGACGATCAGGACCGGTACGGCCGCCTCCTCCGGCACGTCAGCACGGCGAGCGGCATCGATCTCGGGATGCTGCAGATCCAGGCCGGCACGGCGGTCGCGCGCTACGACTCCCTCGATGGGTACCCGGCTCACCCGTGGGAGGCGGAGTACCGCTCGGCGCAGCGGGCCACGCTGGGGGCGGACGGCTCGGTCGTCACCGTCGCCTGTCAGCCCGCCGCCGCAGCGCCGCCAGCCCCCGTGGCGCCTGTGGTGCCCACGACCGAGCGGTGGTGGGAGCAGTACACCTCGTGCACGAAGCTCAAGAAGAACGGCGCCGGTCACCCGACCGGCCCGTTCCAGCAGAACGACCCGGCGGACGCCGAGCTCTACGAGTGGTTCGCGAACGGCACCGGCAACCACGGCGACGGCGACGGCGACGGCCTCGCCTGCGAGTGAGCGCCGTGCCGCGCACGGGAAAAGGAGAAGGGACCGCAGGGTCTTCATGACCCGCGATCCCTTGCCCTGACTGGTGCCCCCGACAGGAGTCGAACCTGCGACCTACGGTACCGGAAACCGGCGCTCTATCCACTGAGCTACGGAGGCGTACCGATCGAGACTATCACCGCGAGATGGTCGCGACCGCCTCCGCCAGGCGCTCGGCGAGGTAGGCGTGTCCCGCGGTCGACGGATGGTTCCGGCCGACGCCGGTGTCGATGACGTCGAGGTAGTTCGCCTGGGTGATCCACCCCTCCTGGAGGGGGGAGAGGTACCACCAGCCGCGCTGGGCGGCCAGGCGGGCGAGATCGCGGTCGATCCGCGCTGTCGCCTTCTGCACCGGAAGCACCTGCGGGGCGGGTCCGAGCACGACGACGCGCGCGGACGGGTACGTGGCGGACAGCCGGTCCCACGCGGCGTTGACGGCGGCGTCGTAGCCGGTCGCGGGGAGGCGGCGGTCGTTGATCGACCCCTGGATGATGACGAGGTCGGGGTCGAGCGTGGGGTCGAGCGCCGAGATGCGGGTGCCGAAGTCGGGTCCGTCGATGCCGGGCTTGAGGTAGCCGCTGCCGCGCACGCCGTCCACGACCGTGGTCCACCCGGTGAGGGCGGACACGACGTAGGCGTAGCCGAGGGCCGGGTCCGTCGCGGCGGAGCCGAACGTCCAGGAGTCGCCGAAGATGAGGACGGTCGGGTTCTCGGGCAGGTCGAGAAGGTCGGGCGTGACGGCGACGGCCGTGTCGCCGGAGCCGGCCGCGACGGTGGCCGCGGGCGTCGCCCACGGGCGCCAGACGGCCACGACGGCGACGGCGGCGACGACGACGGCGAGGCCCCCGATGACCCACGGCGGGATGTGCCGGGAGGTCGGGTCGGTCGCGCGCATGCGAAGAGGGTACGTCACGTTCCGCGCCGGACAGAATCAGCGCGCGGGAGGCCCCCCGGGACGCACGGCGCGCACGTGCCGGAGCACGCCGCGGGGCATGCGAGGATATCCCGGTGCAACGCATCGTGACCGCCGAACTCGACCTGGATCTGGGGTCCTCCGTCGACCTGATCTTCCAGATCGCGGCGGCCCAGCCCGCGCCCGTCGTCCGCGAGGAGCTGACCTTCACGCAGGGCGATCGCGTGTACACGCCGACCGAGATCGTGGACCAGTCCGGGAGCCGCCTGCACCGGCTCCTCGGCGAGGCCGGACGGCTCGAAGTGCGCTACGAGGCGGTCGTCGAGGGCCTCGGCACGCAGCGGGCCACGAGCGACCTCGAAGCCATCACCTACCTGCGTCCGAGCCGCTACTGCCAGTCCGACGAGGTCTTCTCGCAGGCGCGACGTCAGTTCCGCGGGCTCCAGGGACACGAGCTGATCGCCGCGGTCAGCGACTTCGTCGCGACGAGCACGACGTACACGCCCGGCCTCAGCCAGGGCACCGACTCCGCCGTCACGACGCTCATGACCGGCCAGGGCGTCTGCCGCGACTACGCGCACGTCGTGATCGCGCTGCTGCGCGCCATGGACATGCCGGCCCGCTACGCGGCCTGCTTCGCGCCGGGCCTGCGCCCGATGGACTTCCACGCGGTCGCCGAGGCCTACCTCGACGGCAGCTGGTACGTGCTGGACGCGACGCGGCTGGCCAACCGCCGCTCCCTCGTGCGCATCGCGACGGGGCGGGATGCCGCGGACTGCGCCTTCCTGAGCTACCACGGCGGCCACGTCGGGCTGTCCCGCATGCGGGTCGACGCAGCCGTCGTGCCGGACGACGCCGCCGAGTTCGACGGTCTCGACATCGTCGCCGCGGCATCCGACCCCGCGCACGACGACGGGGCCGAGCTCATCCAGCTCGCCTGAGCCGCGGCATCCTGCGCCGGCAGGAGGAGGGCGCGGGTGCGGCCCGTAGACTTGAGAGGTTATGAATCCTGACGCCCTCTCCGAAGCCCTGCTCGCCGTCATCGCCCCGCTCGCGGAGGCGCGACGAGCCGGCGCCGGCGAAGGACTCACCGCCTCGGACCTCGTCCTCGAGCGCCCGAAGAACCGCGACCACGGCGACTGGGCGTCCAACGCCGCGCTGAAGCTCAGCAAGACGATCGGCGCGAACCCGCGGGAGTTCGCGGCGGAGGTCGCCGCGCGCCTCGGTGAGGTCGACGGCATCGCGAGCGTCGAGGTCGCCGGCCCGGGATTCATCAACATCCGCCTGGATGCCGCCGCCGCCGGCGCCCTCGCGAAGACCATCGTCGAGGCAGGCGCCGCCTTCGGCACCAACGACAGCCGCGCCGACGAGGTCATCAACCTCGAGTTCGTCAGCGCCAACCCGACGGGTCCCATCCACCTGGGCGGCACGCGCTGGGCCGCCGTCGGCGATTCGCTCGCGCGCATGCTCGCCACGCAGGGCGCGGCCGTGACGCGGGAGTACTACTTCAACGACCACGGTGCCCAGATCGACCGCTTCGCGCGCAGCCTCATCGCCGCCCACGAGGGGCGACCGACGCCGGAGGACGGCTACGGCGGGGCGTACATCCACGACATCGCCCGCCGCGTCGCCCTGGCGTACGAGGGAGACATCGACGACCTCGAGCCGGCGGCGAAGCAGGAGGCGTTCCGCGCGATCGGCGTCGGCTTCATGTTCAGCGAGATCAAGCAGTCGCTGCACGAGTTCGGCGTCGACTTCGACGTGTACTTCCACGAGAACGATCTGCACGACTCCGGCGCGGTCGACCGTGCCGTCGAGCGCCTGCGCGCCCTCGGCCACATCTACGAGGCCGACGGGGCGACGTGGCTGCGCTCGACCGACTTCGGCGACGACAAGGACCGCGTCGTCATCAAGTCCGACGGGCAGCCCGCCTACATCTCCGGCGACCTCGCCTACTACCTCGACAAGCGCGAACGCGGCTTCAACCGCTGCATCATCATGCTCGGCGCCGACCACCACGGCTACGTGCAGCGCCTCATGGCGATGTGCGCCGCGTTCGGGGACGAGCCGTACGTCAACCTGCAGATCCTGATCGGCCAGATGGTCAACCTCGTCAAGGACGGCCAGCCGATGCGCATGTCCAAGCGGGCCGGCACCGTCGTGACCCTCGAGGACCTCGTCGAGATCGTCGGGACGGATGCCGCGCGCTACGCGCTCGTCCGCAGCTCTGCCGACTCCAACCTCGACATCGACCTCGACGTGCTGCAGAAGCGCACGAACGACAACCCGGTCTTCTACGTGCAGTACGCGCACGCCCGCACCCACAACGTCGGGCGGAACGCCGCGGACTCCGGTGTCGACCGCTCCGCGTTCGCGCCGGAGCTCATCGACCACGAGACCGAGTCGGCGCTCCTCGGTGCGCTGCAGGAGTTCCCGCGCATCGTCGCGTTCGCCGCGGAGGTCCGCGAGCCGCACCGCGTCGCCCGCTACCTCGAGGAGCTCGCCGGCCTCTACCACCGCTGGTACGACAGCTGCCGCGTCACGCCGCTCGGCGACGAGGAGGTCACCGACCTGCACCGCACGCGCCTGTGGCTCAACGACGCGACCGGTCAGGTCCTCCGCAACGGCCTGGGCCTCCTCGGCGTGAGCGCTCCCGAGCGGATGTGACGTGACGACCGGCGACGCGCAGCCCACCACCCCGCTCCCCGAGGTCCGCTGGGCCACGGTCGCCGATGAGCCGCGCCGCCGCGGCCGCGGCTGGATCGCCCTGGTCATCGTGCTGGTCGTCGTGGCTCTGCTCGTCGTCGTGGGAGAGGTCGCCGCGCGTGCCCTCGCGCCGAAGGTCATCCGCGACCAGCTCGTCTCGAATCTGGGCCTTCCCGCCGATCAGGAGATCGACGTCGAGATCCCGGGGCTGCTGCTGCCGCAGCTCGTGGTCGGCAGCGTTCCCGAGATGACCCTTGCCACGGATGACGTGGAGCTCGACGGCCTCGCCGGCGACGTCCGGGTGAACCTGCAGGACGTGCCCGTCTGGGGCGGCGTCGACTGGAGCTCGGGGTCGGCGGAGATCATCCTCGACGACGCGCAGACCCGCGCTCTCCTGGCGCGGGTGGACGGCTTCCCCGTCGACGCCTTCCGCCTCGCAGCGCCGGAGGTCGCCCTCGAGACCGCGTTCGACGTGTTCGGGGCCACGGTCCCGCTCGGCGTGCGCCTCACGGCGGAGGCGCGCGAGGGCGACCTCGTCCTCGCTCCCACGACGCTCCTGCTCGGCGACGCCGAGGTGTCGGCGGATGCCGTCCGGCAGCAGCTCGGACCGCTCGTCGGCTCCTTCCTCGAGGAGTGGGAGGTCTGCCTCGCCCAGTACCTGCCGGCCGCCCTGACGCTCGCCGACGTCCAGGTCGACGAGCGCGGTGTCGTCGCGCGCTTCGACATCGACAGCGGCATCCTGCGGGACCCGGCGATGCAGGCGAACGGCACCTGCGGGTAGGCGTCCGGCGCTCGTCACACCGACGGGCCCGCCATGCCCCGTGCCCTAGACTGCAAGGACTGCCGGAGCGTGATGACACCGCCCGCAGGCCCGTTCCCGCCCGATTGGTGATCCCCGTGTCCGCGTCGCCCGCCCGCCCGCTCGTCCCGGAGTGGCTTGCCGTGCCGGCGGATGCGAACGCTCTGGCCCCCGAGGTGTGGCCCGCGGGATCCGGCCGCGACCGGGACGGCGTGCTCACCCTCTCCGGCATCCCCGCCACGACGCTGCGCGCACAGTTCGGCACCCCGCTGTACGTCCTGGACGAGGACGAGGTGCGTGCGCGTGCCCGCGAGGTCCGCGAGGCGTTCGCGGCCGCGGCCGCGCGGCACGGCGCGCAGGCACGCGTCTACTACGCCGGAAAGGCGTTCCTGAGCACCGAGGTGGTCCGCTGGGTCACGGCCGAGGGTCTCGCCGTCGACGTCGCCACCGGGGGAGAGCTGGCCGTCGCCCTCGCCGCCGGCGCCGACCCCGCGCGGATCGGGCTGCACGGCAACAACAAGTCCGTCGCCGAACTGGAGCGCGCCGTCACCGTCGGCGTGGGCTCGGTCATCGTCGACAGCGCCCTCGAGATCGAGCGGCTCGCCGCCGTCGCGGAGCGGCAGGGCGTCGTGCAGAGCGTGCTGGTGCGCGTCAACAGCGGCGTGCACGCCGAGACCCACGACTTCCTCGCCACGGCGCACGAGGACCAGAAGTTCGGTTTCGCGCTGGAGGCCGCACCCGCCGCCGTCGCCCGCATCCGCGCCCTGCCGTCGCTGCGCTTCCTCGGCCTGCACTGCCACATCGGCTCGCAGATCTTCGGCACCGCGGGCTTCGCGGAGTCGGCGGCCCGGCTCGTCGAGGTGCACGCCGAGCTTCTCGCGGGCGGCGACGTGCCGCTCCTGAACCTCGGCGGCGGGTTCGGCATCGCCTACACGACCGCCGACGACCCGACCCCGATCGCGGAGCTCGCCGCCGGGATCGTCGACGCCGTCGCCGCGCAGTGCGCGCAGCACGGCATCCCGGTGCCGACCCTCGCGTTCGAACCCGGACGGAGCATCGTCGGCCGTGCCGGCGTCACGCTGTACGAGGTCGGCACCGTCAAGCCCGTGCGCGTCTCGGACGACCTCGAGCGCGTGTACGTGAGCGTCGACGGGGGGATGAGCGACAACCCCCGCCCCGCCCTGTACGGCGCGGACTACTCCGCCCGCATCGCGTCGCGCGCGAGCGACGCGGCCCCCGCCCTCGTCCGCATCGTCGGACGGCACTGCGAATCCGGCGACATCGTCGTGGATGCCGAGTACCTGCCGGGCGATGTCGCCCCGGGGGACCTCGTCGCGGTGCCCGCCACCGGTGCCTACTGCTTCTCGCTCGCGAGCAACTACAACTACGTGCCCCGTCCGCCCGTGATCGCCCTCGCCGGCGGCCGGGCGCGCGTCATCGTGCGTGGCGAGACCATCGACGACCTGCTGGCGCGCGACGCCGGATTCCGCCTGACCGAGGGAACCGAATGACCGAATACCGCCGCCTCCGCGTGGCTCTGCTGGGTGCCGGCGCCGTCGGCTCCCAGGTCGCCGCGCTCCTCCGCAAGCACGGAGACGAGCTGGCGGACCGCGCCGGCGCCGCTCTGGACCTCGTCGGCATCGCGGTGCGCGACCTCGACGCGCCGCGCGACACCGACCTGCCGCGCGAGCTGCTGACGACCGACCCGGAGCCGCTCATCGTCGGCGCCGACATCGTCATCGAGCTGATGGGCGGCATCGAGCCGGCCCGCACCCACATCCTCGCGGCCATCAACTCCGGCGCCGACGTCGTCACGGCCAACAAGGCCCTCCTCGCCACGCACGGCCCGGAGATCTTCGAGGCCGCCGACCAGGTCGGCGCGTCGGTGTACTACGAGGCCGCGGCCGCCGGCGCCATCCCCATCATCCGGCCGCTGCGCGACTCCCTCGCCGGCGACCGGGTGCAGCGCATCATGGGGATCGTCAACGGCACCACCAACTACATCCTCGACCGCATGGACCGGGAGGGGTCGGAGTTCTCCGACGTCCTCGCCGACGCCCAGGCCCTCGGCTACGCCGAGGCCGACCCGACGGCCGACGTCGAGGGTTACGACGCGGCGCAGAAGGCCGCGATCCTCGCGAGCCTCGCCTTCCACACCGCCGTGCCGCTCGACGGCGTGCACCGCGAGGGCATCACCTCCGTCGACAAGCAGATGATGGATGCCGCGCGGCACGCCGGCTACGTCATCAAGCTCCTCGCGGTGTGCGAGCGCCTCACCGGCGCGGACGGCGAGTCGATCTCCGTCCGCGTCTACCCGGCCCTCATCCCGCGCGAGCACCCGCTCGCGAGCGTCCACGGCGCCAACAACGCCGTCTTCGTGCAGGCCGAGGCCGCCGGAGACCTCATGTTCTACGGCGCCGGCGCCGGCGGCGTGCAGACCGCGTCCGCCGTCCTGGGCGACATCGTCTCCGCCGCCCGCCGCCACATCGCCGGCGGCGTGGGTGTGGGGGAGTCCACCCGCGCGAACCTGCCCGTCGTCCCGATCGGACGGGTCACGACGCGCTACCAGATCACCCTGGAGGTCGACGACGAGCCGGGCGTGCTCGCGACCGTCGCCGGCATCCTGAGCGAGGGGCGCGTCTCCATCGCGACCGTCGAGCAGACCGTCATCCGGGAGAGCAACGGGGAGCCGGGCGTCGCCCGGATCGTCATCGGAACACACAAGGCCGTCGAGCAGGACCTGAGCGAGACCGTGGATCGGCTCGCCGCGAGCGGCGTCGTCGAGCGCGTCGTCTCCGTCCTGCGCGTGGAAGGGAACTGACATGGCACACCTCTGGCGCGGAGTGATGCGCGAATACGCCGACCGGCTCGGCGTGACCGACGCCTCCACCGTCGTGACGCTGGGTGAGGGCGGCACGCCGCTCATCCCCGCGGCGTCGCTGTCGCGGATGACCGGCGCGGACGTCTACGTGAAGTTCGAGGGCATGAACCCGACGGGCTCCTTCAAGGACCGCGGCATGACCGTGGCCCTGTCGCGGGCCGTCGAGCACGGCGCGAAGGCCGTCATCTGCGCGTCGACCGGCAACACGTCGGCCTCCGCAGCGGCCTACGCGGCGCACGCCGGCATCACGGCCGCCGTGCTCGTGCCGGAGGGCAAGATCGCGATGGGCAAGCTCAGCCAGGCCGTCGCGCACGGCGGCACGCTCATCCAGATCCGCGGCAATTTCGACGACTGCCTCGAGATCGCACGCGAGCTCGCCGACAACTACCCCGTGCACCTGGTCAACTCGGTAAACCCCGACCGCATCGAGGGTCAGAAGACCGCCGCGTACGAGGTCGTCGAGCAGCTCGGCGACGCCCCGGACTTCCACTTCATCCCGGTCGGCAACGCCGGCAACTACACCGCCTACTCGCGCGGCTACCGCGAGGAGGTCGCCCGCGGCGTCTCCACGCGCGTCCCGCGGATGTTCGGCCTGCAGGCCGAGGGCTCCGCGCCGCTCGTGCGCGGCGAGGTCGTGAAGAACCCCGAGACGGTCGCCTCCGCGATCCGCATCGGCAACCCGGCTTCGTGGGAGCTCGCCCTCGAGGCGCGCGACGCGACGCAGGGCTGGTTCGGCGCCATCGACGACGAGCGCATCCTCGCGGCGCAGAAGCTCCTGAGCTCCACGGTCGGCATCTTCGTGGAGCCCGCGTCGGCCATCAGCGTCGCCGGGCTGCTCGACCGGGCAGAAGCCGGCATCATCCCGGCCGGTGCCAAGGTCGTCCTCACGGTCACGGGCCACGGCCTGAAGGACCCCCAGTGGGCGCTCCGCAACGCCGACGGCTCGTCCGTCGAGCCTGTCGTCGTGGACGCCACCACGAGCGAGGTCGCGTCGGTCTTGGACCTCGCGCCCGTCCAGGCGGCGGGATGAGCGCTTCGCGGCCGGTGGATGCCGGGCGCGCCGTCGCCGTCCGGGTCCCGGCCACGAGCGCCAACCTCGGCCCCGGGTTCGACACGCTCGGGCTCGCCCTGAGCGTCTACGACGAGCTCACGGTCACGACCCTCGACGGTCCGGGTGTCGAGATCACCGTGGCCGGCGAGGGGGCGGAGGACGTCCCCACGGACGCCTCGCACCTCGTCGTGCGGTCGATGGCGTACGCGTTCGCCGCGTGCGGCCGGGAGATGCCCGGCATCCACCTGTCCGCGCGCAACACGATCCCGCACGGCCGGGGGATGGGCTCCTCCGGTGCCGCCGTCGTCGCCGGTCTGCTCGCGGCGAAGGGTCTGCTCGCGGGCGACGTCGATCTCGACGACGCGACGCTGCTGCGCCTCGCGACGGAGCTCGAGGGGCACCCCGACAACGTCGCGCCGGCGCTGTTCGGCGGCCTCACGATCGCCTGGCTGGATGCCGACGGCCCGCAGCACAAGAAGCTGCTCGTGCACCGCGGTGTCTCACCGGTCGTGTTCGTCCCGGACTTCACGATGTCGACCTCGGTCGCCCGTGGCCTGGCGCCGCTGCAGGTGACCCGCGAGGACGCCGTCTTCAACGTCTCGCGCTCGGCGCTGCTGATCGCGGCGCTCACGCAGAGCCCCGAGCTGCTGCTCGCGGCCACCGAGGACAAGCTGCACCAGTCCTATCGGGCGCAGGCCATGCCGGCCACCGACGCCCTCGTCCGGACCCTGCGTGCGGAGGGCTTCGCGGCCGTCGTCTCCGGCGCCGGACCCAGCGTCCTCGTGCTCGCCGACGGCCCCGGCCAGCGCCTTGCGGCGGCTGAGATCGCGGCCTCCATGTCGGACACTCCGTGGGAGGCGCTCATGCTGGCCGTCGACGTCAAGGGTGGTACAGTGAGGGACCATACGGAGGGTTCCACGGGTCACCCGTGAATCTGACCTCCGTCGCAATCTGCGAACCACCGCGCAACCCCGATCGGCGCCCGCTGTCCTCTGCGGCTACGGACGTTCATGTGGGTCGGGTCGGCTCCTGTCTCTGACCGGATGCCGAGCGGTTCGGACCTTTCCCCTTACGAAGGAGTACTCGTGGAGTCCCTCTCCGAGATCCAGAACACTGATGCCCCTGTGCTGAACGACGACGAGCAGCCCGGCCTCGACGCCGCGGCCGACACCGCCGCGCCTGCCGCTGAGGCCGCCCAGGCCCCCGCCGATGAGGCCGCCGCGGCCCCCGCCGAGGACGCCGCCGCGGAGGAGGCGCCGACCGAGGCGCCCGCCGCCGACGAGGCGCCCGCCGCCGACGCCCCGGCAGTCGAGCAGGCACCCGCCGACGAGACGCCGGCCGAGCCGGCATCCGCCGACGAGACGCCGGCCGAGGCGGCACCCGCCGCAGACGAAGCACCCGTCAAGAAGGCGCCGCGCAAGCGCGCGCCGCGCCGCGCGAAGAGCAGCGACATCGTCGCCGAGACGCCCGCCGCCGACGCGCCGGCCGACGACGCGCCGGCTGCGGAGGCCCCCGCAGCGGAGGCCCCGGTCGAGACCGCCGCCGCCGAGCAGAGCACCGCCGCAGACACCGAGCCCGCCGTGCAGGCCGCCGACGCGACCGACGCCGCGCAGGCTGAGCCGGCCACCGACGCCGCGCAGGCTGACCCGGCCACCGCCGCCGCGCAGGGCGACACCGCGCAGGGTGAAAGCACCGACGGTGAGAACACCGATGGCGCGCAGGGCGACAACGACGCCCAGGGCGACGGCGAGACGCCCAGCCGCGGCCGCAGCCGTTCGCGCAGCCGCAACCGCAACCGCAACGCCAAGGCCGAGAACGGCCAGGCCGCCCAGAACGGCCCGGGCAGCCAGCCCGCCGCTCAGCCGGAGGAGAAGGCGGCCCCCGCTGACAACGACGACGAGCAGGGCCAGGGCCGTGGCCGCCAGCGCAACAAGCGCCGCACGCAGACCCCGGGCGACGAGTTCGAGACCGAGATCGGCGAGGACGACGTCCTCATCCCGATCGCCGGCATCCTGGACGTCCTCGACAACTACGCGTTCGTCCGCACCACGGGCTACCTGCCCGGCCCGAGCGATGTCTACGTCTCCCTCGGTCAGGTCAAGAAGTACAACCTCCGCAAGGGCGACGCCGTCGTCGGGGCCATCAAGCAGCCGCGCGAGGGCGAGCAGTCGAGCCGCCAGAAGTACAACGCGCTCGTCAAGGTCGACGCCGTCAACGGCCTGTCCGTCGAGGACGCCGCCGGTCGCGTCGAGTTCGGCAACCTGACCCCGCTGTACCCGCAGGACCGCCTCCGCCTGGAGACCGCCCCGGAGAAGCTGACGCAGCGCATCATCGACCTCGTCGCCCCCATCGGCAAGGGCCAGCGCGGCCTCATCGTCGCGCCGCCGAAGGCCGGCAAGACGATCGTCCTGCAGCAGATCGCGAACGCGATCGCGACGAACAACCCCGAGGTCCACCTCATGGTCGTGCTCGTCGACGAGCGGCCCGAAGAGGTCACCGACATGCAGCGCACCGTGAAGGGCGAGGTCATCGCCTCGACCTTCGACCGTCCCGCCGAGGACCACACGACCGTCGCGGAGCTCGCCATCGAGCGAGCCAAGCGCCTCGTGGAGCTCGGCCGCGACGTCGTCGTGCTGCTCGACTCGATCACGCGTCTCGGCCGTGCCTACAACGTCTCGGCGCCGACGAGCGGCCGCGTGCTGTCCGGCGGCGTGGACGCGTCCGCGCTGTACCCGCCCAAGCGGTTCTTCGGCGCGGCACGCAACATCGAGAACGGCGGATCGCTCACGATCCTCGCCACGGCGCTCGTCGAGACCGGCTCCAAGATGGACGACGTCATCTTCGAGGAGTTCAAGGGCACCGGCAACAGCGAGCTGCGCCTCTCGCGCCAGCTCGCCGACAAGCGCATCTTCCCCGCCGTCGACGTCAACGCGTCGAGCACCCGCCGGGAGGAGATGCTGCTCTCGGCCGACGAGGTCAAGATCACCTGGAAGCTCCGCCGCGCCCTCGCCGGACTCGACCCGCAGCAGGCGCTCGAGGTCGTGCTCGGCAAGCTCAAGGAGACGCAGTCCAACGTCGAGTTCCTCGTGCAGATGCAGAAGTCGATTCCGACGCCCGCTCGTGACGGCCACGGCGGCGGTTCGAGCCACGGGCACGAGAACAGCATCCGCTGATCGGCGGCGTCGTGTTCGAGTCCGTCCGAGGGCTGATCGCCGAGCACAAGGCCGTTCAGGAGGAACTCTCCGACCCGGCCGTGCACGCCGACGCCGCGCGCGCCAAGCGCGTCAACCGGCGCTACGCCGAGCTGTCGCGGATCGTCGCCGCCCATGACGCATGGGCGGCGGCGACCGACGACCTCGAGGCGGCGCGCGAGCTCGCCAAGGACGACGAGGCGTTCGCCGCCGAGGTCCCGTCGCTCGAGGAGGCGGTCTCCGACGCGCAGGAGCGCCTGCGGCGGCTGCTGATCCCACGCGACCCCGACGACGCCCGCGACGTCATCATGGAGATCAAGGCGGGGGAGGGCGGCGCCGAATCGGCGCTGTTCGCCGCGGACCTCCTGCGCATGTACCTGCAGTACGCCGCCTCGAAGGGGTGGAAGACCGAGCTGCTGGAGCGCAACGAGTCCGACCTCGGCGGCTACAAGGACGTGCAGGTCGCGATCAAGGGCTCCTCGGCCGACCCGGCGCAGGGCGTCTGGGCGCACCTGAAGTACGAGGGCGGCGTGCACCGCGTGCAGCGCGTCCCGGCGACGGAGTCGCAGGGCCGCATCCACACCTCCACGACCGGCGTGCTCGTCTTTCCCGAGGTCGATGAGCCGGAGGAGATCCAGATCGACCCGAACGATCTGAAGATCGACGTCTTCCGCTCGTCCGGGCCGGGCGGTCAGTCCGTCAACACGACCGACTCCGCGGTGCGCATCACGCACGTGCCCACGGGCATCGTCGTGTCGATGCAGAACGAGAAGAGCCAGCTGCAGAACCGCGAGGCCGGCATGCGCGTGCTCCGCGCCCGGCTGCTGGCGAGGCAGCAGGAAGAGCTGGATGCCGCGGCATCCGACGCCCGCCGCTCGCAGATCCGCGGGATGGACCGGTCCGAGCGCATCCGCACCTACAACTTCCCGGAGAACCGCATCGCGGATCACCGCACCGGATACAAGGCGTACAACCTCGATCAGGTCATGGACGGCGCGCTCGAGCCGATCGTCCAGTCGGCGATCGCCGCCGACGAGGAGGCGCAGCTCGCCGCCCTCGGCGGGGATTCCTGACCGCTCGCCGACACCACGCGGCGGATGCCGGCGCCGGCGGCGGTGTGTCCGCCCGAAGGGGCCCCGTGCTCCTGGGTGTGTCACGCCTCCCGCGGGTGATCGCCGGGCGCACCGGCACCCTCTGGGACATCCGCTTATGGCATGTCACAGCACGCGCGGGTCGGCGGCGTCCGCCCCGCAGGAAGCGCGACATGGCGGCGCAGGCGAGCGGATGCTGCAGGCGGGCGGATGCTGCGGGTGCCGGGGCGGGCGGAGACGGGGTCGAAGCGCCGCTCCCCACGTGCGTCCGGGGCCGCTACGCTCGGCGCCATGATCATGTTCCTGCTGCGGGCGCTGGTGTTCCTCGTCTCGGCGGCGATCGGCCTCATCGCGGCCGACCTCATCCTGGACGGGTTCCGCATCGACTGGAGCGACTGGTGGGGCTTCGTCCTCGCGATCGTGATCTTCGCCGTCCTGCAGAGCGTCCTCGCGCCGTGGCTCGCGCGTGTCGCGCAGCGCAACGCACCGGTGCTCCTGGGCGGCATCGGCATCCTCTCGACGTTCGTCGCGCTGGTCGTCGTCGCGCTGATCCCCGGCGCGGGACTCACGATCAGCGGCGCGCTCGCCTGGGTGCTGGCGCCCGTGATCGTCTGGATCGTCACGGCGCTCGCGACCCTGCTGCTGCCGATGCTGCTGTTCAAGAAGAAGGTCGCCGAGCGCCGCGCCGGCTGAGCGCGCCGCCTGCCGGCATCCGCTGTGCTGGAGAGATCCGGACTGCATGAGTTCCGGATGCCGCGCCGCCCGGAGTCAGGCATTCAGCCCACGTCCGGCTGATTCCGCCGGAAACCGCCTGAGCCCGGCCGATCGCCTGAGCCGAGCAGGCACAACGCCTGTCGGCATCCGCCGTAGAGGGCTAGATGAAGTACTCGGGCGCCGTCAGCAGGGCCCGGGTGTCGTCGCCGGCGACGCGGTGCCGGGGCTTGGCGGGAACGCCGACGAGCACGGAGTCGGCCGGGGCGTCCTTCGTGACGACGGCGTTCGCTCCGACGACCGTGCGCGCACCGATGCGCACGGGGCCGAGGATCTTCGCGCCGGCACCCACAGCGACGCCGTCTTCGAGCGTCGGATGCCGCTTCCCGGCGGCACGCGTCCGACCGCCCAAGGTGACCCCGTGGTAGAGCATGACGTCGTCGCCGACCTCGGCGGTCTCGCCGATGACGACGCCCATGCCGTGGTCGATGAAAAAGCGCCGCCCGATCCGGGCGCCCGGGTGGATCTCGATGCCGGTGAGCCAACGGGCCAGCTGCGACACGAAGCGGGCGGGGAAGCGGAGGCCCCGCACCCACAGCGCGTGCGAGAGGCGGTACGCCCAGACGGCGTGCACGCCGGAGTACAGCACGGCGATCTCGAGGCCGCCGCGCGCCGCCGGGTCGCGCAGCTTCGCGGCCGCAAGGTCCTCGCGGACCCGTGCGCGCAGTCCGATCCGGGTCACGACGCCTCTTCCCGCAGGTGCGCGTACAGCGTCGTCGAGAGGTACCGTTCGCCCGAGTCCGGGACGATCACGACGATGCGCTGCCCAGCTGACTCCGGCCGGGCTGCGATCTGCAGGGCCGCCCAGACGGCCGCGCCCGCCGACATCCCCGCGAGGATGCCCTCGCGGGTCGCGAGGCTCCGGGCCACCTCGATCGCATCGTCGAACTCGACGTCGAAGATCTCGTCGACGACGGAGCGGTCCAGCACGGCCGGGACGAAGTTCGGCCCGATGCCCTGGATGCGGTGCCCGCCGGCGCGACCCTCCGTCAGGACGGGGGAGTCCTTCGGCTCGACGAGGGCGACCTGGACGTCGGGGTTGCGCTGCTTGAGCACCTGCCCGACCCCCGTGATCGTGCCGCCGGTGCCGGAGCCCGCGACGAACCAGTCCACCCGCCCGTCGGTGTCACGCCAGATCTCCTCCGCCGTCGTGGCGCGGTGGATCGCGGCGTTCGCCTCGTGCTCGAACTGCCGCGCGAGCACGGCCCCGGGCGTCTCCGCGACGATCCGCTGCGCGGTCTCGACGGCCTCCGTCATCCCCTTGTAGGGGTCGGTGAGGACGAGTTCCGCGCCGTACGCCTTCAGCAGCGCACGGCGCTCCTTCGACATCGACGCCGGCATCGTGAGGATGACGCGGTAGCCGCGCGCGGCGCCGATGAGCGCCAGGGCGATCCCGGTGTTGCCGCTCGTGGACTCGACGATCGTGCCGCCGGGCACGAGCTCGCCGGAGGCCTCCGCGGCCTCCACGAGCGCGTAGCCGAGGCGGTCCTTCACGCTGGCGCCGGGGTTGTAGAACTCGAGCTTCGCGAGGACCTCCGCGTGGAGGCCCTCCGTCAGCGCGTTGAGGCGGACGAGCGGGGTCTCCCCGAAAGCCGTCGTGATGTCGGGATGGATGCCGGGCACGCGTCAGTCTTCGCGCAGGTGCTCGTACAGCGCGGTGGAGAGGTACCGCTCACCGAAGGACGGGATGATGACGACGACGTTCTTCCCCTCGGCTTCGGGGCGCGCAGCGACCTGCAGGGCCGCCCAGACGGCCGCGCCGGAGGAGATCCCCACGAGGATGCCCTCCTTCGTCGCGACCTCGCGCGCGACGCGGATGGCGTCGTCGAACGCGACGTCCTGCACCTCGTCGATGACGGTCTGGTCGAGGATCGCCGGGATGAAGTTGGGGCCGATGCCCTGGATCTTGTGCGGACCCGGCGTGCCCGTGGTCAGCAGCGGCGAGTCGGCGGGCTCGACGGCGACGATCTTCGCGTCCGGCACGCGCTCCTTCAGGACCTGGCCGACACCGGTGATGGTGCCGCCGGTGCCGATGCCGGCGACGAAGTAGCCGACCTGCCCGTCGGTGTCGCGGATGATCTCCTCGGCGGTCGTGCGGCGGTGCACGTCGACGTTGGCCTGGTTCGCGAACTGCTTGGCGAGGATGGCGCCGGGCGTCTCCGCCGCGATCTCCTCGGCCTTCGCGACCGCGCCCTTCATGCCCAGTGCGGGCTCGGTGAGGACCAGTTCGGCGCCGTACGCCTTCAGGAGCATGCGACGCTCGACCGACATCGAGGACGGCATCGTGAGGATGACCCGGTAGCCGCGCGCCGCGCCCACCATCGCCAGGGCGATGCCGGTGTTGCCGCTCGTGCCCTCGACGATCGTCCCGCCCGGCTTCAGCTCGCCGGAGGCCTCCGCGGCATCCACGATCGCGATGCCGATGCGGTCCTTGACGGAGGAGGCGGGGTTGTAGAACTCGAGCTTCGCGAGCACCGTGCCGGGGAGGCCCTCGGCGACGCGGTTGAGTCGCACCAGCGGGGTGTTGCCGAACGCGCTCGTGATGTCGGGGTGGATGCCGGACATGGCCTGCCTTTCATGCGGGTATCTGCGTCGTCCCGCGCGGGGCGGTGACCGTCGGTCAAGCCTACGCGTCTGCCCGGCCGACGGGCCGAATGTGACGGCGGCCGCGGCTAGGCTGGTGCGCGCCCATGAGCTCCACAGACGTCCCGCGCCCGGCCGCCCCCGAACGGCTCGCCGCGCTGATCCGCTCCGCGGCGGCGACGCTCGCCGCCGCGGGCGTGGCGACCCCGGACGCCGACGCCGAGCTGCTCGCCGCGCACGTGTGGCAGCTGAGCCGTGGCGCGCTGGCCGCCGCCGCGATGCGCGGCGACGACGTGCCCGCCGAGGGGCGGGACCGCTTCCTCGACCTCGTCGCGCGGCGGGCGGCCCGCGAGCCGCTGCAGCACCTGACGGGCCTCGCCCCGTTCCGCCACCTCGAGCTGCGCGTCGGTCCCGGGGTCTTCGTCCCGCGCCCGGAGACCGAGATGGTCGCCCAGCTCGCGATCGACGCGCTGCGCGCGGCCGCCGGCCCGGAGCCGGTCGCCGTCGACCTCGGCACCGGATCGGGCGCGATCGCGCTGGCCCTCGCGACCGAGGTGCCGCATGCGCGCGTGCACGCGGCAGAGAACGCCGTCGACGCGTTCGTCTGGGCGAAGGAGAACTTCGCCGCCGTCGGCGCAGCCAACGCCCGTCTCGCCTTCGTCGACCTCGCGGACGCGTTCGGTGAGCTGGACGGCACCGTCTCGGTGGTCGTCTCGAACCCGCCGTACGTGCCGGATGCCGCGATCCCGCGCGACCCCGAAGTGCGCTTCTGGGACCCGCCGTCGGCGCTCTACGGGGGAGCGGACGGGCTCGACGTCGTCCGCATCCTGTCCTCCGTCGCCCGCCGGCTCCTCCACCCCGGCGGGATGCTGGTCATCGAGCACGGCGAATGGCAGGGCGAGCCGATCCGGGCCCTCCTGACCGCCGACGGCTGGCGGGCCGCCGCCACCCACCGCGACCTCACGACGCGCGACCGCGCGACGACCGCGCTGCGCGCCTGACCCCTCGCACCCCGCCCCGGCTCGCTCAGGAAGCGCGCGGCGCGTCCCCTCTAGAATGGTGCGGTTATGTCTCCCGTGTTCGACTGCCGCGACCAGGCCGAGCTGCTCGCCGGCATGCGCCAGGCGCGCCAGGCGATCGGCCGCGGCGAGCTCATCGTCCTCCCGACCGACACGGTGTACGGCGTCGCAGCAGACGCGTTCAGCGCCTCCGCCGTCGCGCGCCTCCTGGCGGCCAAGGGCCGGGGACGCCAGTCGCCGCCGCCCGTCCTCGTCGCAGGGCTCACCACGATGCGCGCCCTCGTGGCCGAGGTCCCCGAGCCGGTCGAGCGCCTCGTGGAGGCGTTCTGGCCCGGGGGGCTCACGATCGTGCTCCCCGCGCAGCCGTCCCTCTCCTGGGATCTCGGCGATACGCACGGCACGGTCGCTGTCCGCATGCCCGCCGAGCCGATCGCCCTCGAACTGCTCGAGGAGTGCGGCCCGCTCGCCGTCTCCAGCGCCAACCTGACGGGCAAGGCCGCCGCGATCGAGGTCGATGCCGCCGTCGACATGCTGGGGGAGAGCGTCGCGGTGTACCTCGACGGCGGAGCGTCGCAGACCGGTGTGGCATCCACGATCATCGACGCGACCGGCCTCGTCGGCCCCGCCCACCGCCCCGTCCGGGTGCTCCGAGACGGCGCCGTCGACCGCGCGGCCCTTCGCGGCATCCTCGGCGACCTGCTCGAGGACGACCCCGCCGAGGCCGGCGGCGCTGCGTGAGGCACTACGTCTTCACCTTCATCCTGACCGCGGCGGTCACGCTCGCGCTGACCTGGGTCGTGCTGCGGGTCAGCCTCCGATACAAGCTCTACCCGGCGATCCGCGAGCGCGACGTCCACAAGACCCCGACACCACGGCTCGGCGGCGTCGCGATGTTCCTCGGGGTGGTGTTCGCCTTCGCGCTGTCGTCGCAGGTGCCCTACTTCGCGATCCTCTGGCAGAACCCGGCGCGCATCTGGTCGATCCTCGGCGCGACGCTGCTCATCGTCGTGATCGGCGTCGCCGATGACCTGTGGGACCTCGACTGGATGATCAAGCTGGGCGCGCAGTTCCTCGCCGCCGGCATCATCGTCGGGTTCGGCGGCATCCAGATCTTCGCCATCCCGATCGGCGGTCAGCTGCTCTTCTCCAGCTGGCAGAGCTTCCTGCTGTCGGTGTTCGCGATCGTCATCGTCATGAACGCGGTGAACTTCATCGACGGCCTGGACGGGCTCGTCGCCGGCGTCGCCCTCATCGCCAACGGCGTGTTCTTCGTCTACGTCTACCTCGTCGCCCGCGACCGGGGCTTCGACAGCTACTCCAGCCTCGCGCCGTTCATCGCCGTCGTCCTCGTCGGGGTCTGCCTCGGCTTCCTCCCGCTGAACTGGAACCCGGGCAAGATCTTCATGGGCGACTCGGGCGCGCTCATGCTGGGCCTGCTGATGGCGACCGCCTCCATCGTGGTGACGGGCGACCTCGACCCCGACGTGCTCGGCGACAACGACGTGTTCGGCCGCTCCCAGCTGCTCGGGGCGTTCATCCCGATCCTCCTGCCCGTCGTGATCGTGCTCCTCCCGCTGCTCGATTTCGGGATGGCGGTCATCCGCCGGATGGCGAAGGGGAAGTCGCCCTTCTCCCCGGACCGCAAGCACCTCCACCACCGCATGCTCGACATGGGGCACACCGACCGCAACGCCGTCATCGTCTTCTACGCGTGGACGCTCGTCGTGAGCCTCGCGGTGCTGCTGATGTACATCGGCACGACCGCCGACTGGCCGGGGCTGTACTGGCCCGGGGTCGCCTACCTCGCCGTCGGGGTCGCCGCGTGCCTCATCGTCACCCTCCCACCCGCCCGCGCCCCGCGCCGCGTCCCGGCCCGACAGGAACCCACCCCATGACTCGTCCGACCGTCTCCAGCACCCCGGTCCTGCGCACCACCCTGCTGTGGTCCGCCGGCGCCACCGCAGCCCTCGCCGTGATCGGCGCGATCACCGGGTACGCGGTGGCCGGCACCGAGGGGCTCTGGAGCGCGCTCGTCGCCGTGCTCCTGGCCGCCGTCTTCCTGGGCCTCACCGGCGCCAGCATCCTGATCGCGAACCGTTGGTACGGCGACGCCCTTTACATCCCCATCTTCTTCGGCACCGTGATGGGGGCGTGGGTGGTCAAGTTCATCCTCTTCATCGTCGCCCTCGTCGTGCTGCGGGGGCAGCCGTGGCTGAACCCGCCGGTGTTCTTCGTCGCCCTCATCGCCAGCGTCGTCGCCTCGCTCGTGATCGACGTCGTCGTCATGACGCGCATGCGCATTCCGCACGTCAGCGACGTGACGCTGCCGACCGCGGCGGACCTGGGGGAGGACGGCGGCGAGGCCGCCCCCGAGGTCGGAGGCGCCCCGCGGGACTGATACGCTGTTTCTGCGCCCGCCCGCTCTTCGGAGCGATTGCGCAGTGACGCTCACCGACCATCGTCGCCTCGGCTGACACCGATGCCCCGAAGCTGGAGCCAGCGCTGTTTACTCAAGCTGCGAACATGTTCGCCACCACCGCCGAAGACAACGGCGGATTCCATGGACCGTCGATCGATGAGTTCTTCCCCGACGCCGTCTTCCAGATCGGCGCGCTGGAGATCAACCGGATCCACCTGATCCAGTTCCTCGCCACGATCGCTATCGTCGTGATCTTCCTGCTCGGCACGCGCCGCATGACGATCGTGCCGGGACGCTTCCAGAGCCTCGTCGAGATGGGCCTGGATTTCGTCCGCGTCAACATCGCCGAGGACCTCCTCGGGAAGAAGGACGCGCAGCGCTTCCTGCCGATCCTCACGACGATCTTCTTCATGACGCTGTTCATGAACCTGACCGGCGTCATCCCGTTCCTGAACATCGCCGGCACCGCGATCATCGCCGTGCCGCTGCTGCTGGCCGTGGTCAGCTACGTGACGTTCATCTACGCCGGCATCAAGAAGAGCCCGAAGAACTTCTTCAAGAACGCGCTGTTCCCCTCCGGCGTCCCGTGGCCGATCTACATCATCGTCACGCCGATCGAGCTGATCTCGACGTTCATCATCCGGCCGGTCACCCTGACCCTCCGACTCCTCATGAACATGATGGTCGGCCACCTCCTGCTGGTGCTGTTCTTCGCCGCCACCCAGTTCTTCCTCTTCACGGCCGGCGGCTGGTGGTCGGCGCTGGCCGCAGGCTCCCTCGCGTTCGGCTTCATCTTCACCCTGTTCGAACTCCTGGTGGCTGCCCTCCAGGCCTACGTCTTCACCATCCTCACCGCGGTCTACATCCAGCTCGCGGTGGCAGAAGAGCACTGAGCGGGCGGGCACACGCCCACCCACCCAACTGAAAGGAAACACCCCCGTGGACGCAACTACGGTTCTCGCCGAGGTCTCCGGTTCCATCGCGACGGTCGGCTACGGCCTCGCCGCCATCGGCCCCGCCATCGGCGTGGGCATCGTCGTCGGCAAGACGATCGAGGGCGTCGCCCGTCAGCCCGAGCTGGCCGGCCGCCTGCAGGTCCTGATGTGGATCGGCATCGCCTTCACCGAGGCGCTCGCCTTCATCGGCATCGCCACCGCCTTCATCTTCGGCTACTGATCGCGCTTTCCCAGTCTTAAGGAGACAGGATGCTGAACGCTCTTGTCGCGTATGCGGCGGAAGAGGGTGCCACTGCGCACAACCCTCTCATCCCGGCGTGGTACGACATCATCTGGTCGGCGGTCTGCTTCGTCGTCATCCTCTTCGTCTTCTGGAAGGTGGCCCTTCCGAAGATGAAGGCGCTGCTCGACCAGCGCGCCGAGGCCATCGAGGGCAACATCGCGAAGGCCGACGAAGCCCAGCGCAAGGCCGAGGCCGCGCTCGAGGAGTACACCTCGCAGCTCGCCGAGGCGCGCAAGGAAGCCGGTGAGATCCGCGACGCCGCCCGTGAGGACGGGAAGAAGATCGTCACCGAGGCCAAGGAGACCGCGTCCGCCGAGGCCGCCCGCCTCAGCGCCGCCGCGCACACGCAGATCGAGGCGGAGCGCCAGTCGGCGCTGGTCTCGCTGCGCAGCGAGGTCGGCACGCTCGCGCTCGACCTGGCCGGCGGCGTCATCGGGGAGACCCTCTCCGACGACGCGAAGGCCCAGGCCGTCGTCGACCGCTTCCTCGCCGACCTCGAAGCCTCCGAGAAGGCGACGAACTGATGGGCAGCGCGACCACTCATGCGCAGTCGGCTGCGACCGCGGCATTGGATGCCGTCGGCCCCGTCGACCTGGGCGTCGCCCACGAGCTGTTCGCCGCGGCGCGCGCGCTCGGCGGGACGTCGCAGCTGAGCGGCGCGCTCTTCGACTCGACGGCTCCCACCGGGGCGCGGATCAACGTGGTCGCAGACGTGTTCGCCGGCTTCCAGCCGACGACCGTGTCGCTGCTGCAGACCGTCGTCGCCGAGCGGTGGTCGTCCGAGGACGACCTCATCACGGGCATCGAGGATCTCGCGATCCGCGCGGCGGCGATCGCCGACGCGGCCGCCGACGTCGACGGTGAGCTGTTCGAGCTCATCCGCGCGATCGCCGGCAACGCCGAGCTCGAGCTCGCCCTCGGCAGCCGGCTGGGTGGAGCGGACGCCAAGGGCGCCCTCGTGGAGTCGATCCTGAAGGGCCGTGCCAGCAGCGCGACCACCCTGATCGCCTCGTCGCTGGTCCAGCAGCCGCGCGAGCGTCGCGTGCGCTCGCTGCTGACCCACGCGCTCCGCCTCGTCGCGGACCAGCGCGGACGCACCGTGGCCACCGTGTACACGGCGGCGCCGCTCAGCGACGCCCAGCGCACGCGCCTGGAGCGCACCCTCGGCCAGCGGTACGACGCCGAGGTCTCGCTGAACGTCGTCGTCGACCCCACGGTCGTCGGCGGCCTCCGCATCGAGATCGGCGACGACGTGATCGACGCCACCGTCTCCTCCCGCCTCAACGACCTGCGTCAGAAGCTCGCGGGCTGACACTTCCCGCCCCACCGGGGGCGGACACGGCAGGGCCCGGCTCTGCGACACAGACATTGCACAAGAAGGAAGACCATGGCAGAACTGTCCATCAGCCCCGACGTCATCCGTGACGCGCTGAAAGACTTCGTCGCCGCCTACGAGCCCACCGGGGCCGCGGCGACCGAAGTCGGCACCGTCGTCGACGCGGCCGACGGCATCGCCCACGTCGAGGGTCTGCCCGGCGTCATGGCGAACGAGCTCGTCCGGTTCGACAACGGCGTGGAGGGTCTCGCGCTGAACCTCGACGAGCACGAGATCGGCGTCGTCGTTCTCGGCGACTTCTCCGGCGTCCAGGCCGGCCAGAAGGTCACCCGCACCGGTGAGGTCCTCTCGGTCCCCGTCGGCGACGGCTACCTGGGTCGCGTCGTCGACCCGCTCGGCAACCCGATCGACGGACTCGGCGAGGTCGCCTCGGAGGGGCGCCGCGCCCTCGAGCTGCAGGCGCCCGGCGTCATGCAGCGCAAGAGCGTCCACGAGCCCATGCAGACCGGCATCAAGGCGATCGACGCCATGATCCCCGTCGGCCGCGGCCAGCGTCAGCTCATCATCGGCGACCGCCAGACCGGCAAGACCGCGATCGCGATCGACACGATCATCAACCAGAAGGCCAACTGGGACTCCGGCGACGTGAACAAGCAGGTGCGCTGCATCTACGTCGCGATCGGCCAGAAGGGCTCCACGATCGCCGGCGTCAAGGGCGCGCTCGAGGACGCCGGTGCCATGGAGTACACGACGATCGTCGCGGCTCCCGCATCCGACCCCGCCGGCTTCAAGTACCTCGCCCCCTACACCGGCTCGGCCATCGGCCAGCACTGGATGTACGGCGGCAAGCACGTCCTCATCATCTTCGACGACCTGTCGAAGCAGGCCGAGGCCTACCGTGCCGTGTCGCTGCTGCTCCGCCGCCCGCCGGGCCGCGAGGCGTACCCCGGCGACGTCTTCTACCTGCACTCGCGTCTGCTCGAGCGCTGCGCGAAGCTGTCCGACGAGCTGGGCGCCGGCTCCATGACCGGTCTGCCGATCATCGAGACGAAGGCCAACGACGTGTCGGCCTACATCCCGACGAACGTCATCTCGATCACCGACGGCCAGATCTTCCTGCAGTCCGACCTGTTCAACGCGAACCAGCGTCCCGCGGTCGACGTGGGCATCTCGGTGTCCCGCGTCGGCGGTGACGCCCAGGTCAAGTCGATCAAGAAGGTCTCCGGCACGCTCAAGCTCGAACTGGCCCAGTACCGCTCGCTCGAGGCGTTCGCGATGTTCGCCTCCGACCTGGATGCCGCCTCGCGGCGCCAGCTGGCGCGCGGTGCTCGCCTCACCGAGCTGCTCAAGCAGCCGCAGTACGACCCGTACCCCGTCGAGGAGCAGGTCGTCTCGATCTGGGCCGGCACCAACGGCAAGCTCGACACGATCGAGGTCGAGGACGTCCTGCGGTTCGAGCGCGACCTGCTCGACCACCTCAAGCGCAACACGACGGTCCTGGACCGGCTGCGCGAGACGAACGTCCTCGACGACGACACCGTCGTCGAGCTGACCAAGGTCACCGACGATTTCATCCTGGAGTTCCAGGGCGGCAAGGGCCAGGCCATCAACAAGCCGGGTCACGAAGAGGTCGCCGCCGCTCACGAGGAAGACGTGAACCAGGAGAAGATCGTCAAGGGCCGCCGCGGCTGAGCCGCGTCGCTGCTGAGACACAGAACCCATGGGCGCTCAACTCCGGGTCTACAAGCAGAAGATCTCTTCTGCTCAGACGACCAAGAAGATCACGAAGGCGATGGAACTCATCGCGGCTTCGCGCATCCAGAAGGCGATGGCGCGCGTTCGCGCGTCCTCTCCCTTCGCGCGTGCCGTGACGCGGGCCGTCTCCGCCGTGGCGACGCACTCCAACGTCCAGCATCCGCTCACGACGGAGCGCGAGGTCATCCGCCGATCGGCGGTCGTGATCTTCGCATCCGACCGGGGCCTTGCCGGTGCGTTCAACTCGCAGATCCTCCGCGAAGGCCTGCAGCTGGCGGAGCTCCTCCGCTCGCAGGGCAAGGAGGTCGACTACTACCTCGTCGGTCGCAAGGCGGTGGGCTTCTTCCAGTTCCGCCGCATCGCGTCCGCCGGTGAGTGGGTCGGCGACACCGACACGCCGCACTTCAACACGGCCGAGCAGATCGCCGGCGCCCTGCTGGGCGCCTACGACCTGGGCGGCGACGAGGGCGGCGTGGACGAGATCCACCTCGTGTACAACCGGTTCGTCAGCATGATGACGCAGTCGCCCGAGACGGTGCGCCTGCTTCCGCTGGAGGTCGTCGAGGCCGACGAGGCGGAGTCCGCCACGAACCAGGTGTACCCGCTGTACGAGTTCGAGCCGAGCCCGGAGACCGTGCTGGACGCACTCCTGCCGGTGTACGTGCAGAGCCGCGTGTTCAACGCGCTCCTGCAGTCCTCGGCGGCCAAGCACGCGGCGACGCAGAAGGCCATGAAGTCGGCCAGCGACAACGCGGACAAGCTCATCACCGATTACACGCGCCTGCGCAACAACGCGCGCCAGGCGGAGATCACGCAGCAGATCGCCGAGATCGTCGGCGGCGCCGACGCTCTGGCGTCGGGCAAGTAAGACCAACCGAAAGAGACAGACAATGACCACCGTCACTGCCGAAGCCGCCGAGACCACGGTCGTCGGTCGCGTTGCGCGCGTCACCGGCCCCGTCGTCGACATCGAGTTCCCGCACGACTCGATCCCCGACATCTACAACGCTCTGAAGACGACGATCACGATCGGCCAGGAGCAGACCGAGATCACGCTCGAGGTCGCCCAGCACCTCGGCGACGACCTCGTGCGCGCCATCTCCCTCAAGCCCACCGACGGCATGGTCCGCGGGCAGGAAGTGCGCGACACCGGCGGGCCCATCACGGTCCCCGTCGGCGATGTCACCAAGGGCAAGGTCTTCAACGTGACCGGCGACGTCCTCAACGGCGCGCCCGGCGAGACCATCGAGGTCACCGAGCGCTGGGGCATCCACCGCCAGGCGCCGAACTTCGATCAGCTCGAGTCGAAGACCCAGATGTTCGAGACCGGCATCAAGGTCATCGACCTCCTCACGCCCTACGTCCTCGGCGGCAAGATCGGCCTCTTCGGCGGCGCCGGCGTCGGCAAGACGGTCCTCATCCAGGAGATGATCCAGCGCGTCGCGCAGGACCACGGCGGTGTGTCGGTGTTCGCCGGTGTCGGCGAGCGTACCCGTGAGGGCAACGACCTGATCCACGAGATGGAGGAGGCGGGCGTCTTCGACAAGACCGCCCTCGTCTTCGGCCAGATGGACGAGCCGCCGGGGACGCGTCTGCGCGTCGCCCTGTCGGCCCTGACGATGGCGGAGTACTTCCGCGACGTGCAGAAGCAGGACGTGCTGCTGTTCATCGACAACATCTTCCGCTTCACGCAGGCCGGCTCCGAGGTCTCCACGCTGCTGGGCCGCATGCCCTCCGCCGTGGGATACCAGCCGAACCTGGCCGACGAGATGGGTGTGCTCCAGGAGCGCATCACCTCCACGCGCGGACACTCGATCACCTCGCTGCAGGCGATCTACGTCCCCGCCGACGACTACACCGACCCGGCCCCCGCGACGACGTTCGCGCACCTGGATGCCACCACCGAGCTCTCCCGTGAGATCGCGTCGAAGGGCCTCTACCCGGCCGTCGACCCGCTGACCTCGACGAGCCGCATCCTGGACCCGCGCTACATCGGTGCCGACCACTACCGCGTCGCCACCGCCGTGAAGCAGATCCTGCAGAAGAACAAGGAGCTGCAGGAGATCATCGCGATCCTCGGTGTCGACGAGCTGTCCGAGGAGGACAAGGTCGTCGTCTCGCGCGCCCGCCGCATCCAGCAGTTCCTCTCCCAGAACACCTACATGGCGAAGAAGTTCACCGGTGTCGAGGGCTCCACGGTCCCGATCAAGGAGACCATCGAGTCGTTCGACGCCATCGTCAAGGGTGACTTCGACCACGTCGCCGAGCAGGCGTTCTTCAACGTCGGCGGCATCTCCGACGTCGAAGAGAAGTGGGCGCAGATCCAGAAGGAGAACAACTGACATGGCGCTGACCGTCACCCTCGTCTCCGCGGAGGAGGAGGTCTGGCACGGCGAGGCGAGCCTCGTCGTCGCCAAGACCGTCGAGGGCGAGATCGGTTTCATGACCGGTCACGAGCCGGTGCTCGCGATCCTCGCCGAAGGCCAGGTCCGCATCACGCAGACCGACGGTGCCAAGGTGGTCGCGACGGCGCACGACGGCTTCCTCTCGATGGAAGGCGACGTCCTCACGATCGTCGCCGGTCACGCGGCCCTGCAGGCCTGACACGCACGAACGACGCCGCCCGGTCCGCCGGGCGGCGTCGTCGTTCCCGCCCATGTTGATCCTCCTTCCCCCGTCCGAGACCAAGCGCCCCGGTGGTGCCGGCGCATCCTTCGATCCCGCGTCCCTCGCCCTGCCCGCGCTGACCGGCCCGCGCCGACGGGTCGTCGATGCCCTCGTGGCGCTGAGCGCCGATCCCGAGGCCGCCGCGCGGATCCTCAAGCTGTCCGACCGCCAGCGCGGCGAGATCGGCGTCAACGCGGAGCTGCGGACCGCTGCGACGATGCCCGCGGTCGACCGGTACACCGGCGTGCTCTTCGACGCGCTGGATGCCGCGTCGCTGCCGGCCGTCGCGCGGCGGTGGCTGGGCGCCCATGTGCTGATCCACTCCGCGCCGTTCGGTCCCGTCGCGGCGCTCGACCCCATCCCCGCGTACCGGCTCGCCGCGGGGTCGGCTCTTCCCGGCGTCGAGCCGCTGCGCCGGGTGTGGGCCGAACCCGTCTCGGCCGCCCTCGCGGAGGCCGGCCCGCGCTTCGTCCTCGACATGCGCTCCGAGGCCTACGCCGCCCTGGGCCCCGTCCCGCCGGGGGTTCCTTCCGCCTACGTCCGCGTCGTCACCGCCGGGCCGGACGGGGCCGTCCGGGCGCTCAACCACTTCAACAAGCACGCCAAAGGCGCGTTCACCCGCGCGCTCGCCCTCGCCCGTCCGCGGGTGTCCACGCGCGACGCCCTGCTGCGCTGGGCGGGAGATGCCGGGTGGACGCTGCAGCCCGGGGCCCCGGGCGAACTGGAGCTCGTGGTCTGAGGGCGGTCAGCCGCGCTCGGTGTTCTCCGCGGTCTGCTGCGTGTTCTCCGCGATGGCGATGAGCGCCACGACCGCCTCGATGATGAAACGCAGCACGACGACGGCGAGGAACGCCGCGATCGGCACGACGATGAGCGTCGCGACGATGAGCGAGATGCCCGCGCCCGGGTTCCACCACAGCGCGCCGATGCCGGAGACCAGGCCGCCGACGAAGTACACGATGAACGCGATGCCGATGGCGACGAGCCCCACGACATAGAAGGCGCTCGCGAGGCGGCGCGTGATGAACGTGGAGAACGACACATCGAACAGCGACCTCAGGAACCCGCGCCCCGTCGCAGCGAGGTCGGCGCCCGGCGCCGCCTGGGGAACGCCCGTGTCGTCCGGGTCGATGGCCGGGTCGTAGGCCGGTTGCGCCGTCCCGGTCGCATCGTCCCGCGCGGCCGCGCGTGCCGCCTCCGCGGCGGGAACGCTCGGCGGCGGGGGAGGGGTCGGATCGTTGATGTCGGTCATGGCGTCCCTTCGGCTGTGCTCTGGCCAGGCTATCGACCGCGGCGCGCCGGGGCGAGGTGTGGCGCAGTTTCCCCCTCGCGGCCACGCGCATCGCTACGATGTGAGCCAACCGGGCGATCGCCCGGATTCCTCGGGCGGCGATGCCGCACGTTCTGAAAGGGACGATATGGACTACAACGACGGTCCGGGTATCGCAGCCGTACTCGCGCTCGGCTTCCTCTTCTTCGTCCTCGCCGTGGCGCTGTGGGTCGTCACGTCCTTCTTCCTCATGAGGATCTTCGACAAGGCGGGCGTGCAGGGGAAGTGGCGCGCATGGGTGCCCATCTACAACTACATGGTGTTCTCGAAGCTGGGCGACCTGAGCCCGTGGCTGATCCTCATCGCCATCGGCGCGTCGATCTTCCTCAGCTGGCTGCCGGTCGTCGGGCAGCTGATCTCCATCGCGAGCTACCTCGTCCTCGCCCTCGCGGCGTGGCGGGTCGGGCTGAAGCTGCAGAAGGAGTCCGTCTGGGTCGTCCTGTACATCCTCCTCGCCCCCGTGTGGCTCGGCATTCTGGCCTTCGACAAGTCGCGGTGGAACACCGCGATCGCGCCGGCGCCGTGGGTGTCGAACGCGTTCCTCAGCGACCAGACGGTGTGGCCGGGCGTTCCCGCCCAGGTGCCGGCCGGTGGCTACGCGGCACCGGGCGGTCCCGGAGGCTACCCGTCCGCTCCGCCGGCCGGGTACACGCCGCCCGCTCCGCCGGCCGGCTACACCCCGCCGCCGCCGCCCGCGGGGTACCAGGCGCCGCCGGCACCGCCGGCCGGGTATCAGCCGCCTCCGGCCCCGCCCGCGGGATATCAGCCGCCGCCGCCCGCCGCCGACGTGACGCCGCCTCCCGCGGCGCAGCCGCCGGCAGCCGAGCCCCCGGCAGCCGAGCCGCCGGCCGCCGAGCCGCCGGCACCGCCGCGGGTCTGATCGCCCTGGTCACGGAACCCCCGGTCCGCGTGGTCGGGGGTTCCGTCGCGTGCGGCTCCCGCGGACACCACGGCGATCCCCGGATGCCGTCGAGCGGCGGCGGGCCGCCATGCGCGGCGTCCACTAGAGTGTGAGGACGCGATCCGTCGACCAAGAAAAGGGTGTCAGCGTGCCCGAACCTGCGACCGAGTCGCACACCGTCCCCCTTCCGGACGGTTCGCTCGAGCTCACGTGGGCCGACGTGACCCACAAGGGCCGCCGGCGTGACGGCAATCAGGACGCCGTGCTGGCCCGCTACCCGCTCTTCGCCGTCGCGGACGGCATGGGCGGGCACATCGGCGGCGAGATCGCCAGCTCGAGCACCGTCGAACGGCTCGCCGGCGTCGTCGCCAAGGGACCCGTCACCCCGAAGACGATCGAGAAGGCGCTCTCCCGCGCCGTCGCCGACATCTCGTCGCACCCTGAGGCGACCGACGACGGCACCGGCACGACGGTCACCGGGGTCTATCTCGACGCCACCGACGCCGAGCCGACCTGGGTCACCTTCAACATCGGCGACTCGCGCGTCTACCTCTTCCGGGACGACAGCCTCGCGCAGGTCACGACCGACCATTCCGTCGTCCAGGAGCTCATCGCCTCGGGCCGGCTGAGCCCCGAGGAGGCGGAGAACCACCCCTACGGCAACGTCATCACGCGCGCCGTGGGTCCGAGCGACGGCGTCGTACCGGACTACGTCCGGCTCGAGGTCGTCGACGGCGACCGCTTCGTCATCTGCAGCGACGGGCTGACGAAGGAGCTCACCGACTACGGCATCCTGCACTTCCTGCTGCAGCACGCCGATCCCGGCGACGCCGTCGATGCCATGCTCGAGGCGGCGCTGGAGAACGGCGGCCGCGACAACATCACGATCATCGTGCTGAACGTCGCCCGCACCGGCTCCTCCCCAGTCGCCGACTGACACCGCCTCCACCCCCGAACCGGGTCCGGTCCGCCGCGCGGGTCCGCGGCGCGATTCGATGGGCCTCGTGCATCCCGACGATTTCGACGGGCCGCTCGCGCTGCCGCCCGCACCACCCCCGCCGCCACGGACCCCGCTCCCGGTGCTGTCCGCGCTCGCCTCGGTCGCCGGCGCCGTCCTGCTGTGGGCCATCACGGGGTCGCCCTTCGCGCTCTGGTTCGCGGCGCTCGGTCCGGTCCTGGCCGGCGCATCGGCGCTCGACGCGCGCCGCGGCGCCCGGCGGCAGCGGCGAGGGGCCGCCCGGGAATCCGCGGAGGCGCTCGCACGGCTGCGGACGACTCTGGCGGAGCGCCACGACGCCGAACGGGCGGCGCTGTGGGCCCGGCATCCGGATGTCGCGACATTCGCCGTCGCGCCGGCGGACATCTGGCGTCCGGTCGCCGGCCGCAGCGACGTCCTCGTCGTCGGCCGCGGCGAGACGAGCAGCCGGCTGCGCGTGACCGGCGGCGACGGCGGGGCGGCGGCCCGTCAGCTGGAGCGGGCCGCTCGCCGGCTGGACGATGCCCCGATCACCGTGCCCATGGACGCGGGCGTCGCCGTCGTGGGTCCGCCGCTTCTCGCGGACGGCGTCGTGCGGGCGCTGACGCTGCAGGCGTGCCTCGGTGCGCCGCCCGGGGCGGTCCGCCTCCAGAGCGAGGGTGCACCGGAGCTGCAGAGCCTGCCGCACGCCGCCGCCGTCGCGGGGCGGCTCCTGTGCGTGCCCGCCGACGCCGGCGCCCTGCCTCCCGCCGCGGACATCCCGATCGTCCGGGTCGACCCCGGCAGTCCGACACCGCCGCGGTGCGCCGCGGTGCTCACCCTCACCGGGATCGATCGGGCCGTGCTCGACCATGACGGGGTGAGCCGCGACGTGCGGATCGAGTCGCTGTCCGCAGCGCAGGCGCGCGGGCTCGCGCTGCTGCTGGCGGCGCGGGCGGATGCCGGCGCGCCGCCGGTCGAGTCCGGCGTCGGGCTCGCGGAGCTCATCGAGGAGCTCCCGCCGGCCGACCGTACGCGCCTTCCCGCGCCGATCGGCACGATCGCGGGGCGACCTCTCGTGCTCGATCTCGTGCGGGACGGACCCCACGCGGTCGTCATCGGCGTGACGGGGTCGGGCAAGAGCGAGCTGCTCACCTCCTGGATCGTCGCCCTGTGCGCCGCCCACGGCCCCGCACAGGTGTCGTTCCTCCTCGTCGACTTCAAGGGCGGCCGCACGTTCGACGCGCTGCTGCCGCTGCCGCAGGTCACCGGTGTGCTCACGGATCTCGACGAGACGGCCGCCGTGCGCGCCGTCGAGAGCCTGCGCGCCGAGATCCGGCACCGGGAGCGGGTGCTCGCGGAGGCCGGGGCGCGCGAGATCGCGCAGGTCGATCTCGCGCGGCTCGTCGTCGTGGTCGACGAGTACGCGGCGCTCGTGGCCGCCCATCCGGCCCTGCACGACCTCTTCGGCGACATCGCCGCGCGCGGGCGCGCGCTCGGCATCCACCTCATCATCGCCTCCCAACGGGCTGCGGGAGTGTTCCGCGACGCGGTGCTGGCCAACGCCCCGCTGCGGATCAGCCTGCGGGTGACCGACGCCGGCGACTCCCGCGCCGTGCTCGGGACGGACGAGGCCGTGCTGCTGAGCGGCAGCCCCGACGCGCGGGGCATCGCGCTGGTCCGGGCCGCCGGCGACGCTCTGCCGCGCACTCTCCGGATCGCGCTCTGCGACGATGCGACGGTCGCGCGCATCGTCGCCCGGACGCCGGGCCCCCGCGCGCGACGTCCGTGGCTGCCGGCGCTGCCGGAGATGCTCGACCTCCAGGCCGTGCGGGAGCCCGGGCGCATCGTGCTCGGGGTCGCCGATCAGCCGGAACGGCAGCGGCAGCCGGTCGTCCGCCTCGCGCCGGGGGAGCCCGGACTCGTCGTCATCGGGCGGACGGGCTCCGGCCGCACCGCGATCGTGCGGGCCATCGCGGCGCAGGTCGCCGAGGTGCACGCGCTCCCGGCCCACCCCGAGGCGGCCTGGGATGCGAGCGAGGCTCTCGAGGGCCTCCGACCCGGCACCGCCGTCCTGGTCGACGACGCCGACGCCCTCCTCGCCCGGCTTCCGGCCGACTACGCTGCGGTCGTCCTGGAGCGGCTGGAGGCGCTGGCGAGAACGAGCCGCGCGCGCGGCGTGATCCTCGTCGTGACGGCGCAGCGGCTGAGCGGCGGGCTCGCCCGGCTCGCCGAGCTGATCCCGCGCCGGGCGCTCCTCGCCGTGGCCTCCCGCGCCGACCACGTCGCCGCCGGAGGTGACTCCGCCGGCTTCCTGGCCGATCCGCCACCGGGACGAGGCCGGCTGGGCGGGGAGCTCGTGCAGTTCGCGTTCGCCGCCGATCCGCCCGCGCCCGACGGGCACCCCACCCCGCGGGTCCTCCATCCCGGGCGCCGTGCCGCGGCGTTCGTCGCGCCGACCGGTCCCGGCGCCCGGGCGACCCTCGCCCTGTGGCGCGACGGCGGTCTGCGGATCGCCCACGTCGCGGCGGACGACGCCGAGCTCCGCCCCGGCGCCGTCGTGTGGGGCACGCCCGAGGAATGGCTCGCACGATGGCAGCTCCTCGCCCGTGCGCGCGCCGAGGCCGACCTCGTCGTGGACGCCGCATGTGCGGCGGAGTACCGGGTGGTCACGGGCCGCCGCGACCTGCCGCCGTACGCGCTCGCCGGCGGGCGGCGGGCGTGGCTCGTGCGCGGAGACCCGGACGCCCCGCCTCGCCGCGTCGTGCTCCCCGACCCGCGGCGCGTCCCTTGACCTGCCCGGCCGCCCGGGCCTAGCGTCACGACTGTGACTACCACGCCTGTTCACCTGACCCGGGGTGATGGCAAGGGGCTCGCCGCAGGAACGCTCGGCCTCTGGGGCTCGACCGTCATCGGCCTGGCCTCCACCGCACCCGTGTACTCCCTCGTCGCGACCCTCGGCTGGGTGGTGCTCGCCGTCGGCGCGCAAGCACCCATCGCCTTCATCGTCGCCTTCATCCCGATGCTCTTCATCGCGTTCGCATACCGGGAGCTCAACAACGACGTGCCGGACTGCGGCACGACGTTCACCTGGGGCACGAAGGCGTTCGGGCCGTGGGTGGGCTGGATGGGCGGGTGGGGTGTCGCGGTGGCCGGCATGATCGTCCTCGCGAACCTCGCCCAGATCGCCTCGATCTACTTCTGGGCGCTCCTCGGGCAGGAGTTCGACGCCCCCAACGACTGGCGCATCGTCCTGGTCGGGGTGGCCTTCATCGCCGCCATGACGTGGGTGTCCTGGCGGGGTGTCGAGATCGGCGAGCGCATCCAGAACGTGCTGCTCGCCATCCAGTACCTGGCGCTCATCGTCTTCGTGATCGCGGCGCTGACCCAGTTCTTCGCCGGGACCGCGCCGAATCCGACCCCGTTCGACTGGGAGTGGCTGAACCCGTTCGCCTTCGGCGAGTGGAGCGGCTTCGTCGAAGCGGTGCTGCTCGCCCTGTTCATCTACTGGGGCTGGGACACCTGCCTGGCGCTGAACGAGGAGACGAAGGACCCCAAGCGCATCCCCGGCCTCGCCGCCGTCCTCACCTGCCTCCTGCTGCTCGTCACCTACGTCTCGGTGACGATCGCCGCGATGATGTACGCGGGCGTGGGGGAGGACGGGACGGGACTCGGCAACGAGGCGAACGCCGACGACTTCTTCCTCGCCATCAAGGACGGGCTGCTCGGCCCGTGGGGCTGGGTTCTCGTCGTGGCGGTGCTCATCTCCGCCGTCTCCTCGACCCAGACGACGATTCTCCCGACCGCGCGCGGCACCCTCGCGATGGGCGTGTACCGGGCGCTGCCGGCGCGGTTCAAGGACGTTCACCCGCGGTACGCGACGCCGTCCTTCTCCACGCTCATCATGGGCATCGTCGCGAGCGTCTACTACGTCGTGATGACGACGATCAGCGACAGCATCCTGCAGGACACCATCCTGTCGCTGGGGCTCGCGATCGCGTTCTACTACGCCATCACGGGCTACGCCTGCGTCTGGTACTTCCGGCGCGACCTGTTCACGTCCGGCCGAAACCTCCTCTACCGCGGGATCCTGCCGCTGCTCGGCGCCCTCATGCTGACGTACGCGTTCGTCCAGTCCGCCGTCGACATGCTCGACCCCGATTACGGGTACTCCGGCACCCTCCTCGGCGTGGGCAGCACGTTCGTCGTCGGGATCGGCGCGCTGCTGGTGGGCGTCGTCCTCATGGTCGCGTGGTACTTCTTCCCGCGCTCGAAGCGGTTCTTCCGCGGTGAGAGCCTGAACCGCGAGACGCCCGTGCTCGTGCCGGAGGAGCCGGGCGAGTTCGTCCGCTCCGTCGACGGCGGCCGCGCCTGACCGCCGTCCGCGCCCTGCCACCCCGATCGCCGAAGGGAATCCCCATGCGCATCCTCATCGTCGGCGCCGGCGGCGTCGGGTCCGCCGCCGCCCGCATCGCCGTCCGCCGCGAGTTCTTCGACCGCCTGATCATCGCCGACTACGACCCCGCCCGGCCGCAGGCCCTCGTCGACGAACTCGGCGATGCGCGGCTCGTCGCGGCGCAGGTCGACGCGTCGAGTGCGGACTCGGTCGCCGCGCTCATCGCCGAGCACGGGGCCACGCATGTCCTGAACGCCGTCGACCCGCGTTTCGTCATGCCGATCTTCGACGGCTGCTTCGCCGCCGGGGCCGTCTACCTCGACATGGCGATGAGCCTCTCCCGCCGGCATCCGGACCGCCCGTACGAGCTGCCCGGCGTGAAGCTCGGCGACGAGCAGTTCGCGAAGGAGCAGGAGTGGAAGGATGCCGGCCGGCTCGCGCTCGTCGGCATCGGCGTCGAGCCGGGCCTGTCCGACGTGTTCGCCCGCTACGCGGAGGACGAGCTGTTCAGCGAGATCGACGAACTCGGCGTGCGCGACGGCGCGAACCTCGTCGTCGCCGGGTACGACTTCGCGCCCTCCTTCTCCATCTGGACGACCATCGAGGAGTGCCTGAACCCGCCGGTCGTCTACGAAAGGGATCGCGGCTGGTACACGACGGCGCCCTTCAGCGAGCCGGAGGTGTTCGATTTCCCGGAGGGCATCGGGCCGGTGGAGTGCGTCAACGTCGAGCACGAGGAGGTGCTTCTCATGCCCCGGTGGACGAACGCGCGCCGCGTCACCTTCAAGTACGGTCTCGGCGACGAGTTCATCGAGGTGCTGAAGGTGCTGAACAAGGTGGGCCTGGACCGGACCGAGAAGGTGAACGTGAAGGGTGTCGAGGTGTCGCCGCGCGACGTGGTCGCCGCCTGCCTGCCCGACCCGGCGACCATCGGCGACAAGATGACTGGGAAGACCTGCGCGGGCGTCTGGGTCACGGGCAAGGGCAAGGACGGGCAGCCCCGGTCGACCTACCTCTACCACGTCGTCGACAACGAGGACACGATGCGCGAGTACAACTCGCAGGCCGTCGTGTGGCAGACCGCCATCAACCCCGTGATCGCGCTCGAGCTGCTCGCCACGGGAGTGTGGTCGGGCGTGGGCGTGCTCGGACCGGAGGCGTTCGACGCGCGACCGTTCCTCGACCTCCTCGGCGGTGCCTACGGGTCGCCGTGGGGGATCCAGGAGAAGACCCCCGCCTGACGCATCAGGCGGGGCCTCCTCACGCGAGGGCGTCTTCGAGTGAGCGCGGCGGGAGGCCGTGCGCCGTCGCGACGCCGGCGTTCACGACCTCCCCGCCGACGGTGTTGAGCCCGGCGGCCAGCGACGCGTCGGCGCGCAGCGCGTCGCGCCAGCCCTGCGCCGCGATCCGGCGGATGTAGGGCAGCGTCGCGTTGGTCAGCGCCGACGTCGACGTGTTCGGCACGGCGCCGGGCATGTTGGCGACACAGTAGAAGACGCTGCCGTGCACCGTGAACGTCGGGTCGGCGTGGGTCGTGGGACGCGTGTCCTCGAAGCAGCCGCCCTGGTCGACGGCGATGTCGACGAGCACCGAACCGGGCCGCATCCGCGCCACCATGTCGTTCGTGACGAGTTTGGGCGCCTTCGCCCCCGGGATGAGGACCGAGCCGATCACGAGGTCGCTGGCGACGACGGCGCGGTCGAGGTCGAGGGGGTTCGACGCGGCCGTCTTGATGCGTCCCTGGAAGTGGTCGTCGAGGTAGCGCAGGCGCTGGATGTTCGTGTCGAACACCGTGACGTCGGCGCCCATGCCGACGGCGATGACGGCCGCATTCGCGCCGGCGACCCCGCCGCCGATGACGGTGACGGTCGCGGGGCGCGTCCCCGGGACGCCCGACATGAGCAACCCGAGTCCGCCCGCGGAGCGCAGCAGCGTCGCCGCACCGACGGTCGGCGCGAGCCGCCCCGCGACCTCGCTCATCGGCGCGAGGAGCGGCAGCCCGCCGCCGGGGGACTGGACCGTCTCATACGCGATCGCGGTCACGCGGTCCGCCGCGAGCCGGTCGGTGAGCGGGCGGTCGGCGGCGAGGTGCAGGTAGGTGAAGAGGACCAGGTCGTCGCGGAAGTACCCGTACTCCGACGCGATCGGCTCCTTCACCTTCAGCAGGAGCTCCGCCCGCGCCCACACCTCGGCCGCGTCGTCGAGAAGCGTGGCGCCGGCGTCCTCGTACTCCGCGTCGGTCATGGACGAGCCCAGGCCCGCGCCGCGCTGCACGAAGACCTCGTGTCCCGCGGCGGACAGGTCGTGCACGCCGGCGGGCGTGAGGGCGACCCGATACTCGTTGTTCTTGATCTCGGTGGGAACACAGATCCGCATGCTCGTCCTTTCTGCGTCCCTTGTGGGGACGACTACACCGTCGGCCGGATGGACCCGACGTCCTGCCCGCCGCCGGTGACCGACAGCGGAAGTAGCGACAGGGTCTGCGCGACGTCGCCCGCAGGCAGCGCGCCGACCCGCTCGAGCAGCGCCAGGGCGATGGCGGTGGTCGCGCGCCCGTTGCCGTCGAGGATCTTCACGGCCACCGTGGCGCCGTTCGGGGCCACCATCACCATGACGCCTTCGGCGCCGCCTTTCGCGAAGACGCCGAGGCGCTCGATCGCGATCGTGTCCGGCCGGCCGGGGCCGTCGATCGTCCACGGGTTCTCCCGCACGGCGCGCACGAGCTGCCCGGCGCTGCGGTGCAGCGCGAACGGCGACCGCTCCGACGACGATCCGATGCGGTGGATCGCCCGTGCCAGGGCGGCGAGGCTCATCGCGAAGACCGGTGCGCCGCACCCGTCGACGGCGGTCGCGGCGGGCTTCGCTCCGGTCAGCCGCTCGATCACCTCGCGGATGTGCAGCTGCAGCGGATGCGCGGGGTCGAGGTAGGTGGTGTGGTCCCACCCGTTGGCAGAACAGGCGAGCAGCATGGCGGCGTGCTTTCCGGAGCAGTTCATCCGGACTCGCTGCGGTTGACCGAGCTCGCGCACGAGTTCGTCCCGCGTGGCCGCGTCGCCGGGCCACGCCGGCGGGCACTGCAGGTCGTCCTCGCCGCGCCCGGCGGCCGCCAGGATCGATCGGACGACGGCGACGTGTCGGTCGGTGCCGGCGTGGCTCGCGGTCGCCAGCGCGAGGCGCTCGCCGTCGAGGGCAGCGCCGGCCGTGAGGCACGCGAGCGCCTGCAGCGGCTTCAGGCTGGAGCGGGGGAGGATCGGCGTGTCGACGTCGCCGAGTGTGCGGACGGCGACCCCGTCGGGGTCGAGCACGATCGCCGATCCCGCGTGGCGGGACTCGACGAAGCCGCTCCGTTCCACGACGGCCAGTTCGACTGCATCCGGGACGGTGAAGGTCTGCGCCACCCCGTCAGCCTATCGTCGCCTCCGCCGCGACCCGCGATGGCAGACTGGCCGGATGATCGGCGAGCATGACTATGCGCTGCGGAGCGTCTGGACCGGGAACCGCGGCACGGGGACGAGCGGGTACCGCGACTACGACCGGGCGGTGACGATCTCGATCGACGGGAAGCCGGAGCTGACGGCATCCAGCGACAAGCCGTTCCGCGGAGACCCGGCCAAGTGGAACCCGGAGGATCTCCTGCTGGCCGCCCTGTCGGAGTGCCATCTGCTGTCGTACCTGCACGCGTGCGTGCAGGCGGGCGTCGTCGTGGTCTCCTACGCGGATGACGCGACGGGACGCATGGTGGAGGACGGGCGCGGCGGGGGAGCGTTCACCGAGGTCGTGCTGCGGCCGCGGGTGACGGTCAGCGACCCGGCGATGATCCCCGCGGCGACCGCGGCGCACGCGCAGGCACGCGAGTGGTGCTTCATCGCGAATTCGGTGAACTTCCCCGTGCGGCACGAGCCGACGGTGGTCGTCGCGGAGGTTAACGACGCTCGTGCGGCAGGACCTGCCTGAGACGCTCGACGGGGGTCTGCGCGGGTGCCTCGTTGTAGGCGTGCGCGAGCTCCTGGCCGGAGAGGGCGTGGATCGCGGCCATGATCTCGTCGGTCGCGAGACGGCGGGCACGGCCGGATGAGGCGGGGCCGTGGTGCGCCAGGTCGAGCGGCTCGCCGTAGCGGATGATCACCTGCGGCCGCATCTTCGGCCATTTCGCGCCGACCGGCATGGCGTCGCTCGTGCCGACGAGACCGACCGGGACGACCTGCGCACCGGTCTGCAGGGCGAGGAACGCGACGCCCGTGCGGCCCTTGTAGAGCCGGCCGTCCAGCGACCGCGTGCCCTCCGGGTACAGCGCGATCGCGCGGCCGGACTCGAGGATCCGGCGCTGCTGGTCGAGGGCGTCCAGTGCCGCCTGGCCGGCGCCGCGCGTCACCGGCGTCGCGCCGATCGCGGTGAAGAACTGCCGGCTGAACCAGCCGGCGACCCCCTTCCCCTCGAAGTACGACGATTTCGCGAGGAAGTACACCGGGCGCGGCGCGAACATGGGGATGACGAACGAGTCGATGAACGACAGATGGTTGCTCGCCAGGATGACGGGGCCCTTGCGCGGCATGTTCTTCCGACCCTCGATGCGGGGACGGTAGATCAGTCGCGCCAGCGGCGCGATCAGCCAGCGAATGACGTAATAGGTCAGGCCGACGCCGGCGACCTCGTTCTCGTCCGCGGATGCCACGTCGGGTACGGGCTCTTCCTCTGCGGTCACTCGACGAGGTTACTCCCGTTTCCATTCCGCCTCGGGCATGGCGCCTTCTCAGCCGAGGCAGAAGAAAATGCGCGAGGATGGGCGTGTCCCGTCTCCCACTGTGAGGTCTTCCGTGCGCCTGCGCCCCTTCGCCCTGTCCGTCGTCGCCGTCTCGGCGCTGCTGCTCTCCGGCTGTGCCGGCGCGGGAAGCGACGCGCCGTCCCCCGATGCCAGCGGCGCCGCCGACCTGTGCGCGGCGGTCGCGGATTCCGGTGCGGCGTCCGAGGCGGCAACCGTCACCGGCGAGGTCGGCGAACCGTCGACGCTCGTGTTCGATGCACCGCTGGAGGTGGCCGACCGCCAGGTCACCGTCGTGGAGGAGGGTGACGGCGACAAGGTCGAGGCGGGGGACTTCGTCTCGTACGCGCTGACAGCCTTCAACCCCGAGACCGGCGAGGAGATCGCGACGGCGGGCTACGAACCCGGCGAGATGCTTCCGGCGCAGATCTCCGCAGACAGCCCGCTCGGCGAGACGTTCGGCTGCAGCCCGGTCGGCACCCGCGTGGTCGCCGCGTTCCCGAAGACCGACGACACGGCCGCCGAGATCTACGTGCTCGACCTGCTCTCCGTCGTCCCGACGGCCGCGTGGGGCGAGCCGCAGGAGCCGGTCGCCGGGATGCCGAAGGTGACCCTCGCCGACGACGGCGCGCCCACCGTCACCGTGCCGGAGGGCGACCTCCCCACCGAGACGACGCTCGCGACCCTCAAGAAGGGCGACGGCTACGAGGTGCAGTCCGGCGACGCGGTCCTCATCCAGTACTGGGGCGTCCGCTGGTCCAACGGCGAATCGTTCGACTCGACGTGGGCCAAGGGCGGCGTCCCGTACGCGCAGCGCACCACGTCGTTCGTCCCCGGCTTCCAGAAGGCGCTCGAGGGGTACCCCGTCGGCTCGCAGGTGCTCGTCGTGATCCCGCCTGTGGACGGCTACGGCGAGGGTGAGATCAACACGACCGATCTGGTGGGCGAGACCCTGATTTTCGTCGTCGACATCCTCGGCGCGCAGCACATCCCGGCCCAGTGACCCGGGAGGCTGAACCCGTGCGGCGCGTCCTGATCCTCGGCTCCACGGGATCGATCGGGACGCAGGCGCTGGATGTCATCCGCGACCGGCGCGACCGGTTCGAGGTGGTGGGTCTCGCGGCGGGATCGGATCGCGCCGGCGTCGCCGCGCAGGCGGCGGAGTTCGGGGTCGAGCACACGGCGTTCGGCGCGATCGAGGCCGAGCAGCTCGTCCGCGACGTCGACGCGGACGTCGTCCTCAACGGCATCACCGGCTCGGTCGGCCTCGGCCCGACGCTCGCGGCCCTGGAGAGCGGACGGGTCCTCGCCCTCGCCAACAAGGAGTCGCTGATCGTGGGCGGCGACCTTGTGACGCGGCTGGCCGCCCCCGGCCAGATCGTCCCCGTGGACTCCGAGCACTCCGCCATCGCGCAGGCTCTGCGCGCGGGGGAGCGCACCGAGGTGCGCCGCCTCGTCCTCACGGCATCCGGCGGGCCCTTTCGTGGCCGCGACCGGGCGGCCCTCGCCGATGTCACCCCGGAGCAGGCGCTCGCCCACCCGACGTGGGACATGGGGCGTGTCGTCACGACGAACTCCGCGACCCTCGTGAACAAGGGACTCGAGGTCATCGAGGCGCATCTGCTGTTCGGCGTGGACTACGACGAGATCGACGTTGTCGTGCACCCGCAGTCGATCGTGCACTCGATGGTCGAGTTCACCGACGGCTCCACGATCGCGCAGGCCTCGCCGCCCGACATGCGCCTGCCGATCTCGCTGGGACTGGACTGGCCGCATCGCGTGGCCGGCGTCGGCGTGCCGCTGGATTGGACCACCGCGACCGCATGGACGTTCGAGCCGCTCGACGCCGAGGCGTTCCCCGCCGTCGAGCTCGCCAAGCGCGTCGGGCGCGCCGGAGGAACCTACCCCGCGGTGTTCAACGCCGCCAACGAGCAGGCCGTCGACGCGTTCCACGAGCGGAAGCTGGGCTTCACCGGCATCCTCGACACGGTCGCGCGCGTCGTCGACGAGCACGAGGCTCCCGGGGAACTGACCCGCGAATCGCTCGCCGAGGCGGAGCGGTGGGCCCGCGCCGCCGCCGACCGCGTCATCGCGGCGCGCTGACGCCTCCGGCGCGGCGCCGCCTCCCGATCGGCGCCGCGGCATCCCGGTCCGCCGTCACCGGCGCGCGAGCCGCTGCACGGGTCGATCTGCAGGAGATGGTGTGACGCCCGGGGCCTCTGAGCCACACCCACCACACCCGTCACGTCCGCTCCTGCGTTTCGCGCGCACGGCAACGATCGGCCCGCCCCGGAAGCGGTGGGGCGGACCGATCGACAAGCCCGCCGTTGGGCTCGATCTGACCGTCGGGGGAACGGTCAGTGCACCGTGAGGCCGTGCGCGCGGAACTGCTCGCGGACGCGCTCCACCAGCTCGGGGGTCGGCGGCTCGGTGTCGGCCAGCTCGTACTCCCGGCCGACCGCCTTCCACTTGTCACGACCCATCTGGTGGAAGGGCAGCACCTCGACGCGGGTCAGCGCGCCCGGCCGGATCTCGTTGAGCGACGCCGCGTACTGGGCGACGGCCTCCACGTTCGCCTCGTCGTCGGTGAGGCCCGGCACCAGCACGAAGCGGATCCAGATCTCCGGCCCATCGGTGAGCTCCGCGAGGCGCCAGCCGAACGCGAGTGTCGGCTCGAGGTCGCGCCCGGTCACCTTGCGGTACGTCTCCGGGTCGCCGGACTTCACGTCCAGCAGCACCAGGTCGGTGTCGGCGAGCATCTCGTCGGTCGCGTTCGTGCCGAGGTAGCCGCTCGTGTCGAGGGCGGTGTGCACACCGAGCGCCTTCGCGCCGTGCAGGATGCGGGCCGCGAACTGCGGCTGCATCAGCACCTCGCCGCCGGACAGGGTGAGCCCGCCGCCGGTGGCCCGGAAGACGCCGGCGTAGCGGCGGATGCGGGTGATGACCTCGTCGGCGGTGACCGGCTTGCCGTCCTTCATCGCGAGGGTGTCGGGGTTGTGGCAGTACAGGCAGCGCAGCGGGCAGCCGTTCAGGAACACCGTGAGCCGGGTTCCCGGGCCGTCCACCGCCGTCACGAGCTCCCAGGAATGCACGGAGCCGAGGCGCCCCTCCCGCATCGCGGTGAGGCGTTCGCCCCGGTCGACCTGCGCGACGCGCAGGCCGTCCAGGCCGTGGCCGGCGCGCGGCCCCGCCGCCGAGGCGGAGGGGCCGGAGGGAGCCTCCAGGCGCGTCGCCTCGGGCGGGAGGGCGGTCAGCGGGAACATGACGGTCACATCGAGCCGTGGAAGGTGCGGGAGAGCACGTCGAGCTGCTGCTCGCGGGTCAGTCGCACGAAGTTCACGGCGTAGCCGGAGACGCGGATCGTCAGCTGCGGGTAGCCCTCGGGGTTCTCCATGGCATCCAGGAGCGTCTCGCGGTTCAGCACGTTGACGTTCATGTGGTAGCCCTCGGACCCGATGTAGGCGTCCAGGAGACCGGCGAGGTTCTGCACCTGCTCGTCCTTCGTGCGGCCGAGGCCGGCGGGGACGACGGTGTTGGTGAGCGAGATGCCGTCCTGCGACTGGTCATAGGGCAGCTTCGCGACCGACAGCGCGGATGCCAGCATCCCGTGGGTGTCGCGTCCGTTCATCGGGTTGGCGCCCGGAGCGAACGGCTCGCCCGCGCGGCGGCCGTCGGGCGTGTTGCCGGTCGCCTTCCCGTACACGACGTTCGAGGTGATCGTCAGCACCGACTGCGTGGGCATGGCGTTCCGGTACATCGGGTGGCGGCGGATCTTCGTCATGAAGCGCTCGACGAGGTCCACGGCGATGCCGTCGACCCGGTCGTCGTCGTTGCCGAACGTCGGGAACTCTCCCTCGGTCGTGTAGTCGACGACGATGCCGCGCTCGTCGCGCACCGGGGTGACGGTGGCGAACTTGATCGCCGACAGCGAGTCGGCCGCGACGGACAGGCCGGCGATGCCGCAGGCCATGGTGCGGAGGACGTCACGATCGTGCAGCGCCATCTCGAGCCGCTCGTACGCGTACTTGTCGTGCGACCAGTGGATGCAGTTGAGCGCCTCCACGTACGTCTCGGCGAGCCAGTCCATCGTCTTGTCGAACCGGGCCATGACGTCGTCGAACTCGAGCGGTCCGTCGCCGACGGGTGCGGCGATGGGTGAGACCTGCTTGCCGCTGACCTCGTCGCGTCCGCCGTTGATGGCGTACAGGAGCGTCTTGGCGAGGTTCACGCGGGCGCCGAAGAACTGCATCTGCTTTCCGATGCGCATCGGCGAGACGCAGCACGCGATGGCGGCGTCGTCACCCCATGCGGCGCGGATGATCTCGTCGGACTCGTACTGCACGGCCGACGTGTCGATCGAGACGCGGGCGCAGAAGTCCTTGAATCCCTGCGGCAGCTCGGGGCTCCAGAACACGGTCATGTTCGGCTCGGGGGCCGGGCCCAGGTTGTAGAGCGTCTGCAGATACCGGAACGAGTTCTTCGTCACGAGCGCACGGCCGTCCTCACCCATGCCGCCGATGGTCTCGGTGACCCAGGTGGGGTCGCCGGAGAACAGCGCGTCGTACTCGGGCGTGCGGAGGAACCGGACGATGCGCAGCTTGATCACGAAGTCGTCGATGATCTCCTGCGCCTCGGACTCGGTGATGCGGCCGGCGACGAGGTCGCGCTCGATGAACACGTCGAGGAACGTCGAGGTGCGGCCGAGGGACATGGCCGCGCCGTTCTGCTCCTTGACGGCGCCGAGGTAGGCGAAGTACAGCCACTGCACGGCCTCGCGGGCCGTCGTCGCGGGGCCGGAGATGTCGACGCCGTAGGACGCGGCCATCTGCTTCAGCTCGCCGAGCGCACGGATCTGCTCGGCGTGCTCCTCGCGCTGGCGCACGATCTCCTCGGTGAACGGGGTGGTGTCCAGGCCGAGCTTGTCGACCTTCTTGGAGGTGATGAGCGCGTCGACGCCGTACAGGGCGACGCGGCGGTAGTCGCCGATGATGCGGCCCCGGCCGTACGCGTCGGGGAGGCCCGTGATGATGTGGGAGCTGCGCGCCGCGCGGACGTTCGGCGGGTACGCGTCGAAGACGCCCTCGTTGTGCGTCTTGCGGTAGGTCGTGAAGACGGTCCGCAGCGTGGGGTCGATCTCGTAGCCGTAGGTGTTCAGTGCGCCCTCGACCATCCGCCATCCGCCGTTGGGCATGATGGCGCGCTTGAGGGGGGCATCCGTCTGGAGGCCCACGATGATCTCGTCCGCCTGGTCGATGTACCCGGGCGCGTGCGCCGTGATGGACGCGGGCGTGTGGGTGTCGACGTCGTAGATGCCCTTCTCCCGCTCGACCGGGAACATCGCGCTCAGCGTGTCCCAGATGCGGGTCGTGCGGGCGGTGGCGCCCTGCAGGAACGACGCGTCGCCGGTGTACGGCGTGTAGTTGCGCTGGATGAAGTCGCGCACGTCGATGCCGTCCTGCCACGGCCCGGGGGTGAATCCGGTCCAGGCGGCGGGCTGGGCGTCCTGTGCGGCGGGGGTGACGGTGGTCATGTCGCTTCCTCATGTCCTCGTGGGATCGAGCGCGTCGGGTGGTTCCCCGTCTGGTGGCGGTATTCCGCTCGGCGTGCCGGTTGGGACCAGCATAGCGCTATGGTCAGACCACGGCTAGGGCGTGCACGCATGCCACAATCGCCAGCGCGGGTCCGCCGGTCGCGACTGTGGCCTGGCCACAAAGGCCGCGCGGGTTCCGCGCCGGCGGTTTCGCGGGGGGTCCGCGCGAGGATGTGCCAGAGTTCGGGTCGCTTCGCGCCGCCTCGAGCGGGCCGAAGCGGCATGAGGTGACCCCGATCCCGTTCGCTCGTCCGTGCCGCAGGGAATGGGGGCGGTTCGCGCCGCCTCGAGCGGGCCGAAGCGGCACGAGGCGACCCCGATCCCGTCGGTTCCCGAGCGGCGCAGGGAATGGGGGGCGGTTCGCGCCGCCTCGAGCGCTGTGAGGCGGCGCGAAGTGACCCCATTCGCGCCAAGCGCGAGCACGGCGCGCGTCAGGCCCAGCACGGGCCAGGCCCCGGGGGCGCGTCAGGCCAGCGGGCGCGAGGGGTCGGAGAGCGGTGTCTCGTCGGCCGGGTACGGCACGGGCCAGGACGGCTCGGGGACGGGCCACCCCGCGTCGCGCAGCGCGCGCCGCGCGAGCTCGCGCGCCGAGTACGGTGTGCGGACGCCCCGGATGTCGCGGTAGTCCTGGTGGCCGGGCCCCGCCCACAGGATGGCGTCGCCGTCGCCGACGAGCGCGACGGCCTCCCGGATCGCCCGCTCGGGCGGCGAGTACTCGTGGATGTCGGCATCCGGCGCCGCGCGTCGGGCGCCCTCGACGAGGGTCGCACGGATCGCGTCGGGGTCCTCGAAACGCGGGTGGTGGTCGGTGACGATGAGGATGTCGCTGCCCTCCACCGCCGTCCGGCCCATGTCGTGCCGTTTCGTCGCGTCGCGGTCGCCGTCGGCGCCGAAGAGCATGAGCACGGTGCCGGGCGTCACCCGCCGCACGGCCGCGAGCGTCTTCTCGAACGCGTCGGGGGAGTGCCCGAAGTCGATGTAGACGGCGGGTCCGCGGTCGCCGGACACCCGCTGTGTGCGACCGGGGAGGTGTGCGTCGATGCGGCCGCCGTCGAGCACGGCGACGAGCCGCTCCCAGGTGTAGCCGCCCTCGAGGAGCATGACGATCGCGAGGCCGGCGTTGGCGGCCATGTGGCGACCGATGACCGGGACGGTCGTCGTGAGGGACCGGCCCTCCGGCCCCGTCAGGGTGAACTCGGTGCCGTCCTGGCGCTCCTCGACGATCTCGACGCGCCAGTCCGCCGCGGCGGACGGGTCGACGGCGATCGCGGGAGTGATGATCGTCACGGCCGGGACGGTGCTGCGCTGCGCGACCTCCGCGCCGTAGGCGGAGTCGAGGCACACGACGGCGCGGCGCGACCGCTCGGGCGTGAAGAGCGGCAGCTTGGCCTCGAAGTACTCCCGCATGTCGGCGTAGTCGTCGAGGTGATCATGGGTGAGGTTGGTGAAGCCTGCGACGTCGAAGAGGATGCCGTCGACGCGGTGCCGGGAGAGGGCCTGGGCGCTGACCTCGACGGCCACCGCCTCGACGCCCCGTTCGCGCATGAGCGCGAGCAGCGCGTGGAACTCGGAGGCCTCCGGTGTCGTCAGGCGCGACACGATGACCTCGCCGGCGATGTGCCGCTCCGCTGTGGACGACAGGCCCGTCACGACGCCCAGCTGGCCGAGGATCCCTTCGAGGAGGTGTGACACGCTCGTCTTGCCGTTCGTGCCGGTCGTGGCGAGAAGGAGCGGCAGGTCGTCGTCCGGGCCGGTGCCGTAGACCCATGCGGAGAGGTCGCCCAGTAGGGCCCGCGGGTCGTCGACCACGATGATCGGAAGCCCCGCGTCGCGGGCGATCTCGGCGCCCGCGGCGTCGGTGATGAGCGCGGCGGCGCCCTTCTCCGCGGCGGTCCGGGCGAAGTCCGCCCCGTGCCGCTTCGCGCCCTGGATCGCCACGAAGGCCTCGCCGGCGCGGAGGTCGGCGGTGGCGAGCGTGATGCCGGTCAGGCGGGTGTCGCCGAGGTCGCCGCTGTGCGAGCGGCCGAAGCGCTCCGCGAGTTCGGCGAGGGACCGCTGCGGAGGGTTCTCCGGGCGGAGCACGGGCGGGAGATTGGAGGGCGCGGCGTCACTGGGCATGGCCCGTCCATCCTCTCATCCCCCGCACGGATCGCCCCCGTGCCCGCGCGAATGCGATCGCGACGGGGCGCGCGGGTGCGCGCACCCCGCCGCGGGGTCGCGTCAGGCGCGCCGGCGCACCAGCACGACGACGAGCGCGGCCACGGCGGCGACGAGGGCGCCTCCGCCGAGCCAGCGGGCGACCGGGTCGGCCCCGTCGGCCGCGCCCTCGGACACCCCGCCGGGCGCCGACGCGTCGGCGTGGTCGCCGCCGTGCTCGTCGCCCGTCTCGGCGGGGGCGCCGACGGTCACGACGGGCGCGGGCGCCTCGAGGTCATGGGCGTCCTGACCCTCCTCGGCGACCTCACTCCAGTCGTTCTGACCCTCGGCGCACTCCTGCAGCACGGGGAAGGCGACCTCGGTGTCGGCGACGGACGAGGCGAAGACGACGTCGAGCGACACGGTCGCGCTGACGCCGTCTTCGACGGGCGCGACCGCCGTATAGGTGACGGTGGTGGGGATGCCGTCGGCGCCGAGGTCGCGGGTGATCGTCCACGCGCCGTCGAGCACCGGGGTGACGGCGTCGAGGCCCTCGGGCAGGTCGAGGACGACGGCGGTCGTGGGGGCGCCGTCGCATCCGTGACTGAACGTGAAGTCGAGGCGCGTCGTGGTGCCCGCCGCGCCGTCGGTCGGCGAGACGTGCACATGCGCGGAGGCCGCGAGCGGCGCGGCGAGGACGAGGGCGAGGCCGGCGACGGCGCCGCCGAGGAGGCGCGCGCGACGGCGGGAAGGGGTGGAGGTGGTCATGGTTCTCTCTCGGGTCATTGCGGCGGGTCGCCGCGAAGGGGGATGCCGCGCAGGCGGCGTGCTCAGCCGAAGACGGCCGGCGGTCCCCGTCGGGAGAGGGAGGCGAGGTGGACCCGCGGGAGCGTGGGCAGGGCGACCGGCACGGCGCGCGGCGGCGCCGACGGCGACCCGGGCCCGTGGGCGGGAAGGAGGCGCAGGAGACGGCGGAGTCCCCGGCCCATCCCGCGCAGCATCCGCTCGCCCCACACCAGCAGCACGGTCGTGATGAGCGCGGCCAGCGCGTGGCCGGCGATCATCCCGGGGTCGAGGACGACTCCGGCGGAACCGATCCCCAGGAGGGCGCCGCCGTGCACATGCCGCACGCCCGCTGCCGGGGCATCCGTCCCCACCGCGGCGAACGCCGTGTGCAGGAGAGCCTGGCTGACGGCGACGACCGCGCTCGTGCGCCATAGGGCGGGGGCCCGTCCGACGAGCGCGACGGCGAGCGGGGAGGCCAGGAGTGTCACGGCGACGAGGAGCCACCACGGCGGGGCGCCGCCGCCGGAGAGTGTGTGCGCCGTGGCGGCGAGGACGACGGCGACGGCGGCTGCCGCGCAGCCGCGCACGGCCCGCGCCCGGCGCGCCGCGTGTCGTCCCCGTTCCACGCTCCGAGCCTAGTCGGCGCGCGGCTCGGCAAACTCAAAGCGCCGGACGGTAGCGTGAGCGCTCGTGACCGTCATCGCCTTCATCATCGGCGTCGTGCTCCTCGTCGTGGGGCTCGCCGTCTCGATCGCGCTCCACGAGGTCGGGCACCTCGTGCCGGCCAAGAAGTTCGGCGTGCGCGTCGGCCAGTACATGATCGGCTTCGGCCCGACGCTGTGGTCGCGGCGCTTCGGGGAGACCGAGTACGGGTTCAAGGCGATCCCGCTGGGCGGCTACATCTCGATGGCCGGCATGTACCCGCCATCGCCCGGCGCCGAGGGACGCGCCGGCGGGGGGTTCTTCGCGACGATGGTGCAGGACGCCCGCGCCGCGAACGACGAGACGCTGGTCGCGACCGGGGAGCGCCGGGCCTTCTACGAGCTGCCGGTGTACCAGCGCGTCATCGTGATGCTCGGCGGCCCGGTCATGAACCTGCTGCTGGCCTTCGTGCTGTTCGCGATCGTGTTCAGCGGCATCGGCGTGCAGACCGCGACCACGACGGTCGCGGCCGTCAACGAGTGCGTGCTGCCGGCCGGGACGACGCAGACCACGTGCGACGCCGGCGATCCGGCGTCGCCGGCCGCGGAGGGCGGCATCCTTCCCGGGGACGTGCTCGTCTCGGTCGACGGCGCGGACGTCGCCACCTTCGCGGATGCCTCGGCGATCATCCAGGCCGCCCCCGGACGCACGCTGGAGATCGTCGTCGAGCGGGACGGGGAGACCGTCCCGCTGCGGGTGACCCCGATGCTCGCCGAGCGCGAGGTCGAAGGCGCCGGCGGCGAGGTGACGACCGCCGAGGTCGGCTTCGTCGGGATGACGGCATCCGTCGAGTTCGTCCGTCAGCCGATCTGGGCGGGCCCGGCCTCCGCGGTGGACCAGACCGGGCAGGTGATGGGCATCATCTGGCAGCTGCCGGTCAAGGTCTACCAGACCGCCGTCGACCTGTTCACCGGTCAGGATCGCGACCCGAACGGCCCGCTCTCCGTCGTCGGCGCGGGTCGCCTGGCGGGCGAGGTCGCGGCGATCGACGCGCCGATCCTGAACCGCGTGTCCGCGCTCCTCGGCCTCCTCGGGTCGCTGAACATCGCGCTGTTCGTCTTCAACCTCGTGCCGCTCCTGCCCCTGGACGGCGGGCACGTCGTCGTGGCGCTGTGGGACGGTCTCAAGCGGGCGTGGGCGAAGCTGTTCCGGCGGCCGCCCCCCAAGCCCGTGGATGCGACGAAGCTCGTCCCCGTCACCTTCGTCGTCGTGATCGGACTCATCGTCATGGGCGGGATCCTGATCCTCGCCGACGTCTTCAACCCGGTCGTCCTGTTCGGCTGATCTCCCGCTGATCAGGACGTGAGCGCGTGGGTGATGAGACGCTCGAGCGTCTCCAGGCCGTCCCGCGACAGGATGGACTCGAGGTGTCCCTGCACGGAGGCGTAGCCCGGACCGCGCAGCGCGTAGACATCCCCGGATGCCGCATCCGCGGCGATCTGCGTCGCCCCGACCTCGGCGGTGCCGGCCGGCACGCGGACGGTGAAGGTGTTGTAGAACCCGATGGAGGCCGGCACGCCGAACACGTCCACGCTCTTCTGCAGTCCCTGGTGCGGGGAATCCAGAGGGGCGAGCCCGAGGCCCAGCTCGGCGGCGAGGATCTGGTGGCTGAGGCACACCGCCAGGAGCGGCCGCCCGGAGGCGAGGCGCGCACGCACGACCTCGCGCATCCGCGCCATGCGCGGACTGTCCGCCTCGCGCGGGTCGCCGGGGCCGGGACCGGAGACGACGAGATCGGCGACGTCGACCGCCGCGACGTCGACCTCGTGCCACGGGAGGATCGTCACTTCGAACCCCAGGTGGCGCAGCTGGTGCGCGAGCATCGTCGTGAAGCGGTCCTCGGCGTCGACGACGAGCGCGGTGCGGCCCGCGAAGGGGCCGTGCGCACCGGCATCCTGCGGGTTCAGCCAGAAGGCGGCGAGCCGGGCGTTGCGCGAGGACAGCTGAGCGGCGATCGCCGGGTCATCGGCCAGCAGGCGCGGCTGCGCCGCCGGCGCGTCCTCATCGAGCTCGACCGCCTCCGCGATGTGATCGCGCTCCACGGCGCCGATGGCGCCCAGCACGCCGGCGGCCTTGCCGTGGGTCTCGCCGACCTCGCCGTCGGGGTCGCTGTGCCGGACGAGGGTGGCGCCGACGGGGACCCGGAGGACGCCGTCGGCGAGGTACGCCGTCCGGATGAGGATCGGGGCGTCCAGGTCGTGTCCGCCCGCCGGATGCGGGGTGAAGAGGGCCGCGACCCCGGAGTAGTACCCGCGCGGGGAGCGCTCGTGCCGCGTGATGACCGTGCACGCGTTCTGCATGGGGGAGCCCGTAACGGTCGGGGCGAACATCGTCTCCCGCAGGATATCGCGCGGGTCCATCGTGCTGTGCCCGCGAAGCATGTACTCCGTGTGGGTCAGCCGGGACATCTCCTTCAGGTGCGGTCCGGTGATGCGGCCGCCGTCGGTGCAGACGGCGGACATCATCTTCAGCTCCTCGTCGACGACCATGAAGAGCTCCTCGGTCTCCTTCGTGGAGGAGAGGAACTCGGCGAGGGTCTCGACGGTGGCGCCGCCGGCGGGATGCCGGAAGGTTCCCGAGATGGGGTTCATCGTGACGACGCCGCCCTTCGCGCTCACATGCGCTTCGGGGCTGGCGCCGACGGCGAGGTGCCCCGGCGTGGAGATCAGGAACGTCCAGTAGGCGCCCCGCTCGTGCTCGAGGAGGGCGCGGAACCAGGTGAGTCCGGCCGTCACGGCATCCGCGTCGACGGCGGCGGTGAAGTCGCGCCGGATGACGAAGTTCGCGCCTTCGCCGCGGCCGATCTCATCCGCGATGACGCGGCGGACGATGGCGGCGTACTCCTCATCCGGGATGTCGAAGCCGGCGTCGGCGAGGGCGACGCGCTCGGTCGGGAGCTGGGCGAGCGCGTCGTCGAGGGGCAGCGCCTCGTGGGCGTCCACGACGAGGCAGCGCAGCGGCGCCCCGTCGTCGTGGCATTCGAAGCCCCGCTCCACGACCTGCCGGAACGGGACGAGAGCGAGCACCTCACGGGGCGTCCCGGCGGCATCCGCGAGGGGGATGTCGGCGAGCGCGGCGACGTCGACGATGTCGCCGGCGAGGACCTCGACGGTCGAGCCGTCGCGGGCGAGGAGCGCGAACGGCGTCCCGGAGGCGGCGAGGGCGGCGAGGTTCGGCGGAGTGGACCCGGTCATGGTCGGTCTTTCGTCGTGGGGGCGGTCGCCCTACGAAGAAGACCGCCCGTCGGGGCGGTCTGTGTCAGTCGTCACGCGAACACACCGCCTTATGCGGAGTGCCACCAGGTGAGGTTCGCGGACATGCGCCGAAACTACCACAGCCGCGCGGGCGCACTCAGCCCGCACCCGGTCGGCGGGTCGTAGGCTTGAGGACGTGCCAGCAGTCAATCTCGGGATGCCCAAGGTCCCCGACGTCCTCGCCCCGCGCCGCAAGAGCCGCCAGATCCGGGTAGGAAAAGTCCTCGTCGGCGGTGACGCCCCCGTGAGCGTCCAGTCGATGTGCACGACCCCGACGACCAACATCAACGGGACCCTGCAGCAGATCGCCGAGCTCACGGCCTCCGGCTGCGAGATCGTCCGCGTCGCCGTGCCGTCGCAGGACGACGCCGATGTGCTGCACATCATCGCGAAGAAGAGCCAGATCCCGGTCATCGCGGACATCCACTTCCAGCCGAAGTACGTCTTCCAGGCCATCGACGCCGGCTGCGCCGCCGTGCGCGTGAACCCCGGCAACATCCGCAAGTTCGACGACCAGGTCGGTGCGATCGCCAAGGCGGCCAAGGACGCGGGCGTGTCGCTGCGGATCGGCGTGAACGCCGGGTCGCTCGACCCGCGTCTGCTCCAGAAGTACGGCAAGGCGACCCCCGAGGCGCTCGCGGAGAGCGCCCGCTGGGAGGCGTCGCTGTTCGAGGAGCACGACTTCCACGACTTCAAGATCTCCGTCAAGCACAACGACCCCGTCGTCATGGTGAAGGCGTACCGCCTCCTCGCCGCGATGGGCGACTGGCCGCTGCACCTCGGCGTCACCGAGGCCGGCCCTGCCTTCCAGGGGACCATCAAGAGCGCGACGGCGTTCGGCATCCTGCTGTCGGAGGGCATCGGCGACACCATCCGCGTCTCGCTGTCCGCCCCGCCCGCCGAGGAGGTCAAGGTCGGCCACCAGATCCTGCAGTCGCTGAACCTCCGCGAGCGCAAGCTCGAGATCGTCTCTTGTCCCTCCTGCGGACGCGCCCAGGTCGACGTCTACACCCTCGCCGACAACGTCACCGAGGGGCTCAAGGACATGACCGTGCCGCTGCGCGTCGCCGTCATGGGCTGCGTCGTCAACGGACCGGGTGAGGCCCGCGAGGCCGACCTCGGTGTGGCGTCCGGCAACGGCAAGGGTCAGATCTTCGTCAAAGGCGAGGTCATCAAGACCGTGCCGGAGGCGGACATCGTCGCGACCCTGATCGAAGAGGCCAACCGCCTCGCCGCCGAGATGGGCCCGGGCGCGCCGCTCGGCACCGCGCAGGTCGTCACGGCGTAGCGGACACCGGCGCCGCCTCGTCTGTGCTCTCCTGCGGCGCCGAGGCGAGGGCCTGGGCGAGGTCGGCGATCAGGTCGTCGATGTGCTCCAGGCCGATCGACAGCCGCAGGATGTCGGCGCCCGGACGCGCCGACGGCGCCACCGGGCGGTGGGTCAGTGCTGCCGGGTGCTGCACGAGCGAATCGACACCGCCCAGCGAGACCGCGTGGCCGAACACCCGCGTGGCGCCGGCCACGTGTGCAGCGGCCTCGTAGCCGCCGCGCAGGCGGACAGCGATCATCGCCCCGCCGCCGCGCATCTGCGACCCGACGAGCGGGTCCCCGGTGAGACCCGGGTAGAACACCTCGGCGACGGCGGGATCCTCGGTCAGCCATCGCGCGATCCGCTCCGCGGACGCCTGCTGGGCTCGCACGCGCAGCGCGAGGGTGGGGAGCCCCCGGTGCAGCAGGTAGGCGGCGAGCGGATGGAGGACGGCGCCGGTGATCGCGCGCACGGGCCGCAGCGCCTCGGCCGTCTCCTCGCTGCACGCGATGACCCCGCCGATGACGTCGCCGTGCCCGCCCAGATACTTCGTCGCGCTGTGCAGCGACATGGCGGCGCCGTGCGCGATCGGGTTCTGCAGGACCGGCGTGGCGAAGGTGTTGTCGACGAGGACGGGAACCGAGCCCGCCTGAGCCACCGCGCGCTCGATGTCCACGAGCTCCAGCGTCGGGTTGGCGGGGGTCTCCACGATGACGAGCCCCGTGTCGCCGCGGACCGCCCGGGCGATCTCATCGGCGGTGCAGTACGTCACGTCGGTTCCGAGGAGGCCCGTCGCCAGGAGATGGTCGGTGCCCCCGTACAGCGGACGCACCGCCACGACGTGCGGTCGGCCGACCGACGTCGTGTGACTGAGCAGGGCAGCCGTGACCGCCGCCATCCCCGAGGAGAAGGCGACGGCCGCCTCGGCGCCCTCGAGCAGCGCGAGCGCGTCCTCGAACCGGGCGACGGTGGGGTTCCACAGCCGGGCGTACACGGCGCTGCCGTCCGCAGGAGGCCGCCCGCCGCCCGCGAGCGTCTCGTAGGAGTCGCCGCCGCGCTGCACATCCGGCAGGGGATAGGTCGACGAGAGGTCGAGGGGTGGAGCGTGCACGCCGAGCGTCGTGAGGTCGTCCCGGCCGCCATGCACAGCCAGGGTCTCGAAGCGATGGGTGTTCTCGGGGTGCGGGCCGCGGTCCATGGCGCCCAGCGTTGCGGAATCGTCGATGTCTGTCGATGCTGATTGTGGATCGGCATCCTGAACTATGGAAGCATTGGCGAATCAGCAATCGGGGTGTCGGAAGGGGTGGCTGTCTTGGCCGATCCGCAATCGAGCACCGGGCTCGACGATCTCGACCTCCGGCTTCTCGCAGTGCTCGTGCGGCAGCCCGGGCGGTCGAACAAGGCGCTCGCCGAGGATCTCGGCGTCGCCGAGTCGACGTGCGCCTACCGGGTCCGCGCTCTCCGGTCGCGCGGCGTGATCGCCGGTGTGCGCGTCGTGCTCGACGCGGCCGCTCTCGGTCTTCCCCTCCAGGGCGTGATCCGGGTGCGGCTGGGCCGGCACACGAGTGACGGCGTGGGCGGTCTGTTCGACGCTCTCGTGCACACCCCCGGCGTCATCGAGGTGTTCCACGTCGCCGGAGCGGATGACTTCCTCGTCCACGTCGCGGTCGAGGACGCGGCGGCGCTGCGGGACATCGTCCTGCAGCACATCACGGTGCACGAGATGGTGAGCACGACCGAGACCCACCTCGTATTCGAGCGCCGCGAAGGCATCGGGCCGCTGGCCCGCGTCACGGGGGCGGCACGGTGAGACCCCCGGGTCACGGCAGGCAGAACTCGTTGCCCTCGGGATCCCGCATCTGGAAGTACAGCTCCCGCCACGCTCCCCACTGCTGATCGCGGACAGCCGAACACGTCCGCCCAGAAGTGCGAGAGCCGGCGCGGATCGTCGGCGTAGAAGGTGATGTTGCCCAGCGTCGCCCTTGTTCCTCCGTGACTGGTCAGACGGCGCCGATCGCGGCGACCGCGCCGAGGGGGATCGCCGTCCAGGCGGGACGATTGCGCTTCTCGTAGACGACTTCGTACACGGCCTTGTCGGCCACGTATGCATCCAGCAGGACACGGCGCTCGCGGGCGAGAGCGTCCGCGGCGGGAGAACCCTGGTCGGCCTCGTCGGGCTCGTCGGCCTCGTCGTGCGGATGCGTCGGGAACGATGCCGCCACGTACGCGTCGACGAAGTGACGGCGCGCGCGCTGCGACCACTCGTGGGCGCGGTCCGCCCGGAGGGCGTTCTCCTCGGCATCCGCGCCGGAGCCCGACATCTCCACGACGCCGGGTGCGTAGTCGAACGAGCGCAGCATGCCCGCCACGTCGCGCCACGGCGAGTCCGGGAGGGCCCGCTCGTCGAAGGGGCGGCCCGGTTCGCCCTCGAAGTCCACGATCCGCCACCCGTGGGAGGTGCGCAGCGTCTGGCCGAGGTGCAGGTCGCCGTGGATCCGCTGCACGTCCAGCCCGTCGAGCGCGGCGACGGCGGCGTACGCGGCCCGCAGCCGCTCCGCGTGCGGCTCGAGTTCGGGCACCGTCCGCAGTGCGCGGTCCAGGCGATCCGTCATGGCGCGGGCGAGCTCGGCGGTCGCCTCGGCGCCGCGCCGATGCGCGGGGAACCGCTCGCGGAGCATGGCGTGGACGCCCGCGAGCGCCTCGCCGAGGCGCGCCGCCTCGCCCGCGAAGTCGCCGCCGGAGCCGACGATGTCCGGATCGGGATCGGCCAGCAGCGTGCGGACGCTCCCCATCGCGAGGTCGAAGCCGTCCGTGGCGGTGCGGAGGAACAGCTGCAGCATCGCCAGGTGCAGCACCTCACCGTCGAGCTCGATCTCGACCCATCCGTACAGGGGGGCGATGTGCTCCGACCCGCCCCGCGTCAGCTCTTCGTGGATCTCGATGTCGGGGTTCACGCCCGCGCTCAGCTTGCGGAACACCTTCATGATGGCGGTGTCGTCGAAGCGCACGGAGGAGTTGGACTGCTCGCCGGTCATGGTCGATGCCCGCAGGTCGGGGTCGAGCCGGTCGCCGCCGGGCACCCGGCGGAACCGCAGTCCGCCGATCTCCGCCGTCCCGTCCGGCTCGGCGGCGACGAAGCCTGCCAGCCAGAGCGCCATCGCGTCGTGGTCGTGCACGGCGTCGTACAGATGCCGGACGTGCCCGTCGATCTCCGTCGCGCCGACGTACGCGTGGCCGATCCGCTCCTCGATGTCGGCGTAGCCGGCGAGCGGCACCTGGTACCGCTCGCGGCCGCCTTCCTCGTCGGCGTAGTCGACCGTCGCGAGGATCACGGTGACGGCCGGGCCGCGGTCTGTCGCCGGGAGGTCCGCGACCACGCGTGCGTCCGTGACCTGGAATGGCCGGCCCTTGCCGGCGAACCAGCGCGTCCGACCGAGATAGTCCGCCAGAACTGCGTGATCGAGCGCGCTCACAGCAGCCCCACCTCCTCCGACTCTTCGGCCGGCCCATGCAGCTGGAACCAGAAGAACCCATGTCCTCCCAGGGTCAGCAGGTACGGCAGCTCGCCGATCCGCGGGAACGGCACGCCGCCGACGAGCTCGACCGGGACCATCCCCTCGAAGCGTCGCAGATCCAGCTCCACCGGCTGCGGGAACTGGGACAGGTTGTTGACGCACAGGATGACGTCCACGGTGCCGTCGTCGTTCGTGTGCTCTCGCGAGTACGACAGCACGGACGGGTTCGAGCCGCCGAGATCGTTGAATCCGCCGAGTCCGAACGCGGGGTGGCGCTTGCGGGCAAGGATCATCTGCCGGGTCCAGTGCAGCAGCGACGAACGGTCCTCCTGCTGAGCCTCGACGTTGACCGCCAGGTAGCCGTGCACGGGATCCTGCACGACGGGCAGCGTCAGCTTGCCGGGGTTCGCGGTCGAGAAGCCCGCATTCCGGTCCGACGTCCACTGCATGGGGGTGCGGACGCCGTCGCGGTCGCCGAGCCAGATGTTGTCGCCCATCCCGATCTCGTCGCCGTAGTAGAGAACGGGGGAACCGGGAAGGGACAGCAGCAGCGCGGTGAACAGCTCGATCCGGTCGATGTCGTTGTCCAGCAGAGGGGCGAGGCGCCGCCGGATGCCGATGTTCGCCTTCATCCGCGGATCCTGGGCGTACTCGTTCCACATGTAGTCGCGGTCCTCGTCGGTGACCATCTCGAGGGTCAGCTCGTCGTGGTTGCGGAGGAAGATGCCCCACTGGCATCCGGCCGGGATCGGCGGCGTCTGCGCGAGGATCTCGCTGATGGGATACCGCGACTCGCGGCGCACCGCCATGAAGATGCGCGGCATGACGGGGAAGTGGAAGCACATGTGGCACTCGTCGCCGCCGACATCCGGGTTCCCGAAGTAGTCGACGACGTCGGCCGGCCACTGGTTGGCCTCGGCCAGCAGCACCCGGCCGGGGTAGTCGCGGTCCACGAAGCGGCGCACCTTCCGCAGGAACTCGTGGGTCTCCGGCAGGTTCTCGCCGTTCGTGCCCGGCCGCTCGTAGAGATATGGGACCGCATCCAGGCGGAACCCGTCGAGCCCCATGTCCAGCCAGAAGCGCATCGCGTCGATCATCGCCTCGTGGACCGCAGGGTTGTCGAAGTTCAGGTCGGGCTGGTGCGAGAAGAACCGGTGCCAGAAGTACTGCTGGCGTACGGGGTCCCACGTCCAGTTGCTCGGCTCGGTGTCGACGAAGATGACGCGGGCATCCTCGTACAGCTGGTCGGTGTCGCTCCAGACGTAGAAGTCGCCGAACGGCCCGTCCGGGTCGCTGCGGCTCGCCTGGAACCACGGGTGCTCGTCGCTCGTGTGGTTCATGACGAAGTCGACGATCACCTTGATGCCGCGCTCGTGCGCGGCGTCCAGGAACTCCTGGAAGTCCTCGATCGTGCCGAGACCCGGCTGGATGCCGGTGTAGTCGGCCACGTCGTAGCCGCCGTCGCGCAGCGGCGAGGGGAAGAAGGGCGGAAGCCACAGGCAGTCCACGCCCAGCCACTGCAGGTAGTCCAGCTTCTCGATGAGCCCGCGGATGTCGCCCATCCCGTCGCCGTCGGAGTCCTTGAACGAGCGCACCAGGACCTCGTAGAAGACGGCGGTCTTGAACCACTCCGGCTCGGGGCTGCCCGGGGTGTCAGGGAACGGCTCCTGCGTGAGGATCGGAATGGAGGCCGTGTAGGGGGCGGGCTCGGTGACATCCGTCATACGATCATCTTTCCGCTCGCGGTACCGGCGTCGCCGGGGTGATTGAGGGGCAGCATGCTTCCAACCTGCTACACCGAGGCGCCATCCGTCACCCCTTGCGCTCGTCGCGCAGAGCGTGTAACCCGCGATGGTGTGCGCTTCGGGAGGGGATGACCTTTCAGGAGGATGCCTGGGCTCCATGCGACCTCCCGAGGCGTCGAATCCTCCCGGCGCGACGCGGGGATCGGCGGCGCGGGCGGGGATCAGTGCAGCGTGCCCGCGGGGGAGCGCGTCTCCGGAGCCCCGGCAAGCGTCACGTCGAGCGCGACCCGCAGCGCGCGCGCGATGTCGCCCAGCGGCAGCTCGGGCTCGTCGCCCGGCGCCTGGCCGACGGCCCACGGGACGTGGACGAAGCCCGCTCGTGTGCCGGGGGCGACGGCCGACAGCGCCGTGAAGAAGACGTGGTTGCAGACGAACGTGCCGGCCGTGTGCGACACCTCGGCGGGGATGCCGGCATCCCGGATCGCGGCGGCGACGGCCTTGACCGGCAGTGTCGCGAAGGCCGCCGGCGGGGCGCCGGGGATGCTGGGCTCATCGACGGGCTGCGCGCCGGCGTTGTCGGGGATGCGGGCGTCGATGAGGTTCACGGCGATCCGCTCGACGCCGATCGCGGCGCGTCCGCCGGCCAGCCCAGTCGCGAGGACGACGTCGGGTCGATGCTCCGCGATGAGGTCCCGGAGGCGTGCCGCGGCGCCCGCGAACGTGACCGGGAGGACCGCCGCGATGAGCGTGGCCGGCCCGTCCCACCCGGATGCCACGAGCTGCACGGCCTCGCCCGACGGGTTGGCGGCGTCGCCGCCGAACGGTTGGAACCCGGTCAGCAGCACCGTGGTCACGACGCCGCCTCGCTGAAGAGCGCGGTGCCGTCGGCGATCGAGGCCGCGTCGAGACGCAGCCGCACCTCCGCGCCGGGCACGACGTCGCCGAGGCCCGCGACCTTCGCCTCGACGGGCGGGCGGCGAAGCTGCACACGGGCGCCGTCGCCGCGGACGCTCAGCACGACGCCGTCGAAGACCTCACCCTCCCGGCCGTGCAGCACGGCGGCCTCCACGCGGTCGATCGCCCCGGCATCCATCCGTCCGGCGCGCTGCGAGCCGGCCGCCATCAGGGCGGGCACCTCGGGCAGGCTCTGGCGCGCCCAGTCCGGCACCGGACGGCCGTTCGCGAGGGCGTCGCAGATCACGAGCGACCAGCGGTCGACGAGACGGCGCAGCGGCGCGGTCGTGTGCGCGTAGGGCGCTCCGATCGCGGCCTGGCGGGGGTCGTCGGGCGGGTCGCCGTCGAAGGCGACGTACCCCGCGCCGCGGAACAGGCCACCGGCATACTCGCGCACGGCCCGTCCGGCGGGTGTGTGGGGCAGATCACTCAAGTACGTCCCGTACGGGATGTCGAAGCGCCAGGGGAGGCCGAGGGCGATCGTCTGGGCGCGGAACTCGGCGACGTCGTCGGGGTCGGCCTGCGGCATCGTGCGCAGGATGCCGACGCCGCCGGCCAGCATGATCTCTGCAGCGGCCATCCCGGTCAGGAGCGACACGTGCGCGTTCCATTCCTCCAGGGGCACACCGTCGCGGCTCTCCAGACGGTAGCCGTCGCCCTCCGCGACGACCCGGGTCTCCGGGAGGTTCAGACTCGCCCCGCCGCGCTCGCTCTCCCGCGCGTCGCGCTCGGCGCCGAGCCACGGCATCGCGAGGAGTGTGAGGGGAGCGGTGCCGAGGTCGATGGCCTCCTGCGCCTCGGCATACGCCCACTGCGCGCGGGACCGGACCACCGCCCGGGTGAGCGTCGTCTGAACCGGACGTGCGCCGTCGTCGAGCACGAACCGCCAGACGTACGCGCGGCGGTCCTGCTCGGGCAGGAGGGAGGCGGCGTGCTCGCTCAGCACCGGCGGATGCAGGGGGATCCGGCCGTCGGGGGCGTAGATCGTCTGCGCCCGGCGGCGGGCCTCGCCGTCGAGCGCGCCGCCGGGCGCCACGTACGCCGGCACGTCCGCGATGGCGTAGTGCAGGATCGCGCCGGTCGCGGTCCGCTCCAGATGCACCGCCTGATCGAGGTCGGTGGAGCCGGCCGGGTCGATCGTCAGGAACTCGATGTGCCGGAGATCGGCGACGCCGGCGGCCGCCGGGTCGACCGGCACGGCGGCGGCGGCCCGCTCGGCCTCCGCCTGCGCCTCGGGCGGGAACGACGCGGGGAGATCGAGGGAGCGGCGCAGCGCCTCCAACGACGCCGCGAGCGCGCCGCGGGCCTCGGTCGGGACGATGCGGGAGCGTCGGACGGGCACGGCGCCAGTGTAGGCGCGCTCGCCCGGGACAGCCCGCCGGACCGCGCGGGCCGCTCGAACCCGCGCGACTAAGCTTGACCCTCGTGGTCACCCGTCTCTCGCACTACTTCCTCCGCACGCTCCGCGAAGACCCGGCCGACGCCGAGGTCACAAGCCACCGCCTCCTGGTGCGTGCCGGCTACATTCGCCGCGCCGCACCCGGCATCTTCACGTGGCTCCCGCTGGGCCTGCGCGTCAAGGCGAAGATCGAGGGCATCGTCCGCGAGGAGATGACGCGGGCGGGCGCCTACGAGGTGCATTTCCCGGCCCTGCTTCCGCGGGAGCCCTATGAGCTCTCCGGGCGCTGGGAGGCCTACGGCAACGGAATCTTCCGGCTGAAGGACCGCAAGGACGCCGATTACCTGCTGGCGCCCACCCACGAGGAGATGTTCACCCTCCTCGTGAAGGACCTGTACTCGTCGTACAAGGACCTGCCCCTGACGATCTACCAGATCCAGGACAAGTACCGCGACGAGGCCCGCCCGCGCGCCGGCCTCCTGCGCGGCCGCGAGTTCACCATGAAGGACGCGTACTCCTTCGACTACACGGATGCCGGACTCGACGCGTCCTACCAGCTGCAGCGCGACGCGTACGAGCGCATCTTCCAGCGCCTCGGCATGGAGTACGTCATCGTCAACGCCGACAACGGCCTCATGGGCGGCGCGCGCAGCGAGGAGTTCCTGCACCCCACCCCTGTCGGCGAGGACACGTTCGTGCGCTCCGCCGGCGGTTACGCGGCGAACGTCGAGGCGTTCACGACGGTGGCCCCCGAGCCGATCGCGTTCGACGGGCTCCCCGCCCCGGTCGTCTTCGACTCGCCGGACACCCCCACGATCGACACCCTCGTCGCCCACAGCAACGCCGTCCTCGAGGGGGAGTACACCGCGGCGGACACGCTGAAGAACGTCGTCCTCGCGCTCACCCACCTCGACGGCACCCGCGAACTCGTCGTCGTCGGCATCCCCGGCGACCGCGAGGTCGACGACAAGCGCGTCGAGGTCGCCTTCGCGCCCGCCGCGGTCGAACCGGCCACGGAAGCCGACTTCGCGAAGCACCCGCTGCTCGTGAAGGGCTACATCGGCCCCTGGTCCGAGCTCGGCCCCGTGCTCGGCGAGGAGTCCGCGACCGGCATCCGCTTCTTCCTCGACCCGCGGGTCGTCGACGGGTCGAGCTGGATCACCGGCGCCAACGTCGACCAGAAGCACGTCCACTCCCTCGTCGCGGGCCGCGACTTCACGGCCGACGGCTTCGTGGAGGTCGCCAACGTGCGACCCGGCGACCCGGCACCGGACGGCTCCGGCCCGGTCGAGCTCGCGCGGGGGATGGAGATCGGGCATGTGTTCCAGCTCGGTCGCTTCTTCGCGGAGAAGCTGGGGCTCAAGGTCCTCGACGAGAATGGCAAGCTCGTCACGGTCACGATGGGCTCGTACGGCATCGGCGTCACCCGCATCCTCGCGGCGCTCGCCGAACTCAACAACGACGACAAGGGGCTCGTGTGGCCCGCCTCCATCGCGCCGTTCGACGTGCACGTCGTCGCGACGGGCCGGGATGCGGTCGCGTTCGAGCTCGCCGAGAAGCTCGCCGCCGACCTGGAGGCCGCCGGAGTCGACGTGCTTCTCGATGACCGTCCGAAGGTCTCGCCCGGCGTGAAGTTCGGCGATGCGGAGCTCGTCGGGGTGCCGCGGATCGTCATCGTCGGTCGTGGCGCGGCCGACGGCGAGGTCGAGCTGTGGGACCGTCGCACCGGTGAGCGTGAGACCGTCGCCGCTGCGGACGCCGTGGCGGCCCTCACCGCCGGGTGAGGTCGTTGGCCCGTCGTTCACCGGGCCGTGACAGGGTGGAGGCATGGCTCCACCCCGTTCCCACGCGTCCATCCCGCCGCAGGTGACCGAGGCGCTGCGCGCCGTCATCGCCGAAGCGGGCATCACCGCCGACGCCGACCTCATCGCGCGCATCCTCGCCACGGGTGTCGGCCTGGGGCTCGACGACCCCGACCGGCTCGACCTCAAGATCACCTCCGCGGCGCTCAGCGAGATGCGCGCCGCGTTCCACCTGTTCGCCCCCTACCGCGACGTGCCGAAGGTCACGGTCTTCGGCTCCGCGCGCACGAAGCCCGACGACGAGCTGTACCGTCAGGCGTCGGAGGTGGCGGCGGCGCTCGCCGAGCGCGGCTGGATGGTCGTCACGGGTGCGGGGCCGGGGATCATGCAGGCGGCCGCCGAGGGCGCCGGCGCCGACCGATCGCTCGGCGTGTCGATCCGGCTGCCGTTCGAGGAGAAGCCGAACGCCGTCGTCGCCGCCGGCGCCAACAACGTGGCCATGAAGTACTTCTTCACGCGCAAGCTCATGCTCGTGAAGGAGTCGCACGGCTTCGTCTGCGTGCCGGGCGGCTTCGGGACGCTCGACGAGCTGTTCGAGCTGCTCACGCTGCAGCAGACCGGCAAGGCCGAACCCATGCCGATCGTGCTGCTCGATGCGCCCGGCGGCAGGTTCTGGGAGGGACTGCGCGACTATGTCGAACAGCAGCTTCTGCCCGCCGGTGTCATCTCTCCCGACGACTTCGACCGGGTCACACTCGCCGACTCCGTCACGGCCGCCGCCGAGGAGATCACCGGCTTCTGGCGCAACTACGATTCCCTGCGCTGGGTCGGCAAACGCCTCGTGCTGCGGCTGCGCGTCGAACCCACCGATGCCGAGGTGGCGGATCTGAACGCCCGGTTCGGCGGGATGCTGATCGACGGCGCGATCGAGAAGTCCGGGCCGCTCACGCCGGAGCGGGAGGACGATGACCGCGTCGACCTGCCGCGGCTGGTGATGATCTACGACCAGTTCCAGGTGGGGTCGCTGTACCGGCTCATCCGGGCCGTCAACCAGCTGGACAGCGCGCCGTCGGGGCAGGCCCACGCGAACTGACGGCGAGCCGGCGCACGCCGCGTGACGTCAGCAGACGATGCGGCCGTGGTTCATCGTGTCATCGGGGGTGTCCCGGGTCACGAGGGCCTTCAGCATCCCCGCCGCCATGACGAGCTTGCCGTGGGCGGGCTCCCAGAACTCGGTGTTCAGAGGAGTGACCTTCAGCAGCGCGATGCCCGGGGTCTCCAGGCCGTCCGGGAACCAGATGTCCAGGGACGGGGTCCAGAGCTCCTCCATCTTCGCGCGGTCGTGGACCACGGAGGCCCGGCCGGCGACGGACACGTACCGCATCCCCTTCGCGTCGCAGTAGGACAGCCCCACGTCGTGGTCGCGCTGCACGTCGTCGACCTTCTGGGTGTCCTCCGCGGTGAAGAACCAGATGTCGCCGGCGTCGTCCATCTCGCGGGTGCTCATGGGCCGGCTGACGAGCCGGTTCTGCGCATCCTGCGTCGTCAGCATCGTGAAATCGATGTCCTCGACGAGCGTCTTCACGCGCTCGAGGGCTTCCTTGCCGGTCACTTCGGTCATGGCCCCACCCTGCGCGCCGTGCTCCGCCGCGGCCAGGGGGTTGACACGTGTCAGAGGCGCGCGTAGCGGGCCCGGAAGATGCAGAAGACCCCGTACGCGATGAGGCCCACCCCGACGACGGCCGCCAGGGCGCGGCCGAAGGTGAACTCGAGCAGGCCGTCGACGGCGCCGTCGAGACCTCCCGCAGCAGCAGGGTCGACCTTCACCGCGGCGACGAGCAGGAGGATGCCGATGATGCCGAGCGCCACGCCCTTCGCCACGAAGCCGACCGCGCCGAGGCCCGCGAGACTCCGTCCCGGGCCGGCGCGGGGGATCGTGACCTTGTTCCGGAAGGTGCGCCGCACCCCCATCACGACGAAGACGACGCCCGCGACGGCGAACCCCGCACCCACGGCGCCGAGGAGGAACACGCCGCCGGGGATCGCGAGCACACCGCGGCTGGCGTCCTCCGCCGTGTCCTCCGCGTTGGGGCGCGCACCGAGCGCGACGGCGGCGGCCACGGCGCCGAGCCCTGCGAACACGAGCGCCTGACCCCACTCCGAGACGCGGGTGCCCCACTTGCGGGGACGCTCGCCCCGGGCCAGGACGCCTTCCGCGACGTGCCACAGCGCCAGCGCCCACAGCGCGATCGCGACCATCCAGAGCGCGACGAACCCGAGCGGCGCCGTCGCGATCGCTTTGAACGCACCCACCTGGTCGGCCTCGGCGCGGGTGCCGGTCGCGACGGCGAGGATGATCGCGCCGATGAGGATGTGCACCACGCCGTTGGCGGCGAACCCCGACCGGGCGAGCACCCGGAACACGGTGCTCGTGGTCGCCTCGCGCGCGGCGTCCTTCGCGGCGTCGGACACCGGCACCCCTACGACTCGCGGTCCGGATCGCCCGCGATCCACGGCCGGCCGAGCGGCACGACGCGGCGCCGCATCGTGCGCCACACGAACTTCTCCGCCAGCAGGTAGGCCGCCAGGGCCGACGCCGCCAGCAGCAGCACCGCCCCGACCGTGCCGAGCAGCTCGACGCCGGTGAACGCGCCCGCCGCCTGCAGGCCGAGCCCGCCGGACACGCAGAGGAGCGTCACCGGGAGCACGGAGTTGTGCATCGAGGCGGGGAACGCGAAGCCGAGCGCGAGGATCGCGAACATGAGCGAGAACACGCCGCGGGCGGGACCGGCGACCTCGAAGAAGCCGAGCTCGCCGCCGAGGAGGAAGCCGGGCATGCAGATCCAGTACCAGCCGAAGGCGTTGTAGACCAGGAAATGGAAATCATCGCCCTGGAAGTAGGCCAGCATCCCCGCCGTCACCTGGACGACGCCGCCGAAGACGGCGCCGATCCAGAACACCGGGCTCTCGTTCTGCACCCCGAGGTGCTCGAGCTGCGCCGTCAGCGTCGCGATGACGAAGCCGAGAAGGCCGATGAGTCCGGGGTCCGCAGTTCGGCCAGTCATGAGCCCAGTATGGCCCGCCGACGAACGCCCCGCAGAACCCGGGGTGGGCGTCCGGGCGGCGGCTGTCCCCGATGCCGCGCACAGCCGCATCCGGTAACGTTGGGGGGATGCCGGGACGGTGACGTTCCCGGCGAGAGCTGAATAGGGAGAAACCTGTGGACATCGATCTGGGACTGCTGCGCACCGTCGAGCGGGAGAAGGAGATCCCCTTCGACGAACTCGTGCGGATCATCGAGCAGGCCATCCTGACGGCCTACGCCAAGCACACCTCGCCCACGGGCGAGCTCCCCGAAGGCGCCCGCGCCGAGCTCAACCGCAAGACCGGGCACGTCGCCGTGTTCATCCCCCTCCGCGACGAGGAGGACGTGATCATCGGCGAGGAGGAGAGCACCCCGGACGACTTCGGCCGCATCGCCGCGTTCGCCGCGAAGCAGGTCATCAGCCAGCGCCTCCGCGACATCGCCGACGACGCGATCCTCGGCGAGTTCCGCGGCAAGGAGGGCGACATCGTCGCCGGCGTCATCCAGCAGGGCCCCAACCCGCGCATGGTCCACGTCGATCTCGGCACCGTCGAGGCGATCCTGCCCCCCGAGGAGCAGGTGGCGGGGGAGGAGTACACCCACGGCTCGCGGCTGCGCGTCTACGTGACCTCGGTGTCCAAGGGCACCAAGGGCCCGCAGATCACCGTGTCCCGCACGCACCCGGGCCTCGTCCGCAAGCTCTTCGCCCTCGAGGTCCCCGAGATCGCGTCCGGCCTCGTCGAGATCGTGTCCCTCGCCCGCGAGGCCGGTCACCGCACGAAGATCGCCGTCCGCGCCAACGACCCGTCGATCAACGCCAAGGGCGCCTGCATCGGCGAGCTCGGCCGCCGCGTCCGCGCCGTCACCGAGGAGCTCGGCGGCGAGAAGATCGACATCGTCGACTACGACGGCGAGCTGGCGAAGTTCGTCGCCAACGCCCTGTCGCCGGCGAAGGTCACCTCCAGCTTCATCCTGGATGCCGGCACGAAGGCCGTCCGCGCGCTCGTGCCCGACTACCAGCTGTCGCTCGCGATCGGCAAGGAGGGCCAGAATGCCCGCCTCGCGGCCAAGCTGACGGGCGCAAAGATCGACATCCAGCCGGACAGCATCCTGGAAGACGCCTGACGGGGTAGGATGGAACCTGTTCGAACGTGCGTGGGATGCCGCGCGCGTGCCCCTCGATCCGCACTCCTGAGAGTCGTGGCCCGTGACGGCATCCTCGTCGCCGACGAGAAAGCCGTGCTTCCGGGGAGGGGGACGTGGGTGCATGACACGGACGAGTGCGTGACCGCCGCCATCCGGCGCCGCGCCTTCGGACGAGCATTGCGTGTGTCCGGTGACCTGGACACGCAGACCTTTCAAGACACCCACCAGCGAAACGGCTGAACGGCTATGGACACAAAGTGAACGGCTCGAAATGAGATCCGTCCGCAAGTAACGGTCTGCCCTGTCCTGGGTAGGCCCCAGACAGGAGAATTGTGGCAAAACCACGCGTGCACGAGATCGCTTCCGAGCTCGGCGTCGACAGCAAAGTCGCCCTCGCGAAGCTGAAGGAGCTCGGCGAATTCGTCAAGAGCCCCTCATCCACCATCGAGCCCCCCGTGGCTCGCAAGCTTCGGGCTGCGCTCGAGGCTGAAGGCGCTGCGGCGCCCGCGGCATCGGCGGCGCCGAAGGCCGCGGCCAAGCCCGCGACCCCGGGCCGCCCCGGTCCCGCCCGTCCCGCCGCTCCGGCGCCGGCCGCCCCGGCGCCCGCCGCGCCCGCGCCCGCCGCTGCGGCACCCGCTGCACCGGTCGCCCCGGCACCGGCTGCTCCGGCCGCCCCGGCAGCTCCGGCACCCGCCGCCGCCGAGGCACCCACCCCCGGCGCCCCGGCACCGGCGGCGCCCGGCGCACCGCAGCCCCCGCGTCCCGGTGGCGCGCGCCCCGGGAACAACCCGTTCGCGTCGGCGCAGGGCATGGGCCAGCGGCCCGCCGGCCCGCGCCCGGGTAACAACCCGTTCGCGTCCGCGCAGGGCATGGGCCAGCGTCCGAGCCCCGGCAACATCCCGCGTCCCCAGGCTCCGCGCCCGGGTGCACCGCGTCCCGGGGCCCCGCGTCCCGGCGGTGCGGGTCGTCCCGGCGGTGCCGGTCGTCCCGGCGCCCCCTTCCAGCAGCGTCCCGGCGGCCCCGGCCGGCCCGGTGGCGCTCCCGGCGGGTTCCAGCGTCCCGGTGCACCGGCAGGCGGCGGCTTCGCCGGTCGTCCCGGTGGTGGCGGCGGTCGTGGCCGCGGCCCCGGCGGCGGCACGGCCGGCGCCTTCGGCAAGGGCGGCGGCAAGTCCAAGCAGCGCAAGTCGCGGCGGGCGAAGCGGCAAGAGTTCGAGATGCGGGATGCCCCCGTCGTCGGCGGCGTCAACGTCTCCCGCGGCAACGGGGAGATCATCCGCATGCGCCGTGGCGCGTCGATCTCGGACTTCGCCGACAAGATCGAGACGCTGACCGGCTACACGGTGCAGCCCGGCACGCTCGTGACGATCCTGTTCAACCTCGGTGAGATGGCCACGGCGACGGAGTCGCTGGACGAGGCCACCTTCGAGGTGCTCGGCGCCGAGCTCGGCTACAAGATCCAGATGGTCTCTCCCGAGGACGAGGACAAGGAGCTCCTGGAGAGCTTCGGTCTCGACCTCGATCAGGAGCTCGAGGACGAGAACGAGGAAGACCTCGAGATCCGTCCGCCCGTCGTGACCGTCATGGGCCACGTCGACCACGGTAAGACGCGCCTCCTCGACGCGATCCGCAACGCGAACGTCGTCGCCGGCGAGGCCGGTGGCATCACGCAGCACATCGGTGCCTACCAGGTGTGGACCGAGCACGACGGCATCGAGCGCGCGATCACCTTCATCGACACCCCGGGTCACGAGGCGTTCACCGCCATGCGCGCCCGTGGTGCGCAGGTGACCGACATCGCGATCCTCGTGGTCGCCGCCGACGACGGCATCATGCCGCAGACGGTGGAGGCGCTCAACCACGCCCAGGCGGCCAACGTGCCGATCGTCGTGGCGGTCAACAAGGTCGACAAGCCCGACGCCAACCCGGCCAAGGTGCGCCAGCAGCTCACCGAGTACGGCCTCGTCGCCGAGGAGTACGGCGGGGACGTCATGTTCGTCGACGTGTCGGCGCGCGACGGCCTCAACATCCAGGCCCTCCTGGATGCCGTGCTGCTCACCGCCGACGCCGGGCTCGACCTCACGGCCAACCCGAACAAGGCGGCGCGCGGTGTGGCGATCGAAGCCAAGCTCGACAAGGGTCGCGGTTCGGTCGCCACGGTGCTCATCCAGTCCGGAACGCTCCGCGTCGGCGACGCGATCGTCGCGGGCACCGCGTACGGCCGCGTCCGCGCCATGGCGGACGAGAACGGCGAGCCGGTCCTCGAGGCCGCCCCGTCGCGTCCCGTGCAGGTGCAGGGCCTGAACTCCGTCCCGCGTGCCGGTGACACGTTCATCGTCACAGAGGAGGACCGCCTCGCCCGCCAGATCGCGGAGAAGCGCGAAGCCGCCGAGCGCAACGCGCAGCTGGCCAAGGCCCGCAAGCGCATCTCGCTCGAGGACTTCACCCGCGCGCTCGAAGAGGGCAAGGTCGAGTCGCTCAACCTCATCATCAAGGGCGACGTGTCCGGTGCCGTCGAGGCGCTGGAGGAGTCGCTCCTCAAGATCGAGGTCGACGACTCGGTGCAGCTGCGGATCATCCACCGCGGTGTGGGTGCCGTCACGGAGTCCGACGTCAACCTCGCGACGATCGACAACGCGATCGTCATCGGCTTCAACGTCCGTCCGGACGCGAAGGCCCGGGAGCGCGCCGCCCGCGAGGGTGTCGACATCCGGTTCTACTCGGTCATCTACAACGCGATCGACGACGTCGAGCAGTCGCTCAAGGGCCTGCTCAAGCCGGAGTTCGAAGAGGTGCAGTCGGGTGTCGCCGAGATCCGCGAGGTGTTCCGCTCCTCGAAGTTCGGCAACATCGCCGGTGTCATCGTCCGCTCCGGAACGATCACCCGAAACGCCAAGGCGCGCATCATCCGCGACGGCGTCGTGGTCGCCGATGGCCTGGCCATCGAGTCGCTGCGCCGCTTCAAGGACGATGTCACCGAGGTGCGCACCGACTACGAAGCCGGTATCGGCCTGGGCAAGTACAACGACATCCAGGTGGGCGACGAGATCGAGACCACCGAGATGGTGGAGAAGCCGCGAGGCTGAGTCGCAACCGCTGAGGGGCGCCCACGGGCGTCCCTCAGCCGTCGAAGGGAACACTCATGGCCAGTGAACGTCAAGCGCGCCTCGGCGACCGCATCCGCGTCATCCTCGCGGAGCGCCTCGAGAAGGGGCTGCGCGACCCGCGCCTCGGCTTCGTGACGATCACGGACGTCCGCGTGACGGGCGACCTGCAGCACGCGTCGGTGTTCTACACCGTGTACGGCTCCGACGAGGAGCGCGCCTCCTCCGCGGAGGCGCTGAAGGCGGCGACCGGGATGCTGCGCAGCGAGGTCGGCAAGCACCTCAACGTGCGCCTGACCCCGTCGCTGGAGTTCATCCCCGACGCACTGCCGGAGACCGCCGGGCACATCGCCGAGCTGCTCCGCGAAGCGCGCGAGCGCGACGCCGCCGTGCAGGGTCTCGCGACCGGCGCGACGTACGCCGGCGACGCCGACCCGTACGTGAAGCCGCGCGAGCTGGACGACGAGGCCGACGAGGCCTGAGACGCGACTGCCGACTCAGGCCGGCAGCCGCAGCATGCCGTCGGCGGCCTCCGCCAGCCCGTCGGCGATGAGCGAGTCGATCGCCCGATCCCGTTGCAGGGGATCGGGCCAATCGGGCAGCACGTCCGCGACGGGCACGGCGTGCGTCGCGCGCAGGGCCCGCAGCACGGCGCCGCGCGCCTGCCGGTCGCTGCCCTCGTACGCCGCCTGACGGCGCCGGTCGTCGCCGGTGTCGGGGTAGCCCGCCGCCCGCCACGCGCAGACCTCCGCGAGTGGGCAGGCTTCGCAGCGCGGGGACCGCGCCGTGCACACGACGGCGCCGAGCTCCATGGTCGCGGCGTTGACGATCGCGGCCTCGCCGTCGTCGTCCGGCAGGATCGCCGCCATCGCCGCGAGGTCGCGCTTGGCCGGCGGGCCGGGCTGCGACCGGCCGTCCACCGCGCGGGCCAGGACGCGCCGCGTGTTGGTGTCGACGACGGGATACCGGTCGCCGTACGCGAAGGTCGCGACGGCCCGCGCCGTGTAGTCGCCGATGCCCGACAGTGCCAGCAGCGCGTCGACCTCACGCGGCACGACACCGGCGTGGCGGTCGCGGATCTCGACGGCGGCGCGGTGCAGCCACAGCGCCCGGCGCGGGTAGCCGAGGTTCGCCCACTGGCGCACGGCCTCCGCGGGCGGTGCGGCGGCGAGGTCGGCGGGGGAGGGCCACCGCCTGAGCCAGGCCTCCAGATGCGGGATGACCCGCGTCACCGGCGTCTGCTGCAGCATGAACTCGCTCACCAGCACGCCCCACGCCCCGAACCCCGGTGCCCGCCAGGGGAGATCCCGCGCGTTGACGCGGTACCAGTCCAGGAGCGGGCGGGCGAGGTCGGGCACCGCTCCAGCCTACGGAACCGGGGGCATGCGGATGCCGCGAGTGACCGCCGCGGCACGGAACGGCGGCGTCCCGCCGCCTAGGCTGGAGGCATGCGACTTCCCGTCACGCCCGCCTCCACGCTGTGGCGCGAGCTCCGCGACGAGGTGCGACAGCATTACCGGCGCGGCCGCGTGATCGTCGGCGTGGACGGCGAGGACGGTGCCGGCAAGACGACGTTCGCCGACAACCTCGCCGCCGTGTTCGGCGAAGACGGGTCCGCCGTCCTCCGCGCGTCGATCGACGGCTTCCACCGACCCCGCGCGGAGCGCTACGCGCGCGGACGCAGCTCACCGGAGGGGTACTACCTCGACTCGTACGACTACGCGACGTTCCGGCGGGTGCTGATCGATCCGTTCCGCAGCGGGCCGACGACGGACACCGGGTTCCAGACCGCCGTGTTCGACGTCGACCGCGACGAGCCCGTCGCGTCGGAGTGGGTGACGGCGCCGCGCGACGCCGTCCTCATCGTGGACGGTGTCTTCCTGAACCGCCCCGAGCTTCGCGGCATCTGGAACTGGTCGGTGTGGCTGGACGTCCCCGTCGACGTGCGCTTCGCGCGCATGGCGGAACGCGACGGCAGCGACCCCGACCCGGCGGCCGAGGCGAACCGGCGCTACCGGGCGGGGATGGAGCTGTACCTGCGTGACGGCGATCCTCGGCGCGCCGCCTCGGCCATCGTCGACAACGCCGACCCCGCCGCTCCGGCCCGCGTCTACCGGGACTTCTGCTGATGGCCGCGCCCCGCGGCATCCTGCTGGTCGACAAGCCGGGCGGGATCACGAGCCACGACGTCGTCGCCCGCGCGCGACGCGCGCTGCAGACCCGCAAGATCGGCCACGCCGGGACCCTGGACCCCATGGCGACCGGGCTCCTCGTCCTCGGCGTCGGTCCCGCGACCCGCCTCCTCACCTACATCGTGGGCCTCGACAAGACGTACGAGGCGACGATCCGCCTCGGCGTCGCGACCGACTCCGACGACGCCGACGGCGTCGAGACGACACGGGCGGATGCCGTCGCGATCGACGCCGTCACCGAGGATGCCATCACGGCCGGCGTCGCCGCGCTGACCGGACCCATCTCGCAGGTGCCGAGCCGCGTCTCGGCCATCAAGGTCGGCGGCCGGCGCGCCTACGATCTGGCCCGCGCGGGGGAGCATGTCGAGCTCGCGGCGCGCGAGGTCACCGTGTCCCGGTTCGAGGTCACCGGCAGCCGCCGGGCGGACGGCGTGATCGACCTCGACGTCGTCGTGGACTGCTCGAGCGGCACCTACATCCGCGCCCTCGCGCGGGACCTCGGTGCGGCGCTCGACGTCGGGGGGCATCTCACGAGGCTCCGCCGCACGCGCATCGGCCCGTTCGAGGTCACCGACGCGGTCACCGACGTCGCCCCGGACACCGCGCTGCGCGGCGACGCCGAGGTGGCTGCCTCCCTCCTGGGCGCCTTCCCCGTCACCGCCGAGGAGGCCCGCGATCTCCGGCACGGCAAGCGACTCACCGGCGCCGCCGCGCGGCTGGCCACCGCGAACCCCGCCGCCATCGACCCGGACGGCCGCCTCGTCGGGATCGTCGAGCGCCGCGGGGACGACGTCAAGAGCATCATGAACATGGCTGAGGAGCCCCTGTGATCCTGTGGTTCACCATCGTCCAGCTCGTCGCCGCGTGCGGCGTCGGCCTGCTGTGCATCGTGCTGGGACTCGCCGGCCGGCGCCCCAGCGATCTGTCGGTGGGCGGGCTCGCCCTCATCCTGCTGCTCCTGATCGCCCAGGTGGTCATCGCGATCGTCGCGCCCCTCGCCGGCAACCCCCCGTCCGGAAGCGCGCTGGAGTACTGGGTGTACCTCGTCTCGGCGGTGCTCCTGCCCCCCGCCGGTGTCGCGTGGGCGCTCATCGAGCGCAGCCGGTGGAGCACCGTCATCATGGGGATCGCGGCGCTCGCGGTCGCGGTCATGGTGTGGCGCATGCACGTGATCTGGACTGTCCAGCTCGCCTGAGCGCGCGGGCGGGGGCTCTCCGCCGCCTATCATTGACAGGTCATGTCCACGACCCGCCCCCGCATGACCGGCATCGCCCGCGTCCTCGTGATCGTCTACGCGATCATGGCGATGGCGGCCACCGGTCGCTCCTTCGTCCAGATCGTCCGCGAGTTCGACGCCGCTCCGCTGGCGTACTCGCTCTCGGCGCTCGCCGCCGTCGTCTACATCCTCGCGACCCTCGCCCTGATCCTGAGCGCGTCGCGGGCCTGGTACCTCGTCGCGTGGGTCGCGATCGGCTTCGAGCTCGTCGGCGTCCTCGTCGTCGGCACGCTGTCGCTCGCCGTCCCCGCGCTGTTCGATCATCCGACCGTCTGGTCCGGCTTCGGGGCCGGCTACCTCTGGGTGCCGCTCGTCCTGCCGTTCCTGGGCCTGTGGTGGCTCACGCACACGCGCAACGCCGTGGCCGAGGAGATCGACCCCGCCCTGGAACGGTCGTCCTGGTGATCGTCTTCCGCGAGCCGTCCGAGGTGCCGGCGGGATTCGGGCCGAGCGTCATCGCGATCGGCAAGTTCGACGGCGTGCACTCCGGTCACCGCGCGGTCATCGACCGTGCGCGCGTCGCCGCGGAGGATGCCGGCGCCCGCGTCGTCGCGGTCACCTTCGACCGCAACCCGTTGAGCCTCCTGCGCCCGGAGATCTGCCCGGCGCCCCTCGTCAGCCTCGACCAGAAGCTGCACCTCCTCGCGGAGCAGGGCGTCGACGCGACGCTCGTCCTCCGCTTCGACGAGCAGCTGGCCTCCCTCACCGCCCGTGCCTTCGTGGAGCATGTCCTCGTCGACGCGCTCGGGGTCGTGAAGGTCCTGGTCGGCGAGGACTTCCGCTTCGGCCGCGGGGGAGCGGGCGACCCCGCGCTCCTGGGCGAACTCGGCGCCGAGTTCGGGTTCCGTGCCGACGTCGTCGGCGACGTCGAGGGCGGCGGTCGCCGCGTCTCCTCGACGTGGGTCCGCACCCTCCTCGCCGAGGGCGACGTCGAGGGTGCCGCCCGGCTGCTCGGGCGTCCGCACGCCGTGCTGGGCGAGGTCGTCCACGGGCTCAAGCGGGGCCGCGAGCTCGGCTTCCCGACCGCGAACCTGTCCGCCGACGTGGAGGGCTTCATCCCCGCGGACGGGGTCTACGCCGGGTGGCTCGTCGACGAGGGGCCGTCCGCGGGGGCGGCGGCGATGCACGCCGTCACCCGCTATCCCGCGGCCATCTCGGTGGGCACGAACCCGACCTTCGACGACGTGCTCGTGCGCCAGGTCGAGGCGTACGTGCTGGACGAGACCGACCTCGACCTGTACGGTCACCGCGTCTCGGTGACCTTCACCGACCGCATCCGCGGGATGGTCGCGTTCGAGGGCATCGAGCCGCTCATCGCGCAGATGACCCACGACGTCGCCGACGTGCGCGCCGCCCTCTCCTGAGCGAGGACGCGCGCGGCCCGTGTGGGCGTCAGTAGGACGAGTCGTCGACCGCCCCGGTCGCGCCCTCACCGGCATCCACCCGGCGTGCCTCGCCCAGGATCACGGCGCTGCCGCTCGTGCCGAGGCGGGTCGCGCCGGCGGCGATCATGGCGAGGGCGTCGGCATAGCTGCGGACTCCGCCGGAGGCCTTCACCTGCACGTCCGGGCCGACGTTCGCGCGCATGAGGCGGACGTGCTCGACGGTCGCGCCGCCGCCGGCGAAACCGGTGGACGTCTTGACGAAGTGCGCGCCGCCGGCCTCGGTCAGGCGGCTGCCGCGGGCGATCTGCTCGTCATCGAGGTATGCCGTCTCGAGGATCACCTTCGTGATGTGACCGGAGGCCGCCTCGACGACGGCGCGGATGTCGTCGGCGACGACATCGTCGAAGCCGGAGCGGAGCGCCCCGATGTTGACGACCATGTCGACCTCGGTCGCGCCGTCGGCGAGCGCCTGACGCACCTCGGCGACCTTCGCGGCCGTCGAAGTGGTGCCGTGCGGGAATCCGATGACGGTGCCCACGGCCACTCCCGTGCCGGCGAGCCGGCTGGCGGCGTGGGCGATGTCGCTCGGGCGCACGCACACGCTGAAAACGCCCCACTCGGCGGCGATGTCGAGTTCGGCATCGACCTGATCGCGCGTCAGTTCGGGCTTGAGGATCGCGTGGTCGAGGGTCGCGGCGAGTTCGCGCTCGGAGATAGTGGCCATGCAGCCAGCGTACGCCGACCGCCATGGGCCGCGCGAAGCACCGACGCGGAGGTAACGGAAAGGTAACGGACTCCGCTACAGTGGGCCGCGACGACGACGTCACCGAAGTGAAGGACCACCCCGATGCCCGAATCGAGGACGGCCGAACGGCTTCCCGCCCTGCTCATCGTCTGCGCGCTCGCCGTGGCGTGCGTCGTGGTCATCATGACCGGGGTGACGCCCACGAGGATCTCCGCGCAGGACCTGTGGGGCACGGTGCGCACGCCCGGCGAGCGCGTGTTCATCGCGAGCCACCGCGGGGGTGCGGAGGCGGCGCCGGAGAACACCCTGCCCGCCGTGGCGGCTGCGCTCGCGGCCGGCTTCGAGTACGTCGAGGTCGACCTCGCGCTCACCGCCGACGGCCACGCCGTCCTGATGCACGACGCCATGGTCGACCGCACCACGGACGGACACGGGCCCCTCGCCCGGCTGACACTCGCCGAGGTCCGGGCGCTCGATGCAGGGTCCTGGTACGCGCCCCGCTACGCCGGGACGCCCGTGCCTACGGCGGTGGAGTTCCTCGACCTGCTGGCCGAGCGGGACGGCCGCGCCCTGCTCGACCTCAAGGGCACCTGGACGACAGACGCCGCTGCGGCGCTCGCCGAGGCCGTCCTGTCCCGCGGACTCGAACGGCGCGTCGTGGCCGCGAGCTTCGACGCCCGGACCCTCGCCCTCGTGGCGGCCCGGACGGATGCGATTCCGCGGATGGCGATCCTGCGCACGCTTCCCGCCGATGCCGTGCAGGCCATGCGGGAGGTCGATGTCCGCGGCATCGTCGTCGACCGTGCGGCGGTCGCGGCCCGTCCCGAGGTCGTCGCCGAGCTGCACGACGCCGACCTCCGCGTCGTGGTCTACACGCTCAACAGCGACCGGCACTGGGATGCCGCCGTGGGGTGGGGGGTGGACGGGATCGTCACCGACGACCCCGGCGCCCTCGACCTCTGGCAGCGCGGCCTCGCGTCGGACTGAGGAATACCCCCGGGGGGTACTCTGTTGGGGCAGGTGAACGCACCACGAGGAGAACCCCATGAGCACCCAGGCCTACACCGTCGAAGGAATGACCTGCGGCCACTGCGCCGCCGCCGTCACCCGCGAGGTGAGCGGCGTGGCCGGCGTCTCCGATGTCGCCGTCGACGTCGCGGCGAAGACGGTCACCGTCACCGGTGACGCCATGCCCGCCGACGAGGCCATCGCCGCCGCCGTCGCCGAGGCGGGCTACAGCCTCACCGGCCGCCGCTGATGACCGCGGCACCGGACGGTGCCGCGGTGCGGGGCGCCGTCCTCGACATCGAGGGCATGACCTGCGCGAGCTGCGTCGCACGCGTGGAGAAGCGGCTGCAGCTGGTCGAGGGCGTGACGGCATCCGTCAACCTCGCGACCGAGACCGCTCGTGTCAGCTTCCCGCAGGATCTCGACCCGTCGCGGCTCGTCGCGGCCGTCCGTGAGGCCGGCTACGACGCGGAGATCCGCACGCCGCGGACGGAGCCCGCGGGACACGACGCCCCCGCGCACGAGGCCGAGGGCGGGCACGTCCACGACGTCGCCGACAGGCCCGGCTCGACGCCGCTGCGCACCCGCCTGCTCGTGAGCCTTGCGCTCGCGGTCCCGGTCGTCGCGTTCGGCATGATCCCGGCCTGGCAGTTCCCCGGCTGGCAGTGGGTCTCCCTCGTCCTCACGGCGCCCATCGTGCTGTGGGGCGGCTGGCCGTTCCACCGTGCCACCCTCGCGAACGCGCGCCACGGCGCCATGACGATGGACACCCTCATCACGCTCGGCACGATGGCCGCGTTCGGCTGGAGCGTCTGGGCGCTGCTCTTCGGCTCGGCCGGCCGGATCGGCCTGATGCACGAGGTCGTCCTGTTCGGCCCCGTGCACGACGCGACGGCGCTCGTCTACTTCGAGGTCGCCGCCGCCGTCACCGTCTTCCTCCTCCTCGGACGCTTCATCGAGCAGCGCTCGAAGGGGCGCGCCGGCGCCGCCCTGCACGCGCTGCTGCAGCTCGCCGCGAAGGACGTCGAACTCGCCGACGGCACACGCGTCCCGGTCGAGCGCCTCCGCGTCGGCGACGTGTTCGTCGTCCGGCCCGGGGAGAAGGTGGCCACCGACGGCATCGTCCGCGAGGGCCGCGCCTCGGTCGACGAGAGCATGATGACCGGCGAATCCGTCCCCGTCGACGTGAGCGCCGGGGATGCCGTGACCGGCGGCACGCTCGCCGCCGACGGCCGGCTGATCGTCGAGGCCACGAGCGTCGGCGACGACACGCGCCTCGCGCACCTCGCACGCCTCGTGGAGGAGGCCCAGGCGGGGAAGAGCCGCGTGCAGCGCCTCGCCGACCGCATCTCGGCGGTCTTCGTGCCCATCGTCATCGCGCTCGCCGTGCTGACCCTCCTCGGCTGGATCGCCGCGGGGCAGCCGCCGGCCGCGGGCTTCACCGCCGCCGTGGCCGTGCTCATCATCGCCTGCCCGTGCGCACTGGGCCTCGCGACCCCCATCGCGATCCTCGTCGGCACCGGCCGCGGCGCCCAGCTGGGCGTCCTCATCACGGGCCCGGAGGCCCTCGAGAGCGCCGAGCGCATCGACACGATCGTCCTCGACAAGACCGGGACCGTCACCGAGGGGCGGATGACGGTCGTCGCCGTCACCCGGGTCGGCGACGCCGCGACCGCCGACATCCAGCACCTGATCGGCTCGCTCGAGCACGCATCCGAGCATCCCCTCGCCCGCGCGCTCGCCGGCCTCACGGCGGAGCACGCGCCGGTGGCCGATTTCGCGGGCCTCGCGGGACGGGGCGTCACCGGCACCGTCGACGGGCATGCGGTGTTCGCCGGTCGTGCGGCGTTCGCCGCCGCGCAGGCCGGTGCGCTCCCGGAGGCGGCCCGCGCCGCCGTCGACCGCATCGAGGCGGACGGGGCGACCGCCGTCGTCGCCGGCTGGGACGGCCGCGTGCGCGCCGTCCTCGCGGTCGCCGACACGGTGCGCGATGACAGCGCCGAGACCATCGGGGCTCTCCGGCGCCTGGGCCTGGACGTCATCCTGCTCACCGGCGACAACGCCGGCGCCGCGCGCGCCGCCGCCCACGCCGTCGGAATCGACCGCGTCATCGCGGGCGTCCTGCCGGAGGGCAAGGTCGACGAGATCGCGCGCCTGCGCGCCGAGGGGCACCGCGTCGCCATGGTCGGCGACGGCGTCAACGACGCCGCGGCGCTCGCCACCGCCGATCTCGGCATCGCGATGGGCGGCGGGACCGACGCCGCCATGCACGCGAGCGACATCGCCCTCGCCGGGCACGGCATCGCCCCCGTGGTCACCGCGATCCGGCTGAGCCGTCGCACGATGCGGGTCATCCGCGGAAACCTGTTCTGGGCCTTCGCGTACAACGTCGCCGCGCTGCCGCTGGCAGCGCTCGGCCTCCTGAACCCGATGATCGCGGGCGCGGCCATGGCGTTCTCCAGCGTGTTCGTCGTGCTCAACAGCCTGCGCTTGCGCACGGCGCCGTGACGACGCGCTAGACTTTCCGCGAGGACCGCACCCCGCCGTCGCCGCAGCTCGCAGAAGCGAGTACCCGCAGCCGGGAGGATCGGGCCCCACGTATTCCCGCCGCCGCTTCGCGGCGACTCCGTTCGACCGGCCGCACGATCGCCGGCACAGCCGGCCCTGCGCCGGCTCTCACGCTCAGGAGGAGCATGCCGACCACGGCATCCACCGCTCGTAAATCGTCGTCCCGACGTCGCTCGGGCTCATCGGCACGACGCGACGACGACGCGCCCCTCATCCCGATCCTCGCCCGCAAGGTGCGCGAGGTCGAGGCGAAGGCGCAGCGCGGCAAGCTCGGCCCCACCAACCGCGTCAAGTTCCAGGTCATCGCCTTCCTCGTCCGCGAGGAGCGGGCGCGTGTCAAGGCCGATGAGGAGGTGCCCGCCGCCGCGCGCGCCGAACTGCTCAAGCGTCTCGACGGCGTCGCGACCATCCTCGCCAAGACCGCGGCGCGCGACACCTCGCTCATCCAGCTGCTCGAAGTCGACCAGGCGACCTCCCCGGTCGCCCGCCGCATGCGTCGCGACTGGCTCCTCGAGTCGGGCGCCGACCTGCCCGAGGATGAACTCATCATCACCGACGCCGCGCCGGTGCAGGCGTCCGTCGTGCCGGCGGCCCTCGCCGAGCGGCAGGTCGTCCCCCCGCAGATCGACGCGCGTCGCGAGTCGAACCCGTTCCTCGCCCCCGACGTCAGCCTCCGAGCCCCGCAGCCCACGCCGCGCCGGCGCCTGGACGGCTGGGAGCTCATGGGACCGCTGTACAAGGCGTTCGAGACCGGCGCCGGCGGCGGCGCCGCGTCGATGGACCTCCCGGAGGTCCCCGAGTTCGACCGGCTCTCGCCCAAGGGCCTCGAGATCATGCCGCACCAGTCCCGCTTCCTCGAAGCCGTGCGCGCCGGTCACCGCTCCTTCCTCCTGGCCGATGAGCCGGGCCTCGGGAAGACGGCGGAGTCCGTGCTCGCGGCATCCGTCGCGGGCGCCTACCCGCTGCTGGCGGTCGTCCCCAACGTCGTCAAGATGAACTGGGCCCGCGAGGTCGAGCGGTGGACGCCGCAGCGCCGCGCCACCGTCATCCACGGCGACGGCGACCAGGTGGACGCGTTCGCCGACGTCTTCATCGTCAACTACGAGGTGCTCGACCGGCACCTGTCCTGGCTGGCCTCCCTGGGGCTCAAGGGCATGGTCGTCGACGAGGCGCACTTCATCAAGAACCTCTCCTCGCAGCGCTCGCAGAACGTGCTGGGTCTCGCGACCCGCATCCGCGAGCAGGTGCGCGACCCGCTCATGCTGGCGCTGACCGGCACGCCGCTCATCAACGACGTTGAGGATTTCGACGCGATCTGGCGCTTCCTCGGCTGGACCAACGGCGAGAAGCCCGGCCCCGCCCTCATGGAGAAGCTCGACGCGACCGGCCTGACCCCTGCCGACAAGGCGTTCTACCCGGAGGCCCGCGACGCCGTCATCTCGATGGGCATCGTCCGTCGCAAGAAGAAGGACGTCGCCGCCGACCTGCCCGACAAGCTCATCGCCGACCTCCCCGTGGAGCTCGACGACGAGTTCGGCCGGTCGATCCGCGAGGCCGAGCGCGAGCTGGGCCAGCGCCTCGCGGCGAAGTACCGCCGCATCATCGAAGCGCGCGGCGACCGCGTGTTCCTCGGGGAGTTCGACGAGGACATCGTGCGCCTCGTGGCGCACGGCGAGCTCGAGGAAGCCAAGGCCGCCGGCTCCGGCTCGGAGAACGTCTTCACCATGGTGCGGCGCATCGGGCAGGCCAAGGCGCTGCTCGCCGCGGACTACACCGTGCAGCTGCAGCGCTCCGTCGGCAAGGTCGTCTTCTTCGCGAAGCACATCGACGTGATGGATGCCGCGGAGGACCTCTTCGCCGCCGCGGGGCTGCGCACCGTCTCGATCCGCGGCGACCAGACGACGCCCGCGCGTCAGCAGGCCATCGACGCGTTCAACAACGACCCCGAGGTCGCTGTCGCGGTCTGCTCGCTGACCGCCGCCGGCGTCGGCCTGAACATGCAGGCCGCGTCCAACGTCGTCCTCGCCGAGCTGTCATGGACCGCCGCGGAGCAGACCCAGGCGATCGACCGCGTGCACCGCATCGGCCAGGACGAGCCGGTCACCGCGTGGCGGATCATCGCCGCGCACACGATCGACACGAAGATCGCCGAACTCATCGACTCGAAGCAGGGACTCGCGGCCCGGGCGCTCGACGGCGAGGCCGTCGACCCGACATCCAGCGACTCCGTGCAGCTGTCCGCGCTCATGCACCTGCTGCGGCAGGCGCTCGGCGGCGCCTGATCGCAGGTCTCGCACCGGGCCGGCCGTCGACGGTTATCGACGGCCGACCCGGTGGCAGCCCGGCGCCCGGCGGCGATAGTGTCGAAGCCAGGCAACGGTGCCGCAGCATCCCTGACACCACGAAGGATCTCTCCATGAAGATCGGCATCCTCACCAGCGGCGGCGACTGCCCCGGCCTGAACGCGGTCATCCGCGGCGTCGTGCTCAAGGGCACGACCAACTACAACATCGAGTTCGTCGGCATCCGCGACGGCTGGCGCGGCGTCGTGGACGGTGACTTCTTCCCGCTGACCCGCCACGAGGTGAAGGGCCTGTCGAAGGTCGGGGGCACGATCCTCGGCACGAGCCGCACCAACCCCTACGAGGGCCCGCGCGGCGGCGCCGAGAACATCGCGAAGACCCTGTACGGCCACCGCATCGACGGCATCATCGCGATCGGCGGCGAGGGCACCCTCGCCGCGGCGAACCGCCTGGCGAACGACGGCATCAACGTGCTGGGCGTCCCGAAGACGATCGACAACGACCTGCGCGCGACGGACTACTCGTTCGGCTTCGACACCGCGGTGAACATCGCCACCGACGCGATGGACCGCCTCCGCACGACCGGTGACTCCCACCAGCGCTGCATGGTCGCCGAGGTCATGGGCCGCCACGTCGGCTGGATCGCACTGCATGCGGGAGTCGCCGCCGGCGCCCATGTCATCTGCATCCCCGAGGTGCCGATGTCGATCGACGAGATCGTCGCCCAGGTGACGAAGGCCCACGACCGCGGCCGTGCGCCGCTCGTCGTCGTGTCGGAGGGCTTCACCCTCACCGGCATGGACGAGGCTTACAGCGACAAGGGCCTGGACGCCTTCAACCGCCCCCGCCTCGGCGGCATCGGCGAGATCCTCGCCCCGGAGATCGAGCGCCGCACCGGCATCGAGACCCGGGCGACCGTGCTCGGCCACATCCAGCGCGGCGGCTCGCCGTCGGCGTTCGACCGCGTCCTCGCGACGCGCCTGGGCCTGCACGCCGCCGACGCCATCATGGAGCAGGCGTGGGGCCAGATGGTGTCGCTGCGCGGCACCGACATCGTGCGCGTGTCGTTCGAGGACGCCCTGGGCGAGCTCAACAACGTCCCCCTGTATCGCTACGAAGAGGCCGCCGCCCTCTTCGGGTGACGCGCTGGGGCGCGGCGCGGGCTCGGCTCGCGCGACCGACGGCCCCCTCCGGCGTCCCCGCCATCCCGCAGGCCTGCCCCTTCCGTCCTGTGTCACACAAGCGGCGGCTGGTGGCGCGTGCGCGTGCGCCAAGCGGGACATGGCGGCAACGCATGTCACACGAACCGCGGCTGACGGGCACTACACCCGCGAGTTCTGTGACAGGAACGTCGGATGCGGATGCGGATGCGGATGGTGCCGAGCGGAGGGGTGGGTCAGTCGACGCCGGGGCGCCAACCACGGGCGATGAGCGCATCCGTCACCTTGGCGAGCGCCCGGCGGGGATCAGGCCGCAGGTGGTGGCTCAGGATGCGCACGAGCAGCCAGCCTTCGTCGCGAATGGCATCCCACCGGTCGGCATCCTTCGCGAACTGCTGCTCATCGAACGCGTGCGTGCGTCCGTCGTGCTCTACGGCAACGCGGTAGCCCGGATAGGCGAGATCCAGACGCGCGATGAAGCGGCCGAGGCTATCCTGCACCCGGTGGTTCAGCGAGGGTTCCGGTAACCCGGCTCGCATCAGAAGCAGCCGCACATGGGTCTCCTCCGCCGTTTCCGCGCCGACGCGCACCTCCGCAAGCGCACGCGTGAGGACACCCCCGCGTAGGTCGCCGGCGTCCGCTATCTCGGCGCGGAGATCAGCTGGCGTGATGATTCGATGCCGGGGACACACGAGGTGATCTGCCGCAGCGATCACGTCGTCGAGATCCCAGGTCCGCGCGGCCTGCCGCCATGCTCGTGCGGGGTGCTCGATCGGGAGTCCGTGAGCGGTACCCCGGGCGGGTGCGCGGGCTTGCAGGCGATGTCCCACCACGCCTTCCCGGCGCGGCTGGCCCGCCGGACGGCGAGCTGACACGTGCAGTTCCCACGCCGTGGCACGCAGGTACGGCAGAGGCGCGCCCAGCAGGGCGAGCGCCGTGCCGTGGCTGAAGAACTGATCGGGAGTCAGCGCGGGCGCAACGGCCGCCGCGCGCTCGAGCAGGTCGGCGCGGAGGCGGTCCTGGTGGTGCGCCGACCTCGCCGGCGTCGCGAAGGTCACCGAGCGGGCAACGCGGACACCACGCGTCGGCGTGAGAAGGTCTCCCGCTCTCAGTCTTGACGGCGTCACACCGGACGCCAAAGCCTCGGCGACGCGAAACGGTCGCGCCCCGAATTCCGCGGGAAGCGGCGTGATCCTCGTCATCCGCCCAGTCGAGCGCCGAACGCCGGTCACCCGCCCATGGGCAGCGCGATCGGTCGTGACGTGCGCGAATCCAGCCCCTGGGGAGGAGCCGCTGCATGTCACAGAATATGCGGGTCGAGCTGCCCGCAAGTCCGACTTCTGTGACATCCCTGTCTCAGTTGTCTCGCCAACTGCGGGAGGCGGGTCCGCGCCCCGCGCCAGGTGTGACATGCCGGGGACGCCGAAGGGGATGCCGGGCGCCGGGGACGCCGAAGGGATGCCCGGCGCCGGGGACGCCGAAGGGATGCCGGGCGCCGGGGTTACCCCCCCCGGAGCCGCCGGCCCCAGCCGCGCTCAGTCGGCGAGGCCGAGGACGTCCAGCAGCCAGGCCAGCTCGAACGCCCGCTGCTTCCACGCGTTGTAGCGGCCGCTCACCCCGCCGTGGCCGGCGACCATCTCGCACTTCAGCAGCGCGTCGGCGCCCACCTCGCGCAGGCGCGCGACCCACTTGGCGGGCTCGACGTACAGCACGCGCGTGTCGTTGAGCGACGTGACGGCGAGGATCCGGGGGTACGCGACGCCTTCGCGGACGTTCTCGTACGGCGTGTACGACTTCATGTACTCGTAGACGCTGGGGTCGTGCAGCGGGTCGCCCCACTCGTCCCACTCCACGACGGTCAGCGGCAGCGAGGGGTCGAGGATCGTCGTCAGCGCGTCCACGAACGGCACGTCGGCCAGGATGCCGGCGAAGAGCTCCGGCGCGAGGTTGGCCACCGCGCCCATGAGCAGGCCGCCCGCCGATCCGCCCTCGGCGACGAGCAGGTCCGGGGTGGTGCGGCCTTCGGCCACGAGGTGCTGCGCGCACGCGACGAAGTCGGTGAAGGTGTTGCGCTTGTGCAGCAGCTTGCCGTCCTCGTACCACTGCCGGCCCATCTCGCCGCCGCCGCGGACGTGCGCGATCGCGAACACGACGCCGCGGTCGAGCATCGACAGGCGCGCCACCGAGAAGCCGGGGTCGATCGAGTGCTCGTACGACCCGTAACCGTAGAGGTGCACGGGCCGCGGGCCGTCGCCCGCATCGAAGACGCGCTTCCAGACGAGCGAGATCGGGATGCGGGTGCCGTCCTCGGCCGTCGCCCACAGGCGCTCCTGCGCGTATTCCTCCGGGTCGTAGCCGCCGAGCACCGGCTGGCGACGCCGCAGCAGCAGTTCGCCGGTCTCCACGACGTAGTCGTAGACGGTGCCCGGCGTGACGAACGAGCCGTAGCCGAGCCGCAGCACCGGCGGCGCCCACTCCGGGTTGCCGGAGGCGCCCACGGTGTACAGCGGCTCGTCGAACGCGAGCTCGGTCAGCGCGCCGCTGCCGTAGTCGAGGAGCCCCACCCGGGACAGCCCCTCGCGCCGGTACGACACGATGCCCCAGTCGCGGAACGCCGACACATCCTCCAGGCGCCGGCCCGGCACGTGCGCCAGCACGACCTCGTGGGGGCCCTCCGGGTCGGATGCCGCGACGCGGACGAGCTCGAAGTCCAGGGCGCCGTCGTTGTGCAGGATGTAGAGCACGTCCTCGCCGTCGACGACGGCGTGCGTCAGGGAGTAGTCCACGCCCTCCCGCCGCGGCCAGACCGGCTGCAGCGGCGACCGGAGGTCGGTGGCATCCACGAGGAACTCCTCGCTCGTGATCGACGACTCCGCCGCGATGACGAGGTAGCGGTCGCTGCGTGTGAAGCCCGCGCCCACCCAGTAGCGCTCGTCGGGCTCGTGGAAGAGCTTCGCGTCGGTCGCGGCATCCGTTCCGACCTCGTGCAGCCACACCGTGTCGGGCCGCCACGCGTCGTCGACGGTCGTGTACACGACGAAGCGCCCGTCCGGGGAGAACATCGCCCCCGCCGAGGTCTCCGGGATGACGTCGCCGAGGTCGCCGCCGCTCGCGAGGTCGCGGATGCGGAGCGTGTAGCGCTCGTCGCCCTGCGTGTCGACGCCGTAGAGCAGGCGCGTGCCGTCGGTGGACACGTCGAAGGTGCCGAGGGAGAAGAACTCGTGACCCGCTGCCTCGACGTTGCCGTCCAGGAGGACCTGCTCGCCGGGGATCGCGACGTCGGGGGAGAGGACGGGCGGCGTCCAGTCGTCCGCGTCGGCGAGCGGGGCGCGGCAGTGGATGCCGTACTGGCTGCCCTCGACCGTGCGGCTGTAGTACCACCACGACCCCCGCCGGCTCGGGACGGACAGGTCCGTCTCGAGCGTGCGGCCCTTGATCTCCTGGTAGATCCGCTCCTGCAGGGGCTCGAGGTGGGCGGTGCGCTCCTGCGTGTAGGCGTTCTCCGCGGCCAGGTGGGCGAGGACCTGTTCGTCCTCCTTCGCCCGCAGCCATTCGTAGGGATCGACGACATCGTCGCCGTGATGGCTGCGGGTGGTCGGACGGGCGGGAACGGCGGGGGCGGAGGGCTCCGAGATGGTCACCGTCCCACGCTAACCGACCCCCCGCGGGGGCGGGTGCGACGGTTCTGCGATCGGCCGCGGATGTGCGAGGATTTCCGTGGTCCGGTTGCCGGAACATGAACCCACGGTGAACTGTTCGTTCGCACCGCCGATCCCATCGGCACCCTCCCCACGAATCCCGACGGAAAGCGAACTGTGGAAACCGCCGTAATCATCGTGCTGCTCGTCATCGCGCTGGCGCTGTTCTTCGACTTCACGAACGGCTTCCACGACACCGCGAACGCGATGGCGACGCCCATCGCGACGGGTGCCCTCAAGCCCAAGGTCGCCGTGCTCCTGGCGGCGAGCCTCAACCTCGTCGGCGCGTTCCTGTCCACCGAGGTCTCCAAGACGATCTCGCACGGCATCATCCAAGAGGATCAGATCGAGCCGTTGGCGTTCCTGCCGATCATCTTCGCCGGCCTCATCGGCGCGATCACCTGGAACATGCTGACCTGGCTGCTCGGTCTGCCCTCCAGTTCGTCGCACGCGCTCTTCGGCGGCCTCATCGGCGCCACGCTCGTCGGCGCGAGCGTCACCGCCATCGACTTCGGCGTCGTGCTCAGCAAGGTCGTGCTGCCCGCCCTCATCGCGCCGTTCACGGCGGGTGTCATCGCCTTCCTCCTGACGCGTCTCGCGTACGCCATGACGCGTCGCTACGACAACAAGCCGGACGGCCGCGACGGCTTCCGGTGGGGTCAGATCTTCACGTCGTCGCTCGTCGCCCTCGCGCACGGCACGAACGACGCGCAGAAGACCATGGGCGTCATCACGCTCGCGCTCATCATGGCCGGCCTGCAGGACGGTGCGCACGCCGACCCGCAGCTGTGGGTCATCTTCGCCTGCGCCTTCACGATCGCGCTCGGCACCTACATGGGCGGCTGGCGCATCATCCGCACGCTCGGCAAGGGTCTCACCGACGTCAAGCCGGCGCAGGGCTTCTCCGCGGAGTCGTCCACGGCCGCGACGATCCTCGCCTCCAGCGCCCTTGGCTTCGCCCTGTCCACGACGCAGGTCGCGTCCGGCTCCGTCATCGGGTCGGGCCTCGGCCGTCGCGGGTCCACGGTGCGCTGGCGCACGGTCGGTCGCATCGCGATCGGCTGGCTCCTGACCCTCCCCGCCTCCGGCGCCGTCGGCGCGTTCGCGGCGCTCCTCGTCGTCCTTTTCGGCGGCTGGGGCATCGCGATCGACGCGGTCCTCGCCGTCGCCATCATCCTCGCCCTGTTCTGGCGGTCGCGCCGAAACCAGGTCGATTCCTCCAACGCCATGAGCGAGGTCGCCGACTCGGGACTCGCCGTCAAGGTCAAGCGCAATCCTCCGCCGACGCGCCGCCAGCGCGCGATCCTGCGTGAGCAGGCGCGGCGGAAGGCCGAGCAGGAGGCCCGCGAGAAGGCGGAGCGCAAGGCCAAGGCCAAGGCGGATGCCCGCCAGGCCGCCGATGACAAGCGGGCGCGCGACAAGGTCCGCGCTGCCGGGAAACCCGGGACCGGCCCGGCCGCACCCCCGGTCGACCTTCCGGGCGCGCCGAAGGGGGACGAGAAGTGAACGTCTCGATCGACTGGCTCGCGTTCCTGCAGGTGTTCGGCGCGGCGCTCGCTGCCGGCACCGTCGTCGTCGCCTTCTACGCGCTGGGGCTGCGGATGCTGGTGCGCGCCGGCCGGGCACCGGTCGTGGCCCCCGCCGAGTTCACCGACGCTATCACCGTGATCACGGAGAAGGAGGCCCGTCGCGCAGCGAAGGCCGCCGCGAAGGCGGCCCGCAAGAGCCCGCTCACCGACGGGCAGAAGCGCGTCGCGCTCGTCGCCGCGTACGCGTCGTTCTTCCTCTGCGGTCTCGCGGTCCTCGGCGGACTGCTCCTCATCATCTTCGGGCACTGACGGAGGCCCGTCCTAGGCTGTCGGCATGGAGACAGTGCAGTTCGGACGGCATGCCCCGCCGCGGCGCGTGATCGTGCACCTCAGCGACACGCATCTGCTCGCCGGCAACGCGCCGCTCGGCGGGCGCTACGACACCGCGGCGAACCTCGCCGCCACGCTCGCCGCCGTCGAGCGCACCGGCATCCGCCCGGATGCGCTGGTCTTCACGGGCGACCTCACCGACCTGGGCGAGCCCGACGCCTACCGCGCGCTACGCGCCGCCGTGCAGCCGCTCGCCGACCGGCTCGGCGCCCCCATCGTCTGGGTCGCCGGGAACCACGACGAGCGTCCCGCGCTGCGCGGCGCTCTGCTCGGGCAGGAACCCACCGGCGAGCCCGTCACCGGCATCTGGGATCTCGGCGGGCTCCGCCTGATCGCGCTGGACACGAGCGTCCCCGGCTGGCACCACGGCGACCTCGACGACGGCCAGCTCGCCTGGCTCCGCGGCATCCTCTCCGACCCCGCCCCGCTCGGCACCCTCCTGGCACTCCACCACCCGCCGCTGCCCAGCCACATCCCGCTGTTCGACATCCTCGAGCTGCGTCGACAGGACGCCCTCGCCGACGTGATCGCGGGATCGGACGTGCGCGGCATCCTCGCGGGCCACCTGCACTACTCGACCAGCGGAACCTTCGCTGGCGTGCCCGTCAGCGTCGCCGCGGCCACGTGCTACACGATGAACCTGCAGCGCCCGGCGACGGAGATCAACGGGATGGACGCCGGCCAGTCCTTCCACCTCGTGCACGTCTACGACGACACCATCACGCACGCCGTCGTCCCCGTCGTCGCGGCCGAGACGGCGGAGACGTTCTCCGCGGAGTGGGTGGCGCGGATGGCGGAGCTCACCCCCGAGCAGCGGCTCGAAGCCTTCTCCCGCAAACGCTGAAGACTCGCCCGCGCGTACAGCCCCGACGGCAGCGGTGTCCACCGCGTCCATCCATCCCTGATGTGCCCGCGGGTAGGCTCGAGGCACACCCTTCCCGCTGTGACGACCCACGAGGACTGCACACCATGGCCGAGGACGCGATGACGCGCACGGAAACCGATTCACTGGGATCGCTGGAGATCCCCGCCCATGCCTACTGGGGCATCCATACCGCCCGGGCCCTGGAGAACTTCCCGATCTCCCTCCGTCCCATCTCCGTGTACCGCGACCTCGTCGTCGGGCTCGCGATGGTCAAGCAGGCCTCCGCGCGCGCCAACCGGGAGATCGGCGTCCTCGACGACGAGCGCGCCGGCCTCATCGACGAGGCCTGCCAGCGGATCATCGACGGCGAGTTCCACGACCAGTTCGTCGTCGGCGTCGTCCAGGGCGGCGCCGGCACCTCGACGAACATGAACGCGAACGAGGTCATCACCAACGTCGCGCTCGAGATTGCCGGGCGGCCGAAGGGCGACTACGCGTACCTGTCGCCGATCGACCACACGAACCGCAGCCAGTCCACGAACGACGTCTACCCGACCGCGATCAAGGTGGGGCTGGGCCTCGACCTGCGGACACTGCTGGAGGAGCTCGACCTCCTCCGGCAGTCCTTCCTCGCGAAGGCGCACGAGTTCCACGACATCCTCAAGGTCGGCCGCACGCAGCTGCAGGATGCCGTCCCGATGACGCTGGGGCAGGAGTTCCACGGGTTCGCGACGACGCTCGGGGAGGACTATCACCGGCTCAAGGAGAACGCGTACCTCCTGTGCGAGGTGAACATGGGCGCGACCGCGATCGGCACGGGCATCACGACGCATCCCGACTACGCGGCCGCCGTCATCCGCCACCTCCGCGAGATCAGCGGGCTGGACCTGGAGACCGCGGAGGATCTCGTCGAATCCACGAGCGACACCGGCGCCTTCATGTCGTTCTCGTCGTCGCTCAAGCGCAACGCCATCAAGCTCTCCAAGATCAGCAACGACCTGCGCCTGCTCTCCAGCGGCCCGCAGGCCGGGTTCGGCGAGATCAACCTGCCCGCACGCCAGGCCGGCTCGAGCATCATGCCCGGCAAGGTCAACCCGGTCATCCCCGAGGTCGTGAACCAGGTGGCGTTCGCCGTCGCCGGGGCGGACCTGACCGTCACGATGGCGGTGGAGGGCGGCCAGCTGCAGCTCAACGCGTTCGAGCCGATCATCGCGCACTCGATCTTCCAGTCGATCACCTGGATGCGGCGGGGCATGCGGACGCTCCGCATCAACTGCGTCGACGGGATCACCGCGAACCGCGAGCGGCTGGGCGCCATGGTCGGCTCGTCGGTCGGCGTCGTCACGGCGCTCACCCCGTACATCGGCTATGCCGCCTCGGCGGCCCTGGCCAAGGCCGCCCTGCTGACCGGACGCAACGTCGGCGACCTCGTCGTGGAGGCCGGGCTGATGTCGCGCGAGGACGTCGACAAGCAGCTCTCGCCGGCCCGGCTGTCCGGCCTGGAGGCGATCACGCAGGCGATCCCGATCCACAGCGCCGCCGAAGACGTCATCTGAGGCTGAGCGCGGCGCCTTTTGCGCGCGCGGCGCCCTTCGCTAACGTCGCACCTGCCGGATCTTCTCCGGCGTTCACTTCAGGAGGCCGCATGACCGACCCGCAGAACCCGACCCCGCCCCCCTACGAGCCGCCGGCGGCCCAGCCCCCGGCGTACCAGCCGCCCGCGTACGAGCAGCCCGCGTACCCGCAGAGCACCGCTCCCGCCTATGCCGCTCCCGCGTATCCGTCGGCCGGCTACGACGCGCCCGGGGCACCGATCCCGGGTCGCACGATGGGCATCGTCGCCTTCATCCTGTCCTTCTTCGCCCAGCCCGTCGCGCTGATCCTGGGGATCATCGCACTCGTCCAGAGCAAGAAGGCGGGGCACAAGAACGGCTTCGCGGTCGCCGCGATCATCATCAGCGCGGTGCTGCTCGTCGTCGGGATCATCGTCGCCATCGCGCTCGTGGCCTGGTTCGGCTCCGCGGCGGCCGACCTGGGTACGCAGCTGCAGGCCTGCCTGGACAACGGCGGCGTCGGCACCGTGGAGATCAACGGCATCACGATGTCCTGCGAGGAACTGCTCTCCGAGTCCGGCTACTGAGTACGGACCCGGCACGACGGCGGCGGCCTCCGGGCCGTCGCCGTTCGTCGTTCCGTGGCAGGCTCAGCCGAGGATGCGGCAGTGCGTCGTGAGCTCGCCGATCCCGTCGATGCCGACCGTGACGGTGGAGCGGTCGCGGAGGAACACCTGGGGGTCGCGCGAATAGCCGGCACCGCCCGGGCTGCCGGTGGAGATCAGTGTGCCGGGGAGCAGGGTGGCGGCCTGCGAGAGCTGGGCGATGAGCGCGGAGACCGGCCGGATCATCTGCCCGGTCGAGGCGTCCTGCACCGTCTGACCGTCCACGACGGCCCAGATGTGCAGATCCTGCGGGTCGGGCACCTCGTCGGCGGTCACCACGACCGGCCCGTTGGGCGTGAAGCCGTCGAACGACTTGCACCGCGACCACTGGGCCTCGGAGAACTGGATGTCGCGGGCCGTGATGTCGTTGACCACGGTGTAGCCCCAGACATGGCTCAGGGCGTCCTCCTCGGCGACGTCGCGCGCCGGGCGGCCGATGATGACGCCGAGCTCGGCCTCGTAGTCGATGGACTCGCTGAGCGACCGGGGCCACGTCGTCGTCGCGTCGTGTCCCGTGAGGGAGTTCGGCCAGAGCACGAACACCGTCGGGGCCTTGTCGGCCTTCAGGCCCAGCTCGCTGGAGTGTGCGGCGTAGTTCAAGCCGACGGCCAGGACGACCGGCGGCCGCTGCACGGCCGACGCGAAGGCGTACCCGTCCACGGGCTGCCAGTCCCCGGCGGACGCCGCGGCCTCCCGCACGCGCTGCAGCAGCGCCTCGCCGCCCTCGATGAGGGCCTGCAGGTGCGCGGGCGCACCGTCGAAGAGGGCGGGGACGAGGAGTGCCTCGCCGCCTCGGATGACGGCGAGCTGCGGCTCGTCGCCCCCAGGAGGAGTCACATGGGCGAAGCGCATCCTTCCAGGCTACCCGTCGCCCGTCGCTCTCCGCCCGGCGGAACCTGCACCCATAGGCTGATCGCCATGACATACCCGTCACCGCTGGCGCAGCCTCCGCACAGCGCCCCCGCGCTCATCCCGCCGGCACCGGCCGCGGCCGCCGCACTCCCGGTCCCGCCGCGTGCCGGCCGCGCTGCACCGATCTGGGGCTTCGGGATCCTGATCGTCCTGCTGGTCGCCCTGGCGGCCTATCTCCTGACCTTCCTGGGCGTCGTCGCCGCGGGGGTGGGCATGGTGCTCGCCCTGCTGCCGCTCGCGGGCGTGCTCCTGGCCATCCGGCTCGTCGACCGCTGGGAGCCCGAACCGCGCTCCCTCGTCGTCTTCGCCGTCGCGTGGGGCGCGGTCGCCGCCGTCGCGATCTCCCTCCTCGTCGACATCGCGCTCACCCTGCTGCTCGGAGACGACGGCTCGCCGCTGCGGGAGGCGTTCTCCACCGTCGTGCAGGCGCCGCTCGTGGAGGAGTTCGCCAAGGGCCTCGGAGTGCTGATCATCTTCGCGGTCGGTCGCCGGGCGTTCGACGGACCGGTGGACGGCGTCGTCTACGGCGCGCTCGTGGGCGCCGGGTTCGCGTTCACGGAGAACATCCTCTATTTCGCCACGAGCCTCATCGAGGGGGGCGTCGCCGAGACGACCGTCACCTTCTTCCTCCGCGGCATCCTCTCCCCGTTCGCGCACGTCATGTTCACGACGGTGACGGGCTACCTGCTCGGACGGGCGGCCCGGGCGGGCCGGACGGCCGGGAGCTCGTTCGGGGTCTGGATGCTCGGCGTGCTGGGAGCGGCGGCCCTGCACGCGCTGTGGAACGGCTCGGCGCTGTTCGCGGACTTCTTCGCCCTGTACGCGACCCTGCAGGTGCCGCTCTTCGTCTGCTTCATCATCGGGGTCACGCTGCTGCGCCGGGAAGAGGCGCGCCTCACCCGCACGCGTCTGGGGGAGTATGCCGCGGCGGGATGGTTCAGCCCCGCCGAGGTGCACATGCTCGCGACTCCGCAGGGTCGGCGGCGCGCGGTCGCCTGGGCGCGGACGCTCCCCGGCGACCGCTCCGCGACCATGCGCGGATTCATCGCCGAGGCGACGGCGCTCGCCGCCGCGCGGCAGCGCGCGCTCTCCGGCCGCGATCCCGGAGCCGTCGAGGACGAACGGCTCTATCTCGCGCGCACGACCGCGACGCGCGAACGCCTGCTGCGCCGCTGAGGACGAGGACGCCGACCGGGAATGACTCAGCGCCCGGTGCAGTGGCGATGCCGACGTGTCTCCCGGGCGCTGAGTTGGCCTGGGGCCATTCTGTCCGGGCCGTCCGGGGGTGTCAAGGGTGCTCGCGTTGACCCGGCCGCCGCGCTCGGGTTGGATGGGAGCATGACTGAAGACCGCACCAAGCCCGACTTCGACGCCCCCGCCGGCCCCGCCCCCGCAGACCTCGTCGTCCGCGACCTCATCGCCGGCGACGGCGCGGAGGCGAAGCCCGGCGACACCGTGACCGTCCACTACGCCGGCGTCGAGTACGACTCGGGCGAGGAGTTCGACTCGTCCTGGGGGCGTGGCGAGAGCATCCAGTTCCCGCTACGCGGCCTCATCCAGGGGTGGCAGGACGGCATCCCCGGCATGAAGGTCGGCGGGCGTCGCGAGCTCGTGATCCCCCCGCACCTGGCCTACGGGCCGGCCGGCGGCCACTTCCTCGGCGGCAAGACCCTGATCTTCATCATCGATCTGATCGCCGTCGGCTGAGACGCAGGGAGAGGGCGGATGCTGCGGCATCCGCCCTTTCGCTTTCCCTGGCAAACATTTTTTGTATTCTCGGGAATGGATCTCGCCGGCCCGCGTTGCACCCTGTCAGACCAGTCCAACGAACAAAGGGCAGCAGCACATGACCACGACCACCTCCGCCATCGAGATCCCCGGCTACAAGGCGGGCACCTGGGTGCTCGACCCCTCGCACAGCGAGGTGACCTTCAGCGTCCGCCACATGATGATCTCGAAGGTCCGCGGCACCTTCGGCCTGAAGAGCGCGACGATCGTCGCCCCGGAGAACCCGCTGGAGGCCCGCGTGGAGGCCAGCGTCGACGTCGCGTCCGTCGACACGAAGGACGAGGGTCGCGACGCGCACCTCCGCTCCGCCGACTTCTTCGACGTCGAGCAGTTCCCGACGCTCGACTTCGTCTCCACCGGCGTCCGCTACGACGGCGGCGACTTCCTCGTCGACGGTGACCTCACCATCCGCGGCATCACCAAGCCCGCCACCTTCGAGCTCGAGTTCGGCGGCTTCGGCACCGACCCGTGGGGCAACTACAAGGCCGGCGCGACGGCGAAGACGGTCATCAACCGTGAGGACTTCGGCCTGACGTGGAACGCGGCGCTCGAGGCCGGCGGCGTGCTCGTCGGCAAGGACGTCACGATCACGCTCGACCTGCAGGGCTCGCTGCAGGCCTGACCGCCCGCAGGACGCGACGGAGCGCGGGTGCCGGACGGCATCCGCGCTCCGTCATTCCCGGGCGGACCCGCCGCCGGAGATCAGCCGGCCGATCGCGCGGCCCGAGCGGTGCACCGCGGACGCGATCCGGTCGTCCGCCGCGCGATGCACGAGGGTGCGAAGGCCCCGGCCCGAGCGCGTGAGGCGGACGATCTGCACGACCGTCAGGGCGATGATGACGACCGGGCCGCCGACGGAGAGCGTCCACGCGACCCAGAGCGGGAAGGCCGACGCGCTGCCGTCCAGGAGGCGTGCCAGGCCGCCCCCGAGCGTCCACGCGCTCAGGGCGAGCACGAGGATCGGCCCGAGCATCGGGTGCACGTCGTTGATCCGGAACATGGAGCCGGTCACCATCCACAGCAGCGCGGCGAGCACCGTGAAGAGTGCGATGACGAGCACGATGGTGGCCAGCACGCTCAGCGCGGTGACGACCACGAGGGCAGCCGTACCCCACCCAGAGGATGCCGACCAGGTCCGCAGCCCGGTCCACGCGGTGTCCAGCGCGGCCGGCAGCGGCGGTTCCGCACCGCCGAACGCCCAGGCCAGCGCGGCGAAGAGCGCGAAGACCGAGGCGAGGACGGACAGCGGGATCGTCGTCAGCGCGAGCGCCTCGCCCCGACTGCCCCTGCGCGCGAGCGCGACGAAGGCGACGAGGACCAGCAGCACCGCGAAGAAGAGCAGGATGAGCGTCTCCAGCCGCCCGCTGAGACTCTCGCTCACCGCCGCGTTCGCGTCGATCCGCCCCCACTGCCAGTTCAGGTACGCGGCCCCCACGATGAGCAGACCCACGATGTCCCGCACGCGGAAGAGGCGGGCGAGACGGGGATCGGGGTCCGCCCGGTGCGTGTCCCACACGCGGGCGAGGGTGTTCCAGATCGTGCCGGCGACGAGCAGGACGGCCCCCACGACGATCATGACCAACGACAGCAGGAATCGCACGGCGGACGCCTTTCCCCAGTCAGCTTCCCGGCGCCACGCTACGGGATTCGGCGGTCCCCAGGAAGACCCGTCGAGGCGTCAGGCTCGCGCCGGCCCGCGGAGGCGCAGGCGCAGGCGATCCTGCGCGAGCAGGATGCCGAGGAAGACGACGGCGGCGCCCACCGGCTCGTTCCAGGACAGGTGCTCGCCGAGGAGGACGACGCCCAGCACGACCCCCACGACGGGCGTGATGTAGGTGACGGTCGAGGCGCGGGTCGGACCCCAGGCGCGGAGCACGTTCTGGTTCCAGATGTACGCGACGCCCGTGCCGAGGCAGCCGAGCAGCACGAGGCTCAGCACGATCCAGACGTCGAGCGTCACCGGCGTCAGGGCGATGAGCGGCGTGAGCAGCACCATGATGACGGCGGCGAGCCCGATGTTCAGGAACGAGAAGACGAGCGCCGACATGCCGGTGTCGGACGCGAACCGGCGCATGTAGGCGAGGCTGAAGCCGTAGCAGGCCGTCGCCCCCAGGATCGCCAGCTGCGCGATGAGCGACTGCGCGAGGTCGAGCCCCTGCCAGGGCGCGATGATCACCATGACCCCCGCGATGCCGACGAGGATGCCGGCGATCTGCACGGGCTTGAGCTTCTCGACGCGGAACACCGCCCACGCCATGATCGCCGTCATGATGGGCGTCGTGGCGTTGTAGATGCTCGCCAGCCCCGAAGTGACGTGCTGCTGCGCCCAGGAGAAGAGCAGGAACGGGATGACGCAGAACGTCACCGCGAGGACGAGCATGTGACCCCAGACGCGGAGCCGCCGGGGAAGCCGCTCGCGACGGGCCAGGACGAAGAGGCCGAGCGTCACGGCGCCGAGGACGAGCCGCGTCCACGCGACCTGCGCGGGCGAGACCCCGCCCAGCGCCACCTTCATGAACAGGAAGCTCGAGCCCCAGATGACGCCCGTGAGCACGAACTGCCACACGATCGTCGACGAACGCGGTCCGGTGCGTGCGGGGCGGACGAGGGGCGGGGATGCGGTGGCCACGCGCCGACTCTAGACCCGGGGGCGGACGCGGATCGCCGCGGGCGGATGCGACGTCCGGAATCCGCCGACCCGCGGCCGGATCGCTACGTCCGGGCCGCGCTCAGGAGACCGGATGCTCGGCGTCGTACGCGCGGAACCGCGGGTTCAGCCGCACGAGGAACAGCACGAGGCCGATGATGACGAAGCCGCCGAGCAGCGGCGGGAACCACAGCGTGGTGGCCGTCGCGAGGACGCCGGCGTACAGCGAGCCCAGTCGCGGCCCGCCCGCGACGACGACGATGAACACGCCCTGCAGGCGCCCGCGGATGGCATCCGGCACGGCGGACTGCACCATCGTGTTGCGGAAGATCGAGCTGATGTTGTCCGCCGCGCCGGACGCGGCGAGCGTCACGGCGGCGAGGACGATCAGGGCGACGTTCGCGCTGCCCTCGTCCACGACCGCCGGCGCGAAGACCCGGAACGCCCCGAGCAGCAGCACGATGCCGAAGGCCGCGATGCAGGCGCCGTACGCGATGATCGCCCGTTCGATCCCGCGCCCATGCCACCGGTAGCGGGAGACCGGCCCGGACAGCAGGCTGGAGAAGAACGCCCCCACGGCGATGGCGGCCGTCAGGATGCCGGTGGTGATGGGCCCGCCGCCGAGCAGCAGCGCGCCGATCGCGGGGAAGAGGGCGAGCGGCTGGCCGAACGTCATCGCGACGATGTCGAGGAGGAACTGCAGGCGGATGTTGCCGGCCCGCCGCAGGAACCGCCAGCCGTCGGCGAGCGAGCGCAGCCCCGGCCGCACGGTCTCGCCCTCCGGACGGATGGCCGGCAGTGTCCACAGGCCCAGGAAGAGCGCCGACATCAGCACCAGGTCGATCGTGTAGGTCCAGCCGTAGCCCGTGAACGCGACCAGCACGCCCGCCGCGGCGGGGCCGATCGAGACCATGATGCCCATCGTGATCCCGCCGAGCGCGGATGCCGCCGGCAGCAGCGTCGCCGGGATCAGCCGGGGCACGATCGCGGCGCGCGCGGCCATCACGACCGAGTTCGCGGAGCTGTTGACCACAGCGATCACGTACAGCCACGCGATCGTCTCGGCGCCGCTCCAGGTCAGCGTCATGAGGACGGCGGTCGAGACGAAGGTGCCGGTCGCGGCGATGAGCGCCACCCGACGCCGGTCGAAGGCGTCCGCCAGCATCCCGCCGTAGAGCCCCGCGACGATCATCGGGACGAGCCCGGCGACCGCGATCATCGACACCGCGAACGTCGACGCCGTCAGGTCGTACATGTGCAGCATGATCGCGACGATCGTGAGCTGCCCGCCGAGGCCCGCGAGGGTCGACCCGATCCACATCCGCGCGTATGCGGGACTCGTCGTCAGCGGTCGCAGGTCGATGAAGTGGTCGCGGCGCAGGCGCGGGAGGGATGCGCGGCGGGGAGGGGGCACTCGGTCCAGGCTACCCGGCCCGATCTCATCCTCCGAGCGGGACCTGGTAGACTCTGGAGGTTGCCGTTCGATCGGCCGCGGATAAAGAGAGCTCGCACATCAGGTGCCGAGCGCCGCGCAATGACCAGAAAGGGGATCCCATCTATGCCACTCGAATCTGACGCTAAGAAGGCGATCATCGAAGAGTACGCGACGCACCCCGGTGACACCGGATCCCCCGAGGTGCAGGTCGCGATGCTGACGCAGCGCATCAAGGACCTCACAGAGCACCTGAAGGAGCACAAGCACGACCACCACTCGCGTCGTGGTCTGTTCCTCATGGTCGGTCAGCGCCGTCGTCTGCTCGGTTACCTCCAGGACATCGACATCGCGCGTTACCGCTCGCTGATCGAGCGCCTGGGGCTCCGCCGATAAGGCACCGCTCACCAGCGTTCAATCGTCTTCTGCGAAGGCCGTCCCAGGTGTGGGGCGGCCTTCGTCGTTCCCGGCGGCGCCCGGTCGACGGCGCCCTCAGCCGGCGGCGCGGGCGGCCAGGAGGTCGCCGTGCCAGATCCCGGCGACGTCGGGGTGTGCACGCAGCCGCGACTTGAGCGCGTTCTCGCCGTACAGCGAGTGGATGGGGTTCGCCGGGTCCTGCGTGACGCCGCGGGCGTGGGCCGCGAGCTCGGCCGGCAGATCGATGATCGGCAGCCGCGCGTCCAGCGCCGGGTTGAAGAAGAACGGCACCGAGATCCGGTCGTCCGGGAAGGTCGGCGAGATCACGCGGTGGTCGGTGGCCGTGAGGTAGCCTTGCGTCGCGTACTCCAGGAGCTCGCCGATGTTGACCACGAACGCGCCGGGCACGGGCGGGGCGTCGACCCATTCGCCGTCGCGCCGCACCTGCAGACCGCCCTTGCCGGGCTCGACCCACAGGAGGGTGAGGACGCCGGAGTCCTTGTGCGCGCCGACCCCCTGCTGCGGCGTCGGGTCTTCCTTGCCGGGGTAGCGCACGATCTTGATGAGCGTCGAGGGCTCCCCGAAGTGCTCGTCGAAGTACGACTCCGGCGCCCCGAGGGCGACCGCCCACGCGCGCAGCAGCCGGCGCGCGACGCCGGACAGATGATCGTGCCACTCCGCCACGACCTCCCGGAGCTCCGGCTGGGCGTCCGGCCACAGGTTCGGTCCGATGAGGCGGGAGAAGTCGGGGGCGTCAGGGCCGCTCACCGCGTCGCGCTCCGGCCCGATGTCGATCTGCTCGCGCCAGTCGACCTTGCCCTGCGTGCGCTCGCCGCCCACCCGCGTGTACCCGCGGAAGTGCGGGCTCTTGATGTTCTCGATCGCGAGCTTGTCGGCCTCAGGCAGCGCGAAGAAGTCGCGCGCCGCCCGGTGCAGCCGCGCCTCGAGCTCGGGGGACACGCCCGTCCCGGTGAGGTAGAAGAACCCCACGTCGTGCGTCGCGCGCCGCAGATCATCACGGAACCGCGCCGCGGACTCGGGTCCCTCGTCGAGGAGGGAGAGGTCGAGGATGGGCAGGTTGAGGTCGGACATGCGTCGAGGGTAATCAGCGCCCGCGGGAGCGGGGACTTTGTTGCCGTCCGTTACCACGGACCGAGCGCCCGGCTCGAGGGGCCTGTTCGCGAGCCGATGTTGGTGAGGGTAACCTAAGTGCGTGCTCGCCACTTTCCTCATCGGCCTCCGCGAAGGTCTCGAAGCCGCGCTGGTGGTCGGCATCCTCGTCGCCTACCTCACGCGCCTCGGTCGCCGCGACGTGCTGCCGCGCATGTGGGCCGGCGTGGGGCTGGCGATCGTCCTCGCCCTCGGCATCGGCGCGATCCTCACATTCGGGTCCTATTCGCTCACGTTCGAGGCTCAGGAGCTCATCGGCGGGAGCCTGTCGCTCCTGGCCGTCGCGATGGTCACCTGGATGATCTTCTGGATGCAGCGCACGGCGCGCACCCTCAAGAAGTCGCTGGAGGGGGGCATCGACCGCGCCCTCGCCACCGGGGGGCTCTGGGGCATCGTCGTGATCGGCTTCGTCTCGGTCGCCCGGGAGGGCATCGAGACGACCCTCCTGCTCTGGTCGATGGTGCAGTCCTTCGGCGACGCGCCGTCCGCGCTGCTCGGCGCCCTGCTGGGTCTCGCCGCCGCCGTGCTCTTCGGCTGGCTCCTCGCCCGCGGGATGCTGGGACTGAACCTCCGGGTCTTCTTCACCTGGACCGGAGCGTTCCTCGTCGTCGTCGCCGCGGGCGTGCTCGCGTATGCGCTGCACGACCTGCAGGAGGCCGGCGCCCTGCCCGGCCCATTCACCGCAGCCGCCCCGCTCGACCCCGTCACCGGAACCGTCGCCGTCGGGTGGGCCGCCTTCCCGTTCGGCTGGGCGTTCGACGCCTCCGCCGCGATCCCGCCGGGCAGCCCGCTCGCCGCCCTCCTGCAGGCGACCGTCGGCTTCATGCCGCAGATGACCTGGCTGCAGGTCGTCGCCTGGTCCGTCTACATCGCGGTGGTCGGGTACTTCTTCCTCCGGGGCGTGTCACGGCCCGCATCCGGCCGTTCGTCCTCCCATGCCTCGGCACCCGCCGGCCCGGTCTCCGCCGCGCCGGCAGCCGTCACGCCCCCCACCTCCGCACAGCAAGGAGCAGTATGACCCGCCTCCGTTCCCTCGCCGCCGCCGCGGCGCTCGGCCTGACCGCGGCAGCGCTCGCCGGCTGCGTCACGAAGTCCGACGTCGCGGCATCCGACGCGCTCACGGTCGATTCGTCGGCCTCCGCGTGCACCGTGTCGGCGGCGACGGCGACGAGCGGCACCCTCGCGTTCGAGGTGACCAACTCCGGCGACGAGGTCACGGAGTTCTACCTCCTCGCCGAAGACGGGCTGCGGATCGTCGGCGAGGTGGAGAACATCGCCCCGGGCGCATCGCGCACCCTGACGGTCGTCGCTCAGCCGGGGGAGTACTTCACGCTGTGCAAGCCCGGGATGGTCGGGGACGGCGTCGGCCGCGCCGGCTTCACGGTGTCGGGCGAGAAGGTCGAGGCGAGCGGAGACGACGCCGCACAGAAGCAGCAGGCCATCGACCTGTATGCGGCGTTCGTGAAGGACCAGGTGGAGAAGCTGCTGCCCGCCGTGCAGCAGTTCGCCGCCGCCTACGCGTCGGGCGACGACATCGCCGCGCAGGAGCAGTTCCCGCGGGTGCGCGCCTACTACGAGCGCATCGAGCCGATCGCCGAGTCGCTCGGCGACCTCGACCCGAAGATCGACTACCGCGAGGTCGACGCCGTCGCCGAGGGCCTGGACTGGACCGGCTTCCACCGCATCGAGAAGGACCTGTGGGTCCCCGCGCAGGACGCGCTGAACTCCGACGACGTCACGCCCGCGTGGCAGGACTGGGCGCCGTCGACCGGCGTGCAGCGCCAGGGGTTCGCCGACGGTCTCGTCGCCGACGTCCAGACGCTCTTCGACTACGTCCACAGCGACGACTTCACCGACGCACTCGAGGCACAGGGCGTCGCGGGCCTCTCCAACGGCGCCATCGCGCTGCTCGACGAGGTCGCCAACGGGAAGATCAGCGGCGAGGAGGACTGGTGGTCGGGCACCGATCTGTGGGACTTCGCCGCCAACGTCGAGGGCTCGAAGATGGCGTTCTCGCTCGTCGGCGACTTCGCCGCGGCCAAGGGTGACGACGGCGCGGCGCTCGTCGAGGACATCGAAGCCGGTTACGCCGACCTCGAGGCCAAGCTGGCCACCTACGGCAGCCTGGATGCCGGGTTCGTCGACTACGCAGAGGTGACCGATGCCGACCGGCGCGACCTGACCGCACTGATCAACGCGCTCGCCGAGCCGCTGTCGCAGCTGACGGGGACCATCCTGGAGTAGTCCGGGATGCCAGGGAGTGACGGATGACGCGCGACGGTGACCTCGAGGAGACGCCGACGGCGGCCGACCCGTCGGGCGTGCCCCTCGAGGCACCGCGGGGCCTCAGCCGACGCGGACTCCTGGGGCTGATCGGCGCCGGAGGCCTGGTCGCGGGCGGCCTCGGCGGCGCAGCGATCGGCGCGGCCGCGGCCTCCGGCGGCGGCGCCTCCGGAGGACGGACGGTGCACCCGTTCCACGGGGAGCACCAGGCGGGCATCACGACGACGGTGCAGGATCACCTGCACTTCGCGGCCTTCGACATGGCGGACGACGCCACCCGGGACGACCTCATCGCGCTGCTGCAGGACTGGTCCTACGCCGCGGCGCGGATGACGCAGGGGCTGGATGTCAGCGCGAGCGGCGCCGTCGGGGGTTCGCCGCACGCGCCGCCGGACGACACCGGCGAAGCGCTCGGGCTGCCGGCGTCCTCTCTGACGATCACGATCGGCTTCGGCCCCACCCTGTTCGAGAAGGACGGCGTCGACCGGTTCGGCATCGCGGCGCGCCGCCCGGCGGCGCTCACCCCGCTGCCGCGCTTCCTCGGCGAGGACCTCGTCCCGCTGGGGACCGGCGGCGACCTGTGCGTGCAGGCCTGCGCCGATGACCCGCAGGTCGCCGTGCACGCCGTCCGCAACCTCAGCCGCATCGCGTTCGGGCGCGCCGCCCTGCGCTGGTCGCAGCTCGGCTTCGGCCGCACCTCGAAGACCACGACAGCGCAGGCCACGCCCCGCAACCTCTTCGGTTTCAAGGACGGCACCGCGAACATCCTCGCCGACGACGCCGACGCCCTCCGCGACCACGTCTGGGTCGGCGGCGACGACGGCCCCGACTGGCTCGCCGGGGGCAGCTACCTCGTCGCCCGGAAGATCCGGCAGAAGATCGAGACCTGGGACCGGGTGCGCCTCCTCGAGCAGGAGCGCACGGTCGGCCGCACGAAGGGCGAAGGCGGGCCGCTGTCCGGCGGGGGCGAGTTCGCCGAGCCGGACTTCGCGAAGGTGTCATCTGCGGGAACGTCCGCGATCGATGCGCGGTCGCACGTGCGCCTCGCGCATCCCGAGTTCAACGGCGGCGCCCGGATCCTCCGCCGCGGGTACAACTATGTCGACGGGAACGACACGCTCGGCACCCTCGCTGCGGGCCTGTTCTTCGTGTCGTACCAGCGGAGCCCGGAGCAGTTCATCCGGATCCAGAAATCGCTGGCCTCCGACCTGCTGGGGGAGTACTTCGTGCACATCGGCTCCGGCGTCTTCGCGGTGCCGCCCGGTGCCGCATCCGGCTCCTACGTCGGCGCGGGCCTGTTCGCCTGATCACACCGAGTGGGGCCGGCCGATGGCCGGCCCCCACTCGGCAGGTCAGAGACCCGGGCGGTTCCCGTCCGGGATCGTGATCGGCGTCGTCGTCGTCGATCCGCCCTTGTTGAGGAACGCCATCGCGAGGGCCTTCACGAACTTGTCGAACAGCCGGAAGGTCAGCGGCATCACCGGGAGGAGGCCCTCGCGGAACGCCACGTACGTCGGCCAGCCGGTCCGGATCGTCGCGGCCGACACGTAGTCGCGCTTGAGTCCCAGCCAGTCGCCCACCTCATTGCCCAGCTGATAGCGCACGAACTCGTTGAGGAAGCCGCGCGTGACGCCCAGGTCGACCTGGGCCGTCAGGCCCAGCAGCACCTCGGCCAGCTCCTGGCCCTCCGGGGTCCAGGACAGGATCGGCGTCAGCACCTGTGCGGACTGGGCGTGCGCGGCGGCCCACGTCGCCGGGATGTACTCGTCCCGCACGCCGAGCAGGTGCAGCGCCACCTGCCAGGAGTGCAGGAACGCCTCCTCGTCGGCAGCCGACATCCGGATGCCCCACTGCTTCATCATCTTGTGCGCGAACGTGCCGGTGCTGTGGAACGTGACGAGGATGTCGGCGTTGCTGATCGGGATGGCCTCGTCGGCGACGGCCTTCCAGTACGGCGACTGCGGCAGCAGGTGACGCACGGCGGCGTGCACCATGCGGGTCTTGTTGCCCGTCACGATCATCTGCCCGCTCGGCTCGAAGGCGTTCAGGTCGCTCAGGTCGTAGCCGAACGTGAACGTCTTGGCTGCGCGGTCCTGCATGTCGGCGCCGCCCTTGGACCAGTAGACCGACTTCGCCTCGCGGGGGATGACGGTGCTCATGATGCCGCCGCCGATGCCGTAGATGATGAAGAGGTAGAGGTCCTTCCGCCGGTTGAAGTCGGCCGCCCGGCGCAGTTTCGCGGTGTCGGCCCACGCCGGGAGCCTCGTGGACTGCTGCAGGAAGGCGTTGAGCTCGGGCGGCAGGCCGCTGGGCACTGGATGATTGTTGTTCACCCACGGGGCGATGGCCTGGTTGATCGACGCGACCTGTCCATTCGCGAGTGCGGATGCCATGATCCGGTCGAGATCGTCATCCCAGACCCACTGCGGATCGATGCCGGCGCCGGTGCCCAGCACCGACCCGGCGGGCGACCACGACCAGGCGGCCTTCGGCGCGATGACGCTCGCGAGGCCGAGCGCCGCGCCCAGCGTGAGGACGGAGCGCCTGTTCATCTCGGGCATGTCTGTACCTGCTTCCGGAGGGGATGGACCCTCGCCGCGGCAACATCGTCGAAGCCGCTCCGCACTCGCAGTCCATCGCGAACAAATGTGATTGGCCGTTAACATAGGGCGGGCGATGAGGTCGCACAACCCCCTCCGTCCGGAGCATCGGCCGCCGGGCGGGGGCCATGCCCCGCGCCCGGCGGCGGCGCGTCCCGGGAAGCGTCAGCCGTTCTGGCGCGGGTCCGCGTGGCGATGCGCGGCCGGCCGCGGGGGCGCCTCGGCGTCGCGGCGGGAGCCCGTGGGATCGTTGCGGCGCCCCTCCCGGTCGGCGAGCCCGGGGTCGGCGAAGAGCCAGCGCGGGCGCGGCTCGACGAGCGGGCGGAAGACCCGCCGCACCGGCCGGGTCGCGAGTGCGAGGGCCACCACGACGGAGAGGACGACGACGGAGGGGAGGGCCAGCCAGGTGGGCTCGGCGGTGCGGAGGAACCCGTTCTCGCGGAACGGGTAGAGCACGAACGAGTGCAGCAGGTACACGTACATCGTGTACTGGCCGAGGTGGGTCCAGCGGTGCTGGCCCCGGGGGATGAGGGCCAGGAACGCGATGCTCAGGACGAAGGCGATCGCGAGGAGGGCGAGCCGGACGCCGCCCGCCCACCACTCGGTGCCGCCGAGGTCGGCGTAGCTCTCGTCGTACTGCAGCCAGTCGCGGAGGTTCATGTCGCGCCAGGCATCCGCGAAGAACCACGCGAAGAACCCGACCACCGCGAACATCCCGAGGGCGATCGCCCGCACCCACCAGCGCCGGCGGCGCAGCAGGTCGAACCGGTGGACGATCCGATGATGGGCGAGCCACCAGCCCAGCGTGAAGAACGGCAGCAGCCCCAACGTGCGATCCAGGGACAGGGTCGAGTCGATGTTCGGCAGGTAGCCCACGGTCAGCGAGATCACCACGGTCCACAGCAGCGGCCATTTCAGCAGCGCCAGGTAGGGCAGGACGAGGCGGAAGATCCCGAGCGCGAGGAGGAACCACAGCGTCCACGACGGCTGCGTCAGGTTCGGGTTCGCGCGCCCCTCCACCAGCCACTTCGTCAACGTCCAGAGCGCCTCGAAGATGACGTACGGCGCCACGATGTCGGTCAGCACGCGGGCCATCTGCGTGCGGGACGGTGAGTCCGACTTCGAGAAGTACCCGGAGATGACCGCGAAGGCGGGCATGTGGAAGGTGTAGACGAGCAGGTACAGCCCGAGCGCGATGTCGGAGTCGTACGTGAGCCGCTGCACGGCGTGCCCGAGGACGACGAGGACGATGCAGGCCAGCCGTGCGTTGTCCCACAGCGGCTCGCGGCGCTTCCCCCGCGCGCCGGTGCCCGCAGGTGTGGCGCCGATCGGCGCCGCTGCACTGCCGCTCATCCCACCACCGCTCGCTCGGGAGTGACCAGACTATCCCGCAGCGGGCCGTCGAAGAGAGCCGCTGCGCGGTGTAGCGTCGGAACCCCGGGCCAGGCTCATGCCGGGCCCACGGAACGAGGCGCACCATGACCGCAGCAGGCCTCACCCTCGGCGTCATCGGGGCGTCCCGGAAACCCGACGAGCGCCGCGTGCCCCTCCATCCGGCGCACGTCGAACGCCTCCCCGGCGAGCTCCGCTCACGGATCGTGCTCGAGGAGGGCTACGGCGAGCGCTTCGGCGTCTCCGACGAGGACCTGCGGCCGCTCGTCGGCCAGGTGGCCTCCCGCGGCGCGCTGATCGCGGCATCCGATGTCCTGCTCCTGCCGAAACCCCAGCACGGGGACCTCGCGGAGATGCGGGACGGCCAGGTGCTGTGGGGTTGGCCGCACCTCGTGCAGGACGAGCGGATGACACAGCTCTCGATCGACAAAGGACTCACCGTCATCGCCTTCGAGGCGATGCAGCATTGGGGCGCCGACGGCACGTTCGGGCTGCACGTGTTCCACATGAACAACGAGCTCGCCGGCTACTGCTCGGTGCTGCACGCCCTGCAGCTGTGCGGTTCGACCGGCGACTACGGGCGGAGGCTCACCGCCGTCGTGATCGGATTCGGCGCCACCGCGCGGGGCGCGGTCACGGCCCTCCGCGCCCACGGGGTGCACGAGGTCCGCGTGCTCACCAACCGGCGGACCGCCTCCGTGGCATCGCCCATCCACGCCGCCCACATCATCCAGTTCGACCACGACGACGAGCCGTACCTCAGCGAGGTCATCACCGACGACGGTCGCGTGCCGCTCGCACCGTTCCTCGCGGAGAGCGACATCGTCGTCAACTGCACGCTGCAGGATCCGAACCGTCCGCTGCTGTACCTGCGGGAGAGCGATCTGGACGCCTTCCGTCCGGGGAGCCTCATCGTCGACGTCTCGTGCGACGAGGGGATGGGCTTCGAATGGGCGCGTCCGACCAGTTTCGCCGAGCCGATGTTCACCGTCGGCGGCAGCATCCATTACTACGGCGTGGACCACAGCCCGTCCTACCTGTGGAACTCCGCCAGCTGGGAGATCAGCGAGGCGCTGCTCGGCTTCATCCCGGCCGTCATGGACGGGCCCGCGGGATGGGCCGCCAGCGAGACGCTCCGCCGCGCGGTCGAGATCCAGGACGGCGTGATCGCGAACCCCGCCATCCTCGAGTTCCAGCGGCGGGCCGGCGGGTATCCCCATCCGCGGGAGTGAGTCGGGAATAGGTTGGTCGCGTACGCGTTACATGGGATACATTCACATGAATGGAATACGCGAGGAGCGATCGTGAGCGACATCACATCTCAGGTGCAGTTCGGCATCTTCACGGTGAGCGACATCACCCAGGACCCGACGACGGGCCACACCCCCAGCGAGGCCGAGCGCATCCGGGCGACGCTGACGATCGCCAAGCACGCCGAGGAGGTCGGTCTCGACGTCTTCGCGCTCGGAGAGCACCACAACCCGCCGTTCTGGTCCTCCTCGCCGACGACGACGCTCGCGTACATCGCCGCGCAGACCGAGCGCCTCATCCTCTCCACCGCGACGACGCTCATCACGACGAACGACCCGGTGAAGATCGCCGAGGACTTCGCGATGCTGCAGCACGTCTCCGGGGGTCGCACCGACCTCATGCTCGGTCGCGGCAACACCGGGCCCGTCTACCCCTGGTTCGGCAAGGACATCCGCCAGGGCCTGCCGCTCGCCATCGAGAACTACGCCCTGCTGCACAAGCTGTGGCGCGAGGACGTCGTGGACTGGGAGGGCAAGTTCCGCACGCCCCTGCAGGGGTTCACGGCGACCCCGCGACCCCTCGACGGCGTCGCGCCGTTCGTCTGGCACGGGTCCATCCGCACGCCGGAGATCGCCGAGCAGGCCGCGTACTACGGCGACGGCTTCTTCGCGAACAACATCTTCTGGCCGGCCGAGCACTACCAGCGCCTCATCGGGCTGTACCGGCAGCGCTACGCCCACTACGGGCACGGGACCCCCGAGCAGGCCATCGTCGGCATCGGCGGGCAGGCGTTCCTCGCGAAGAACTCGCAGGACGCCGTCACGCAGTTCCGCCCGTACTTCGACAACGCGCCCGTCTACGGACACGGCCCGAGCCTCGAGGACTTCTCCCAGATGACGCCGCTCACCGTCGGCTCGCCCCAGCAGGTCATCGACCGGTACGCGGGGATGCGCGACCTCTACGGCGACTTCCAGCGCCAGCTGTTCCTCATGGACCACGCCGGCCTGCCGCTGAAGACGGTCCTCGAGCAGCTCGACATCCTCGGCGGCGAGGTCGTCCCCGTGCTCCGCAAGGAGCTCGCGAAGAACCGTCCCGCCGAGGTGCCCGACGCTCCGACCCACGCCGGGCTCGTGCGCAAGGCGTACGGCGACGGCCCGGCCCGCGAGGCGCGCCCGCGCGCGAACCGCGGCGACAACCTCAGCGGCCCGTCGCCCTACGACGACACCCCCGCGCCCGCCGGGGCGGCCTTCGGCCTCGCCGGGGGTGCCCGATGACCGCTCGTCGCATCGCCGTCGTCTCCGCCGGGCTGTCGAACCCGTCGTCCACGCGGATGCTCGCCGACCGCATGGCCGCCGCCACGCTGGCCGCCCTCGCCGAGCGCGGGATCGAGGCATCCGTCGACACGATCGAACTGCGCGACCTCGCGCACGAGATCACCGACAACCTGCTCACCGGCTTCGCGCCGCCGGCGCTGGAGCGCGCGGTCAACGCCGTGGTCTCCGCGGACGCGGTCATCGCGGTCACGCCGATCTTCTCCACGAGCTACTCGGGGCTGTTCAAGTCGTTCATCGACGTGCTCGACCCCGACGCGCTGACCGGGACGCCCGTGCTCATCGGCGCCAACGCCGGCACCGCGCGGCACTCGCTCGCGATCGACTACGCGATCCGGCCGCTCTTCGCCTATCTGCACGCCGAAGCCGTCTCGACCGGCGTCTTCGCCGCCTCGAGCGACTGGGGCTCCCATGCCGACGACGTCGCGCCGCTGAGCGCCCGCGTCGAGCGCGGCGCGAAGGAGCTCGCCGAGGCCGTCGCCCGGCGGGAGCCGGTCACGGCCGTCGACCCGTTCGACCCGGCGCAGTACCTCGGCGAGGGTCGCTCGTTCGGTCACCTGCTGGGCGGTCTCGCGGGGGAGTAGGCGCCCTCAGCCGCGGAGCAGGCTCGCGCTGCGCTCCCGGACGAGGTCGGCGAACGCCGCGAACGGCGCGGAGGCGAGTTCGTATGGCGTTCCCTCGGCCTCGGGATGCCACTGCACGGCCACGATCGGCAGATCGGGGTGCTCGACGGCCTCGATCACCCCGTCGTCGGCGACCGCGGTCGCGACGAGGCCCTCGCCGAGGTCGCGGATCGCCTGGTGATGACCGGATGCCACCGACACGGTCTCGCCGGGCAGTTCGCCGGCCAGCCGCGAGTCCGGGGCAACGGCGACGGGGTGCCAGGTCCACTCCAGCCCGCCGCACCCGTCGGAGGCTGGGACGTGGCCTCCCGGAAGGTCTTCGACGAGGGTGCCGCCGAAGGCGACATTGAGCACCTGGAGGCCGCGGCAGACCCCGAGGATCGGGATGCCGGCCGCGACCGCCGCCGCCGCGATCTCGAGGTCGAGGTCGTCCTGCGCCGGGTTCACGTCGTAGCAGGGCGCCGACGCGTCGCCGCCGTAGCGGGCGGGGTCGATGTCGCCGCCGCCCGGCAGGACGAGCCCGTCGAAGCCCGCGAGGTCGGTGCCGCGCACGACGACGACATCGAGGCCCTCGGCCCGCACGAGGGCGGCGACGTCGTCGAAGATCGCATTCGCCAGCCCCACCCGGGCATCCGCGCCGTCGGCGTCGGAGAGTCGGGCGGGCATGGCGATGCGGGGGAGGCTCATGCCTCCCATTGTTCCGCAGCCGCGGGGCCGTTCAGCCGCTCTTGCGGCGGAACTCGCGCTTGGTCACCGCGCCATGCGTGCCGTGGACCGCGGAGTCCCCGTCGAGGTGCGCCTCGCCCTTGCGGTGCTGCGCGTTCTTCTTCTCCAGCGCTTCCTTGAACTTGCGCTTGACGTCATCGGATGCGGCGGTGTCGTTGTTCCCGTCGGTGCTCATACCCCCACGATACGCACGGCGGCGGCGCGCTGGTAGGCTGGGCAAGGTTGCCCGGATTCTGTCCGCGGCATCCGCTCAATTCAAAACTGAGCTCATGGAGCAGGCCGGCAGGAAGCTGGTCCCCTGTGGTGGGTTCCCATCTGACGATGGTGATCTTCGACTGGTGACCAGCGCAGGCGGTCACGCGACACGTCTTCCCGACGTGCGGCGCGCCCATACTGCCTGTTCCTGCTCCTTCGCATGATCTCGTGCGCGAAACGCGCGTGCGAGTCTAAACAAAGAAGGAGAGACCTCTTGGAAGGTCCTGAAATCACCGCCGCCGAAGCCGTCCTCGACAATGGACGCTTCGGCACCCGCACTGTCCGGTTCGAGACCGGACGCCTCGCCCAGCAGGCGCAGGGCGCCGTCGCCGCCTACCTCGACGAGGAGACGATGCTCCTGTCGGCCACCAGCGCCGGCAAGCAGCCTCGCGAAGGCTTCGACTTCTTCCCGCTGACCGTCGACGTCGAAGAGCGTTCGTACGCCGCCGGCAAGATCCCCGGCTCGTTCTTCCGCCGTGAGGGCCGCCCCTCCACCGAGGCGATCCTCGTGTGCCGTCTCATCGACCGCCCGCTGCGCCCGTCGTTCGTCGACGGCCTCCGCAACGAGGTGCAGATCGTCGTCACCGTCCTCTCGATCGCACCCGGCGAGTTCTACGACGCGCTGGCCATCAACGCGGCATCGCTGTCGACGCAGATCTCCGGTCTGCCGTTCTCCGGCCCGATCGCCGGTGTGCGCCTCGCGCTCATGCCCGGGCACGGCGAGCACGCCGACCAGTGGATCGCGTTCCCGACCGTCACGCAGCTCGAAGAGGCCGTGTTCGACCTCATCGTCGCCGGTCGCGTCATCACCGACGCGGACGGCAACGAGGATGTCGCGATCATGATGGTCGAGGCCGAGGCCACGGAGGGTTCCTGGAACCTCATCAAGGCCGGGGCCGTGAAGCCCAACGAGCAGGTCGTGGCCGAGGGCCTCGAGGCCTCGAAGCCCTTCATCACGCAGCTCGTCGCGGCCCAGAACGAGGTCGCGAAGACGGCAGCCAAGGAGATCAAGGAGTTCCCGGTCTTCCTGCCCTACAGCCAGCAGACCTACGACTTCGTCGCCGGCCGCGCGTACGACTCGCTCGTCCCGATCTACCAGATCGCCGACAAGCAGGACCGTCAGAACGCCGATGACGAGCTGAAGGACCGCGTCCGCGCGGAGCTCGTCGCCGCCGTCGAGTCCGGGGAGCTCCCCGCCGTCGCGACGACCGAGTTCTCCGCCGCGTACAAGTCGGTGACCAAGACGATCGTCCGCGGTCGCATCCTCGCCGAGGGTGTCCGCATGGACGGCCGGGGCCTGGCCGACATCCGCCCGCTCGACGCCGAGGTGCAGGTCATCCCGCGCGTCCACGGCTCGGCGATCTTCCAGCGCGGCGAGACCCAGATCCTGGGTGTCACGACGCTGAACATGCTCAAGATGGAGCAGCAGATCGACTCGCTGTCGCCGGTCACGCACAAGCGGTACATGCACCACTACAACTTCCCGCCGTACTCGACCGGTGAGACCGGTCGTGTGGGCAGCCCCAAGCGTCGCGAGATCGGGCACGGCTTCCTCGCCGAGCGCGCGCTCGTGCCGGTGCTGCCGAGCCGCGAGGAGTTCCCGTACGCGATCCGCCAGGTGTCCGAGGCTCTCGGCTCCAACGGCTCGACGTCGATGGGCTCGGTCTGCGCCTCGACCCTGTCGCTGCTGAACGCCGGTGTGCCGCTGCGCGCCCCGGTCGCCGGCATCGCGATGGGCCTCGTCTCCGACGAGGTCGACGGCCAGACGCGCTACGCCGCGCTGACCGACATCCTCGGCGCGGAAGACGCGCTCGGCGACATGGACTTCAAGGTCGCCGGCACGAGCGAGTTCGTCACCGCGATCCAGCTCGACACGAAGCTCGACGGCATCCCGTCGTCGGTGCTGACCGCCGCGCTGCAGCAGGCCCGTGAGGCCCGTCTGACGATCCTGAACGTCCTGACGTCTGCGATCGACGGCCCCGACGAGATGGCGCCCACGGCTCCGCGCGTGATCAGCGTGCAGATCCCGGTCGACAAGATCGGCGAGCTCATCGGCCCCAAGGGCAAGACGATCAACGCGATCCAGGACGAGACCGGCGCTCAGATCTCGATCGAGGACGACGGCACGGTGTACATCGGCGCGACCGACGGCCCGTCGGCCGAGGCCGCCCGCGCCCAGGTCAACGCGATCGCCAACCCGACCAACCCGGAGGTCGGCGAGCAGTTCCTCGGCACCGTGGTGAAGATCGCGGCGTTCGGTGCGTTCATCTCGCTGCTGCCCGGCAAGGATGGCCTGCTGCACGTCAGCGAGGTCCGCAAGCTCGCCGGCGGCAAGCGCGTCGAGAACGTCGACGACGTCCTCGCGGTCGGTCAGAAGATCCTCGTGAAGATCACGAAGATCGACGACCGCGGCAAGCTGTCGCTCGAGCCCGTGGTCGAGGAGGCCGCGGACAAGGGTGCCGCAGAGGTGCCCGTCGAGGCCTGATCCGCCCCGCACGACCACGGATGCCCGTCCCTCCCGTTTCGGAGGGGCGGGCATCCGTTTCTCGTCCTCACGGACGCGTCGGATGACGGGGGAGCGGCATGGGCACGCTCCCACCCGAAACCGTTACCGAATGTTTACCGTTCGTCGGCCGCAGCGGCGGGAAGTGTCGGAGGCCTGGCCTACCCTCGGAGGTACCGCACGGGGGTGGGTGATCAACACGGAGCTTCCACCAGAGGACTCGTGAGGGGGTGCACCGTATGGGTATGTTCGGGATCGGATCTCCGATCACCACGGCCCGCGCCGACGAGCCCCAGGGCACCGGGACGGGCACGGCCGCGCACCCCTCGTCGCCGATTCCGGTGCAGGGTCCGCCGCTCGGCCAGGCCGTCCGCACGACGCTGGGGGAGACCGGCCTGAGCGTGTTCCCGCTCATCATGGGCGGCGGAGAGTTCGGCTGGCACGTCGACCCGGCCGCATCCCACGCCATCCTCGACGCGTACCGCGAGCGCGGCGGCAACGCCGTCCACACGTCGGACAGCTACTCCGCCGGCCGCAGCGCGCACATCATCGGCCAGTGGATGCACGCGCGCGGCATCCGCGACGAGATCGTCGTGGGCGTCCGGGTGGGGTCGAGTCCCGAGCATCCGGGCCTCGGCGCCGTCAACCTCGTCCGTGCGGTGGAAGGGGCGCTGACGCGGCTCCGCACCGACCGCATCGACGTGCTCTATCTCGACGCGACAGCCGACAGCACGACATCTCTCGAGGACTCCCTGGCGACGGCGGAATGGCTCGTCGGGGCCGGGAAGGTCCGCGCGCTCGGGTCGTTCGGGCACACGGCGGCGCAGCTCGTCGAAGCGCGGATCCTCTCCTCCGCCGGGTACCCGCGGATGACGGTGCTCGATGTGCCGTACAACGTGCTGCACCGGCAGGACTTCGAGGGCGATCGGCGCCTCGTCGCGGGGGCGCAGGGCATCTCGTTCACGCCGTCGCAGGCGCTCGAGCACGGCTTCCTGGCCGGAGCGGTCCGGTCGCGTTCGCTCGTCGCGCAGTCCGTCCGCGGCGTCCAGCTGGCGTCGAACATGAACCGGCGCGGCACGCGCACGCTCCGCGCCCTCGACAAGGTCGGAGCCGAGCTGTCGATCCCCACGGCCGCCGTCGCGATCGCGTGGCTCGTCGCGCAGCGGGCTGTGGCGGCGCCGATCGTGAACGCCTTCGCCGTCTCGCACGTCGAGGAGATCATGCAGGGCATCGGTGCCCGGCTCAGTCGCGCCCAGCTGGCCGACATCGCCCGCGCGGCGGCCTGACGGGCTGCGCGTCGGCGGGCTGACATAGGGTGGAAGAGCCCTGCCCTCCGCAGGTCCCCCCCCCGACGAAGTGAGCATGACCGTGTCGCAGTATCTGTATCTCGTGCGGCACGGCGAGCACGTCGGCGCCGAGCACGGGCTGGCGGACGGCCCCCTCTCGCCGCGCGGGCGCCGTCAGGCGCAGCTGATCGCCGACCGGCTCTCCGGTGTGCCGCTGACGGCCGTCTGGCACTCGCCGCTCGAGCGCGCCGCGGAGACGGCACGGGCCGTGGCCGACCGCCTGCCGGCGGTGTCGCCCGAGGCCTCGCCGCTGCTGTTCGACTGTGTGCCGACCGGCATGACCCCGGAGACCCCGAGCGTCTACGAGGCCTTCTTCGGCGGTATCACGGAGGCCGAGATCGAGGCGGGGTCCGCCCAGATGTCCGACGCCGTCGACGAGTTCCTCGTCCGCAAGCCCGACGCGCACGAACTCCTCATCACGCACAACTTCGTCATCTCGTGGTTCGTCCGCGAAGTGCTCGAGGCCCCCGCCTGGCGCTGGCTGACGCTCAGCCAGGCGCACTGCGGCCTCACCGTCCTCGTGCAGCGCACGGGACGGCCATGGACGCTCGTGACCCACAACGACCTCGCCCACCTCCCGATGGAGCTGCGCACCGGCGTGCCCGAGCACCCGTTCGTCTGACCCGCTCCCGCCCGGAGCGCTCCCGGGCGCGTCGTTAGGATCGTCGGATGCGTCACCCGCCCGCGGACATCGACATCACGGTCGCCGACGTCGACCGGCTGCTGGCGGACCAGCATCCTTCGCTGCGCGGTCCGCTGCATCGCGTCGCGCACGGCTGGGACAACGATGTCTTCCGGCTCGGCGACGACCTCGCCGTGCGGCTGCCGCGCCGCGAGACCGCCGCGCACCTCATCGCGCACGAGCAGCGGTGGCTGCCCGCGCTCGCGCGCCGAGTGCCGGTGCCGATCCCGGTGTCGGTGGCCGTCGGCGAACCCGACGAGCTGTACCCCTGGCGCTGGAGCGTCGTCCCGTGGTTCGCGGGACGCCGCGCCCTCGACCTCGCGCCGCACGAGCGCGACGCCTTCGCGGGCGAACTCGGCGGCGTGCTGCGCGCGCTGCACACGGCGGCGCCCGTGGAGGCACCGCGCAATCCGTACCGCGGCGTGCCGATGGCAGAGCGCGACCACACGGTCCGCGAGCGCCTGACCGCCCTGCCCGAGCTGCTGAGGGTGTGGGACGCGGGGCTCGCCGCTCCCGGCTGGGACGGGCCGCCGCTCTGGCTGCACGGCGACCTGCACCCCGGGAACCTCGTCGTCGACGGCGGCCGTCTCGCCGCTCTCATCGACTTCGGCGACCTGTGCGCCGGCGACCCGGCATCCGATCTGTCGGTGGCGTGGCTCGCGTTCACGCCGGCCGGTCAGGCCGCGTTCCGCGGCGCGCTGGCAGGCCGCTACGACGACGCCGACTGGACACGCGCGCGCGGCTGGGCCGCGGCGCTCGCCCCGATCTTCCTCGGCGCGGAGGATGACGGCATGCGCGCCGCGGGCGAGCACGTCCTCGCTCAGCTCACGCGGGAGTGATCTGCAGGCGCTTCCCGTACCAGCGCGTCGCGTTCGGGTTGTCGTTGTAGGGCTCGATCGCGGTGAAGCCGCTGCGGGCGTACAGGCCGCCGGCCGCCTCCAGCGTGTGATGCGTGTCGAGCACGAGCTCCGCGGCATCCCAGTCGCGAGCGCGCGACTCGAGCTCCTCCAGGAGCAGGCGGCCCCAGCCGCGTCCGCGCGTCGCGGGGCGGAGGTACAGGTGCTTCACCTCGTACCGGATGCCGTCCGGCCCGTCCGCGATCCGCCGGATGCCGCCGCATCCGACGTCCTCGCCCTCGTCGTCGGCGACGACGAGGAAGATGCCCGCCGGCGGCTCGAACGCCGCCGGTTCCGGGAAGACCGGGGTGTACGCCCGGTCGGGGAACGTCTCGCCGCGCATGTGGAAGTACTCGCCGAGAAGGGCGTGAGCGCGGGGATCGTCGGTGCGTGTCGGGCTCAGGCTGACCATGCCTTCGAGCGTATCCCCGTAGGCTTGAGCCCATGACGACGACGCGGGTTGCCCTGGTGGGAGGCACCGGAAAGCTCGGCGGCATCATCGCCGCAGTGATCGACGCCGCCGACGACTTCGAGACGGTCGCGGTGCTCGGATCGGGCAGCGACATGAGCGAGATCGACGGGGCCGACCTGGTCGTGGACGCGTCGACGCCCGCCGCGTCGATCGACGTCGTCCGCGCCGCGATCGACCGCGGCATCAACGTGCTCGTCGGCACCTCCGGATGGTCGGCGGAGCGCATCGCACTCGTCCGGCCGCTCGTCGAGGCCGCCGGAACCGGCGTCGTCTTCATCCCGAACTTCTCCATCGGCTCCGTCGTCGGCAGCGCCCTCGCCGCCGCAGCGGCGCCGTTCTTCCCCTCCATCGAGATCGTGGAGACCCACCGCGAGACGAAGATCGACTCGCCGAGCGGCACCGCCGTGCGCACGGCCGAGCTCATCGCCGCCGCGCGCCGCGAGGTCGGGCCCGTCGAGTCGCCGCACGTCGACCAGCGCGCACGCGGCCAGCAGGTCGCCTCCGTTCCGGTGCACTCGCTCCGCCGGCCCGGGGTCGTCGCACGACAGGAGACGATCCTCTCCGGGCCCGGCGAGTCGCTCACGATCGTGCACGACACGATCGACCCGTCCGCCGCGTACGCGCCCGGCATCCGTGCCGCACTGCACGCCGCCCGCGACGCGCGGGGTGTGACCGTGGGGCTCGACAGCATCATCGAGATCGGCATCCGGACGCCGGCGACCCCCGCCGAGCGCCCCGTCGCCGAGGCGGGGGTCCCCGGCCAGGTCGCCCGCACCACCGGCGCATGAGCGCGCGCATCGGCGTCGCTGTCATGGCGGTGCTCCTGGCCCTCTACATCCTGCTCGTCGGCCAGCGCGCCGTCCTGCTGCTCATGACGGGCGAACCCATCGGCGTCGCGATGGGCGTCGCCCTCGTCGTGCTGCCGGTCATCGGGGCGTGGGGGCTGTGGCGTGAGCTGAGCTTCGGGCTCCGGGCCGAGCGGCTCGGCAAGCGGCTCGAGGGGGAGGGTGGCCTGCCGGCCGACGAGGTCGACGTCCGCGCGAGCGGACGCCCCATCCGCGAGCAGGCCGACGCGCTCTTCCCCGCCTACCGCGCCGAGGTCGAGGCGCACCCCGACGACTGGCGCGCCTGGTACCGGCTCGGCCTCGCGTACGACGGTGCCGGCGACCGCACCCGTGCCCGGCAGGCGGTGCGCAAGGCCATCACCCTGGAGGCCGACGCGCGACGGGGCTGATCAGGCCGGCACGGCCGCGGCGACGGCATCCTCCACGGTCGGGTGCGTGAACGTGAACCCGGATGCCGTCAGCGCCCCGGGCACGACATGCATGTCGCTCGTGAGCAGCGCTTCCACGGCATCCGACCCGAGGACCAGACGCATGGCCCACACCGGCGCGCGCAGCGCGTACGGGCGGTTCATGCGACGCGCGAGCGCGAACCCGAGGTCGTTGGCGGTCGCCCGCTCGGGACCGCTGAGATTGACGGGGCCCGTGAGCCCCGCGTCGATGACGTGCCGGATCGCGCGCACCTCATCCTCGAGCGAGATCCACGGCCACACCTGCGTCCCGCGCCCGATCGGGCCGGAGACCCCGAAGCGGGTGAGGAGGAGCAGAGGCTTCAGGACGCCCTGGGGGTGCACGATCGGCGCGGTGCGCAGCAGCGCGACGCGGGCGTCGTCGCCGGCCGACAGCGCCGCGGCCTCCCACTCGCCGCACAGATCGGCGAGGAACGTCTCGCCGCGCGGCGCCGTCTCGGGCAGCAGCATCCCCGGGACCGACGGGTAGTAGCCGACGGCGGAGGACGACACGAACGCGGGGGCGTCGGCGCCGAGGGAGCGGATGGCGCGTGCGAGGGCCTGCGTCGGAGTGATGCGCGACCAGACGAGCTCGTGCTTGTAGCGGGCGGTCCACGGGAAGCGTCCGATGCTCGCGCCGTTGAGGTTGACGACCGCCGTCGCCCCCTCGAGGACCCGCGGGTCGAGCTCGGCGCCATCCGGATCCCACTGCACCTCGTCAGCGCTCGTCGGGGGCCGTCGCACGAGCCGCGTCACCGCGATGCCGTCACGGGTGAGCGCGTCGGTGAGCGCCCGGCCGATGAGGCCGGAGGAGCCTGAGACGACGACGCGCGCGGGGGAGTCAGGCAAGCGTCGCCTCGAGGGTGATCTCGATGCCGCTCAGCGCGGCGGACACCGGACAGCCGGCCTTCGCCTCCTCGGCGAGGCGGGCGAAGTCCTCCGCGGACAGACCCGGGACGACCGCGTTGACGTTGAGGTGCGAGCCGCTGATCCCGGTGCCGGGGATGAAGGTCACCGACGCGGTCGTCTCGATGCTCTCCGGCGGGGTGCCGTTCTGCGCGAGGGCGTGGGAGAGCGCCATGCTGAAGCACGAGGAGTGCGCGGCCGCGATGAGCTCCTCCGGCGTCGTCACCGAGGTCGAGCCTTCGCTGCGCGCCTTCCAGTTCACCGCGAAGGGCCCCTGGTTCGAGCTCTCCAGAGCCACCTCGCCGGATCCGTCGGCCAGGCCGCCCTTCCAGGTCGTGCTCGCTTCGCTCGTAACGCTCATGCTGATCCTCCTCGACGCGGCGCGGCCGTGTGCCACCCGTGGGTCGAGCCTAGACTCAGCGCCGGTCGGAGGAAACGATGCCCGTCAGACGCGGGCGGTGGATGCCGTGACGCGCGCCAGCTCGAGCTCGATGACGTCCCGGCTGGGCGTCCCGCCGAAGCGGGTCTGCACGACCCCGTCATGGTCGAGGATGAGCGTCGTCGGGGTCTGGAGCACGTGGAAGTGCTTGGCGATGTCGGGGCGGTGCGTGAGGTCGACGTCGTAGTGCACGACACCGGCGCTCGTCTCCGCGATCGCCGCGAGGGTGCGGTGGACGCCGGGGCACCGGCTGCACATCTCGCTGCTGAACTGCAGGAGCGTGGCGACCTCGCCGAGCTCGTCGGCGCCGAACCGGCGCGGATCGACGACCTCGTCCGGGTCCACACGCCGCGGCCGGCCCTGCTGCCAGCGGAGGTAGACGCCCACGCCGACCGTCGCCGCGAGCAGCGCGGCGAGGATCAAGACGGCGTTCAGGAGGTCCACAGCGGACCACCCTAGTGCCCGGCGCTGTGCTCCGGGCGCACATGACGGCCGGAACAAAGCCGCGTCACGGGCCGCGCGGGGTGGCCGGTCGGTAGTCTGGCTGTCGTGACCGATGCACCCGCGCCCGTCCCCACCCCGTACGAGGATCTGCTCCGGGAGGTGCTGGCGGACGGCGTCCACAAGGACGATCGCACCGGCACGGGAACGACCAGCGTCTTCGGTCGTCAGATCCGCTTCGACCTGTCGCAGGGCTTCCCGCTCATCACGACCAAGCGCGTGCACTTCAAGTCGATCGCCTACGAGCTGCTGTGGTTCCTCCGCGGCGAGTCCAACGTGCGCTGGCTGCAGGAGAACGGCGTGACGATCTGGGACGAGTGGGCCGACGCGTCCGGCGAGCTCGGTCCGGTCTACGGCGTGCAATGGCGGTCCTGGCCCACGCCCGACGGCGGTCAGATCGATCAGATCGCGCAGGTCATCGAGCAGATCAAGACCAACCCCGACTCGCGCCGTCTCATCGTGTCGGCGTGGAACCCCGCCGACATCCCGCACATGGCGCTCGCGCCCTGCCACGCGCTGTTCCAGTTCTACGTCGCCGACGGCCGGCTGTCGTGCCAGCTCTACCAGCGCAGCGCCGACATGTTCCTCGGGGTCCCGTTCAACGTCGCCTCGTACGCGCTGCTGACGATGATGATCGCGCAGCAGGCGGGGCTCGAGCCCGGCGATTTCGTGTGGACCGGCGGAGACTGCCACGTCTACGACAACCACGTCGCCCAGGTCGAGGAGCAGCTGAGCCGGGACCCGTACCCGTACCCGACGCTGCGCTTCGCGCGGAAGCCGGAGTCGATCCTGGACTACCGGTACGAGGACTTCGTCGTCGAGGACTACCGGCACCACCCGGCGATCCGGGGTGCGGTGGCGGTGTGACCGCGCGGATCGGCCTCGTCTGGGCGGAGGCCGCCGGGGGAGTGATCGGTGCGGACGGCGGGATGCCGTGGCACGTGCCGGAGGATCTCGCGCACTTCAAGGAGGTCACGCTCGGCGCTCCCGTCATCATGGGCCGGCGCACGTGGGAGTCCTTCCCCGAGCGGTTCCGGCCGCTGCCGGGGCGGCGCAACATCGTGATCACACGCAGCGGCGGGTGGGATGCCGACGGCGCCGAGCGCGCGGGGTCGCTGGATGACGCGCTGGCCCTCGCGGGCGACGCCGACGTCGTGTGGGTGATCGGCGGCGGGGGGATCTTCCGTGAGGCGATCGGCCGCGCCGACGTCCTCGAGGTCACGGAGCTCGACCTGCGGGTCGACGGCGACACGTACGCGCCCGACCGGTCGGGGTGGGTGACGGCCGGTGTCGAACCGGCGGACGGGTGGCACACGTCGCGCGACGGCATCCGGTACCGCTTCCTCACCCTCGTTCCGGCGACGTAGTCTGCACGGATGGCGAAGACGGCACTCATCACCGGAGCGAGCTCCGGGCTCGGCAGCGAGTTCGCGCGGCAGCTGGCCGCGCGGGGAGCGGGCCTCGTGCTCGTCGCCCGCGACGCGGCGAAGCTCGATGCGCTCGCGGGGGCGCTGAACGCCGAATTCGGCGTCGCCTGCGAGGCGCTCGCCGCCGACCTCACGACCGCGGACGGACTCGCCGCCGTCGAGGCGCGGCTCGGGGATGCCGGCCGGCCCGTCGAGATCCTCGTCAACAACGCCGGGTTCGGGCTCGACCTGAGGTTCGAGCGCAACGCGCTCGCCGACGAGGACCGGCATCTCGACCTGCACGTCCGCGCGACGATGCATCTCACGCACGCCGCCCTGCCCGGGATGCTGGAGCGGCGCTCCGGGCGTATCATCAACGTCGCGTCGGTGGCCGCGTTCCTGCCGCGGGGGACGTACGGGGCCGTGAAGGCCTGGGTCGTCGCCTTCAGTCGGTGGGCGAACGCGACGTACGCGCCGCGCGGCGTCGCGGTCACGGCCGTGTGCCCCGGCTTCACGCACACGAACTTCCACGAGCGGATGGGCCTGGCGCCCGGCCGGGAGGGCGTGCCCGGTCCGTTGTGGCTCGACGCGGAGTTCGTCGTCGCGGAGGGTCTGCGCGATGCCGCGCGAGGCAAGGCCGTGTCGATCCCGTCGCTGCGCTACAAGCTCCTCGTCGGCGCGCTGCGTCTCGTCCCGCCCGGGCTCGCCGCCCGCCTGGCCCGCACCGGCCGCTGACCCCGTCGGGGCCTGTTTAAACCGCCCTGACCGCGGTCGGGGTCCGTGCAAACCGCAGGACCGCGGTGGGGGTCCCGTGCAAACCGCAGGACCGACCGTGACGCCTGTGGCGCATGTCGTCTCGGCCGTCCCATCAGCCCCACCCGCTCCTGCGTTTCGTCGCGGCTCGCCGCGCCGACCCGGCTGTTCGGCCGGGCACGTCGGCCGCCGCTGCCTCCTGCACAGAAACCCTCGATGCCCTGACATCGCACGGGATGCGCCGGCGCCACCGCGGATCGATCGGGGTGTCGCCAGTGTGGGCGGGGTGAGCGGACGCGTGACGGAGGCCCTCGAGGCTCGGGGCGGCGTCGCGCCGGCGCGGGAGATCCTCGGCCAGGGCGTGACGCGCGCCGCCCTCGCCCGAGCGGCGCGGGACGGCCTGGTGGTCCGGGTGCGCCATGGCGTGTATGCGCTCGGTCGGACCTCTCCCGCCGTCGTGGCTGCCGCCGCGCACGGCGGCGCGGTCGCCTGCGTCACGGCGCTCGCCCTCTGGGGCGTCTGGGTGCTCGCCGACCCCGGGCTGCACGTCTGGCTCGGCGACAAAGGGCGCGCCCATGCGCACCCCGGCTGTCGCTGCACCGACCATCACGGCGCCGGTCGGGCGGCGTTCGGCGTGGTGCCAATCGCCGACGCGCTCGTGCAGGCGGCGCGATGCCTCAGCCGCGAGGCCTTCTTCGCCGCCTACGAGTCGGCATGGCGGCTCGGCCTCATCGGCGCCGCGGATCGGATCACCATCCGCTCGGCGCTCCCGTCGCGGCTCCGCCGCGTCCTCGACATCGCCCGGGGCGACGCGGAGTCCGGGCTGGAATCGCTCCTCCGCCTACGGCTCGCAGATCGGGGCATCCGGCTGGACTGCCAGGTGCCGGTCATCGGTGTGGGCCGCGTCGACTTCGTGCTGGCGGGACGCATCATCCTCGAGGTCGACGGTCGTGAGAACCACGATGGCTCGTCGATGCGCCACAAAGATCTCGTGCGCGACGCCGCCGCGGCGGCCGCAGGCTACGAGACACTCCGCTTCGACTACGCGCTCGTGGTCTACAGCTGGCCGCTCGTCGAGGCCGCGATCCTCCGGCGCCTCGGCCGCTGAGCAATCCCCGCAGGATCACCTGTGATTGGTGGGGCGCGTGAGTTCCATGCGCCCCGGCGCACAGCGCCCCCGCCCACCGTCCCGCCCGGCCCTCATCACGTCGAAGCCCCCGCCGCCGCGTCGACCGAGCAATCCGCAGGATCACCTGTGACTGGTGGGGCCCGTGAGCCGCATGCGCCCCACCCGTCACACCCGGTCCTGCAGTTCGCCTCGTTGCGGGCCCGGACCAGCGCCCACCGTCGCCCACCGCACCGCATGACGCCGAGCGACACCGCCGCCGCGTCGACCCCGACCCGAACCGATACCCTGGGGGAATGACGCACACGGGCAACCCCTTCGGACAGGTACTCGTCGCGCTCGTCACCCCGATGACGGCCGACGGCGAAGTCGACTGGCCTGCCGTCGAGAAGCACATCGACGACGTCATCAACGCCGGCGCCGACGGCATCGTCGTCACCGGCACCACGGGTGAGACGAGCACGCTGACCGACCCGGAGAAGCTCAAGCTCGTCGAGGTCGGCAAGGACGTCGCCGCGGGCCGCGCCAAGATCATCACGGGCGGCGGCTCCAATGAGACCGCGCACGCCATCGAGCTGTACAAGGCCAGCGAGAAGGCCGGCGCCGACGGCATCATGATCGTCACGCCGTACTACAACAAGCCCACGCAGGCCGGCATCCTCACGCACTTCCGGCTCGTCGCCGACGCGACCGATCTGCCCGTCATCCTGTACGACATCCCGGGGCGGACGGGCGTGCCGATCAAGTACGAGACGATCCTCCGGCTCGCCAAGCACCCCAACATCCTCGCCATCAAGGACGCCAAGGGCGACTTCAGCGAGGTCAGCCGCGTGCTGAACCAGACGGACCTCATGTACTTCTCCGGCGACGACGCGAACGTGCTCCCGCACCTCGCGATCGGCGCGGCGGGCCTCATCGGCGTGACGGCGAACGTCGCCGCCGCCCCGTACCGCGTGATCGTGGATGCCGTGAACCGCGGCGATCTGAAGGCGGCCACCGCCGCGCACCAGCAGCTCGAGCCGCTCGTCCGCGCCGTGATGACGCACGTCCCCGGCACCGTCAGCGCGAAGTACATCCTGCACGGCCTCGGCCGCATCTCCAGCCCGCGCGTGCGCCTGCCGCTCGTCGGGCCGGAGGAGTGGGAGGCCGCGGCCATCGAGGACGAGCTCGCGCTCGTCACCGGCGTCGACGGCGCCGACTTCTCCAACTTCCGCCCCGACCGCAACGCGGCCGCCGGCGGCGCACTGCCCAAGGTGCACGGCACCACACGCTGAGCCCGGCGCTCACACCCACAACCGAACAAGCGGATGCCGCGGCATCCGGAGGAGGCATCCCATGCCCACGAACGTCTACGATCCGCCTGCCCTCGAACCGGGCACCCTCCGCGTCACCCCGCTGGGCGGCCTCGGCGAGATCGGCCGCAACATGACGGTCTTCGAGTACGGCGGCAAGCTGCTCATCGTCGACTGCGGCGTGCTCTTCCCCGAGGAGCACCAGCCCGGCGTCGACCTGATCCTGCCCGACTTCGAGCCCATCAAGGACCGCCTCGACGACATCGTCGCGGTCGTGCTCACGCACGGGCACGAAGACCACATCGGCGCCGTCCCGTACCTCCTGCGCCTCAAGCGCGACATCCCCGTCATCGGGTCGGGCCTCACCCTCGCGCTCGTCGAGGCGAAGCTCAAAGAGCACCGCATCAAGCCGTACACCCTGACGGTGACCGAGGGCCAGCGTGAGAACGTCGGGCCGTTCGATCTCGAGTTCGTCGCGGTCAACCACTCCATCCCCGACGCGCTCGCCGTCGGCATCCGCACTCCCGCGGGTCTCGTGCTCGCGACCGGCGACTTCAAGATGGACCAGCTGCCGCTCGACGGTCGCCTCACCGACCTGCGCGCGTTCGCCCGGCTCGGCGAGGAGGGTGTGGATCTCTTCCTCGTCGACTCCACCAACGCCGACGTCCCCGGATTCACGCCGCTCGAGCGGGCCATCGGCCCGGTCCTGGACCAGGTCATCGCCAAGGCCCCGCGCCGCGTCATCGTCGCGAGCTTCTCCAGCCACGTCCACCGCGTCCAGCAGGTCATCGACGCCGCCGCCGAGAACGGCCGGCGCGTCGCCTTCCTCGGCCGCAGCATGGTGCGCAACATGACGATCGCCGAGGAGCTCGGCTATCTCAAGGTGCCGGACGGCGTGCTGATCGACTACAAGAAGGCCAAGGATCTTCCGGACGACCGGATCGTCTACATGTCCACGGGCTCGCAGGGCGAGCCGATGGCCGTGCTGTCGCGGATGGCGAACCTCGACCACGCGATCGAGCCGGGCCCCGGCGACACGGTGATCCTCGCGTCCAGCCTCATCCCCGGCAACGAGAACGCCGTCTACCGCGTCATCGACGGGCTCACCAAGCTCGGCGCGAACGTCGTGCACAAGGGCAACGCCAAGGTGCACGTCTCGGGCCACGCCGCCGCCGGCGAGCTGCTGTACTGCTACAACATCCTCAAGCCCCGCAACGTCCTCCCGGTGCACGGCGAGTACCGTCACCTGATCGCGAACGCGAAGCTCGCCCAGGACACCGGCATCCCCGCCGAGCGCACCATCATCGGCGAGAACGGCACCGTGGTCGACCTGAAGGACGGGCACGCGGAGGTCGTCGGCCAGCTCGATCTCGGGTTCGTCTACGTCGACGGCTCCACGGTCGGCGAGATCACGGATGCCGACCTGAAGGACCGCCGCATCCTCGGTGAGGAGGGCTTCATCTCCGTCATCGTCGTGGTGGATGCCGCCACCGGTCGCATCATCACGGGTCCCGAGATCCACGCCCGCGGCTTCGCCGAGGACGACGCCGTGTTCGACTCGGTCAAGCCGAAGATCGCCGCGGCGCTCGCCGAGGCCGCGCAGTCCGGCGTCCGCGACACGCACGCGCTGTCCCAGGTGGTCCGCCGCACGATCGGCCGCTGGGTCAACCAGGCGCTGCGTCGCCGTCCGATGATCGTGCCGCTCGTCATCGAAGCCTGACCCGGGATCCCGCCGATGCCGTTCCGCACCCGCCCCGCCGTGCAGGCCGACGGCGCGTTCCTGGCGGACATGGTCGTCGAGGCGGCCAACTGGCGGCAGGGCGGGCTGCGTCCGCGGCATGAGATCCTCACGCACCCCGATCACAGCCGCTACATCGCCGGCTGGATGCGGTCGGGGGATGCCGGCGTCGTCGCGCTCGACGAGCAGGACGAGCCGGTCGGCGCCGCGTGGTACCGCGTGCTGCCGCGCACCGATCCAGGGCTCGGCTACCTCGCGACCGGGGTGCCGGAGCTCATCATCGGCGTGCGGCCGATCTGGCGCGCGCACGGGGTGGGCCGCACGCTCCTGCAGCGGCTGTGCGAGCAGGCCCGGGCGGACGGGCACGGCCGGATCAGCCTCTCGGTGGAGCGGGGCAACTTCGCCCAGATCCTGTACCGCACGGAGGGCTTCGCCGTCACGCAGAGCGGGTTCGGGCGCGACACGATGGTCAAGCTGCTGCGCTGACGCGCGCCGGGCGACCCGGGTCGTTCGCGGCGAACAGCCGCGTCAATCCGCGGGAACGCGCCCCTCGCCGCCTACCGTGGAGGGATGGCCAGGAGCAGCAGTCCGACCGCGAGCCCGCGCGCGTCCGCGAAGGGCTCCTCTTCGCGCGCGTCGAAGGCGGCGCCCGCCCCGAAGCGGTACGTCGACGAGCCGGAGAAGCCGCCCGTCTTCGTCCGCGCCTGGATGGGCCTCGCACACGCCGCGGGCGGCGTCTTCCGCACCTTCGGGCAGGAGACGCTCGAGAAGGATCAGCGCCGCGACGGGTTCCCGTTCGTGCTCGTCCTCCTCGCGATCGCGGGCGGCGTCGTCGAATGGTTCCTGATCGGCACCGAGGTCGGCACGACGATCAGCGCGTTCTCCGTCGGCGCGCTCGTCGGCCGTGAGGCGTTCATCCTGCCGGTGCTGCTGCTCTTCCTCGCCGGCTGGCTGTTCCGCAACCCGCCGTCGGTGCACGACAACGGCCGCATCGGCATCGGCTTCGGTCTGTTCATCCTCACGATCGCCGGCTTCTGCCATGTGCTCGGCGGCCGGCCGCAGCCGAAGTCCGGACTGCCCGCGCTGAGCGAGGCCGGCGGCCTGTTCGGCTGGATGATCGGCGAGCCGCTCGCGATGCTGCTCACGAACATCGGCGCCGGCATCGTGCTGGGCCTGCTGAGCGTGCTCAGCATCCTGATCCTCACCAAGACCCCGCCGAATCGGATCGGCGAGCGACTCGGCGATCTCTACGCGTGGATGTTCGGCACCGAGCGCCCCACCGCCGACGCGTCGACGGTCGCGTTCACGCCGGAGGCCGACAAGGATGCCGGCGACAGCCTCCCCTGGTGGCGGCGCAACAAGTCCGGCCGGGAAGAGGTCGACGACGGTCACCTCGGATCGGACGACCTCACGGCGCTCCTGGACGGCTCCGGCCCCGGCGCGTTCGAGACGGCCGTCACGGTCCCGACCCCCGCACCGGACGCCCCGACGGAGATCATCGACCCCGCCGTCGTCGCCGGCGCGAAGCGCGCGGCCCGCAAGGCCGACACCGCCATCCGCGAGGACACGCAGGAGATCGTCGACGACGGGCTCCTGCCGGGCCTGAGCGGCCTCGGCGCCGACCACGACGGCCGCCCGCCGGCCGCCCCGTACCGCCTGCCGTCCGTCTCGGCGCTCGCCGAGGGAACGCCGCACAAGGCGCGGTCCGAGACGAACGACCAGATGGTCCGCGCGATCATGGGCGTCTTCGAGCAGTTCTCCGTCGACGCCCGCGTCACGGGCTTCTCCCGCGGCCCGACGGTCACGCAGTACGAGATCGCCCTCGGGCCCGGCGTCAAGGTCGAGCGCATCACGGCGCTCACCAACAACATCGCGTACGCCGTCGCGTCCAACGAGGTGCGCATCCTCGCGCCGATCCCCGGCAAGAGCGCGATCGGCGTGGAGATCCCCAACCTCGACCGTGAGATCGTCACGCTCGGCGACGTGCTGCGCTCGCCCGCCGCGGCGGCCCAGACGCACCCCATGACGATCGGCGTCGGCAAGGACGTCGGGGGCGGCTACGTCATCGCGAACCTCGCGAAGATGCCTCACCTGCTCGTGGCCGGTTCGACCGGCTCGGGAAAGTCCAGCTTCGTCAACTCGATGATCACGAGCCTCCTGATGCGCGCGAAGCCCGCCGACGTGCGGATGGTGCTCATCGACCCCAAGCGCGTGGAGCTGACGAGCTACGCGGGCGTCCCGCACCTCATCACCCCCATCATCACGAACCCCAAGAAGGCCGCCGAGGCGCTGCAGTGGGTCGTGAAGGAGATGGACATGCGGTACGACGACCTCTCGTCGTTCGGCTTCCGGCACATCGATGACTTCAACCGCGCCGTCGTCGCGGGGGAGATCAACCTCCCGGTCGGCAGCGAGCGCGTGCTCAAGCCCTACCCGTACCTCCTCGTCGTCGTCGATGAGCTCGCCGACCTCATGATGGTCGCCCCGCGCGACGTCGAGGACTCGATCGTCCGCATCACGCAGCTCGCCCGCGCGAGCGGCATCCACCTGGTGCTGGCGACCCAGCGTCCCTCCGTCGACGTCGTCACGGGCCTCATCAAGGCCAACGTGCCCTCGCGTCTGGCGTTCTCCGTGACGAGCGTCACCGACTCCCGCGTCATCCTCGACCAGCCCGGGGCCGACCGGCTCATCGGGCAGGGCGACGGGCTCTTCCTGCCGATGGGCGCATCGAAGGCGATCCGCGTGCAGGGCGCGTGGGTCAGCGAGGCCGAGATCGAGCGGGTCGTCTCGCACGTCAAGGGGCAGGAGCGTCCCGAGTACCGGGCCGACGTCGCCGCCGTCGTGGAGAAGAAGGAGATCGACGCCGACATCGGCGACGACCTCGAGCTGCTCCTCGCGGCCGCCGAGCAGATCATCTCGACGCAGTTCGGCTCCACGTCGATGCTGCAGCGCAAGCTGCGCGTGGGCTTCGCGAAGGCCGGGCGCCTCATGGACCTCCTGGAGTCGCGGGAGATCGTCGGCCCCTCCGAGGGGTCGAAGGCCCGCGACGTCCTGGTGGCCCCCGACGAGCTGCCCGCCGTGCTCGCGCGCCTGCGCGGCGACGACCCGCCCGCACCCGCTGCGGCGCCCGCCACCGACCCGTACGGGCCGGACGCCGTCGACGCCCAGTTCCACGGCTACACGGTCGTCGAGGAGGACGGCGGCGACGAGGACGCCTGGGGCCTCACCGGCCGCGACTGACCCGACTAGGCTCGTTCCTGTGGCGATCCCGAGGCAGCTCCCGAACGCGATCACGATCGTGCGCATCCTGTGCGCGCCGGTCTTCATCTGGATGCTGCTGGCCGACGCCGGCGCGGACGGCGGGCTCCGCTGGGGCGCGGCGATCCTCTTCATCGTCGCGATCGCGACCGACGGGATCGACGGCTACCTCGCGCGGCGGCATGACATCGTCACCGACCTCGGCAAGCTCCTGGATCCCATCGCCGACAAGGCGCTGACCGGCTCCGCGTTCGTCTGCCTCTCGATCCTCGGCGAGCTGCCCTGGTGGATCACCGTGCTCGTGCTCGTCCGCGAGATCGGCGTCACGGTGCACCGGCTCATCGTCGCGGGCGACCACGTCGTCGCGGCCGCGTGGATGGGCAAGCTCAAGACCGTCGCCCAGGCCGTCGCCCTCTCCCTCGCGCTGCTTCCGCTGTGGACGGTCGTGGGGGACTGGATCCACGTCGTCAACGCGATCGTCATGACGATCGCCGTCGTCCTCACCGTCGCGAGCGGCCTCGACTACGTGTTCACGGCCATCCGCGCCGCCCGCAACGGCTCCCGCGGCGGGGTGCGCGCATGACGCGCCAGCCGCCCAGCTCGCTGCCCGAAGAGCTCGAGTCCACGCTCGTCTCGGCGAGCCGCCGCACCGACCCGGAACGCCTCATCGCGCGCCTGAAGGACCTCGGCTGGTCCGTCGGCATCGCGGAGTCGCTCACCGGCGGCCTCGTCGTGTCCTCCCTCGTCTCCGTCGCCGGGGCCTCCGCCGTCGTGCGCGGCGGCATCGTCGCATACGCCACCGACGTGAAGGAATCGCTCCTGGGGGTGGATGCCACCCTCCTCGAGGCACACGGGCCTGTCCACCCGCGCGTGGCGCGGCAGATGGCCGACGGCGTGCGCCGCGCCGTCGGACGCGACGGCATCCCCGCCGACGTCGGCATCGCCACCACCGGGATCGCCGGCCCGCTGTCCCCGGACGGGCAGCCCGTGGGCACCGTGCACATCGCGATCTCGACGCCGCTGGGTTCCCGGGTGGAGTCCTTCCAGCTCGGCGGCGACCGCGAGGCGATCCGCTCCGAGGCCGCCGCCCGCGCCCTCCGCCTCGCGCTGGATGCCCTGTGAGCGACGGCGCGTCGGCCGGAGCGCCGTGACGTGCGGGAATACCTGCGGTTTCAGGTCCGTTACGTATGAGTGATTCCCACCCATTCCCCAGCACTGCGGGTCTAGGGTGGCTGGCAAGTGAGATAGCGTGGTCCCCCCGGGGACGCGGATGGTCGAAGAAGGGGGCCCGTCATGATCCTGGTTCGTCAAGAGATCGGCGACGTCCTGCGCGACTTCCGCCTGCAGAAGGGCCGCACGCTGCGACAGGTCGCCGGTCGTGCGAGCGTGGCGCTCGGATACCTCAGTGAGGTCGAGCGCGGTCAGAAGGAAGCGTCGAGCGAGATCCTCGCGGCTGTCGCGGACGCACTCGATGTGCCCATCTCCACGATCATGCGCGAAGTGGGCGACCGCATCTCGGTGCTCGAGGGGCTGCACACGTTCTCCGATGTCGTCCCGGACGACATCGCATCGCTGGACGAGGTCCAGCCCGAGCTCTCCCTGCACTGACCCGGCGCCGCACGAATGCGTCTGAGCGAGTTCCATCGCGCCGTCGAGGACGAGTTCGGCGTCCGCGGGGCGGCGCTCGTCGACGATCTGAGCCTCGTCGCCCTGGAGAACCGCACCTCGCGCGAAGCGCTGAAGGACGGCGTCCCGGCACGCGAAGTGTGGCTGGCGCTCTGCAGCGAGATGGATGTGCCGCCGTCGCGGCGGCACGGCGTCGGACGCCTGGACCCGCCCGGACGGTGAGCCGCGCGACACGCGGCGTGGCATCGAAGTTCTGTTCGATTCCCGCGTAGTCTCCTGCACAAGAGGTGTCGAGGAAGCGTCTTCCCCGATGCGGGGGTGCGGCCGACGAATGTCGGAGGCCCTTCGTAGCGTGGCAGACGTCACAGAGACACCACATGCCTTGTCGCAGCATCGCCCCGCCGGGGAGAGCGCGACAGCCTACAGGCGACGGAACGCGAGCATAAAGGAGCACGCCATGCCCTCAGCAGTTGACCGCGAGAAGGCCCTCGAATCGGCCCTCGCCCAGATCGACCGGCAGTTCGGGAAGGGCTCGGTGATGCGCCTCGGCAGCGACGACCGCGCCCCCGTCGAGGTCGTCCCCACCGGGTCGATCGCCCTCGACGTCGCCCTCGGCATCGGCGGGCTCCCGCGGGGCCGCATCGTCGAGATCTACGGCCCGGAGTCCTCCGGTAAGACGACGCTCACGCTGCACGCGATCGCCAACGCCCAGCGGGCCGGCGGCATCGCCGCCTTCATCGACGCGGAGCACGCGCTCGACCCCGACTACGCGCAGAAGCTCGGCGTCGACATCGACGCCCTTCTCGTCTCGCAGCCCGACACGGGGGAGCAGGCGCTCGAGATCGCCGACATGCTCGTCCGGTCCGGCGCCATCGACCTCATCGTCATCGACTCCGTCGCGGCGCTCGTGCCCAAGGCCGAGATCGAGGGCGAGATGGGCGACTCCCACGTCGGTCTGCAGGCCCGCCTCATGTCGCAGGCGCTCCGCAAGCTCACCGGTGGGCTCAACCAGACCAACACGACGATGATCTTCATCAACCAGCTGCGCGAGAAGATCGGCGTGTTCTTCGGTTCCCCCGAGACCACCGCCGGGGGCAAGGCGCTGAAGTTCTACGCATCCGTGCGCCTCGACATCCGTCGCATCGAGACCCTCAAGGACGGCACCGAGGCGGTCGGAAACCGCACCCGCGTCAAGGTCGTGAAGAACAAGATGGCGCCGCCGTTCAAGCAGGCCGAGTTCGACATCCTGTACGGCGTCGGCATCTCCCGCGAAGGCAGCCTCATCGACTTCGGCGTCGAGCACGCGATCGTCAAGAAGTCCGGGGCGTGGTACACGTACGACGGCGAGCAGCTCGGCCAGGGCAAGGAGAACGCCCGGAACTTCCTGATCAAGAACGCCGACATCGCCGCCGACATCGAGACCAAGATCAAGCAGAAGCTCGGCATCGGACAGCCCAAGGTCGTCGAGGAATCCGACGAGCTGGCCGCCCGCCGCCCGGCCTGATCATGCGTTCGGACAACGGGGGCGAGCGCGGCGACGCCACGCTCGCCCCCGTCATCCCGCTCTTCGGCGGGAAGGCAGCAAAGGCAGACGCGGTACCGCCGCGTCGCGGCGACGACGACGATCAGCCGAGCTCGGCTCCCCGGGCGCCCGAGTGGCACCCGACGTGGGTGGCGGAGGAGCCTGCTCCTCCGGTCGTCGACGGCGACGCGGACGCGGCCGAGGCCCTGGCCCGCGCGGAGAAGGTGCTGCTGAAGAAGCTCCGCACCCGTTCGCTCTCCATCCGGGAGGCGCGCTCGGCGCTCGCCGAGCATGACCTGGACGACGACGTAGCCACCGCCCTGCTCGACCGTTTCGTCGCGCACGGCTACCTGGACGACGAGGCGCTCGCCGAGCAGCTCATCCACAAGGCCGTCTCCCGCAAGGGACAGGGCCGGCAGGCGATCGCCCAGACGCTGTCGCAACGGGGGATCGGGCGCGACGTCATCGACATCGCCCTGGCCTCCCTCCCCGACGACGAGGCCGAACGCGCTCTCGAGTTCGCCCGCGCCAAAGCGGCCTCGATGGACTCCCTCGAGCGCGATGTCGCGCTGCGCCGGCTCGCCGGCCAGCTCGCCCGCCGCGGCTACGGGTCGACCGCGCTGAGCGCCGCACGCCAGGCGCTCGACGAGCGCTCGAGCCCGAAGAGCCGCGTCCGCTTCGAATGACCCCGCGGGCGGCGGAGGCCGCCGCGGCGGGGCTGACGCGCCCCTGCCGTCCCGCTAGGCTCGGGCCGGGCGAGCGGAGGATGCCGTGGCGATCGAGGTGCAGGGGCTCACGAAGCGCTACCGCGCGAAGGTGGCGGTGGACGACATCTCGTTCACGGTGCCCGACGGCGGGGTGTTCGCCTTCGTGGGCACCAACGGCGCCGGCAAGTCCACGACGATCGGCTGCCTGACCACGATCCTGCCGTTCGATGCCGGCGAGGTGATCGTCGGTGGACGGGACGTGCGGCGCGAGGGGCACCAGGTCCGCGAGTCGATCGGCGTCGTCTTCCAGGACTCGCTCCTGGACCCGCTGCTGACGGCGCGGGAGAACCTCCGTCTCCGCGGCCGGCTGTCCCACGTGCGCGGAGCGGCACTCGAGGCGCGCATCCGCGAGGTGTCCGAGCTGATCGGTCTGGACGACTTCCTGGACCGGCGGTACGGCGTCCTCTCCGGGGGCCAAAAACGGCGCGTCGACATCGCACGCGCCCTCCTCCCGGAGCCCGCGGTGCTCTTCCTCGACGAGCCGACGGCGGGGCTCGACCCGGCCAGCCGCGCCCTCGTCTGGTCGACGCTGCACGCGCTGAGCGCGCGGACCGACTTCACCGTCTTCCTGACGACCCACTACCTAGAGGAGACGGAGGAGGCCGCACGCGTCTGCCTCATCGACGACGGCCGAATCATCGCCGACGACACCCCGGCACGCCTCCGCGCCCGCTACAGCCGCAGCACCCTGACCGTCACGACCGACGACGCGGACGCCCTGATGGCCCTCAGCCGGGCGGCGGGCGCCGACCCGGTCCGTGAGGGCGACCTCGTCGTCATCGCCGTGCCCGACGCCGACGCGGCGCGGGCACTGCTGACCGAGCACGGCGACCACGTCCGCGACTTCGAGTTCCGGCACGGCCGGATGGACGATGTCTTCCTCGCCCTCACCGGCCGCCCCGCCGATCAGGAGGCCGCCGCGTGAACGTCGTCACGGCGATCGTCGGCCGGAACCTGCGCCTGTTCTTCCGCGACCGCCTCAACGTCTTCTTCTCGCTCCTGGGCGCCGTCATCCTCTTCGGCCTCTACACCCTCTTCCTCGGCAATCTGCAGACCACCGATCTGGCAGAGTCGCTCCCGGGAGCATCCACCGGAGAGGTTCAGGCGTTCGTCGACAGCTGGATGTTCGCCGGCATCGTCCTCATCACGACCGTCACCACGGGGCTCGGCGGCCTCTCCGTGCTCGTGGACGACGACCAGTCCGGCCGGTTCCGCGACTTCCTCGTCGCGCCCCTGCGCCGCGGCCAGCTCGTCCTCGGGTATCTGCTGTCGGCCGTGCTCGTCGCCGTGCTCCTGTCGGTCCTGGTCCTCGCGATCAGCATCCTGTACCTCGGCGTCGTCCGCGGGAGCTGGATGTCGGTCCCTGCCGTCCTCCGCAGCCTCGCGATCGTCGTCCTCGCCTGCGTCTCCTTCACGGCGCTGTCCGCCCTCATCGTCTCGTTCGTGCGGACGAACGGCGCCTTCTCGGGCCTCGCCACGATCGTCGGCACGATCCTCGGCTTCGTCGCCGCCGCCTACATCCCGATCGGCGTCTTCCCGGCAGGCGTCGCCTCCGTCGTCGCGGCGCTCCCGTTCGCGCAGGCCGGCATGCTGCTGCGCCGGGAGTTCGCCGACGACACCCTGGCGCAGATGACCGCCGGCGTCCCCGAGGCGAGCGAGCCGCTCCGCGCTGTGTACGGGCTCGACCTGACGATCGGCGACTGGGCGGTGCCGTCATGGTTCGTCGTCGCCGTGCTCGTGGTCGTCGCCGTCGTCTGCACCGCGCTGTCGGCCCGGCTCATGCGCCGCCGCATCCGCTGAGCGGAGCCGCCGCGGTCCCGGCTCGTAGAATGGCCCCATCATGACTTTCCCGTCCTCCTCGCCGACCCTCATCGCGCCCTCGGCCGCCGCACACGCCGCCGACGGGCGTCCCCGCACCTACGAGGTGCGCACGTTCGGGTGTCAGATGAACGTGCACGACTCCGAGCGGCTGTCCGGCTCGCTGGAGAGCGCCGGCTACGTGCGGGCGGATGCCGGCGCGGAGGCCGACGTGGTCGTCATCAACACGTGCGCCGTGCGCGACAACGCCGCCGGCAAGCTGTACGGCACGCTCGGACACCTGAAGTCCCGCAAGGACAAGCACGAGGGCATGCAGATCGCCGTCGGCGGCTGCCTCGCCCAGATGGACAAGGATGCCGTCCTCGACAAGGCCCCGTGGGTCGACGTCGTGTTCGGCACGCACAACATGGGGTCGCTGCCGAGCCTGCTGGAACGCGCCCGGCACAACGGCGACGCGGCACTGGAGATCCTCGAGTCGCTCGAGGTGTTCCCCTCGACGCTGCCCACGAAGCGCGACTCGATCTACAGCGGCTGGGTCTCCATCTCCGTCGGCTGCAACAACACCTGCACCTTCTGCATCGTGCCGAGCCTGCGCGGCAAGGAGAAGGATCGTCGTCCCGGCGACATCCTCAGCGAGATCCGGCTGCTCGTCGACGACGGCGCCCTCGAGGTGACGCTCCTCGGGCAGAACGTCAACAGCTACGGCGTCGAGTTCGGCGACCGGCAGGCCTTCGGCAAGCTGCTGCGCGCCGCCGGCGAGATCCCGGGTCTCGAGCGCATCCGCTTCACGAGTCCGCACCCGGCCGCCTTCACCGACGATGTCATCGATGCGATGGCCGAGACGCCGGCCGTCATGCCGCAGCTGCACATGCCGCTCCAGTCCGGCTCGGACCGCATCCTGAAGGCGATGCGCCGCTCGTATCGCAGCGAGAAGTTCCTCGGCATCCTCGATCGCGTGCGTGACCGCATCCCGCACGCCGCCATCTCGACGGACATCATCGTCGGCTTCCCCGGCGAGACGGACGCCGACTTCGAAGACACGCTCCGCGTCGTCGAGCAGGCGCGCTTCGCGAGCGCGTTCACCTTCCAGTACTCCATCCGCGAGGGCACACCCGCGGCGACCATGCCCGACCAGGTGCCGAAGGCCGTCGTGCAGGAACGCTACGAGCGCCTCATCGCGCTGCAGGAGCGCATCTCGCTCGAGGAGAACCAGAAGCAGGTGGGCCGCGAGCTGCAGGTGCTGGTCTCCACCGGCGAGGGCAAGAAGGATGCCGCGACGCACCGGCTCACCGGCCGCGCCGAGGACAACCGCCTCGTGCACTTCGAGCTGCCCGCCGGCTCGGCGGTTCCGCGCCCCGGTGACATCGTGTCCGTCGTGGTGACGCACGCCGCACCCTTCCACCTCCTCGCCGACAGCACGGACGGCGCCCCGCTGCGCATCCGCCCGACGCGCGCCGGCGACGCGTGGGATCGTTCGCAGGCCGAGTCCTGCGGCGTCCCGGCCCCCGCGGGGCAGGCCGCCGCCCCACGGGCCGTCTCGCTGGGACTGCCCACGCTGCGCATCGGGCAGTGACCGCCCCGCGGCTTTGGGCCCTCGTCGGCGCGACCGGCACCGGCAAGACCGCGCTGTCGCTGCGCCTCGCGGAGGAGCTCGCCCGACGCGGCGGCGGAGCGGAGATCGTCAACGCCGACGCCATGCAGCTGTACCGCGGCATGGACATCGGCACCGCCAAGCTTCCGGAGGCCGAGCGGCGCGGCATCCCGCACCATCTCTTCGACGTGCTCGACGTCGCGGACGAGGCGGCCGTCGCGGCATACCAGCATCAGGCGCGCGCTGTCATCGAGCAGATCCTGGCGCGGGGCGCCGACGCGATCCTCGTGGGCGGCTCCGGGCTGTACGTCTCCAGCGTCCTGTACGACTTCCGCTTCCCGCCGCGGGACGACGCGCTGCGCGCGCAGCTGGAGCAGGAGCTCGCCGAGCGCGGCCCGGGGTCATTGCTGAGCAGGCTGCGCGCGCTCGACCCCGCCACCGCCGAGCGGGTCGACCCCCGCAACGGCCGGCGCATCGTGCGGGCGCTCGAGGTCGTGCTGCAGGGCGAGGACACGCACGGCGCCGCTCTCCCTGCGGCCCCGGTGCTCTGGCATGTGCCGACCTCGATCATCGGGGTGCACGTCGACCGCTCGGAGCTCGTGGCGCGCCTCGACGTCCGCGTGGAGCGGATGTGGGCGGACGGCCTGCTCGAGGAGGTCGCGCGGCTCCGCGCCGCCGGCCTCGACGACGGACTGACGTCCCGCCGCGCGATCGGGTACGCGCAGGCGCTTGCCCAGCTGGCGGGGGAGAAGACCCAGGACGAGGCGATCGCCGAGACGCAGGCGCTCACCCGCCGATACGCCCGGCGGCAGGTGTCCTGGTTCAAGCGCTATCCCGACATCACGTGGGTCGGCCCGGAGGCCGACCCCGCCGCGCTCGTCGACGCCGCGGGCTGACCCTGCCTGCGCCCGCCGGGGCACCGGGACCCCGCGGCGATCTGCAGCATCGGGTGTGACGGGTGGGGCGGATGAGTGGTCAGGCGTCACAGCAGTCACATGTCATCCTGCATTTCGCTGCGCACCCGCAGTGCGCCGTCTCCGAACGACGCGCGTCGGAGCGCACGCCGCGGCGCCATCCGCCGGGCCGGGAAAGCCCCGGCGAGCGCCTCGGCGCGGTGCGCGTGCGCGCGTGCCGCAGCGATCTGCAGGATCGGGTGTGACGGGTGGGGCGGATGAGCGGTCAGGCGTCACAGCAGTCACATGTCATCCTGCGTTTCGCTGCGCACACGGAGTTCGCGTCCCCAACGACGCGCGCCGGAGCACGCGGTGCCCGCCCGCTTGACTGCCCGCCACGGCCGCCCGCCGGGCCTGCCCGCCAGGGCCGCCCGCCCCGCCGGGCCTGGCCGACAGGGCCGCCCGCCGCGCCGGGCCTGCCCGCCACGGCCGCCCGCCCCGCCGGGCCCGCCACGGCCGCCGGTCCGCTGGGGCCGCGGGCCGACACCGGCGGCACGATCTAGACTGGCGGGATGCCGCAGACGATCGCCTTCACGAAGGGCCAGGGGACCGGGAACGACTTCGTCGTCGTCGCGGACCCCGACGGCGCGCTCGCGTTGACCGACGATCAGGTCGCGGCGCTGTGCGACCGGCGGTTCGGGATCGGCGCCGACGGGACGCTGCGCGTCGTGCGCTCGGCGGCCCTCCCCGAGGGCGCAGCCACGCCGGACGCGGAGTGGTTCATGGACTACCGCAACGCCGACGGCTCGGCCGCCGAGATGTGCGGCAACGGCATCCGGGTGTTCGCGAAGTACCTGGTCGACGCCGGCCTGGCGTCACTCGACGGAGGCGAGCCGCTGCGCATCGGCACCCGCGCGGGCGTCAAGACCGTCACCCGCGTCGAGACGGGCTTCGAGGTCGACCTGGGCGTGTGGCGACCCGACGACGCCGACGTGCTCGTCCGGGCACGCGGCCTGTCCGTCGCCCGCCCCGGCCAGGGCATCGACGTCGGCAACCCGCACGTCGTCGTCGCGCTGCACACGACCGCCGAGCTCGAAGGGCTCGACCTCACGGTCCAGCCCGTCCTCGACCCCGCCCCTCCGTCGGGAGCGAACGTGGAGTTCGTCGTGCCCGCAGACCCGCTCGTGCGCGACGGCGTCGGTGCGATCACGATGCGCGTGTTCGAGCGGGGCGTCGGGGAGACGCTCTCCTGCGGCACGGGCGTCGCGGCATCCGCCCTCGCGGTCCGGCGCTGGGCCGGTGCCGGCGCCCCGGAACGGTGGACGGTGGATGTCCCCGGCGGGCGCCTCGGCGTCCGCGTCGTCATGCACGAGGACGGCGAGCATGTGCTGCTGTCCGGCCCCGCCGCGCTCGTGTTCAGCGGCGAGGTCGCACTCGCCTGAGCCTGATCCCCAGCCCGAGCCCCAGCCTGAGCCACGAGCCCGGCCGAGCTCAGGGCAGGTCGATCGGCGCCGTCGGGGGTGTGCCGTGCCGGCGCACCCGCAGCACGCGGAACCCGCGGCCGGTCGCGGCGCGGGAGACGGAGTACCCGTTGTCGAAGGTCGCGGCGAGCCAGCGCTGCAGCGAGTCCGAGCCGAGGTTCCGCTGCACGACGAGCCACGCGTCGCTGCGCTCGTCGAGTCGCGGGATCCACCGCTCGAGCAGGCCGTGCAGCTCGTTCTTCCCGACGCGGATCGGCGGGTTGGAGCGGATGGTGCGGAACGAGACGTCGTCGGGAACATCCTCGGGGAGCACGGCGTTGACATTGTCGAGCCCCAGGGACGCCGCGTTGCGCCGCACCAGGTCGAGAGCACGCTCGTTGACGTCGACGGCCCAGACGGTCGCGTGCGGGGATTCCAGTGCGAGTGACAGCGCGATGGGACCCCACCCGCTGCCGAGGTCGAGCAGGTGGCCGCCGGCCGGCGGCGGCGGCGTGTTCGCCAGAAGGACGCCCGTCCCACCGTCGACGTGATCGGGGCTGAAGACGCCCCCCGCGGTCTGGACCTCCATCGGACGGCCCGCGAGGGTCACACGGATGCGTCGGAGGTTCTCGGCACTGGACGGGGCCGCGCTGAAGTAATGATCGCTCCCCACGCAGACGAGCGTAGCGGAGGAGCCGCCCGGCGCGGGAGGCTAGAGTGCACGGGTGGCCGGGAGGCCTCCCTTCGGAAGGATGATATGACAGACGCCATCACACCCCAGAGCACGGACGAGACGCCGGTGGACCCGGTGGATCGTGTGCTGGCGCGCGCCGACGCGCGCTCCGGGGTGCGCGTGTTCGGCGGCGCACAGGCGCTGCAGGATGCCGCGACCGTCACGTACGGCGACAGCGACGGCGAGCAGTGGGACCGCGAGGAGCGCGCCGCGCTGCGCCGCGTCCCGGGGCTCTCCACCGAGCTGGAAGACGTCACCGAGGTCGAGTACCGGCAGCTGCGGCTGGAGAACGTCGTGCTCGTGGGCGTGTACCCGCAGGGTTCGCAGGAGGATGCCGAGAACTCGCTGCGCGAGCTGTCCGCCCTCGCCGAGACCGCGGGCGCGGTCGTCCTCGACGGCGTGCTGCAGCGCCGCCCGCACCCCGATCCGGCGACCTACATCGGCCGCGGCAAGGCCTCCGAACTGCGCGACCTCGTCGCCGCCGTGGGCGCCGACACCGTCATCGCCGACACCGAACTCGCCCCCAGCCAGCGGCGCGCCCTCGAGGATGTCGTCAAGGTCAAGGTCATCGACCGGACCACCGTCATCCTCGACATCTTCAGCCAGCACGCGAAGAGCCGCGAGGGCAAGGCGCAGGTCGAGCTCGCGCAGCTCGAATACCTCCTCCCGCGTCTGCGCGGCTGGGGTGAGTCGATGAGCCGTCAGGCCGGTGGCCAGGTCGGCGCCGGCGGTGCGGGGATGGGATCGCGCGGTCCCGGTGAGACGAAGATCGAGCTGGACCGTCGCCGCATCCGCACGAAGATGGCGCTGCTGCGCCGCCAGATCCGCGACTTCGGCCCGGCCCGCGAGGCCAAGCGGGCCGACCGCAAGCGCAACACGATCCCGTCCGTGGCGATCGCCGGGTACACCAACGCCGGCAAGTCGAGCCTGCTGAACAAGCTCACCAGCGCCGGCGTGCTCGTCGAGAACGCGCTGTTCGCGACCCTGGATGCCACGGTCCGTCGCGCGGAAGCCGCGGACGGCCGCGTGTACACGCTCACCGACACGGTCGGCTTCGTCCGGAACCTCCCGCACCAGCTCGTCGAGGCGTTCCGCTCGACGCTCGAGGAGGTCGCCGACGCCGACGTCATCGTGCACGTCGTCGACGGTTCGCACCCCGATCCGGCCGCCCAGCTGCTCACGGTGCGCGACGTCATGGGCGATGTGGGCGCGCGCTCCACCCGCGAGATCGTCGTGTTCAACAAGGCCGACCTCGTCGACCCCGACACGCGCCTCGTGCTGCGCGGACTCGAGCCCTCCGCCCTCTTCGCCTCATCGCGGACGGGCGAGGGCATCGCCGAGCTCCGCGCGGCGATCGAGGAGGCGCTGCCGCTTCCGGCGGTCGAAGTGCGGGCGCTCGTGCCCTACGAGCGCGGCGACCTCATCAACGCGGTCCACGAGAGCGGCCACATCATCTCGACGCGCCACGAGGAGGAGGGCACGGCCGTGCACGCACACGTCTCCGAGCACCTCGCCGCGCAGCTGGCGCCATACGCGGTCAGCTGAGCTCGACCGGCTCCACCCCCGGGGTCTGGAAGCCGAACACCTGGCCGAGGAAGGCCAGCTCCGTCTCGAGCGCGTGGACCATCGTCTCGCCGCGGCGGAAGCCGTGCCCCTCGCCCTCGTACAGGACGTACGCGTGCGGCACCCCGCGCGCGGCCAGCGCCGCGCGGATCGCGTCCGACTGCGCCGGCGGGACGACGGCATCCTCTGCGCCCTGCAGCAGCAGGAGAGGGACGCGGAACCGCTCCGGGCGGCTGAGCGGCGACCGCTCGAGGTACAGCGGCTCGGCCTCCGGCAGCGGACCGATGAGGCCGTCGAGGTAGCGGGCCTCGAAGTCGTGGGTGTCCGCGGCGAGGGCGCGGGCATCGCCGACGCCGTAGCGGGAGATGCCCGCTCCGAAGACGTCCGTGCCCACGAGCGCCGCGAGCACCGTCCACCCGCCGGCCGAGCCGCCCTCGATCGCGAGGCGCTGCGGGTCGGCACGGCCCTCCGCCACGAGACCGGATGCCGCCGCGGCGACGTCGTCGACGTCCACGACGCCCCACTGCCCCCGCAGCCGTTCCCGGTACGCGCGGCCGTACCCGCTCGAACCCCCGTAGTTGACGTCGAGCACGCCGATGCCGCGACTCGTGAAGAACGCGATCTTGCCGTCGGCGACACCGCCGACGTGCGACGTCGGGCCGCCGTGGACGAAGACGACGTACGGCGGCAGCTCGCCGGCGGATGCCGTGACCTCCGGGTTCGTCGGCGGGAAGTCGAAGGCATGGACCTCGCCGTGCGGGCCGGCGAAGGTCACGGGTCGCCCTGCCGGGTACCACTCCCGCGCGATGCCGCCCGGTGCCGGCGTGACCCGTTCGACGGCGCCGTCCGTGCCGATCAGCCAGATGCCGCTCCCGCCGGTGCCCGCGCCGGAGACCAGCGCGCGGACGCCGTCGGAGGCCTCCACGACGAGCCGTGTCGTCGCGGGGAGATCGATCGGGGATGCCGTCCCGTCGGGGTCGATCGCGACGAGGCGGTCACTGCCCTGGGTCTGCACCGCCAGGACGCCGCCGTCGCGCCGCGGCGCGTACCACCGCAGGCCGAGCACCCACAGCGGCCCCCCGGTGTCCGCGTCGGCCGCGAGGACGACATCCGCGTCCAGGCCCGCATCCAGCCGCACCCGGGACAGGTTCCACCGTCCGCTCGCGTCGTCGGCGAACAGCAGCTCGTCGGCGGACTCCCACTCCGGCTGCAGAGCCGCCGTCTCGCCGGAGGACACGCTCGTCCACTCCGCGACGACACCGTCCTCGACCCGACCGACGCGCACCTGCGTCCGGTCCCATGGCATGTCGGGGTGATCCCACGCGACCCAGGCCAGGTGCCGGCCACCGGGGGACAGCGCCGGCTGGGCGAGGAAAGCGCTGCCGCCCACGAGGCTCGTCACGGCGCCCTCCGCGTCGATCGACACGATGTCGCGGTGGGGGACCGGATCGTCGCCGTGGTGCTCACGGACCGCCAGCAGCATCCCCTCCTGCCAGCGCAGCCCGCCGTAGCGGACGTCCTCGTCCGTGGCCGCGGTCAGCGCGTGCGGCTCCTCGCCGGGGCGCAGCGACCAGACCCGCTGGTCGCTCTTCTCGACGAAGAACAGCCGTCCGTCCTCGGTCGCGGCCCAGGACCCGCCGCCGTACTCGTGGACCCGCGACCGGGCGTTCCACGGCGCCGGCAGGACGTTCTCGATCGCACCGTCGGCGCCGCGCCGGCGCACCGCGGTGCGTCCGCCCTCGTCGGGGAGCGATTCGCCCCACCAGATCTCGTCTCCCGCGAACGCGGCGCCCTCATAGCGGGGTGAGCCGGCGGTCGCCGCAGCGGCGGTGAGCGGAGAGGGCCAGGAACCGTAGGGCAGCTCGGACATGCCTCCACCGTAGGCCCGGTGAAACGTCGCGTCACACTCCTCCCGGGCCGCGCAGGGGAGTCGTAAAGTGATGCCATCGACGCCCGGTCGCACCGGGCAGGAGCGACAGCCGAGCCCGGCACCCGCCCGCGATGCCCTCCTGCCCTGCCGGCGGGGGAGCGACCGCGGCCGACCGGCCCGAGACACACCGCCCCTGACCCCGGAGAGACCCATGTCGAGCGAGACCGCCGCCGCGGTGCCCTTCTCCTTCGAGATCTACCCGCCGCGCACCGACGCCGGGATGCCGGCCCTGCACGAGACGATCCGGCTGCTGGCCGCCGCCGGCCCGGAGTTCATCTCCGTGACCTTCGGCGCCGGCGGCTCCACCGGCGGCCGCTCGCTCGAGGTGCTCACGCACATCCTCCGTCAGACCGACGTCCCGCCGCTGGCGCACCTCACGTGCGTGGGATCCAGCTACGAGGAAGCGACGACCCTCATCCGGGAGTTCCTGGATGCCGGGATCACGCGCTTCCTCGCGCTCCGCGGCGACCCGCCCGCGGACGCCGCGGAGGGCGAGGAGTACGTCGGCGACCTCGCCAGCGCGGCCGAGCTCGTGCAGCTCATCGACCGCGTGCAGGCCGAGCGTGCGCCGTACACCGAGGCGCCCGTCCCCGGCGTGCCCGGCGCCGCGCGGGTGGCGCCCCGCGCCCGCGTCGAGATCGCCGTGGCGGCCTTCCCCAACGGGCACCCGCGTTCGCGGCACCGCCTCGAGCACATCGACGCGCTGCTGGCCAAGCAGGCCGCGGGGGCGACGTTCGCGATCAGCCAGCTGTTCTTCCACGCCCACGACTACCTGGGCTTCGTGGAGCTCGCGCGCGCCGCGGGCGTGACCATCCCGATCCTGCCCGGCATCATGCCGATCACCTCGCCCAGCCGGCTGCGCCGCGTCGTCGAGCTCACCGGAGAGCCGCTGCCGTCCGACCTCGCCGTCGCCCTCGACGTCGAGCCGACCGCGGAGGGGCGCCGCGAGATCGGCGTCCGGCACGCCGCGGCCCTCGCGCGCGACGTGCTCGCCGGCGGAGCCGGCGGCATCCACCTGTACGCCTTCAACAACCACGACAACGTGCTGGCCGTCCTCCGTGAGGCCGGCGTCCGCACCCGTACCGAGGAGATCTCCGCATGACCGCTTCCTTCCCCACCGGCACGATCCTCGGCTACCCGCGCATCGGGCGTCGTCGCGAGCTGAAGCGCGCCGTGGAGGCGCACTGGTCCGGCGCCGTGACGCTCGAGGAGCTCGAGACGACGGCCGCCGAGCTGCGGCGGGCGACCCGCGCGCGACTCGTGGAGCTGGGTCTCGGTCGGGACGATTCGTCCATCCCGGAATCGTTCTCCTTCTACGACCAGGTGCTCGACGCGGCGGTCACCGTCGGAGCGTTGCCGGCCCGCTTCGACGACCTGCGCGACGCGGACGGACAGATCCCCCTCGGCGCGTACTTCACGGCCGCGCGCGGCGACGGAGAGCGGGCCGCGCTGGAGATGACGAAGTGGTTCGACACGAACTACCACTACCTCGTGCCCGAGATCGGCCCCGAGACGGCGTTCTCGCTCTCCGGCGACCGGTTCGCGCGTCAGGTCGCCGAAGCACGCGCCGACGGCGTCACGGTCCGCCCCGTCGTCGTCGGTCCGGTCACCCTGCTCGCACTCGCGAAGGCGACGGATGCCGCACCCGAGGGCTTCCGGCCGCTCGATCGCCTCGAGGACCTGCTGCCGGTGTACGTCGAGCTGCTCTCGACGCTGCGGGCCGCGGGCGCGGAATGGGTGCAGCTCGACGAGCCGGCCCTCGTCTCCGAGAGCCTCAACGCCGCGCCCGGCGAGCTGGCGGACGCCGCCCGCCGCGCGTATGACGTGCTCGGCTCGGCGACGAGGCGTCCCGCGATCCTGGTCGCCGCAGGGTACGCCCAGCTCTCCGCCGAGGCGTGGACCACGCTTGCGGCGGCGCCCGTCGAAGCCCTCGCGCTCGACCTGCACCGCGGTGCCGTCCCCGCGCCGGCGGACGGCCTCTCGGGGAAGACCCTCGTCGGCGGAGTGATCGACGGACGCAACGTCTGGCGCGGCGACCTGGCCGCAGCCGTCGCGGCCCTCGACGATCTGCGCGCGCTCGGCGCGCCCGTGGCCGTCGCGACCTCGACCTCACTGCAGCACGTGCCGCACGACGTCGCCGACGAGACGGCACTGGACCCGCGCCTCGCGTCGTGGCTCGCCTTCGCCGACCAGAAGGTGCAGCAGGTCGCGACGCTCGCGCGCGGGCTCCGCGACGGGCGGGCCGCCATCGCCGCCGACATCGACGCGGCGGCCGCGGCGGCCGCCGATCGGCGTCACGCGGCCGGGGTGCGCGACGGCGGGGTCCGCGCGCGCATCGCGCAGCTGACCGCCGCCGACCACCGGCGCCCGGACTACGAGCTCCGCCTCGCCGCCCAGGCGGCGGCCGTCCCGCTGCCGGCGCTGCCCACGACCACGATCGGCTCGTTCCCGCAGACCGGCGAGATCCGGCGTGCGCGGGCGCGCCTCGTGCGCGGTGAGATCACGCCGGAGGAGTACGACGGGTTCCTCCGCGACGAGATCGCCCGCGTCATCGACCTGCAGCTCGATCTCGGACTCGACGTTCTCGTGCACGGCGAGCCGGAGCGCAACGACATGGTGCAGTACTTCGCGGAGAACCTCGACGGCTTCACGGTCACCCAGAACGGGTGGGTGCAGTCGTACGGCTCCCGCGCGACCCGCCCCTCGATCCTGTGGGGCGACGTGTCCCGCCCGGCTCCCATCACGGTGCCCTGGTCGCGCTATGCGCAGTCCCTGACCGACAAGCCGGTCAAGGGCATGCTGACCGGCCCCGTGACGATCCTCGCGTGGTCCTTCGTCCGCGACGACCAGCCGCTCGCCGACACGGCGGCGCAGGTCGCGTTGGCCCTCCGGGAGGAGATCGCCGACCTCGAGGAGGCCGGCATCCAGATCATCCAGGTCGACGAGCCGGCGCTGCGCGAGCTGCTGCCGCTGAAGGCGGCGGACCAGCCCGGCTACCTCGAATGGTCCGTCGGCGCGTTCCGGCTGGCGACGGCGGGCGCGGGGACGGCGACATCGGTGCACACGCACCTCTGCTACTCCGACTTCGCCGTCGTGATCGACGCCATCGCCGCACTCGACGCGGACGTCACGTCGATCGAGGCGGCGCGCAGTCGCGGCGCCGTCATCGACGACATCGCCCGGTCCGGCTTCTCGCACGGTGTCGGGCCCGGTGCGTACGACATCCACTCGCCACGCGTGCCGTCGGTCGCCGAAATGACCGACCTGCTCCAGCGCGCGGCGGACCGGCTGCCGCTGCGGCAGGTGTGGGCGAACCCGGACTGCGGGCTGAAGACGCGGGGCTACGACGAGACGGTCGTGTCGCTGCGGAATCTCGTCACCGCGGCGGCGGCCGTGCGCGCTCGCGCGGAGGCGACCGTCTGAGGGGAGGGGCTGCGCGTCGTCCGGCTGCGAAGCGGCTCAGATGGCGCGCAGCACCGCCACCACCTTGCCGAGCACGACGGCGTCGTCGCCGAGGATCGGCTCGAAAGCGGAGTTGCGGGGGAGCAGCCAGGTGTGGCCGTCGCGCTGGCGGAAGGTCTTCACCGTGGCCTCCTCGTCGAGCATGGCCGCGACGATGTCGCCGTTCTCCGCCGTCGACTGGGAGCGCACGACGACCCAATCGCCGTCGCAGATGGCCGCGTCGATCATCGACTCGCCGCTGACCTTGAGCATGAAGAGGTCGCCCTTGCCGACGAGCTGGCGCGGAAGCGGGAAGATCTCCTCCACCTGCTGCTCCGCCGTGATCGGGATGCCGGCGGCGATGCGCCCCACGAGGGGCACCAGCGCGGCGTCGCCGACCGACGGAGCGCTGTCGGCGGGGTTCTCCGTCGCCGCGCCGGGCAGGTCGATGAGGACCTCCATGGCCCGGGTCTTGCCCGGGTCGCGGCGGAGGTAGCCGCTCAGCTCCAGCTGGTTGAGCTGATGGGTGACGCTGGAGAGCGACTTGAGCCCGACGGCGTCGCCGATCTCGCGCATGCTGGGCGGATAGCCGTGCCGGGCGATGGATCGCTGGATGACCTCGAGGATCGCCAGCTGCTTGTCGCTGAGGCTCTTGCGCCGACGGGTCTGCGGCTTCTCGCTCATCTCGCGCTCCTTCTCGTCACCCGCCCCGCGGCACTCGGCTTCGAATGTCGGAGGTCGGTGATGGGGTGTGTTCATCGAAACCGTATCCGGTATCGGGCCTCTCCACCGCCAAGCGTTCGCGTGTCGCGTTCGAAGAGAGTCCGAGATTGGATGCACTTGACACTCTAGCAATTCGAAGATAGCTTCGGTAAAGAAGTTCGCCTCCGGTCCTCCCGGCCGAGGGCGGGAGGCGAACTTCTCCACATCCGAGGCAGCAGTCCTGAGGAGGAGCCATGACCACCATCGACATCGCCGGCGTCCGCAGCATCCCCGCCCCGTCGACCCGACTCCGTCTCACGACGCGAGGACGCCGCGTCCTCGCGACGCTCGCCTCCGTGCCCGCCGTCGTCGCGATCAGCATCGCGATCGTCTCCGGCGGTGGCGCGCTCGCCTCCGGCGAGCAGAGCGCTCCCGGCGGCACCTTCCAGACCGTCACGGTGATGCCTGGCGACACGCTCTGGTCCGTCGCGGAGCGGGTCGCCCCATCCGCCGACCCGCGCGACGTCGTCGACGCGATCATGCGCCTGAACGCCCTGAGCAGCGCCCGCCTGGATGCCGGTCAGCAGGTCGCGATCCCGCTGGAGTACGCGACGGGCGACTGACGCCGAGCCCTACCATGGGAGGGTGACTGTTCGTCTGGAAGACCTCCCGCTGCGCGACGATCTCCGGGGTCTCACCCCCTACGGGGCGCCCCAGGCGCCACTCCCGGTGGCCCTCAACGTCAACGAGAACTCGCACCCCGTGCCCGAAGAGGTCGCCGACGACATCATCGTGAGCATCTCGCAGGCGCTGCGGGGGATCAACCGGTATCCCGACCGTGAGTTCACCGAGCTGCGGGAGGGCTTCGCCGACTACCTGGGCCACGGGCTGTCCCGGGAGCAGATCTGGGCGGCGAACGGCTCGAACGAAGTCCTCCAGCACCTGCTGCAGGCCTTCGCCGGGCCCGGCCGGACCGCCTTCGGCTTCGCGCCCACCTACTCGATGTATCCCCTGCTCACGCGGGGGACGGGTGCGCAGTACGTGACGGGCACGCGCGGCGTGGACTACACGATCGACGCCCAGGACGCGGCCGCGCAGGTGGCCGACGCCCGACCGGACGTCGTCTTCCTCTGCGCGCCGAACAACCCCACCGGCACGCCGCTGCGCACCGACGTCGTCGAGGCGGTCTACGACGCGACCGACGGCATCGTGATCGTCGACGAGGCGTACCAGGAGTTCGCACCGCGCGAGGAGCGGTCGGCGCTGACCCTGCTGCCGGGGCGCGAGCGGCTCGTCGTCAGCCGCACCATGAGCAAGGCGTTCGCCTTCGCCGGGGCGCGCGTGGGCTACCTGGCGGCCGACCCCGCCGTCATCGACGCGCTCCGCCTCGTCCGGCTGCCGTACCACCTGAGCGCCCTCACGCAGGCGGCCGCGACCGCGGCGCTGCGGCACGCGCCCACGATGCTGCAGATGGTCGACGACATCGTCGGCCAGCGCGACCGCATCTCCGCCACGCTGTCGGCGCTCGGCTACACGCCCTACGAGAGCTGGACGAACTTCGTCCTCTTCGACGGCGTCGACGACCCGGCCGCCACCTGGCAGGGGCTGTACGACCGTGGCATCCTCATCCGCGACGTCGGCATCCCGCACAGCCTCCGCGTCACCGCCGGCACCGAGGACGAATCCACAGCCTTCCTCGAGGCACTGGCATCCCTCTGAACCCGGCGGGCGTCATGCGGCCCGCGCCCCTGCGGCGCGCTCGGTAGACTCGGATCCATGAGCAGCCCCGCGCCCCGCACGGCATCCCTTCGCCGCGCGACGAGCGAATCCACCGTCGAACTCGAACTCGATCTGGACGGCACCGGACAGAGCCACATCGACACGACGGTCCCGTTCTTCGACCACCTGCTCACCGCATTCGCGAAGCACTCGCTGACCGACCTGACGGTGCGCGCCTCCGGCGACACCGAGATCGACGCCCACCACACCGTGGAGGACGTCGCGATCGTGCTGGGTCAGGCCATCCGCGAGGCGCTCGGCGACAAGGCCGGCATCTCCCGCTACGGCGATGCACTCGTGCCGCTCGACGAGGCGCTCGCACAGGCCGTCGTGGACATCAGCGGGCGTCCCTACCTCGTGCACACCGGCGAGCCCGCGGGTTACGAGCACCACCTCATCGGCGGTCACTTCACCGGGTCGCTCGTGCGCCACACCTTCGAGGCGATCGCCTACAGCGCGGCGTTGACGATGCACATCACGGTGCTCGGCGGGCGCGACCCGCACCACATCGCGGAGGCCGAGTACAAGGCGTTCGCGCGCGCGTTCCGTCAGGCCAAGGCCCTCGACCCGCACGTGCGCGGCATCCCGAGCACGAAGGGCGCTCTGTGACCGACGCCCCGCTCGTCGCCGTCCTCGACTACGGCTCCGGCAACGTCCACTCGGCGGTCAAGGCCCTCGCCGCCGCCGGCGCCGACGCCCGCCTGACGCGGGACCGCGGCCTCGTGCAGGACGCCGCCGGGCTTGTCGTCCCGGGCGTGGGCGCGTTCCGGGCCGTCATGGATGCGCTGCAGGAGAGCCGCGGCCACGAACTCATCGATCGCCGCCTGGCCGGCGGGCTGCCGGTTCTCGGCATCTGCGTCGGGATGCAGGTGCTCTTCGAGCACGGCGTCGAACGCGGCGTCGACACGGAGGGCCTGGGGGAGTGGCCGGGATCGGTCACCGAGCTCGACGCCCCCGTCCTGCCGCACATGGGCTGGAACACCGTCCGTTCCGGCGCCGGGTCGGTGCTCTTCGACGGCATCGAGGAGGAGCGCTTCTACTTCGTGCACTCCTACGCGGCCCAGCATTGGTCGCTCGAGGTCATGCGACCGTTCGCCGAGCCCGTGCTCACCTGGTGCGACTACGGGACGCCGTTCCTCGCCGCGGTGGAGAACGGCCCGCTGTCGGCGACGCAGTTCCACCCGGAGAAGTCCGGGGGGGCCGGCATCCGGCTGCTGGGGAACTGGATCGGCGCGCTGCCGAAGGCCTAGTAGGCTGTCACCTCGTGCATGCGCGGATCCGCGCGCGCGAATCTACCTCCCGTTGGAGCCATGAACGATTTCGCTTCCACCCCCGAACTGATCCTGCTGCCCGCCGTCGATGTCGCAGGTGGCAAGGCCGTCCGCCTCACACAGGGCGAGGCCGGCACCGAGACGAGCTACGGCGACCCGGTGGAGGCCGCACTCGCGTGGGCCCGCGACGGCGCGCAGTGGATCCACCTCGTCGACCTCGACGCCGCCTTCGGCCGCGGCAACAACAGCGCCGTGCTGCGCAAGGTCATCAAGCAGCTCAAGGGCGTGCAGGTCGAGCTCTCCGGCGGCATCCGCGACGACGCGACCCTCGAGGCCGCCCTGGAGAGCGGCGCCGCCCGCATCAACCTCGGCACCGCGGCGCTGGAGAACCCCGAGTGGGCCTCCGACGTGATCTACCGCTACGGCGAGGCGATCGCCGTCGGGCTCGATGTGCGCGGTACGACCCTGGCCGCGCGCGGCTGGACGCGCGACGGCGGCGATCTCTGGCAGGTGCTCGAACGCCTCGAGGATGCCGGCTGCAGCCGGTACGTCGTCACCGACGTCACGAAGGACGGCACGCTCCGCGGCCCGAACCTCGAGCTCCTCCGCGAGATGGTCGCTCGCACGCCCAAGCCGGTCGTCGCCTCCGGCGGCATCTCGAGTCTCGACGACATCGCGGCTCTCCGCGAGCTCGTCCCGCTCGGCGTCGAGGGCGCGATCGTCGGCAAGGCCCTGTACGCGGGCGCGTTCACGCTCGCCGAGGCGCTGGATGTCGCCGGAGGCTGACCACTCCTGCGGTCCCGCCGACTCGGCGGGCGTTCCGTGGGCCGGCCGCAGCTTCGAGCCGAACCCGCACGCCGCCGACGACGGCTCGGCCGACCCCGCCCTGCTGGCCGCGCTGCTCGCGTTCCGCGCGGGGGACGGGGACGCCGGTGCCGTCGTCGACGCGTACCGCTCGGCGCGCCTGCTGATCCCGCTCGTCGCCGAGAAGGGCGAGGAGGGCGTCGGACCGACCGGGCTGACCGTCGACAAGACGCAGGAGCTGTCGATCGTCACGGTCGCCGCGCCCGACGGGCGCCGCGTGCTGCCGGTGTTCACGTCGGTGCAGACCCTCGCGGCGTGGGATCCCGCCGCGCGCCCGGTGCCGGTCGACGGCGTGCGCACGGCCCTCTCGGCCGCCGCGGACGACACCGATCTCGTCGTCATCGACCCGGCCTCGCCGACGGAGTTCGTGCTGCGCCGGCCCGCCGTGTGGGCGATCGGCCAGGGTCAGCGCTGGGACCCCCCGCACATGTCGCCCGAGGTCTTCGCCGGACTGCAGGAGAGCATCGGCGGCGAACTCGGCGTGCTCGACCTCTCGGTCGCGCCGGGGGACCCCGACGCGCGCCTGCGCGGACCCGAGCTCGTCGTGCGCCTGCACCTGGTCGACGGCCTCGATCAGGGCGAGCTGGATGCCGTGCTCCAGCGCCTCGCGGCGCGCTGGGCCGCCGACGACCGGATCGCCGTGCTCGTGGACTCCCTGACGGTCAAGCTCGTCCGCGCCTGACCCCGCGCCGTTGCGGCGCCGCGCCGCCGCGCCGCGCCGCGCCCCGTCCGGTGCAATCTGCAGGATCGGCCGTGACGGGTGGGGCTGCGGAGCCCCACGGGCCTCGTCAGCCACACCGCATCCTGCGGTTCGATCGGCGAGAGGGTCCGGGGCGGGACGGCGGCGGGCGGAACCCGGGGGACCGGTGCGTCGCGCCCGCGCGCGGACGCCGCGGCATCCGTCGACTGAGAAACCACATTCAGCGCGAGACATCACGCGTGGCGTGGTTTGTGATGCCGGATGTGGTTTCTCGGCGTGGAATGGGGTGCCCGCGGCGAGGTGCGCCAGGCTGCGGCGCCGCGCGGCGGCCCAGAGCGCCGGGTCAGTTGACCGGGCCGGTCCACTTCTCGCCGGGGCCTTTGCCGATCGGGTCGGGGATGACCGACGCCTCGCGGAACGCGAGCTGCACCGAGCGCAGCCCGTCCCGCAGCGACCGGGCGTGCATGTCGCTGATCTCCGGGGCGCTGGCCGTGATGAGGCCGGCGAGGGCGTTGATGAGCTTCCGGGCCTCGTCGAGGTCCTTCTGCGTGTCGGGGTCGTCGGCGAGGCCCACCTTGACGGCCGCCGCGCTCAGCAGGTGCACCGCTGTCGTGGTGATCACCTCGACGGCCGGAACCGCCGCGATGTCACGGGTCGCGGCCTGCGCCGCACGCTCCTCCTCCTCCCAGCGCGCGAGGCGCTCGGCATCCTGTTCCCCGGGTCCAGACGGAATCGTGTCCACGTGCTGCTCTCTGCTAGACTGAGCGGGCACCGGAGTGTTCTACTCCGGATCGAAAGAGGATCACATCCCACCCGCGCTTGCCGTTCCAGGCTACCGGGTCTCGCACTCCGCCCCGTTCACCCGGGGTGGCACGGGTGCAGAACACTGAATGCCGATGCGCGCGCATCGTGCGGGGTGGACGTGATGCTCTTCCGCCCGAGACGCAGCCCTGCGTCCCGGTGGCCGTCGCCCGTATGAAGAGGAGTTCCGCATCAGCGATCCCCGCACCAACGACCGCATCCGCGTCCCCGAGGTTCGCCTCGTCGGTCCCGCCGGAGAGCAGGTCGGCGTCGTTCGTATCGAGGTCGCCCTGCGTCTGGCGCAGGAGGCCGAGCTGGACCTGGTCGAAGTCGCCCCGAACTCGAAGCCCCCGGTCGTCAAGATCATGGACTACGGCAAGTTCAAGTACGAGGCGGCGCAGAAGGCCAAGGAAGCACGTCGCAACCAGGCGAACACGGTCCTCAAGGAGGTCCGCTTCCGCCTGAAGATCGACAACCACGACTACGAAACCAAGCGCAAGCGCGCTGAGGGCTTCCTCAAGACGGGTGACAAGGTCAAGGCCATGATCCTGTTCCGCGGTCGTGAGCAGCAGCGCCCCGAGCAGGGCGTGCGCCTGCTCAAGAAGTTCGCGGAGGACGTGGCCGAGTTCGGCACCGTCGAGTCGAACCCGATGATCGACGGACGCAACATGGTCATGGTCATCGCGCCGCACAAGAACAAGTCCGAGGTCAAGACGGAGCAGAACGCCGCCCGCGCGGCGAACAAGGAAGCCGCCCGCCAGGCGCGCGGCGGCTCGTCCGAGGCCGACGCGCCCGAGGCCGGCGAGACGGCATCCGCCCCCGCCGAATAGGCGCCCACAGACTCCCGCCCAGCGGGAAATACAACGAAGGAAGAGACATGCCGAAGCAGAAGACCCATTCGGGTGCCAAGAAGCGCTTCAAGATCACCGGCAGCGGCAAGATCATGAAGCAGCAGGCGAACCTCCGCCACAACCTCGAAGGCAAGCCCACCAAGCGCACCCGTCGCCTCACGCAGGACCAGGTCCTCGCCAAGGGTGATGCCAAGGTCGCCAAGAAGCTCCTCGGCCACTGAGCGCCGACGCACGTTAGGAAGTAAACGAAATGGCTAGAGTCAAGCGGGCAGTAAACGCCCACAAGAAGCGTCGCGTCATCCTTGAGCGCGCCTCCGGTTACCGGGGTCAGCGTTCGCGCCTGTACCGCAAGGCGAAGGAGCAGGTCACCCACTCGCTCGTCTACGCGTACCGTGACCGTCGCAAGCGCAAGGGCGACTTCCGCCGTCTGTGGATCCAGCGCATCAACGCCGCGAGCCGCCAGAACGGCCTGACGTACAACCGCTTCATCCAGGGTCTGGGTCTCGCCGGTGTGCAGGTCGACCGTCGCATGCTCGCCGAGCTGGCCGTCAACGAGCCCGCCGTCTTCACCTCGCTCGTCGAGACCGCGAAGAAGGCCCTGCCGGCGGACGTCAACGCGCCCAAGGCCTGATCACGGCTTCGACAGGGGCGTCCTCCTCCGGGAGGGCGCCCCTTTCGCGTGCCCGGATGCCTCTGGCCGCGGCCCTACACTGAGACCGTGCTCGAGAACCCCCGCTCCCCGCGTGTGCGCGCTGTGGCGAAGCTGACCAAGCGCAGCGCCCGGCAGGAGACCGGCCTCTTCCTCCTGGAGGGTCCGCAGGCGGCCCGCGAGGCGCTGACCTTCCGCCCCGAGACCCTGGTCGAGCTGTACGCGACGCCGTCGGCGCTGGAGCGGCACCAGGACGTGCGGGATGCCGCGGAGGCGGCGGGGCTGGAGATCATCTTCGCCAGCGAGGCCGTGCTCGATGCGATGGCCGACACCGTGACGCCGCAGGGGATCGTCGCCGTCGCGCGCCAGTCGCCGACGGCCGCGCGCGACATCTTCGCCGGCTCGCCGCGGCTCGTCGTGATCTGCGAGGAGGTGCGCGATCCCGGCAACCTCGGCACCATCATCCGCGCCGCCGACGCGGCGGGAGCGGATGCCGTCGTCCTCACCGGCCGGACGGTCGATCCCTACAACCCGAAGGTCGTGCGCGCGACGACCGGCTCGCTGTTCCATGTGCCCGTGGCCGTCGGTGCGGAGCTCGCCGAGACCGTGCAGCGCGCCCGGGCGGCCGGCCTCCGCGTGATCGCCGCGGATGTCGGGGGAGAGGACTTCCTCGCCCACCGCGGCACGCTCGCCGAGCCGACGGCGTGGCTGTTCGGCAACGAGGCCCGCGGCCTCGAGGAGGACGCGCTCGCGCTGGTCGATCTGTCGCTGCGGCTGCCCATCTACGGCGCCGCGGAGTCGCTCAACCTCGCCACCGCCGCGAGCGTCTGCCTGTACGAGAGCGCCTTCGCGCAGCGCGCCGGCGCCTGACGGGCCGCATTCCGGGCCTGTTACAGATCGGTAAAGGTCCCGTCAAGACCCTGCGGTGCCGGTGGCCGATCCGTAGGGTGGCGTCATGGCGACTCCAGAGAACGAGGCTGCGCCCCGGACATCCAACATCGACGTCCGCCGCGGTCAGCCCCTCGTCGTGATCTCCGACGTCCAGAAGCACTACGGCGACTTCCAGGCGCTGAAGGACATCGACCTCACGGTCAACCGGGGTGAGGTGGTCGTCGTCATCGGGCCGTCCGGTTCCGGCAAGTCGACGCTGTGCCGCACGATCAACCGCCTCGAGACCATCACGAGCGGCACGATCACGATCGACGGCAAGGAGCTGCCCAAGGAGGGCAAGGGCCTCGCCGAGCTCCGCGCCGACGTCGGGATGGTGTTCCAGTCGTTCAACCTCTTCGCCCACCTCACGATCCTCGAGAACGTGACGCTGGGTCCCATCAAGGTCAAGGGGATGAAGAAGCCCGACGCCGAGGCCCTCGCGAAGAAGCTCCTCGACCGGGTGGGCGTCGGCCAGCAGGCCGCGAAGCTCCCCGCCCAGCTCTCCGGCGGGCAGCAGCAGCGCGTCGCGATCGCCCGCGCCCTCGCGATGCAGCCCAAGCTCATGCTGTTCGACGAGCCGACGAGCGCCCTGGACCCCGAGATGATCAACGAGGTCCTCGACGTCATGGTGACCCTCGCGCAGGAGGGCATGACGATGATCGTCGTGACCCACGAGATGGGCTTCGCGCGGAAGGCCGCCGACCGCGTCGTGTTCATGGCCGACGGGCAGATCGTCGAAGAGGCGACACCCGACGAGTTCTTCACCCACCCGAAGAGCGACCGGGCCAAGGACTTCCTCTCCAAGCTCATCACGCACTGAGAACGTCCGCGCCCATGCACCGGCGCGACGACCGAAGAAGAGATCGAAACCAGGAGGATCACATGCGCAAGACACGCATCGCCGGCGCGTTCGCCGGTATCGCGATCGCCGCACTCGCGCTCGCGGGCTGCAACAGCGGGACCCCCGGCGCCGACCCGGCAGATCCGGGTGAATCAGAAGGCGACGGCACGTGGTTCGAGGTCGCCTCCGAGCCCGTCGAGGTCGAGGGCAGCCCCACGGTCGACGCGATCACGGAGCGCGGCAAGGTCCGCATCGGCGTCAAGGAGGACCAGCCGAACCTCGGATACCTCGACCCCACGACCGGCGAGCGGAGCGGCTTCGACGTCGACATCGCCCGCTGGATCGCGGCATCCCTCGGCTATGACGAGGAGGACATCGAGTTCTCGGTGATCGACTCGAAGGCTCGCGAGGACGCGATCACCCGCGGCGACATCGACTACTACGTGGGGACGTACTCGATCACCGACTCGCGCAAGGAGCTCATCTCCTTCGCCGGACCGTACTTCGTGACCGGTCAGGGTCTCCTCGTGACGGCGGACAACGACACCATCACCGGTAAGGACTCGCTGACGGCGGACATGACGGTGTGCTCGGCGACCGGCTCGACCTCGATCCAGCGGATCAAGGACGAGACCCCCTCGAACACGGAGGAGTTCGACAAGTACTCCGAGTGCGTCGAGGCGCTCAAGAACGGGCAGGTGGATGCCGTCACGACGGACGAGGCGATCCTCATCGGCTACGCCGCCCTGGAGCCGGACGCGCTCAAGGTGACCGGCGAGGTCTTCAGTGAGGAGCGGTACGGCGTCGGCATCGTGAAGGGCGACACGGCCTTCGTCGAGTACGTCAACACGCTGTTCACGGACGGCGGCGACATCTGGCAGGCCATCTTCGACAAGAACCTCGGCGCCGCCGGGGTCGAGGGCGACCAGCCGACGGTCGACCCGGTCGAGTGACCGCCTGCGGGGCGGTGCACCGCTGACGCGGCGTCACCGCCCCGCATCATCCCCGGCATGACGAGAGGAGAACGGTGAACCAGATCTTCGATTACCCCGACCTGTGGGTCGAGGCCCTGATCGGCACCCTCGTCCTCTTCTTCGCGGGCGGTGCGATCGCCCTCGTCCTGGGCTTCCTCGTCGGCGCCATGCGCGTCTCGCCGGTGCCGATCGCGCGGGCCGTCGGGACGCTCTACGTCAACACCATCCGCAACACCCCGCTGACGCTCGTGCTGTTCTTCTTCGCCTTCGCGGTGCCCCTGCTGTTCCCCGTGCCCCGCGGCAGCTTCCTGCTGCTGGCGATCCTGGGTCTCGGCATCTACACGGCGACGTACGTCGCCGAGACGATCCGCTCCGGCATCAACACCGTCCCGATCGGGCAGGCCGAGGCCGCGCGCGCCCTCGGCATGGGGTTCGGCCAGGTGATGGGATACGTCGTGCTGCCGCAGGCGGCGCGCTCGGTCATCCCGCCCATGATGAGCGTGCTCATCGCCCTGCTGAAGAACACGACCGTCGCGTCCGGCTTCTCCGTCGTCAACCTCGGCAACATCCGCGCCAACATGAGCGAGAACGGTGAGAACCAGATGGTGACGATCCTGCTCGTGATGGCCGTGTTCGTGGCTCTCGTCCTGCTGCTGGCCTGGCTGCAGCGGACGCTCGAGAACAAGTGGCGGGTGGCGCGATGAGCGGCTCCGTCCTCTACGACGTCCCCGGTCCCCGCGCGCAGGCGCGGAACCGGATCATCGGCGCGGTCACGATCGTCGTCGTCCTCGCGATCATCGGCTTCGTGATCTGGCGCCTCTTCGCGACGGGTCAGTTCTCCGCGCAGAAGTGGGAGCTCTTCGGCTACACCCGCGTCTGGCAGATGATCGGCCAGGCGACCCTCGCCACCCTGACCGCGTTCGCGGCGGCAGGCGTCGGTGCCATCGTGCTGGGGTTCATCCTCGGCATCGGCCGCCTGTCCGATCACGCGTGGGTCCGTCGCCCGGTGATGGCGATCGTGGAACTCCTGCGCGCCGTCCCCGTCCTCGTGTTCATGCTGCTGCTGTACTACGGCCTGCCCGTCATCGACATCCGGATGTCGAGCTACTGGGCGGTCGTCCTCGCACTCGTCCTGTACAACGGCTCCGTGCTCTCGGAGGTCATCCGCGCGGGTGTCGAGTCGCTGCCGCGCGGCCAACAGGAGGCGGGCTACGCCGTCGGGCTCCGCAAGGCGGGCGTCATGCGGCTCATCCTGCTGCCGCAGGCGATCCGCGCCATGATGCCGGTCATCATCGCCCAGCTCGTCGTGACGCTGAAGGACACCGCGCTCGGCTTCATCATCACCTACCCCGAGCTGCTGTACACGGCGAAGCTGCTGGGCTCGAACGCGAACTTCGGCTCGCCGCTGATCCCGTCGGCGATCATCGCCGGCACGATCTACATCGCCATGTGCCTGGCGCTCAGCTACGTCGCGCACCGCGTCCAGGAGCGCACGAAGCGCTCGCCCAAGGTGCAGCTGACGATCGCGCCGCTGCAGGAGACCACCGACACGCAGCTCATCGCGACGCAGGCCCGTACCGACAACCGCACGGGCCAGGCCGGGGGCTCGGTGTGACGCACGGGGTGGGGACACGCCGCCGGTAGACTCGTTCTTCGTGTCTGACGCACCCGAAATCACGCCCGAAGCGGTCGACGCCGCCGTCGCGGACGCGCTCGCCGCGATCGCCGCGGCCGGCGACACCGCCGCTCTGAAGGCGGCCCGCTCCGCCCACACCGCAGAGGGTTCGCCGCTCGCGCGCCTGAACGCGCAGCTGCGGAACGTGCCGAACGAGCGCAAGGCCGAGGTCGGCAAGCTCGTCGGCGGGGCGCGCGGACGCGTGACCCAGGCGCTCGCCGCGCGCGAGGCCGAGCTCGCCGAGGCCGAGACGGCCGCGAAGCTCGAGGCGGAGCGCATCGACGTCACGGCCCTGCCGCAGCGCGCGCGCGTCGGCGCACGGCATCCGCTCACCCTCCTGCAGGACCAGGTCGGCGACATCTTCGTCGGTATGGGATGGGAGATCGCGGAAGGCCCCGAGCTCGAGCACGAGTGGTACAACTTCGACGCGCTGAACCTCGACGCCGACCACCCGGCGCGGCAGATGCAGGACACGTTCTACGTCGATCCGGTCGCGCGGCACCTGCTGCTGCGCACGCAGACGAGCCCGGTGCAGATGCGCACGATGCTCACCCGCGACCTGCCGATCTACATCGTCTCGCCTGGCCGCGTGTTCCGCACCGACGAGTTCGACGCCACCCACCTGCCCGTGTTCAGCCAGTTCGAGGGCCTCGTCATCGACAAGGGCATAACGATGGCGCACCTGCGCGGCACCCTCGACCACGTCGCGCGTGCCCTCTTCGGCGCCGAGGCGAAGACGCGCCTGCGCGCCAACTACTTCCCGTTCACCGAGCCGAGCGCGGAGCTCGACCTCTGGCATCCCACCTTCAAGGGCGGCGCCCGCTGGATCGAGTGGGGCGGATGCGGCATGGTCAACCCCAATGTGCTGCGCGCGGCCGGGATCGACCCGGAGGTCTACTCCGGGTTCGCGTTCGGGATGGGGATCGAGCGGACCCTGATGTTCCGCTCGGATGTGAAGGACATGCGCGACATGGCCGAAGGCGATGTCCGCTTCAGCGAGCAGTTCGGAATGGTGGTCTGATGCGCGTCCCGCTCTCCTGGCTGCGTGAGTACGTCGATGTCGCAGCCGATGCGACCCCCGAGGACGTCCTCGCCTCGCTCGTCTCGGTCGGCTTCGAGGAGGAGGACGTCCACGGCTTCGACCTGACCGGCCCGATCGTCGTCGGCCGGGTCGTCGAGTTCGTCGAGGAGCCGCAGTCCAACGGCAAGACCATCCGCTGGTGCCAGGTCGACGTGGGCGATGCCCACGGCGGCGTCCGCGGCATCGTCTGCGGCGCGCGGAACTTCTTCGAGGGCGACAAGGTCGTCGTGACGCTCCCGGGCGCCGTGCTGCCCGGACCCTTCCCGATCGCGGCGCGCAAGACCTACGGCCACGTCTCGGACGGCATGATCGCCTCCGCGAAGGAGCTGGGCCTCGGCGACGAGCACTCCGGCATCCTGCGCCTGGCCGAGCTCGGACTCGACCCCGAGGTCGGCACCGACGCCATCGCGCTCCTCGGCCTCGACGACGTCGCGGTCGAGATCAACGTGACGCCCGACCGCGGCTACGCGCTGAGCCTGCGCGGCGTCGCGCGCGAGTACGCGCACGCCACCGGCGGAGCGCTCCGCGACCCGGGCCTCCGGGACTTCGAGGAGCTCGGGCAGCCCACCGGCGGGTTCCCCGTCGCCGTCGTGGACGAGAACCCGATCCGCGGGAACGTCGGCGCGAGCGAGTTCGTCGTGCGCATCGTGCGCGACGTCGACCCCAGCCGGCCGACGCCGCCGTGGATGGTGGCGCGGCTGACGCTCGCCGGCATCCGCTCCCTCGGCGTCCTCATCGACATCACGAACTACGTCATGCTCGAGCTCGGCAACCCGATCCACGGCTACGACCTGGACAAGCTGCAGGGCGGCATCACCGTCCGCCGGGCGGGCGAGGGGGAGAAGCTCACGACCCTCGACGGCAAGGAGCGCACGCTCAGCGCCGAGGACCTGCTCATCACCGACGAATCCGGGCCCATCGGCCTCGCCGGGGTCATGGGCGGCGGCACGACCGAGATGAGCGATGCCACGCGCAACGTCCTCATCGAGGCGGCGATCTTCGACACCGTCTCGATCGCGCGCACCGCCCGTCGCCACAAGCTGCCCTCCGAGGCGTCCAAGCGCTTCGAGCGCGGCGTCGACCCGCTCATCCCGTTCGTCGCCGCGCGCCGCGTCGCCGACCTGATGGTGCAGCTGGCCGGTGGCACCCTCGACACCGAGACCGGCGGGGCCCTCTTCGCCGAGGTCTTCGTCGCGTCCGTCCCGCTTCCGCGCGGCTTCGTGTCGGGGCTCATCGGCGTCGACTACGCCGAGGCGGAGATCACCGGCGCCCTCGAGATGATCGGCTGCGAGGTCGCCGCCACGGACGACGGCTGGGACGTGATCCCGCCGACGTGGCGCCCCGACCTCACCGACAAGTGGACCCTCGCGGAGGAGGTCGCCCGCATCACGGGGTACGACCGCATCCCGTCGGTGCTCCCGGTGCCGCCCTCGGGCCGCGGCTTCACCCCGTCGCAGCACGGCCGTCGCCGCGTCGCGAACACCCTCGCCGCCGCCGGCTACGTCGAGACGCCGTCCTTCGGCTTCACGACGGAGGAGCAGAACGACCTGCACGGCTCCGCGTCGGGCGCGCACCTGCCCTCGATCAGGATCGCGAACCCGCTCGACGGGCAGGCGCCCTTCCTGCGCCGCTCGCTCGTGCCCGGGCTCCTGCAGGTCGCGCACCGCAACGTCTCCCGCGGGTTCACCGATCTGAGCCTCTTCGAGACCGGCTCGGTGTTCCTGCCCGAGTCAGGCGTCGCGTACGGCACCGACGTCGTGCCCGCCGCGACCGCACGACCGGATGCCGACACCCTCGCCGCGCTGGATGCCGCCATCCCGCCGCAGCCGCGGCATGTCGCCGTGCTCCTGACCGGCAACCGGGTCGCGAAGCAGCCCGGCCGGCCGGCCGAGCCGTTCGATGTGGGCGACGCGCTCGACGCGACACGCACGATCGCCGCCGCCGCGGGTGTCGAGATCGAGGTCGCCCAGGGGCAGCGCGCCGCGCTGCACCCGGGCCGTACCGCCGTGCTCTCCGTCCGCGGGGCCGAGGTCGGCTACGCCGGCGAACTGCTCCCGGCCGTCGCCGAAGCCGCCGATCTGCCGGGTCGCGTCGTCGTCGCCGAACTCGACCTCGACGCGCTGCTGGAGCTCGCGGGGGAGCGCGTCGTCGCCGGCTCGCTGTCCGGCTACCCCGCGGCGACGCAGGACGTCTCGCTCGTCGTGGATGCCGGCGTGCCGGCCGCGGCGGTGCGTGCGGCGCTGCGCGAGGGAGCCGGGGAGCTCCTCGAGTCGCTGCGGCTCGTCGACGACTACCGCGGGCCGGGCCTGCCGGAGGGCTCGAAAAGCCTGACGTTCGCCCTGCGCTTCCGCGCCGACGACCGGACGCTGACGGCCGCGGAGGCGACCGACGCGAAGCTCGCCGGCGTCGCCGTCGCGGCGGAGCGGTTTGGCGCCGCGCTGCGCGAGTAGCCCGAGGCGCGCCGGCGCGTTCGCCGGACTACCGGCTGCCCCAGTTCCACGCCGGGACGTCGAGGAACCCCTGTCCCTCGACCGTCGTGCCGCCGGTGCTGCGCCGCAGCTCGATGCGCCCGTCGTCCGGCAGCCGGTCGACGAGCGCGCGGGCGTGCGAGACGACGATGAGCTGCGTCCGCTCGGCCGCCGCGGCGATGAGCGCGGCGAGCGGCTCGAGCAGCGCCGTGTGCAGGCTCGCCTCCGGCTCATTGAGGACGATGAGGGGAGCCGGGCGCGCGGGCAGCAGCGCCGCGCACAGCAGGAGGTAGCGGAGTGTCCCGTCGGAGAGTTCGGCGGCATCCAGGGGCCGGAGGAGCCCCGGCTGGTGCAGCCTCAGCCGGAACAGGCCGTCGGCCGCGTCGATCCGCACCCGGCTGCCGGGGAACGCCTCCGACACGGCGCGGTCCAGCGCCGCCCCGTGCCCCGCATCGACGACCGTGGCCCATACGGCGGCGAGGTTCGCGCCGTCGTGGGCGAGGGTCTGCGAGCGGGTGCCGACCTGCGCGCGCCGGGCGGGGGCGTCGGCATCCACCCGGAAGTGGTCGTAGAACCGCCACGCGCTCATCATGCGCCGGAGGGTCAGCAGTTCGGGCGCGGTGTCGCCGTCGGCGAGGTCGGTGACGATGCTCTCGTACGACGCGAGCGTCTGGTCGAGGTCTGTCCAGGCGCCGTCGCGCACGCGCGTGTGGCCGCGCAGCCGGTCGATGAGGAGGGTGGCGGGTTTCGCGATCGCGCCCGCGAACACCTGCTCACGCTTGATCTCCGGATCGCGGGCGAACGGGCTCGCCTGGTCGGCCTGGGGGATGCCGAGGTCGACGAGGTAGCCGAGCTCATCGGACGCGAAACCCAACTGCACGGCGACCGGCTTCCGACGCACGGTGCCCTGCTCGCCCCCGTCCTCGGGCCCCGCCCACAGCAGGGACGGCAGGCCGCCCTCTCGCGCGACGGCGCCGACGAGTTCGCCGCGCGCGGCCGACGCCAGCAGCCGGAGGGCCCGGTACAGGTTCGATTTGCCCGACCCGTTCGGTCCCGTCACGACCGTGAGCGGAGCGAGCGGAACGATGACATCACGCAGCGATCGGTACCCGGCGACGGCGAGAGTCTGCAGCATGCCCCCACTGTGCCAGGACGTCCCGACGCGCGGTCGGCGGGGCGACGGCGGATGGCGCTTTCGGGCCATCCGGATGCCCCATCCGCGCGACGCGGCGAGGCATGCCCGCGGCGTTGACTGCCGGGCATGTCAGCACTCACCTTCCACGTCATCGACCAGCCCGCCCTCCTCGGCCGGCTGGCCCTCCTCCCGACCGGCCGCGCCCGCGCGGGCGGCCCCGACCGGTCCGCCGTCGGCACGGTCACGATCGACCGGCGGCTGAACGGCCCGCGGCGTGCCGCCAACGGCGGCTTCGCAGCCGGCACCATCGCGCGCCACGTCGACGCCGACGTCGTGACGGTCACCCTCCGGCGCCCCGTCCCGCTCGGCCGCGCCCTCGACGTCGTCACCGCCGGCCGTGGCGGCATCGAGGTGATCCGCGGCCGCCGCGTCGTGGCCGAGGCCGCGCCCGGAGTCCTGGACGACGGACCCGCCCCCGTGCCGCCGACGTTCGCCGACGCCGTGGCCGCACGCGCCGCGCATCCGCTCGTCGGCATCCGGCATCCGCTGTCCGACTGCGTCGTGTGCGGTCCCGCCCGCTCCGACGGGATGGGCGTCACCCCGGGCCCGGTCCCTGGCCGCCCCGACCTCCTCGCGGCACCGTGGGTCGTCGGCGCGGAGACCGCCACCGCCGGCCTCGCGCATTTCCCGGCCGTCTGGGGGGCGATGGACTGCACGAGCTACCCGGCCGCCGCGCTGCGCTCCCGGGAACTGTGCCTGCTCGGCACCATGACGGCATCCGTCGAGCGCCGCCCGCACGTCGGCGAAGAACTCGTCGTCTACAGCTGGACCCGCGAGCACCACGGTCGCCGCTACGAGACGTCCGTGCGTCTCGTCGACGCGGGCGGAGACACGGTGGCACGCGCGGACGCGACCTGGATCGCCCTCCGCCGCCAGCGCCGCGCACTCCCCGTCCCCGCGGGGCGGGCATGATCCATACTGATGTCGTGGAGGCCGCTGCCCCGCCGATCCGGTATGCGCGGTCGGGATCGGACGATGTCGCCTGGACCGAGCGCGGGACGGGCGCGCCCCTGCTCCTCGGCGGCTGGTGGATGAGCCACCTCGAACGGGATGCCGACTACCCGCCGCTGCGGAGCTTCCTCGCGACGCTCGAGAACCGGCGCCGGGTGATCCGCATGGACGCTCCCGGCAGCGGGCTGTCGCGCTCGCGCCGGGAGACCCCCGCCGGGCTCGGGCCGCACGCCGACGCCCTCCTCGCCGTCCTCGACGCCGCCGGGGCTCCGCAGGTGACGCTGCTCGCGGGATCCTCGGGCTGTCCCATCGCCGTGGCCTTCGCCGCACGGCATCCCGATCGCGTCCGCCGCCTGATCCTCTGCGGCTCGTACCTGCACGGCGACGCGATCGCGAGCGCCGCCGACCGGGCGGCCCTCGTCGACCTCGTCCGCCGCAGCTGGGGCGTCAGCTCCCGCGTCATGGCGGAGATCTTCTACCCCGATGCGACGCCGGAGGAGCAGCGCGCGTTCCTGCAGCACCAGCGCGCGACGGGGACCGCCGCCGCGGCGGCCGCCGCGCTCGCCGCCGTGTACTCCTTCGACGCGCGCGACGACGCGGCAGCCGTCTCCGCGCCGACCCTCGTCCTGCACCGTCGTGGCGACCGGGCGATTCCGCTCGCCCTCGGCGCGGAGACCGCCGATGCCATCCCGCACGCGCGGCTCGAGGTGCTCGACGGCACCGCGCACCACCCCTGGCATGGCGACAGCGCGGCGATCATCCGGCATGCGCTCGCCTTCGACGGGGACGACGCCGGGGATCCGGCCGATGCCGTCGACGCGTCGCCGACGGCATCCCTCCCGTCCCCCCTCACCGAGCGCGAACGCGAGATCCTCCTCCTCGTCGCCCGCGGCATGACGGATGCGCAGATCGCCGACCGGCTCTTCCTCAGCATCCACACCGTGCACCGGCACGTCGCCAACGCCCGTGCGAAGCTCGGCGCCCCCTCCCGTGCCGCCGCGGCGGCCTGGGTCCTCGCGCGGGGGGTGTGAACGCATCCGCGCCCTCGCGCGCGAGGGCGCAACAGTGCTGGACGGGGCACGGGGCCCCGGCGATAGGCTCGGGCGATGAGCGAGTCACCCGCCGTGCCGGCCCTGCAGCTGACCGGGCTCGTGAAGCGGTTCGGCGACAACGTCGCCGTCGCGGGGATCGACCTCGTCGTGCCCGCCGGATCGTTCTACGCCCTCGTCGGGCCCAACGGCGCCGGCAAGACCACGACGCTGTCGATGGCCACGGGACTGCTGCGCCCCGACGCCGGCGGCGTGCGGGTGCACGGCGTGGACGTGTGGGCCGACCCGGTCGCCGCGAAGGCCATGATCGGCAACCTCGCCGACGGGATCCGCCTCTTCGACCGGCTCACCGGCGAGCAGCTCATCACCTACACGGCCATGCTGTTCGGCATCCCGCGCCCCGACATCGCCCCGCGCGTCGCCGACCTGCTGGAGATGATGGACCTCGGCGACGCGGCGGGCACGATCGTGGCCGACTACTCCGCCGGCATGACCAAGAAGGTCGCGCTCGCGTGCGCGCTCGTCCATGCTCCCCGCCTCCTCGTGCTCGACGAGCCGTTCGAAGCCGTCGACCCGGTCTCGGCGGCCAACATCGAGGACGTGCTGCGCAGCTACACCGCCTCCGGCGGCACCGTCATCGTCTCCAGTCATTCGATGGATCTCGTGCAGCGGATGTGCGACCACGTCGCCGTCATCGCCGCGGGCCGGGTCCTGGCTGCCGGGACGGTGGACGACGTCCGCGCGGGGGAGAGCCTGCAGGACCGCTTCGTCGCGCTCGTCGGCGGACGGCACATCTCCGAGGGGCCGCAGTGGTTGCGACAGTCCTGAGGCTGCGCTTCCGCATCCTCGGCAACACCCTCGCCCGCCGGCCCTGGCAGCTCGTCGGCTTCTGCTTCGGGGTGCTCTCCGCCCTGTGGGTGCTCGTCGCCGTCGTGGCCGGGCTCATCGCGGTGGGCCTCCTCCAGGGGCCCGACGTCGCCCGGACGGTGGCCGTCGTCGGCGGCTCGGCGCTGCTGGTGGGCTGGATCGTCGGTCCGCTGCTGATCGCCGGCATGGAGACCACGATCGACGGCGCGCGGCTCGCGCCCTTCCCGCTCACGACGCGGCAGGTCATGGCAGCCCTCACCGCGACGGGGCTCACCGGCATCCCCGGCATCGTGACGGCCCTCGGTGCGTTCGCGACCGTCGCGCTGTGGGTGCGCTGGCCTGCCGCGGCGATCGCCTCCGTCCCGGCATCCGCGCTCGCCGTGCTGACCTGCGTCGTCGCGACGCGCTTCATGGGGACGCTCTCCACGGGGCTCGGCGGCAACCGGCGCAGCCGCGAGGTCGTCGGCACCGTCGTGCTGACGCTGCTGATCATGTCGGGGCCGATCGTCGCCGGCATCCTGGCGCTCCTCGACAGCACGGGAGACCTCGTGGCGCGCTTCACGCAGGCCGGGGCGATCCTCGGCTGGACCCCGTTCGGCGCCGCCTGGGCCGTGCCCGGCGACATCGCCGCGGGAACGTGGCTGACGGCGGCGGTGAAGTTCGCGATCGCCGTGGCCACGCTCGCGGTCATCTGGCTGCTCTGGTCGCGCGCGCTCGAGGCGTCGCTGACCTCCCCGCCGCAGACGGCGGCACGCGCCGTCCGGCGCGGCACGCTGGGCCTGTTCGGGCGGATGCCGACGGGCGGCGTCGGTGCGACGTGGGCGCGCGCGCTCACCGCGTGGGTCCGCGACCCGCGCTACCTCCGACAGCTGCTCGTCGTGCCGCTGTTCCCGGTGCTCTTCGCCTTCTCCGCGGGCGTCGACAGCGCCCTGTTCACGGCGTCGGCGCTCGCCGCCGCCTTCGTCCTGTCCGTGGCCGGCTACTCCGACATCTCCTACGACGGCACGGCGTTCGCGACGGTGCTCGCGAGCGGCGTGCGGGGGCGGGAGGACCGGCTCGGGCGGGTCCTCGCGGCGGCGTGCATCGGCGTGCCGCTGACGCTCGTCATCGCGGTTGTGACCCTCGCGGTCGCCGGGCGGCTGGAGCACCTGCCCGCCGTCCTCGGCGGCGCATGGGGGTTGCTGCTGGTCGGGTACGGGGTCACCGCGGTGTCGTCCGCGCTCATCGTGACGCCGGTCGCCGCGGCGGGGGACAGCCCGTTCAAGAGCGTGCCCGGCCAGACCTTCGTCAGCGGCCTCCTCGTGTTCGTCGTGTGGCTCGCCTGCGCCGCCCTCGCGACACCCGCGCTCGTGCTCGCGGCGATCGGGGTGGCGACCGGCTCGGCCCTGACCGGCGGGCTCGCGCTCGCCGTCGGGATGGTGGTCGGCGGGGGCGTCGTCGTCGCCGGGGTGGTCGTCGGCGGGCGCACGCTCGACCGCACCGGCCCGGACCTCCTCGCGCGGATCAAGGCGTTCCCGGTCTGAGGTTGCGCTCTCAGCGGACCGGGTGGCGGGCGGCGGGCCGGTTTGCTGGGATGGCGGGATGACACGGGTACTCGTCCTCGGCGGCACCGGATGGCTGAGCGGTCGCCTCGCGCGGCGATGGGTGGATGCCGGCGCCGCCGTCACCTGCCTGGCCCGAGGCGGCCGGCCCGCCCCCGCGGGCGCCGCGCTCGTCGTCGCCGACCGCGCCACCGCGGACGCCTATGCGGAGGTCGCGGGGGAGGAGTGGGACGAGGTCGTCGACATCTCCTCCGATCCCGTCGCCGTGGCCGCGGCGGTCGACGCCCTCGGCGGGCAGGCGGCGCACTGGAGCTACGTGTCGAGCCTGTCGGTCTACGCCGAGAACACCGAGGTCGACGCCGACGAATCCGCCGCGCTCGCCGTGCCCGCAGAGCCCGGCGACGAGTACGACTACTCGCGAGCGAAGTCCGCCGCCGAGCGGGCCGTCGGGACGCTCGGCGACCGCGCCGCGATCACGCGCCCAGGCCTCATCGTGGGCCCCGGCGACCCCACCGACCGGTTCGGGTACTGGCCGTCGCGGTGCGCCCTCGCCGGCTCCGGGCCCGTGCTCGTGCCGGATGCCGAGGGGCTCACGGCGCAGGTGATCGACGTCGACGACCTCGCCGAGTTCATCCTCGCCGCCGGCGGGCGCGGGTGGACCGGCACCGTCAACGCGATCGGCCCCTCGATGCCGCTCGGCGACATGCTCGGGGTGGCCCGCGCTGTCGCCGGCCACACCGGCGCCCTCCGCGCGGCTTCACCCGACTGGCTCGTCGAGCAGGGCGTGGCGCCGTGGGCGGGGCCCCGCTCCCTCCCGCTGTGGCTGCCGGGCGACATGCCGGGCTTCGCGACGCGCCGGGGCGACGCGTACCGCGCCGCCGGCGGCAGCATCCGCCCTCTCGAGGAGACCGTCGCGCGCGTCCTCGCCGACGAGCGGGAACGCGGTCTCGACCGGGCGCGCGCCAGCGGCCTCAGCCGCGCCGAGGAGATCGACCTCATCGCCGCCCTGGCCTGAGCGGCCGCCCGGGTGCTCTTTGCCCGCCCGGGTGCTCTCTGCCCATCAGGCCTCTGTCTGGGGAGGAGATGACGCCTCGGGAGGCCCTTTCCGGCGCATTGATCCTCCCGCGCGGACATCGCCTCCCGTGCGCGCTCGGCCCTGCCCGCGCGCCGGACCCCGACCTCGCGCAACCCCGACCCCGCGCAGCCCCGACCCGCGCAGCCCCCCGCCCCGACCCCGCGCCGGATCGCCCACCCGACGGTGGGCCCGGGGCTCGCGCTGTCGAAAGCGGCACGCGCTGCGGAATGTTCGACCGCGGGTGCTGCTTTCGACCGCGCGACGCGCGACGCGCGACGCGCCGCTCCGGTGCCGCGATTTGGCGGATGCCGCGCCGCGGCGCTATCGTCTCGGCATGCCCGCGCCCGCGAACCGCACCGTCTCGACGGTCTTCCGCGCGCGCCGGCGTCTGAGCGGCCGCCGACTCTAGGCGACCCCGCGTGCTCCCCGAACGGGTCGAGCGCAGGTGTCGCCGGTCTCCGGTCCCGGTCGCCGTCCGAGGCGACGCCCTCTCAGACAATAAGGTTGAAGCATGACCATCTCGGTCGCCGTCTCCGGCGCCTCCGGCTACGCGGGCGGCGAGATCCTGCGCCTGCTCGCCGCCCACCCCGACGTCCAGATCCGCACGGTCACCGCGCACTCCAATGCCGGGCAGCCGCTCATCGAGCACCAGCCCCACCTGCGCTCCCTCGCGCACCTGACCCTGCAGGACACGACGCCGGAGACCCTCGCCGGTCACGACGTCGTCTTCCTCGCGCTGCCGCACGGGCAGTCCGGTCAGTACACCGACGCGCTGGTCGACACCCCGCTCGTCATCGACGCCGGCGCCGACCACCGGCTGACCTCCCCGGACGCGTGGGACGCCTTCTACGGCGGCGCGTTCCACGAGCCGTGGACGTACGGGGTGCCCGAGCTCCTCGTCGGCGGCCGCAAGCAGCGCGAGCACCTCGCCGGTGCGACGCGCATCGCGGCCCCGGGCTGCAACGCCTCCACCGTGAGCCTGAGCCTCGCGCCCGGTGTCGCGGCGGGCGTCATCGACGCCGCCGACATCGTCACGGTGCTCGCCGTCGGCCCGTCCGGCGCCGGCAAGAGCCTGAAGACGAACCTCCTGGCCTCTGAGATCCTCGGCTCCGCGAACCCGTACGCCGTGGGCGGGACGCACCGGCACATCCCGGAGATCCGGCAGGCCCTCGTGGATGCCGGTGCGACCGGCCCCGTCGGCATCTCGTTCACGCCCGTGCTCGTGCCCATGGCGCGCGGCATCCTCGCGACCTCCACGGCCCCGATCGCGGACGGGGCGACGGATGCCGACATCCGCGCCGCGTGGGAGGACGCGTACGGCGACGAGACGTTCGTGCAGCTCCTTCCGGCCGGCCAGTTCCCCCGCACCGCCGACGTCCTCGGCGCGAACACGGCGCTCATCGGCCTCGCGATCGACCGCGCCGCGAACCGCGTCGTCGTCGTCGCGGCCGTCGACAACCTCGTCAAGGGCACCGCCGGCGCCGCCATCCAGTCGATGAACATCGCCCTCGGCCTCCCCGAGGCCACGGGCCTGAGCGTGAACGGAGTCGCCCCGTGAGTGTCACGGCAGCGCAGGGATTCGAAGCCGCGGGCGTCACCGCCGGCCTGAAGAGCAGCGGCGGGAAGGACCTCGCCGTCGTCGTGAACCGCGGGCCACACAAGACCGGCGCCGCCGTCTTCACGAGCAACCGCGCCAAGGCGAACCCCATCATCTGGTCGCAGCAGGCCATCGCGGACGGCGTCGTCGAGGCCGTCGTGCTGAACTCCGGCGGCGCGAACTGCTTCACGGGGTCGTTCGGCTTCCAGACGACGCATCAGACGGCCGAGAAGGCCGCGGAGCTGCTCGGCGTCAGTGCCGGCGACATCCTGGTCTGCTCGACGGGCCTCATCGGCACCGGCGACGAGGTCTTCCGCGGCAAGGTCCTCGCCGGCACCGCCGAGGCGATCGCGTCGCTCAGCGCCGCCGGCGGCGATGACGCGTCGCTCGCGATCATGACGACCGACACGAAGCCCAAGCGCTCGGTCGTCAGCCGCGACGGCTGGACCATCGGCGGCATGGCGAAGGGCGCCGGGATGCTGGCGCCCGGACTTGCCACGATGCTCGTCGTCATTACGACCGACGCCCGACTCGAGCCGGCCGACGCCGACGCGGCGCTGCGACGCGCGACGGCCCGGACGTTCGACCGCCTCGACTCCGACGGCTGCATGTCGACGAACGACCAGGTGACGCTGCTCGCGAGCGGCGCCACCGGACTGGAACCCGACCTCGCCGTGTTCGCCACGGCGCTCACCGAGGTGTGCCAGGACCTCGCCGAGCAGCTGCAGGCCGACGCCGAGGGCGCGAGCCACGCGATCGCGATCCGGGTCGTGCACGCGGCATCCGAGGAGGACGCCGTCGCCGTCGGCCGCTCCGTCGCCCGGAACAACCTCTTCAAGGCCGCGATCTTCGGCAACGACCCCAACTGGGGGCGCGTGCTCGCCGCGATCGGCACGACCGACGCCGCGTTCGACCCGTACGACGTCGACGTGTGGTTCAACGGCGTCCGCGTCTGCACACAGGGCGGCCCCGACCGGCCCCGCGAAGAGGTCGACCTCACCCCGCGCGCCACGTCGATCCTCATCGACCTGCGCACCGGCGAGTCCGAGGCGACGATCCTCACGAACGACCTCACGCACGACTACGTCCACGAGAACAGCGCGTACTCCTCATGACCGACATCCAGCAGACCACCCCCGAGGAGGCCGCCGTCAAGGCCGGCGTCCTCATCGAGTCGCTCCCGTGGCTGCAGCGCTTCCGCGACCAGATCATCGTCATCAAGTACGGCGGCAACGCCATGATCTCCGAGGAGCTGCAGGAGTCGTTCGCGCAGGACATCGCCTACCTCCGGTTCGTCGGCGTCAAGCCGGTCGTCGTGCACGGCGGCGGCCCGCAGATCTCCAAGATGCTCGACCGGCTCTCCATCCCGAGCGAGTTCAAGGGCGGGTACCGCGTCACGAGCATGGAGGCGATCAGCGTCGTGCGGATGGTCCTGACCGGCCAGATCAACCCGCAGCTGGTCGCGAAGATCAACGCGTACGGCCCGTTCGCGACGGGGCTCTCCGGTGAGGATGCCGGCCTGTTCGGCGGCCGCCGCCGCGGCGTCGTCATCGACGGCGAGGAGCACGACCTCGGGCACGTCGGCGACGTCGTGCAGGTGAGCCCGCAGCCCGTCCTCGACCAGCTCGCCGCGGGCCGCATCCCGATCGTCTCCTCCATCGCGCCCGACCTCGACAACCCGGGCCATTCGCTGAACGTCAACGCGGATGCCGCCGCCGCGGCCCTCGCCGTCGCGCTCGGGGCGACGAAGCTCGTCGTCCTCACCGACGTGCCGGGGCTCTACGCCGACTGGCCCGACCGGGACTCGCTCGTGTCGCACCTGACGGCCTCCGAGCTGCGCGCGATGCTGCCGCGGCTGGAGTCGGGCATGATCCCGAAGATGCAGGCCTGCCTCGACGCCGTCGACGGCGGCGTCGACACGGCGGCGATCATCGACGGCCGCCAGCCGCACTCGGTGCTGGTGGAGATCTTCACGGAACAGGGAATCGGAACAGAGGTGGTGGCGCAGTGACCGGCGCATCGACGACGGACAAGCCGAGCTGGAAGGACGCCGCCTCCCGCGACCTCGTCCTGAACTCGGGCGACCGCTACGCGCTGTTCGTGCGCGGCGAAGGCGCGTACCTGTGGGATGACGAGGGGCGGCGCTACCTCGACTTCCTCGGCGGCATCGCGGTCGTCTCGCTGGGGCACGCCCATCCTGCGTTCGTCGAGGCGGCCGCGACGCAGGCCGCGACCCTCACGCACGTGTCGAACTACTTCGCGACCCCGCCGCAGCTGGCCCTCGCGGCCCAGCTGAAGCGGCTCGCCGGCACCGGCCCGGAGGGCCGGGTGTACTTCGGCAACAGCGGCGCCGAGGCCAACGAGGCGGCGTTCAAGCTCGCCCGCCTGCACGGCGGCGCCGACCGGCCCCGCATCCTCGCCCTGAAGGACGCCTTCCACGGCCGCACGATGGGCACCCTCGCCCTCACCGGGAAGCCCTACATGCAGGCGCCGTTCGAGCCGATGGTGCCGGGCGTCGAGTTCCTCGACTCCACCGTCGAGGCGCTCGAGGCCGCGATGGACGACCGGGTCGCCGCTCTGTTCGTCGAGCCCATCAAGGGCGAGGCCGGCGTCATCGAGCTGCCGGAGGGCTACCTCGCCGCCGCGCGCGAGATCACCGCACGGCACGGCGCCCTGCTGATCGTCGACGAGATCCAGACCGGCGCGGGACGCACCGGCGCCTGGTTCGGCTTCCAGCACGCCGGCATCACGCCGGATGCGATCACGGTCGCCAAGGGCATCGGCAACGGGATCCCGATCGGCGCGCTCATCACGTTCGGCGCCGCGGGGGAGCTGTTCTACCCGGGCACCCACGGCTCGACGTTCGGCGGCAACGCCCTGGCCACCGCGGTGTCCTCCGCCGTCCTCAGCGAGATCGAGCGCGCCGGACTCGTCGAGAACGCCGCCGTGCGCGGCGCGCAGGTGCGCGAGGCCGTCGCCGCGATCGGGTCGGACCTCGTCGAGGGATGCCGCGGTCAGGGGCTCCTCGTCGGCGTCGCGCTGCGGCATCCCGTCGCCAAGGCCGTCGTCGCGGCGGCGCAGGAGCACGGCCTCATCGTCAACGCGGCCAACGAGTCCACGATCCGCCTCGCGCCGCCGCTCACGATCGGCGACGTCGAGATCGACGAGTTCCAGGACCTGTTCGGCAAGGCCCTGCGCACCGTCGAGGACGCGCTGCTGCTCGATGAGAACCACCCGACCCCGGAGGTGTCCGCGTGACCCGCCATCTGCTCCGCGACGACGACCTGAGCCCCGCCGAGCAGGCGGAGATCCTCGACCTCGCCCTCGACCTGAAGAAAGACCGCTGGAAGGTCAAGCCGCTCGCCGGTCCGCAGACCGTCGCGGTCATCTTCGACAAGTCCTCCACGCGCACGCGCGTGTCGTTCGCGGTCGGCATCGCCGACCTCGGCGGGTCGCCGCTGATCATCTCGACGGCCAACAGCCAGCTCGGCGGCAAGGAGACGCCGTCCGACACGGCGCGCGTCCTCGAGCGCCAGGTCGCCGCGATCGTCTGGCGCACCTACGCGCAGGCGGGGCTGGAGGAGATGGCACGCGGCACGCGCGTGCCGGTCGTCAACGCCCTGAGCGACGACTTCCACCCGTGCCAGCTCCTCGCCGACCTCCTGACGATCCGGGAGCACAAGGGGGACCTCGCCGGTCTCACCCTCACGTTCTTCGGCGACGGCAAGTCGAACATGGGCCACTCCTACCTCCTCGCCGGCGTCACGGCGGGCATGCACGTGCGCGTCGCCTCGCCGGAGGCGTACGCGCCCCGCGCCGACGTCGTCGCCGACGCGCGCGCGATCGCGGCGCAGACCGGCGGCTCCGTGACGCTCAGCACCGACCCCGCCGCAGCGGCCGCCGGTGCCGACGTCATCGTCACGGACACGTGGGTGTCGATGGGCAAGGAGGAGGAGAAGGCCGCGCGCCTGCAGGACCTCGGCGGCTACAAGGTGACGACGGCGACCATGGCGCTCGCGCAGGACGACGCGATCTTCATCCACTGCCTGCCCGCCGACCGCGGCTACGAGGTGGACGCCGAGGTCATCGACGGCCCGCAGAGCGTCGTGTGGGACGAGGCGGAGAACCGTCTGCACGCCCAGAAGGCCCTGCTCGTGTGGCTGCTGCGTCAGCAGTGACCCCCGGCGGCCGGCCGGACAGTCGCAGGCTGCATCGCGAAGACCCGCGGGCGTGGAACCGGGCGGGACGCCTGCACGGCGTCGACCTCGCGCGCGCCCTCGCCGTGCTGGGGATGTTCGCGGCGCACATGCTCACGATCGAGGAGGAGTTCTCCTGGGGTGACCCGGCGACCTGGGCGGATGTCGCCAACGGCCGCTCGTCCATCCTGTTCGCCGTGCTCGCGGGCGTGTCGATCGCGCTCGTCTCCGGCGGGCCGAGCCCGGTCGCCGGCGCCGCGCTCGCGCTCGTGCGTCGCCGTCTCGCGGTGCGCGGCGGGGTCCTCTGGCTCGTGGGCCTCGCGCTCATCATCACCGGTGTCCCGCTGCTGATCATCCTGCCCGCCTACGCCCTGCTGTTCCTGCTCGCGCTCCCGCTCCTCCGCCTCCGGGCGGGTGTCCTCTGGATCATCGCCGGGGGGCTCGCGCTCGTCATGCCGTGGGTGCAGCCCGCGCTCGACGCGCTGCCGGTGTGGGAGGGCGTCGCGGGCGAGACCCTGGGGCTCCTGCTCGGCTGGGGCTACCCGTTCCCGCTCTGGACGGCCTTCCTCGTCGCGGGGCTCGCGGCGGGACGCTCCGACCTGCGCGCCGCGCGCACGCAGGTCGTGCTGACCGCCGGCGGCGCCGCGGCGGCCGTGATCGCGTACACGGCGGATGCCGTCTCGCGCGCGCCCGAGGACGGCGAGTACCTCTGCCACGTGTGGACCGCCGCCGCGCACTCCGGCGGCATCCTCGAGGTCGTGGGGTCCGGCGGGTTCGCGCTCGCCGTCCTCGGTCTCTGCCTCCTCGTCTGCCGCACGCCGCTCACCTGGGTCCTGCTGCCGCTGCGCGCCGTCGGGACGATGCCGCTCACCGCCTACGTCGGCCAGGTGTTCGCGTGGGCGCTCCTCGCCGCCGCGACGATCGGCGACGTCGGCGACCTGGGCGGCTTCCGCGCCCTCGAGCCGTTCTGGCCGTTCGCGCTGACGACCATCGCGGCGTGCACGGCCTGGGCCCTGCTGCTGGGCCGCGGCCCCATGGAGCGCTTCGTCGCCGCCGCGGCCCGCCTCGCCGTGCCCGGACGGGCGTGACGGCGTGGATGCCGGGAGGGGCACGCGCGCCGTTTCGCCTCAGCGCCCGCGACAGACAGAATGGTGGAGCACCGTGAACCGACCGGCGGGAGCCTGATGACGAACGCGCCTCGTGACATCCTCGTCGTCGCGCACGCCCACCGGGAAGACACCGTCGCCGCCGCTCGCCGCGTCATCGCCGCGCTCATCGCGGCCGGCGCCCGCCCGGTCCTCGCCGCGGACGACGACGCCCTCGTGGCGGCGCTCTCCGATCTCGCACCGATCGCACTGCTCGGCTTCGACGTTCCCGTCGCGGACGTGGAGATCGCGATCGTGCTGGGCGGCGACGGCACGATCCTGCGTGCCGCGGAGCTCGTCCGCGACGGCACCGCGCCGATCCTCGGCATCAACATGGGCCACGTCGGGTTCCTCGCGGAGATCGAGGCGGACGTCATCGACGACGCCATGCAGCGGGTCATCGCGCGCGACTACGAGGTGGAAGAGCGGATGACCCTGTCCGCGCGGGTCAAGGACGCCGGCGGCACCGTCATCTACGAGACGTGGGCGCTCAACGAGGTGACCGTCGAGAAGGCCTCCCGCGAGCGGATGATGGAGGTCGTCATGGAGATCGACGGCCGGCCCCTGTCGACCTTCGGCTGCGACGGCGTCGTCGTCTCGACGCCGACGGGCTCCACCGCCTACAACTTCTCCGCCGGCGGCCCCGTGATCTGGCCGAGCGTGGAGGCCCTCGCCGTCGTGCCGCTGTCCGCGCACGCGCTGTTCGCCCGCCCGCTCGTCGTCGGGCCCGAGGCCGCCGTCGCGATCGAGGTCTTGGCGCGCACCGACGGCATCGGCATCCTCTGGGCCGACGGGCGCCGCTCGCACGACCTGCCCCCCGGCGCCCGCGTCGTGGTGCGCCGCTCCGACATCCCGGTGCGGCTCGCGCGCCTGCATCCCGCGCCGTTCACAGACCGGCTGGTGCGGAAGTTCCAGCTCCCCGTCACGGGATGGCGGGGGCCGACACGCGCCGACACGCGGGTGGCCGAGTGATCGAGCAGATGCGTCTGCGCGATCTCGGTGTGATCGCGCAGGCGACCCTGCCGATGGGCACCGGGTTCACCGCCATCACGGGTGAGACCGGCGCCGGCAAGACCATGGTCGTCACGGGGCTCGGGCTGCTCCTCGGCCAGCGCGCCGACTCCGGCGCCGTCCGCTCCGGCGCCGCCCAGGCGTGGGTCGAGGGTGTCTGGATCGTGCCGGAGGACGGGCCCGTCGTGGAGAGGGTGCATGACGCCGGCGGCGAGGTCGAGCCGATCGGCGACGGGCGTGCGGAGCTGTACCTCGGGCGGACGCTCTCCAGCGAGGGCCGCAGCCGCGCCACGGTGGGCGGCCGCACGGCGCCCGCGGGCGTGCTCGCCGACCTCGCCGACCAGCTCGTCGTCGTGCACGGCCAGTCCGACCAGCTGCGGCTGCGCAGCGCCGCCGCGCAGCGCGACGCGCTCGACCGGTTCGGGGGAGACGAGGTCGCCGCCGCGCTGGCCGCGTACCGCGACGCGTGGACGCACTGGCGCGCCGTCACGGACGAGCTCGCGACGCTGACCGCCGAGCGCGACAGCCGCGCCCGCGAAGCGGACGACCTGCGTGTCGCCCTCGAGCAGATCGAACAGGTCGACCCGCACGCGGGCGAGGACGTCGAGCTGTCGCAGCGCGCCGAGCGCCTCGCGAACGCGGAGGACCTCCGCCTCGCCGCCGCCACGGCGCACGCCGCGCTCTCCAGCGACGACGACCAGCCCGACGCGCAGGCGCTGCTGGGCGAAGCCCGCCGCATCCTCGATCGCGTCTCGCACAGCGACCCCGCCCTCGCCACCGTCTCGGACACGCTCGGCGAGCTCGGCTACCGCGTCGCCGACGTCGCCGGCGAGCTCAGCAGCTACCTCGCCGACCTCGACGAATCCGGCCCGCACGAGCTCGCTGCCGTCGAAGAGCGCCGCGCGGCCCTCGGTGCCCTGCTCCGCGCTCACGGGACGCTCGAGGAGGTCCTCGCGCTCCGCGAGAGCGGCGCGGCGCGGCTGGCCGAGCTCGACGACGACGGCGACCGGGTGGAGCGCCTCACCGCCCAGACGCAGGAGGCCGCGGCGCTCGTCGACGCGCACGCCGCGACGCTGACCGCCGCCCGCACGGCCGCGGCGGAGAAGCTGGGGGAGGCGGTCACCGCGGAGCTCCGCGACCTCGCTCTGCCCGACGCGCGCATCGTCGTGACGGTGGCGCCCGGCGCGGAGACGGCGCACGGCCGGGACGATGTGACGATCCTCCTCTCCCCGCACCCCGGCGCCGATCCGCGCCCCGTCGCACGCGGCGCGTCCGGCGGCGAGCTCAGCCGCGTCATGCTCGCGATCGAGGTCGTCATCGCGGCGACCGACCCCGTCCCGACGTTCGTGTTCGACGAAGTGGATGCCGGCATCGGCGGCGCCGCGGCCATCGAGGTCGGCCGGCGCCTCGCGAAGCTCGCGCAGACGAGCCAGGTGATCGCCGTGACCCACCTCGCGCAGGTGGCCGCCTTCGCGAACAACCACCTCAGCGTCGTCAAGGCCAGCGACGGCTCGGTCACCGCCTCGAGCGTCCGCGTCCTCACAGGCGCCGACCGTGAGGCGGAGATGGCGCGTCTCCTCTCCGGCCTGCCCGATTCGGACGCCGCGCTGGAACACGCACGGGAGCTGCTCAGCCTCGGCTCACCACGACTGATAGGATGAAAGCCCGTGACGGACACTTCAGACTCGGGCATCATTTCGAACGACACCACCAGGCACATTTTCGTGACGGGCGGTGTCGTTTCCTCGTTGGGCAAGGGTCTGACGGCCGCCAGTCTCGGCAATCTGCTCACCGCGCGGGACCTCCGGGTCGTGATGCAGAAGCTCGACCCCTACCTCAACGTCGACCCGGGAACGATGAACCCGTTCCAGCACGGCGAGGTCTTCGTCACCGATGACGGCGCCGAGACCGACCTCGACATCGGGCACTACGAGCGCTTCCTCGACATCGAGCTGAGCCAGGCCGCCAACGTCACCACCGGTCAGATCTACTCCCAGGTCATCGCGCGCGAGCGACGCGGCGAGTACCTCGGCGACACCGTGCAGGTCATCCCGCACATCACCGACGAGATCAAGCGGCGCATGCGGCTGCAGGCCGACGAGACGCCCAAGCCCGACGTCATCATCACGGAGATCGGCGGCACGGTCGGCGACATCGAGTCGCAGCCGTTCATCGAGTCGGCGCGTCAGATCCGTCACGAGCTCGGTCGCGGCAACGTGTTCTTCGTGCACGTGTCGCTCGTGCCGTTCATGGGCGCGTCCGGCGAGCAGAAGACCAAGCCGACGCAGCACTCCGTCGCGACGCTGCGCTCCATCGGCATCCAGCCCGACGCGCTCGTCCTGCGCAGCGACCGTCCCGTCACCGAGTCCAACAAGCGCAAGATCGCGCTCATGTGCGACGTCGACGAGGATGCCGTCGTCAATGCTGTGGACGTGCCGTCGATCTACGACATCCCCAGCATGCTCAACGAGCAGGGCCTCGACGACTACATCGTCCGCGCGCTCGGGCTCGGCAAGGCCGACGACGTCGACTGGACGCGCTGGCAGAAGGTGCTCCAGGCGGTGCACAACCCCAAGCACGAGGTCACGATCGGCCTCGTCGGCAAGTACATCGACCTCCCCGACGCGTACCTGTCGGTCACGGAGGCGCTCAAGGCCGGCGGCTTCGCGCAGGAGACGAAGGTCAAGATCACCTGGATCCCCTCCGACACGTGCGAGACGCCCGAGGGCGCCGAGAAGGCGCTCGCGCCGGTCGACGGCATCGTCATCCCGGGCGGCTTCGGCATCCGCGGCATCGAGGGCAAGCTCGGCGCGCTGAAGTTCGCGCGCGAGCAGGGCATCCCGACGCTCGGGATCTGCCTGGGCCTGCAGTGCATGGTCATCGAGTACGCCCGCAACATGGCGGGGCTCGAGGGCGCGTCCTCCAGCGAGTTCGACCCCGAGACGGCCTTCCCCGTCATCGCGACGATGGCCGAGCAGGTCGACATCATCGAGAGCGGCGACATGGGCGGCACCATGCGCCTCGGCCTGTCGGAGGCCGCGCTCGCGGAGGGGTCGCTGGCCGCCGAGCTGTACGGCTCGACCGTCGCGTCGGAGCGTCACCGGCACCGCTACGAGGTCAACAACGCGTACCGGCAGCAGATCGCCGACGCCGGCCTCGTGTTCTCCGGCCTGGAGCCGAACCGCAACCTCGTCGAGTACGTCGAGCTGCCCCGTGACGTGCACCCGTACTACATCGCCACGCAGGCCCACCCCGAGCTGCGTTCGCGCCCGACCGAGGCGAACCCGCTGTTCCGGGGGCTGATCGCGGCGGCGCTGGAGCGGCACCGCGCCAGCGAGCTGTTCGACGACGACGAGAATGCCTGAGCCGCTGCAGGACGACCCGGCTGAGGTCGACGTCACCCGCAGCGAGACGGTCTACGAGGGTCGCGTCTGGAACATCCGCCGCGACGAGGTCTCGTACGGCGGGGAGAGCATCGTCCGGGAGTACATGGACCACACCGGCGCCGTCGCGATCCTCGCGCTCGACGACGAGGACCGGGTGCTCCTGATCAAGCAATACCGGCATCCCGTGCGGATGCGCGAATGGGAGATCCCCGCCGGCCTGCTCGACATCGCCGAGGAGCACCCGCTGCTCGCCGCCCAGCGGGAGTTGACGGAGGAGGCCGACCTCGTCGCGGGGCGGTGGGACGTGCTGGGGGAGTTCTACACGACCCCCGGCGGCAGCGACGAGGCCATCCGCATCTACCTGGCGCGCGATCTCGCCCCCGCCCCGGAGGTGTTCGCGCGCTCCGCAGAGGAGGCCGACATCGAGGTGCGCTGGGTGCCGCTCGACGAGGTCGTGGATGCCGTCCTCGACCGTCGCGTGCAGAACCCGTCGCTCGTGGTCGGCGTGCTCGCCGCGCACGTGTCGCGGGGCCGCGGGTGGGAGACGCTCGCGCCGGCAGACGCCCCGTGGCCGCGCCGGTCGCGCGCGATCGGGGCAGCCACGACGTGAAGCTCGAACGCGCCGTCGACGCCTACCTCAGGCACATCTCGATCGAGCGCGGTCTCTCCGAGCACACCGTCGGCGCGTACCGTCGTGACCTCGCCGTCTACACGACGTGGCTGACCCAGCGGGGGATCGCGACGATCGAGGACGTGACGGCGCCGACCGTCGCCGAGTTCGCCGCGGAGCGGGCGTCGGCAGAGCCGCCTCCGGCCGCGACCTCCCTCGCCCGGCTGCAGTCCTCCGTCCGCGGGCTGCACCGGTTCCTCGTGCGCGAGGGGATCGCCGCGGAAGACCCGACCGGCCGGCTGCGCCCGCCGAAGACCCCGCAGCGGCTTCCGAAGGCGCTCACGATCGACCAGGTCGAGTCGCTCCTGGACGCGGCGGGGCCCGCGCCGGGCACGGCGAGCGACGGCGACCTCGTCCGGCTGCGCGACCGCGCGCTGCTCGAGCTGCTCTACGCGACCGGGGCCCGGGCCACCGAGATCGTGCAGCTCGACGTGGACGACCTCGCCCACGGCGACGTGCTGCGCGTGCGCGGCAAGGGGGCGAAGGAGCGCATCGTCCCGGTCGGCTCGTACGCGCGGGCCGCCGTCGACGCCTACCTCGCGCGCGCCCGCCCCGAGCTGTCCCGCCGTGGCCGCGCGACGCCGCGGCTGTTCCTCGGCGCCCGCGGCGCCCCGCTGTCCCGGCAGAGCGCGTGGCTCGTCATCCAGCAGGCCGCCGAGCGCGCCGGCCTCACGGCGCACGTGTCGCCGCACACCCTCCGTCATTCGTTCGCGACGCACCTGCTGCAGGGCGGCGCCGACGTGCGCGTCGTGCAGGAGCTCCTCGGGCATGCCTCGGTCGCGACGACCCAGATCTACACCCACGTGACCGTCGACGCGCTCCGCGACGTCTACGTCACCTCCCACCCCCGTGCGCGGTGACCGGGCCGGCTCGGTTTGTCACGGCGGGGGCGCCACGCGTCCGGGCGGGCGAACGGTCATGATGGGCGCGTGAGCACACCCGAGCGCCTGGACGCCCCGACCTACCGCCCCGGCACCGGGCTCGCGGTCTTCTGGATCGTGGCCGGGCTCATCGCCTGGATCGTCTCGTTCCTGCTGTACCGCGAGTACACCGGACAGCTGATGGGTGAGGACGCGCTCATCACGTGCGACATCAGCCCCATCGTCACGTGCGGCCCCAACCTCCTCTCGCCCGGTGGCAACCTTCTCGGCTTCAGCAACTCGATCATCGGCATCGTCCTCTTCGTCGGACCGATCTACGCCGGGGTGAGCGCGCTGGCCTCGCCGCAGGGCATGCGCGCCTGGTACTGGCGGGTGTTCGGGGTCTTCGTGCTCGGCGGGTTCCTGCTCGTGCACTTCTTCGCCTACCGCAGCGTCTTCGAGTACGGGTCGCTGTGCCCCTGGTGCATGGTCGTCTGGCTCATGACGATCCCGCTGTTCTGGACCGTCCTCGGGTGGTCGCTGCGGGAGGGGCTGTGGGGTGCCGGTGCGCGCCGCGTCGGCGCCTTCGTGCTGTCCTGGCTGCCCCTCATCGTGCTGCTCGACTACGTCGTCATCGCCGTCGCCGCCCAGCTGCGTCTGGATGTGCTCGGGAGCCTCTGACACGGGCGTGGGGGCCGGGTTCGCGCGCGTGTCTGTGCGAGAATCAGGGGCACGCAACAGGAGGCAGGAGTGTCGGTGACGACGGAGAAGGCGCGAGGGAGCAAGAAGAAGGCTTCCACGGATGACACCCCGATGGGTCCCACCGGTCGCCCGTACCACGGCTTCGCCACGCCGCCCAAGCTCGACGGCCACGGTCCGGCGCGCATCATCGCGCTGTGCAACCAGAAGGGCGGCGTCGGCAAGACGACGACGACCATCAACCTGGCCGCCTCCCTCGCCCAGTACGGCCGTCGTGTGCTGGCCGTCGACTTCGACCCGCAGGGCGCCCTGTCGGCGGGTCTCGGCATCGCGACCCACGACGTCCCCACCATCTACGACCTGCTGCTGGACACCAAGCGCGACCCGCACGATGTCATCGTCTCCACGTCGGTGGAGAACCTCGACGTCATCCCCGCGAACATCGACCTGTCCGCCGCGGAGGTGCACCTCGTCAACGAGGTCGCCCGTGAGACGATCCTCGCCCGCGTGCTCCGGAAGGTCTCCGGCGAGTACGACGTCATCCTCGTCGACTGCCAGCCGTCGCTCGGCATCCTCACCGTCAACGCCCTGACCGCGAGCCACGGCGTGCTCATCCCGCTGGAGTGCGAGTTCTTCGCGCTGCGCGGCGTCGCGCTGCTCATCGAGACGATCGACAAGGTGCGCGACCGGCTGAACCCCTCGATCACGCTCGACGGCGTCCTCGCCACGATGTACGACCCGCGCACGCTGCACTCCCGCGAGGTGCTCGAGCGCGTCGTCGAGGCGTTCGGCGACGACGTGCTGGAGACCGTCATCGGCCGCACCGTGAAGTTCCCGGACGCCTCGGTGTCCGGCGTCCCGATCACCAAGTTCGCGCCCGAGCACCCGGCCGCCCAGGCCTACCTGCGACTGGCGCGGGAGCTGGTCGCCCGTGGCGCCGTCGCCTGACGAGGATTCCGCGGCACAGGAGACGACACCGGATGCCGCGGGCTTCCGCGTGACGCTCGGGGTCTTCGACGGACCCTTCGATCTGCTGCTCACGCTGCTGTCCAAGCACGAGCTGGACATCACCGAGATCTCGCTCAGCAGGGTCACCGACGAGTTCATCTCGTACCTCCGCGGGCTCGACGCCGAGGAGGAGCTGGAGCAGGCCTCGGAGTTCCTCGTCGTCGCCGCCACCCTCCTCGACATGAAGGTCGCCGGACTCCTGCCGCAGGGCGAGCTCGTGGACGCGGAAGCCGTCGCCCTGCTCGAGGCGCGAGACCTGCTGTTCGCGCGCCTGCTGCAGTACCGCGCGTTCAAGGAGGTCTCGGCGTGGTTTGCGCGCTGCCTCGAGCGGGAGGACCGTCGGCACGCCCGGTCGGTGCGCCTCGACGAGAGGTACCGTCGCGCGGCGCCGGAACTCGTGTGGACCCTGTCCGCCGACGACTTCGCGGCCATCGCGCTCCTCGCCTTCACGCCGAAGGAGATCCCGCACGTCGGGCTCGACCACCTGCACGCGCCGCTCATCTCCATCCGCGAGCAGGCCGCCGTCGTCGTCTCCGCGCTCAAGGGCGCCGGGATGCTCAGCTTCCGTGAGCTCATCGCCGGGGTGACCCAGCCCGGCATCGTCGTCGCGCGGTTCATCGCCGTGCTCGAGCTGTACCGTCACGCCGCCATCTCGTTCGAGCAGCTCGAGCCGCTCGGCGAGCTCACGCTGCGCTGGACCGCCGAACGCTGGTCCGAAGAGAACCTCGCCACCCTGGGAGCCGACTATGACCGATGACCCCGTGGTCCATGACACCCCGGTCGATGACCGCATGACCGAGGCCGACGAGGCGCCCGTCCAGGCGACGCCCGTCGAGGTCGCGCGGCGCCTGGAGGCGATCCTGCTGGTCGTCGACGAGCCCCAGAGCCTCGTCGCGCTCGCCGCCGCGGTCGCCGCACCGGTCGCCGCCGTGCGCCAAGCCGTCGAGGGCCTCGTCGCCGACTACGACGGTGAGACCGGCGGCCCGCGCCGCGGCTTCGAGCTGCGCGAGGTCGGGGGAGGGTGGCGCCTCTACGTCCGCGAGGAGCACGATGCTCTCGTGTCCGAGTTCGTCAACGCGCAGGCCCCGTCGCGCCTGTCGCAGGCGGCGCTGGAAACCCTCGCCGTGATCGCGTACAAGCAGCCCGTGACGCGCGGCCAGGTCGCCTCCATCCGCGCCGTGAACGTCGACTCCGTCGTCCGCACGCTCCTCGCCCGCGGCCTCATCACAGAAGCCTTCACCGACCCCGAGACCGGGGCCATCCACTACGAGACCACCGACGCTCTCCTGGTCAACCTGGGCATCAACTCGCTCGACGAGCTGCCCCACATCGCCCCCCTGCTCGATGACGGCTCGGACGGCTTCGACAGCGAGGTACTGAGATGACCGAAGAACGAGACACCGAGGGCGTCCGCCTGCAGAAGGTGCTGGCGAACGCCGGCGTCGCATCGCGGCGGGTGTGCGAGCAGTACATCGTGGAGGGCCGCATCCGCGTCAACGGCGTCGTCGTGACCGAGCTGGGCCGGCGGATCGACCCGGCCGTGGACATCGTCGACGTGGACGGCACCGCCATCCAACTCGACAGCACGAAGCGGTACGTCATGCTCAACAAGCCGACCGGCGTCGTCTCGACGATGAAGGACGAGCAGGGCAGACCCGATCTCCGGCGCTACACGCAGGAGTTCTCCGAGCGGCTCTACAACGTCGGACGCCTGGATGCCGAGACGAGCGGCCTCCTCGTCCTCACCAACGACGGCGATCTCGCGCACGTTCTCGCACACCCGTCGTTCGGGGTGAACAAGGTCTACATCGCGAAGGTCGACGGGCGCGTCACCCCGCAGGTCATCTCCCGTCTCACGAAGGGCTTCGACCTGGAGGACGGGTTCATCTCGGCCGACAAGGCACGACTGCTGGATGCCAGTGGCACGACGAGTCTCGTCGAGTTGACGCTGCACTCCGGCCGCAACCGGATCGTCCGGCGCATGATGGCGGAGGTCGGTCACCCGGTGATCGAGCTCGTCCGGCGCCAGTTCGGGCCGCTCCACCTGGGAACCCTCCCGGCGGGGAAGGCGCGCGAGTTGACTACAGTGGAACGCGGCGCGCTGCTCACTCTCGCGCGCCGGGACGCGCCGGAGCCCACCGCTCCTGAGAACACGGCGTCCCCCGATTCCTGATCCGGAGAACCCCGTGACCGATTCCGCCAGCGTTCCTGCGCGCGCCGCGCGCGTGAGCGGGATGGTGCGCATCGTCGGCGCCGGTCTGCTCGGGTCGAGCATCGGCCACGCGCTGCGCGCCCTCGGGATCGATGTCGCGCTCGCCGACGCGTCGCCCGCGCAGCTGCGCCTCGCGATCGACTACGGTGCGGGCCGCGCCGCACGGGAGGACGACAACCCGGTCCTCATCGTCGTCGCCGTGCCGCCGGACGTCACCGCCGACGTCATCGAGCGCGAACTGAGCCTCTTCCCGGACGCCGTCGTCACCGATGTGGCGAGCGTCAAGCTCGACCCGCTGCGCACGCTGCGCGCGCGCGGCGTCGACCTGACCCACTACATCGGCTCGCACCCGATGGCCGGGCGGGAGCGCGGCGGAGCCATCTCCGCCCGCGCCGACATCTTCGTCGGGCGCCCCTGGGTCGTCTGCCGCGACGCGGAGACCCCCGCATCCGACCTGGCCCTCGTCGAGGGCCTCGCACTCGACCTCGGCGCCACCCCCATCGAGATGACGCCGGAGGAGCACGACGCCGCCGTCGCGCTCATCTCCCACGTGCCGCAGCTCGTCGCGAGCCTCCTCGCCGGACGGTTCGTCGACGCGCCGGACGGGTCGATGCGCCTGGCCGGTCAGGGCGTCCGCGACACGACCCGCATCGCCGCGTCGGCGCCCGAGCTCTGGGTGCAGATCCTCGGAGCCAACGCGCGCCCCGTCGTCGACGTCCTGGATGCGCTCGCAGACGACCTGCGCGGCGTCGCCGACGCCCTGCGCGACCCGGAGACCCCCGGTGCGCGCCGCACCGTCGCCGACACGATCCGCCGCGGCAACGACGGCGTCGAGCGCCTCCCCGGCAAGCACGGTCAGAACCGCCGGTTCGAGACCGTCGTCGTCATGGTCGACGACACGCCCGGCCAGCTCGGCCGCCTCTTCGGCGAACTGGGCGAGCTGCAGGTCAACGTCGAAGACCTCCGCCTCGAGCACTCCCCGGGAGCCCAGTTCGGTCTCGCCGAGATCAGCGTCGTCCCGGGCGCCGTCCGGCAGGCCGTCGACGGCCTGCAGGCGCGCGGATGGAAGATTGCGAGCACCACGAATGACTGACCCCACGATGGATTCCGGCAGCGAGCCGGTCACCGTCGCGATCGACGGCCCCGCCGGCAGCGGCAAGTCGAGCGTGTCGAAGGAGGTGGCCCGTCGCCTCGGCTACGGCTATCTCGACACCGGCGCCGCGTACCGGGCGCTCGCCTGGCACGTCCTCGAGCACGGCGCCGACACGTCCGACGCCGTCGCGGTCCTGGAGGCCTCCGGCGACTTCGAATACGCCATCTCCCTCGACCCGGACGAGTACTGGGTGCGGGTCGGCGCGCGTGACGTCACCGACGCCATCCGCGAACCGCGCATCTCCGAGGCGGTCAGCGGCGTGGCCCGCGTGCCCGTGGTCCGGGAGACCGTCAACGGGATCTTCCGCGGTCTCGTCGCCGACTCCGGCCGGCCCGGCGTCATCGTCGAGGGCCGCGACATCACGACCGTCGTCGCTCCGGACGCGCCCGTGCGCATCCTGCTGACCGCGGCGCCCGAGGTGCGCGCCGCCCGGCGCAGCGCCGAGCTGACGTCGCACGACGCCGCGGCGGTCGCCGCCGCGCTGCACAAGCGCGACGCATCCGACTCGAAGGTCGTGGACTTCCTCACGGCGGCGCCCGGCGTCACCGTCGTGGACTCCACCGACCTCGACTTCACACAGACAGTGGACGCCGTTCTCGACGTCGTCCGGGCAGGGACAGGGGACCAGCGATGAGCGATCTGCGATCGCAGCACGACGGCGACGAGTACGAGGGCGGTCCCGACCGGCTCGAGGAGAAGCTCGCGAACCTCGACGAGGAGCTCGCCGACCAGCGGGCGGCGGCGCTGCGCGCCTCGCTGTCCGACTACGACCTGGATGACGAGGATGCCGACCTCCTCGGCGGCTTCACCGCCGGCGGCGAGGTCGTCGAGGTGCTGCCCGCGCTTCCCGTCGTCGCCATCGTGGGCCGCCCGAACGTCGGCAAGTCGGCGCTCGTCAACCGCATCCTCGGCCGTCGCGAGGCCGTCGTCGAGGACACCCCCGGTGTCACCCGCGACCGCGTGACCTACAAGGCCGAGTGGATGGACCGGAAGTTCACGATCGTCGACACCGGCGGCTGGGAGCCCGATGCCCGCGGCATCGACCGCTCCGTCGCCGCGCAGGCCGAGATCGCCATCGACCTCTGCGACGTCGTGCTGTTCGTCGTCGACGCGATGGTCGGCGCGACCTCGACCGACGAGCAGGTCGTCCGCCTCCTCCGCAAGAGCGGGAAGCCCGTCTTCCTCGTCGCCAACAAGATCGACGACCAGCGCCACGAGCCCGAGGCCGCCGCGCTCTGGAACCTCGGGCTCGGCGAGCCGCACCCCGTCTCCGCCATCCACGGCCGCGGGGTCGCCGACCTCCTGGACGAGATGATGAAGGTGCTCCCGAGCGTCTCCGCCGTCGCGAAGAACGAGCTCGGCGGGCCGCGCCGCGTCGCGATCCTCGGCCGCCCGAACGTCGGCAAGTCGTCGCTGCTGAACAAGGCCGCCGGTGAGGAGCGCGTCGTCGTCAACGACCTCGCCGGGACGACCCGCGACCCGGTCGACGAGATCGTCGAGCTGGGCGGCAAGCTCTGGCGCCTCGTGGACACCGCCGGCATCCGTCGTCGCGTGCACCTGCAGCAGGGCGCGGACTTCTACGCGTCGCTGCGCACCTCCGCGGCGCTCGAGAAGGCTGAGGTCGCCGTCGTCGTCCTCGACATCACCGAGCCGATCAGCGAGCAGGACGTCCGGATCATCGACCTCGTGCTCGAGTCGGGCCGCGCGCTCGTCCTCGCGTTCAACAAGTGGGACCGCCTGAACGACGACGACATGGAGAACATCGACCGGCGCCGGTACCTCGAGCGGGAGATCGAGAAGGACCTCGCGCACGTCGCCTGGGCGCCGCGCGTGAACCTCTCCGCCCGCACCGGCCGGCACCTGGACAAGCTCGTCCCCGCGCTGGAGACGGCGCTGGAGTCGTGGGATCAGCGCATCCCGACCGGCAAGTTCAACGCCTTCCTCGCCGAGCTCATCGCGGAGCACCCGCACCCGCTCCGCGGCGGCAAGCAGCCCCGCATCCTGTTCGGCACGCAGGCCTCCACGCGCCCGCCGACGTTCGTGCTGTTCACGACCGGGTTCCTCGACCCGGGCTACCGCCGGTTCATCCAGCGGCGCCTTCGCGAGATCTTCGGCTTCGCGGGCACCCCGATCGTCGTCAACATGCGGGTCCGGGAGAAGCGCCAGCGCTGAGCGGCGTCACCGCACCGTGAGGGTGCGGAACCGTTCCGCGGGGAGGCGGTCGAGCGCGAGCGCGCCGACCGCCTCTTCCGCGCGGGGGAGCGGATGCCGGGTGCCGACGTCGCGGAACCGCTGCACGGCCCAGGACTCCACGCCCGCGTCGGCGAGTCGCCGGCCGAGCGCCCGGACGCCGTCGTCGTCGATCGCCGCGGGATGCACGGTCGTCCGCACCTCGACCTCCAGGGGGTGGGGAGAGCCGGCGCGCAGCAGCCGTTCCCCCAGCACGATCTCCAGCGACCGCCACGCGTGCGCGCCGCTGGGCCCGCGGCCGGTCACAGCTTCGTAGCCCTCGGGGGCGGCCTTGACGTCCAGGCCGATCCAGTCGACGTAGGGCAGCGCCGCGGCCAGCAGGCCGGGGTAGGGGCCGGCGCTGTGCAGCCCGACCCGGAACCCGAGCGCGCGGACGACCTGCATCGCCGGGATCAGCGCGCGCTGCATCGTCGGCTCGCCGCCGCTGAAGACCACGCCGTCGAGCAGCCCGATCCGCTCGCACAGCAGGTCGGTCACGTCGCTCCAGGAGAACGGCGTCTCCGCGCGCCGGTCGATGAGGCCCGGGTTGTGGCAGTAGAAGCAGTCCCACGGGCATCCCTGCAGGAACAGCGTCGCCGTCAGCATCCCGGGCCAGTCCACCGTCGAGAACGCGGTGATGCCCGCGATCCTCAGCTCGTGTGCGCCAGCGGTGTGCACGTCGTCTCCTGGCCGGTCGTCTCAGCGATGAAGTACTGCCGCTCCTCAGCCTCGCCCTTCTTGCCGATGTTGAACGACGCGATGGGCCGGAAGTAACCCATGACGCGGGTCCACACCTCGCAGGTCGCGCCGCACTCCGGGCAGGTCGCGTGCTCGCCGGAGCGGTAGCCGTGCTGCGGGCAGATCGAGAACGTGGGCGTCACGGTGATGTAGGGGAGCCGGAAGCGCTCCAGCGACCGGCGCACGAGCTCCCGGCACGCCGCGGCGGTGGGCAGTGCCTCGCCGAGGTAGAGGTGCAGCACGGTGCCGCCGGTGTACTTCTGCTGCAGCGGCTCCTGCATCGCCATCGCGAGGAACGGGTCGGCCGTGTACCCGACCGGCAGCTGCGAGGAGTTCGTGTAGTACGGGTTCGCGTCGGTGCCGGCATGCCGGATGCCGGGCAGCCGCGCGATGTCCTCCTTCGCGAACCGGTACGTGGCCCCCTCGGCGGGGCTCGCCTCGAGGTTGTACATGTGCCCGGTCTCCTCCTGGAACTGCACCATGCGCTCCCGGACGCGGTCGAGGAGCCGGGTGGCGAGGGCCGCACCGGCATCCGTCGTGATGTCGTCGGCGTCCCGCGTGAGGTTCCGCACATACTCGTTGACGCCGTTGACGCCGATCGTGGAGAAGTGGTTGTCGAGGGTGCCGAGGTACCGCTTCGTGTACGGGAAGAGGCCGGCGTCGAGGTGGCGCCTGATGGTTTCGCGCTTGGCTTCGAGGCTGTCGCGCGCGATGACCAGCAGCTCGTCGAGGCGGGTCAGCGCCGCGTCCTCGTCGCCGGAGTGCAGGAAGCCGAGGCGCGCGCAGTTGACCGTGACGACGCCGATCGAGCCGGTCTGCTCCGCCGAGCCGAAGAGGCCGTTCCCGCGCTTGAGCAGCTCGGTGAGGTCGAGCTGCAGACGGCAGCACATCGAGCGGATCATGTGCGGGTCGAGGTCGGAGTTCACGAAGTTCTGGAAGTAGGGGAGCCCGTACTTCGCCGTCATGGCGAACAGGGCCTCGACGTTGGGGCCGTCCCAGTCGAAGTCGCGGGTGATGTTGTAGGTGGGGATCGGGAAGGTGAACGCGCGCCCGTCGGCGTCGCCGGTCGTCAGCACCTCGATGAACGCGCGGTTGATGAGCGCCATCTCCGGAGCCAGGTCGCCGTACGCGAAGTCGCACACCTCGCCGCCGATGAGCGGGCGCTGGTCGCGGAGGTCGTCGGGGCAGACCCAGTCGAACGTCAGGTTGGTGAACGGGGTCTGCGTGCCCCAGCGGGAGGGGATGTTGAGGTTGAAGACGAATTCCTGCAGTGCCTGGTGCACCGCGGCGTAGTCGAGGCCGTCGCGCCGCACGTACGGGGCGAGGTAGGTGTCGAAGGAGCTGAACGCCTGCGCTCCGGCCCATTCGTTCTGCAGCGTCCCGAGGAAGTTCACGAGCTGACCGAGTGCGCTGGAGAAGTGCCGCGGCGGCGCGGAGGCGATCTTCCCGGGGACGCCGTTGAACCCCTGTTCGAGCACCATCCGCAGCGACCAGCCGGCGCAGTATCCGGCGAAGACATCGAGATCGTGGATGTGGATGCTGCCGTCCCGGTGCGCCGCGCCGGCGGCGGGGGCGTACACCTCGTCGAGCCAGTAGTTCGCGACGAGCTTGCCCGCCGCGTTCAGGATCATCCCGCCGAGGGAGTAGCCCTGGTTCGCGTTGGCGTTGACGCGCCAGTCCGAGCGGGCGAGATATTCGTCGATCGTCTCGGCGACGGACACGGCACGGGGCATGGGAGTTCCTCTCGGGGAAGGGCTATGTTGTCTGACCACAATATGTGGGGGTGAAGTGCCGCAGGAAGTCCAGATGTGGCGTGTCGCGAATATGGACAGACCACAGCCGTGGGTGTGTGTCCGCCCGTGTCCGCCGGCGGGCCAGGCTCCGCGCGATGTGACAGTCTGGGACGGTGACCATCCAGCCGCCCGCGCCCGGTGAGCCGCCCCGCCCGCTGGGCCCGCGCAACCCCGGAGACGCCTGGGTCGTGGCCGGCGACGGCTCCCGGTACTGGGGGCGCTTCGGAGCCGCGGGGCTGCTCGCGGCAGATCCGGAGCGCGGCGTGCTGCTGCAGCACCGGGTGTCGTGGAGCCACCACGGCGACACGTGGGCGCTGCCCGGCGGTGCCCGGCACGAGGGCGAGTCGGCGTGCGATGCCGCCCTGCGCGAATCGGCGGAGGAGGCCGGCGTCCCGGCATCCGCCGTGCGGCCGCGGCTGCTCAGCGTGCTCGACCTCGACGTCTGGTCGTACGCGACGCTCGTCGCCGATGTGATCCGGCCCTTCGAGCCCGTGATCAGCGACCCGGAGAGCCATGAGCTCGCGTGGGTGCCGGTGGATGCCGTCGACGACTACCCGCTGCACCCCGCGTTCGCCGACTCCTGGCCGATGCTGCGATCGTTTCTGCACGTCCGCCCGGCCGTCGTCGTCGACGCCGCGAACGTCGTCGGCGCGGTGCCGGACGGATGGTGGCGCGACCGCGCCGGTGCCGCCGGGCGGCTGCTCGGCGAGGTGGCCGCGCTCGCCGCCGGCGGGGTGGATGCTGCAGGCCTCGGTCTTGCCGCCGACACGTGGTTCCCCGAGTTCCACGTCGTGCTCGAGGGCGCTGCCCGTGCGGCCGATGATGTCGCGGGGATCGACCTCGTCCGCGCCGCGGGACACGGGGACGACGCGATCGTCGACCGCGCACGCGAGCTCGACTCGGCGGGGCGCGCCGTGACCGTCGTGACGAGCGACCGCGCCCTGGGGGAGCGCGTCGTCGCCGTGGGCGGCGCCGTGCAACCCGTGTCGTGGCTGCGCGACCGGCTGTGAGGCCGGCGCGCGCCGGGACGGTGCGTCGCGTCGTCGCCGCCGTGGTCCTGGTGGTGACGGTCGCGGCCGGACTGTTCGTCAGCGGCGTGCTGCCCGACACCGTGGCGACCGATGTCGCCGGTGACGCGCTGTACGTGGTCGTGGTGTGGGTGCTCGTCGTCGTCCTGGCGCCGCGACTGCCGGCGCTCGCCGTCGCGGGGATCGTGCTGGTCTGGTGCACCGCGGTCGAGCTGTTCCAGCTCACCGGGCTGCCGGATGCGTGGGGCGCGGCGTTCACGCCGATCATGCTGGTGCTCGGCACCGTCTTCGATCCGCGGGACCTGCTGATCTACGCCGTGGCGACGGTGGTCCTGCTCGCCGTCGACCTCGGGGTGTCGCGGGTCGTCAGCGGGGCGCGCTGACCTGCGTCAGTCGCGGCCCTGCAGCCGGTCGATCTCGCGCCGCTCCCGCTTCGTCGGGCGCCCGGCGCCGCGGTCGCGCACGGCGAGCATCGCGGTGGGCTCGCGGACGGGCGTGCGGTCGTCGGCGGCCACGGCCGCAAGCGGCGCCCCGACGCGCTTGGTCAGCAGCTGCCGGACGATGAGGATGCGGTCGAACCCGGCGATGCGGATCCGCAGCTCATCGCCGATCCGCACCGGCTGCGCGGCCTTCGCCTTCTCGCCGTTGACCCGCACGTGTCCGGCACGGCATGCCGTCGTCGCCGCCGAGCGCGTCTTGTAGACGCGGACGGCCCACAGCCAGGAATCGACGCGCACGGTGGGGGACACGGCATCCATCATCACCGATGACGCAGGAGCCGCACGATTCCGAGCGCGAGCAGGCCCTGCCCGATCGTGTACGTGATCATGATCCACGGGCCGGCCAGCATCTCGGAGAAACCGCCGTCGAGGAACAGGCGCACTGCGAGGATCGAGTCCGACGCGAGGAAGAACGCGCCGCCGACCGCGGTGAGGGCGCTGCCGCGGGTGGATGCTGCGGCGGTGCCGCCGAGGACGAGCCCGTACACGGCGACGGGGATGGCGAGGGCGCCGAGGCTCGGCCATAGGAGCAGCATCATGCCGATCCACCACGCCGCGTAGACGAGCGACCACGGCGCGAACGGGCGCCGAGCGACGGGGCGCAGGAACAGCCAGATGTAGAGGACGTGCGCGATGCCGAAGCACAGCAGCATGGCCGGGAGCTCGTCGGCCAGGAACGGGAAGAAGAACGCCGCGCCGTCGCCGAGCCAGGAGAACGCGATGGCGGCGAGCAGCAGGGTGGCGGGTGTGGAGCGAAGGGAGCCGCGCAGCGCCCAGATGACGGCGAGGGCGAGGGCGGGCATGAGGAGGAGCTTCGTCGGGTACGAGATCGGTTCGAGGTCGAACGTCAGCGCGGCGACGTGCACGAGGGAGATGAGGGCGTACAGGCCGAAGCCCCACCATCGCGTGTCGCGGATGCGGGCGGGCGCGGGTGATGCGGCGGCGTGGGTCTGCGACACGGTGCTCCTTCGTACCGGTACCGGCCGCCTCGGGTGGCGGCTGCGCTCCATCGTAGGGCGTGGCGGGTCAGGGCTCCGCGAGCGACAGCGACACGATCGGCCGGTTCGGCTTCGGGCGCGCGACTTCGGTGAATCCGGCGGCGAGGAACGTGGAGAGCGACCCGTGGTAGAGCTCGTTCGTCGTCGCGCTCTTCACGGCGGTGTCGAGCGGGTAACCCTCGACGAGGAGCGCCCCGTGCGCGCGGGCGTGGTCGACGGCGGCGTCCAGGAGCGCCTTGCTGAGCCCCTGCCCGCGGTGCTCGCGGCGCACGACGAAGCAGCTGACGGCCCAGGCGGTCTCGTCGTCCATCGGGGTGGGGGAGGCACGGAAGTCGCGGGTGCGGGCGAGTCGGGGCTGCGCCGGGCGCGGAGCGACCTTGACCCAGCCCGCGGCGGCGCCGTCGAGGTACCCGATGAGCCCAGGCGGGAGGGGCTGATCGGTCTGCGCGCGCAGCATCTCGTGCCGCTCCTCGCGTGATGTCGCGTCGAACTGCGACGCCGACAGCATCCACCACTGGCACCAGCACGACCCGCCGTCACCGCCACCGGTCATCGCCTGCTCGACGTCGGCGAACCGGTCGGGGGTCGCTGGAAGGATCGTGATCTCGGTCATTCCCCGACGCTAGCGACGGGCCCCGACACGCGAAAGGCGCTCACCGTGTCTCGGTTCGCGGGTGCGCGGACGAGCGGGTAGGATGGGGGAGTTGTCCGCGCGCGGACGACGTCCGGGATGTGGCGCAGCTTGGTAGCGCACTTGACTGGGGGTCAAGGGGTCGCAGGTTCAAATCCTGTCATCCCGACGGACAGACAAGAGGCTCGGAATCACGCGGAGATCGCGAGGTTCCGGGCCTCTGTTGATTCTGGGCGTCTGTTGGTTCCGGGTGTCGTGCCGACGGGGAGCGACCCGACCTGGCGCGCGGGCTATATGAGACGGACCGGGTTCCGGCCGGCCCGATGAGGTGCGATGGTGGCCGCATGGAGATCATCGAGTGGTGGGCGAAGCTGGACTCCGACACCAAAGCGTGGCTGATCGCCCACAATGGTGAAGCGGTGTCGCCGGAGGTGGTCAGCAGGATCGCGTCGGCCGGCGGATCTGTGACCTCGAACGCGTGGTGGGTCGGCGAGTCCGGACCCGACGGCTTCTTTCTCTCCGACGAAGCAGTCGACTGGATTGAGACCGCCGCGAACGACGAACCCGGCTGATTCGCGCGGCGGAGGACCGTTCATTGACTACTCGGCGACGCACGGCGTGGCACCGCGGAAGGACTTATCGACTAGCGCCCGCCGGTCGACTCGTCGTCCGGCGCGAGTTCCGCTGCGTATTCAGTTGCGGCGCGGCGGTACATCGGAAGGTGTGGCGCCAGGGACGTCAATGCGACGCGAAGCGCATCATTCGGTCGACCGGCGCTGTGCAGCGCAAGCGCAAGGAAGACGGCTGGTGCGTCACCCAGCTCTGGGGCGTCGAGGTGTTCGAGAAGCTCGATCGCCTCGTCGTGCTGGCCCAGGTTTCGCAGAGTGCTCGCGAGTTGGAGAGTGATCTGATGTTCGTGCTCGGCGTCGAGGCCAGCGGCTAGGGCAAGGCGGTAGGGTTCGACGGCCTCGGCCCCACGGTCGAGTGCGTCGTGCACGCCGCCCCACTCCGCCAGTGCCAGCCCATCTCCCTGGGGTCGCTCGCCGATGAGCGTTCGCATGCCAGTCAACATCCGCTCAGGATCGCTGTCGTCAAAGGAGTCCCAGAATGCCGCAACACGGGACTGCCAATCAGTGCGACTACTCACCCCGCAACCCTAGCCGCCCCGATTCGGCAAGGTCAGCGACCGGTTCTCGGGTGGCGCAGCGAAGCTTGTCGCGGTAGCGCGCAGACTCATATCAACACTGGCGTCGTCCGCACGTAGGCTGGCGCGCATGGGTGCAGAGGATCTGACGTTCACCGCCACGATTGGTGTCGAGGTCAAGGGCGAGACCTGGAGCTGTGTCGAGATTCCCGGTTCGGCGGACCGGTTCGGCACCGGCAAGACCGTCCGGGTTGACGCGCGGGTCGACGATGTCGTTCTCACGAACGTCAGTGCCATGCCCACCGGCACCGGCGGCCACATGGTGTCTCTCAACGCCAAGGTTCGCGCTCAGCTTGCAAAGGACATCGGTGACGAGGTCGAGGTGACGGTCACGAAGAGGTGACCGCAGCGGTGAGTGCGTTGAACCCCGCTCGCTGCCGCCGACCGACGCGCGGACGCACTAGCCGCCCACGCAAAGAAGAAGCCCCGACTGTTACCACACAGCCGGGGCGAGACGAATGAGAAGTCCGCCTATCACGACCAGCGTACCGCCCCCACCTGGGAGGCGGCTCGGCATCGGCCGGCCGGGTACGACTGCTCCACTCGGCGGGACGCCAAGCCGGTTGAGATCGCTGTGGCATCGGCGACACCCGCTGACTGACGTGGGAGTCCCCGCGGGCAGTCAGCCGGTAGAGGAACTAGCGCGCTCGACGACGTTTCTCCCCGCGCGGCACCCATCTCCACCACATGACGTGGTGGTCGCCCTGTTCGACGTTGAAAACCCGCCCGCAGACGGTGCACTTGCACACATAGCTCATCGACCAGCCTGGTTCGCTGGCGGAGATGATCCGAATGTGACCGCGGTCCTGCTCCTTCGCGGGCTCGTATTGATCCATGCCTGGATAGCTCGCGCACCAGCACTCCCGGCGCCGATAGCTCTCGAGCTTCGCGATCGCATGGTCGACGTTGCCCGCATTGGATCGCAGCATCCCGCCCATATCGAGGCCTTCAGTCGCAGTGCGAATCTGCGCGATGTGGGGGAGGAGCGCATCCAATTGCGCTTCGTCGCGACTGCGGATGATCTCCCACGTGGCGTGGAGCACGCGGGACGTGTCGCGGGAGAGGAAGTCCTCGAGGAGGGTCGGCACGGCATCAGGCTAGCGAGCGCCATTGGGTCACGCGGCACGCAGCACGCCCATCGCGGCGACGACCACCCACGCGAGGTAAGCGAGGAGGCAGATCCTGTCCGGCCACCCGATTCGGATCTGCGGCGAGCCGCCCTGCCCGCGGGCTGGGGCGGCGGCACGCACGAACCACACCAGGCCGGCGAACGGAACGACGGATGCTGTCGCCGGCAGCCAACCGAGCGACGGCGCCACCCCGATCCCCGCGATCAGTGCGGCAGGCGGAAAGCCGGCGAGCAGCACAGTGCCGAGCACCGTGTGCGCCCGACCCACAGACGTAGCGTGAGCGCGCGCAGTCGTGATCGGATCCGCGTCGATGAACGCAGCACCGAGCGCGCCCAGTGCGACGACGGCCAGGCAGAGGGTCCACGCGCCACCGAACGGCCACAGGGCGACGCATGTCGCGGCAGGGCTGATGGCCATCGTCGCGAAGGCGAGACGCATGACCCATCCGTATCGCCCGAGGGAGTATTCGCTGATCATCCGCCAGGACGGGTCGTACTCGGGCTCGAGGACATGGAGGGCTGCGACCAGTGCAACCGTGACGCCGCCGGCGACGAGCGCCGTCACGGCAGCGAACACCGCGGCGCTCACCGTCCGACGGCCATACCTGCAGCGGTCAAGGGCATCCTCCTGCGCCGCACTCTATCCGGCGGCAGATCGCGACCCACGCTGACGGTGCTCGTCGCCTCCGGCCAGCTCGGCCCCGCTCGCATCCCGCCGAGTGCCACACTGCTCGCAGCGGCACTCTGGGCCGTCCATGACCCGCTCGTTGCGCTCGAGAATCCATGCCGCATGACGACGACGAGGTGGTCACGATGTTCTCGACCCGGAAACGAGTCGGTGCGGCGGCGGTCCTGGGAATCGCACTTACGGCTCTCGCGGTGCCGGCCGCGGCGATCGCGGCGGACCCGATCGTGCTCCCGGCGGGTCTGGCCTGCGATTTCGAGGTGAGCCTGCAAGCAGTGACGGAGGCGAACACGGTGACCCGAGAACGGGTCGACAGAGACGGCAACTCCATGGTGAGGCTGGCCGGCAAAGGCTCGACCTATGTGGTGACCAACACCGAGACCGGCGCATCGGTGACCCTTCCAGGCAGAGGGTTCACGCAGACCACGACGACCTACGCCGACGGCTCATCCCGCACGCGCGACACCGGCCACAACCTGGTCATCCTCTTTCCTACAGACAACCCGGCGGGTCCCTCGACGACCCTCTACATCGGCGTCGTCGAGCTCACCAACACCGCCGATGGCGTGACCACGTTGGGGCGGAACGTCGGCCGCAGCCGTGATATCTGCGCCGAGTTGAGCTGAACCGTCGCATCACGGGGTCGCGGCGAGAGAACCAGCCTCGGAGGGATGAGGTGCCCAGGCCAGCGGCGCGACCAGCGCTCGCGGGGCCAATCGCTGAGATCGCCGGCGCGGCGCCCGGCACGAGCTCCCCGTTCGATCCAGCGGCCGAGTCAGGAACATACATTGCCGTGACGCCGAGCGGCTTGCCCGCCATCGGTGAGATGGACGACGTAGTTCACAATCCGGGGTTGTCGACCGGCACCGTCGACAACCAAGGTCTGCGCCACTCCGGGGCGTCCCATCCCTCAGCGACATAGACGCGCTCGCGCGCGATCTTCTCCCCGCGGAACTCGAGAATGCTCACACCGAACATCGGCGCCCCGCCGTCGTAGCTCGCGGTCAGCTCGACCACGGCCACGTTGTCTCGGACGGTGACACGAAGGACCTCAAAGGCGACGCTGGCGGGGTACTGGCTCCGCCACGACGTGAACACCTCACGCCCGTCGTATCGCTCACCAGACTGTGGGAACTCCAGGACAGCATCCTCGTGATATAGCTCCTCAGCGTGCTCCACGTCCCCGCCCGGTGTGCCGAACATCACACGGAGCTTGCCGAGAACGGTGAGGTCCGCCATGACGGCACCCTACGCCGACGAGCGACTCAGCTCGAGTGGCCCCCAGGCCTGCGGCGGCGTGAGGATCGACGCGGGACTCGGTCCGCGCCTGTACTGCGCCACTAGGCTACGGGCATGCGGTTGCTGCGAGCCGTCGTCCTGCCGGGGCTCGGCGCGATCGCCGTGCTCGCCGCGACGGGCCGGGCGGTGCGGCTCCTCGGCGGCGACGACCCCCGTGAGGGCCGGGCCGTGCGGGCACTCCAGAACGCGTTCGGCCACCGATCGGACGAACCCGCCGCCGCGACTGATCCCGCTGTCCTGAGCACGCCACGCGAGGTGATCGACCGGACCACCGAGCCGCTCTCGTGGTACTCCGGCGTGCCGCAGACCATCGCCAACGGGGCACTCTGGTGCGGTGTCACGTGGCTGTTGACGCGCGACCGGCGCTCCGCGATCGCCCCTGCCGCGGTGCTCGCCCTCGAGACCGCGTGTTTCGTCGCATCCGCGGCGCTGGTGGGCCGGCCACGCCCCGAGGGCGTGTGGCGCCCGGAGCCTCCGCACGCGACGTCGTCATTCCCGTCGGGGCACACGGCGGCGGCCTTCGCGCTGCACGGCACGCTTGCCGACCTGCTCGAGCGCCACGGTGCCCGTCGCGCGCGGCTGCTCGGACCCCTCCTTCGGTACGTGATCCCCTCGGCAATCGCGTTCTCGCGGGTGTACCGCGGTCAGCACCACATCTCCGACACGATCGCGGGCGCCGCGCTGGGACGGTGGAGCGCCGCCGTGGTGCGGACAGAGCTGATGTCGTAGAGGGCAGGTACGGCCCCGGCGGAGGGACGCGGAAGCCTCCCGTCCCGAGCCGCTATCCGCTTTCGTCCCCTGTGGTGGCGATCGTGTCGGGGAGGGTGTCGCCGCTGTCGTCGACCACCCGGCGGAACTCCTGCCCGTCCCGGACGTACAGGCCTGCGACGGATCCTGTGATGAAGAACTGGGTCGCCTGCGACCCCGACAACCCTGTCGGAGTCAGGAACAGCAGGTACTGCTCCTGAGCCTCGAGGAACGGCGGGGCGTCCTGCCGGACCTCCACGGTCGCGCCCACCGGGGCGGGGTCCACGTCCTCGGCGAGGTTAGCGCCGAGCTGCGGGTTCGCCGGTGCGTTCGTCACCTCGACGGAGGAGACGGTCGCCCCGTCCTGCATGGACTGCGCCGTCACGCTACCGATGACGATGGAGGAGCTGTCCGCGGCGAGTTCGTCGATGCTCTCGTACAGGCTGTGCCGACTGCTCGAACTGGACTGCGCGCATCCGGAGAGGACTCCGACGACGGCGATACAGACGGCGACGGCAAGGGCCGGCATCCGCCGTGATCGACTTCTCATCGCACCTCGCCTCACTGTTCCGGACGGGCGTTTCCGCCGAGGCTACCGGCATGGCACGCGAGGCGATAGGCCCGTGGGTCGGGCTCTCGCCGGTGACCGCGCGGCCGGAGACTACGATTTCATCGGAGGTCGGGATGCAAGCCAGCTCGCAGGAGCGCATCCGAGAAGTGTGGAGCCGCACGCTTTTCGGCCGGTTCACGCCCGACCAGCAGCAGAGCATTCTCGATCAGTCCGGCATGGCGTCGTTCGCGCCCGGCGCGAGCGTGTACCGCGGGGAACACCTCACACGGGCGGTCGCCGTATCGCTGGTCGTCGACGGCGAGCTGAAGCTCGCGGTGGGGTCTCCTGACGGGCGGATGCTGGCCATTCGGCTGTGCGGTCCGGGCGAGGTGCTCGGTCTGCGGGCGCTCGCGCTGCAGCTGTCGCAGGCCGAACTCGACGATCGCGAGGACGGCCCGTTCGGATACCGTGCCGTGACGACATCCGCCCTGTCGGAGGTCACGCTGCTGCGCGTTCCGATCGCCCTGATCCGCCGATACGCGATGACGGATCCTCGCGTCGGATGCGAGATCGCGGCAGCCGTCGCCGAACAGGCGATGCGGGATCAGGCTGTCCTCGCCCGGAGCGCGCTCGCATCGGTGCGCATCCGCGTGGTGTCCTACTTGATCGAAACGGCCAAACCGGTGCACGGCGACCTCGCGGTGCTCACCAGCCACGAGGAGATCGCGGGCTCCATCGGGACGGTTCGGGAAGTCGTGTCTCGCGAGCTCCGGAAACTGCAGGATGACGGTGTCGTCAGCCCCGTCCGCGGTGGCGTGAGAATCTGCGATCTGACCGCGGTGGGGCGGATCCTCGGGGGCGACCTCCTCCCTCTGCCCTGACGGGCGGCTGCGGGTGCCGCAGCGCATCCACGTCGCGCGGCGGACAAAAGTCACAGCCGCCCGCTCCGCCCGCCCCCTACGCTTCGGCGCATGAAGAGCGTCACCATGCGAACCCAGGTCGCCATCATCGGGGCCGGTCCCGCCGGGCTTCTGCTCGGCAAGGCGTTGAGCAACAGCGGAATCTCCTCGATCATCGTCGAAGCACGCGACCGCGACTACGTGGAATCGCGGATGCGTGCGGGGCTGCTCGAACCGAGCACCGTCGACTTCATGACGGATCTCGGGGTGGGGAAGCGGCTCCATGAAGAGGGGGTCTTCCACGAGTCGACGAAGTTCCGCTTCGATCGTGCGACCCACGAGCTGGACATCTACGGACTGACCGGCAAGAGGACCACGCGCTATCCGCAGCAGGAGGTCGTCAAAGACCTCATTGCGGCGCGCCTCGAGGACGGCGACACCATCGTGTTCGATGCGCAGGATGTCGCGCTCGCCGGCCTCACCTCCGATTCCCCGTCCATCAGCTTCCGCGCGCCCGATGAGGCAGACCCCGACCGTCTCGTGCCGCACACGATCGAGGCGGATTTCATCGCCGGCGCCGACGGCTTCCACGGACCGACGCGGCGAGCGATGTCGACAGCCGTGCGCTCGTACGACTTCGAGTACTCGTTCGGGTGGCTCGGCATCCTGGCATCCGCACCGCCGAGCGACCACACCGGCGTCTACGCGTACAGTCCACGCGGATTCGCGCTCATCTCGGCGCGCGGACCCCAGCTGAGCCGGCACTACGTACAGGTCGACGTGTCCGATTCGCTCGACGAGTGGCCCGACGAGCGGATCTGGGACGAGCTGGAGGCGCGCGTCGCCACGGATGAGCCGTGGCAGCTCAACCGCGGCGAGATCCTGCAGAAGGCGGTGGCGCCGCTGCGGTACTTCGCCGCGGAGCCGATGCGGCAGGGCCGCGCGTTCCTGCTCGGCGACTCCGCCCATGTCGTTCCCCCCACGGGCGCGAAGGGCCTGAACCTCGCGGCGGCAGACGCCAAGTCGCTCGGCGAGGCGTTCGCACGGTACTACTCGCACGGTGACGAAGACCTGCTCAGCGGCTACTCTCGGGTCGCGCTGCAACGCGCGTGGCAGCGCATCGACTTCTCGATCGAGATGACCGACCTGCTGCACGTCATGCCGGATGCCGACCCCGTGCGCCGCGACCGGCTCGCATCTGCTCGTCTCGAAAGACTGGTCGGCTCTCGGGCGGCACAGCAGTCGCTGATGGAGGGATACGTGGGCCTGTTCGGCTGAGAGCCGGCGTGGTCAGGGGGTTGTGCGAATACCCCAGGGGGGTATCGTGCGAAGGGCACCACCTGCACGTCGCGAAGGAGGCTCGATGAGCCAGGACGATCGCCACGATCACGTGCCGAGTCACGGGCACGCGGGGACCGCCGAGCACGACCACGCGGCGATGGGACACGCCCCGGCGGCCGACCACGCCGCGCACGACCACGCCGATCACGCCGGTCACGGCGACCACGTCGCGACGTTCCGGCGTCTGTTCTGGATCATGCTCATCCTCGCCGTCCCGGTCGTGGGTTTCTCGACGATGTTCGCCATGGTCCTCGGCTACCCGCTGCCGGATGCGGCATGGGTCGGGTGGATCTCACCCGTGCTGGGAACGGTGATGTACGTCTGGGGCGGCGCGCCGTTCCTCACGGGCGCCGTCGCCGAGCTCAAGGCCCGCACGCCCGGCATGATGCTGCTGATCGGCATGGCGATCACCGTCGCGTTCCTCGCCTCGTGGGGCGCGAGTCTCGGTCTCGTCGACCACGGGCTCGACTTCTGGTGGGAGCTGGCGCTGCTCATCGTCATCATGCTGCTCGGCCACTGGATCGAAATGCGCTCGCTCGCCCAGACCACGTCCGCGCTGGATTCGCTCGCCGCCCTGCTGCCGGACGAAGCCGAACGAGTGGAGGGGGATGCGACCGTCACGGTCGCGCCGGCGGAGTTGCGGGTCGGCGACCTCGTCGTCGTGCGTCCGGGCGGGAGAGTCCCCGCGGATGGCCGGATCGTCCAGGGTTCGGCGAGCATGGACGAATCGATGATCACCGGTGAATCCCGCCCGGTGCGGCGCAGCGACGGCGACCAGGTCGTGGCCGGCACGGTCGCCACCGATTCCGGCGTCCGTGTGGAGATCACCGCGGTCGGCGACGACACCGCGCTCGCCGGAATCCAGAAGCTCGTCACCGACGCGCAGAACTCCTCCTCACGGGCGCAGCGCATCGCCGACCGCGCCGCGGCCTGGCTGTTCTGGTTCGCGCTCGGTTCCGCCGTGATCACCGCCGTGGTGTGGACGATCGTGGGGATGCCGGAAGACGCGGTGGTCCGCACCATCACGGTCCTGGTCATCGCCTGCCCGCACGCGCTGGGCTTGGCGATCCCGCTCGTCGTGTCCATCGCGACCGAGCGCGCCGCGCGCGGCGGCGTGCTGGTGAAGGACCGGCTCGCGCTGGAGAGCATGCGCACGGTCGACACCATCCTGTTCGACAAGACCGGGACGCTCACGCGAGGCGCCCCCGCCGTCACGGCCGTCGAGCCCGCCGGCGAGGCGATCGGAGCCGATGCGCTGCTGGCGCTCGCCGCGGCGGCCGAGGCCGATTCGGAGCATCCCCTCGCCCGCGCGATCGTGAACGCCGCGAAGGAGAAGCGGCTCGCCGTGCCCGCCGCGACGGACTTCGCATCGTCGCCGGCGGTGGGCGTCCGGGCGCGTGCCGCCGGGCGGACAGTGCAGGTCGGAGGCCCGTACCTGCTCGAGCAGGAGGGCGTCGCCGAGCTGCCCATCGCCGACACATGGCGGGAGGAGGGGGCCATCATCCTGCACATTCTGCGGGACGGGGCGGTGGCCGGCGCGCTGCGACTGGCCGACGAGATCCGCCCCGAGTCCCGCGCCGCCGTCCGCGCGCTGCAGGAGCGCGGCGTGCAGGTGGTCATGATCACCGGGGATGCCGAAGCCGTCGCCGCCGCCGTCGCCCATGACGTGGGGATCGACCGGTACTTCGCCGGTGTCCGGCCGGAGCACAAGGCATCCACCGTGAAAGAGCTGCAGGGCGAGGGCCGCAAGGTCGCGATGGTCGGCGACGGCGTGAACGATGCCCCCGCGCTCGCTCAGGCCGACGTCGGCATCGCGATCGGCGCCGGCACCGACGTCGCCATCGCATCCGCCGGCGTGATCCTCGCGAGCGACGATCCCCGCTCCGTCGTGTCGGTGATCGAGCTGTCGCGTGCGAGCTACCGGAAGATGAAGCAGAACCTCTGGTGGGCGGCCGGCTACAACCTGATCTCGGTCCCGCTGGCGGCCGGTGTGCTCGCCCCGATCGGCTTCGTCCTGCCGATGTCGATCGGTGCGCTCCTGATGTCGCTGTCCACCGTCGTCGTCGCGCTCAACGCGCAGCTGCTGCGCCGCCTGGACCTGAGCCCGGACACCGTCACGGGGCATGACCGAGGAGGCACCGGATGAAGCGCCGCGCTGCGACGATCGCCGCGATCACCCTGACCGCTGTCCTCACCCTCGCCGGGTGCACGTACATCACCGGGGGCCGCGGATCAGACGACATGCCGGGGATGGGACCGTCGTCCAGGTCGGTCGCCGAGGACGTGAACACCGCGGACCTGCGGTTCACGATGATGATGATCCCGCACCACGAGCAAGCCGTGGAGATGGCCGATCTCGTCACCGCGGCGGACGGGATCGACCCCCGTGTCGTCCGCCTCGCCGATCAGATCAAAACAGACCAGAGCGCCGAGATCGAGCTGATGGAGTCCTGGCTCGACGAGTGGGATCTGCCGATGGGCGACATGGGCGACATGGGCGACATGGGCGACATGGGCCACGGAGGCATGATGTCGGACACGGACATGCGAGCCCTCGAGGACGCGACCGGGGTCGAAGCATCCCGGTTGTTCCTCGAGGAGATGATCGATCACCACCGGGGCGGCATCGAGATGGCGGAGGACGAGGTCGACGACGGGCGCAACCGCGACGTGGTGGCCCTCGCGGAGCGGATCATCGTGTCGCAGACCGCGGAGATCGCCACCATGGAGGACATCCTCGCGAGCCTCTGACCGGCGGTTCGCGCTCCCGGTGCCTTGACGTTGACCGCCATCACGAGGTCCCACTCCTCGGGCGAGACGTCGTAGAAGGGGCGCTTGCGTCCCTGCTCCTTCGGCGAGATGCCCACGCCGTTGATGAGCACGCTGAACAGGCCTTCGTTCCGCGCCGCCGCGATGGCGGCGCGGTTCGTCTCAGGGAGGGTGAGGTCGCCGGCGACGGCGACATGGCCGTCGCCGGGGAGCGCCGCGACGACGCGGTCGGCGGCCTCGGCGGAGGCGCCGGCGACGACGACGCGGTAGCCGGCGCGTGCCAGGCGGTCGGACAGGACGCTGCCGATGCCGCCGGCACCTCCCGTGACGACGGCGCTGCGGATGATCTGGGCCATGGGGTTGCTCCTCGGGTTCGGGCTCAGTAGTCGGCGCGTCCACCGGAGGCGTCGAAGACGAAGCCCGTGGTGAACGACGAGTCACGTGACGCGATGAAGGCGGCGAGTCCGGCGTGCGCTGTTCGTGCGCACGGGGGAGACCGTGCACATCTCGACGCTCGTGGGCACCCGCATCCAGCATCTGGACGGGATCGAGGCGACCTCGCAGTTCCTCCGTTTCGGCCTGCGGGTCGGGGTGTGGCTGCCCGCGCACATGACGTCGGGAGGAAAGGCCCTCCTGGCCGACCTGACCGACGAGGAGGTACGGGCCCGGTACGCACTCGCGATGGCGGGGCCGCGCGGGCAGCACCTCGACGTCGACCTCGACTCGCTGTTCGACCAGCTCGCCGACGTGCGGGAGAGTCGCATCGCCTGGAACTTCGAGGAGAGCGAGCTGGGCCTCGCCGCCATGGCGATCTCGGTGGGTCGGCCCGGCGGGCACCGCGCCGCGATCAGCATCGCCGTCCCGATCGCCCGGTACACGCGGGAGCTCGGTGCGAAGTGGGCGCGCGACCTCATCGAGGTCGCCGACGAGGTGGCCTCGCCGAGCTGAGCGATGGGGGATGCGGGTGCTCCTCGGCGCCCGTGGGGAGTCGCGCCGGAGCAGCCGCAATGTCGGAGGCCCTCGCCACAATGGAGGCATGACCAGCACGGCGGAGGCCCTCGGATCGGACGCAGATCTCGCTGCGCTCACCGACCTCGTCTACGAGGTCGCAGGCGTCGAGCGCCGGCTGTCCCTGGTCCAGATCGCGCAGCTGCGCCTGCTCGCCCGCGCCGGTCGCCTGGCCGAGAAGCAGGCCGCCGGGGCGCCCGCCGTGGTGCAGGCGCATGAGATGGCGGTCCGCTCCATCGCGGCGGAATTGGGCGGCGCGATGCGCGTCACCGACCGCACGGTGCAGCGCCGGATCGATGAGGCGCGCACGATCGTCGAGGACTACCCGGCCGCGCTCGGTGCGTGGGAGCAGGGAGCGATCACGCGTGCACATGTGATGGTCATCGTGGATGCCGGGGTGGTCCTCCCCGCTGAGGTGCGACCGGCGTTCGAAGCCGTCGCGATCGAACGCTGCCGGAAGGACACGCCGAACCGCGTGCGGGCGGAGCTGGAGATCCTCGCGCAGCGCATGCATCCGCGGTCGTTCAGCGAGCGGCACGAAGCGGCTGCCGCCCAGCGCTGCGTGCGGCTGATGCCCGGTCAGAACGGCATGTCGGATCTGATCGCGACCCTCCCCACCGTGATCGCCGAAGGCATCCACGACCGGCTCACGCGGCAGGCGCGGGCGATCATCGACACGCGCGACGAGCGTGCCGGCGCGGAGGCGCCCGCCGATGGCCAGGATGCCGTGCCGTCGGCAGACGACCGACGCGAGGTCATCAGCACCGACGCACGGACCACCGACCAGGTGCGCGCCGACGTCTTCGCCGACCTGCTCCTCGCGGGGACTCCGGCGCTCGACGACACGTACGACACGACCGCGGGTCCGCTGGGTGCGATCCGCGCTCGGGTGCAGGTCGTGGTCCCCGCGGTCGCGATCGGCGGGGCGGATGAGCCGTGCGACCTCGTCGGCCGGTCCCCGATCGATGCGGGCACCGCACGGCGGCTCGCCGGTGACGCCCCCACCTGGGAGCGGCTCGTGACCGACCCCGTGAGGGGAACGGTGCTCGCCGTGGACAGCTACCGCGTCCCGATGCCGATGAGGCGATACCTGCAGGCGCGTGACCAGCATTGCCGTTTCCCCGGATGCCGGCTGGCGGCCATCCGCTGCGAGATCGACCACACGCACGACGCAGCGAAGGGCGGGAAGACCGAGACGCGGAATCTGGGGTGCCTGTGCCAGCGGCATCACTCGATGAAGCAGTTCACCGCCTGGCGGGTCCGACAATTGGGGGGTGGGGTCCTCGAATGGACGTCACCCCTCGGCACGATCTACCGCGAAGACGCACCGACACCGGCCGTCGCCTTCTCGCTCGCCGAGCACGTCCCTCCGGGCGCGGAAGACGCCCCCTTCTGATCCGCATCCCGCTGCGCACGCCCGTCCGGGCGGCGACGCGGCGGAGCCCTATCCTGTCCGCGACATCGCGCGTACCGTGAGCGACATGTGGACAGTTCTCATCATCCTGCTCGTGGTGTGGGTCGTGCTGTCGATCGTCGGCTTCGTCTTCGAGGGGCTGTTCTGGCTCGGGCTCATCGGGATCGTCCTGTTCGTCGGCACCATCCTCTTCGGACTCATCCGGCGAAACGCCACGAACAAGAAGACCTGATCAGCGGCACCGCAGGCCCGTGGCCCCTGCCTCAGCGGCCGCGCGCCTCACCATGCAGGTGATCGCGGTGCTTCTCGGCCTGAAGTTCATCCGGCCCCGGTGAGACCCGCGACATTCCGACGCCTGTCCGCGGACAGCGCCCGCGGCGCGTCGGAGCCGCGGGGTACCCTCTAATCCATGTGTCTTGAGCCCCACCCCGCCTTCGCCACGACGCCGGCCGATGCCGAGTAGCGGAGCGGGGGCGGCGGAGGGCGAGGACGGCGAACAGAGGCGCATGTCGCGGCGCTCGCTCGGCGAGCTGATAGCACCCCGCCGGCTCGGCGTCGACTTCCGCTGGCTCCTCGCGTCCTCCTGGACCAGCAACATCGGCGACGGCATCGCCCTCTCCGCCGCTCCGCTGCTCATCGCCTCGCTCACCTCGTCGCCGCTGCTGGTCGCGGCCGGCGCGATGATGCAGTTCCTGCCGTGGCTCCTGTTCGGGCTGCTCGCCGGGTCCATCGCCGATCACCATGACCGGCGCAGGCTCGTCATGGTGGCCAACGCGTCGCGGGCCGTCATCGTGCTCGGCCTCGTCGTCTTCCTCGCGACGGGCCAGGTCACGGTGTGGATCGTGCTCGTCACGTCGTTCCTCTACGGCACCGCCGAGGTGTTCGCCGACACCGCCGGAAGCACGCTGCTGCCGATGATGGTGCGCCCCGCCGACCTCGGGATCGGCAACGCGCGACTGCAGGCCGGGTTCCTCGTCGGCAATCAGCTCGCCGGCCCGCCGCTCGGCGCCTTCCTCTTCGCGCTCGGGTCGTTCTGGCCGTTCCTGGTCCAGATCCTGTGCGTGAGCCTCGCCGTCATCCTCATCTCCCGGATCGCACGGACGCAGATCCCCGATCCGGATGCCGATACCGACGCCACTCCCGCGGGGACGAGCCACCGCATCCGGGAGGGTCTGCGCTGGCTGCGCGGCAACGCGCCCGTTCGGACGCTCGTCGTCATCATCCTCGTGTTCAACGTGACGTGGGCGGCCCCGTGGGGCATCCTCGTGCTCTACGCGACGGAGCACCTGGGCATGGGCGCCGTCGGGTTCGGGGCGCTGACGACGGCGTCGGCGCTGGGCGGGCTCATCGGCACGGGATGCTTCGGCTGGCTCGAGCGGCACGTGTCATTCGCGACGCTCATGCGCGTCTGCCTTTCGCTCGAGGTGCTCATGCACCTCTCCTTCGCACTCACGACCTCCGGCGTCGTCGCGTTCATCATCATGTTCGGCTTCGGCGCCTACGCGTTCGTGTGGGGCACGATCTCGACCACCGTGCGACAGCGCCTGGTACCCCTCCCGCTGCAGGGCCGCATCGCCTCCGTCAACATGGTCGGGGTGTTCGGCGGCCTCGTCATCGGGCAGTTCCTCGGCGGGCTCATCGCGCAGGCGTGGGGCCTCACAGCGCCGTGGTGGTTCGCGTTCGCGGGATCGGCCATCACGCTCGTGCTGGTCTGGCGTTCGATCTCGCACATCGCCGCCGCCCCGCCGGTTCTCGACGCGGAGGATTCCCCGCAGGAGGAGTGACCGGGCGCGTCGTCACCGCTCACGCCCCATCATCGCCGGCTGCGCGGCGCGATGCGCAGGATCGGCCGTTACCAGTGGGCCCGCTGAGCCACACCTGCCCCAGCAGTCACGCCCGGTCCTGCAGTGTGCTTCGCAGGCGTACCCGCCCCGAGCCGGCGGGGGAGGTCCGCGACCCCGCTAACGCCCCTGCCGGCCGACCATCTCGCCGATCCACGCCGGCGCGAACGGCGACGTGCAGTTCGGCGGGGTCGGGTAGTCCTTGAGCACCTCGAGCCGCTCGCCGATATCGAGCGCGCGCGGCCGGAGGCCCGGGTGATGGATGCCGATCATCGCGAGCGTCGTGTTCATCTCCCACTGCCGGCGGTCGGGCGCGTCCTTCATCTCCGCCTCGATGGTGTCGAGCACCGCCGGCAGGTCGAGCAGCTCGGGCTTCTTCGTCACCGTGTGCGCCGTCAGCGCCCAGCCGGCGCCGGACACGGTGGCATCCTCATCGTCGATCCACCGGCGCCGCAGTTCCTCGGCATGCGGGCCGGGCTTGACGGTGTAGTTGACGAGCCAGTCCACGACCTTGGGTACGCGCGCCTCGCGCAGCATGGCATCCAGCTCGTCGGCCGTGAAGTGACGCGGCTTGGCGATCAGCAGCGCGACGAGGCGCAGCGGCGTCTCGCCGGTCGCCCACAGCTCGCGGGAGAAGTCGGGATCGGTGCCGAGCTTCTTCGCAACCGCCCGGAGCTTCGTGAGATTCACGCCGTGGTCATCGCCGTGCCGCTCGTTCACCTCGCGCATGCGCGGGTCCTCCAGCGCCGCCAGTTCCGTCCGGACCTCGTCGACCGTCGCCATGGCTCCTCCTCGCATACTGGATCCAGCGTAGGCGCGTCACCGCTCGCGCGGCATCGGGGGAGGAGCGTCGATCGCCCGCAGCATCCGCTCGATCGCCTCGCGCAACTCGCCGCGTGCCGGCTCCGCGAGGTCGAGCGTGTACTCGACCCCCGCGGGAATCCAGGTGAGGCCGTACATCGTCTCGCGGAAGTCCGCACCGCCGACCGGCCAGCGCGTGTGCGACTCGTCCTCCGGCTCGGCGCCCTGCCCCCATTGACCGAAGTACGCGCGCATGTCGTCGATCGGCAGCTCCATCACGGCATCCGCCTCGACGGCCTGCCGCACCCAGCTCCGTGCGACCAGCACGAACTCCTCGATCTCTTCGGCGGTCAGCGGCTTCGGTGCGAACAGCACCCGCGTGTGCTCGACATCCGCTAGCCGGTCCACCCGGAAGGTCCGCCAATCCGCCTTGTCGAGATCCCAGCACAGCAGGTACCAGTGCCGATCGGCGGGAGCGAGGGCGTGCGGCTCGACGCGGCGGCGCGTCACCTCGCCGGCGGTCGACGTGTAGGTGAAGCGCACCCGCTCGTGGTCGCGGCACGCCAGCGCCAGCTCGCCGAGCACCTCGCCGGAGACCGCCGCGCCGGCGTTCAGGCCCGCCGGTTGCACGGCCTCGGCCAGTGCGGTCACCCGTCGGCGCAGCGGCGCGGGCAGGACCTGCTCGAGCTTCGCGAGCGCGGTGAGCGTCGTCTCCGGCCCCGACACCAGTCGCTGGGCTGCCGCGACCCGCAGCCCGATCGCCATCGCGACGGCCTCGTCGTCGGTGAGGAGCAGCGGCGGCAGCGCACTGCCGGCCTCCAGCCGGTAGCCACCGGCGGCACCGGGGGAGGATTCGATGCGATACCCGAGCTCGCGCAGCCGCTCGACGTCGCGTCGTACGGTCCGCTCGGTGACACCCAGCCGGTCGGCGAGATCGGAACCGGGCCAGTGCCGGTGCGTCTGCAGGAGGTTCAGCAGCGAGAGGGCACGCGACGTGGTGTAGGACATGGGACTATCTTCCTCGGCGATCAGGACAGGATCTGTCCGCATCCGATCCTACGCTCGCGGCATGACGAACCAACCGATCATCGAGGCGCAGGGACTCACCAAGCGCTTCACCGTCAAGAAGAAGACCGTCGAGGCCGTCACCGACCTGACGTTCACCGTCACGCGCGGTGAACTCGTCGCCTTCCTGGGGCCCAACGGCGCCGGCAAGTCGACGAGCCTCCGGATGCTGACGACCCTCCTCCCGCCGACGGCCGGCACGGCGCGCGTCGTGGGTCACGACATCCTCCGCAGTCCCGCCGCCGTGCGAGCGCGCATCGGGTACGTCGGGCAGCTCACGAGCGGCAGCTTCTCGCAGCGCGTCCGCGACGAGCTGCTCAGCCAGGGCGCGTTCTACGGGATGCCGGCCCCCGACGCCCGCACCCGTGCGGACGAGCTCATCGCATCGCTCGACCTCGCCTCGTTCGCGACGCGCACGGTGCAGCAGCTCTCGGGCGGGCAGAAGCGACGCCTCGACATCGCCCTCGGGCTCATGCACGCGCCCCCGCTGCTGTTCCTCGACGAACCGTCGACGGGCCTCGACCCGCAGAGCCGGGCGAACCTGTGGGAGCACATCCTGCGCCTGCGCGCCGAGCACGGCACGACGGTGTTCCTCACGACGCACTACCTCGAGGAAGCCGATCGGTACGCCGAGCGCGTCATGGTGATGGACCGCGGTCGCGTCATCGCCGATGACACCGCGACGCGGTTGAAGGCGGAGCTCGCGGGCGACGTCGTGACCCTCGGCTTCGGCTCCGACGGTGACGCCGAGCGGGCCGTCGACATCGTGCGACGCCTCGCCCAACGGGACGTCGCACGGGAGGGCGCCTCCGTGACGCTGACCGCCCCCGACGGCGACCGGCTGCTGCCCGCCGCGGTGCGGGCCCTGGATGCCGAGGGGCTCCGCGTCGAGCGGGCCACCGGTGTCCCGCCCACCCTCGACGATGTCTTCCTCGCGCTCACCGGTCGCACCCTGCGCGAGGCCGGCGAAGGGGCGCCGGGCGAGGAAGAGACGGATGCCGCGGCATCCACGGCATCCGACGAGCCGGCCGCGTCGGCACACCAGACAGGAGCGATCCGATGACCACGACAACCTCGACCCCGGTGCGGGAGAACGCCGCCCGCGACACGTGGAACGTCCTGACACGCGAGCTCAAGGCCGTCGTGCGCGACCCCTTCACGCTGATCTTCAGCCTGCTCCAGCCCCTCGTCTTCCTCGGGCTCTTCGCACCCCTGCTCATCGGCCAGTCCGGCGCGCCGGCGGGGGAGACGCTGCAGTGGTTCGTCCCCGGCGTCCTCGTCATGATCGTGCTGTTCGGCACCGGAGCCGTGGGGTCCAACCTGCAGTACGAGATGATGACCGGCTCGCACGAGCGGACCCTCGTCGCGCCGCTGGCACGCTCGTCGCTCCTGGTCGGGCGGGCGCTCAAGGAGGTCGCGCCGATCATGGTGCAGGGCCTCATCATCGTCCTCATCGCGTGGCCGTTCGGCTTCACGATCCAGGTCGGCGGCCTCGTGATCGGCCTGCTGCTCCTCGCCGTGTTCGGCGTCGGGCTCGGCTCGCTCTCGTACTCGCTCGCGCTGGCCACGAAGGACCGCGAGTGGCTGTTCTGGGGCGTGCAGCAGACGCTGATCTTCCCGCTGCTGATCCTCTCCGGGATGCTGCTGCCGCTCGACGCCGGTCCGGCGTGGATGCGGGCGGTCGCGACCGTCAACCCGATCAACTGGGTCGTGCAGGCCGAGCGCGTCCTGTTCGCCGGTGACATCGGCAGCCCCGTCGTGCTGTGGGGCTGGGTCGCGGCGCTCGCGCTCGCCGCCGTCGGCCTGACCGTCGGCATCCGGTCGATGCGCCGCAGCAGCTGACGCTCGGTGCTTTGGGGTCGGTTGTGGTCGCCTCGGAGGCATCGAGGCGACCCCACCCGACCCCTTGCCCCTCGTGGCGACCTCGAGCGCGTATTCGCCGCGTCGAGCGCGTATTCGCGCCGCGTCGAACGCGCGGGAATCGGTGTCACTTCGCGCCGCGCCGCGGCGGCCGAGGCGACGTCCACTGACACCGATCCGCGGCGCACGCGGCCCGGGAGGCACTGGTGCCGCACCTACGATCGAGGGATGGGTGCGGCGCGCGGGTTCTGGTCGGGGTTCGTCGCCCTGGCGCCGCACCGCGGCGACCACCGCGTCGCCGCGCGGGCTGCGATCTCGCTGGCCGTGCCGCTGCTGGTCCTCTGGGCGATCGGACGCCTCGACCTCAGCATCTACGCGAGCTTCGGCGCGTTCGCCTCGCTCTACGGCCGGCACGACGGATACGCCGACCGCATCCGGATGCAGGCCGCCGCCGGCGGGATGCTCATCCTCGTCATGCTCATCGGCACGGCAGCGGCCGTGCTCGAGGCGTCGACCGGGATCCGCGTCTTGGTCGTCGCGTTCATCGCGACGGTCGTGACGCTCCTCGCGGCGGCGTGGCGATGGCATCCGCCCGGTGCTCTCTTCGCGGTCTTCGCCACCGGCGCCTGCGCAAGCCTGCCGGCCGATCCGCGCTCCTTCCTCGACGTGCTCGTCGTCGGCGGAGCGTCGGCCGCCTTCAGCATCGCTCTCACCGCCTCGATCGCGTATTCGCGCCGCCGAGGACGGCTGGGTCCCGTCGAGCGGCGGCGGACGCCGTCGTCCCGGGATGCCGTCGCGCAGGCCGTGACCGTCGGGATCGGCGCCGTGCTGGCCGGTCTGGCGGGTCTCGCCCTGATCGGCGATCACTGGTACTGGGCCATGGTGGGCGCGGTCGCCGCGCTCGGCGGCGCGCGGCTCACGGCGCGGGTCATCCGCGGGCTGCAGCGCCTCGCCGGCACCCTGCTCGGCGTGCTCATCGCGGCCGGGCTTCTCGCTCTCGACCTGCCGCCGCTCGCGACCATCGGCGTGGCCGTCCTGTGCCAGGTGGGCGCCGAGCTCTACGTGGGCCGCAATTACGGCATCGCGATGCTCTTCGTGACCCCGCTCGCGCTGCTCATGATCCAGCTCGTGGCCCCCGCCGATCCGGGGACGCTCCTCGCGGATCGCGCCCTCGACACGCTCATCGGGGTCGCGATCGGTACGGCCGTGGCCGTGGCCTCGGCCGCGCTGCGCCGCCGCGCTCCGCGCTGACCCGGGCTGGCAGGGGTGGTGTGGCGCACTGCTCACCCTGGGCTGCCTGGCGCATTGGTGTCAGTTCGCGCCGCCTGGGGCTCATCGAGGCGACCTCGAGTGACCCCAGTCCCGCCGGCTCCCTGGCTGCACCGCGAATTGGGGTCAGTTCGCGCCGCAACAGGGTCCCCGAGGCGACCTCGAGCGACCCCAAACCCCGGGCTCCCTGGCTGCCCCGCACATCGGTGTCAGTTCGCGCCGCAACAGGGCCCCCGAGGCGACCTCGACTGACCCCAATCCCGCGCGCTCCCTGGCGCCCGGCGCATTGGTGTCAGTTCGCGCCGCAACAGGGCCCCCGAGGCGACCTCGACTGACCCCAAACCCCCGCCCGCAACGCAGAACGCCGCGGCCGGACCGAAGTCCGACCGCGGCGCGACAACCCCGAGGCTCAGCGGTGCTGAACCGGCGTCCGGCGCACGAAGAGCGCGGCCACGACGGCGACCGAGGCGATGATCGCCCCGACGACGAACGCGTGCTGCGTGCCCACGACCTCGGCGATCCCCGTCGCGACCTCGTCGCCGGCCGCTGCCGCGGCGCCGATCGTCAGGGCGGCGACGAGCGCGGCGGTGCCCGCGGCGCCAGCGAGCTGCTGCAGCGTGTTCATGATCGCGCTGCCGTGCGCATACAGGCGCGGGTTCAGCGCGCTCAGCGAGAGCGTCATGAGCGGCGTCATGATGAGCGCCATGCCGGCGCAGAACACGAGGTGCATCGCGATGACGACGCCGAGCGGCGTGGCATCCCCGAGCGTCGTCAGCGCCCACTGGCCGGCGGCCAGGAGCACCGCACCGGGGATGACGAGCGGCAGTGGGCCGATCTTGTCGTACACGCGCCCGATGACGGGGGAGAGCACGCCCTGGATGACGCCACCGGGCAGCAGCACGAGGCCCGTGGCCAGCGCGCTGATGCCGAGACCCTTCTGCAGGTAGATCGGCAGCACCGTGACGGTGCCGAGCATCGTGCCGAAGGCGATCATGACGATGAAGACGCTGAGGCGGAAGTTCCGCACGGTGAACGGGCGCAGGTCGAGCAGGGCCGCGTCGCGGGTGCGCTGCAGCGACACCTGACGCACGACGAAGACGAGGAGCGCGGCGATGCCGACGACGAAGGCGACGATCGGCTGCCACGCTCCGTGCGTGATCAGCGACTCGATCGAGGCCAGTCCGTAGACGATGCCGCCGAATGCAAACGCCGACAGGATCACGGAGGCGACGTCGAAGGACGGGCGCCGGGTCTCGTGGTTGGTGCGGATGGCGACGACGCCGACGAGGAAGAGGATGGCGATGACCGGCAGCATGAAGCCGAAGACGGCGCGCCAGCCGAAGCTGTGGATGACGATGCCCGAGAGGGTCGGGCCGATCGCGGGGGCGACCGAGATCACGACGGAGTTGAGCCCCATCACCGTGCCGCGGTAGCGCGGCGCCACGGACGTGAGCGTCGTGGTCATGAGGAGCGGCATGATGATCGCCGTGCCCGCGGCCTGCACGATGCGGGCGACGAGCAGGACGATGAAGGTGGGCGCGAGAGCGCCGACCAGAGTGCCGACGAGGAACATCCCGACGGCCACGACGAACAGCGAACGCGTCGTGAAGCGCTGGATGAGGAACCCCGTGGTCGGGATCACGATGGCCATCGTCAGCAGGAAGCCCGTGGTGAGCCACTGCGCGCTCGAGGCGGCGATGGCGAAATCGTCCATGATGACCGGCAGCGCGACGCCGAGCACGGTCTCGTTGAGGATCATGACGAACGCCGACAGTGCCAGCACGCCGATCACCTTCGCGATGCGTCGCTTCTCGACCCGCTCGGGTTCGTCGGCCTTGGCGGCGAGGGCGAGCTCTTCTTCCAGCTCTGCGGTGGGTCCTTCGTGGGGAGGGGTCATGCGGCATGCTCCGATTCGTCGACGGCCGTTCGGCCAAACAATCCATTATGGCACAGTGTGACAGAATGACACAAAGTGCCATCACCGTCTCGGGGGTGGATGCAGGAATCGGATGCTAGAAACGGAGCATGAGCATGGATGCCGACCTCGACCTGCTCGCCCGGCGCCGCCTGGAGACGACGTCGCAGATCCACCGCGCGGCGCTCGACCTCTTCGAGGCGCAGGGCCTGCGCGAGACGACGGTGCAGCAGATCGCGCAGCGCGCGGGCATCTCCTCTCGGACGTTCTTCCGCTATTTCCCGGTGAAGGAGGGGGCGGCGTTCCCCGTCCAAGGGCGGCTGCTCGCTTCGCTCGGCGCGGTCGCGCTCGATGCGGACGCGTCCGACCTCGGTGCGGTGCTGTCCGCCTTCGCCGACGCGCTCGACTCCGCGATCCAGGATGCCGGCGACCCCGACCGGCACGAGCACCGGCGCATCGCGCAGCTGCTCGCGCGTGAGCCCGAGCTGGAGACGTACGTCGGCGCGCAGGATGCCGAGATCTCGGCCGCCGTCCGCGCCCGGATCGGGGAGGCGCGGCCGGACGTCGATGGCCTCGATGCGCAGGTCGTGGGCGCGGTCGTCGCCGCGCTCTGGCGCGTGACCTGGGACCGCTGGGGAGCGGAGGCGCTCGCCGAGCGTGCCGGCGAACCCGTCGACGTCTTCCGCGACGCGCGCGCCGCGTTCTCCCGCACCCTCGGCTGACGGCATCCCGGCGCTTCCTGCCCCTCCCGCCCCCGCTGCCCCGCACGGGCGCGTTTTCGCGCACCCACTTGTGTGGTCAGACCACAAGGTGCATACTGGAGGCACGAGAGGGTCTGAGGCTGGATCTCGAACCCCCGGCAAGCAACGGTGCGGGTGAAGGCACCCGTGCCGGGAGGAGAAGAGGAATCATGTCCACCTCGATCAATGCTCTGGTCGAACAGGGTCAGCAGGCCCTCGCGGAGTACGCATCGTTCACGCAGGAGCAGGTCGACCACATCGTCCGCAAGGCGTCCGTGGCCGCGCTCCACCACCACGGCGACCTCGCCGTCATGGCGGTCGAAGAGACCGGCCGCGGTCTGTTCGAAGACAAGGCCGTGAAGAACATGTTCGCGTGCGAGCACGTCACGCACTCGATCATCAAGCAGCGCACCGTCGGCGTCATCTCGCACGACGACATCACGGGCATCACCGAGATCGCCGACCCGGTCGGCGTCATCTGCGCACTGACCCCCGTCACGAACCCCACGTCGACGGCGATCTTCAAGGCGCTCATCGCGCTGAAGACCCGCAACCCGATCGTCTTCGGCTTCCACCCGTCCGCACAGAAGTGCTCGGCCGAGGCCGCCCGCATCGTGCGGGATGCGGCCATCGCCGCCGGCGCCCCGAAGTACTGCGTGCAGTGGATCGAGGAGCCCTCCATGGAGGCCTCCGGCGAGCTGATGAACCACCCCGACGTCGCGCTCATCCTCGCCACCGGCGGCAACGCGATGGTCCGGGCCGCGTACTCCTGCGGCAAGCCCGCCCTCGGCGTCGGCGCGGGCAATGTCCCCGCCTTCATCGAGCGCACCGCCAAGGTCGGCCGCGCCGTCAACGACATCGTGCTGTCGAAGTCCTTCGACATGGGCATGGTGTGCGCCTCGGAGCAGGCCGTCATCCTCGACGAGCCGATCGCGGAGGAGGCCCTCGCCGAGTTCGCCCGGCTGCACGCCTACCGCGTGACCGCCGACGAGAAGCGGATGCTGGAGGAGTTCATCTTCGGTGTCAGCGCCGACAGCGCGAACTGCGCCGAGGCCAAGCTCAACGCGAAGGTCGTCGGACAGTCGCCCGTCTGGATCGCCGAGCAGGCCGGCTTCACCGTCCCGGAGGACACCTCGATCCTCCTCGCCGACGTCTCCGGCGTCGGCCCACACGAGCCGCTGACGCGCGAGAAGCTCGCCCCCGTCCTCGCCGTGCTCCGCGCCGCGACGCCCGATGAGGGCATCGAGCTGTCCAAGCAGATGGTCGACTTCGACGGTCTCGGACACTCCGGCGCCATCCACTCCAACGACCAGGCGGTCATCGCGAAGTTCGCGGCGGTCGTCAAGGCCGTCCGCATCATCGAGAACAGCCCCTCGGCGCTCGGCGGCATCGGCGACATCTACAACGCGTTCATGCCCTCGCTCACGCTCGGCTGCGGCTCGTACGGCCACAACTCGGTCTCCAACAACGTCTCGGCGGTGAACCTCTTGAACGTCAAGCGCGTCGGACGGCGCAACAACAACCTGCAGTGGTTCAAGGTGCCGGCGAAGACGTACTTCGAGCCGAACGCCATCCGCTACCTGATCGACATGAAGGGCGTCGAGCGCGTCACGATCGTGACGGATGCCACGATGACCAACCTCGGCTACGTCGACAAGATCATCGACGTGCTCAACCGCCGCCCCGGCCGCGTGCACCTGCAGATCATCGACACGGTGCTCCCCGAGCCGACCGTCTCGAGCGTCCAGGCCGGCGCCGCCGAGATGCGCTCCTTCCAGCCCGACACGATCGTCGCCCTCGGCGGCGGGTCGCCGATGGATGCCGCGAAGGTCATGTGGCTGCTGTACGAGAACCCGGAGACGCAGTTCTCCGACATGCGGGAGAAGTTCTTCGACGTGCGCAAGCGCGCGTTCAAGTTCCCCGAGCTCGGCAAGCTCGCCAAGCTCGTCTGCATCCCGACCACGTCCGGCACGGGCTCCGAGATGACGCCGTTCGCGGTGATCACCGACGACGTGACGGGCATGAAGTACCCGCTCGCGGACTACGCCCTGACCCCGTCGGTCGCGATCATCGACCCCGTGCTCACCTCGGCGTTGCCCGGGTTCCTCGTCGCCGACGCCGGCTTCGACGCCCTCACGCACGCCACCGAGGCGTACGTGTCGGTCTACGCGAACGACTACACCGACGGCCTGTGCCTGCACGCCATCAAGCTGATCTTCGAGAACATCGAGCGCAGCGCGAAGGCGAAGCCGAACAGCACGGATGCCGCCGACATCCGGGCCCGCGAGAAGATGCACAACGCCGCGTCGATCTCGGGCATGGCCTTCGGCAACGCGTTCCTCGGGATCGTGCACGCCATGGCCCACGTCACGGGATCGAAGTTCCACCTCGTGCACGGCCGGACCAACGCGATCTACCTGCCGCACGTCATCCGGTACAACGGCCGCATCCCCACGAAGCTCACCAGCTGGCCGAAGTACGAGCGCTACGTCGCCCCGGAGCGCTTCCAGGAGATCGCCGCGCACCTGGGCCTGCCGGCATCCACCCCGGAGGAGGGCGTCGAAAGCTACGCCCGCGCCGTGGAGGAGCTGCGCGACAAGGTCGGCATCGAGCGGTCGTTCCAGCAGCAGGGCGTCGACGAGGCGAGCTTCATCGGTCGCCTCGACGAGGTCGCCATGGCCGCCTACGAGGACCAGTGCGCACCCGCCAACCCGCGGATGCCGATGCTCGCCGACATGCGCACACTCATGGAGGCCGCGTACTACGGCACGTCGTTCGACGAGGTCCGCGCCCAGCGCAAGACGACGCACACGGAGGCCGAAGCCGTCACCGGCACGATCGCCGTGGTGAAGCCCGCGGTGAAGCCCGCCAAGCGCGACACGCAGCGCGCGTAGTCAAGGCGCCAGAAGGGCCGGGGGAGCATCCCCGGCCCTTCTGCGTGCGCGCGCGGGCGGCGGCTCTCGGGGCCGCCGTAGGCTGAGAGCATGCAGCAGCGCAGCCTCGGCCGTACCGGTCGCAACGTCTCCGTCATCGGTCTCGGCACCTGGCAGCTCGGCGCCGATTGGGGCGACGTCTCCGAAGACGACGCCCGCGAGGTGATCCGCGCGTCGCTCGACGCCGGTGTCACCCTCATCGACACCGCCGATGTGTACGGCGACGGGCGCAGCGAGGCGATCATCGGCGCCGTGCTCGCCGAACGCCCCGACCACGGCGTCACCGTCGCGACGAAGATGGGCCGCCGCATGGCCCAGGAGCCGGAGAACTACACGTCGGCGAACTTCCGCGCGTGGACCGATCGCTCGCGTCGGAGCCTCCGCACGGACACCCTCGACCTCGTGCAGCTGCACTGCCCGCCCACCGCCGTCATCGAGTCGGACGCCACGTACGACGCCCTCGATGCGCTCGTCGCCGACGGCACCATCGCCGCATACGGCGTCTCGGTCGAGACGTGCGCGCAGGCGCTCGCCGCCATCGCGCGACCGAACGTCACAAACATCCAGATCATCCTGAACCCGTTCCGGCTGAAGCCCCTCGACGAGGTGCTGCCCGCCGCCGAACGGGCCGGCATCGCGGTGTTCGCGCGCGTGCCGCTGGCCTCCGGACTTCTGTCCGGGAAATACACCGCGGCGACGACCTTCGCGGCCGACGACCACCGTTCCTACAACCGGCACGGCGAGGCGTTCGACAAGGGCGAGACCTTCTCCGGCGTCGACTACGAGACGGGTCTGCGGGCCGTCGCGGAGCTCTCCGCCGCCGTGCCGATGGGCGTCACGCTGCCCGCCGCCGCACTCGCCTGGGTCGCGTCCCGACCCGGCGTGACGAGCGTCATCCCGGGGGCGCGCAGCGTCACGCAGGCGCAGAACAACGCCGTCGCCGGGGAGCTCGTCGGGCAGACCGACCTCACCGTGTTCGAGGATGCCGTCGTCGATGTCTACGACCGGCTGCTGCGGGCCGACATCCACCCGCAGTGGTGAGGGCTTCTAGCGCGGGGTCCGCTCCGCATAGACAGCCCGTTCGAACGCGGCCGCCCCGTCTGCGGCGGCCGGGTCGTAGAACGGCAGCAGCTGCGTCGCCCAGACGCCCGCGATGCCGGACGCCCGGTCGATCCAGTAGTGGGTGTTGCCGAGTCCGGCCCACGACACCGAGCCGGCGCGACGGCCGCCCGGCACGTCCTCCTCGTTCACGAGGAACGAATACCCCCACGACGTCCGGATGCCGGGCAGGAACTCGACCTCACGGGTGAGCGCGGGGATCGCGGCCGGCAGGGGAGTGACCGTCAGGCCCGGCTCGCCGCGCGTCGCCCAGTCGATCATCTCGGGGCGGAGCACCTGGCCGCCAGGGGCGGAGCCGTCGCCGAGCCAGACGCGGAGCAGCGCGAGGAGGTCGGGGACGGTGGAGAAGAGGCCCTGGCCGCCCATGTCGAGCTCGGGCGTTGCCGGTGGCGAGAAGGCGGTCGGGGCGATGACGCCGTCCCGTCCGCGGCGGTGCGGAGTGGCCAGACGAGCCCGCATGCCCTCCGACACATCGAACGACGTCGACGTCATGCCGCACCGCGCATAGATCCGTTCCCGGAACACGTCTTCGAGGCGCCGTCCGCGCACGGCGGCGACGATCAGGCCCAGCCAGTCGATCGACATCCCGTACGTCCACCGCTCGCCGGGGTCGTGCATGAGGGGAGTGGACAGGGTGTCACGGAGCGGGGTCGCCGACGGGCGTTGCGCCCGCGAGCGTGCGATGAGCGCGCAGCGCGCGTCGAACATGTCATAGCCGATGCCGGCGGTGTGGAGCAGCAGCATCCGCGGTGTGATCTCGCGCGCCGGCGGCCGCGTGGTCATCGTGCCGTCGTCGTCGAGGCGTACCAGCACCTCGCGGTCGCCGATCTCCGGCAGGTAGGTGCGCGCGGGTGCGTCGAGATCGAGGAGACCGTCCTCGATGCACTGCAGCGCCGCCGTTGTGGTGAAGAGCTTCGTGACCGAGTACAGCGCGAAGACCGTGTCCTCCGTGGCCGGCGTGCTCGTCACGGGGGAGCGGAAGCCGGCGGCGCGCAGGAAGGTGGTCGCCGTCGGCGAGGTGATCCCGGCGATCACGAACGGGATGCCGTTGGCGATCGCCGCGTTGAGTGCCGCGTCGAGGGCGTCGTCCCGGGGGTCAGCCATGCCGCTCCTTCGCCTCACGTCTGATCCGAGAGTAGGACGTCGTGGCTACCCTGGCGGCATGATCCTGGAGTTCGACGGCGAGGTCTTCCGGTGGGATGCCCGCACGGAGTCGTGGTTCTTCGCGGCCCTGCCCGAAGATCTCAGCGCTGAGATCCGCGAGATCCCGCGGCCCGCCCGTGGGTTCGGGTCGGTCCGGGTGGCGGCGACCATCGGCGGCACGTCGTGGCGGACCTTGATCTTCCCGGATGGCGGGCGCGGTGCCTACGTGCTGCCGCTGAAGCGATCCGTGCGCGAGGCGGAGGGGATCGGCGACGGCGACGTCGTACGGGTGCGGGTCGACGTGCTGGACGCATAGGGGCCGAAACACAGAAGTAACAATTTTCCCAAACTCCCCATTGACAACAAGATGAGAGAACTCTCATGATGGGGACCGGAGAGGGAGATCGTCCTCGCGGCGGGTCTTTCCAAACCAGGCTCTGCATATCCCACGGTTTCCCGAAACCGCGTGATCCCCCCGGAGAGCGACGATTCCCCCCGGATCGCAACTTTCGGCGTGCGCACCAGGAGCCGGTCCTGTTCAATCCCCCAACTGGAGGCACGCACATGCGCACCATCCGTAACTATGTCCAGGCTGAGAAGGCCCGCCGCGAGGAATCTGGCGACGAGAGCGGCTTCTCACTCATCGAACTCATCGTGGTCGTCGTGATCCTCGGCATCCTTGCCGCGATCGCGGTGCCCGTCTTCCTGGGCCTGCAGGACCAGGCAGAGGAGAGTGCTCTCGAATCTATCGTCGCAAACGGTGCGTCGCAGGTGGCATCTGACCTTGCTCAGAACACGGCGGCTGCCGCAGTCGCTACCAACCTGGATTCCCTCGAGGCCCAGAGCACCAGCCAGATCCCTGGGATCACGCTGTCTGTCGCGCCGAAGGTCGCCGGCGACCCCCTGCAGGTCGACAACTTCTGTGTGTCCGGCGTAAGCACCAAGATCACCACCGCGGTGAAGTCCGGCCCCGGCTGCTAACACCTGACCAGACCTCGAGGCCGGCCCGACCCGAACGGGCCGGCCTCGACGTCACTCCACGGCACCACTCACCTCACCCTCTCGGAGGTGTTCCCGCATGACCACCCAATCCGACGATGGCTTCAGCCTCGTCGAGGTGATCATCGCGATGTTCCTCTTCGCGGTGATCTCGCTGGCCGTCCTTCCGCTGCTCATCTCCGGCGTGAGCCTCAGCACGGAGAACCGGGACGTCGTCGCCGCGACAACACTCGCGAATGACCGAATTGCTCAACTGCGGGAGCAGTTTCCTACGTCGGCTGGCTCGACCAAGACCTGCAGCGCGCTGGTCGCGGCCGTGTCGGGGCTCGCGGCGAGCGACCCGGCCAATCCGGGGCTCGTCATCACGGCGTCGGCATCCGCCGACCCGGGATACACCCAGGTTTGCCCGCCGGCGGCGAGTGACTATCCTCGCTCGGTCCTCGTCACCGTCACCGTGGCCGACAGCTCGGCAACCATCGCCCGGGTTCCGACGCGTCTCACCGTCGGAGCGGCATCATGATCGATGGTGGCGGCAAGCGCAACGACCGGGGCATGACACTGGTTGAGCTCCTTGTCACCATTGCTGTGGCTGCGCTCGTGCTCGGCCTCATCGCCGTGACCTTCGCGAAGGGTGTCACGGCGCAGCGTGACGGGGTCGCGCGAGACTCTGCCACTGGTGCTGCGAACGTGGTGGCGAGCAGTCTCGCCCGATCCATCCGAAACTCGACGGCGATCCACGTCAACGGCGCCGGGACCCGGCTGGATGTCGTTTACGTCGACGGGAGCGGGACACCGGAGTGCCGGGCGTGGGAGCTGTTGGCAGGAGCACTCGTCTACCGCGCCGACACGAGCGGCGAACTACCGGCGGCCGATTCCTCGTGGGGGAAGTTGGCCACGGGGGTTCACGGAACGCTCGGCGCAGATGCCGTCTTCGCCCTAATCGGTGTCAAGAGCGTGCAGATCGGCATGGAGATCACGATGGATCAGGTCACGGTCGGCGTCACCGACGGCGCCACGGCGCAGGCGGTCGGAGGGGGAGGACTCACATGCTGGCACTGAAACGTCGTGTGCGTGGCGGCCGCGACGAGGGATCCGCCCTCGTAACCGTCCTGATGGTGATGCTGGTTCTGACGATCGGGGGGCTCGCGCTGGCCACGATCGTGGTCAACACCTCGGGACTCGTCGTGTCGAGCAGAAGCAGCGCGCAGTCGCGCGCCGCAGCTGACGCAGGTCTCGCCGAGGCTCTCGCGGTGGCGTTGCGCGACGCGGATATCTGCGATGACACCCCTATCGAGTCGGATCCTGTCAGTGGTGACCTGGGCGCGGGCTCGACCTATGAGGTCGCGCGCGACTGCGTGACGCTCTCCGGGCGGGTGATCTTCCGCGCGGTGGGCCGCTCTCCGGGCGGAGCGACCACGACGACAGAAGCCGTGTACGAATACAACCCGGTCCCTGTGGTGCAGAAGGAACCTGCGCTCATCACCCGCGCGCCGCTCAACCTGAGCGCCTTGAAGATTCAGGCCGTGGATGCGGCTAGCCCATCGACCGTGTGGGTCATTCCTGACGCTGGGGGATCCGGCGACTTCACATGCAACTCCGGCGGCGCACTAGCGGGTTCCGTCTACCTCCCCGCGGGCACGGTCTTCGGCGTCGGGGGATGTGAAGTGACGGGCGATGTCTATGCCGAGAAGGACGTGACCATCGGCAGTGGAACCAAGATCCACGGAGATCTCGTGTCCTTGAGCGGCAAGGTGAGCGTTTCGGGGGGAAGCGTCATCGATGGCGGAATCTATGGCAAGGGTGATGTCACACTCGGCGGTGGCCCCGTCATTCACGGTGATGTGGTCTCCGCGTTCGGGAGCGTGACGATGTCCGGGGGAATGACCATCGACGGCAGCGTCCACGCCAAGCTCAACGTCACGGGGACGTCCCTCAGCTCCAAGTTCGTTCAGAGTATCTATGCGGGCGCGAACCTCAACCTGTCCGGGGGCAAGCCAGTCGCGCGCGACCGCATCATGTATGGCGGGACATTCACCTTTCCGAGCGGAACGCAGGCTGCATGGGCGGTGACCTCCGTCACGAAGACGAGCGTCCAGCCGATTGTCGCGGTCCCTCAGTTGCCGAATGCTCCGCAATGGGAGGGAATCACCCAGACCGACTTGGATGCTCTCGTCGCCAGTGGCGCCTTCGCAAAGATCACCTGGACCGGTGCTTGCGCGTACAGCTGGTATCCGGAGCACGCGATGATCAACAAGATCAAGAGCCTCACCGTGCCCACGATCATCGATGCCAGCGCGTGCGCGCGACTGGACCTGCATCAGTACAGCGGCGTAACCGGCCTGAAGACAGACGTGATCTTCGTGGCGCCCTCCTTCAACATCGAGGACCAGGACTTCGAATCGGCGGACGGCCACGAGCATCGTCTGTGGTTCGTCTCCCCGGAGACACTCAATCGAAACTGCGCCGGTGTTCCCGCCATCAGTATCGATGGGTCCAAGATGTTGCCGTCCGGTCTGACCTCCAAAATCTCCGCCATGATCTTCACTCAGTGCACGGTGGATTTCCCCAACAGCGGTGAAGGATGGCGCGGCTCGATCCAAGCCGGCGTCATGACGGGCAAGCCCAACTACTGGTATACGCCCGTGGGCTTCCCGGGCAGCCCGCCTTTCGGCGATGACGAGAGTGGCGGCCCCACTGGCATCGCGACACTCGGCGCGCTCCTCTCGAGACACGACGTCGCGACGCCATGACACCGCTGACCGTCTACATCTTCGTCGTCGCCGGTGTCTTCGGGCTCGTGATCGGTTCATTCCTGAACGTCGTGATCTACCGGGTCCCGGCGAAGATCCCGCTCACCCGTGAGAGCCGGTGCCCGCGCTGTGACGCTCCGGTGCGGCCGTGGCAGAACATCCCGGTGGCGTCGTGGTTGCTGCTGCGTGCCAAGTGCGCGTCCTGCGGCGCGCCGATCTCGGCGCGATACCCGCTCATAGAACTGGCCACCGGCGTCGCGTTCGTCGGCGTTGCAGGGCTGTTCCTCGCCGACGTCGTTGACGCCGCGAAGATCCCGGTCGTCCTGGCGTACCTCTATCTCGCATCCATCAGCATCGCGCTCGCGCTCATCGACCTCGACACGCGACGACTACCCAACGCCATCGTGCTCCCGGCGTATGTCGTCCTCGCCGTCCTCTTCACCACGGCATGCCTCCTCGGCGCACCCTGGGAAGGGCTTCTCCGTGCTGCGATCGGCGGCGCTGCGCTCTACGCCTTCTACTTCCTGCTGCGGCTGGTACGCCCCGGCGGTATGGGCGGGGGAGACGTCAAGCTCGCCGGCGTGCTCGGCATGGCGCTCGGCTGGCTCGGGTGGGGATCCCTCATCGTCGGAGCCTTCGCCGCCTTCCTTCTCGGCGGCGTCATCGGCGTCGCACTGATGCTCGCGCGCCGCGCGACACGCAAGACTGCGATCCCGTTCGGGCCGTGGATGATCGCAGGCGCCTGGATCGGCATCGTCGCCGGCGAGGACATCGCCCACTGGTATCTGGGGCTGCTCGGCGCGAGCTGAGCCGCCGGCAAGGAAAGGAGAGCAGGATGGCGAACACGATCGTCGGACTGGAGATCACCGAGGAAGGGGTTCGGGCTGCCGAGGTGACCGTCGGTAAGTCGCCGATGCTCGTCGCGTACGGCGCGGTGCCGCTTCCACCCGAGGCCGCGGGCGACTCCGAGGTGAACGACCCCGACGCTGTCGCGCTTGCTCTCCGCCAGCTGTGGTCGCGCGCCGGTATCAAGGGCAAGCACGTCGTACTGGGTCTCGCGAGCCGCCGCATCCTCGTCCGTGAGTACACGACGGCCGCGATGCGACCCGACCTGCTCCGGCAGGCGCTGCCCTTCCAGGTGCAGGACCTGCTGCCGGTCCCGGCGGAACAGGCGGTGCTCGACTTCTACCCCGTCTTGGAAGACGCCGGGCAGGTGACAGGGCTCCTCGTCGCGGCCGTCGCGGAGAGCGTCGAGCAGGTGGTCGGCACGATCGGCAAGGCGAAGATCAAGGTCGATGTCGTGGACCTGGCGCCGTTCGGTCTCGCGCGCGCCGCCCGTCGAGTGGCGGCGCCGGGTGAGACCGTCGCCGCCCTCCACCTCGGCGACCACACGAGCTATGTCGTCGTTCTCGAGGGAGGAGTGCCGCGGTTCGTCCGCATCATCCCGATCGACATCACGACCAACGCGGTGCATGTGCGCGAACTCTTCCAGCTCGGGGAGATGGCCGACGCCGCGGCACCGATCCTCGAGGAGGCACTGGAGACCGTGCCACCGACGGCGGGCGCGCGGAGATCCCGCGCGGCGGCGCGCGCCGCGGGCGTGCGGCCCACAAGCGGCATGTCTTCCTCGGCGATCGACGATCTGGTGACGAGGCTCGCCAGCACGCTCCGCTTCTACACCGACCGCGCCGTGGACCAGCAGCCCATCACCCGCGTCCTCCTCACCGGTGCCGGTGCGACGGTTCCGGGGGTATCCGACGCCCTGGCGGCGAGCATCCCGATGCCGGTCGAGTTCCTGAGCGCGTCCCAGCTCCTGCGCAGCAAGGTGCCGATCGAGAGCTCGGATGACGACCTCAACCTCGTCACCACGATCGGTCTCGCGCTGGGGGAGGGTCGCTGATGGCGCTCGCACATCCCGCAGTCAGCGGACTCGGCGGTATGCCGCGCGTCAACCTCATGCCTCGAGCCGAGATCGATCGCCGGGAACGGGGAATCCTGGTTCGACGGTGGCTTCGCGGGGTCGTCGCGGCGCTCGCGGTCGTCGCGCTCCTGGCCGGGGGCGCGTTCTGGTTGCAGGCGACGGCTGCCGTGCGCCTCGCGCTGGAGAACGCCCGCACCAATGATCTCCTCTCGCAGGTCGCTGCGCTCGCGCCCGTCCGCGCGAAGCTCGATCTCGTTTCGGAACTCGAGGGATTCCGCACCCAGGCGATGGGCGCAGACCTGGAATGGTCACGGCTGACCAGCCTTGCCGAGACGGCGCTCCCCGACGGAGTCACACTCACGGGGTTCACGCTGACGGCCGGACTCCTTCCCGTGGGAGAGGACCCGGCAGCCGAGATCGGCGCATCCGGCGACCTGACGCTCGAGAGCGACTCGCCGCTGGAGACGGGAGCCTTCATCCGCTCCATCCGCGGTCTCGACGGCGTGCTTTCGGCCGACGGGCGCGAGGTCACGGCGGAGACGGGCGTCTACACCTACCTGATCCGGATCGACTACGACCAGACCGCCTACACGGGCGACTTCGCGGCGGAGGTATCGGAGTGAACCCCAACAAGCAGTTCATCAACCTGCTCGGGATCGTCGTGATCGCGGCGATCCTGGTCGCCGGCGTTGCTCTGATCGCCCTCCCGATGTGGTCCCAGTCCCAGACGACGGATGCCAGCACGCGGACGGTCGCGCAGACCAACGCCGTTTATGAGGTGCAGGTGGCGCAGCTGACCGCCGCGCAGGATGGTGAGGCCGACCTCGACCGGCAGCTCGCCGAGCTTCGCGCCGACATCCCCGCCATCACGAAGTCCGACGACGTCTTCGACATCGTCAACGGGGCCGCGACCGACCTCGATCTGACGATCCAGACGATCACGGTCGCCGATGCGGAGGACTGGACTCCTCGAGCTGCCGCGGTGGAGGCTCCGACCGAAGTCCCGGCCGCCGGTGCACAGAGCACGGGGGGTGACGAGGAGACGGATTCCGCCGCGACGACCGATCCCGCCGCTGCACCCACCCCGACGGAGCCGACGGCGACGCCGCAGCGTCAGGCGACAGTGAACATCGAGGTCGCGGTTCCGGACGCGAAGACCGCGACCGCGTTCATCGACGCGCTGGGCAGGGGCCCTCGTCTTGTCTCTCCGCTGAACGCCGCGTTCGACGACGGCACCCTCACACTCACCGTGCTCACCTTCTTCCGGACCGAGGACTGACATGACGACCATCAACAGTGACCTCGCGGGCATGCTCGCCATTGCGGCCCGCGCGTCGGCATCCGATGTCCACTTGACCGCCGGTCACCCACCCCTCATGCGCGTCGACGGGGATCTCGAGCCGATCCTCGACTACCCCGACCCGACGACGGCGAGCTGGCTCGAGACCGCGCTCGGCGACATGCTCTCCGGCGAGCAGATCGTCGAGTTCCGGCAGCGCGGCGAAGTCGACCTCTCGTTCTCCGTGCCGGGCGTCGCGCGGTTCCGCGTCAACGTGTTCCGCCAGCTCGGTCAGGTCGCCGTCGCGATGCGCTTCATCGCCGACAAAGCGAAGAGCCTGGACGAGCTCGGCGTGCCCGCCATCGCGCACGACCTCGCCATGAAGCCGCGCGGTCTCGTCCTCGTGACAGGCCCCACCGGTTCCGGCAAGTCGACGACCCTCAGCGCCATGATCGATGCGGTCAACCGCACACTCCCGGCGCACATCGTGACGGTGGAAGACCCCGTCGAGTTCCGCCACACGAGCCGGCGGTCGCTCATCCACCAGCGCGAGATCGGCAGCGACACGGCATCCTTCGCGGAAGCCCTTCGTCGCGTGCTCCGTCAGGATCCCGACATCATCCTCATCGGTGAGCTCCGCGACCCGGAGTCGATCGCGACGGCCCTCACCGCCGCCGAGACCGGCCACCTCGTGCTGTCCACGCTGCACACGCAGAGCGCCGCGAAGTCGATCAACCGCATCGTCGACGCCTTCCCGCCGGCGCAGCAGCCGCAGGTGCGCACGCAGCTCGGCGACACGCTGCAGGGCATCATCACGCAGACGCTGCTGCCCATGGCGCAGAGCGCCGGTCGCGCGATCGCGACCGAGGTGCTCATCAACACGTCCGCCATCGCCAACCTCATCCGCGAGGGCGAGGTGAGCCAGATCTACTCGATGATCCAGGCCGGCGGCGGCCTCGGCATGCACACGCTCGATCAGGACCTCAAGCGGCTCGTCGAAGACGGGACGGTGTCGCTGGCCGCCGCCAAGCTGGCGGCGTACGACCCGAAGAGCCTGGATGACGTCCGCGTCCGACCCCGCGACCTCGACATCGAGTCGTGGTCGATGCACGGATCGCGCACCGAGAGCTGGACACGCTGATGCCTCTCATCGAGGAGTACACGTATCGCGCGATCGACGCCAAGGGCGGCGGCGTCGTCAAGGGTTCGATCGAGGCGGCGAGCGAGTCGGCGGTCGCGAACAAGCTCCGCGCGCAGGGGCTCACACCGCTCGAGGTCGCCCTCACATCCAAGACGGGCCTCAACCGCGAGATCACCATCCCGGGTCTCGAGAAGACCGTCAAGGCGGAGGTGCTCGCGGTCTTCGCGAAGCAGATGGCCGGGCTCATCAACGCCGGGCTGCCGCTCATGCGGACACTGTCGATCCTCATCGAGCAGGCAGAGGACAAGAAGCTGCAGCAGGCGCTGCTGCAGGTGCACGCCGCAGTGGAGTCCGGATCCGCGCTGTCCGTCGCGCTCGGCAAGCATCCGCTGGTGTTTCCGCCGCTGTTCGTCAGCATGGTGCGAGTCGGTGAGACGGGTGGCTTCCTCGGCGCGTCGCTCACGAGCGTCGCGGAGACCTATAAGGGCGAGGCGGAGCTCCACAACAAGATCAAGTCGGCGACGACCTACCCAGTGATCGTGCTGTGCATCGCGATTCTGGGGGTCATCGCGATGGTGACGTTCATCGTCCCGATCTTCGCCGGGATGTTCACCGGTATGGGGTCTGAGTTGCCGCTGCCAACGCAGATCCTCGTAACTCTGTCGAACAACATGATCTGGCTCCTGCCGCTTCTCATCGTTCTCGGGATCGGCGGGTCGTTCTGGTGGATGCGGAACAAGAACAGTGACCGCGTCCGCCGCGTCATCGATCCGATCAAGCTGAAGCTCCCCGTGTTCGGTCCGCTCACGACGAAGATCGCGGTCGCTCGCTTCAGCCGCGGGCTGTCGATGATGCTGCACGCCGGTGTGCCGCTCGTGCAGGCGCTCGGGATCGTGGGGGAGGCGTCGAACAACTACGCCATCGAGAAGGCCGTGCGCGAAGTGCAGGAGTCGGTCAAGCAGGGCCGGTCGTTCTCTGCGCCGCTCGCGAAGGCGGAGATCTTCCCGCCGATGGTCGCGCAGATGGCATCCGTCGGCGAGGAGTCGGGCACGCTCCCGGACATGCTTTCGAGCATCGCCGACTTCTACGAGGACGAAGTGGAGACCGCCACCGAGCAGCTCACCGCCTCGATCGAGCCCATCCTGATCGTCGGGATCGGCATCCTCATCGGCGGCATGGTCGTTTCGCTCTACATGCCGATCTTCGGAATCTACGGCGAGATCGGGAACCAGTAGGCAGCGTTCGGGCGTGCGGGGCGGGGGACGGGGGAGGTCCGGCGCCCCGCTTCATTTTCTGCACAGTCCGCGTTGTTCCGGTACTCTCCACAGCTAGAACAGATCTTCGAGGAATGTCGGTGGTGGCGGGTAGTTTCAGAGCATGACTTCTCCGATGGATGCCCTGCTCGAGGCGGTGACGGCGGCCCGCGAGGTGTGGCCGGTGGGCCGTCTGGAGGGTGTCGAGGGGGCGCGGTTGATCGCGGTGAATGATGCGTTGGGGGTGGCGCGGCGGTTGTTGGAGGCGGCGTGGACGCAGGTCGCGGCGGAGATCGCCCGGCAGTCCCGGCCCGAGCTCGGGGCCGACAGTCTCGCGAAGGCGAACGGGTTCCGCACCGCGACGGCGCTGCTCGCGTCCACGCTGGGCACGACGAACGGGGAGGCGTCGCGGCTGGTGCAGGTCGGGGATGCGACGGCCCCGCGGCTGCTGCTCAGCGGGGGAGAGGCCCCGGCGAAGCATCCGCATGTCGGTGCGGCGCTGGCGGCCGGGTCGATCGGGGCCCTCGCGGCGTCGGCGATCGTGTCGATGCTGGATCGGGTCGCCCTCCGCGCCACCTCGGATGGCCTGGAGGCGGCGGAGCGGACGCTCGTGGAGCAGGCTCCTGGGCTCACTCTGGATCAGCTGTCGAAGCTCATCATCCGCGCGGAGGCGCACCTGGATCCGGACGGTGTGCAGCCTCGCGAGGAGGAGTTGCGTGCGCAGCGGTTCCTGCGGGTGCAGGAGGATCGGTCTGGGATGCTGCACCTGACCGGTGCGTTCGATCCGGAGCACGGCGCGGCGATCATGGTCGCGATCGACGCGATCGTGGGCGCCGAGCTCGGCGCGCAGCGCGACGCGGATGCCTCGAGCGATGTGGATGCCCCGCGGCGGAGCGTGGCGATGATGCGCGCTGATGCGCTGGTGAAGATCTGCGAGCACCTGCTCGGCTGCGACCGGCGGGACACCCCGCTGCGCGGGGCGACGGTCGTGGTGCGGATGACCCTGGATGATCTCCGCTCCGGGACCGGGCACGCCACCATCGACGGGCTCGCCGCCCCGGTGTCGATCTCGACGGCCCGGCGGATGGCGGCGGATGCCGGGATCATCCCGGTCGTGCTCGGCGGGGACAGCGAGATCCTGGACTGGGGCCGGCAGCGGCGCCTGTTCACCCGGGCGCAGAAGCTCGCCCTCACCGAACGCGACGGCGGCTGTGCGATGTGCGGGGTTCCACCCGGGCATACCAAGGTGCACCACATCCGGTGGTGGGCGAGAGACCGCGGCCCGACCGACCTGGCCAACGGGGTGCTGCTCTGCGAGAGCTGTCACCACCGCATCCACGACAACGGCTGGGACATCCGCATCGACGGCAAGGGTGTCGACGCGCGGGTGTGGTTCATCCCACCCGCGCACATCGACCCACAGCAGACCCCCCGCCTCGGCGGACGCCGACGCTACGACTACCTCGCCGCCTGAGCCGTCTCCCGCCGCGTCGTGACGCGGGCGTCGGGGCGACCTCAGATCGACACGCGCAGCACTTCCTCGATGGTGGTGATCCCCTCGAGGACCTTGCTGAAGCCGTCCTCCCGCAGCGCGACCATGCCCTCCTCAAGCGCCGCCTGACGCAGCTCGGTGCCGGTGGCATGAGCGACGATCAGCTGCTCGAGCCGCTCGCTCACCTCCATCACCTCGTGCAGGGCCACGCGGCCGCGGTAGCCGGTGCCGGAGCAGTCCGAGCATCCGACGGCGCGATACAGCACGGGCGGGTCGAGCGGATTGTGCGGGAACTTCACCGACGTCAGCACTTCGCGCGACTCGGTGTACGACTCGCGGCACCGCACGCACAGGCGGCGCGCGAGACGCTGCGCGACAACGGCAGACAGCGCCGTGCCGACGAGGAACGGCTCGCAACCGATCTCCGTCAGACGCGTCAGTGCGCTGGGGGCGTCGTTCGTGTGCAGCGTCGACAGCACGAGGTGACCGGTCAGCGCCGCCTCGATAGAGATGGTCGCCGTCTCCTGATCGCGGATCTCGCCGACGAGCACGACGTCGGGGTCGGAGCGCAGAATCGAGCGCAGCGCCGCCTGGAAGGTCATCCCGGCGCGCGGGTTCACCTGCACCTGGTTGATGCCGGCCATCCGGTACTCGACCGGGTCCTCGACGGTGATGACGTTGATCCGCGGATTCGCGACCGTGTTGAGCGCCGTGTACAGCGTCGTCGACTTGCCCGACCCGGTCGGGCCGGTCACGAGCACCATGCCGTGCGGGCGCGTGATCGCGCCGCGGAACCGCTGCTCATTGCGCATCGAGAAGCGGAGGTCTCCCATCGTCAGCGACTGCGCCGAGCTGTCCAGGATGCGCATGACGATCTTCTCGCCCCACACCGTCGGCAGCGTCGCCAGACGCAGGTCGATCTGCCGGCCGTCGTGATGCACCGACAGGCGGCCGTCCTGCGGCTTCCGCCGCTCCGCGATGTCGACGGCGGCCATGATCTTCAGGCGCGACAGCACGCCGTCCTGAATGGCGCGGTCGGCGCGCTGCATCTCGTGCAGCACGCCGTCGATGCGATATCGCACCGTGAGCTGTCGCTCGCCGGGCTCGATGTGGATGTCGCTCGCGCGGTCGTTGATGGCCTGCGCGATGAGAAGGTTCACGAAGCGCACGACCGGTGCGTCGTCGACGCCCTCCTCGATCGACTCCGTCGCCGCCGCGCCCGAGTCGGCCGCGGCGATCTCGCCGATCTGCTCCGACAGGTCGATGAGCTCCTCGTCCGACCGCAGGAATCGGCCGAACATGGCCTCCAGGGCATCGGCGGCGACCACGACCGGCCGGATGTTCAGCTCGGTCGCCGTCGCGACGTCGTCGATCGCGATGAGATCGGTGGGATCCAGCATCCCGATCGTGAGACTGCGGCGTCCGCGCTCGACGGGGATGAGGTGGTAGCGGCGGCAGAGCGAGGCGGGCACGGTGGCGATCGTCTCGGCGCTGAGGCCGGCAGAACCGAGGTCGACGAACGCATACCCGGTCTGCTCGGCGATGCCTTCCGCGATCTGCGTCTCGGTCACGAGGCGCGCCGCGACCAGCTGCTGGCGCAGCTCGGGTCCGTCGCCGAACTGCGCGACGGCATCCCACATGTCCTCGGCGCGAATGATCCCAGAGCGCACGAGGGTTTCGGCGAGTCCCTTCACCGTTTCCCCTTCCCCTGGGGTTATCCTATGCGGCTGGTGGCACGGATGTGAACACTGAGATTCGTGTGACTTCCGTGACGGATGAGAAAGACGCGCGACCCCGCCCGCCTCTGTCAACCCCCGCCGCTCGATCCACACGGCTCGATAGCCTGGCGCGATGAACCTGCAGCGCATCACGGCCTGGGTCCTCTCCAAGAAGATCGTCCGCGCCTACCTGCGCTACAGCGAGCACCGGGGGCCGATGCTCGCCGACAGCGTCACCTACCGCACCCTCTTCAGTGTCTTCGCCGGGGTGCTCCTCGGCTTCTCGATCGCCGGACTCTGGCTCGCCGGCAACCCCGACGCCATGGACGCGATCGTCGAGGCGGTCGACAACGTCATCCCCGGCCTCGTCGGCGAGGACGGGCTCATCGACCCCGCCGAGGTGAGCGCCCCGCTCAGCCTGTCCTTCGCCGGGGTCCTCTCGGCCATCGGCCTCATCGGCGCCGCGATCGGCGCCATCGGGTCGCTGCGCACCGCGATGCGCATCATCGCCGACAAGCTCACGGAGGACACCCTCTTCATCTGGGTCCTGCTGCGGAACCTCGTCCTCGCCATCGGCATCGGCGCCGCCCTCGGCGCCTCGGCCGGCGTCACGTTCGTCGGCGCCGCCGGCCTCGGGCTCATCGGCGATCTCCTCGGCCTCTCCGAGGACAATCCGCTCATCGTCTTCGGCGGGCGGGCGTTCACGATCGCCGTCACCTTCCTGCTGGATGCCGTTGCCATCGCCGTGCTCTTCCGCTTCCTCTCCGGCGTCAAGGCCCGCGCCCGCACGGTCATCGCCGGCTCGCTGCTCGGCGCCGTGGGGCTCACCGTCCTCCAGCAGCTCTCCGGCCTCTTCGTCGGCGGCGCCGGCTCGAACCCGTTGCTCGCATCGTTCGCGTCGCTCATCGCGCTGCTGCTGTGGTTCAACCTCTCGGCGCAGGTGATCCTCATCGCGACGTCCTACATCGTCACGGGCGTCGAAGAGGATGCCGACCGCGTCCGCGCCCGCTACGGCGCGAAGACATTCCTGCAGCGGCGCGTCCGCAAGGCCGAGGATGCCGTGCAGCTCGCGACCGACGAACTGCGCTCGGCGCGCACCGCCGAGGCGGAGGAACGCCGCAAGGCCGAGGCCGCGTCGAAGTGACATCACAGTGATGTAAACATCTCGGATATTCACGCTGGGAACGGTCACAGTTCCCAGCCGCAGTGTGTACCGTCGTACCGTGCCTGAGAACCCGAATTCCCCCGCCACCCACCCCCTCGGAGCGACGCACCCGCTCGCCCTTGCTCCGGTCACCGGACCTGCCAGCTCCGTCGACGGCTTCGTCCGACAGTTCCTGCGGAACCTCAACTATGAGCGCGGCGTCCCGCTGTCCGCCTCCAGTGTCAACGACAAGTACTTCGCGCTCGCGATGACGGTGCGCGACTACCTCATGGCGCGCTGGCTCGAAGACCTCCGCCGGCAGCGAGAGACGAAGGTCAAGAGCGTCTGCTACCTCTCCGCCGAGTACCTCCTCGGCCGCCAGCTCGACAACAACCTCCTGGCCTCCGGTCTCGGCGAGATCGCCACCGAGGCGATGGCGCAGTGCGGCATCGACATCGACGAGATGCGCGCGCAGGAGGTCGAGCCGGGTCTCGGCAACGGCGGTCTCGGCCGCCTCGCCGCCTGCTTCATCGACTCGCTCGCCACCATGAGCGTCCCGAACATCGGCTACGGCATCCGCTACGAGTACGGCATCTTCCGGCAGACCTTCGTCGACGGCCAGCAGGTGGAGCAGCCCGACGCCTGGCTCACCCTCGGCTCGCCGTGGGAGTTCCCGCACCCCGAGGGTGCCCGCAAGGTGGCCTTCGGCGGCCACACCGAGACGTACGACGACGGCGGCGTCACCCGCTCGCGCTGGGTGCCGGGCTGGCACGTCCAGGCCGTCCCCTACAACTACATGGTCCCCGGCTACCTCAACGGCCGCGTCAACACGCTGCGCCTGTGGAGCGCCGTCGCCACGGACGCGTTCGACCTGCGCATCTTCAACTCCGGCGACTACGAAGAGGCCGTCCGCGCGCAGACGTTCGCGGAGAACATCTCCAAGGTGCTCTACCCGGAGGACTCCACGCCCCAGGGCAAGGAGCTGCGCCTCCAGCAGCAGTACTTCTTCGTCGCGGCCTCCATCAGCGACTTCCTCGCCACGACGCTCGGCGACGACGACATCGCGACGCTGCCCGACCGCGTCATCTTCCAGCTCAACGATACGCATCCCGTCATCGCCGTCCCCGAGCTCATGCGCGTGCTGGTCGACGAGCGCGACCTCGAGTGGGATGCCGCGTGGGAGATCACGAAGCAGTGCTTTGCGTACACCTGCCACACGCTGCTGCCCGAGGCCCTGGAAGTCTGGTCGGTCGACCTGCTCGGCCGCCTCCTGCCGCGCCACCTCGAGATCATCTACCGCATCAACGACGACTTCCTCGACGAGGTGCGCGAGCGCTTCGGCGACGACGAGATGCGCATCCGCAACATGTCGATCATCTCCGAGTTCCCGGAGCGCTCCGTGCGGATGGCGTACCTCGCGACGGTCGCCGGCTCCAAGGTGAACGGCGTCGCCGAGCTGCACTCCCAGCTGCTGCGCGACAAGGTCCTGCCCGACTTCAACGAGTTCTTCCCGGGCAAGTTCACCAATGTCACCAACGGCATCACCCCGCGCCGCTTCGTGCGCCTCGCGAACCCCGGCCTGTCCGAGCTCATCACCGAGGCCATCGGCACCGGCTGGCTCACCGACCTCGAGCGCCTCCGTGAGCTCGAGTCCTACGCCGAGAACCCCGACTTCCGTGCCGCGTTCGGCGAGGTCAAGGCCGCGAACAAGCGCCGCCTCAACGAGGTGCTCTTCGAGCGGGACGGCTTCGAGGTCAGCGACGGGCACATGCTCGACGTCATGGTCAAGCGCCTGCACGAGTACAAGCGCCAGATGCTCAAGGTGCTGCACATCGTCACGCAGTACGAGAGCATCACGTCGGGCCGCGTCGCGGCATCCGACATCCAGCCCCGCACCTTCATCTTCGGCGCGAAGGCGGCGCCCGGCTACGCGATGGCCAAGCGCATCATCCACCTCGTCAACGCGGTGGGCTCGGTCGTCAACGCCGATCCGCGCGTCGAAGGGCGACTGAAGGTCCTCTTCCCGCCGAACTACAACGTCACGCTCGCCGAGCGCGTCATCCCCGCCGCCGACCTGTCCGAGCAGATCTCGCTCGCCGGCAAGGAGGCCTCCGGCACCGGCAACATGAAGTTCGCCCTCAACGGCGCGCTCACGATCGGCACGGACGACGGCGCCAACGTCGAGATCCGCGAGCTCGTCGGGGACGACAACTTCTTCCTGTTCGGGATGAGCGAGCCGCAGGTCGAGGACCTGTGGGCGGCGGGCTACAAGCCGGCCGACTTCTACCAGGCCGACGACAACCTCCGCCGCGCCATGGACCTCATCGCCTCGGGCGCGTTCTCCGACGGCGACAAGTCGGTCTTCGAGCCGATCGTGTCGAACCTGCTCTACGACGACCGCTTCATGGTGCTCGCCGACTACTCGTCGTACATCGACGCGCAGGCGCGGGTGGATGCCGCCTACGCCGACACCGACGCGTGGACCCGGTCCGCGATCCTCAACGTCGCGCGCTGCGGGTTCTTCTCGTCCGACCGCTCGATGCGCGACTACATCGACCGCATCTGGCACACGCCCCCGATGCTCTGATCGCGCGCCGCTGCGGCGGCGCCCCGCTCAACGGGCAGCGCGCTCAGCGGGCGTAGCGCTGGGCGAACGTGCGGAGGATCTCGCCGGTGTGCGTCACCGGCATCCTCCGCACGGCCGCGAGCGTGTCCTCCAGCTCGTGGTCGGCGAAGTACCCGTGATCGGCGTACGCATGGATGCGGGTCGTGATGCCGTCGACGTCGAGCTCGGGGTGGAACTGCGTCGCGTAGACGTTCTGACCCACCCGGAACATCTGCACGGGGCAGCCGGGGGAGGTCGCGAGGAGCGTCGCCGACGGCGGGAGGACGCGGATCGCCTCCTTGTGGCCGACGAACGCCGTGAACGTGTCGGGCAGCGCCGCCAGCAGCGGGTCGCCGCGCCCCGCATCGGTGCGGGTCACCTCGATGACCGAGATGGGTTCCCGGTAGGTGCGGTCGATGACCGCCCCCTGGTGCGCCCCGACGGTGCCGACGCCGTAGCAGGCGCCCAGGAACGGGAAGTCGCGGGCGACGACCTCATCCAGGAGCGCGGCGAACTCCGCCTCCACCCGCCGCTGCACGGCGGACTTGCTCGCCGCCGGATCGGACGCGTTGAACGGTCCGCCGCCGACGAAGATGCCGGAGAGCGCATCGAGGTCGACCTCGGGCAGCGGCCCCGCCTCCATCCGCACCCGGACGAGGTCGCGCTCGTCGAGACCGGTGTAGCGCAGGAAGAGCCCGTACTCCTCGTCCGCCGGGACGTCCTCGGACCGCGTTGCGAGGAGGAGGAAGGGCTTCACCCGCAGAAGTCTAGGCGGGCGCGGCGGCCTCCTCCGCCGCGGCGACCGTGGCCCCGTCGCCTTGCACGGTGCGGATGTGCGCCGTGATCGCCGCGAGCGTCTCCGCGACGGCGGGATTTCGCGGACCCTCGTCCCGCGCGACCGCCCAGTACGCCAGCGGATGCGAGAACGTCTCGGTCAGCACCGGGACGAGCCGCGCATCGGCGTCGCCCAGGAAGTCGGGGAGGATGCCGATGCCCGCCCCGGCCGCCGTCGCCGCGACGTGCGCGAACACGCTCGTCGACCGGATCGACGGGGGAGAGGCCGGCAGCTCCTGGATCGCGCGGTCGAGCTCGTCGACCTGCAGCGACGACTCGACGTAGTAGACGAGGGGATGCGCGGCGAGATCGGCGACGGATACCGGCTCCCCGTGCGCGGTCAGGTACTCCGGCGTCGCGTACAGCCGCAGGTCGTAGGAGCACAGCGGCGTCGCGTACGCCCGCAGCACCTGCGGGCGGCCGACGACGATCTCGAGGTCGACGCCCGACCGGTTCTGCTGCGCGCGCCGCGTCGCGGCGAGCAGTTCGACGGCGAGCCGTGGATGCCGTTCGCGCAGCGCCGTCATGGCCGGGACGAGGAAGACCGAGGTGAAGGCCTCCGGCGCCGCGATCCGCACCATCCCGTGCACGGCGTCGCCGTCCTCGTCGGCGACGAGTTCGCGCAGCGACCCCTCGATGTGCTGCGCGATCGCGACCGCGCGGCGGCCGAGGTCGGTGACCTCCCACCCGCCCGTCGTCCGCACGAGCACGCGGCCGCCCATCGCGTGCTCCAGCGCGGCGATGCGCCGCGACACCGTCGAGTGGTTGACGCCGAGCACCTCGGCGGCCGCCGTGTACCGGCCGAGGCGCGCGACGGCGAGGAACGTCATGAGGGCGTCGAGCGGCGGCTCGGGGGCAGCGGCGGGCATGGCCCGAGTGTGCACCCGCGCACAGCCGGGGTGCAAGATTGCCACCACCGTGTGCGTTGATCCGCATCGCAGGCCTGCTTAGCCTGGGGATGCGGCGCGGTCGAGGACGACCCGCCAGTGACCTTCGACGCTGCAGGGAGCACACACATGTCCACGATCGCCTGGATCGGACTCGGCCACATGGGAGCGCCCATGACCGCCCACCTCGTCGCCGCCGGACACACCGTCCGCGGGGTCGACGTCAACCCCGCCGCAGCCGAGGCCGCCGCCGCCCGCGGCGTGCAGGTCGTCGGCTCGATCCGCGAGGCGCTGGACGGCGCCGACGCGTGCTTCACGTCGCTGCCCAAGCCCGAGCACGTGCGCCTCGTATACGGCGGGGAGGACGGGATCCTCGCGCACGCGGCGCCCGGGACGCTGCTCCTGGACACCTCCACCGTCGACGTCGACACGTCGCGCTGGTGCCACGACGAAGCCGCCGCGCGCGGGCTGTCCTTCGTCGACGCCCCGATCTCCGGCGGCACGGCGGGCGCCGAGGCGCACACCCTCACCTTCATGCTCGGCGGACGTCCGGACGACGTCGCCCGCGCCGCCGACCTCGTCGCCCCCATGGCCGGCAACGTCATCCGCTGCGGTGAGGCCGGCGCCGGCATCGCGGCGAAGCTCGTCAACAACATGATGCTGTTCATCTCCGTCATGGCGATGTCGGAGGGCTCGCAGCTCGCCGAGCAGCTGGGCCTGGACGCCAAGGTCTTCTGGGATGTCGCGAGCGTGTCCTCCGGCTCGTCCTGGGCCATGCGCACCTGGTACCCGGTGCCCGGCGTCGTCGAGAAGGCGGCCGCCAACAACAACTTCGAGCCGACGTTCTCCGTCGACCTCGCCCGCAAGGACTGCGGCCTCGCGGTGCAGGCGGGGGAGGCCACCGGGGTCCACCTGCCCGCCGCCGAGCTCGCACTCGCCCAGCTCGACGAGCTCATCGCGGAGGGCCTCGGCGGCAAGGACTGCACCCTCGTCGCCAAGCTCGCCTCGCCCGACGGCACGCTGCGCGGCTACGACCCCTCCCGCGACGCGGCGCCTGCCGCATCCGCCCCCACATCCGTCCCCGCATCCGCCTGAGCCCTGGAGGATTCCATGAGCACCACGATCGACACCACCGCACTCACCGCCATCCCGCACGTCGTCGGCGGCCGCCGCGTCACGGCCGACGACCGGGTCGGCCCGGTCTTCAACCCCGCCACCGGCCGTCAGACCGGCGAGGTCGCGCTCGCGTCGGCCGACTTCGTGCACGAGGCGGCCCGCACCGCGCAGGCCGCGCAGCGCGGCTGGCGCGACACGGGTCTCGGCAAGCGGCAGCAGGTCATGTTCCGGCTCCGCGAGATCATCTCCTCCCGCGCCGAGGAGCTCGCCCGCATCATCACGGCCGAGCACGGCAAGACCGTCGACGATGCGCTCGGCGAGGTCGCCCGGGGCCTGGAGAACGTGGAGTTCTGCACGAGCCTCATGCACCACCTGAAGGGCGACTACTCCGAGCAGGTCGCCTCCGGCGTCGACGTGCACCAGGTGCGTCAGCCCGTCGGCGTCGTCGCGTGCATCACGCCGTTCAACTTCCCCGCCATGGTGCCGCTGTGGATGGTCACGACGGCGATCGCCGCCGGCAACGCCGTCATCCTGAAGCCCTCCGAGCGCGACCCTTCGGCGGCGGTCTGGCTCGCCGAGGCGTTCGCCGAGGCGGGGCTGCCGGACGGCATCCTCAACATCGTCCACGGCGACAAGGTGGCCGTCGACGCGATCCTCGACGACCCGATCATCCGCGCGGTCTCGTTCGTCGGGTCGACGCCCATCGCGAAGTACATCTATGCGCGCGCCGCCGAGAACGGCAAGCGCGTGCAGGCCCTCGGCGGTGCGAAGAACCACATGATCGTGATGCCCGACGCCGACCTCGACGCCGCCGCCGACGCCGCCGTGTCCGCCGGCTACGGGTCGGCGGGGGAGCGCTGCATGGCCGTGTCCGTCGTCGTGGCGGTCGGCGACGTCGCCGACGAGTTCATCGCGAAGGTGTCCGAGCGCGTCGGGAAGCTCAAGGTGGGCGACGGCGCCGACCCCGCGAGCGAGATGGGACCCCTCATCACGCGCGACGCGCTCGAGCGGGTCACCGGCTTCGTCGCCGGCGCCGAGGGGGAGGGCGCGCGCGTCGTCGTCGACGGCCGGGACCTCCCCGTGGACGGCGACGGGTTCTTCATCGGGCCGTCGCTCGTCGACGGCGTGCAGCCCGGCATGCGCGTCTACGACGAGGAGATCTTCGGTCCCGTCCTCTCCGTCGTCCGCGTCGCGAGCTACGACGAGGCCGTCGACCTCATCAACGCCAACCGGTACGCCAACGGCACCGCCGTGTTCACCCGCGACGGAAAGACCGCCCGGCAGTTCGAGTACGACATCGAGGTCGGCATGGTGGGCATCAACGTGCCGATTCCGGTGCCGATCGGGGCGTTCTCCTTCGGCGGCTGGAAGGACTCGCTGTTCGGCGACACGCACATGTACGGGCCGGAGGCGTTCAACTTCTACACCCGCCGGAAGGTCGTCACGACACGCTGGCCGGAGCCCAGCGAGAGCCAGATCAGTCTCGGGTTCCCCACGCACTAGGCTGGCCGCAGGAGGTCACGATGGCTATCGCACGACTGCAGGGAGGCCCGCTCGACGGGCAGGTCATTCCGATCGATGACGAGACGCAGGATCGCCTGATCCTGCCGTACAGCGAGACCCAGGTCGTCTACACGCGCGACGGGGCGCCGGAGAACACCGGCGAGCACGACGGGCCCACGCAGGCCACGTTCCGCTTCCTCGAGGCGCAGGACGACATCGACCCCGAGCGCGACGAGGCCGACCGGGACGACCGGGGGCTGTGACCGGCGCGACCGAGCCGACGCGCTCGCTCGAGATCGAGCGCAAGTACGACGTCGACGCCGGCACGCCGCTGCCGGACTGGCGCGCCCTGCCGGGCGTCGCCCGCGTCGGCGAGGCCGAACCGCGCGCGCTCGACGCGCGCTACCTCGACACCGCCGACGGCGCGCTCGCCCGTGCGGCGACGGCGCTCCGCCGCCGCACCGGCGGTCCCGACGCCGGCTGGCACATCAAGCAGTCCACGCCGGAGGGCAAGCACGAGACCCACTGGCCGCTCGGCGACGCCGACGCCGACGACAGCGCGGACGAGCCTGTCGTCCCGGCCGAGATCGTCGCGGCTCTGGCAGGCATCGCCGCGCCGCCGTTCCTCGCGCTCGCCCGCATCCGCAACGCCCGCACCGCGTACGCGCTGCGGGACGCGGACGGGGGCCTCGTCGCGGAGTTCGTCGACGATCGCGTCGAGGCGACCGACGTCCGCCGCGGCGTCACGGCCTCCTGGCGCGAATGGGAGCTCGAGCTCGGTCCCGCCGCACCGGCCGACGCTGCCGCTCGCGCCGCGCTGTTCGCCGCCGCCGACGAGCTCGTCGTTCAGGCGGGCGGCCGCGTCGCGGCATCCGATTCGAAGCTCGCGCGGATCCTCGGCGGCACGCCGCCCACCGCCCCGTAACCCTGGCCCGGAAAGCACTGACGCCGCCCCCGGCTTCGATGGGGCGGCGTCAGTCGTGGGAGCCAGGTTACCCTGAGCGCCCGGAGCGCATGGCTCAGAGGTTGATCATGTGTCCCGCGAGACCGTGGAACGCCTCCTGCAGACCCTCCGACAGCGTCGGGTGCGTGTGCACGTTCCGGGCCGCCTCGAGGGCCGTGAGGTCCCACTTCTGCGCGAGGGTCAGCTCGGGGAGGAGCTCGGACACGTCGGGGCCGATGAGGTGGCCGCCGAGCAGCTCGAGGTGCTCGCCGTCCGCGATGAGCTTGACGAAGCCGACCGGCTCGCCGAGCCCGTTGGCCTTGCCGTTGGCGCTGAACGGGAACTTCGCGACCTTGACGTCGTAGCCGGCGTCACGCGCCTGCTGCTCGGTGAGGCCGAACGAGGCGACCTGCGGCGAGCAGAACGTCGCGCGGGGCATCATGCGGTAGTCGCCGAGGGTCTGCGTCTCGGCCTTGCCGATCGTCTCGGCGGCGACGACGCCCTGCGCCTCGGCCACGTGGGCCAGCTGCAGCTTTGCGGTCACGTCGCCGATGGCGTAGATGCCCTCGACGTTCGTGCGCATGTGGTCGTCGATCTCGATCGCGCCGCGGTCGGTGAGCTTCACGCCCGTCTTGTCGAGACCGAAGCCCTCGATGCGCGGGGCGAAGCCGATCGACATGAGCACCTTGTCGGCCTCGATGGAGCCCTTCGCGCCGTCCGCGTTCGCGGTGTAGCTGACGGTGACCTTGCCGCCGGAGTCGACGACCGACTCCACCTTCGTGGAGGTGAGGATCTCGACGCCGTACTTCTTGTACTGGCGCTGGATCTCCTTGGAGACCTCGACGTCCTCGTTCGGGAGGGCACGGTCGAGGAACTCGATGATCGTGACCTTCACGCCGTAGTTCGTCATGACGAACGCGAACTCCATGCCGATGGCGCCGGCGCCGACGATGACGATCGACTTCGGCAGGTCGCGCGTGAGGATCTGCTCCTCGTACGTGACGACGTTGTCGCTCAGCGTGACGCCGGGCAGCAGGCGCACGGTCGAGCCGGTCGCGATGATCGCGTTGTCGAAGGTGAGGGTCTCGGTCGAGCCGTCGGCCTTCGCGACCTGGAGGCTCTTGGCATCCAGGAACGTGCCGCGACCCTCGTACTCGGTCACCTTGTTCTTCTTCATCAGGAAGTGGATGCCCTTGACGTGGGTGTTCGCCACGGTGCGGCTGCGGTCCCACGCCGTCCCGTAGTCGAACTGGACATCGCCGCGGATGCCGAACAGCTCCGCCTTGTGCAGGAAGGTGTGCGCGAGGTCCGCGTTCTTCAGAAGAGCCTTCGAGGGGATGCAGCCGACGTTGAGGCAGACACCACCCCAGTACTTCTCTTCCACGATGGCGACGGACAGGCCGAGCTGGGCAGAGCGGACGGCCGCGACATACCCGCCGGGGCCGGCGCCGAGGATGACGACGTCGTAATGAGGCATGCCTCCAGCCTAGTCCTCGCGGGAGGGTCGTCTCCGTGCCAGCAGGACGGCGGCGAGGATGCCGGCACCGACGACGATCACGCCACCGCCGATGAGGAGAGGCGTCGCATCGAACGTCGATCCGTCGCCGCGGGGGGCGTTCGCTGCCTCGCACGTCGCATCCGCGGCGTCGTCGCCGACCAGGAAGGCGAACTCGCCGGAGATCGGGTGGCTGTCGCTGGAGACCGTCCGCCACAGCACCGTCACGGCGCCCGTCGCCTCGCCGGACAGCGCCTGCGTCACGCGGGTGCCGTCCACGACGGGCGCGCCGTCGGCGAGAGGCGTGCAGGAGGAGTCCAGCACGGAGACCTCGGTGGCTCCGGCGTCGGTCAGCAGCACGCCGGAGAACGTCAGCGTCAGCGACGCGGGCAGCTTCTCCACCGTGGTTCCCGCCGCCGGGTCGGTGCCGATGAGCTCATCGTGCGCGAACGCCGGCGAGGCCGTCACCGCCAGCAGGACTCCGAGCACGAGACCGGCCAGCGCCGTGGCGCGGCGGCGGGGACGAGGAGCGGGGGAGGTCACCCCAACGAGCCTAGCCATGCCTTCCGGAGGGGCGGCCGCCCGCCTAGCATGGCGGCAGGCGGGCACGCCGGCCCGCGGCTGACGAGAGCGGGTACGGGATGGACGCGATGATGAGGGACGCCATGTCGAAGGACATGATGTCGATGGAGGGCATGCCACAGATCGACATGGCCGTCATGCAGGCGTGTATGGACGCGTGTGCGGCGTGTGAGCAGGCGTGCGTCGTCTGCTCCGTCCAGATGATGGACGGGCAGATGATGGACTGCGCGCCGGCGTGCATGAACTGCGCCGACATGTGCAACACGATGATGCGCGCCATGATGCGGATGCAGGGGATGACGCCGGCATCCCTGATGTCGATGCTCGACGCGTGCATCGCGATGTGTCAGACGTGCATGGACATGTGCATGCCGCACGCCGACATGAGCGCCGTGTGCAAGATGTGCGCGGACTCCTGCCGGGCCTGCATGGACGCGTGCATGGCGATGAAGAACGCGATGTCGATGGCGTGAGCCCCGACCGGTCCGCCGTCAGCCGAGGCGGAGCGCGTTGAACTGCCGCGTGCCGACACTCAGCACGTGGTAGCGGGGGTGGAACGCGACGGGCGCGCCCGGCTGCACGGCATCCGACGCGCCCGCCCCGTTCCAGAGCTCGATCCGCTCGCCCTCCAGCGTGTGGACGATGACCGTGCCGTCGTCGTGCCGCTCGCCCACGAGGACGTCGACCCACTCGGCCGGCGTCGCGGAGACGAGGCGGGCCTGGATGAGGTGGACCGCATGACCCGGCGCGAACGTCGAGCAGGCTCCGCCGCGAGCGCACATGCACGCCGCGACCTGACGCACCGGGGTGGTCGTGAGGCGGCTGGGCTGCGGGGACACGGGATGCTCCTTGTGACTGAGCCGGTCGTTTCCGGCTGAGGCGGTTTCGGTAGGGAGAGGCTACGTTCCGGCCTCGAGCAGGTCACGTCCGCCGACACACGCGGAAACATTCCGCGCACAGCCCGAACCCCCGATTCGGCCTCTTCCTCGGAGGCCGTGATCCGTTAGGGTGTCAAAGGAGGAGGACACCGTGGAGGACAACGCTCGACCCGACGACGACATCCGGCGCGGCGCCGATGGTCGGGGACGTTCCGGATCGTCGGACACGACCCAGACATTCGGTCACGACGCCGACCTGTCGTTCATCCCGTTCGGGAGCGACTTGAGTGCTGTCGAGGTCGAAGCCATCGGTGCGCTGCCGTCCCGTTCCGCCCTGCTGCTGGTCCGCTCCGGCCCGACGGCGGGAGCCCGCTACCTGCTCGACACGGACGTGACGACGGTCGGTCGTCACCCGGAGGCCGACATCTTCTTCGACGACGTCACCGTCTCGCGTCGGCACGCCGAGATCACCCGCACCGGCAACACCTTCGAACTCGTCGACCAGCGCTCCCTCAACGGCACCTACGTCAACGGGGAGCGGGTCGACCGCGCGGCACTGTCCGACGGGGCCGAGCTGCGCATCGGGAAGTTCCGGCTGAACTTCTTCGTGTCGCCTCTCGACCGCGGCGCGGTGACCGGAGAGTGACCCCGGCCGCAGCACCCCGCGGGCGTCCGTCGTCTGCGGGGCACCTCAGCATCGGCCAGGTGCTCGCGCGCCTGACGCCCGAGTTCCCGAATCTCACCAGCAGCAAGCTGCGCTTCCTCGAGGTCCAGGGGATCGTCACGCCGATGCGGACCGAGTCCGGCTACCGCAAGTTCTCGCCCGCCGATGTGAACCGGCTCCGCGTCGCACTCACGCTGCAGCGCGACCACTACCTGCCGCTCGCGCGCATCCGGGAGTACCTCGAGGAGCACGGCCCCGACGCGGCCGCCGCACCCGGTGTCCCGGCATCCATCGTGCAGACGGCCCGCCGTTACCACCGCGACGAGCTGCTCAACGCCGCCGGCGCGAAGGCCGGCCTGCTCAACGACGCGATCAGCGCAGGCCTCATCACGGCGGCGGAGACGTTCGACGAGCGTGCGCTCGCGCTGCTGCGCACCCTCGTAGCGCTTGACGCCCACGGCATCCAGCCCCGCCACGTGCGGGGTCTCCGCCAGGCGGCGGAACGCGAGGTCTCGCTCGTCGAGAGCGCCCTCGCGCCGCTGCTGCGCCGGACCGACGCCGCCTCGCGCGGGCGCGCCGGGGAACTCGCTCCCGAGCTGCTGCGACGGCTCGACGAGGTGCGCGCGAGCTTCGTGCACGCGGCCCTCGAGCGGCTGCTGCCCTGACCGCGCGCGACACGCCGAACGCTCAGAGCGGATGTCGTTGCCGCACCGGCATCCCTCATCTAGCGTTAGAGAACGCCATGACACGCAGGAGGCTCACATGAACGCGCATGACGCGCCAGGCGGACAGCCGTTCGCCACCGACCTCCTGTTCACCGACGGCCTGCCGGCCATGGACGACGAGGTGGGCTACCGCGGCGCGGTCGCCGCCCGCGCCGCCGGCATCACGTACCGTCAGCTGGACTACTGGGCCCGCACCGAGCTCGTCGAGCCCACCGTCCGCGGCGCCAGCGGCTCCGGGTCGCAGCGGCTGTACGGCTTCCGCGACATCCTCGTGCTCAAGCTCGTCAAGCGGCTCCTCGACACCGGCATCTCGCTGCAGCAGATCCGCACGGCCGTCGAGCAGCTGCGCGCCGCCGGCATCCGTGACCTCGCCGGCACGACGCTCATGAGCGACGGCGCCTCGGTGTACCTGTGCACGTCGAACGACGAGGTCATCGACCTGGTCAGCCGCGGCCAGGGCGTCTTCGGCATCGCCGTCGGCAAGGTGCTGCACGAGGTCGAGTCGACGCTGCTGGACTTCGACCCGCAGGCGCCGGACCCCGTCGACGAACTCGCCGCGCGCCGCTCCGTCAAGACCGCCTGACCCCGCGCCGCCTCCGCCCGGCTCGGCCGGGCGACGCGCAGATGAACGAGCGGCGCGGCCGCGGATTACCACCTGCGCCGACGGATTCCGGGCGGCGAGGCACGGGTTGCCGGCCGCCGACTGCCCGGGGTCAGCCCGCGGCGCCGACGGCGGGGATCCGGCCGGTGCGGACGACCCGATCCAGCAGCGAGTCGAAGTCGGCCGCGAGCTCCTGGGCGGAGTCGCCGGGCCAGATGTGCAGCGGCTTCGCGGCGCCCTGCGCCTGCTGCAGCGACGTGCGCTCCGGCAGCTGCGGCGACAGCACGAGCGGGCCGAACATGTCGCGCAGCTCCTTGATGCGGAACTGGTGCTCGATGGACTGCGGGCGCACGCGGTTCACGACGATGCCGAGGGGCTGCAGGCGCGGCGAGAGACCGCGGCGGATCTCCTCGATCGCGCGCAGCGCGCGGTCGGCGGCGGCCACGGAGAACAGGCCCGGTTCGGTGACGACGATGACGCGGTCCGAGGCCGCCCACGCCGTGCGCGTGAGGGCGTTCAGCGACGGGGCGCAGTCGATCAGGACGAGGTCGTAGTCGGGCTCGATCGTCGCGAGCGCCTCCTCGAGCTTCCACACGTCGCGGACGCTCGGATGCGGTCCGTCGAAGTTGATCGCGGACGGGCTGCCGATCATGACGTCGATCGTGCCGGGGTGCACCTTCGCCCAGCCGCTGGAGGTGATCGCCTGACGGACGACCTTCTCCTTCGGGTTGGCCAGGACGTCGGCGACATTCAGGCGACCGGCGACCTGGATGTCCATGCCCGTCGAGACATCCGACTGCGGGTCGAGATCGACCACGAGGGTCCGCACGCCCCGGGCGAACGCGGCAGAGGCGAGGCCCAACGTCACGGTCGTCTTGCCGACGCCGCCCTTCAGGGAGCTGACCGAGAGTACGTGCACGAGGCTCTACGTTACCTTCCCCTAGGCTGAGAGGGTACTCAGCCCGCTCGTGGCGGCCGCGCAGTGGCGCCCTAGGTCCATAGAGGTGCAGATGTTCCGCAAGATCCTGGTCGCAAACCGCGGTGAGATCGCTATCCGCGCATTCCGCGCAGCGTTCGAACTGGGGGCGCGCACCGTCGCCGTGTTCCCGTACGAGGACCGCTTCTCGTTGCACCGGCTGAAGGCCGACGAGGCATACGAGATCGGCGAGAAGGGCCACCCGGTCCGCGCCTACCTCGACGTCGCCGAGATCATCCGCGTCGCGAAGGAGAGCGGGGCGGATGCCATCTACCCCGGCTACGGCTTCCTCTCCGAGAACCCGGAGCTCGCCGCGCAGGCGGCTGCGAACGGCATCGCGTTCATCGGCCCGCCCGCCCGCGCCCTCGAGATGGCCGGCAACAAGGTCACCGCGAAGGAGCACGCCGTCGCCGCCGGCGTCCCCGTGCTCCGCTCCACGCCGGCCTCCGACGACGTCGACCTCCTTCTCGGGCAGGCCGACGACATCGGCTTCCCGATCTTCGTCAAGGCGGTCGCCGGCGGCGGCGGACGCGGCATGCGCCGCGTCGAGTCCAAGGATCAGCTGGCGCCCGCCCTCGCCGAGGCGATGCGCGAGGCCGACAGCGCCTTCGGCGACGCGCGCGTGTTCCTCGAGCAGGCCGTCCAGCGGCCCCGCCACGTCGAGGTGCAGATCCTCGCCGACAAGACCGGGCACACCGTGCACCTCTTCGAGCGGGACTGCTCCGTGCAGCGCCGCCACCAGAAGGTCGTCGAGATCGCCCCCGCGCCGAACCTCGACGACGGCGTCCGCACCGCCCTGCACGCCTACGCCGTCGCGTTCGCGGAGTCGATCGGCTACGAGAACGCCGGCACGGTCGAGTTCCTCCTCGAGACCGCCGGTCCCCGCACCGGCGAGGTCGTCTTCATCGAGATGAACCCGCGCATCCAGGTCGAGCACACCGTGACCGAGGAGGTCACCGACGTCGACCTCGTCCAGTCGCAGATGCGCATCGCCGCCGGGCAGACCCTCGAGGATCTGGGCCTGCGCCAGGAGGACATCCGGCTGCGTGGTGCCGCGCTCCAGTGCCGCATCACGACCGAGGACCCGACGCAGGGCTTCCGCCCCGATACGGGCAAGATCACCACCTACCGCTCGCCCGGCGGGGCCGGCATCCGCCTGGACGGCGGCACGACCGCCGCCGGCTCGCAGGTGAGCCCCCACTTCGACTCGATGCTCGCGAAGCTCACCTGCCGCGGACGCGACTTCGCCTCCGCCGTGCAGCGCTCGCGGCGTGCTCTGGCGGAGTTCCGCATCCGCGGCGTCTCGACGAACATCCCCTTCCTGCAGCGCGTGCTCGATGACCCGGCGTTCATCGCCGGCGACCTCAGCACGTCGTTCATCGACGAGCGACCGGAGCTGGTCAAGGGCAAGGAGTCCAAGGACCGCGGCTCGAAGCTCGTCGCCTGGCTCGCCGACACGACCGTCAACCGCCCGAACGGCGACAACCCGCTGACCGTCGACCCCGCCTCGAAGCTCCCGAACGTCGACCTCACCACCGAGCCGGCACCCGGATCGCGTCAGCGGCTCCTCGAGCTCGGCCCCGCCGGCTTCGCGAAGGCGCTGCGCGAGCAGACCGCCCTCGCGGTCACCGAGACGACGTTCCGCGACGCCCACCAGTCGCTGCTCGCGACGCGCGTGCGCACGAAGGACCTCGTCACGGTCGCGCCCTATGTCGCCCGCCTGACCCCGCAGCTGCTGTCCGTCGAGGCGTGGGGCGGGGCGACGTACGACGTCGCGCTGCGCTTCCTCGGCGAGGACCCGTGGGAGCGCTTGGACGCGCTGCGCGCGGCGCTGCCCAACGTCGCGATCCAGATGCTGCTGCGCGGCCGCAACACCGTGGGCTACACGCCGTACCCCACCGCCGTCACCGACGCCTTCGTGAGCGAGGCCGCCGCGAGCGGCGTCGACATCTTCCGGATCTTCGACGCCCTCAACGACGTGTCGCAGATGCGTCCGGCGATCGAATCGGTCCTGCAGACCGGCACCGCCGTCGCCGAGGTCGCCGTCTGCTACACCGGTGACCTGCTCTCGCCGAGCGAGGACCTCTACACGCTGGACTACTACCTGCGCCTCGCGGAGCAGATCGTGGATGCCGGTGCGCACATCCTCGCGATCAAGGACATGGCCGGGCTCCTCCGCCCCGCCGCCGCCGCACGTCTCGTCACGGCCCTGCGCGAGCGCTTCGACCTGCCGGTGCACGTCCACACGCACGACACCGCCGGCGGGCAGCTCGCGACGCTGCTGGCCGCGAGCGCCGCGGGTGCGGATGCCGTCGACGCGGCCGCCGCCCCCATGGCCGGGACCACGAGCCAGCCCTCCCTCTCCGCCCTCGTGGCCGCGCTCGCGCACACGGAGCGCGAGACCGGGCTCGACCTGGGCGCCGTGGCGGACCTCGAGCCGTACTGGGAGGCCGTGCGTCACATGTACCGCCCGTTCGAGTCGGGGCTCCCGGGCCCCACGGGCCGCGTGTACCACCACGAGATCCCCGGCGGCCAGCTCTCGAACCTCCGCCAGCAGGCGATCGCGCTGGGGCTCGCGGACGACTTCGAGCTCATCGAGGACATGTACGCCGCGGCGAACGCCATCCTCGGCCGCGTGCCGAAGGTGACCCCGTCGTCGAAGGTCGTGGGCGACCTCGCGCTGCACCTCGCCGCCGTCAAGGCCGACCCCGCCGACTTCGAGGCAAACCCCGAGAAGTACGACGTGCCGGACTCGGTGGTCGGCTTCATGGCCGGCGAGCTCGGCGACCTGCCGGGCGGGTGGCCGGAGCCGTTCCGCACGAAGGTGCTGCGGGGGCGCGAGGTGCGCGTCGGCGTCACCGAGATCTCCGACGAGGACACCGCGGCTCTCGCGGCCGACTCCGCGACGCGCCGCCACACCCTCAACACGCTGCTCTTCCCGGCGCCGACCCGGGCGTTCCGCGAGGTGCGCGACACGTACGGCGACCTCAGCGTGCTCGACACCGCCGACTACCTGTACGGTCTCGTGCCGGGCACCGAGCACGTCGTGGAGATCGAGCGCGGCGTGCAGCTGTACTTCGGGCTCGAAGCCATCGGCGAGGCCGATGACAAGGGCATGCGCACCGTCATGACCACCATGAACGGGCAGCTGCGGCCGGTCTTCGTGCGCGACCGCGGCATCACGGTCGAGGCGCGGCAGGCGGAGCGGGCCGACACATCGCGTCCGGGCCAGGTCGCGGCCCCCTTCTCCGGCGTCGTGACGCTGAAGGCCGAGGTCGGCGACACCGTCACGGCCGGTCAGCCGGTCGCGTCCATCGAGGCAATGAAGATGGAAGCGGCCATCACCGCATCCGTCGACGGCGTCGTCGAACGGCTCGCGATCCCCGCCACGGCGCAGGTGGAGGCGGGTGACCTTTTGCTGGTCGTCCGCCCCGCCGAGTAGTCTGGAACGTCGGGCGGACCGCCCGACAGCGACGTGGAGTGAGCACCAGTGACCCCTGACCGCAACAACCCGACGCCCGACGATCCCGAGAACGGCGTCCTCGACAGCACCGACAGCATCGACACGACGGGCATCGGCATCATCGACGGCGCCACGGCGCAGGTCGAGGTCGCGCTGCCGGCGTACGCCCCGGACGACGACGACGTCGACGACGACGTGGTCGACGACGGCCGCACGGAGCTCCTCGAGCGGGACGACGCCCCGACCGACGAGGTCATCGACACGGCGGCATCCGAGCCCGCGACGATCCACACCGACGACGTCACGGTCATCCCCGCCGAGGACGCGGCTCCTCCCGCGCCGGCGGCGGACGACGCCGACATCGAGGACGCCGTGATCGTCCCGTCCGTCACCGGGCCCCAGCCCGCCACGCGGCGCGCGGCGCACCACGTCGACGACGTCGACGCGAAGCACGCCGTCGAGCGCCTGCGCCACCCGCGCCCCGCCGACGTCTCGCTCCAGTCCCGCCGGCTCGACGACTTCGAGGCGAGCCGCGAGACCCCCGACCTGCTCACCGCCGACCGCCTGCTCGACCCCGCGCACGTCGTGCGCCCCGAGCCGGAGGGCGTCTGGCAGCACCTGCTCTACGTCGTCTCCGGTCACCGCCTCAACCTCGGGGACAGCAAGCGCGCCCGCGCCCGCAAGGAGATGGATCGCCGCATCGCGGCGCCCCTCACCGGCGGCGCGAAGTTCGTGCCGGTGCTCTCCCGCAAGGGCGGCGTCGGTAAGACGACCGTCACGACACTCCTCGGGATGGCGCTGGCCGACGCCCGGGAAGACCGGGTCATCGCGGTGGATGCCAACCCCGACCGCGGCACGCTCGCCGAGCGCGTCGGCAGCACGAGCGGCAAGACCGTCCGTGACCTCGTCCGCATGCGCGGCGAGGTCGTGGGCTTCAATGACCTCTCCGCGGTCGTCGCGCGGGATGAGACGCGTCTGGATGTGCTCGCCTCCGACGCCGACCCGCGCGTGTCCGAGGCGTTCAACGACCGCGACTACCACGACGTCGCCGCCGTGGCCGCGCACTACTACTCCGTCGTGCTGACCGACACCGGCACCGGCATCGTCCACTCCGTCATGGAGGCGACCCTCGAGCTGGCCGATCAGCTCGTCGTCGTCGCCGGCATGAGCGTCGACGAGGCGCGTCTCGCGTCCGAGACGCTGACCTGGCTGGAGACGAACGGCTTCGCCGAGCAGGTGCGCGGCGCCGTCGTCGTGCTGAACACCTCGCGCCCCGGTACGCCGCTCGTGCGCGCAGCCGAGCTCGAGGCGCACTTCCGCAGCCGTGTGCGCACCGTCGTGCGCGTCCCGTACGACCCGCACATCGCCGCCGGCAGCGCCATCAGCTTCCGCGAGCTCCGCCCCGAGACGCGCCTGGCCGCCCGCGAGGTCGCCGCCGCCGTCGTGGAGGGCCTGCGCGCCCTGTCCGCCGCCGCCTGATGGCCGTCCGTCCCATCCGCCTGTTCGGCGACCCCGTCCTCCGCACGCCCAGCGCGCCCGTGGACGTCGTCGACGACGGCATCCGCGCCCTCGTCCGCGATCTGCTCGATTCGGTCGAGCCCGCCGGCCGCGCCGGTGTCGCCGCGCCGCAGATCGGCGTCGGCCTCCGCGCGTTCAGCTACAACATCGACGGCGACATCGGGTACGTGCTCAATCCGGTGCTCGAGGTGTCCGGCGACCCCGAGCCCGTCGGCGAGGGCTGCCTGTCGGTGCCCGGCTTGTGGCACGACGCGATCCGTCACCCGCACGCGAAGGTCACGGGCATCGACCTCGACGGCAACGAGATCGTGCTGGAGGGCGACGGGCTGCTCGCCCAGGCCCTGCAGCACGAGTGCGACCACCTCGACGGGAAGCTCTACCTCGACCGGCTCCCGGCGGAGACCCGCCGGCAGGCGATGCGCGAGATCCGCGAATCCAGCTGGTTCTGACAGCGGAGAGGGGCCCGGGCGGATGCCCGGGCCCCTCTCCGCGTCATCCGCCCGCTCAGCCGAGCGACACGTTCGTCGTGTTGACCGGCACCGCGTAGAGCTCCTCGACCTGGTCGGCGAAGTCGCTCATGATGACGTTCCGCTTGATGCTCATCTTCGGCGTCAGGTGGCCACTGGCCTCCGTCCACTCCGAGTCGAGGATCGCGAACTTGCGGATCGACTCGGCCCGCGAGACGTTCTTGTTCGCGATGTCGATGGCACGCTGGACCTCCGCGCGCACCTTCGGATCCTTCGCGGCGTCCGCGAGCGACATGTCGGCGGGCAGGTCGTTGTTCGCGAGCCACGTCGGCAGCATCTCGGAGTCGAGCGTGATCAGCGCGCCGATGAACGGCTTCTGGTCGCCCACGACGACGACCTGGCCGACGATCGGGTTGGCGCGGATCGGGTCCTCGAGGGCGGCCGGGGCGACGTTCTTGCCGCCGGCGGTGACGAGGATCTCCTTCTTGCGGCCCGTGATGGTGAGGAAGCCCTCCTCGTCGAACGCGCCGACGTCACCGGTCTTGAACCAGCCGTCGTCGAACGCCTCGGCGGTCGCCTCCGGGTTGCGCCAGTACTCCTTGAAGACGTTGATGCCGCGCACCTCGATCTCGCCGTCGTCGGCGAGTCGGACGCCGACGCCGGGGAGCACGGGGCCCACGGTGCCGATCTTCGACTTCGTAGCGAGGTTCACCGTCGCCGGGGCGGTCGTCTCGGTGAGGCCGTAACCCTCGAGGATCGTGACGCCGAGGCTGTGGAAGAAGTGCCCCAGGCGCGGGCCCAGGGGAGCGGAGCCGGAGACGGCGTACTCGACGTTTCCGCCCATGGCGGTGCGGAGCTTCCCGTAGACGAGCTTGTCGAAGAGGCGGAACTTGATCGTCGTCAGCAGCGGGACCTTCTTGCCCTCTTGCTTGAGGCGGGAGTGCTCGACGGCGGTGTGCGCGGCGGCGCGGAAGATCTTGCCCTTGCCGCCGGCCTCGGCCTTCTGCTCCGCCGAGTTGTACACCTTCTCGAACACGCGCGGCACGGCGAGGAGGAACGTCGGCTTGAAGGAGCCGAGCGCGGTCAGCAGCTGCTTCGTGTCGGGCTGGTGGCCCGTCTTCACGCCGGCGTGGATGTCGAGGATCGAGATGAACCGTGCGAAAACGTGTGCCGTCGTGATGAACAGCAGCGTGGACGCGCCCGGCTTGGCGACGACCTCGTGCAGCGCCTTCGCGGAGTTGCGGCTCAGTTCGACGAAGTTGCTGTGCGTGAGCACGCAGCCCTTCGGGCGTCCCGTCGAGCCCGACGTGTAGATGAGGGTCGCGATGTCGCTGCCCACGGCGAGGCCGCGGCGGCGCTGGATCTCCTCGTCGGCGACGTCGGCGCCCGTGGCGCGCAGCGTGTCGAGGTGGCCCTCGTCCATGACCCAGACGTCGCGGATGAGCGGCACCTCGGCGCGGATCTCGGCGATGCGGGCGGCGTGCTCCGCCGACTCGGCGATGACGGCGATGGCACCGGAGTCGGAGAGGATCCAGCTCACCTGCGCCGCGGAGCTGGTCTCGTAGATCGGGACCATCACCGCCCCGGCGTAGAACAGCGCGAAGTCGACGAGGGTCCAGTGGTAGGTCGTGCGGGCGATGAACCCGACCTTGTCGCCGGGCTGGATGCCGGAGGCGGCGAGTCCCTTCGCGAGCGCGATGACCTCGCGCTCGAACTCGGCGGCGGTGATGTCGCGCCAGCCGTCCCCCTCCGGAACGGCGAAGAGGGCGAGCGAGGGCGTCGCCTTCACACGCTCGGCGAGAAGATCGGCGACGTTCGCCTGCGGGTCCGCGGGGACGATGGCAGGGACTTCGAACTGGACGGCGCTCATGGGCGGCAACTCCTTCGGTACCGGGTGGCGTCGGATGTGACGGGTTGGGCACGAGTCTAGTCGCCCGCGGGCCCACGCTAGTGAGACTCGGGTTCATCAATTGTGAAACCGCGATTCACCCCTTTCCGGCACGGCCCGCGCGCCTGCGACGGCAACCGCCCGCGCACTAGAATTCACGGATGCCCCGCGGCGCACGCGGGCGGAAGGGATACGTGTGCTGAACGTCGGCATCGACATCGGCGGGACCAAGATCGCCGGTGGCGTCGTGGCAGAGGACGGGACCATCGTCGAGCAGCTGCGCGTGCCCACCCCGGTGGATCCCGCAGCACTCGCCGACGCGGTCGCGGCCATGGTGCGCGAACTGGCATCCCGGCACGACGTGCACGCCGTGGGCGTCGCCGCGGCGGGATTCATCGACGCGACACGCTCCGTCATCATCCACGCGCCGAACATCGACTGGACCAACGAACCGCTGCGCGCGGAGCTCGAGACCCGCATCGGCCGTCCCGTGACCCTCGAGAACGACGCGAACGCCGCCGGGTGGGGCGAGTACCGGTTCGGCGCCGGTCGCGGCTCCCGGAACATGGCGATGCTGACGATGGGCACGGGTGTGGGCGGCGCCGTCATCATCGACGGTGCGCTCCTCATCGGCGGCAACGGGATCGGCGGGGAGCTCGGCCACATCCGCTTCGTCCGCGGCGGCCGTCCCTGCGGGTGCGGGCAGAACGGATGCCTCGAGCAGTATGCCTCCGGGCGGGCGCTGCAGCGGGAGGCGAACGACATCGCGGACGCCGGCGGGATCGGCGCGCCCCTCGCCGCGATGCGCGACCCGGACGGGCACCTGCACGGCGCCGCCATCGCGCAGCTCGTCCTGGCGGACGACCCCGGCGCGCTCGAGGCGCTCCGCCGCGTGGCGACCGCTCTGGGCGAGGCGTGCGGCGGCTTCCAGGCGGTGCTCGACCCCGACCTCTTCGTCATCGGCGGGGGAGTGGCGAGCCTCGGCGACCGGCTGCTGGACCCCGTGCAGCTCGCCTACTCGACGGCGCTCCCGGGCTATGGCGACCGGCCCGTGGCATCCTTCGCGATCGCGACCCTCGGCAACGACGCGGGTCTCATCGGCGTGGCCGACCTCGCGAGGATCCGGGGCTGACCGATGTTCTACTGGTTCATGAAGTACGTGGTCATCGGACCGATCGTGAAGGCGATCTTCCGGCCATGGATCGTGGGCCGCAACAACATCCCCTCCTCCGGTGCCGCCATCCTCGCGAGCAACCACCTGTCGGTGAGCGACTCGATCTTCCTGCCGCTCATGATCGACCGGCCCATGTCGTTCCTCGCGAAGAGCGACTACTTCACGGGGAAGGGCATCAAGGGCTGGTCGACCCGCATGTTCATGAAGGCGACCGGCCAGATCCCGATCGACCGCGGCGGCGGGAAGGCGTCGGAGGCGTCGCTGAACACGGGCCTGCAGGTGCTCGGCCGCGGCGACCTGCTCGGCATCTACCCGGAGGGCACCCGCAGCCCCGACGGCAAGCTCTACCGCGGCCGCACGGGCCTCGCGCGGATGGCGCTCGAGGCGCACGTCCCGGTCGTGCCCGTCGTCATGGTCGACACCGGCGCGATCATGCCGATCGGCCGCACGATCCCGCGCATCGGCCGCGTCGGCATCGTCATCGGCGAGCCGCTGGACTTCTCCCGCTTCCGCGGGATGGAGGGCGACCGGTACGTCCTGCGCTCCGTCACCGACGAGATCATGGTCGCCCTGCAGCGCCTCGGCGAGCAGGAGTACGAGGACGTCTACGCGTCGACCGTCAAGGGCCGCCGACCGCCCGCGTAGCAAAGGCGAGAGGGGTGTTTCCGCGCCGGTAGACTGACCGAATGCCCTCCCCGCAGCACGATCTCGACCACTGGCGCACGCTCCCGATCAAGCAGCAGCCGCTGTGGGGCGACCTGGATGCCGTGGCCGCCGTGTCGAACGAGATCTCGACGCTCCCGCCGCTCGTCTTCGCCGGCGAGGTCGACCTCCTCCGCGAGCGCCTGGCGCGCGCGGCCAGCGGCCAGGCGTTCCTCCTGCAGGGCGGCGACTGCGCCGAGACGTTCGCCGGCGCGACCGCCGAGCAGATCCGCAACCGCATCAAGACGGTGCTGCAGATGGCCGTGGTCCTCACCTACGGGGCCTCGATGCCCATCGTGAAGATGGGGCGCATGGCCGGGCAGTTCGCCAAGCCCCGCTCCAGCGACACCGAGACCCGCGGCGAGGTGACACTGCCGGCCTACCGGGGCGACATCGTCAACGGCTACGACTTCACCGAGGCCTCGCGCGCCGCCGATCCGCAGCGTCTGCTGAAGGGGTACCACACGGCCGCCTCGACGCTGAACCTCATCCGCGCGTTCACGCAGGGCGGCTTCGCCGACCTCCGCGAGGTGCACAGCTGGAACCGCGGCTTCGCGGAGAACCCGGCCAACGAGCGCTACGAGGGCCTCGCCGGCGAGATCGACCGCGCCATCAAGTTCATGGAGGCCGCGGGCGCGAACTTCGACGAGCTGCGCCGCGTCGAGTTCTACACGGGGCACGAGGGGCTCCTGATGGACTACGAGCGGCCCATGACGCGCATCGACTCGCGCACCGGCACGCCGTACAACACGTCCGCCCACTTCCTGTGGATCGGGGAGCGCACGCGCGACCTCGACGGCGCGCACGTCGACTACTTCTCGAAGATCCGCAACCCCATCGGCGTCAAGCTCGGCCCCACGACGTCGCCGGAGACGGCACTGGCGCTCATCGACAAGCTCGACCCGGAGCGCGAGCCCGGCCGCCTGACCTTCATCACGCGCATGGGTGCCGGCAAGATCCGCGATGCGCTGCCCCCGCTCCTGGAAGCCGTGAGGGACGCCGGCGCGACGCCGCTGTGGGTCACCGACCCCATGCACGGCAACGGCATCACGACGCCGACCGGTTACAAGACGCGGCGCTTCGACGACGTCGTGGACGAGGTGCGCGGCTTCTTCGAGGCGCACCGCGCCGTCGGGACGTTCGCCGGCGGCATCCACGTCGAGCTCACCGGCGACGACGTGACGGAGTGCCTGGGCGGCTCGGAGATGATCGACGAGGCCACGCTCGCGACCCGCTACGAGAGCCTGTGCGACCCGCGCCTGAACCACATGCAGAGCCTCGAGCTCGCGTTCCTCGTCGCCGAGGAGCTCGAGAAGCGCTGACCCGCTGCTGACCCCCGCGTGTCCGCGCGGCGTCAGCCGGTGGCGGTGATCTGGATCGTGACCGTCGTCCCGGCCCGGCGGAACGCGCCGCCCTCGGGGTCCTGCGCGGTGACCTTCGTGAGACCGTCCGGCCACACGTTCCAGAGCGGGGAGTAGTTGACCTCGAAGCCGGCGTCCCGCAGGCGCTGCGCGGCGTTGTCGCGCGTCTGGCCGACGACGCCGGGGATCTCGAACAGCTGCGGGCCCTTCGAGACCACGAGGGGGATCGTGTCGCCGGGGCGGAAGTTCCCGCCGTCCGCGCGGGCGCCCATGCTGATGACGCGGCCCTGCTCGACCTTGTCGCTGAACGCCTCGGTCACCTCGGGGGTGAGCTCGACGGCCGTGAGCTTCTCCCGCGCCGCGTCGACGCTGTCGCCGACGACGTCCGGGACAGGGCCGAGCGACACGTACAGGTCGGCGCCGGAGCCCTCCAGCGCCGTGCAGCCGTCCTTGCAGTCGACGCCCGCGCCGCCGTCGCGCGGCGTGAGGGTCGCGTCGATGACGGTGCCTTCGGCGGCATCCGTGAACCGGGAGTGGGTCGCCGTGACGGTCATCCGGATGTCGGCGAGGGCCTGCGTGGCCTGCTCCAGCGTCATCCCGGACAGCGTCGGCACCTGCTGCGAGGCGGGTCCGGCGGAAACCACGACCGTGACCTCCGCCTCCTTCTCCACGCGCGCGCCCTCGCCGGGCTCGGAGCGGATCACGAGGCCCGCATCGACCTCGAGGCTCGTGTCGCTTCCCTCGACGGCCCGCAGCCCGAACTCCGCGAGCTCGGCCTGGGCCTCCGCGAACGTGCCGCCCCGGACGTCGGGCACCGCGATGAGCGAGCCCGGCCCCGAGCCGAACCACCAGCCGACCCCGCCGGCGGCACCGGCCAGGATCAGGACGAGGACGAGGATCCAGACGCCCTTCGCCGCGTTGCGACGCGTGCGGCGGCGCAGCCGCGTCGCGTTGTCCTCGTCGGTCGTGACGGTCGGCGCCGTGAACGTGCCGGGCATCACCTTCGTGAGCTCGCCGGAGTCCAGTCCGTCGGCGTCGGCGAGCACGGCGGGGGAGGTGCGCACGACCTGCGGGTAGACGCCGAGGTCCTTCTCGATCTCGCGGAGCCGGTCGAGCATGGCCCGCGCGTCGACGGGGCGGTCGTCGGGCTCCCGCTCGGTGGCCCACATGACGAGCTCGTCGAACTGCTCCGGCACGCCCGGGTTCTTCGCGCTCGGCCGGGGCACCGAGTCGGTGGCGTGCTGGTAGGCGATCTGCATCGGCTGCTCGCCCTTGTAGGGCTGCTCGCCCACGAGCATCTCGTAGAGCATGATGCCGAGCGCGTAGATGTCGCTGCGGGCATCGGCCGTGCCGCGTGTGACGAGCTCGGGCGCGAGGTACGCGATCGTGCCGAGGAGCATCTGACCCGTCGCGGTGTTCGCGCTCGTCGCGCGGGCCAGGCCGAAGTCGCCGATCTTGATGCGGCCGTCCTCGGCCAGCAGCACGTTCTCCGGCTTCACGTCGCGGTGCACGATCCCGGCGCGGTGCGCGGCGGCGAGGCCGGAGAGGACGGCATCCATGATGGTGATGGTCTGCGGGATCGTGAGGCGTCGCTGCTCGCGCAGCAGCTCGCGCATCGTGATGCCGGGCAGATACTCCATGACGAGGTACGCCATCTCGCCGTCCTGGCCCTGATCGAACACGTTCACGACGTGCGGATCGGCCAGGCGCGCGGCGGAGCGCGCCTCCTGGATGAACCGGCTCTGGAACACCGTGTCGTCGGACAGGTGACTGTGCATGACCTTGAGGGCGACCCGTCGCTCGAGGCGCAGATCGGTCGCGACGTAGACCGTCGCCATGCCGCCGCGGGCGATGCGAGCACGCACGCGGTATCGGCCGTCGACCAGACGGCCGATCAGCGGATCCGTCTGCTGGCTCGTGCTCACGCGAAGAGTCTACGGAGCGGATGCCCCGACGCCGGGGAGCGGCTCACCCCCGAACCGTGCGGGGTCGCGGTCGATCGCGCTATCCGAGCGCGGAGAGCCAGGCGTACGCCTGCTTCTCCCACTGCCCGTACCGGTCGGGGTAGGCCGAGACCTGCACCGCCTGCGCGGCGTCGGAGAAGTCCATGTCCTGCCAGCCGGGGATGTCGAGCAGTCCGCGCGACATCGCGCCGTTGGGATCGCCCGGACCGCCGTAGAACACGGCGATGGCGCGGACGGGGTCCAGGACCTGCCCGGCGGTACCCCAGCCCTGGCTGGGACGCTGCTGGAAAAGACCGAGGGAGTCGCGGTCGCCCCAGTCCAGGTTCCGCATCCACGATTCGACCATGGCCGTCGCGAGCGCGATCGCGATGCCCCGGTCGGGGACGCCGCGCTGGCGTCCGACCTGCACGATGAGCGTCGCGTTGGCGATCTGCTCGGCGTCCAGGCCCGCGAGGGCCCCGGGGTCGGGGAGCCGCAGCGTCTGGCCCGGGTAGATGATCGACGACGCGGACAGCCCGTTCGCGGCGAGCAGCGCGGAGACCGAGGTGCCGTGCTGCTGCGCGATGGCCCAGAGCGTGTCGCCCGGGGCGATCGTGTGCGATGCGGAGGCGGGTGGGGATGCGGGTGCCGCGGGCGGCGCCGGTGCCGCGGGCGGCGCCGGTGTCGTGCTCGCCGCCGGTTCCGCGGAGAGGGCGATCGCGAGCTGCTGCCCGGGCTGGATCACCGACGAGGCGCCGAGTCCGTTGAGGGCGCTCAGCGTGCTCACCGACATGCCGTAGGTCCGCGCGATGGCCCAGAGCGTGTCGCCGGCGCGGACCGTGTGGGTCGCCGCCGGTGCCGCGGCCGCCGTCGGAGGGGCGGTGCTCGCGGCCGAGGGGGAGAGGCGCAGGATCTGCCCGGGTCGGATGACGGACGTCCAGGTCAGGCCGTTCCACGCGAGGACGTCCGCCGTGCGGAGGCCGTATCGCGCCGCGACGGCACTCACGGTGTCGCCGGCGGCGACGGTGTGCGCGGTGGCGGCCGGGGCGGCGGCGGGCGCCGCGGTGGCGGCGGCACGCGGCGGGCTCGTCGAGGGGCGAAGGGCCGATGCCGGAGCCGCGCCGAGACCGGCTCCGCGCGGCGTGCCGGCATCGGCGGCCTGCGCGGGCGCGGCCGTGAGCGACAGGGCGAGCGCACCGACGACGGCCAGCGGCAGCGTCGTCGTCGGCAGGTTGTCAGGTCGTCGTCTCACGAGCTTCTCCCTCTGGTTCGACCTCCGCCACCGTGTCACGGAAGTGAATTCGAGTCAACCAGTGATAAAGGAGTGACCCGTGAGACGGAAGTCATCGAAGCAGGGTTCCGACCGAGGGCGCGCGGGAGCGGCGGTGAGTGGAATAGTGGACGTGTGACCGGAGAATCCACGCCGACCATCCCGACCGACTGGCTGACCCTGCCCGACCTCGTAGCGCTGACCGGGGAGCCGCTCGGGCGCATCCGGCGGCTGCTCGACGACAAGCACCTCGTCGCATCGCGCCGTGACGGCACGGTCAAGGTGCCCGCCGCCTTCCTCATGGACGGGCACCCGCTGCCGGCGCTGCGCGGCACCATCATCGTGCTCGAGGACGGCGGATTCACCGACGACGAGGTGATCGACTGGCTGCTCGAACCGGAGGAGTCCATCGGCGTGGCCCCGATCGCGGCGCTCAGGGCCGGTCGCAAGAGCGAGGTCCGCCGCGTGGCGCAGGCGCTCGCCTGAGCGCCACCCGTCACTGAGGCCGCCTCTGCCCCGGCGGCGCGTCGTCAGGCCGCGCGTGCCGTCGCCGCGAGGGCGAGGTCGCGCAGTGCCCCGACCGCCGTGGTGCCGAGGGGAGCGCCGCGGAGCGCGCGGTCGGCCTCCAGCGCGTACTCCGTGATGAGCTCCTCCACGCGGGCGAGGGCCCCGGTGTCGACGATCGTGGACTGCAGGGCGGCGATCTGCTCATCGTCGAGTGCGGGGTCGCCGACGAGCTCGTCCAGCACGCGCCGTGCTCCCGGCGCCATCGCCTCGCGCGCGTACGCGATGAGGAGGGTGCGCTTGCCCTCGCGGAGGTCATCGCCGGAGGGCTTCCCGGTCACGGCGGCGTCACCGAACACGCCGAGGACGTCGTCGCGCAGCTGGAACGCCAGGCCGATGGGGTGGCCGAACCGCTCCAGCGCGTCGCTCTGCGCGGTGTCGGCCCCGGCGAGGGCGGCGCCCAGCAGCAGCGGATGCTGTACGCTGTAGCGCGCCGACTTCAGCGACGCCACCCGCAGGGCCCGCGCCGCGTGCTCGCTGTCGGGGGCCGTGCGGTAGGCGGCCTCCTCGGCCACGTCGAGGAACTGCCCGACGGTGACGTCGCGGCGCATGACGGCGTACACCCGGCGGGCCGGCGCCGCGTGCGCGGCATCCGCGGTCGCGAGTCCCTCCTCCAGGAGGTCGTCGCTCCACGCCACGAGCAGGTCGCCCAGCAGGATGGCCGCCGACCGGCCGAATCCGGCGGGATCGCCGTCCCACGATGCGTCACGGTGCGCGGACTCCCAGCGCCGGTGCGCCGCCGGCCGCCCGCGCCGGGTGTCGGAGTTGTCGACGACGTCGTCGTGCACGAGCGCGGCGGCGTGGAAGATCTCGAGCGCCGCCGCGGCGGCGACGACGTCGGGCGTCGGGGCGGCCGCACGGGCCCCCTGGAACTCCCGGACGGCCTGCCATCCGGTGAGGCAGAAACGAGCCCGGAGGCGCTTGCCGCCGTCCATCGCATCGGCACCGGACCGCACGAAGGCCTGCGCCTCGGCGCCCAGATCGGCGGCGGCGGAGAGCTGGCCGGCCGTGAACCTTTCCAGTCGCTGGGAAACAGCCTCGATCAGCGCATCAGGGAGGTTCACGGGCCTAGCCTAGTTCTCGCGGGGACGCGTAGAATCGTCCCAACGACACTCCACAGAGGGGGAAGCATGCCACTGTCAGAGCAGGAGCAGCGGCTGCTGGATGAGATGGAACGTCATCTCATGCGCAACGACGCCGATGTCGTGAGCGCGCCCCGTGAGGGGCAGTCCCTCAGCTACCGCAACATCGTCTACGGCTCCGTCCTGGTCCTCGTGGGCCTGGCCGCCCTCGTGGTGGGGGTCTCCACCAGCCTCATCGTGGTCGGCGTCATCGCCTTCCTCGTGATGGTGGGCGGCGTCGTGCTCGCCGTGACGCCATCGCGGGGTGGTGCGTCCGCGCGGCCCTCCGAGACCGCGCAGAAGAAGGCCGGCCCGGCGACGCAGCCCGCCTCCTCCTTCATGGACCGCATCAACGAACGCTGGGACCGCCGTCACGACGGGGGCTGACCCGCCAGCAGCGCACACACCACAGAGCACCGACCTCCGGGTCGGTGCTCTTTTTCGTGCCCGGTGGGGAATGGGCTCAGATTTCGATAGTGAAGTGGAGCAAAGTGGAGTAAAGTGGCGGGTATCTGAGGCGGCCGGGCGCAGAAGGGGGTGGAGCCGATGTTGTTGGGCACCTACACCCCCAAGCTCGACGACAAGGGCCGCGTCATCCTCCCGGCGAAGTTCCGCACCGATCTCGGCGACGGCGTCGTCGTCACGCGCGGTCAGGAGCGCTGCCTCTACGTGTTCAGCACGAAGGAGTTCGAGCGGGTCTACGAGCGCATCCGCGAGGCCCCGCTGACGAACAAGCAGTCCCGCGACTTCCAGCGCATGTTCCTCTCCGGCGCGAGCGACGAGAAGCCCGACAGCCAGAGCCGCATCACCCTCCCGCCGCACCTGCGCGCGTACGCCAACCTCGGCCGCGAACTCGTCGTCACCGGCGTCGGCGCCCACGCGGAGATCTGGGACGCGGAGGCGTGGAACGTCTACGCGGACTCGAACGAAGACAGCTACTCGGACATGGAGCAGGAGGTGATCCCGGGACTCTTCTGAGCCCCGGTCGTGACTCCCAGCCGCACGCCCTGACGCACTTCCCCGGTGTCAGGTCGGAGCGGATGGGGATCAGGACCTGGGATCGGACCCCTCGCATCATGAACCTCCGCGACATCCACACCCCCGTCCTCCTCGACCGCTGCGTCGAGCTGCTCGCCCCCGCCCTGGCCCACGAGGGCGCCGTCCTCGTCGATGCCACCGAAGGCATGGGCGGCCACTCCGAGGCGCTCCTCGAGCGCTTCCCCGGCGTCCACCTGATCGGGCTCGACCGCGACACCGACGCCCTCCGCATCGCGGGGCAGCGGCTCGCGCGCTTCGGTGACCGGGTCACGCTCGTGCACACCGTCTACGACGGCATCGCGGATGCGGTCGCCTCCACCGGCCGCACGCACGTCGACGGCATCCTCTTCGACCTCGGCGTCTCCTCGCTGCAGCTGGACGAGTCCGAGCGCGGGTTCGCGTACGCGCAGGACGCCCCGCTCGACATGCGCATGGACCAGAGCGCGGGCACGACCGCCGCCGACATCCTCGCGACCTACGGCGAGGGCGACCTGCGCCGCATCTTCGAGCGGTATGGCGAGGAGAAGCTCGCCGGCCGCTACGCCCGCGCCATCCTCGAGGCGCGCCGGACGGCGCCCATCGAGCGGTCCGGCCAGCTCGTCGACATCCTCATCTCCGCGACACCCGCCGCCGTGCAGCGCGAGCGCGGGCACCCCGCCAAGCGCGTCTTCCAGGCGCTGCGCATCGAGGTCAACGCGGAGCTCGCGGCCCTCGAGAACGCCCTGCCCGCGGCCCTGGACCTCCTGCCCGTCGGCGGGCGGATCGTCGTCATGTCGTACCAGTCCCTCGAGGACCGGATCGTCAAGCGCGCCCTGGCCGAGGCCACCGCCTCGACCGCGCCGGCGCGGCTCCCGGTCGAGCTCCCCGAGCACGCGCCGCGCTTCCGTCTGCTCGTCAAGGGCGCCGAGCTCGCCTCGGACGAGGAGAAGGCACGGAACCCGCGCGCCACCCCCGTCCGGCTCCGTGCCGCCGAACGTGTGCGGGAGGCGGCATGAGCGCCGAAGCCCTCCGGGTCGCAGCCCCGGCTCCGCAGCACACCCCCGGCCGGACGCTGCGCGCCCTCGACGCGCCGCTGCCCGCCCGCCGCCCGCGCCTGCTGTACGGCATCGTCGCCGTCGGCGGCGCCCTCGCGATCGCCGCGGCGCAGATGGGGCTGTCGATCCTCACGACGCAGGGCACCTACGAGATGTCCTCGCTGACGTCGCAGCAGCGCGCCCTGGCGTGGGAGACGCAGATGCTGCAGGACGACGTCGCCGGTCTGAGCTCGCCGCAGTACCTCGCGGCCAACGCGTCGGCGCTCGGGATGGTCGTGGGTCAGACGCCCAACTACCTCCGGCTCAGTGACGGCGCCATCGTCGGCACCGGCGGCGCGGCATCCTCGTCGTCGTCCGTGAACGCGCTCACGCGCGCCGCCGTCACCAACGCGCTCATCAGCGGCGTCCCGCTCGTGACCGACCCCGACGCGAGCCTCGAGTCCGGCGCGACGGTCGATCAGACTCTGCTCCTCAATACCCCGACACCCCCCGCGATCGCCGACGGTCTGCCGACGCCCGCCACACACTGAATGACATGACGACACGAGCCACCCGCAGCCCGCGCCGCCGCACCGTCGTCGCCCTCGCCGTCGTCCTGGGCATCCTCGCGGCCTTCGTCATCCGCCTCGTCGACATCCAGGTCGTCAACGCCAACGACCACATCGCCGACTCCCGCGAGTACGCGACGGGGGCCTCCGTGACGCTGCACGGCGCGCGCGGCGCCATCGTCGACACCAACGGCAGCGTCCTCGCCACGAGCACCATCCTCTACGACGTCGGCATCGACCCGCTGCTGGCCATCGAGGGCATCGACGAGAAGGATGCCGACGGCGACATCGTGTACGGCGACGACGAGAAGCCCGTCAAGGTCACCTGGCCGGAACTCGCCGCCCAGATCGCGCAGGTGACGGGGCAGTCCGCCGCCGACGTCGAGGCGATCGTCGTGAACGCGCTGGCGGAGCAGCCCGGCGACCGGTTCGAGTACATCAAGCGGTACGTCTCCACGGAGGAGTACCGCGCCCTCGCCGACCTCGGCATCCCGTACCTCAGCTTCGACCAGCATCCCTCGCGCACCTACCCGGACGGCGCCGTCGCCGGCAACCTCCTCGGCTTCGTCGGCTCCGACGGCACGCCGCTCGAGGGCGTCGAGGCGCTGCAGGACTCCTGCCTGGCCGCCACCGACGGTTCGCGCAGCTACCAGCGCGGCGCCGACGGCGTCATCATCCCCGGCACGGAATCGGTGACCCCCGCCGAGGACGGCGGCACCCTGCAGCTGACGATCGACCGCGACCTGCAGTGGTACATGCAGCAGCTGATCGCGGAGGAGACCGAACGGCTCCAGGCCGGCTGGGGCGGGATCATGGTCGTCGAGGTCGCGACCGGGAAGATCCGCGCCGCCGCCGAGACCGCGACCGTCGACCCCAACGACCCCGCTGCCTCCGACCCGGAGGATCGCGCGACCCGGCTGCTGCGCTACTCGTACGAGCCCGGCTCGACCTTCAAGCCCGTGACGGCCGCGACGGCGATCGAGCAGGCGGGCCTGACTCCGTGGTCGACGGTGCTCACCCCCGACCGGATGGAGTTCCCCAACGGCGCCGTCATCAACGACTCCGAGCACCACGCGACGCAGAACATGACCCTCACCGGCGGCCTCGTGAACTCCTCGAACGTCGCGATGTCGCAGTTCGGCACGACGGTCGACCCGCAGACGCGTCAGGAGTACCTCGAGAGGTTCGGCGTCGGCAGCCCCTCGGGTCTCAACTGGTCCGGCGAGCCGGACGTCGGATTCTCGGCGGATGCCGCGGACTGGGACAACCAGACGTACTACACGACGACGTTCGGGCAGGCCTTCACCGTCACGGTGCCCCAGGTCGCGAGCGTCTACCAGACCTTCGCGAACGGCGGCGTGCGCGAGCCCCTCTCGCTGGTGGAGAGCTGCACGCGCACCGACGGCACGGTGATCGAGCCCGACCTCCCCGAGCCCGAGCGGATCATCGAGGAGTCCACGGCCGACCAGGTGAGCCTCATGCTGGAGAACGTGTTCGCGCAGGGCACCCTGGCAGAGGACATCGAGATCCCGGGCTACCGGATGGCCGGCAAGACCGGCACGGCGCAGGTCTCCGACGGCCAGGGCGGATACAAGGACAACCTGTACTTCACGTCCCTCATCGGTTACGCCCCCGCGGACGATCCGGAGTACGTTGTCATCGGCGTCTTCGACGAACCTGAGAAGGTGCGCATGTCGTCGGCCAACCGCTCCGTCTTCAAGAAGGCCATGACGCAGGTGCTGACGCACTACCGCATCATGCCGTCGGATTCGAAGACCCCCCTTCTTCCCATCACGGGATGACCCTTCACGGGGTAGAGACAGACGCGACAAGCACAGCGGCCTCCGGGCGCGCCGTGCACGAGGTGTTGACAGCATGATCCGCATGACCTTGACAGAGATGGCGCGCGCCGTCGCGGGGGAGCTCCGGCTCGCCGGCACGGACACGCCCGACACGGTGGTCTCCGGGACCGTCGACACCGACTCCCGCAACATCGGGATGGGCGACGTCTTCGTCGCCAAACCCGGCGAGGTCACCGACGGGCATCTGTTCGTCCCGGCCGCCGCCGACGCCGGCGCGTCCCTCGCCCTCGTCGAGCATCCCGTCGACGCGGACATCACGCAGATCGTCGTCCCCGACGTCGTCGCCGCGATCGCCGCGCTCGCGCGGGAGGTCGTCGCCCGCGTGCGCGCCGGCGGCCGGCTGCGGATCGTCGGCATCACGGGGTCCAACGGCAAGACCACGACGAAGAACCTCCTCGCGCGCATCCTGCAGGACGAGGGCGAGACCGTCGCCCCGCGGGCGTCGTACAACAACGAGGTAGGCGCGCCGCTGACGATGCTCCGCGTCACGGAGGACACCCGCTACCTCGTGAGCGAGTTCGGGGCGGCCGGCCCCGGCCAGATCGCTCGGCTCGCGGGGCTCGTCACCCCCGACGTCGGCGTCGTCCTCATGGTCGGGCTCGCGCACGCCGGCGGCTTCGGCGGTGTCGAGGCTACGCTCAAAGCCAAGACCGAGCTCGTCGAGGCCGTCCGCCCCGGCGGTGTCGCCGTCCTCAACGCCGACGACCCGCGCGTCGTCACGATGGGCGCCGTCGCGGCCGCCCGCGACGTGTCGGTGCGCTGGTTCGGCCGCGGTGCCGCCGCGGAGATCCGGGCGGAGGACGTGGAGGTCTCGGCATCCGGCACGACCTGCACGATCGTGCGCGGCGACGAGCGGATGCCGCTGCGCCTGCGCGTGCTCGGGCAGCATCACATCATGAACGCCCTCGCGGCGATCACCGCCGCCGACGCCCTCGGCGTCCCGCTCGCCGATGCCATCGCGCGGCTCGAGACCGTGGAGATCGCCGAGCGCTGGCGCATGCAGCCCCTCGGCTCGGACCGCATCCGCATCATCAACGACGCGTACAACGCCAGCCCCGACTCGATGGCGGCGGCCCTGCGCACCCTCGCGCAGATCACGGAGCCCGGCCAGCGCAAGGTCGCCGTCCTCGGCGCGATGAGCGAGCTCGGCGAGTACGCCGGGGAGGAGCACGACCGCGTCGGCCTCCTCGCGGTGCGGCTGCGGATCGAGCGCATCGTCGTGGTCGGCACGGACGCCCGGCGCCTGTTCATCTCCGCCATCGGCGAAGGCTCGTGGGACGGCGAGGCGGTCTTCTTCGAGACCGCGGACGAGGCGTACGACTACCTGATGGGCGAACTGCGCGACGGCGACCGCGTGCTGGTGAAGTCCTCGAACTCGGCGGGTCTCCGGCATCTCGGCGATCGTCTGGGAGAATCGTTCTCGTGAGATCCCTGCTGGCAGCCGCGACGATCTCCCTCGCCTTCACCCTCTTCCTGACGCCGCTGTTCATCCGGCTCTTCGAGAGGATCGGCTGGGGGCAGGTGATCCGCACCCCGGACGACGCCACCAACCCGAGCCACCACGCCAAGCGCGGGACGCCCACGATGGGCGGCCTCATCTTCATCGCGGGCTCCATCGTCGGCTACACGGTCGGCACGCTCACCGGCGGGGCCCCGCCGACGATCTCCGGCCTCCTCGTCATCTGGATGATGGTGGGCCTGGGCGCCGTGGGATTCATCGACGACTTCATGAAGGTGCGCCAGCAGCGCAGCCTCGGGCTGTCAGGCTGGCGGAAGATCGTCGGCCAGGTCATCGTCGCGCTCCCGTTCGCCATCGTCGCGCTGAACTTCCCCAACGACGTGGGGGAGACCCCCGCATCGCCGTACATCTCGTTCTTCCGCGACATCCCGATGCTCTCCTTCATGGCGCTCGGCGCCGTCATCGGCTGGCTGCTGTACCTCGCGTGGGTGTCGTTCCTGTCGGTCGCGTGGTCGAACGCCACGAACCTCACCGACGGCCTCGACGGTCTCGCGACCGGGGCGGGGATCTTCACGGTCTCCGCATACAGCCTCATCACCTTCTGGCAGTTCCAGCAGCGCTGCACGAGCGATTCGCTCGTCGCCGCCTACCAGTCGGCCTGCTACGACACCCGCGATCCCATGGACCTCACGATCGTCGCGGCGTCGTTCGTCGGCGCGCTGGTCGGGTTCCTGTGGTGGAACGCCCCGAAGGCGAAGATCTTCATGGGCGATGTCGGCTCGATGGCGATCGGCGGCGTCATCGTCGCGATGTCCGTCCTGTCGCGCACCGAGGTGCTCTCGGTCATCGTCGCGGGCATCTTCATCATCGGCCCCGGCTCGGTCATCCTGCAGCGGTACTACTTCAAGGCCACCGGGGGCAAGCGGCTCTTCCTCATGAGCCCCTTCCACCACCACCTCGAGATGCGCGGCTGGCCGGAGATCACGATCGTCGTCCGGATGTGGATCATCGCGGGCATGCTCGCCGTCAGCGGCGTCGGCCTCTTCTACGTCGCCTGGCTCGCGGCCCTATGAGCGCCCGGCTCGACACCCTCACCAGCTGGCACGCGGACTGGTCGGGTCTGCGCGTCGTCGTCCTCGGGCTCTCGGTGACCGGGTTCTCCGTCGCCGACACGCTCGCCGAGCTCGGCGCCGACGTGCTCGTGGCCACCGAGACGGCCGACGAAGAGTACGCCCGCCTCCTCCCGGTCATCGGCGCGCGGCTGTGGACCGGCACCCTCGACACCGTCCCGGACGCCGTCGCCGGCCATGCGCCGGAGGTCGTCATCGCCTCGCCCGGCTTCCCGCCGCACCATCCCGTCATCGCCTGGGCGCGCGCGGAGGGCATCGCCCTCTGGGGCGACGTCGAGCTCGCCTGGCGCGTGCGCGACAAGGTCGTGCGCCCGGACGGCCGCCCCGCCGACTGGCTCACGATCACCGGCACGAACGGCAAGACCACGACGACGCAGCTCACCGCTGCGATGCTCGTCGCGGGGGGCCTGCGCGCCGCCCCGTGCGGCAACATCGGCGTGCCGGTGCTCGACGCCGTGCGCGACCCCGGTGGCTTCGACGTCCTCGTCGTGGAGCTCTCCAGCCACCAGCTCTGGTACCTGAGCCTGCAGACCGGCCCCGAGCCCCTCTCGCCGCACGCGAGCGTCTGCCTGAACCTCGCCGACGACCACCTCGAGTGGCACGGCTCGGCGCGCGGATACCGCGACGCGAAGGCGTTCGTCTACCAGAACACCCGCGTCGCGTGCGTCTACAACAAGGCGGATGCCGCGACCCGCGAGATGGTCGAGGACGCCGACGTCGTGGAGGGATGCCGCGCCATCGGCTTCGACCTCGGCGTTCCCGGTCCCAGCGATGTGGGCCTCGTCGACGGCATCCTCGTCGACCGCGCCTTCCTCGACGACCGGCGCACGAGCGCCCTGGAACTCACGACGGTGGATGACCTCGCCGCCCGCGGCCTCGGCGCTCCGCACGTCGTCGCGAACATCCTCGCCGCGAGCGCGCTGGCCCGGTCGCTCGATGTCGCCCCCGCCGCCATCCGCGACGCGCTGACGACCTTCCGCCTCGACCCGCACCGCATCGAGCTCGTCGCGGTCGCCGCCGGCGTCACCTGGATCGACGACTCGAAAGCCACGAACCCGCACGCCGCCGCGTCGTCGCTCGCGGCGTTCCCCGGCGCGGTGTGGGTCGTCGGCGGCCTCCTCAAGGGCGTCGACATCGCCGAGCTCGTCGCGGGACCCGGCACCGCCGTCAAAGCCGCCATCGTCATCGGCGTCGAACGTGCCGCGATCACGGCGGCGTTCGAGCGACACGCGCCCGCGGTCCCGGTGTTCGAGGTCGACGCCGCCGAGACTGAAGACGTCATGACAGAGGTCGTCGAACTGGCGGCGGGCATCGCGCGTGACGGAGACGTGGTCCTCCTCGCTCCCGCCGCGGCATCCTTCGACCAGTTCGCGTCCTACGCGGACCGCGGGAAGCGGTTCGCGGACGCGGTGCAGGAACGGATCGGAAGGGGAGCCGGTGGCGACGACCACGACGGGGCGAACCCGACCGAGCACCCCGCCGGCTGACGGCGGCCCGAGCGGCCCGAGCGGTTTCTCGGCGCGGGTCTCCCTGGGCCGGGCGTTCGCGCCGGTCCCGAGCGAGTTCCTGCTGATCGCCTCGACCGCCCTGCTGCTGACCGGCTTCGGCCTCGTGATGGTGCTCTCGGCGACGATGGCGACCTCGACGGCCGGTGGGCAGAGCCCGTTCGAAGTCGTCCTGAAGCAGGCGGTGTTCGCCGTCATCGGCATCCCGCTGATGTTCGTCGTGAGCCGTTTCCCGCTGCAGTTCTGGAAGCGCATCGCGTGGCCCGCGCTCATCGGCGCGCTCCTGTTCCAGCTGCTCGTGTTCGTGCCGGGGCTCGGCATCACCAACGACGGCAACACCAACTGGATCGCGATCGGCGGGTTCCAGGCGCAGCCGTCGGAGTTCCTCAAGCTCACGCTGGCGCTGTGGCTCGGCTACGTCCTGTACCGCAAGCAGACCCTGCTCGGCCTCTGGCGGCACGTGTTCATCCCCGTCGTGCCCGTCGGGATCATCGTCATCGGCACCGTCATGGCCGGTCACGACCTCGGCACCGCCATGATCCTCATGCTGATCCTCCTCGGCTGCCTGTTCTTCTCCGGCGTGAAGCTGCGGATCTTCCTGCTGCCGCTCGTGGGCGTCCTCATCGCCGCGGCGGCGTTCGCCGTCACGAGCCCGAACCGCATGAAGCGCATCATGAGCTTCCTCGACGTCGACAGCCTCGCCTGCTACGACACGTCCTGCTACCAGCCGCTGCACGGCGTGTGGGGGCTCGCCAACGGCGGTGTCTTCGGGCTCGGCCTCGGCAACTCCCGCGAGAAGTACGAGTGGCTGCCGGCCGCCGCGAACGACTACATCTTCGCCATCGTCGGCGAGGAGCTCGGCCTCATCGGCTGCATCGTCGTGCTCGCCCTGTACACGCTGTTCGCGGTCGGCGCCTTCCACGTCATCCGCAAGACCCACGACCCGTTCGTCCGCATCGCCGCGGGCGGCATCACGGTGTGGGTCGTCGGGCAGGCCCTCATCAACATCGCCGTCGTGCTGCGGCTCTCGCCCGTGCTCGGCGTGCCCTTGCCGTTCATGTCGCAGGGCGGCACGTCGCTGCTGTCGGTCCTGCTCGCGTGCGGCGTCCTGCTGTCGTTCGCGCGCACGCTGCCCCCGCCCGTCGACCGGATGCCGGTGCCCGCCCGGCCCGTGCGGACGACGCGCGCCCGGTAACCTCGACCGGGTGACGACGTATCTGCTCGCCGGCGGCGGGACCGCCGGCCATGTCAATCCCCTCCTCGCCGTCGCCGACGCGCTGTGCGCCCGCGACCCGGAGGCGACGGTGCTGGTGCTCGGCACGAAGGAGGGCCTGGAGGCCCGGCTCGTGCCCGAGCGCGGCTACGAGCTGCTGGTCGTCGACAAGGTCCCCTTCCCGCGCCGCCCCGACGGCGCCGCGCTCAGATTCCCGGTGGCCTTCCAGCGCGCCATCGCGCAGGTCCGTGCGCACATCCGCGACCGCGGCGTCGATATCCTCGTCGGCTTCGGCGGCTATGCGTCGGCGCCCGGCTACGTCGCGGCGCGCCGGGAGCGCATCCCGTTCGTCGTGCACGAGGCCAACGCACGGCCGGGACTCGCGAACATCCTCGGCGCCCGCTCCGCCGCCGGGGTCGGAGTCGCCTTCGGCGGCACGCCGCTGCGGGGGGCCCGCACGGTCGGGATGCCGCTGCGGCGCGAGATCGTCGACCTCGACCGTGCCGCGCTCCGCGGCGAGGCGGCGGCACTCTTCGGACTGGATGCCGACAAGCCCGTGCTGCTCGTCTTCGGCGGGTCGCTCGGCGCCCGCCGCCTCAACGAGACCCTCGCCGCCTCGTGGCGGGACGTGACCGCCGCCGGCTGGCAGGTGCTGCACGCCGCGGGGGAGCGCAACGAGGCCACGGACTCCGGCGACCCGGCGTACCGCGTCGTGCCCTACATCGACCGCATGGACCTCGCCTTCGCCCTCGCCGACGTCATCGTCTCCCGCGCCGGCTCGGCGACCGTCAGCGAGATCAGCGCCCTCGGCATCCCCGCCGTCTACGTCCCGTATGCCGTCGGCAACGGCGAGCAGGCGCTCAACGCCGCATCCTCGGTCGCGGCGGGCGCCGCGCGGCTCGTCACGGATGCCGATTTCACGCCGGCGTACGTGCGCGATGAGCTCGTGCCTCTCCTCGGCGACGCCGCCGCGCTGGAGCGGATGCGGGCGGCCGCAGCCTCGGTCGGGACGCGCACGGGCACCGAGAACGTCGTCGCCCTGGTCGACGAGGCGCTCGCGCGCTGACCCGCGCTCTCAGGTCTCCGCGGCGACGCCGTCCGCAGCCCGCCGACGCGGCGTGGTCAGGATGCTGCTCAGGAGCAGACCGGCCGCGACGACGGGGGAGACGAACGGCAGAATCTGCAGCATCGGGCTGAGGACGAGGGTCGCGACCGCGACGACGATCGCGAGCACGACGCGCGCGGCCAGCAGGCGGGGGAGCGTTGCGACGAGCCATGCGGCGCCACCGGCGACGGGTGCCGCGGCCACGAGCAGCGGGAGCGTCGAGCCGTCGCCGGAGCCGAACACGTTCCCCACCGCGAGCACCACGAGGCCCAGCGCGGCAAGGAGCGGCGGGCCCCAGCGGTGCACGCCGCGCGCACGCCGGAAGCCCAGGCACAGCGCCAGGGGGATCGCGCCGACAGCGCCCGCGCCGATCCCGACCCGCATGGCCTCGGTGGCGTCCAGGGTCGTCCACAGCGGGCCCGCGAACGCGAAGACGCCCGCGGCGGCCCCGGCCGCCAGGGACAGACCCGCGAGGACGGCGATGAGGCGACGTCGGCGGCGGGATACCGAGAATGGTGCGGCGGGCGCGGATGCGGCGGGCGCGGCGGGCGCGTCGAGGACGGCACGCGGGCGCGTCGCGACGGCGGCGGCGGTGAGCATCCCGAGGGCGAGCAGGACGGCACTCGCGACGCTGAGCAGGCTGTAGGCGAGGACCGGCCAGCAGACGACGCCGATGGCGAGGGCGGCGGCGTACGCGCCGACATCGCGGAGGCGCTTCCGCAGCAGCTCGCCGAGCAGGATCGTCGTCGCCGCGGCGCCGAGCGTCCAGGCCACGCAGAGCAGCACGAGGAACGCCGCCCCGAGGGGCGAGCGCACCGCCCCGGCGTCCGCCTCGTCGAAGCCGATGCTCCACGAGAGCATGGTGAGGGCGAGAGCGGTGGCTGCGGCGACGCCGATCAGACCGCCCAGCAGCGCGGCACCGGGCCGCATCCCGCGCACGCGCGCCGTCGCGACGAGCGAGACGACGGCGAACAGGGGGACCGCGCCGGACAGGACCGCGACCGCCTGCGGCCATCCGGCGGCCAGAGCCAGCTGCACCGTCCATACGAGCATCGCGACACCGACGGCGGCAACCGCCGCACCGATCGCGATGCGCCGGTCGAGCCGGTGTCCGAGACCGTCGACGAACGCCGCGCGCCGTTCCGCGCGGGTCGGCGCGTCGCGTCCATCGGCGTCAGCCACGTCGAGCATCGTCCCGAGGACGACGTCGCCATGGTCGCGGCGCCAGGAGGCCGGGTACCAGCGCAGCAGGCGGGCGAACTCGCTCTCACCGCTCATGCGGCACCCATCGCCGGCGTCACGCGCCCGGCGGGTGCGACGGCGGGGTGGGCGAGGGCTGCCCGCGCCGCACGTGCGCGGGCTTCCAGCGCCTGCGTCTCCTCCTCCAGGCGCCGCCGCCCGGCATCCGTCAGCAGGAAGTACCTTCGCGCGCGTCCGTCGACGATCTCCTCGCCGTCGGCGGCGATGAGCCCCTGCTGCACGAGCCGGTCGAGCGTCGCATACAGCGTCGTGACCTTCGGGCCGGCTCCGGATCCGTCCGCCACCTCGCGGAGGATCGCATAGCCGTGCCGGCGGCCTCCGGCCAGGGATGTGAGGATCCAGAAGCCCGTATCAGCCAGAGTGCTCATGACCCCGAACATATGCCCGTACCGGGAATATCGCAAGGGCGCTGCGGTCAGCGCGCCGCAGGCTCCGGCTCGGCGGGGCCGACCTAGACTTGTCGGGTCATGATTCGACCCGACCTGAGCCTTCCCATCCCCGAGGACATCACCGCCGCCCACTTCATCGGCATCGGCGGTTCCGGCATGTCCGGTCTCGCCGGGATGTTCCTCGACCGCGGCATCCGCGTGTCCGGCTCGGACCGCGCCGACAGCCCCACGCTGCGCGCCCTCGCGGCGCGCGGCGCGACCGTCCACGTCGGCCACGACGCGGCGAACCTGCCGGCGGACGCCGATACCGTCGTGCACACCGGCGCCATCTGGCCGGAGAACCCCGAGTTCCTCCTCGCGAAGGAGCGTGGCCTGCACGTCATCCACCGCTCGCAGGCGCTGTACTGGCTCATCGGCGGACGCCGACTCGTGAGCGTCGCCGGCGCGCACGGCAAGACCACCTCCACCGGCATGATCGTGACGGCGCTCCGCAGCCTCGGCACGGCGCCCACCTTCGTCAGCGGCGGCGTCATCGCCGATCTCGGGGTCTCCAGCGGCACCGGCGGCGATGAGCTGTTCGTCATCGAGGCCGACGAGTCCGACGGCACGTTCCTCCTCTACGACACCTCGGTCGCACTCATCACGAACGTCGACCCCGACCACCTCGACCACTGGGGCACGCGCGAGGCGTTCTACGACGGGTTCGTCCGGTTCGCGAACGAGGCGCGGGAGGCCGTCGTCATCTCCGCGGACGACGCCGGCGCCCGGCAGGTCGCCGCAGGCCTCACCCACCCGAACGTCCTGACCTTCGGCGAGGCCGAGGGGGCGGACGTCCGCCTCACCGACATCCGCACAGACGGACCCGTCACCTTCACGCTGAGCCACGGCGGCGAGAGCGTCACCGGGCACCTCACGGTTCCCGGCGCGCACAACGCGATCAACGCCGCGGGCGCCGTCGCCGTGCTCCTGACGCTCGGCTACGCCCTCGAGCCCGCCCTCCGCGCCGTCGAGACCTTCGGCGGAACCGTGCGCCGGTTCGAGCTGCACGGCACCGAGCGGGGCGTCAGCGTCTACGACGACTACGCCCACCACCCCACCGAGGTCGCCGCCGCGCTGGCCGCAGCCCGCACCGTCGTGGGCGGCGGCCGCATCATCGCGCTGCACCAGCCGCACACCTACTCGCGCACGCAGGAGATGTACCGCGAGTTCGCCGACGTCCTCGAATCGCTCGCCGACCACACCGTCGTCCTGGACGTCTACGGCGCGCGCGAGGACCCGGTCCCCGGGGTCACGGGCGAGCTCGTGAGCGGCGCGTTCCACGACCCCGACAAGGTGCATTTCGTCGCGGACTGGCAGCAGGCGGCGGACTACACCGCCTCCGTCGCACGCGACGGCGACTACGTCATCACGCTGGGCTGCGGCAACGTCAACCTCATCATCCCGCAGGTCCTGCAGGCCCTCTCCGGGGCACGGGGGTAGTCGTGCGCCGGCCGAGCCCGCTCCCGCCACCGCCGCCGGCGGCCGAGCCGCGCGGACGGGTCGACCTCGACGAGACCGCGCCGATCGAACCGCTCTGGTTCGAGGAGGCGGCCACGCGTCGCCCCGACGAGATCGCCCCCGTCGTGCCCCTGACGGCGGATGCCGGCACCGGCGGCGATGACCGGATCGGCGTCCGCGACGTCTGGGCCGCCGCCCGTGCCCGCCGCCGCACACTCCGCGCGGAGGTGCGGCGCTTCACCGTGCGCCAGCGCCGCCGCCGCATGGTGTGGCTCACCGTCGGCGTCGCGCTCGCGGCGCTCATCCTCGGCACCCTCGGCGCCGCCTACAGCCCGCTGTTCGCGGTGCAGAAGGTCAGCGTCGTCGGCGCCTCGACCCTCGACGCCGCCGCCGTCGAGACGGCGCTGGCGGATCAGATCGGCACGCCGCTGCCCCTCGTCGACTCCAGCGAGGTCAAGGCCGCCCTCGTCGCGTTCCCGCTCGTCGAGTCCTACGCGATCGAGGCGCGGCCGCCGCACGAGCTCATCATCCGGATCGTCGAGCGGACGCCGATCGGCTCGGTCCCCTCCGCCGCGGGGTGGACCCTCGTCGATGCCGCGGGCGTCGCGCTGTCGACGACCCCCGAGCCGCCCGCCGACCACCCGACGCTCGAGATCGCCGGGGGAGTGGGGTCCAAGGCCTTCACCGCCGCCGGCACCGTGTTCCGTGCCCTGCCCGACGACATCCGCGCGCAGGTCACCGGCATCTCCGCCACGACCGCGAACGACGTCACCCTCACCCTGGGCGGCACCGGCACGACCGTCGTGTGGGGAAACGCCGACGACTCCGCGCGCAAGGCGATCGTGCTCGCGCAGACGATGATCTCCCTCCCGCCGAGCGCCGTCGGCACGTACGACGTGTCCTCCCCGGCCGCCGTCGTCGTCCGCTGATCACGCCGCTCCGACGGCGACGCATCGAATGTGCGTGCCGATGTCGCGACACGCCCAGTGCCTGGCGCGCCGCGGCATCCCGCCCGCTTACTTTCAATCAAGGAATTGCATACTCGGCAATTCTTTAAACCTCTACTTGAGGTTCAAGGTTTAGACATTGTGGTTCGGATGAGACGGAGGCCGGCATGAGCCAGAACCAGAACTACCTCGCGGTGATCAAGGTCGTGGGTGTGGGTGGCGGCGGCGTGAACGCCGTCAATCGGATGATCGAGCTCGGGCTGCGAGGTGTGGAGTTCATCGCGGTCAACACCGACGCGCAGGCGCTGCTGATGAGCGACGCCGACGTGAAGCTCGACGTCGGACGCGAGCTGACGCGCGGCCTCGGCGCCGGCGCCGACCCCGAGGTGGGTCGCCGCGCGGCGGAGGACCACGCGGAGGAGATCGAGGAGGCGCTCGCGGGCGCGGACATGGTCTTCGTCACCGCCGGTGAGGGCGGCGGCACCGGCACGGGCGGCGCGCCCGTCGTGGCCCGGATCGCCAAGTCCATCGGCGCCCTGACCATCGGTGTCGTCACGAAGCCGTTCTCGTTCGAGGGCCGCCGCCGTCAGCAGCAGGCCGAGCTCGGCGTGTCGAAGCTCAAGGAAGAGGTCGACACCCTCATCGTGGTGCCGAACGACCGCCTCCTGGAGATCAGCGACCGCGGCATCTCGATGATCGAGGCGTTCGCCACGGCCGACCAGGTGCTCCTCGCCGGTGTCCAGGGCATCACCGACCTCATCACGACGCCGGGTCTCATCAACCTCGACTTCGCCGACGTCAAGTCGGTCATGCAGGGCGCGGGCTCCGCGCTCATGGGCATCGGCTCCGCGCGGGGCGCGGACCGGGCGATCAAGGCGGCCGAGCTGGCCGTCGAATCGCCGCTCCTGGAGGCCTCCATCGAGGGTGCGCACGGTGTGCTGCTGTCGATCCAGGGTGGCTCGAACCTCGGCATCTTCGAGATCAACGACGCCGCCCAGCTGGTGAAGGAGGCCGCGCACCCCGAGGCCAACATCATCTTCGGCACGGTCATCGATGACACCCTCGGCGACGAGGTGCGCGTCACGGTCATCGCCGCCGGCTTCGACAGCGGCGAGCCGACTCTCAAGGTCGAGCCCATCGCCGTGAGCCGTCCGGCCTCCACGCCGGTCCTGCCCGCCGTGCCCGCCGAAGAGGCCGCGCGCGACCTCGAGGTCGCCGACGTCAAGGAATCGGTGTCCGTCTCGGCGCCCGTGACGACGGGCTACGAGTCCGCCTTCGGGGACGACGACCTGGACATCCCGGACTTCCTGAAGTAACGAGCCCGTGGACCTCGCGGAGCGTCTCGCCGACGTCGACGCCCGCATCGCCAGCGCGATGCGGGCGTCGCGGCGCGCTCCGGAGACGGTGACGCGCATCGTCGTGACGAAGTTCCACCCGCCGACCCTCATCGAGAGCCTCTACGCCCTGGGTGTCCGCGACGTGGGGGAGAACCGGCAGCAGGAGCTCACCGCCAAGCACGAGGCGCTGGCGGGCCTGCCCGGCCTCCGCTGGCATTTCATCGGCCAGGGGCAGACGAACAAGGCGCGCGCGATCCGCGCGGCCGCGGATGCCGTCCATTCGGTCGACCGCGCCAAGCTCGCCGACGCGCTGCATGCGGCCGCGCCCGACGCGGCACCCCTCGACGTCCTGCTGCAGGTCAACCTCACGGGCGACCCGGGCCGCGGGGGCACGCAGCCGGCCGATCTGCCCGCCCTGGCCGGACACGTCGCCGAAGCCTGCCCCTCGCTGCGCGTGCGGGGCGTCATGGCCGTCGCGCCGCTCGGTGAGGATCCCGCGCCGGCATTCGCCCGCCTGGCCGACGCCGCCGCCGTCGTCCGCGCCGTGGTCCCCGACGCCGACTGGATCTCCGCCGGCATGACCGGCGACTTCGAGGCGGCCATCGCTGCCGGTGCGACACACCTGCGGATCGGCTCCGCAATCACGGGTCCGAGGCCCGTCCACGGTTAACCTCAAGACAGACAGCAAACGGAGGATGCGATGTCGAACCCGCTCAAGAAGACCATGGTGTACCTGGGCCTCGCCGACGAGGAGGAAGCCTACGACGAGCCCGTCGCCGAGACGCCGAACCGTCGCGAACGCTCCGTCGAGAAGGCAGCCCCTGTGACCCCGATCCACCGCCCCACGGTCGTCCGCCAGCCGACGGCCGGCACGGTCAGCGAGATCCTCACGGTGCACCCCAAGCAGTACCGGGATGCGCAGATCATCGCCGAGAACTTCCGCGACGGCATCCCCGTGATCATCAACCTCTCGCAGATGAGCGACGCCGACGCGCGCCGGCTCATCGACTTCGCGAGCGGACTGTCGCTGGGCCTCTACGGCCGTATCGAGCGCGTGACCAGCAAGGTCTTCCTGCTTTCGCCCGAGAACGTCGCCGTCTCCGGCGACGGGGCCGTCGCGCAGGCCGACCCCGAGGCTGCGCCCTTCTCGAACTAAGTCGTGGAGCTCGTCCGGCTGATCGCCCAGATCGCCAACGTCCTGCTGCTCGTCTACATCCTTCTGCTGCTCGCGCGGCTGATCATGGAGTACATCCCGCTGTTCAACCGCGAGTGGCGCCCCCGCGGGTTCGGGCTCGTGCTGGCGGAGATCGTGTACACGGTCACCGACCCGCCGATCAAGCTCTTCCGCCGCCTCATCCCTCCGCTGCGTCTCGGCGTCATCGCCATCGATCTCGGGTTCCCGCTGACGATGCTGCTGTGCTTCATCCTGCTCTCCGTCGTCCGCACGATCGCCCAGATGTGACGTTCTCGCGACCGTGTGGCGCGCGGTCTATGCTGGGGGAGTACGGCTCGCGGCACGCGGGTCACCCCTGAATCGGCCCGAGTTCGGGCCCCGATAAGAGGAAACACCATGGCTTTGACCCCCGAAGACGTCGTCACCAAGCAGTTTCAGCACGTCCGGTTCAAGGAAGGGTTCGACCCGGATGAGGTCGACGACTTCCTCGACGAGATCGTCGTCGAATGGCGCAAGACGATCGCCGAGAACGAGGAGCTGAAGGCCAAGCTCGCCGCGTACGAGTCCGGCTCCACGCCGGCTCCCGCCTCCGAGGCTCCGCAGGAGCAGGCCGAGGAGACGCCCGTCGTCGAGGAGGAGGCGCCGGCCCCCGTCGCCGCCGTCGAGACCCCCGCGCCGGCTCCGGCCGCCTCCGCCGCTCCCGCCGCCGCATCGGCCGGCATCATCGAGCTGGCCCAGCGCCTGCACGACGAGCACGTCGCCGAAGGTCTCGCGCAGAAGGAGAAGCTCATCTCCGAGGCTGAGGGCAAGGCGGCGTCGATCGTCGCCGAGGCCGAGGCCCGCGCCCGCGACGAGGTCGCCCGACTCGAGGGCGAGCGCGCCAAGCTCGAGGGTCGCATCACCGAGCTCCGCCAGTTCGAGCGCGACTACCGCACCCAGCTGCGCAACCTGATCGAGGAGAAGCTCCGCGAGCTCGATGTCGCGGGCACGGGTTCGGGCGCCACGCCGATCTCCGCCTCCTAGGCCTCGCCTTTGACAGGCAAGGCCCCCCTGCGTGCTGCGGCGGCCGGCACCATCATCGCGTTCCTCGCGGTGCTGGTGCTGGCCGCCGATCAGTTCAGCAAGCATCTCGCGCTCGAGAACCTGCCCTACCAGGAGCGGGTCCCCGTGGTCGGTGACTTTCTGCAGTTCTACCTGACCCGCAACCCCGGCGCCGCGTTCTCGCTCGGCGAGGGCGTGACCTGGGTCTTCACGATCATCCTCGCCGCGGCAGCCGTCACGATCGTCGTCCTGGCCGTCCGGCAGGTCCGGTCGCGCTGGTGGGCCGTCGTCCTGGGGCTCTTGCTCGGCGGCATCCTCGGCAACCTCACCGACCGGCTGCTGCGTGAGCCGGGCTTCCCGACCGGGCACGTGGTCGACTTCATCCACACACCCTGGATGATGCCCGCCATCTACAACGTCGCCGACATCTTCATCGTCTCGATGATGATCACGGTCGCCCTCCTCGTCCTGCTCGGCCTGCACCTGGACGGCACCCGGGAGCGCCGCAGCGCGGCGCACGGTGAGGATGCCGTCACGTCCGCGGACGCCTGACATGGATTCGCGCAGTCTCCCCGTCCCGGACGGCCTCGACGGCGTCCGCGTGGACGCCGCCCTCGCCAAGCTCCTCGGGTTCTCCCGCACCTTCGCGGCCGAGGTCGCCGAGGCCGGCGGCGTCGAGCTGGACGGGCGCTCGCTCGGCAAGGCCGACAAGCTCGCAGCCGGCGGCTGGCTCGTGGTGACCTGGCAGGCTCGGCGCGAGCCGGAGATCGTGCCGATCGCCGTCCCCGACCTCGGGATCGTGTACGACGACGACGACATCGTCGTCGTCGACAAGCCGGCCGGGGTCGCCGCGCACCCCTCCGTCGGCTGGGAGGGTCCCACCGTGCTCGGTGCGCTCGCGGCCGCCGGATTCCGGATCGCCACGACCGGCGCCGCCGAGCGCCAGGGCGTCGTGCACCGACTCGACGTCGGCACGAGCGGGCTCATGGTCGTCGCGAAGAGCGAGCGGGCGTACACAGCACTCAAGCGCGCGTTCAAGGAGCGCGAGGTGGACAAGATCTACCACGCCGTCGTGCAGGGCCACCCCGACCCGCTCGCCGGCACCATCGACGCGCCGATCGGCCGGCATCCCACGCACTCGTGGAAATTCGCGGTCACGCCCACCGGCAAGGACTCCGTCACGCACTACGAGACGATCGAGGCGTTTCCCGGAGCCTCGCTCCTGGAGATCCACCTCGAGACGGGCCGCACGCACCAGATCCGCGTGCACATGGCCGCGCACCGCCATCCGTGCGCGGGCGACCCGCTGTACGGCGCGGACCCCACCCTGTCGGCGCGCCTGGGTCTCACCCGCCAGTGGCTGCACGCCCACGAGCTGTCCTTCGCGCACCCCACGACGACCGACTGGGTGACCTTCACGTCGGATTACCCGGCCGACCTCGCCCACGCCCTCGACGTCCTCCGCGGCGACCAGGACTGAGCGCCGGTCTCCGCGACGACGGCGGCCTCTGGCATCCTGTCGGCATGACGATCGACATACGGCCGGCTCCGTGCTGAACGGGTACCCGCGCGTGCTCATGCGAAAGGACTTCCGATGACCGCGACCTCTGTACTCGCCCGGCGTTTCGCCCGCGCAAACGTGCTCTGGCTCGATCTCCTGAGCGCCCTCACGGCCGCGCAGCTCGCGGCGCGCCTGCCGGGACTGCCGTCGAATCCGATCGGCGAGCAGGTGTGGTGCGTCCTCGGGGCACGGGAGAGCTACCCGCGCGCGGCGAGGGCCGGCGGCTGGCAGGGCTTCACGAGTCCCGTCACCCACGAGCAGACGACGGATGCCGTGGCGCTCCGTGCCGCACTGGAGTCCACCGCGGCCGACGTCGCGCAGTGGCTCGACACCGTCGACTCCGACGATGACTGGCAATACGCGCTTGCGCTCCTGGAGCACGAGACGCAGCACCACGGTCAGCTCATCCGCTACCTGTACGGGCTCGAGATCCCGCGTCCGGCGTCGTGGCAGCAGCAGTACGCGCTCGACGAGGAGTTCTAGCCCACGCCATCCCTCAGCGCGGGTTCAGGCGATCCGCCGGAGTCAGGCGGATCCCGCGGCGATGTGCCTGAGCCGGGCCGATCGCCTGATCACGGCAGACGGGCGCGGCGACGGGCGCGGCGCGTCGCGCTCAGCGGCCGCCGCGAAACGTCGCCGGGTCGTCCTCCGCGATCGCCAGCGCCACGAGACGCACCTGCTCGGGTGCGAGTTCGCCGAGCTCGCCGAGACCGTACCAGCCGACCTCGGTGAGCTCGCCGTCGGCGGGGTGCGGGTCGCCGGAGACCCACGTGCAGCGGAACACAAGGTCGAGGTAGTCGGCCTGGTCGCCGTTGGCGTACGTGATGCGCGGCACCTGGTGCACGAGCGCGAGCCGCTCGACGCGCACGACGACGCCCGCCTCCTCGAGGCACTCGCGGGCAGCGGCGTCGGCAGGCTCCTCGCCCGGGTCGACGATTCCGGACACGCATCGCCACTCGCCGTTGTCGGCGCGCTTGCCGACCAGCACCTTCTCGTCGCGGAAGACGACGGCGGTCGTGCCGACCAGGGGGAGCGGGGCGGTGCCGATCTTCTCGCGCAGCGCCAGGACGAATTCGGGAGTGGCCATTCGTCCAGGCTAGAGGCTTGACCTTCAACTCGAGGGTGAAGCGACCTGCCGCCGGCACGGCCTGCCCGGACCGGGGATGTCGGGAGTCTTCGTAGACTCGACGGGTGGCATCCGACTCCTTCGTACACCTGCACGTGCACAGCGAGTACTCGATGCTCGACGGGGCCGCGCGCATCGGTCCGATGGTCCAGGAGGCGGCCCGGCAGGGCATGCCCGCCATCGCCGTGACCGACCACGGCAACACCTTCGCGGCGTTCGAGTTCTACAAGACGGCGAAGGATGCCGGCATCAAGCCCATCATCGGCATCGAGGCCTACGTCACCCCCGGCACGCACCGCAGCGACAAGTCGCGCGTGCGGTGGGGGAGCCCGGACCAGAACAGCGACGACGTGTCGGGGTCGGGCGCCTACACTCACATGACCCTCCTGTCGGAGTCGACGGAGGGGATGCACAACCTCTTCCGGCTCTCCAGCAAGGCGTCGATCGAGGGGTACTACTTCAAGCCCCGCATGGACCGCGAGCTGCTGCAGCAGTACTCCAAGGGACTCATCGCGACGACCGGCTGCCCCTCCGGCGAGGTGCAGACCCGCCTGCGGCTCGGCCAGTACGACGCCGCGCGTGCCGCCGCGGCGGAGTTCCAGGACATCTTCGGCAAGGAGAACTACTTCGCCGAGATCATGGACCACGGGCTGTCCATCGAGCGCCGGGTCATGACCGACCTGCACCGCATCGCGAAGGACCTCTCGATCCCGCTCGTCGCGACCAACGACCTGCATTACACGCACCAGCACGACTCGACGAGCCACGCCGCCCTCCTCTGCGTGCAGTCCGGTTCGACGCTCGACGACCCCAATCGGTTCAAGTTCGACGGCGACGGCTACTACGTCAAGACACCGGCCGAGATGCGCCAGATCTTCCGCGACCACGAGATCGCATGCGACAACACGCTGCTCATCGCGGAGCGCTGCGACGTCGAGTTCAACACGTCGGCCAACTACATGCCGCGCTACCCCGTCCCCGACGGCGAGACCGAGGAGAGCTGGTTCGTCAAGGAGGTCGAGAAGGGGCTGCAGTACCGCTACCCGAACGGCATCCCCGACGAGGTGCGCCGGCAGGCGGAGTACGAGACCGGCGTCATCGTCCAGATGGGCTTCCCGGGGTACTTCCTCGTCGTCGCCGACTTCATCAACTGGGCGAAGGATCACGGCATCCGCGTCGGCCCTGGCCGCGGTTCCGGCGCCGGCTCCATGGCCGCGTACGCCATGCGGATCACCGATCTCGACCCGCTGCGCCACGGCCTCATCTTCGAGCGCTTCCTCAACCCCGACCGCGTCTCGATGCCCGACTTCGACGTCGACTTCGACGACCGGCGCCGCGGCGAAGTCATCCAGTACGTCACCGAGAAGTACGGCGACGAGCGCGTCGCGCAGATCGTGACCTACGGCACCATCAAGGCCAAGCAGGCGCTGAAGGATGCCGGCCGCGTGCTCGGCTTCCCGTTCAGCATGGGCGAGAAGCTCACGAAGGCGATGCCCCCGGCCGTCATGGGCAAGGACATGCCGCTGGAGGGCATGTTCGACCCGAAGCACCCGCGCTACAAGGAGGCCAGCGAGTTCCGCGCCGTCATCGAGACCGACCCGGAGGCGAAGACCGTCTTCGACACCGCGGTGGGCCTGGAGAACCTGAAGCGCCAGTGGGGCGTTCACGCGGCCGGCGTCATCATGTCTTCGGAGCCGCTGATCGACATCATCCCGATCATGAAGCGGGAGCAGGACGGCCAGATCGTCACGCAGTTCGACTACCCGTCGTGCGAGTCCCTCGGTCTCATCAAGATGGACTTCCTGGGGCTGCGGAACCTCACGATCATCGATGACGCGCTGGACAACATCGCCGCCAACCGCGGCGAGAAGCTGGTCCTGGAGGATCTGACCCTCGACGACCAGGCGGCGTACGACCTGCTGGCCCGCGGCGACACGCTCGGCGTCTTCCAGCTCGACGGCGGGCCCATGCGCTCGCTCCTGCGCCTGCTGAAGCCGGACAACTTCGAGGACATCTCCGCCGTCATCGCCCTGTACCGTCCGGGACCGATGGGGGCGAACTCGCACATCAACTACGCGATGCGCAAGAACGGCCAGCAGGAGATCACCCCGATCCACCCGGAGTTCGAGGAGTCGCTCAGCGAGATCCTGAGCACGAGCTACGGCCTCATCATCTATCAGGAGCAGGTGATGGCCATCGCGCAGAAGGTGGCCGGGTTCAGCCTCGGCCAGGCCGACATCCTGCGCCGCGCGATGGGCAAGAAGAAGAAGTCCGAGCTGGACAAGCAGTTCGAGGGCTTCCAAGCCGGCATGCGCGCCAACGGGTACTCCGACGGCGCGGTGGAGAAGCTGTGGGAGATCCTCCTGCCCTTCTCCGACTACGCGTTCAACAAGGCGCACTCCGCCGCGTACGGTCTCGTGTCGTACTGGACCGCGTACCTGAAGGCGCACTACCCCGCGGAGTACATGGCCGCGCTCCTCACGAGCGTCGGCGACGCGAAGGACAAGCTCGCCGTGTACCTCAACGAGTGCCGGCGCATGGGCATCCGCGTCCTCCCGCCCGACGTGGGGGAGTCCATCCGGTACTTCGCGGCCGTCGGCGAGGACATCCGCTTCGGTCTCGGCGCGATCCGCAACGTCGGCGCGAACGTCGTCGACGGGATCGTGCAGGCGCGCCAGGACGATTCGTTCGTGAGCTTCCACGACTTCCTCACGAAGGTGCCGATCCACGTCGCGAACAAGCGCACCGTCGAGTCGCTCATCAAGGCGGGAGCCTTCGATTCGCTGGGGTCCACCCGCCGCGCGCTCATGGAGATCCACGAGGACGCCACCGAGGCGGCCGTGGACACGAAGCGCAAGGCCGCCACCGGCGCCATCGGGTTCGACTTCGACAGCCTCTACGACGAGGCCGAGGAGATCATGCCGGCCAAAGTGCCGGACCGCCCGGAGTGGACCAAGAAGGACAAGCTCGCCTTCGAGCGGGAGATGCTCGGCCTGTACGTCTCCGATCATCCGCTCGCGGGTCTCGAGATCCCCCTCGCCAAGCACGCCAGCACCTCGATCCACGATCTGCTCGCCTCCGACGACGTGCAGGACGGCGATCAGGTCACCGTCGCCGGGCTCGTCACGAGCGTGCAGCATCGGGTCGCGAAGCAGAGCGGCAACCCGTACGGCATGATCACGATCGAGGACTTCGACGGCGAGGTCACCGTCATGTTCATGGGCAAGACGTACGCCGAGTTCCAGTCGCTGCTGGTATCGGATGCCATCCTCGTCGTCCGGGGACGGGTGTCGCGCCGCGACGACGGGCTGAACCTCCATGGGCAGACGGCGTTCGTCCCCGACCTCGGCGCCGTCGACGCGTCCGGTCCGCTCGTCCTGCTCATGCCGGAGCATCGCGCCACGGAGACGATGATCGAGCAGCTCGCCGAGGTGCTCGGACGCCACCGGGGCTCCACCGAGGTGGCGCTCAAGCTGCACAAGGGCGGAACGGCGAAGGTGTTCGAGGTGCCCCTGCCGGTCTCGGTGAGCGTCGACCTGTACGGCGAGCTGAAGGGCCTTCTCGGGCCGCAGTGCCTGGGGTGAGGCGGGTAGGATCGCAGACGCCCGTTGAACGGCCCCGGAAGGATCATCGTGAACGACGAGAAGCCCACCCCCGACAGCATCCACGAGACGGCGGCGACCCCGTCCTTCGGAGGGCGCTCCGCGGACGACACCGCGTCGGATGCCGGGACGGTCGCGCCCGCGGCCGACAGCCCCGCTGACGACCACCCCACGGGCCCCTACGGCGTCGGGCCCTTCTCCCTCCGCGAGGTCGCGCTCGGCGGCGTGTGGCTGCTCGCCTTCATTGTCTCCTTCTTCCCGATCTACGGTCCCATCGGGTCGGGGGTGACCGTGTGGGGCGCCGGCATCGACTGGGTCCTCACGATCGGCGTGCCCTCGGTCGCCGTCTTCCTCCTCGCACTGCGCCGCCTCTCGCCGGACGGCATCCGCCGCGTCGGCTCGCTGGGAATCGATCAGTTCGCCTCCGTCGCGTTCTCGGTCTCCGCGGTCGTCTGGCTCAGCATCCTGTGGAGCGCGTTTGTCTCGCTGGCCGGCTCGCGCGTCTTCGTCGCGACCTGGGTCGTGTGGGTGGAGTTCTTCCTCATGCTCGCGGGCGTCGTCCTGACGGTGTTCGCCCCGATCCTCCCGACCCTCGGCGACGACTTCCGCGGCCGCACCGAGATCGTCGCGCACCGCGTCGCCCGTCCGACGCGCGCCGTGGTCCCGCGCCCCGCCCGGCCCGCACGCCCGGAGCGGCCCGAACCGCGAGGATCTGAGGATGCGGCTGTGCCCGCGTTCGTCGCGCCGGCGCAGGACGCTCCCGTCGATCAGCCCGCGGACGCATCATGGCCGGACGCGAACGAGCCGGCGGACCCCACCGCGGTGCTCTTCCAGGAGCCGCAGCCCGACGACGCGCAGCCCGCCGCGCACCAGGCGTTCTGGGCGCTCTCCCCGGTCGAGCGCGACGTCGTCGACGAGCTCGGGATGCCGCTGTTCACGGTGGGCCCCACCGCCTGGGCGCTCGTCATCGAGGACCGCGGCGACACCTTCGTGGTCCGCCACGAGGACGGTCGCGTCGGCTACCTGCACGACACGTCGGGCGTGACGCGCGGCTGAGCGTCCCGGTCGCGCACCGGTAGTCTGGAGTGATGCTCCGCACGATCGATCTGCGCGGCCGCGCCCTCACTCCGGCCGAGCTGCTGGCCGCCGTGCCGCGCGCCACCGCCGCGCGTGACGAGGCCCTCACGACCGCCGCCCGCATCGTGCATGACGTCGCGGCGCGGGGCGAGGAATCGCTGCGCGAGCAGGCGGAGCAGTTCGACGGGGTCGCCGGCCACGACATCCGCGTCCCGGACGCGCACCTGGACGAGGCGCTCGCGGGGCTCGATCCCGACGTCCGCCGTGCCCTCGAGGAGGCGATCCGTCGCGTGCGGCTCGCGTCGGCCGCCCAGGTGCCGCCGCCGGTCGTCACCGACCTCGGCCCCGGCGCGCGCGTCGAGCAGCACTGGGTGCCCGTCCGCCGGGTCGGCGTCTACGTCCCCGGCGGCAAGGCGGTCTACCCGTCGAGCGTCGTCATGAACGTCGTCCCCGCGCAGGTCGCCGGGGTGACGCAGGTGGCGCTCGCCTCGCCGCCGCAGCGCGAGCACGGGGGACGCGTGCACCCCGTCATCCTCGCCGCCGCGCGTCTCCTCGGCATCGCCGAGGTCTACGCGATGGGCGGCGCGGGCGCGATCGGCGCCTACGCCTACGGTGTGCCGTCGCTGGGCCTGGCGCCGGTCGACGTCATCTCCGGGCCGGGCAACAACTTCGTCGCCCTCGCCAAGCGCGTCGTGGCCGGCATGGTCGGCACCGACTCCGAAGCCGGCGCCACCGAGATCCTCATCGTCGCCGACGACTCGGCCGATCCCGCGCTCGTCTCCGCCGACCTCATCAGCCAGGCGGAGCATGACGAGCAGGCCGCCGCCGTCCTCGTCACGACCTCCGCGCGGCTGGCCGAGGCGGTCCAGGCCGATGTCGCGGTGCGCGCGCCGGCCACCCTGCACGCCGCCCGGATCGCGCAGGCGCTCACCGGCCCGCAGTCCGCGATCGTCCTCGTCGACGACCTCGCCGTCGCCACGGCGTTCAGCAACGCCTACGCGCCCGAGCACCTCGAGCTCCACCTCGCCGAGCCGCGCGTCGCCGACTTCGTCAACGCGGGCGCGATCTTCGTCGGCGACCACTCGCCGGTGAGCCTCGGCGACTACCTCGCCGGAAGCAACCACGTGCTGCCCACCGGCGGGCAGGCGCGTTACGCCGCCGGACTGTCGGCATCCACGTTCCTCCGCCCGCAGCAGGTGATCGCGTACGATCGTGCGGCGCTGGCGGCGGTGCGCGAGGACATCGTCGCGCTCGCCACAGCCGAGGTGCTGCCCGCGCACGGCGAGGCCGTCACCGCACGGTTCGACGCGTAGGCTGGAGCCGCCATGCACTGCCCCTTCTGCCGTCACTCCGATTCGCGCGTCATCGACTCCCGGACCAGCGACGACGGCCTCAGCATCCGTCGCCGTCGGCAGTGCCCGGAGTGCGGCGGACGCTTCTCGACGATCGAGACCGCGAGCCTGAACGTCATCAAGCGCTCCGGTGTCATCGAGCCGTTCAGCCGGGAGAAGGTCATGTCCGGGGTCCGCAAGGCCTGCCAGGGTCGCCCCGTGACGGAGGCGGACCTCGCGGTCCTCGCGCAGGCGGTCGAAGAGGCCGTGCGGCAGACCGGCTCGTCGCAGATCGACACGAACGAGATCGGCCTCGCGATCCTCGGCCCCCTCCGCGACCTCGACGAGGTCGCCTACCTGCGCTTCGCGAGCGTCTACCAGGCGTTCGACTCGCTGGAGGATTTCGAGGCCTCGATCTCGCAGCTGCGCGCCGATCACGTCGCGCGCGCCGTCGACGGCGAGTCATGAACCCGGGACGCGGGCAGGACGGCAGGCCCCGTGACCGTAGGCTGGACGCGATGTATCCCTTCGTCTTCCGCCACGTGTTCACCCGCATGGACCCCGAGACGGCGCACCACGCCGCGATGCTCGTGATCCGCGCCCTGGGGGTCTGGCCGCTCCGGCCGCTCGTGCGTGCCATGACCCGCCCCGACACGCGGCTGCGCACCGAGGCGCTCGGCCTCGTCTTCGACTCGCCGTTCGGGATCGCGGCCGGATTCGACAAGGACGCGACCGCCACGGCCGGGATCTACGCGCTCGGCTTCGGGCACGTCGAGGTCGGCACCGTCACCGCCATCCCGCAGGACGGCAACCCCCGTCCGCGGCTGTTCCGGTTCGTCGCCGACCGGGCACTGGTCAACCGGATGGGCTTCAACAACGCGGGGGCGGCGGCCGCCGCAGCACGCCTGCGGACGGCGCGTCGCCGCGCGGGCACTCTCGTCCTCGGCGCGAACATCGGCAAGAGCCGCGTCGTCGACGTCGCGGCGGCGACCGAGGACTACGTCGCGAGCACGCGGGAGGTCGCGGCCGTCGCGGACTACCTTGTCGTCAACGTCTCCTCGCCCAACACCCCCGGTCTCCGCGGCCTGCAGGCCGTGGAGACCCTCCGGCCGCTGCTGACCGCCGTGCGGGATGCCGCGGGCACGACGCCGCTCCTGGTGAAGATCGCGCCCGACCTCGCCGACGACGAGGTGGACGCGATCGCGCGCCTCGCCGTCGACCTGGGACTGGCCGGTCTCGTTGCGACGAACACGACGATCTCCCGTGCCGGACTGACCACGCCGGCCGAGACGGTGGATGCCGCGGGCGCGGGCGGGCTGTCCGGCGCGCCGCTGCGCGCCCGCGCCCTCGAGGTGCTCCGGATCGTCCGGGCCGCCGTGCCGCCGGAGTTCTGCATCATCGCGGCCGGCGGAGTCGAGACCGCCGACGACGTCCGCGAGCGTCTCGCCGCGGGCGCCACGATCGTGCAGGGCTACACCGGGTTCATCTACCGCGGCCCGTTCTGGGCGCGGCAGATCAACCGCGAGCTCGCGAAGCGCTGACGCCGGGCCGGCGCGGGCCTCAGGCGGGGTGCTGGCCGCGCTTGACCTGCGGCTTCGGCAGACGCATGAAGCGCATCTGCACGCTGCGCATCGCCGAGTACCAGCCGAGGCCCTTCTCCATGCGGTCCGCGCCGAACTTCGCCTTCGCGAGCTTCTTCACGCGGATGCTGGTGATGATCATGTCGCCGACGGCGAAGAGGATGAACACCCAGAGGGCCACGAACGCGTAGTAGGTGACGGCGGCATTGGGCACGAGGCTCAGCAGGATCACGACGACCATGAGCGGCATGAGCAGCTCGCCGAGGTGCCAGCCGGAGTCGACGAAGTCACGGGCGAAGCGGCGCTGCGGGCCGCGGTCGCGCAGCGGCAGATACTTCTCGTCACCGTTCGCCATGCCGATCCGCGCCTTCTCGCGCTTGGCCGCGAGCTCCGCCTTGGCGCGTGCCTTGGCTTCCTTCGTGTCGGCGACGAGCGGGCGCTTGCGGGCTGCCTCCCGCTCGGCGCGCGTCGGCGTGGGCCGGTTCTTGCCGGGGCCGGAGGTCGCGTCCGACTCGGCGTCGGATGCGGGGACGGAAGGTGTCTTGGCCACGGGTGGGGTCCTCGGTTCGCGGGAAACGTGCCCTCTAAGATTACCCGCATGACTTCCGACCTGTCCCGCCGTGACGCCGTCCGCGACGCCGCGCTCTCCGCCGTGCCCGCCGCCCTCGCAGATCTGGGCACGCTCGTGCGCATCCCGTCGATCGCGTTCCCCGGGTTCGACCGGGCCGAGGTGCAGCGCAGCGCGGAGGCCGTGAAGGGGCTGCTCGACGGACTCGGCATCTTCGACGCCGTCCAGATCAAGACGGCGACGATCCCCGCGACCGGGAACCCCGGCATGCCGGCGGTCCTCGCCACGCGCGCCGCGCGGGGCGGCAAGCCCACGATCCTCCTGTACGCACACCACGACGTGCAGCCCGTCGGCGACGAGGCGCTGTGGGAGACGCCGCCGTTCGAGCCGACCGTCCGCGACGGCCGCCTCTACGGGCGCGGCTCGGCCGATGACAAGGCGGGCGTGATGGCGCACGTCGGCGCCCTCCGCGCCCTCGTCGAGGCCCTCGGCGCCGACTTCGACCTCGGCGTGAACCTCTTCATCGAGGGGGAGGAGGAGGCCGGCTCCGCGTCCTTCGCGCAGTTCCTCCGCGACAACGCCGAGGCGCTCCGCGCCGATGTGATCGTCGTGGCCGATTCCGGCAACTGGGATGCCGTCACTCCGGCCCTCACCGTCTCGCTGCGCGGCAACGCGCGATTCACGCTGACCGTGCGGACGCTGGACCACGCCTCCCACTCCGGAATGTTCGGGGGAGCGGTCCCGGACGCCATGATGGCGACCGTCAAGCTCCTGGCGACCCTGTGGGACGACGACGGCGCCGTCGCGGTGGAGGGGCTCACCGAGCGCGACGCGGAGACCCCCGACTACACCGAGGAGACGCTGCGCAGCGAAGCGGGCCTGCCCGAGGGTGTGAGCCCTGTCGGGCGCGGCACCATCCTGAGCCGCATCTGGAACAAGCCGTCCATCACGGTGACCGGCATCGACGCCCCTTCGGTCCGCAACGCCTCGAACACCCTCAGCCCCGAGATCTCCGTCGTCATCAGCGCGCGGATCGCGCCGGGACAGAGCGCGAAGGACGCCTACGCCGCCATGGAGGCCCACCTGCGGGCACATGCGCCGTTCGGGGCCGCGCTGGAGTTCACCGACGTCGACCTCGGCGACGCCTTCCTCGTCGACACGAGCGGCGCCGCCGTCGCCCAGGCGCGGGACGCGCTGGCGGAGGGCTACGGCGTCGATCCCGTCGACATCGGGGTGGGCGGCTCCATCCCGTTCATCGCCGACCTCGTCCACGAGTTCCCCGCCGCGCAGATCCTCGTGACGGGTGTCGAAGACCCGCACGCCCGGGCGCACAGCCCGAACGAGTCGCTGCACCTGGACACGTTCCGCCGTGCGCTCGTGTCCGAGGCCCTGCTGCTGGAGAGCCTCGACGCGTCGACGCTCTGACGCGCGCCGTCGCCCAGCGCGGGCCCGGGCGCGCGCGGGCGGCGTAGAATCATGGCATCCAGCCGTCTGACAACGGCCCGAAACCTGGGAGCGCCATGACCGACATCGCCACGACCCCCGTCGAGACCACGCCGGCACACGGTGTCGGCCTCACCGCCGCCGCCGCCGCGAAGGTGAAGAGCCTGCTCGAGCAGGAGAACCGCGACGACCTGCGACTGCGCGTCGCCGTGCAGCCGGGTGGATGCTCGGGCCTGATCTACCAGCTCTACTTCGACGAGCGGTACCTCGACGGCGACGCCACGGTCGACTTCGACGGCGTCGAGGTCATCGTCGACGACATGTCCGTCCCGTACCTCGACGGCGCGTCGATCGACTTCAAGGACACGATCTCGGAGCAGGGTTTCACGATCGACAACCCCAACGCGGCGGGCAGCTGCGCCTGCGGCGACAGCTTCCACTGATCGCGCCGGAAAAACCGCGTCGGGCGACCCCCGACATCCTGGACGGTTGGCCTGGATCGGGTGAGAGGTTGCCCTAGACTGGCATCGATCGACCTTCATGACCCCGAAAGGTGAACCGTGCGCGCCAAACGCCGACTCCGCTGGGCCGTCATCCCGATGGGGGTTGCCTCCGCCATCGCGCTTGCAGGCTGCACCCCGTCCGAGCTGAACGGCTACCTCCCCGGCTTCCAGGAGGACGGCTCTCAGGCCACCAACCACACCGCCATGGTGTCGGGGCTGTGGGTGAACTCGTGGATCGTGCTGCTCGCCGTCGGCGTGATCACGTGGGCGCTCATGGGGTTCGCGGCCATCGCCTACCGCCGCCGGAAGGGCCAGTCGGGCCTTCCCGTGCAGATGCGGTACAACATGCCGATCGAGATCTTCTACACGGTCGTCCCGCTCATCCTCGTGCTCGGCTTCTTCGCCTTCACCGCGCGCGACCAGGCGGTCCTCGAGACCCAGTACGACGACCCGGACGTCTGCATCACGGCGATCGGCAAGCAGTGGGCCTGGGACTTCCAGTACACGGAGAGCGACTGCGAAGAGGCCGACGACGCGGTCTGGACGATGGGTGTCCAGGCGCAGACCGACGCGCAGGGCAACGTCACGACCGATCTGCCGACCCTGGTCCTCCCGGTCGACAAGGAAGTCAAGATCAAGCTCCAGTCGCGCGACGTCATCCACTCCTTCTGGATCATCGACTTCCTCTACAAGAAGGACATGTACATCGGGCGGGACAACTACTGGTCCTTCACGCCCACGCGCGAGGGTGAGTACGCGGGCAAGTGCGCCGAGCTGTGCGGCCAGTACCACTCGATGATGCTGTTCAACGTCAACGTCGTCTCCGACGCCGAATACCAGGACTACCTGGAGTCGCTGCGCGACGCCGGCCAGACCGGTGACATCAACGACGCCTACGACCGGCTGCAGAACCTGCCCGGCACCGGCGCATCCGAGGGAGAGAACTGATGGCTACCACGGTTCCGCTGCAAGCCGACACCCAGAGCCGCCCGACGACCCTGCCCCCGCGGCAGGCCGCACTGCTCAGCGCGTCCCGCGTTGACCAGAAGGGCAACCTGATCGTCAAGTGGATCACCTCCACCGACCACAAGACGATCGGGTACATGTACCTCATCGCGTCGGTGCTGTTCTTCCTCCTCGGCGGCGTGATGGCGCTCATCATCCGCGCGGAGCTCTTCGAGCCGGGCATGCAGATCGTCCCGACGAAGGAGCAGTACAACCAGCTCTTCACGATGCACGGCACGATCATGCTGCTGATGTTCGCGACGCCGCTGTTCGCGGGCTTCGCGAACGCCATCCTGCCGCTGCAGATCGGCGCCCCCGACGTCGCGTTCCCGCGCCTGAACGCCTTCGCCTTCTGGCTGTTCCTGTTCGGCTCGCTCATCGCGGTCGCCGGCTTCCTCACCCCGCAGGGTGCGGCCTCGTTCGGCTGGTTCGCGTATCAGCCGCTCGCGAATGCGACGTTCTCACCAGGCGCGGGTGGAAACCTCTGGATGCTGGGTCTCGGCATGAGCGGTTTCGGAACGATCCTCGGCGCCGTGAACTTCATCACGACGATCATCACGATGCGCGCGCCCGGCATGACGATGTGGCGCCTGCCGATCTTCTCCTGGAACACGCTCATCACGAGCATCCTCATCCTCATGGCGTTCCCGGTGCTGGCCGCCGCGATCCTCGCCGCCGCCGCCGACCGCGTGCTCGGTGCGCACATCTACGACCCCGCCAACGGCGGTGTCCTGCTGTGGCAGCACCTGTTCTGGTTCTTCGGGCACCCCGAGGTGTACATCATCGCGCTGCCGTTCTTCGGCATCGTGTCGGAGATCTTCCCTGTGTTCAGCCGGAAGCCGATCTTCGGCTACAAGACCCTCATCTACGCGACCATCGCGATTGCAGCCCTGTCGGTGTCGGTGTGGGCGCACCACATGTACGTCACCGGCGCCGTGCTGCTGCCGTTCTTCGCGCTCATGACGATGCTCATCGCGGTGCCGACGGGTGTGAAGATCTTCAACTGGATCGGCACGCTGTGGCGAGGCTCCGTGACGTTCGAGACGCCCATGGTCTTCGCGCTCGGCTTCCTCGTGTCCTTCGTCTTCGGTGGTCTCACCGGCGTCATCCTCGCTTCGCCGCCGCTGGACTTCCACCTCTCCGACTCGTACTTCGTCGTCGCGCACTTCCACTACGTCGTCTTCGGCACGGTCGTGTTCGCGATGTTCGCCGGCTTCTACTTCTGGTGGCCCAAGTGGACCGGTCGGATGCTCAACGAGCGTCTGGGCTACGTGCACTTCTGGATGCTGTTCATCGGCTTCCACATGACCTTCCTCATCCAGCACTGGCTGGGCGTGGACGGCATGGTCCGCCGCTACGCGGACTACTCCGAGGCTGACGGCTGGACGTGGGGCAACCAGGTCTCCACTGTGGGCGCCATGCTGCTCGGCGCCTCGATGATCCCGTTCCTGTTCAACGTGTGGCTGACCGCCCGCAAGGCGCCGCGGGTCACCGTGAACGACCCGTGGGGCTACGGCGGATCGCTCGAATGGGCGACCTCCTGCCCGCCGCCGCGCCACAACTTCACGTCGATCCCGCGGATCCGCAGCGAGCGTCCCGCGTTCGACCTGAACCACCCCGAGGCCGGCATCCCGGTCGGCGTGGGCCCCGCCAAGGACGCCCCGGATGCACCGGTCGTCGACACCGCCGAGGGAGAGGTCAAGTAAGTGAAGACCAACGTCAACCTCTGGTGGCTGCTGACCGGGTTCTTCCTCCTCGTCGCGGTCGTCTACACGGGGTGGAACATCCTCGCGCACCCCGACCTGCCGTGGCCCAACGCCATCGAGTGGGTCGGCACCGTCGCCCTGCTGTTCACGGCCTTCATGTCGATCCTCATCGGGTTCTACGTCAACCGCGTGCACCGCGCGCAGGGCGGCGAGCTGCCCGAGGACGTCCTGACGGCGGACATCGACGACGGCGACCCGGAGATGGGCGAGTTCAGCCCCTGGTCGTGGTGGCCCATCGTGCTCGCCTCCTCCGCCGCGTTCGGCATGATCGGTCTCTCGGTCGGAACGTGGCTGATGCCGATCAGCATCGCGATCTTCACGGTCGCGATCGTCGGCTGGGTGTTCGAGTACTACCGCGGGTACTTCGCACGCTGAGTCCGACGCTCTACCGCCTGCGGGCCGGTGTCTCCTCGGACGTCGGCTCGTACCGCGAGGTCAACCAGGACGCGGCGTTCGCCGCGCCCTGGGCGGCCGCCGTCGCGGACGGCGTCGGCGGGGGACCGGCGGGCGACCTGGCCTCGGCGGCGCTCGTGCACCGCCTGGTGGCCGGGAGCCCCCGTTGCGCGGACGCCACCGAACTCGCCGGCCGCATCCGCGCCGCGAACTGGGACCTCGGCGCGCACGTACGCCGCGACCCCGCGCTCGCGGGCATGGCGACGACCTGCACGGGCCTGTGGCTCGCGGCCGGCGGCGCCCTGCTTCTCGCCCACACCGGCGACTCCCGCGCCTATCTCCTCCGGGACGGCACGCTCACGCGCCAGACGCGCGACGACTCCTTCGTGCAGGCGCTCATCGACCAGGGGCTCGTGCGTGCCGAGGACGCCTGGTCGCACCCGCGCCGCAACATCATCACGGCGTCGCTGAGCGGCGACGAGCGGGACGTCATCCGGGTGGAGACGCGCGACGCGCTCCTCGGGGACCGTTGGCTGCTCTGCAGCGACGGGGTGACGGACTACGTGCCCGAGCCGGACGTCGCGGCGATCCTCGCGACCACCCCCGACCCCTCCGAGGCGGCCGCGCTCATCGTGGCGCTCGCGCTCGACGCGGCCTCCCGCGACAACGTCACGGCGGTCGTGTGCGACGTCGTGGACGGTGCACCGGATCTCGCCGCCGTGCCGCGCCTGGCGGGCGCCGCGGCAGCCCGATTCGGTGAGGTCGTCGAAGAGGGCCTCGCGACCGCCTGAGCACCGTGCAGGCCACGGTTCAGGCCACGATGCAGGTGGCCGCGGTTCAGGCCACCGGGCCCGCGCTCTCCCGGACGACCATCACGAGCGGGTCGAACGTGCGGGGGAGCGGGCCGTCCGCGTTCTCGATGGGCTGCCCCTCGCGCGCCCAGTACTCGAAGCCGCCGATCATCTCGCGGACGCGGTAGCCGAGCTTCGCGAACTCGAGGGCGCCCTTCGTGCCGGCGTTGCACCCCGGACTCCAGCAGTACACGACGACCTCGAGACCGGGGTCGATCTCCACCGGCGCACGCTCGGCGATCTCGCGGTAGGGCATGTGGATCGCGCCGCGGACGCGGCCCTGATCCCAGGCATCCTGACCGCGCACGTCCACCAGGGTGAACCGCTCGCCGGCCTTCTGGGCGGCGTACACGTCGGAGGCATCCGTCTCGAGCTGGAGCTTGGCGGAGAAGTAGGCGAGCGCATCGGTCATGGCTCTCACGATAGGCGAACGCGAAAGCGGCGAGGACGACCATGACGGTCAGTCCTCGCCGCTTTCCTGCCGATGCGGTCAGTCGCCCTTCGTGGGCTTCTTCGTGGTCGGGTCGTCCGAGACGATGATGTTCGACGGACGGTTCGCCGTCTCGGTGTTGTGGCCGTCGTCGATCGGGTGCAGCGGCGCGTCGGGGACTCCGGCACGCTCGTGCGCACCCTGCAGCTCGAGCGCCTCTTCGTCGGCGATGTGGTCGAGGGAGTGGTGCTGGTGGGCCAGCGCCGCCTCGATCTCGCCCTGCGACAGCGGCGTGAGGCGGTCCTCGAAGAACCATCGCGACAGGCTCGCCCGCAGGTTCTCGTGCCAGGGGATGCGTCCCTTGTCGTTGGGGCGCACCACGAGGGGAGCCATCGTCTCGTTCTCGACGAGCTTGACGCGCTCGTACTCGTCGACGGGCTGGTGCACCTCGATGTACTCGCCGCCGGGGAGGCGGACGATGCGACCGGACTCGTAGCCGTGCAGGGCGATCTCGCGATCCTTCTTCTGCAGCGCGAGGCACATGCGCTTCGTGACGAAGTAGGCGATGACGGGGCCGACGATCAGGAGCGCCTGCAGCGTGTGGATGACGCCTTCCATCGTGAGGTGGAAGTGCGTGGCGATGATGTCCGAGGACGCCGCCGCCCACAGGACCGCGTAGAACGTGACGCCGGCGGCACCGATGGCGGTGCGGGTCGCGGCGTTGCGCGGGCGCTGGGCGATGTGGTGCTCGCGCTTGTCACCCGTGATCCACGCCTCCAGGAAGGGGTAGATCAGGACGGCCACGATGAACAGGCCGATGACCGCGAGCGGCACCAGGATGCCGAACGACCAGGTGCGGTCGAGGAACACGATGTCCCAGTTCGACGGGGCGAGGCGCAGGCCACCGTCGGCGAAGCCGATGTACCAGTCGGGCTGGGTGCCGGCCGAGACGGGGGACGGGTCGTACGGACCGTAGTTCCAGATCGGGTTGATCGTGAACAGCGAGGCGATCAGCACGATGACGCCGAACGTGATGAAGAGGAACCCGCCCATCTTCGTCATGTAGATGGGCATCATCGGGTAGCCCACGACGTTGCTGTTCGTGCGGCCGGGGCCGGCGAACTGCGTGTGCTTGTTGATGATCATCAGCATGAGGTGCACGACCAGCAGCGCGACGAGGATCGCCGGCAGCAGGAGGATGTGCAGCGTGTAGAGACGGCCGACGATGAGCGACCCGGGGAACTCGCCGCCGAAGAGCAGGAACGAGGTCCAGGTTCCGATCAGGGGGATGCCCTTGACCATGCCGTCGATGATGCGCAGGCCGTTGCCGGAGAGCAGGTCGTCGGGGAGAGAGTATCCCGTGAAGCCTTCGGCCATCGCGAGGATGAACATGATGAAGCCGATGACCCAGTTCAGCTCGCGCGGCTTGCGGAACGCGCCCGTGAAGAAGATGCGCAGCATGTGCACGCCGATGCCGGCGACGAAGACGAGCGCGGCCCAGTGGTGGATCTGCCGGACCAGCAGTCCACCGCGGATGTCGAAGGAGATCCGCAGGGTCGATTCGAGCGCCGCGGACATCTCGACACCGCGGAGCGGGATGTACGCGCCGTTGTAGTGCGTCTCGGTCATGGAGGCCTGGAAGAAGAACGTCAGGAACGTACCCGAGAGCAGCACGACGACGAACGCCCACATGGCGATCTCACCCAGCATGAACGACCAGTGGTCGGGGAAGATCTTGCGGCCGAGCTCCTTGACGAAGCCCGAGATGCTCGTGCGCTCGTCGATGTAGTTCGCCGCACCCGCGACGAAGCGGCCGCCGAGCGGCTTCTCGTTCTGGGTCTTGTCAGTTCCTGTCTCAGTGACAGTCGCGGTGCTCAATGGCGCTCCCAGAAGCTCGGGCCGACAGGTTCGGTGAAGTCGCTCTTCGCCACGAGGTAGCCCTCGGCGTCGACGGTGATCGGCAGCTGCGGCAGCGGCCGAGCGGCCGGGCCGAAGATGACGGCGGCGCTGCGCGACACGTCGAACTGCGACTGGTGGCAGGGGCACAGCAGGTGGTGGGTCTGCTGCTCGTAGAGGGCGACGGGGCAGCCGACGTGCGTGCACACCTTGGAGTAGGCGACGATGCCGTCGTAGGCCCAGTCGAGGTTGTTGTACTCGGCCGGCAGGTCCTCCGGGAGGAGACGCATGAGGAGAACGATGGCCTTGGCCTTCTCCTCGAGGTAGCCCTCGCTGTGCCCGAGCTCGGCGAGCGATTCCGGGATGACGTGCACGGCGGAGCCGAGCGTGACGTCCGCGGCGCGGATGGGCTCGCCGCTCGGGTCGTGCGCGAGGCGCTCGCCTTCCTTCCACATCGTCTGTTTGAGCAGCGCGACCGGGTCACCGGCGAGGGCTCCCTCCTCGGTCGACTTGTCGCTGTGCGGCGCGAGGCCGCGGAAGAGGGTGATGCCGGGGAGGATCGACGCGGCGACGGCGGCGATGAGGGAACCCCGGATGGCGGTGCGCCGGCCGAAGCCGGACTCCTCGTTCGCGTCACGGAACGCCTGCACGGCGCCCTCGCGCGTCGCGTCGCGCCCACGCGTCGCGTGCCGGGGCTCGATGAACTCCTTGTCGGACATGACGGCCTTCGACCAGTGGATCGCGCCGAGTCCGAGTGCCAGCAGGGCCAGGCCGATGCCGAGGCCGATGAAGAGGTTGTTGTTGCGGATGTCGACGATGCGACCGCTCTCGATGGGGAACAGCATGTAGGCGGCGGTCGCCCAGATGCTGCCCGCGAGGGAGAGATAGAACAGGGTGTAGACCGTGCGGACCGCGCGGGTCATCGCCGCGGGGTCCTTGTCCGTCATCCGCGCCCGGTGCGGGGGCAGTCCGGGGTTCTGCACAGGGTCGGGAACCGCTACAGCGAGCCCGGGGGAGGGCTTCCATGAAGCCCTCTCGTGCTCGAGTGCGTCTTCCTCGTGTGCCATGGTGCTCCTCGTCCGTTCCGTACAGTCAGTGATCGATCAGTTCGACTTCGCCGTGATCCACACGGTGATGCCGATGAGTGTGCCGATGCCGAAGATCCAGATGAACAGACCCTCGGAGACCGGGCCGAGCGAACCGAGCGAGAAGCCCCCCGCGGACTCGTTCTCCTGCAGGAAGAGCAGCGCGGAGATGATGTCGCGCTTCTCCTCGGTGGAGAGGTTCAGGTCGTTGAAGACGGGCATGTTCTGCGGGCCGGTGACCATCGCCGCGTACATGTGCAGCGGGCTGGTCTCGGTCAGCGCCGGGGCGTACTTGCCCTCGGTGAGGGCACCGCCGGCCGCGGCCACGTTGTGGCACATGGCGCAGTTGATGCGGAAGAGCTCGGCGCCGTTGGCGACGTCCCCCTCGCCGTCGAGCACTTCGTCGTCCGGGTAGGTGGGGCCGGGGGCCACGGACTGCACCCACGCGGCCATGGCCTCGATCTGCTCCTGCGTGAACTGGACCGGCTTCTGCGGGGCCTGCGGGCCCTGCATCTGCAGCGGCATGCGGCCGGTGGCCACCTGGAACTCGACCGCGAGCTCGCCGACGCCGAACAGCGACGGGCCGTCGTTCGTGCCCTCGAGGTTGAGGCCGTGACAGGTGGCGCAGTTGGCCTGGAACAGCTTCTTGCCGTCGTCGACGGTGAGCTGGGTCGCTGCGGTGGGCGTCTCGGTCGCAGCCATGGCTGCCGACGCGCCGGCGTAGACGCCGCCGGTGACCAGCAGGCCGATCCCGATGAGGGCGGCCGTGGCCCACTTGCTGCGGCGTCCGGACGAGCGACGCGGGGTCTTCGATGCCATGGGAAGTTTCAGCTCCGCTCTGTCACTTGACGAAGTAGATGACGAAGAAAAGGACGATCCAGACGACGTCGACGAAGTGCCAGTAGTACGACACGACGATCGAGGTGGTCATCTCCTTGCGTCCGAAGTTCTTGACCGCGAAGGCGCGGCCGATGACCAGGAGCATGGCGATGAGTCCGCCGGTGACATGCAGGGCGTGGAAGCCGGTGGTGATGTAGAAGGCCGACGCGTACGAGTCCGCGCTGATCGGCATCCCCTCAGCGACGAGCGTGGCGTACTCCCACACCTGACCGGAGACGAACACGGCGCCCATGATGAAGCTGAGGAAGAACCACTCGACCATGCCCCACTGGCGGAACTGCCAGAACGAGCCCTTGCGGTACGGCTGGAACCGCTCGGCCGCGAACACGCCCGCCTGGGCCGTGAACGAGGACAGCACGAGGATGACGGTGTTCACCGCGGCGAACGGGATGTTCAGCAGCTCGGTGCGATCCGCCCACAGCTCCGGCGAGGAGTTGCGAAGGGTGAAGTAGATGGCGAAAAGGCCCGCGAAGAACATGACTTCGCTGCCGAGCCACACGATGGTTCCGACCGCGACCGGGTCCGGCCGCTTGACGGACCGCAAGGCCTGGGGATACGTCGCTGAAGAGGTCGTCACGCACCCCATTATGGCTGATATCGCCGCCAGGTTTTCGCATCCCTGAAGGTGATGTCGAGATTCCATTCGGTTAGGGGACCCTAAGAACCGGCCGGGAATGCGCCGGAAGTGTGCCGATAGGATCGGTGTCCATGGTGGAGCTCTCCTCGTGGCCCGAGATTCTCACGTCGATCCTCGATCGGCGGGACCTCAGCGTGTCCGAATCGACGTGGGCGATGCGGAAGGTGATGGCCGGCGAGGCGACCCCTTCCCAGCTCGCCGGATTCCTGCTCGCGCTGCGCGCCAAGGGGGAGACGGTCGATGAGATCGTGGGCTTCCGCGACGCCATCCTGGAGGCCGCCCTCCCGCTTCCCGTGCCCGCCGAGGTCCTCGACATCGTGGGGACCGGAGGGGACCGGTTCGGCACCGTCAACATCTCCACGATGTCCGCGATCGTCGCCGCCGCGAGCGGCATCCCCGTCGTCAAGCACGGGAACAAGGCGGCCAGCTCCGCGTCCGGCTCGTCCGACGTCCTGGGTGCTCTGGGGATCGATCTGACGCTCAGCCCCGAGCGCGTCGCCGAGGTGCTCGGCGAGGTCGGCATCACGTTCGCGTTCGCCTCGGCGTTCCACCCGGGCTTCCGACACGCCGGTCCCACGCGTGCCGAGCTCGGCGTCCCCACCGTCTTCAACTTCCTCGGACCGCTGTGCAACCCGGCGCGCGCCGAAGCGAACGCGGTCGGCGTCGCGAGCCTGGACCGCGTGCCCCTCATCACGGGCGTGTTCCGTACGCGCGGCGCCACGGCGCTCGTGTTCCGCGGCGATGACGGGCTGGACGAGCTGACCACGACCGGGCACAGCCGCGTGTGGGAGATCAGCCGCGGCGACGTCCACGAACACGACCTCGACCCGCGGGACATCGGCATCCCGCTCGCCGACATCGGCGACCTGCTCGGCGGCGACGCGGCGCACAACGCCGCCATCGTGCACCGGGTCCTGCAGGGCGAGCCCGGCCCGGTGCGCGACATCGTGCTGCTGAACGCCGCCGCGGGCATCGTGTCGTATCGGCTCTTCCAGGATGCCGGGCAGGTGCAGCGTCCCATCGTCGAGCGTCTCGCGGAAGCACGCGACGCGGCGGCGGAGACCATCGACTCCGGCGCCGCGGCCGCGAAGCTCGACGCCTGGGTGCAGGCGACGGCCGGTTCCGCGGCCTGACGCCTCCCGCGTCGGGCGGGGATTTGCACGGCCGCGCCCCCTGGCCCGGTGGGCGCCGTGTTCGCTACCGTGAGGGCACAACGAAGGCATCACAAGCCATCGCCGAGAGGACACCCCCCACATGTCAGAAGCAGCAGTCGGCACGGCCGACACCATCGAGTCGCCCCAGAAGAAGGCCGGCCTCGTCAAGGTCGTCGGCATCCTCGGCATCCTGGGCGGACTCGCCCTCATCATCGTCGGCATCGTCGTGTGGGTCATGGTCTCCAGCCAGCTCCGCGCCGAGAACATCACCGTTCCGGACGACGCGATGGCGTTCCAGGGCCAGACGGTCGCCGGCCCCTTCACCGCCTTCGTGCAGGCCGACATCATTCAGCACCACGCCCTGTCCGCATCCGAGGGCAAGACGTACGCCGAGCTCGAGCAGGACGACCCGGTGCGCGCCACGATGATGAACGCGTCGTTCCTCCGGGCCTCGCTGTTCACGTCCGTCGTGTCCTTCGGTGTCGCGGCCTTCGCGATCGGCATCGGCATCCTGTCGATCCTCTTCGGCTGGGCCATCCATCGCCTCGCGTCGATCCCGGTCGTCGTCCGTCGATCGACGGTCACCACCGCCTGACCCGGCAGGGCCCGCGCGAGCGGGCCCTTTCCGCGTATGCACCCCGTCGATGCGCTCAACGAGATCGCCACGCTCCTGGAGCGTGAGCGATCCTCGCGCTACAAGTCGAAGGCGTTCCGCGCCGCATCCGGCGCCATCGCGGGTCTGAGCGAGGCCGAACTGAGGGATTCCGCGGCGCTCCGGCGGCGAAAGGGCATCGGCGACTCGACGTTCGCGGTGATCCAGCAGGCGCTCGCGGGTGAGGTGCCCGACTACCTGGCCGAGCTCCGCGCCCGGAACGAGCCGGCCACGACCTCGCGGCTGCGGAGCCTGCTGCGCGGCGATCTGCACGCGCACTCCGAATGGTCCGACGGTCTCACGCCCATCGATCTCATGGTCGACGCGGCGCGCGCCCTGGGGCACGAGTATCTCGCCCTCACCGACCACTCGCCGCGTCTCACGGTCGCGCGAGGGCTGTCCCCGGAGCGGCTCCGCGAGCAGCTCCAGGTCGTCGCGGGATTCCGCGGGGACGGCTTCACGCTGCTGTCGGGCATCGAGGTCGACATCCTCGACGACGGCGCGCTCGACCAGGAGGAGGGCCTGCTCGCCGAGCTGGACGTCGTGGTGGCATCCGCGCATTCGAAGCTGCGGATGGAGCACGGGCCGATGACGCGGCGTCTCGTCGCGGCGGTGTCGAACCCGCATGTCGACGTCCTCGGGCATGTGACCGGGCGGCTCATCCGCGGGTCGCGCGGCGAACGCCCGCCGTCCACGTTCGATCCGCGTGCCGTGTTCGCCGCGTGCGCGGCGCATGGCGTCGCGGTCGAGATCAATTCGCGACCCGAGCGCGAGGATCCGCCGGACGAGCTGATCGCGATCGCGCTCGCGGAGGGGTGCCTGTTCTCGATCGACTCCGACGCCCACGCGCCGGGCCAGCTGTCGCTCCTCGATTACGGGGCGGTGCGGGCGGAGGCGGCCGGTGTGCCGCCCGAGCGCATCGTGACGACGTGGCCGCTCGAGCGTCTGCGGGAATGGACGGCGCGCGGCTGAGCGGGCGGGGCGGCGGCGGGCGGTGTCAGACGCGCGAGGCGAGCGCGGCCTGCGCGCGCGTCGCGGAGGACCCGAGCGCCCACTTCGCCGCGAGCGTGGCGACGGTGTCGTCGTCGGGCGCGGTGATGCGGCCATCCACGTCGCCGAGGTCGAGGTCGCGGACGACCTGTACCACCGCCGGGGCGACGGCGAGATAGTCGCCGGCGGCGAGGATCTTCGCGCGGATGCCGGCCGTCAGCCCTGCCCCCTCCTGGGCGGCAGCGATGATGCCGGCGAGGTCGCCGTGGGTCGCGAGCAGGTTCGCGCCGGTCTTCTCGCCGATGCCCGCGACGCCGGGGAGGCCGTCGGAGGGGTCGCCGCGCAGGGCGGCGAAATCCGCGTACTGCGAGGGCAGGATGCCGTACTTCGCCACGACGGTCGCGTCGGTCAGCACTTCGAGGTTGCTCATCCCGCGCCCGGTGTAGATGACGCGCACGTCGCTTGCATCGTCGACGAGCTGGAACAGGTCGCGATCGCCCGTGACGACCTCGACCGGCCGGGACGACTGCGTCGCGAGGCTCCCGATGATGTCATCCGCTTCGTGGTCGGCGCGTCCGATGATCGGGATGCCGAAGGTGTCCAGGGCCTCCCGGATGACGGGGATCTGCACCTCGAGCGGATCGGGGACGATCTCGACGTCGGGGGCACCCTCGACGACGACCGCGACGCGGTGCGTCTTGTAGCTCGGGATGAGGTCGACGCGCCACTGCGGCCGCCAGTCATCGTCCCAGCAGGCGATGAGGTGGGTCGGCTCGTAGGTCGTGACTAGTTTCGCGATCATGTCGAGCAGGCCGCGGGCGGCGTTGACGGGGCGGCCGTCGGGCGCCTTGACGGTGTCGGGGACGCCGTAGAACGCGCGGAAGTAGAGGCTCGCGGTGTCGAGCAGCATGAGGCGGTCGGTCACGGCCTCATCCTGGCATGCGCGGACGACACCCCGTCAGCAGCCCGGCCCGCCGGGGTCTTCGACGCAGGTGCGTTCGACGAGGGCCGTGCGCACCTCGAGCACGTCGACGGCGTAACCGCCGGTGGACAGCTCCAGGACACCGGGGACGGGGGCCCAGCCGTTGCCGAAGTCGACCGCCGCGGAGTAGCGGACGGCCGCGTGCGCCGTGAACGTGCCGCGCGATCCGTAGGCGTGGCTCGTCGCGGTCGCGCTGAACTGCGCCTGCCCGAGTGCCTCCCACGTCTGGCCGCCCGTGGATGCTTCCCGCGCCGTGCCGTCGCCATGCACGAGGAGATAGGAGGCCGGCGTGAACCGGACGCTGACCGGCAGGTCGAAGAGCTCACCCGTGACGGTGTGGGTGCTCGCCGCGACGACGAAGTTGGCGGGCATCCCCACGATCGCGACGCCCGCCGGCTGGCCCGTCAACGGAGGCGCGGCCGGCGCGAATGACGCGAGGTCGGTGAGCGTCACCTCGCGGATGAGCTCGACCTCGTAGTTGCCGCGGCACAGGCCGGTGCACTCGGGCGCCGTGCCGCTTCCGCCGTCCGATGGTGGTCGGATGTCGTCGTCGCGGTCACCGCGGTTGTCCCCGCCTCCGCGGCCGGGTGTGTTGTGCGAAGCGCCGATGTCGACGGAGGTACCGGTGTTGGTGACGTCGCAGTTCCCGCCCCAACCAGAGGTCGAGCAATAGCTTGGCGCAGCAGCCGGAACAACCATGGAGAAGAGGAGCGCGAGTGCCCCACCAACGCTCAGGATTCGGGGCATCGGGGACCGCCCGTTCGTCCGACCAACTGACTGATTAGCATTTCGCCAGTTCCGTCGCCCCCGCGTTCCAGGGTCACGCTCATCGACTGGATATCACGTCGATCAGGTTGTACGACGGAGTTGCCGTCCATGTCGAGGAGATCCACGCCGCTCACGTCTACACAGACTGCCAAGACCGTACTTCCTGCGTCGTATGACGACAACTTGAGCAACGTCGGGCGGGTTTCCCCAGACACTGACCAGCCATCCCCACCCATAGTTGTCAGGTCTTTGCGGATCGCCTCGTAGGCCTCCCCGGTGGTGAGCGCATACACCGGCTCGAAGGTCGCCGGGTCCGAAAGATCCACCTGGTTCAGCGCATCCACGTAGGCGCGATAGGTCTCCTCCGCCGCGGCAAACGCTTCTTCCTCCGACGCGAACCCCGTCGGCGACGGGCTCGGTGTCGGAGCGGCGTCTGGCGTGCAGGCGGTCGTCAGCGCGAGCGCTACGGCCGCAACGGCCCAAACGCCCGCCATCCGGCGACCTCGGACGAACATGTGCCCCACGTTAGCCATCCGCGTCGACACCTTCGAGGGTTCTCCACAGCCTGGACGGCCGTACGCAGATGCACGGGGCCGGGGGAGGAGGCACCCGGTCGTCGCCGTCAGGCCTCGCCCGGACAGAAGTCGGCGTCGATGTGCGGGTGGGCGGCCTCGTGACTCGCACTTTGGCCCGGGTGGACCATCGCCCGAGGTCAGCATTCAGCATCCGCGACGCGCGGCTCGACTACCGTCGACACCGGAGGTGCGCATGTCATTCGGAGCGGCCGCGGAGCGGCGAGGGAACCGGCCGGCGGCGATGTCGGCGTGCCCGTGCGGCGCGGGCGGAACCTTCGGGGAGTGCTGTGGCCCGTTGCTCGACGGCGCGCCTGCACCGACGGCGGAAGCCCTCATGCGCTCCCGGTACACCGCCTTCGCGCTCCGCGACGCCGGTCACCTGGCGGCGACCTGGCATCTCTCGACCCGCCCCGCCGACCTGACGCTCGAGGACGCCCCGCGATGGGAGCGCCTCGAGATCCTCGGGACGGAGGCCGGCCGGCCCACCGACACGCGCGGCACCGTCGAGTTCCGTGCGCACTGGGTCCACGACCGGGGCGGCCGGGGCATCCTGCACGAGGTGAGCCGCTTCGTCTTCCAGCGCGAGCGCTGGTGGTACCTCGACGGCGAGGTCGACGCGCGTTAGGCCTGCGCGTCCTCGCGCACGAAGCGAGGCCCGCGATACCCATCGCGGTCGACGTCCTCGACCCACATCGCGAGCGGCCGCACCCACAGCGACGGCTCGCCGTGCAGCGGACGGTAGACGACCAGCGGCTCCTCGGTCTCGCTGTGCCGCGCCACGCCGATGACCTCGTAGCGGGCGCCCTTGAAGTGCCGGTACACGCCCGGCCGCAGCTCATCCACGGGTTCAGCGTAATGAGCGGGCCGGAGCCGCCCCGCTTCCGGATGGGCGAGCCCGGATTCTGGTACCCTGGACTGTCACTCGTGTGGCTCTTTCGCCATGCGCTGGTGACATCGCAATCAAACTCCAACCGCTTCGGCTCGAGGCATCCGCTTGCTTTCGGATGCCGTCGACGGCGTGAAGCCCGACACCCCAACCCAACAAGGACAACCCACTACATGACTACCGCAACGACCGCCCCGGCCATCAAGCAGGTCGCCATCAACGACATCGGATCTGCTGAGGACTTCCTGGCCGCGGTCGAAAAGACCCTGAAGTTCTTCAACGACGGAGACCTCATCGAAGGCACCGTCGTGAAGATCGACCGCGACGAGGTCCTCCTCGACGTCGGCTACAAGACCGAGGGCGTCATCCCCTCGCGTGAGCTTTCCATCAAGCACGACGTCGACCCTAACGAGGTCGTCAAGGTCGGCGACGAGGTCGAAGCCCTCGTTCTCCAGAAGGAGGACAAGGAAGGCCGCCTCATCCTCTCCAAGAAGCGCGCACAGTACGAGCGTGCCTGGGGAGACGTCGAGAAGATCAAGGAGAACGACGGCGTCGTCACCGGTTCGGTCATCGAGGTCGTCAAGGGCGGCCTCATCGTCGACATCGGCCTCCGTGGCTTCCTCCCGGCCTCGCTCATCGAGCTGCGCCGCGTCCGCGACCTCACGCCGTACCTCGGCCAGGAGATCGAGGCCAAGATCCTCGAGCTGGACAAGAACCGCAACAACGTCGTGCTCTCGCGCCGCGCCCTGCTCGAGCAGACGCAGTCCGAGTCGCGCACCACGTTCCTGAACAACCTGCACAAGGGTCAGGTCCGCAAGGGTGTCGTGTCGTCGATCGTCAACTTCGGTGCGTTCGTGGACCTGGGTGGCGTGGACGGCCTCGTGCACGTCTCCGAGCTGTCCTGGAAGCACATCGAGCACGCCTCCGAGGTCGTCGAGGTCGGTCAGGAAGTCACCGTCGAGATCCTCGAGGTCGACCTGGACCGCGAGCGCGTCTCCCTGTCGCTCAAGGCGACGCAGGAGGACCCCTGGCAGGTCTTCGCCCGCACCCACGCGATCGGTCAGGTCGCGCCGGGCAAGGTCACCAAGCTCGTTCCGTTCGGTGCGTTCGTGCGCGTCGCGGACGGCATCGAGGGCCTCGTGCACATCTCGGAGCTCTCCGGCAAGCACGTCGAGCTCGCCGAGCAGGTCGTGTCGGTCGGCGAAGAGGTCTTCGTCAAGATCATCGACATCGACCTCGAGCGTCGCCGCATCTCGCTGTCGCTCAAGCAGGCCAACGAGTCGGTCGACCCCAACGGCACCGAGTTCGACCCGGCCCTCTACGGCATGGCGACGGAGTACGACGAGAACGGGGAGTACAAGTACCCCGAGGGCTTCGACCCCGAGACCAACGCCTGGAAGGAAGGCTCCGACGAGGCCCGCGAGAAGTGGGAGGCCGAGTACGCGGCTGCCCAGGGTCGCTGGGAGGCGCACAAGGCTGCCGTCACCAAGGCCCTCGAGGCCGAGGCTGCCGCTCCCGCCGAGTCCTCCTCGAGCTCGAGCTCGTTCTCCTCGGACAGCAGCGCCGGCGGCACCCTCGCCGACGACGAGGCGCTCGCGGCTCTGCGCGAGAAGCTCTCGGGTCGTTGATCCACGCTCTACCCTGAGCACAGAAAGGGCCGGAACCTTCGGGTTCCGGCCCTTTCCGCATCCCCGGCGCCGCTGGCGCGCAGCGGCGCCGGACCGCGATAGCGTCGACGCATGACCGCTCGCGCTCCGTGGACCCTGGGCGCCGGCGCGGATGACCGCACGCGCGAGCGCGCCACCGGGATCAACCAGCTCCTCATGGGCCTCGTCGCCCTCGTCGCCACCGTGGTCATGGCCTTGAGCAACGCCATCCTCGACGTGGACCTGCTCATCGCGGGTGTCGTCGTCGTCTTCGTCGCCACGGGCATCGCCGTCGCCGTCCCGTGGAACAGACTGCCCCCGCTCGCCATCACGGCGCTGCCCGCGATCGACACCGTCGCGATCGCGCTGCTCGAGATGTCCAGCCCCACCTCCGGCTTCGCGCTGCTCTGGGTCTTCCCGGCGCTGTGGCTGGCCTCCTCGTTCGGTCTCCTCGGGATGATCGCGGGCAGCGCGGCGGTCAGCGCCGCCTTCTGGACGTCCTCGATCCTGGTGCCGAGTCCGCACTTCCGCCCCACCATGGTGCTCCTGCCGCTCGCGATGACGGCCATCGCGTTCGCCGGGTACCTGACGTCCCGCCGCTCGACTGCGCAGCGCGTCCTCCTCAGCAAGCAGGGCGAGGCGCTCAAGCGCACCCTCGATCGCGCACGACGGCAGGAGGTGCTCGTGACGGAAGTGCTGGATGCCGTCGACTTCGGCGTCGTGCGCATCGACGCCGACGGCACGACCCCCGTGGCCAACGACGCGCACGCGCGCCTGCAGGGCGTTGCCGGCGGTGACCCGGTCTCGGCGCGGAAGCTCTACAGTGCCGACGGCGTCAGCCCGCTCGAGGAGGACGACGAGCCCATCGTCCGGGCCGCGCAGGGCGAGACCTTCGAGTCCGAGCTCATCTGGTACGGCGCGCCCGGCACGCGGCGACGCGCGTTGAGTGTCACGGCACGCCGCCTGCGCGGGGCGACCCCGGACGCCGACGGCGCCCTCGTCGTCTCCCGCGACGTCACCGCCGAGGTGATGGCGCTCCGGGCCCGCGAAGACCTCATCGCATCCGTGTCGCACGAGCTGCGGACGCCCCTGACCTCGATCCTCGGCTACCTGGATCTGGCGCTGGACCGCGACGACCTGCCGGCCCCGGCGCGGACGAACCTCGAGGTCGTCGAGCGGAACGCGAACCGGCTGCTGACCATCGTCTCCGACATCCTCGCCGCCTCCGCCGATGCCCGCGGCGGTGTCGCGCTGAGCTTCCACCGCGAGCAGACCGACCTGACGGCCATCGTGCACGCTGCCGTCGAAGGGATCCAGGCGTCCGCGCGCGCCCGCGGTCTCACGATCGACACCGCCGAGGTCGAGCAGGTGTCGGCGTGGGTCGACCCGGTGCGCATCCGGCAGGTCGTGGACAATCTCCTGAGCAACGCCGTCAAGTACCACCGCGACGGCGGCAGCATCGGCATCAGCCTCACCGCCGACATCGACGACGGGTGGATCGTCGTCCGCGACGACGGTCCCGGCATCCCCGCCGACGAGCTGCCGATGCTGTTCGACCGGTTCTACCGTGCGGATGCCGTCCGCAACACGTCGACGCACGGCAGCGGGCTGGGCTTGGCGATCAGCCAGGAGATCGTCCGCAAGCAGGGCGGCGACGTCACGGTGCGCAGCGTGGAAGGCGAGGGGAGCGCGTTCACCGTCCGCATCCCGCTGCGCAAGAGAAGAAGGAGCGCCTGATGGGACTCGATGCTTTCAGCGTCTCGGTCGTCACGGCGGTCGTCGTCCTCGTGGCGGGGACGCTGTTCCTGCTGGAGACCTTCCTCCGCAAGGCCGAGATGGTCGGCCGGATCTGGGCGCTCAGCTTCCTCGCCGGGATGCTGACGTCGGTGGCGTACATGATGTGGGCGCTCGACCCCGACTCCATCTGGCCGATCGCGCTCGGCAACGCCGCGTTCGTGAGCTCCGCCGGATGCATGTGGCTGGGATGCCGTCGCTTCAACGAGCGACACATCCCGGTCGCGGCCTCCGCGGTCGCCGGCGGCGCCGTCCTCACCCTCGCGGCGGCCCTGCTCGACGCGGCCGCGGGCGACTGGGCCGGGGCGTTCGTCATGTTCCTCCTCATCGCCCTGTTCGCCGGCCTCGGGGCGGGGGAGTCGTTCAGCGGCGAGATGCGGCGCAACCGCAACGCGATCGGACTCGCGCTCATCCTCGCGGCGGAGAGCATCTACTACATCGCCCGCACCGTCGTGTTCGTGACGCAGGGACCGGAGAGTGCGCTGTTCCGCACGTGGTTCAGCACGGAGTCCACCAGCATCGTCACCGTCGTGCTCACGATCGTCGCGCTGCTGACGACGTCGATCCTGCGCGCCGGGCTCGCGGGCGTCCGCGGCGTGAGCATCACCTCCGACCTGCAGCGCACCGACGACGGCGTGCTCCGCGCCGACTCGTTCGCCCGGCTGTTCGATGAACTCGTCCTGCGGGCCCAGGAGCGCGGCGAGACCGTCGGTGTCGTCTCCGTCCGCGTCGACGATCTCCCGCAGATCACGACGGCGTTCGGGCGCGGCGAGGCGGATGCCGTGGCGACGGCGTGGCGGCAGGCGACGCGCCGTGCCGCGCCGACGCAGTCCTTCGTCGGCGAGGACGGCAACGGCGGGCTGGCCGTGGCGCTGCTGCCGTCGTCGTCCGAGGCGCGCTACATCGCCACCGCGGTGCGCGATGCCGTCTTCGACGGTGTCCGCGAAGCGGAGCTGAGCGTCCTGCCGATCGTCACCGTGGGCACCGCCATCGCCTCACGCGCCGGCATCACGACGGAGGGTCTCATCGCCGCCGCCCGCGCCACGGCGGGGGAGACCGGGACGGATGTCGTCGACGTCGACGACGTCACGCCGTCTGCGAGCGGCCGCTAGCCTCGTCGGTCACCCGCGGACGCTGCAGCATCGCCTCGATCCGCGCGCGCAGCTCGCGGGGGCGGAACGGCTTCGTCACGTAGTCGTCGGCGCCGGCGCGCATGCCCCGCAGCGCGTCGATCTGCTCGGAGCGCGCGCTGACCATGATGATGTAGGTCGAGCTGACCGCGCGGATGCGTCGCGCCGCCTCGAAGCCGTCCATCCCGGGCATGCTGACATCGAGTGTCGTCACGACGGGATCGAGTTCCTCGCAGAGGGCCACACCCTCCTCGCCGCTGCTCGCGGCGTGCACGACGAACCCTCCGCCGCCCAGGACCTCGGCGAGAAGGGAGCGGATGTCCGCATCGTCTTCGACGACGACGGCGACGCGCTTCTCCACGTACTCATCCTCCAGGACGCCACGACCGGGGGGTGGGGTGGTGTCGTGGGTGATGCTATCCCACGACACCGGTAGGCGGGACCAGGCATGCCACGTCCGGCGGATCCGGCGACGGATCGTTCGGGCCGCGCGCATGGCACGATGAAGCCATGGCCCTCGTCGCTCTCACCGGCGGAATCGCATCCGGGAAGTCCACCATCGCCCGTCGTCTCGCCGAGCACGGCGCCGTGATCGTGGACGCCGACCAGATCGTGCGGGAGGTGCAGGCGCCCGGGTCGCCCGTCCTCGACGAGATCGCCGCGCAGTTCGGCTCCGCCGTCATCGGGCCGGACGGCTCGCTGGACCGTGCGGCTCTGGGCGGCCTCGTGTTCGCCGACGCCGCGGCGCGTGCCCGGCTCAACGCGATCGTCCACCCCGCCGTGCGCCGCGAGTCCGCGCGCCGGTTCGCCGAGGCGCTGGCCACCGACCCGGATGCGGTCGTCGTGTACGACGTGCCGCTGCTCGTGGAGGCGCGTGTCGAGGACCCGTGGGAGCTCATCGTCGTGGCGCACGCGCCGGCGGATCTGCGGCGTCGCCGGCTCGTCGAGCTGCGGGGCCTCACAGAGGCCGACGCCGCCGCCCGCATCGCCGCCCAGGTGGACGACGCGGCGCGTCTCGCCGTCGCCGACGTCGTCATCGACACGGCGGGCAGCCTGGAGGACACCCTCGCGCAGACCGATGCGCTGTGGGAGCGTCTCCGCCCCGCTCAGGTGGACGGCGCGTCGTCGCGGTCCCTCTGACGGCGCCGTCGGCGCAGCAGGAGCACCGCGCCCACGACGAGCGCGATCAGCAGGATGCCGGCGATCACCGGCGCGAAGATCGCCGCCGCGGCGAGGGCGAGCGAGGAGACGTCCTCCGCCGTGGAGACGGCGGGAGCGGCGAGCCCGAGGGTCGCCGCGTTGGCGACGGGGCGGACGGTCGCCTTCACGAGATGCACCCCGAGCGCGATGGCGATGCCGACGGCGATGGGTATCCAGCCGTTGCCGGCGAACAGGGTCGCGGGGTCCTCGATGCGGAGGGTCTCCGCGCTCGAGCCCGCACCGAAGACGATGCCGCCCGCGGCGGGGCGGATGGCGGTCTGCAGGACGTCGTTGACCGAGTCGACGGCGGGGATCTTGTCCGCGACGATCTCGACGACCAGGAGCACCCCGGTGATCCACAGGGCGACATCGCTGGAGAGCCACGACCACCCGGCGGGGAGGTCGACGCCCGTGACGAACCGGTCCACGATCCCGAGCAGGAACAGCGGCATCCACGCGTTGAGGCCGGCCGCGGCGGCGAGGCCCGACCCGACGAGGAACTCCAGCACGCCCCCAGCGTACGCGCGCGCCGGTCGCCCACCGCGAACACCCGCCCGACTGTCGCAGGCCGCGCCTACGCTGGATGGATGCAGACCACGAGATCCGTGCGCCCTTTCGAGGTCGTGAGCGAATACATGCCCAGTGGCGATCAGCCGCAGGCGATCGCCGAGCTCGCGGCGCGCATCAATGCGGGTGAGACCGACGTCGTGCTCCTGGGAGCAACCGGAACGGGCAAGTCCGCGACGACGGCCTGGCTCATCGAGCAGGTGCAGCGGCCCACGCTCGTCCTGGCGCACAACAAGACCCTCGCGGCGCAGCTCGCGAACGAGTTCCGCGACCTCATGCCGCACAACGCCGTCGAGTACTTCGTCAGCTACTACGACTACTACCAGCCGGAGGCGTACGTCCCGCAGACCGACACCTTCATCGAGAAGGACTCCTCGGTCAACGCCGAAGTGGAGCGGCTGCGGCATTCCACGACGAACTCGCTGCTGAGCCGCCGCGACGTCGTCGTGGTGAGCACGGTCTCCTGCATCTACGGCCTCGGCGCGCCGGAGGAGTATCTCCGCGCCATGGTGGCCCTCCAGGTGGGGGAGCGGTACGACCGCGACGCCCTCATCCGCAAGTTCATCGCGATGCAGTACAACCGCAACGACGTCGACTTCTCGCGCGGCAACTTCCGCGTCCGCGGCGACACGATCGAGATCATCCCGGTGTACGAGGAGTACGCCGTGCGCATCGAGCTGTTCGGCGACGAGATCGAGGCGCTGTACATGCTGCATCCGCTCACCGGCGACATCGTGCAGAAGCTCGACAGCGTACCCATCTTCCCGGCATCCCACTACGTCGCCGGCACCGAGACGGTGCAGCGCGCCATCGGGACCATCGAGCACGAGCTGGAGCAGCGGCTGAAGGAGCTGGAGGGGCAGGGAAAGCTCCTCGAGGCGCAGCGCCTGCGGATGCGGACGACGTTCGACCTCGAGATGCTGCAGCAGCTCGGGTTCTGCTCCGGCATCGAGAACTATTCGCGTCACCTCGACGGCCGGATGCCGGGGGAGCCGCCGCACACGCTGCTGGACTTCTTCCCCGACGACTTCCTGATGGTGATCGACGAGTCCCACGTCACGGTCCCGCAGATCGGGGCGATGTACGAGGGCGACGCCTCGCGCAAGCGCACGCTCGTCGAGCACGGCTTCCGGCTGCCCAGCGCGCTGGACAACCGCCCGCTGCGCTTCGACGAGTTCAAGAACCGCATCGGGCAGACCGTGTACCTCTCCGCCACCCCGGGGCGGTACGAGATGGGCATCGCGGACGGCGTGGTCGAGCAGATCATCCGCCCGACCGGCCTCGTCGACCCGGAGATCATCGTCAAGCCCTCCAAGGGCCAGATCGACGACCTGCTCGAGGAGATCCGGATCCGCGTCGAGAAGGACGAGCGCGTGCTCGTGACGACCCTCACCAAGAAGATGGCGGAGGAGCTCACCGACTTCCTCGGCGAGCACGGCGTGCGGGTGCGGTACCTGCACTCCGACGTCGACACCCTCCGCCGGGTCGAGCTGCTCACCGAGCTGCGCTCCGGCGTCTATGACGTGCTCGTCGGCATCAACCTCCTCCGGGAGGGCCTCGACCTCCCGGAGGTGTCGCTCGTGGCCATCCTCGACGCCGACAAGGAGGGCTTCCTCCGCTCCGGCACGTCGCTGATCCAGACGATCGGCCGCGCGGCGCGCAACGTGTCCGGTCAGGTCCACATGTACGCCGACAACATGACCGACTCCATGCGCAAGGCGATCGACGAGACCGACCGTCGCCGCGAGAAGCAGGTCGCGTACAACCTCGCGAACGGCATCGACCCGCAGCCGCTGCGGAAGAAGATCGCCGACATCACCGACGTCCTCGCCCGCGAGGCATCCGACACCGCAGAGCTGCTGTCCCGGAAGAACAAATCCGGCAAGGGGAAGTCGCCGACGCCGCAGCTGCGAAGGGAGGGCATCGCCGCCGAGGGCGCGAACCAGCTGGAGGCGACGATCGGCGACCTCTCCAACCAGATGCTGGCCGCCGCGGCGGAGCTGAAGTTCGAGCTCGCCGCACGCCTGCGCGACGAGGTGCAGGATCTCAAGAAGGAGCTGCGCGCCATGGAGCGCGCCGGCCACGCCTGACACAGGGAGCCCGCCGATGCAGCAGCGCATCAGTCTCATCACGCTCGGCGTCGCCGACCTCGAACGGGCGGTCGCCTTCTACCGGGCGCTCGGCTGGGAGCTGCACGAGGCGTCGGTGCCCGGCGAGGTCGCGTTCTACCAGGCCGGCGGCATGGCGCTGGCGCTCTGGTCGCGCGCCGCGCTCGCGGAGGACTCCCGTGTCACGGACGGCGGCGGGTGGGGCGGCGTGACGCTCGCGCACAACGTCGCCGAACCGGCGGAGGTGGATGCCGTGCTGCGCGCGGCGCGCGACGCGGGCGGCGTGATCGGAAGGGACGGCGCGCCCACGGGGTGGGGCGGCTACTCCGGTGTCTTCCTCGATCCCGACGGGCACCCGTGGGAGGTCGCCGTCAACCCGGCGTGGCCGCTCGCGGCGGACGGGTCGGTGCGGCTCGGCTGAAGCCGGGTCACGGGCAGGTCATGAGCGGCTTGGGGCCGGACCGGTCGAAGGAATGAGCCGACATGGGGTGGCCGCAGAGCGGGCAGGCGCGCTCGGTGCGCACGGGCTCGGGCTCGGTGTCGTAGGGGCCGACGGAGGCGGGGCCGGCGATCTTGATGAGCCGCATGTTCAGGTACGCGTACCATCCGCCTGCCTCCCGCACGCGCGTCCGCAGCGGTCGGGGATCGGATTCGTTTCGTGCCATGATGTTTAGTGTACTAAGCGATTCGGTACACTGACCGCATGGATCCCCGGGATGATCTGCTGAAGCTGGAGAACCAGCTCTGCTTCGCCATCGTGACGGCGGCGCGCAACGTCGTGTCGATCTACCGGCCCGTCCTGGAGCCGCTCGGGCTCACCCACCCGCAGTACCTCGTGATGCTCGCACTGTGGGAGAGCGCACCCCGCTCGCTCGGCGAACTGGCCGACGAACTCGCGATGGAGCCGGCCACCCTCTCGCCCCTCGTCAAGCGCCTGGAGGCGCAGGGGCGGGTCACGCGGACCCGGCGCGCCGCCGACGAGCGCGTGCTCGAGATCGCCCTGACCGCGGAGGGACGGGCGCTCCGGGAGCGCGCCCTGGACGTACCGGGGCAGGTCATGGCGCGGACCGGACTGGACGCGGCTGCGCTCGCCCGGCTGCGGGACGGCCTCGCGCCGTTCGCCGGAGCGGTCCGGGTCTGACGCCGCCCCGGGTCGCGGCGGCATCGCCGAGAGCGAAGTCGGAACCCCGTGTCGGAGGGCCGACCTAGACTTGACCGGTGCCCATCGTCCCCGTCGCCAGCCCCTCGAAACTCACCGTCCGCGGTGCCCGCGTCCACAATCTCCGCAACGTCGACCTGGACATTCCGCGTGACGCCCTGGTCGTGTTCACGGGTCTCTCCGGCTCCGGCAAGTCGAGCCTCGCGTTCGACACGATCTTCGCGGAGGGTCAGCGCCGCTACGTCGAGTCGCTGAGTTCGTATGCGCGGCAGTTCCTCGGTCAGGTCGACCGTCCCGACGTGGACTTCATCGAGGGGCTGAGCCCCGCGGTGTCCATCGACCAGAAGTCGACGAACCGCAACCCCCGGTCGACCGTCGGCACGATCACCGAGATCCACGACTACATGCGCCTGCTGTGGGCGCGCATCGGCATCCCGCACTGCCCGGAGTGCGGCGAGCAGATCCAGCGCCAGACCGTCCAGCAGATCGCCGACCAGCTCATGGAGCTCCCGGAGCGCACGCGCTACCAGATCGTCGCGCCCGTCGTCTCGCAGAAGAAGGGCGAGTTCGTCGACCTCTTCAAGGAACTGTCCGCGAAGGGCTACGCCCGCGCCGTCGTCGACGGCGACCTCGTCCAGCTCGCGGAGCCGCCCGCCCTGAAGAAGAGCTACAAGCACGACATCGCGGTCGTGGTCGACCGTCTCGTCGCGGCTCCCGACATCCTCAGCCGCGTGACCGACTCGGTCGAGACGGCGCTGGGCCTCGCCGGCGGCGTCATGCAGGTCAACTTCGTGGACGAGGAGGGCGACGACGCGTGGCAGAGCTTCAGCGAGAAGCTCGCCTGCCCCAATGGGCATGCCCTGCAGCTGACCGAGATCGAGCCGCGCACCTTCTCGTTCAACGCGCCCTTCGGCGCGTGCCCCGCCTGTTCCGGCCTCGGCACCCGCATGTCCGTCGACACGGATCTCATGCTCGGCGACGAGGACCTCTCGATCAACGAGGGTGTCATCATCCCCTGGACGACGCAGGGCAAGGGGCTCTACCAGTACTACGAGCGCCTCCTCGCGGGCCTGGCGGACGATCTCGGGTTCTCCCTCGACACCCCGTGGCGCGAGCTCAGCGCCGACGCGAAGAACGCGGTGCTGCGCGGCGAGAACTTCAAGGTCACCGTCAAGTGGCGCAACCGCTACGGCCGGGAGATGCGGTACACCTCCGGGTTCGAAGGCGTCGTGCCGTACATCGAGCGGCAGTACACCCAGGCCGAATCCGACACGCAGCGCCAGCGCTGGGCGGAGTACCTCCGCGAGGTGCCCTGCCCGGTCTGCAACGGCGACCGGCTCAAGCCCGAGGTCCTCGCCGTGCTCGTGCACGGTCACTCGATCGCCGATGCCTCGCGGCTCAGCCTCGGGGAGGCGCAGGAGTACTTCGCGAAGCTCGAACTCACCGACCGCGAAGCCCAGATCGCGGCCGCCGTGCTGCGGGAGATCCGCGCCCGCCTCGACTTCCTCATCCAGGTGGGCCTGAACTACCTGAGCCTCAGCCGGTCCGCGGGCTCGCTCTCCGGCGGCGAGGCGCAGCGCATCCGCCTGGCCACCCAGATCGGGTCGGGCCTGACCGGCGTCCTGTACGTGCTCGACGAGCCGTCGATCGGTCTGCACCAGCGTGACAACCGACGTCTCATCGAGACGCTCCTCAAGCTCAAGGGGCTCGGCAACACCCTCATCGTCGTCGAGCACGACGAGGAGACGATCCACGCGGCCGACTGGGTCGTCGACATCGGCCCCCGCGCGGGCGTCGACGGCGGACGCGTCGTGCACTCCGGGCCGCTCTCCTCGCTCCTGGAGGACCGTGACTCCCTCACGGGCGCGTACCTCAGCGGCCGCCGCGCCATCCCGACGCCGGCCCGTCGGCGCAAGGTGGACAAGAGCCGCCAGGTCACGGTCGTGGGCGCCCGGGAGAACAACCTGCAGAACGTCACCGTCGACTTCCCGCTCGGCGTGCTCACGGCCGTCACGGGCGTCAGCGGATCGGGCAAGTCCTCGCTCGTCAACGGCATCCTGTACGAAGTGCTCGCCACCCGTCTCAACGGCGCGCGCCGGGTCGCCGGCAAGCACACGCGCGTCACGGGCCTCGACAACCTCGACAAGGTCGTGCACGTCGACCAGGCGCCGATCGGCCGCACCCCGCGGTCGAACCCCGCCACGTACACGGGCGTGTTCGACCGCGTCCGCACCCTCTTCAGCGAGACGCCCGAGGCCAAGGCGCGCGGGTACCAGCCCGGCCGCTTCAGCTTCAACGTCAAGGGCGGCCGGTGCGAGGCCTGCTCGGGCGACGGCACCATCAAGATCGAGATGAACTTCCTGCCCGACGTCTACGTCGACTGCGAGGTCTGCCACGGGCAGCGCTACAACCGCGACACCCTGGCCGTGCACTACAAGGGCAAGAACATCGCCGAGGTGCTCGACATGCCGATCGCGGAGGCCGCGGAGTTCTTCGAGCCCATTCAGGCGATCCACCGCTACCTGAAGACCCTCGTCGACGTGGGCCTGGGCTACGTGCGGCTCGGGCAGTCGGCGACGACGCTCTCCGGCGGCGAGGCGCAGCGCGTCAAGCTCGCCACCGAGCTGCAGCGCCGCTCGAACGGGCGCAGCATCTACGTCCTCGACGAGCCGACCACGGGTCTGCACTTCGAGGACGTGAGCCTGCTGCTCGGCGTGCTGAACGGGCTCGTCGACAAGGGCAACACCGTCATCGTCATCGAGCACAACCTCGACGTCATCAAGTCCGCGGACTGGGTCATCGACATGGGACCCGAAGGCGGCGCCGGCGGCGGGCAGGTCGTCGCGACCGGCACCCCCGAGCGGGTCGCGTCGATCCCGGGCAGCCACACCGGCATGTTCCTCGCCGAGCTCCTGGGAGTCGAAGCGGCGCGCAAGGCCGGCTGACGTGGCATCACCGCTGTCCTACAAGCCGCGGCCGGGGGAGATCCCGACCAATCCCGGCGTCTACCGGTTCCGCGACGCCGACGGCCGGGTGCTGTACGTCGGGAAGGCGAAGAACCTGCGCGCGCGGCTGTCGAACTACTTCGCCCCGCTGCACACGCTGCACGAGCGCACCCGCCGGATGGTCACGACGGCGAACTCCGTGGAGTGGACCGTCGTCGACAGCGACGTGGACTCGCTCCAGCTGGAGTACATGTGGATCAAGGAATTCGATCCGCCGTTCAACGTCCGCTACAAGGACGACAAGTCCTACCCGTACATGGCTATCACGCTCGCCGACGAGGCGCCCCGCGTCATCGTCACGCGCAACCGGAAGATCCGCGGCGCGAAGTACTTCGGCCCGTACCCGAAGGTGTGGGCCGTGCACGACACGATCGACCTCATGATCAAGGTCTTCCCGATCCGCACGTGCAGCGACGCGTCCTACAAGAAGGCGATGGCCACCGGGAGGCCGTGCTTCCCGGGGCAGATCGGCCGGTGCGGCGGACCCTGCTCGATGAAGGTGACCGTCGAGGAGCATCGCGCGATCGTCGACGACTTCGTCGCCTTCATGTCCGGCGGGGATCAGCGCTTCACGAAGGCGCTCACCAAGCGGATGAACGAGGCGTCGGCGGCGATGGACTACGAGTCCGCGGCGCTCTACCGCGACCGGCTGCAGGCGATCGACGCGGTCCTGAACCGCAGCGCGCTCGTCCTCGCCTCCGACACCGACGCCGACCTGTTCGGCATCGCCGAGGACGAGCTGTCCGCGGCCGTGCAGCACTTCGTCATCCGCGGGGGACGCGTGCGCGGCGTGCGCGCCACGACGATCGACAAGGAGCTCGACATCTCCGGCGCCGACCTCGTCGATCAGGTGCTGCAGCGCACGTACGGGGAGGCGTCCGCCGCCGACATCCCGCGCCAGGTGCTCGTCCCCGTCCTGCCCGAGGACGAGGCCGAGCTGGAGCAGTGGCTGTGCGAGCGCCGCGGCAAGCGGGTGAGCATCCAGGTGGCCCAGCGCGGGCGCAAGGCCGACCTCATGCGGACCGCGACCCTCAACGCGAAGCAGGCGCTCATGCTGCACAAGACGCGCCGCACGAGCGACTACACGGCCCGCTCGCAGGCGCTCACCGACCTGCAGGAGGCGCTGGGGCTCGAGGAGGCGCCGCTGCGCATCGAGTGCTTCGACGTCTCCCACCTCAGCGGCACCAACGTCGTGGCATCCATGGTGGTGTTCGAGGACGGGCTCCCGCGCAAGGACCAGTACCGGTCGTTCGGCGTCGCGGAGACCACCGACGACACCGATTCGATGTACCAGGTGCTGCGGCGCCGGCTCGCCTACCTCGACCGTCCGGAGGAGGACGAGGAGGAGCGCCCCGCCGATCCGATGGCCGACGGCGAGGTCGTGACGACCCGGCGCAAGCCCCGGTTCGCCTACCGGCCGCAGCTCCTCGTGGTCGACGGCGGGCAGCCGCAGGTCGAGGCCGCCGCCCGGGCGCTTTTGGATGCCGGTCACACCGAGGTCGCCCTGTGCGGCATCGCCAAGCGCCTCGAGGAGGTGTGGCTGCCGGGGGAGGAGTACCCCGTCATCCTGCCGCGCACCTCGGAGGCCCTCTACCTCCTGCAGCGACTGCGCGACGAGGCGCACCGCTTCGCGATCACGCACCAGCGCAAGCGCCGCCGCCGAGACATCACCTCGGTGCTCAGCGAGGTGCCGGGCCTGGGAGATGCGCGCATCAAGGCGCTGCTGCGGCATTTCGGCTCCGTCGCGGCGCTGAAGGCCGCCACGACGGAGGAGATCGAGGCGCTGCCCGGCGTCGGCCCGAAGCTCGCAGCGACGATCCACCAGCATCTGTCCGCCGGGTAGGCTGGACCCGGAGGAACTGGGGCGATGAGCACGGGTGACGAAGCGGCTGTCGGCGAGGTGCTGATCGTCACGGGCATGTCGGGTGCCGGCCGGACCACGGCCGCGAACGCCCTGGAAGACCTGGGCTGGTACGTCGTGGACAACCTGCCGCCGCAGATGCTGCGACCGCTCATGGACCTCACCGGCCTCGCCGTCGGCGCGCTGCCGAAGATCGCCGCCGTCGTGGACGTGCGCGGGCGCGACCTGTTCGCCCAGCTGCCGGAGATCACGCGGGCGCTGCGCGACGGCCGGCACCTGCGGGTGCTGTTCCTGGATGCCGCCGACGACGTCCTCGTCCGCCGCTTCGAGTCGGTGCGCCGCCCGCACCCGCTGCAGGGGGACGGGACGATCCTGGAGGGCATCAGGCGGGAGCGCGCGCGGCTCGCCCCCATCCGCGAGAGCGCCGATCTCATCGTCGACACGTCGCGCGACAACGTCCACCAGCTCGCGACGCGCATCATCGAGGCGTTCAGCGAAGAGGGCGCCGCGCGGCACACCGTGACCGTCATGAGCTTCGGATTCAAGTACGGCCTGCCGCCCGACGTCGACCTCGTCGCCGACATGCGCTTCCTGCCGAACCCGTTCTGGATCCCGGAGCTGAAGGCCCTCACCGGCGAGGACGAGGCCGTGCGCGACTACGTCCTCGCCCAGGAGGGGGCCCGCGAGTTCATCGACGCCTACGCCGTGGCGCTGCGCCCCGTCCTGGAGGGCTACCAGCGCGAGAACAAGCGCCAGTCCGTCGTGGCGATCGGCTGCACGGGCGGCAAGCACCGCTCCGTCGTGACGGCGCGCGAACTCGCCGAGCGCCTCGGTCAGGTGCCCGGTGTGGCCGTGCGGGTGAAACACCGCGACCTGGGTCGCGAGTAGGCTGGACCTTCGTCCCCGAACCCCCGAAGCGAAGGATCGCCGTGCCGTTGACCGCTGACGTGAAGAGCGAGCTCGCAGCCGTTCGCGACGCTCGACCCACGGCCCGGGTCGCCGAACTGACGGCGCTCCTGCGCTTCTCCGGCGGACTGCACTCCATCGCCGGACGCGTCGCCGTCGAGGCGGAGGTCGAGACCGAACCGCTGGCCCGCCGGGTGGCGCGCGACCTCATGGAGATTTACGGGGTCCGCCCCGAGCTGCACCGCGTGCAGGCGTCCGGCGGACGCGCCGGCGGGCACTTCGCCGTCCGCGTCATCGAAGGCGGGGAGACCCTCGCGCGCCAGACCGGCCTCCTCGACCAGCGCCGGCGTCCCGTGCGCGGCCTCCCCAACAAGCTCACGACGGGCGCACGCCCCGACCTCGCCGCCGTGTGGCGCGGCGCGTTCCTCGCGGCCGGATCGCTGTCCGAGCCCGGACGCAGCGCCGCCCTGGAGATCTCCTGCCCGTCCGGCGAGGCCGCGATGGCCCTCGTCGGAGCCGCCCATCGCCTCGGCATCGCCGCGAAGGCCCGCGAAGTGCGCGGCGTCCCGCGCGTCGTCGTCCGAGACGGGGAGGCCATCCGCCTCGCCCTCTCCGCGATGGGCGCCGCCCGCACCGCGGCGTCCTGGGAGGAGCTGCGTCAGCGGCGCGAAGTGCGCGCGGGCGTCAACCGCCTCGTCAACTTCGACGACGCCAACCTGCGCCGCTCCGCGCAGGCCGCCGTCGCCGCCTGCGCGCGCGTGGAGCGGGCGCTGGAGATCCTCGCGGACGAGGTCCCCGATCACCTCAAGCAGGCCGGCGAGCTGCGCCTCGCGCACCGCGACGCGAGCCTCGACGAGCTCGGCCACCACGCCGACCCGCCGCTGACGAAGGACGCCGTGGCCGGCCGCATCCGCCGTCTCCTCGCGATGGCCGACAAGAAGGCCGCCGTCGACGGCATCCCGGACACCGAGTCCGCCGTCCCCGCCGGCTTCGAGGACTGACGCCCCGCGCCGGGCTGCCGTCCGCCCCGTCGCGTTACACCCCGTCAGCGGGGGAAGCAACCCGATGCCCGCGACGTTGCCAGTCAATAGGATGACAACGTCCCCCGCCGCGATCCGTCGCGGCGCCGATAGGAAGAAGAGATCATGGCGAAGTACACCCTCCCCGAACTCACCTACGACTACGCGGCGCTCGAGCCCAGCATCAGCGGCACCATCATGGAGCTGCACCACTCCAAGCACCACCAGGCGTACGTCACCGGCGCGAACACGGCGCTGGACCAGCTCGCCGAAGCGCGCGACAAGGGCGACTTCGCATACGTGAACAAGCTCGAGAAGGACCTCGCGTTCAACCTCGGCGGCCACACCAACCACTCGATCTTCTGGACGAACCTCTCGCCCAACGGCGGCGACAAGCCGACCGGCGAGCTCGAGGCCGCCATCACCGACCACTTCGGCTCGTTCGACAAGTTCCAGGCGCACTTCACCGCGGCCGCCCTCGGCGTGCAGGGCTCCGGCTGGGCGGGGCTCTTCTGGGACTCCATCGGCCAGAACCTCATCATCCAGCAGTTCTTCGACCAGCAGTCGCAGTTCGCCGCCGGCACCGTCCCGCTGCTTCTCCTGGACGTCTGGGAGCACGCGTACTACCTCGACTACAAGAACGTCCGCGCCGACTACGTGAAGGCGTTCTGGAACATCGCCGACTGGGCCAACGTGCAGACCCGCTTTGACACGGCCCGCCAGAAGACCGAGGGCCTCCTGGTACTGTCATGATCATGGAGGCCGCCCCTGCGGGGGGCCCGCCTGGACGCCGTTGTCCATTGATTGAAACCGCAACAACCGCGCATGAGCGCACGACAAAATCAGGAGAACTTCCGTGACTGTCAAGATCGGAATCAACGGCTTCGGCCGAATCGGACGCAACTTCCTTCGGGCGGCTCTCGCGCAGGGTGCGGACCTCGAAATCGTGGCGGTGAACGACCTCACCGACAACAAGACGCTTGCGCACCTGCTCAAGTACGACTCCATCCTCGGCCGCCTCGACCAGGACGTCACCTACACGGGCGACTCCATCACCGTGGGCGACAAGACGATCAAGGTCTTCGAGGAGCGCGACCCCGCGAACCTCCCCTGGGGCGAGCTCGGTGTCGACATCGTCATCGAGTCCACCGGCCGCTTCACCAATGCCGAGGACGCCAAGAAGCACCTCGCCGGCGGTGCGAAGAAGGTCCTCATCTCGGCTCCGGCCAAGGGCGAGGACGCGACCTTCGTCATCGGCGCCAACGAGGGCGACTACGACCCGGAGACGCACCACATCATCTCCAACGCGTCGTGCACGACGAACTGCCTCGCGCCGCTCGCCAAGGTCCTCAACGACAACTTCGGCATCGAGCGCGGTCTCATGACGACGGTCCACGCCTACACGGCCGACCAGAACCTGCAGGACGGCCCGCACAGCGACCTGCGTCGCGCCCGCGCCGCCGCCCTCAACATCGTCCCCACCTCGACCGGTGCGGCCAAGGCCATCGGCCTCGTCCTGCCCGAGCTGAAGGGCAAGCTGGACGGCTTCGCCCTGCGCGTGCCGGTGCCCACCGGCTCCGCCACCGACCTCACGGTCGAGCTGTCGCGCGAGGTCACGGTCGACGAGATCAAGGCCGCGTACAAGGCTGCCGCCGAGGGTCCCCTCAAGGGCATCCTGAAGTACACCGAGGACGAGATCGTCTCCAGCGACATCGTCACCGACGACCACTCCTGCATCTTCGACGCCGGGCTGACCCGCGTCATGGGCAACCAGGTCAAGGTCGTCGGCTGGTACGACAACGAGTGGGGTTACTCCAACCGCCTCGTCGACCTCACCGAGCTCGTCGCCAGCAAGCTCTGACGACCATGGCTCTGCGCACCCTCGATTCACTGGGTTCGCTTGCCGGCAAGCGCGTCATCGTCCGTGTCGACTTCAACGTCCCCCTGAAGGACGGCGTCATCACGGACGATGGCCGCGTGCGGGCGGCTCTGCCCACGCTGAACCACCTCATCAACCAGGGCGCGCGGGTCATCGCCTGCTCGCACCTGGGTCGCCCGGACGGCGCGCCGGACGCCAAGTACAGCCTCGAGCCGGTCGCCCAGCGACTGTCCGAGCTGCTCGGCAAGCCGGTCGCCTTCGCGCGCGACACCGTCGGCCCCTCTGCCAAGGATGCCGTCGCCGCCCTGGAGGACGGCGAGATCGCCGTCATCGAGAACCTCCGCTTCAACGCGGGGGAGACCGCGAAGGACGACGCCGAGCGCGGCGCCTTCGCGCAGCAGCTCGCCGAACTCGGCGACGCCCTCGTCTCCGACGGGTTCGGGGTCGTGCACCGCAAGCAGGCGTCGGTCTACGACCTCGCCGAGCTGCTGCCGTCCGCGGCCGGCTTCCTCATCGAGAAGGAGGTCGACGTGCTCGACCGCCTCACCGAGAAGCCGGAGCGGCCGTACGCCGTCGTGCTGGGCGGTTCGAAGGTCAGCGACAAGCTGGGCGTCATCGAGCACCTCCTGCCGCGCGTGGACAAGGTCCTCGTCGGTGGTGGGATGATGTTCACCTTCCTCGCCGCACAGGGCCACAAGGTCGGCAAGAGCCTGCTCGAGCAGGACCAGCTCGACACCGTGAAGGGCTACCTCGCCACGGCGCAGGAGCGCGGCGTCGAGATCGTCCTCCCCGTGGATGCCGTCATGGCATCCGGGTTCGCCGCGGACGCCGACCATGTGGTGGCCGCCGCGGACGCGCTGGAGGACACCGCGTTCGGCGCCGACGGCATGGGCCTGGACATCGGCCCCCGGACGGCGGAGCTCTTCGCGGACGCGATCCGCGGCGCCAAGACGGTCTTCTGGAACGGCCCCATGGGCGTGTTCGAGATGCCGGCGTTCGCCGCGGGCACGAAGGCCGTCGCACAGGCGCTGACCGATGTCGACGGCCTGTCCGTCGTCGGCGGCGGCGACTCGGCGGCCGCCGTCCGTCAGCTCGGGTTCCCCGACGACCGGTTCGGGCACATCTCGACCGGCGGTGGCGCGAGCCTCGAATTCCTCGAGGGCAAGAAGCTGCCCGGATTGGAGATCCTCGGATGGCAGTGAGCAGAGTCCCGCTCATCGCGGGCAACTGGAAGATGAACCTCGACCACCTGCAGGCGGTCGCGTTCGTCCAGAAGCTGCATTGGACCCTCAAGGAGGCCAAGCACGAGGACGGCTCGGTGGAGGTGGCGGTCTTCCCGCCGTTCACCGACATCCGGACCGTGCAGACGCTCCTCGACGCCGACAAGATCCCGTTCGCCCTCGGCGGGCAGGACCTGTCGACGAAGGACTCCGGCGCCTACACGGGCGAGGTCTCCGGTGCGTTCCTGAAGAAGCTCGACTGCACCTACGTCATCATCGGTCACTCGGAGCGGCGCGAGTACCACAACGAGACCGACGAGGTCGTCGCGGCGAAGGTGCAGGCCGCGCTGAAGCACGGCCTGGTCCCGGTCATCTGCGTCGGCGAGACCGCGGCCGACCTCGAGGAGTTCGGTGCGTCGGCTGTCCCGGTCGGACAGCTCGAGAAGGCCCTCGTCGGCGTCCCGGCGGATGCCGACATCGTCGTGGCCTACGAGCCCGTGTGGGCCATCGGCTCCGGACAGGCGGCCACGCCCGAGCAGGCCCAGGACGTGTGCGCCAAGCTTCGGCAGGTCATCGGCGCCGCGCTCGGCGCCGAGGCCGCCGAGCGGACCCGCGTCCTGTACGGCGGCTCGGTCAAGTCCGGCAACATCGCGAGCTTCATGCGGGAGCCGGATGTCGACGGCGCGCTCGTCGGGGGAGCCAGCCTCCTCGCCGACGAGTTCGCCGCGATCATCCGCTTCCAGAAGCACGTCGGCGTCTGATGTGAGCGGCGCGGCCCGGGACACCGGGCCGCGCCGCCCCAGCCGGTATACTCGACCCTTGTGCGATCGGACGTGATCGCCGCGAAAGGCTTCAACGACTGTGCAGACCCTCGAGTTCGTGCTGCAGGTGCTGCTGGGCATCACCAGCCTCCTGCTGACCTTCCTGATCCTTCTTCACAAGGGGCGCGGCGGCGGCCTGTCCGACATGTTCGGCGGCGGCATGAGCTCCGCGCTGGGCTCCTCGGGTCTCGCCGAACGCAACCTCAACCGTTTCACCGTCGTGCTCGCGCTGGTCTGGTTCGTCTCGATCGTCGCGCTCGGCCTCATCACCAAGTTCCAGGGGATCTGATGGCAACCGGAGGAAATGCAATCCGCGGCACCCGTGTCGGTGCCGGTCCGATGGGCGAGCAGGATCACGGCCACCACGCCGACCGCGTCGCCGTGTCGTACTGGGATGCGCTCGGCAACGAGACCGTGCGCTACTTCGCCGCCGGCATCGCCGCGGAGGAGATCCCCGAGACGATCGACTCCCCGCACTCCGGGCTTCCCGCCGGTCGCGACAAGGAGAACCCGCCGGCGCTCGCCAAGGCGGAGCCGTACAAGACGCACCTCGCCTACGTGAAGGAGCGCCGCACCGACGAAGAGGCCGACGCGCTCCTCGAGGACGCGCTGCAGCAGCTCCGCGAGCGGCGCGGCCAGAGCTGAGCTGAGCTCAGCTGAGCTGAGGCTCAGTACTCCTGGTCGATGAGTTCGGCCGGGACCTGTGCGGCGGCGGCCTCGTCGACGAACAGGATCGTCCGCTTGCGCCCCTTGGCTCCCGCGGCCGGAACGCTCGCGTAGCTCGCGCCGGCCAGGGCCAGGCCCAGCGCCGAGGCCTTGTCGGGCCCGGACAGCACCATCCACACCCGCTTGGAGGCGTTGATCACGGGGCGCGTCAGGGTGATGCGCTCCGCCGGCGGGGCGGGGGAGTCGCGCACCGCGACGACCGCGCGGTCGGTGACCTGGATCTCGCCACGGTCGGGGAACAGCGACGCGATGTGGGCGTCGGGTCCGACCCCCAGGAAGCAGATGTCGAAGGACGGCCAGGCGCGCTCCGCAGTCCCGAACGCCGCGAGTTCGGCGGCGTACACGTCCGCGGCGCCCTCGAGGTCGAGTCCGTCGTCGGATGCCGCCATCGCGTGCACGTTCGGCGCGGGCACGTCGAGGGCGTCCAGCAGCACGCGCCGGCCCATCGCCTCGTTGCGATCGGGGCTCGCCCGCGGCACGAAACGCTCGTCGCCCCACCAGAAGTGCACCCCGGACCAGTCGATCGCGGTGCGCCCGGGGTGGGTTCCGATCGCCTCGAGCACGTGCGTGCCGATGGCGCCGCCGGTCAGCGCGACGTGCATGCGCTTGCCGTCCGCCGTGCGCTTCGCGACGCGATCGAGGAAGCGTGCCGCGACGGAGGATGCCAGGGAATCGGCATCCGGGCTGATCACGACCCGCTTCTCGGTCCAGAACTCGGCCATCTGACTCCTAGATCGTGGGGGGTCCCAAAAGCTCCCAGCCCTCGGTGATCACCCGACCATACAGGACGTCGGGATCGAGGCGGCGGAGCTCCTCGGCGAGGCATTCGCGCAGCGTCCGGCGGGGCAGGACGATGTCGTGCGAGGGCTGGCCGGGCTGCGTCAGCGTCGCGTCGATGTCGTTGCTGCGCTCGAGGACGACGTCGCCCGAGGCCCGCACGAGACGCACGCTCTTGATGCCGTGGTCCCAGACGTCGCTGCGTGCGTACCGCCATGTGACGTCGACGTCGAGCTTGAGGCGCAGCCAGGCGGCCAGCAGCCCCGTCGACGGGGAGCTGCCCGCGCCGACGACCTCGACATCGGTCACGGGGTCGTACGGCGGCTGGTCGAGGACGGCGGCCAGCTGCTCGCGCCAGTGCGTGAGACGGGTCCACGCGAGGTCGGTGTCGCCGGGCGCGTAGGAGGGGCCGAGGCGGGACAGGCGGTCCTTCGCGTACGGCTTCGTGGCGGCATCCGTGATGCGGCGCTGCGCCATCCGCCCGACCGGCGACTGCGCGGGCCGGGCCGGTGGCTCGTCCGGCCACCACGCCACGACGGGGGCGTCGGGCAGGAGAAGGCCGGTGACGAGGCTCTCCTCGTTGCTCGCGGCCTCGCCCTTGGCGCGGAGCACGATGACCTCGCTCGCGCCGGCGTCGCCGCCCACGCGGATCTGGGCGTCGAGCTTCGCCTCGCCCTCCGGGTCGCACATCAGCACGATGACGCGCATGGGGTGCTCGCGGGAGGCGTCGTTGGCCGCCTCGATGGCATCCTCCTGCAGGCCGTGGGTCGTCACGATGACGAGCGTCAGCACGCGGCCGAGCGCGACGGCGCCGCCCTCCTCCCGCACGTTGACGAGGGAGCGGGCGATCTTCGACACGGTGGTGTCGGGCAGATCGACGATCACGGGCGCCTCCAGACGCGGCCGTCGCGGGCCAGAAGTTCATCGGCGGATGCGGGACCCCACGAGCCGGGGGAGTACTGCTCGAGCGGACCGCCCTGCGCCGCCCAGTACTCCTCCACAGGATCGAGGATCTTCCAGGACAGCTCGACCTCCTCGTGCCGCGGGAACAGCGGCGGGTCGCCCAGCAGGACATCGAGGATGAGACGCTCGTACGCCTCCGGGCTCGATTCGGTGAACGCGTGACCGTACCCGAAGTCCATCGTGACGTCGCGCACCTCGGTCGCAGCGCCGGGGACCTTGGAGCCGAACCGGATCGTGACGCCCTCATCCGGCTGGATGCGGATCACAAGGGCGTTCTGGCCGAGCTCGAGGGTCTGGCTGCGCAGGAAGAGATGCTGCGGGGTGCGTTTGAAGACGACGGCGATCTCCGTGACGCGACGGCCCAGGCGCTTCCCGGTGCGCAGGTAGAACGGCACGCCCGACCAGCGACGCGTCGCGATCTCGAGCTTCACGGCCGCGTAGGTCTCGGTGTGCGAGTCGGTGTCCATGCCGTCCTCGGCGAGGAACCCGGTGACCCGCTCGCCGCCCTGCCACCCACCGGCGTACTGACCGCGCGCGGTCGCGGTGGACAGGTCCTCGGGCAGCCGCACGGCGGCGAGGACCTTCTCCTTCTCGGCGCGCAGGTCCTTCGCGTCCAGGGAGATGGGCTCCTCCATGGCCGTGAGGGCGAGGAGCTGCAGGAGGTGGTTCTGGATGACGTCGCGCGCCGCGCCGATGCCGTCGTAGTAGCCGGCGCGTCCGCCGACGCCGATGTCCTCGGCCATCGTGATCTGCACGTGGTCGACGTAGTTGCCGTTCCAGATCGGCTCGTACAGCTCGTTCGCGAAGCGCAGGGCCAGGATGTTCTGGACCGTCTCCTTGCCGAGGTAGTGGTCGATGCGGAAGATCGAGTCGGAGGGGAAGGCCACCTCGAGGGCGTCGTTGAGTTCACGCGCCGACTGCAGGTCGCTGCCGAACGGCTTCTCGATGACGACGCGCCGCCAGCTCTCGCCGTCGTCGGCCGTGTCGTCGACCAGCCCGGAGTCCTTCAGCTGCTTCGCGACGATGGGGAAGTCCTTCGGCGGGATCGACAGGTAGTAGGCGTGGTTGCCCATCGTGCCGCGTTCCACGTCGAGTCGCTCCACGGTCTCCCGCAGGCGCCGGAACGCGTCCGGGTCGCCGAACTCGCCGGAGACGAAGCGGATGCCCTGCAGCAGCTGCCCCCACGTCTCCTCGCGGAACGGCGTGCGGGCGTTCTGGCGGACCGCGTCGTACACGACCTTCGCGAAGTCCTGGTCCTCCCAGTCGCGGCGCGCGAAGCCGACCAGCGCGAAACCGGGAGGCAGGAGCCCGCGGTTGGCGAGATCGTAGACGGCGGGCATGAGCTTCTTGCGCGACAGGTCACCCGTCACGCCGAAGATGACCAGCGCGCTCGGACCGGCGATGCGGTTCAGGCGGCGGTCACCGGTGTCGCGCAGCGGATTGCGCCCGCGCGAGATCTCGACAGTCATCTGGGGGAACTCCTACTGTGCCGCTTCGAAGAGCGTCAGGACGTCGGCCTGCGGGTCGGTGAGGGTGAGGGTGACGACGGGGCGCCCGTGTGCGGCGAGCACTTCGGCGTCGCCCGCGGCCTGCGCGCGGATGAGCTGCCCGAACGTGAACGGGCGTCCCGGGATCTCCAGGTCGACGTCAGTCGATTCGAGGATCTGCAGGAACACGCCGTGCGCCGGACCGCCCTTGTGGTACTGACCGGTGGAGTGCAGGAAGCGGGGACCCCAGCCGAACGTCGTCGGACGACCGGAATCGGCGGCGACGAGCTCGCGGAAGCCGGACAGCTGCGGCACGGCGACGCGGTCGACGTACGCCTGGACGGCGACGTACCCGTCGGCGGGCACGGCGCGCCACAGCGCGTCGAGGACCCCGGCGAGGGTGCCGGAGGCGGCGAGGGCAGGGTCGGTGACCCGCACCTCGACGCCGTTCTCCGTGAACGCCGGTGCGCCCGGGGCGGGTGCGGCCTCCAGCATCCCGCGCGTCGCGGTCTTGGCGGACTCGACGTCGGGCTGGTCGAACGGGTTGATGCCGAGCACGCGACCCGCGATCGCCGTGGCGTACTCCCACACGACGAACTGGGCGCCGAGGGATCCGCTGACGAGCACCTCGTCGGGGTGCTGCTCGAGGATCTGGAAGTGCTGCGCGTCGTCGACGAGGCGGACGATCTGCAGGTCCGCGGGCGTCTGCTCGACCTCGGGGGAGACCGGCAGCAGGACGACCGGGAGGATGCCGGTGCGCATCTTGCCCGTCGACTCCGCGACGAGCTGCTCGATCCAGTCCGGAAGCCCCACGATGTGGGTGCCGTCGCTGACGAGCCCCATCTTGTCGCGGCGCGGCGCGCCGCCGGCGATCGCGGCGGCGAGCACGAGAGCAGGGTTCTTCGGGTCGTCGATGGCGACCTCGAGGAGCGTCGCCTCGGCCTCGTCGAGGAGTTCGGCGATGTCGACGCCGGCGAGACCGGCCGGGACGAGGCCGAACGCGGTGAGCGCCGAGTAGCGCCCGCCGACGGCGGGGTCGGCGTGGAACACGCGATACCCGGCGGCCTGGGACGCCTCATCGAGCGGCGAGCCCGGGTCGGTCACGACGATGATCCGCTCCGCGGGGTCGATGCCGAGGTCGCTCCAGGCGGCCTCGAACGCCCGCTTGGCGGAGTCGGTCTCGACGGTGGAGCCGGACTTCGACGCGACCACGAGGACCGTCCTGTCGAGGCCGCCGCTCTCGGCGTCGCCGTCGAGGGCCGCGAGGACCTGTCCGGGGGCCGTGGAGTCGAGGATCACGAGGGGCACGCCGGCGGTCGCGGCGATCACCTCGGGCGCGAGCGAGGAGCCGCCCATGCCCGCGAGGACGATCCGCGTGAGGCCCTGGGCGACGAGCTCCGCGCGCAGCGCGGCGATCTCCGCCACGAGCGGACGGGACACCGAGACGGCCTCCACCCACCCGAGCCGGCGTCCGGCCTCCTCGGCGGCGGCGGGACCCCACAGGTCCGCGTCGCCGGCGGTGATGCCGCTTGCCACGAGGCTCGCGACGAGCCCCGGCAGAGTCTGATCGACGACGTCCTTGACGTGGCCGGAGACGTGGATCTCGAAGCTCAACGTGCGCCCTCGGGCGCCGACTGCAGCGCAGCCGTGACGGTGCCCTGCAGGTCGTGCCACGAGGCGATGAACTTCTCGACGCCCTCGTCCTCGAGCAGCTGGGTGGCGTCGACGAGGTCGATGCCGACCGCGGCGAGGCCGTCGAAGACGGCGTGCGCGTCGGCGTAGTTCCCGGTGACCGTGTCACCCGTGACGACGCCGTGGTCGAAGGTCGCCTCGAGCGTCTTCTCCGGCATGGTGTTGACGGTGCCGGGCGCGACGAGCTCGGTCACGTAGAGGGTGTCGGGCAGGTTCGGGTCCTTGACGCCCGTCGAGGCCCACAGCGGCCGCTGCACGTTCGCACCGGCATCCGTCAGCGCGGTCGCGCGGGCGTCGGCGAACTTCTGCTCGAACAGCTCGTACGCGAGGCGGGCGTTCGCCACACCGGCCTTGCTCTTCAGGGCCAGCGCGTCCTCGGTGCCGATCGCCGTCAGGCGCTTGTCGATCTCGGTGTCGACGCGCGACACGAAGAAGGAGGCGACCGAGTGGATGCCGGACACGTCGTGGCCGTTCGCCTGCGCCTGCTCGATGCCGGCCAGGTACGCGTCGATGACGGCGGCGTAGCGCTCGAGGCTGAAGATCAGCGTGACGTTGACGGAGATGCCTTCGGCGAGGACCGCCGTGATGGCCGGAAGGCCGGCCTTCGTCGCGGGGATCTTGATGAGCGTGTTCGGGCGGTCGACCTTCGCCCACAGCTTCTTCGCCTCGGCGACGGTCGCGTCGGTGTCGTGCGCGAGGTCGGGGGAGACCTCGATCGACACGCGACCGTCGACGCCCGCCGTGGCGTCGTACACCGGGCGGAACAGGTCGGCGGCGTCGCGCACGTCCTCCGTGGTCAGTTCGAAGATCGCCTCATCGACGTCGGCCCCGCGCGCCGACAGGGCGGCGATGCGCTCGTCGTACGAGTGGTCGGCGGTGTTGCCGATCGCGCCCTGGAAGATCGTCGGGTTCGTCGTCACGCCGACGACATCCCGTGTCGCGATGAGCTCGGCGAGGTTCCCCGACTCGATGCGCGCGCGGGACAGGTCGTCGAGCCAGATGCTGACGCCGGCGTCGGACAGTGCCTTGGTGGGGGTGCTCATGAGTTCTCCTTGACAGTGGCGCGTGCGGCCTCGACGACCGCGTCGGCGGTGACGCCGAACTTCTCGAACAGGGTCTTGTAGTCGGCGGATGCGCCGAAGTGGTCGATTCCCACGGACACGCCGCGGTCGCCGACGACGCCGCGCCAGAGGCCCGTGGCCCCGGCTTCGACGGAGACGCGTGCCGTGACGGATGCCGGGAGCACCTTCTCGCGGTAGGCGGCGTCCTGCTCCGCGAACCACTCGAGCGACGGAGCCGACACGACGCGGGCGTTGACGCCCTCGGCGCGGAGGGTCTCCCGCGCCTCGACGGCCAGCTGCACCTCGGAGCCGGTGGCGATGAGGATGACATCCGGCGTGCCGCCGGGGGCTTCGGCGAGGATGTACGCGCCGCGGGCGACTCCGGCGGTGGAGGCGAACGTGTCGCCGTCCGCGTCGCCCTCGCCGCGGGCGAAGACCGGGATGTTCTGGCGCGTGAGCGCGATGCCGGTCGGGCGCCCGTGCCGGCGGAGGATCTCGAGCCACGCCGCCGCCGTCTCGTTCGCGTCGGCCGGGCGGACCACCGTGAAGTTCGGGATGAGGCGCAGGGTCGCGAGCTGCTCGATGGGCTGGTGGGTGGGGCCGTCCTCGCCGAGCGCGACGGAGTCGTGCGTCCAGACGAAGATCGACGGGACGTCCATGAGCGCTGCCAGTCGCACGGCGGGGCGCATGTAGTCGCTGAAGATCAGGAACGTGCCGCCGAACGCGCGCGTCGGACCGTGGAGCACGATGCCGTTGACGATGGCGCCCATGGCGTGCTCGCGGATGCCGAAGTGCAGGACGCGGCCGTACGGGTCGCCGGACCACTCGTGCGTGGACCACTCGGCCGGGATGAAGCTCTTGCCGGACTTGATCGTGGTGAGGTTCGACTCGGCGAGGTCGGCTGAGCCGCCCCACAGCTCGGGGAGCTGCTCGGCGAGGGCGTTGATGACCAGACCGCTCGCGGCGCGCGTCGACACGTCCTTGCCGGCCTCGAACGACGGCAGGGCGCCGTCGATGTCGGCGGGGAGCTCGTGGGCCTGGACGCGGTCGAGGAGGGCCTTGCGCTCGGGGTTCGCCGCAGCCCAGGCGTCGAAGGACTTCTGCCACGCGGCGCGGGCCTCGGCGTCGCGGTCGGCGAGCCCGCGCGTGCGCTCCAGGACGTCGTCCGCGACGACGAAGGTCTGCTCGGGGTCGAAGCCCAGGACCTTCTTGGTCGCGGCGAGCTCGTCGCCGCCGAGGGCGGAGCCGTGGATCTTGCCGGTGTTCTGCTTGCCGGGGGAGGGCCAGCCGATGATCGTCTTCAGGATGATGAGCGACGGCTTCGCGGTCTCGCCCTGCGCCGCCTGGATCGCGGCGTGGAGCTCCGCGACATCCTCGACGTACTCGCCGGTCTTCTTCCAGTCCACCGTCTGCACGTGCCAGCCGTAGGCCTCGTAGCGCGCCGCGACGTCCTCGGTGAAGGCGACGTTGGTGTCGTCCTCGATGGAGATCTGGTTGGAGTCGTACAGCGCGATGAGGTTGCCGAGCTGCTGGTGGCCGGCGAGGCTCGAGGCCTCGCTCGTGATGCCCTCCTGCAGGTCTCCGTCACCCGCGATGACGTACACGAAGTGGTCGAACGGGCTCTCACCGGCCTCCGCCTCCGGGTCGAACAAGCCGCGCTCGTAGCGGGCCGCGTACGCGAAGCCGACGGCGGAGGCGAGGCCCTGGCCGAGCGGGCCGGTCGTGATCTCGACGCCGGCCGTGTGGCCGTACTCCGGGTGGCCGGGCGTCTTCGAGCCCCACGTGCGCAGGGACTTCAGGTCGTCGAGCTCGAGACCGAACCCGCCCAGGTAGAGCTGCACGTACTGCGTCAGGGAGGAGTGTCCCGCGGAGAGGATGAAGCGGTCGCGGCCGAGCCAGTCGGTGTCGGTCGGGTCGTGGCGCAGCACCCGCTGGTACAGCAGGTAGGCCGCGGGAGCGAGGCTCATCGCGGTGCCCGGGTGACCGTTGCCCACCTTCTCCACGGCGTCCGCCGCGAGGATCCGGGCGGTGTCCACCGCGCGTCGATCGATCTCGTCCCACTGCAGCTCTGACACTCGGTCGCCTTTCGTCTGGGGATGTGCGCCCGATGCGGGCCGGATCGCGGCCTCAGGAGGAGGGGACCGGCGCGGGCGCGCAGATGCCCCTCAGCATAACGAGTCGGTATGCGCGACGGGTCATGGATGGCGTCGCGTGACGCCGATCCCTCCGGAGCGGATGCCATAGACTGGACAGGACCGATCAACAGCGGCGGGGGCGATGGACATCACGACGACGCGCGAGGTCGAGCACGCCTCGACACGCCAGTCCCTGGGCCGTACCGTCCGCGCGTACGTCGCGCTGACGAAGCCGCGGGTCCTCGAGCTGCTGCTCGTCACGACGGTTCCGGTCATGATCCTCGCGGCCGGCGGACTGCCTGACCTGTGGCTGGTCCTCGCGACCGTCATCGGCGGCTCGATGAGCGCCGGCTCGGCCGCGTCGTTCAACATGTACCTCGATCGCGACATCGACGCGCACATGCACCGTACCGTGAACCGGCCGCTGGTCACGGGGGAGGTCACTCCGCGCGGCGCGCTCATCTTCTCCTGGACGCTCGCCGTGGCATCCACGGTCTGGCTGCTCGTGACGACGAACTGGCTCGCGGCGGCGCTCAGCGCGTTCGCGATCTTCTTCTACGTCGTGATCTACACGATCCTGCTGAAGCGCCGCACCGAGCAGAACATCGTGTGGGGCGGCATCGCGGGCTGCTTCCCGGTCGTCATCGGCTGGTCGGCCGTGACCGGCTCGCTCAGCTGGGCGGCCCTCATCCTCTTCCTGCTGGTCTTCCTGTGGACGCCGCCGCACTACTGGCCGCTGTCGATGAAGTACAAGGGCGACTACGCCGAGGTCGACGTGCCCATGCTCGGCGCGACGCGCAACGGCTCGCAGGTGGGGCTCCAGGTCATCCTGTACGCGTGGGCGACCGTGGCATCCTCGCTGCTGCTCATCCCGGTGGCCGGCATGGGCCTCGTCTACTCGGTGACGGCGGTCGTCTTCGGCGCCTGGTTCATCTACGAGGCTCACGTGCTCTACAACCGCGCCGTGCGCGGTGCCGACACCACCGCCATGCGGGTCTTCCACGCGTCGATCACCTACCTCACCCTCGTGTTCGTCGCGATCGCGGTCGACCCGCTGCTGCCCTTCTAGCGCCGGGCACCCTGGCGCGGCCGTTGCCGTGCTGCCGCGACCTGATGTGACCCGCGCCGGACCCGGGACCTGAGTGGCTCGCGTTCGCTGCCCAGGTTCAGTCGCGCCGAAGTGCGGGTGCGGGGTGCGAGCACCCGCGATTCGGCGCGGGTGAGTGCCGGGGTGGCCGTTCGTCCGCGCTGAATGGCGGGTCGGATGCCGCGACACCCACACTTCAGCGCGGTCGAACGCGGCGGCGGGGAGCGCAGCGCGATGGGCGTGGGGCGGGCAGGCGCGAGCGGCGCCGCCTTCGGCGCCCGTGTTCACTCGCGTCGAAGTGCGGGTGCGGGGTGCGAGCACCCGCCATTCGGCGCGGGTGGGCGAAGAGGCGGCGCGGTTGAGCACGGCGGCGGGGAGCGCAATGCGGGGAGCGCAATGCGGGTGCGCGGCGGCGGGGGAGCGCGGCGCGAGCGCGCGCGACGGGTGAGCGCCACGCGGCGGGTGAGCGCCACGCCGCGGGCCGGCGGGACGCCGCGGCGCGAAGCCGTCAAGACAGCACCGCGCCGCATCCGGGGACCCGAGGCTGGGCCTGGGTCCGGGATGCGGCGCGGTGCGACGCTGACGCGGGGACGTCAGCGGGTGACGGGGGTCTCCGCGACCTCGGTGTCCGCGGCGGGAGCCGGCGCGACGACGGTCTCGGCCGGCGCCTCGGCGACGGGCGCGACGGGAGAGGTCGCCTCGACGGGCTCGTCCCACGCGGCGGCCTCGATGACCTCGACGGTGGGGGCCGGGGCGAAGGCGCGCAGTGCGCCGAGCGTCAGGGCCAGGGCCAGGCCGATGAGGCCGACGCCGATGAGGATGGCGCCGAGAACGCCCCACACCTGTCCGGCGTAGACCTCGACACCGGTCGCGGTGCCGTCGGTGAGGGTCGTGACCATGGTGCCGATGTTGGTCGTCAGGACGTACGAGCCGACGCCCACCGAGGCGAGCGATCCGGCCACGAGTAGCCAGAACGGGATGCTGCGGGTCAGACGGGGGCGGGGGTTCATGTGGTTCTCCTTGATGGTTGGGGTGGCCGTGCGGCGGCGCAATGCGTCCGCGGCCGGCGGAACGGCATCCGGATACTCTTGCGGTCCCGTCCGTGCGGGGCCGATGCGTCGCCTATGAAACGACTGTGGACGCGTCGTCGGTCGACGGCGCGGAGAGGACGCCGATCGGCGCCTTCAGATTCAGGATGACGACGGTCATCGCCGCCGCCGACAGGGAGGCGAGCACCATGTGGATGCCGACGAGGAGCTCGGGCAGCCCCTCCCGGGCCTGCCACACGCCGACGACGATCTGCACGGCGACGGCGGCGACGAGGACGAGCAGCCAGCGCCGCACGGGCAGGCGTCGCGCCCACGCGACGACGGTCAGAACGGCCACGAGCGCCGCCAGGATGTAGCCCGGCCAGGCGTGCACGTGCGCGAGGAACGTCGCGTCGAAGCCGTTGCGGATGACATCCTCGTCACCCGAATGCGGCCCGTTGCTCGTGGTCAGCACGCCGAAGAAGATCGTCGCGGCGAGGGCGAGCGTCGTGACGTGGGCGAGGATCGCGAACCAGGACGGCACGGCCCGCTCGCGGGGCCCGGGGACGGCGGCGAGACGCACCAGATACGCGGCGGTCACACAGACGAGCAGCAGCGACGCGGTGTAGTGGAAGCCCACGACGAACGCGTTGAGGTCGCTGACGACGGCGAGGCCCCCGACGACGGCCTGCGCCATGACGCCCGCCAGGACGATCCACGCCAGCACGAGGAGGTCGCGGCGGCGCTCCGTTCGCCGCACCGAGTCGACCATGGCGGCGAGGACTGCGAGCAGCAGCGCGCTCGAGAACCCGAACGCCCCGAGGCCCACCGGGTTCGCCACGACGTAGGCGCCGACGCCCAGCACGATGCCGCCCGCGGCGAACCACAGCGCGCGGGTCACGAGGCGCCGCCCCGCGAAGGCCGCGATCGTGAGCAGCAGCACGGCCAGGGCGATGATCCCCACGACGCCGGTCATCAGACGGTTGCCGAACTCGATGAGCCCGTGGATGCCCTGGGCCTGCAGCGGGACGAGCGAGTCCGGCGTGCAGAGCGGCCATTCCGTGCAGCCCAGCCCCGACCCGGTCAGGCGCACGGCGCCGCCGGTGCCGATGATGACGACCTCGGCGACGAAGGACGCCCACGCCAGGATCCGCAGCGGTCGGCCGACCCGGTCCGGGCGGTGGGCCGAGCGGGGTGCGGTCTGCGCGAGGGTCATGCGCGGGTCCTCCTGTGTGTCGCCCCTGCGTCCACGGAGCGGCCACGCCGCGGGCAGACGTTGCCTGTAGACTTGAGGGGTTGTGACGACGGCGCGCGCGGCGTGCCGGGTCCACCCCAAGTCTAGGCGCGTCGTCAGCGCCACAAGAGCGGCCCTGCAAGCGGCATCCCACCCGCGGAACTCCACGAGGGACAGGGAATGCCGGGACGGTTGACACCGTTGCGGCCTAGAGGAGGTAAACGATGTCGGATGTGCTCATCGACCGTCCGGAGCTCGCAGGCCTGGGGGTGTACGAATTCGGCTGGCACGATGCCGACGCCGCCGGGTCCAGCGCCCGCCGCGGTCTCAGCGAGGGTGTCGTGCGCGACATCTCGGCCCTGAAGTCCGAGCCGGAGTGGATGCTGAAGACCCGTCTGAAGGGCCTGCAGCTGTTCGGCCGCAAGCCGATGCCGACGTGGGGCGCCGATCTCTCCGAGATCGACTTCGACAACATCAAGTACTTCGTGCGCTCCACGGAGAAGCAGGCGCAGTCCTGGGAGGACCTCCCGGACGACATCAAGAACACGTACGAGAAGCTCGGCATCCCCGAGGCGGAGCGTTCGCGCCTCGTCTCCGGTGTCGCGGCCCAGTACGAGTCCGAGGTCGTCTACCACCAGATCCAGAAGGAGCTGGAGGACCAGGGCGTCATCTTCATGGACACCGACACGGCCCTGCGCGAGCACCCCGAGTTCTTCGAGGAGTACTTCGGCAGCGTCATCCCCGCCGGCGACAACAAGTTCGCGGCGCTGAACACCGCCGTGTGGTCGGGCGGGTCGTTCGTCTACGTGCCGCCGGGCGTGCACGTCGAGATCCCGCTGCAGGCCTACTTCCGCATCAACACGGAGAACATGGGCCAGTTCGAGCGGACGCTCATCATCGCCGACGAGGGTTCCTACGTGCACTACATCGAAGGGTGCACGGCCCCGATCTACAAGTCCGACTCGCTGCACTCCGCCGTCGTCGAGATCATCGTGAAGAAGAACGCCCGCGTGCGCTACACGACGATTCAGAACTGGTCGAACAACGTCTATAACCTCGTCACCAAGCGCGCCGTCGCCCACGAGGGCGCGACGATGGAGTGGGTCGACGGCAACATCGGCTCGAAGGTCACGATGAAGTACCCGTCGATCTTCCTGATGGGGGAGCACGCCAAGGGCGAGACCCTCTCGGTCGCCTTCGCCGGTCCCGGGCAGCACCAGGACGCCGGCGCGAAGATGATCCACATGGCGCCGTACACGCAGTCCTCCATCGTCTCCAAGTCGATCGCCCGCGGCGGCGGCCGCGCAGGCTACCGCGGCGAGGTCCGCGTCGACGCCAACGCGCACCACTCCGCCAACACCGTCCGCTGCGACGCGCTGCTGGTCGACTCGATCTCGCGCTCCGACACGTACCCGTCGATCGACATCCGCGTCGACGACGTGCAGCTCGGCCACGAGGCCACCGTCTCGAAGGTCAGCGAAGAGCAGCTGTTCTACCTCATGAGCCGGGGGATGCCGGAGGCCGAGGCCATGGCCATGATCGTGCGCGGGTTCATCGAGCCCATCGCGCGCGAACTGCCGATGGAGTACGCCCTCGAACTCAACAAGCTCATCGAGATGGGCATGGAAGGATCCGTCGGCTGATGACGACAGCGACCCCGGCCCCCGCGCGCGTCGCGGAGGGCCACATCGACCCTGCGGCGGCATTCGTCCCCGTCCAGACCCGCTCGGAGCGTCCCTGGTCGTTCGAGCCCGCCGATTTCGGCGCGCCGACCGGCCGTGAGGTGAACTGGAAGCACACGCCCGTCGCGCGTCTGCAGCAGCTCTTCGTCGACGAGGCGGGACCGCACGACGTCATCGGCGTCGACGTCACCGCCCCCGCGGTCGTCGAGCAGCGCCGTCTGCGCGTGGGCGAGGCGCCGCGCGGCGAGGTCTTCCGCCCCGAGGACCTGCCGAGCGCGATCGCCTGGGCGCAGGAGGAGTCCGCGCCCCTCATCAGCATCCCGGCGGGTGTCGAGCTCGACGAGCCCGTCATCATCCGCCTCACCGGCACCGGCGGCCTCGCGCACGCGCACGTCGTGATCGAGGCGCAGGCGAACGCCCGCGGCGTCGTCGTGATCCGGCACGAAGGCACCGCCGTGCACGCCCAGAACGTCGAGATCATCGCCCGCGAGGGCTCGGCGCTCACCGTCATCTCCCTGCAGCGCTGGGACGACGACGCCGTGCACGCCGGCGCGCACCAGGCCCGCGTCGACCGCGACGCGACCCTGACCCACGCCGTCGTGAGCCTCGGCGGCGGCGTCGTGCGGATCAACCCCTCCGTGGAGCTCGCCGGCGACGGCGCGCACGGCAAGCTGTACGGCCTGTCGTTCGCCGATGCCGACCAGCACCTGGAGAGCCAGGTCTACCTCCACCACAAGGGCCGCCACACCGTCGGCGACGTCCTGTACAAGGGCGCCCTGCAGGGCGCCGGCGCGCGCAGCGTCTGGATCGGCGATGTGCTCATCGGCCCCGACGCCACCGGCACCGACTCCTATGAGGCGAACCGCAACCTCGTCCTCACCGACGGCGCACGCGCGGACTCCATCCCGAACCTCGAGATCCAGACCGGCGACATCGTCGGTGCGGGGCACGCGAGCGCGACCGGCCGGTTCGACGACGAGCAGCTCTTCTATCTGCAGGCGCGCGGCATCTCCGAGGACGAGGCCCGCCGTCTCGTCGTGCTCGGGTTCCTGACCGAGATCGTCCAGAAGCTCGGCATCCCTGCGCTGGAGGACGAGCTGACCGCTGCCATCGAGGCGGAACTCGCCCAGGAGGTTGACGCATGACCGCGCAGAAGGTGCTCACCATGGGCGACCTGCAGCAGGACACGCCTGTGCGGGTCGAGGTCGACGGCGTGCCCATCGCCGTCGTGCTCGATTCCAACGGCGACGTGCACGCGATCGGCGACACGTGCACGCACGGCGACATCTCGCTCTCCGACGGGTTCGTCGAGGGCGACACGCTGGAGTGCTGGGCGCACGGCTCCGCGTTCTCGCTGCGAACCGGACGCCCCCTCAACCTCCCGGCGTACGAGCCGGTCCCCGTCTACGAGGTCACGATCGACGGCGATGACGTGCTCATCGACCCCGCCGTGACCAAAGTTGTGAACTGAAGAAGGAAGTCAGCAATGTCTGTTCTCGAGATCCGCGACCTGCATGTGACGGTCGAGACGGATGCCGGTGAGACGCCGATCCTCAACGGCGTGACCCTCACGGTGCGCACCGGTGAGACCCATGCCATCATGGGCCCCAACGGCTCCGGCAAGTCGACGCTGGCGTACACGATCGCCGGTCACCCGAAGTACACCGTGACCTCCGGCACCATCACCCTCGACGGTGAGGACGTGCTGGCGATGACGGTCGACGAGCGCGCCCGCGCGGGGCTCTTCCTCGCGATGCAGTACCCCGTCGAGATCCCCGGTGTCACGGTCACCAACTTCCTCCGTACCGCCAAGACTGCGATCGACGGCGAGGCCCCGGCCATCCGCACGTGGACGAAGGACGTCAAGGGTGCGATGAAGAATCTGCGGATGGACCCGAAGTTCGCGCAGCGCAACGTCAACGAGGGCTTCTCCGGCGGGGAGAAGAAGCGCCACGAGATCCTCCAGCTCGAGCTCCTCAAGCCCGCGCTCGCGATCCTCGACGAGACCGACTCCGGGCTCGACGTGGACGCGCTGAAGATCGTCTCCGAGGGTGTGAACCGCGCCAAGGAGAGCACCGACCTCGGCGTCCTGCTCATCACGCACTACACCCGCATCCTCCGCTACATCACCCCCGACTACGTGCACGTCATGGTGAACGGCCGGATCGCGGAGGAAGGCGGCCCGGAGCTGGCCGACCGGCTCGAGGACGAGGGCTACGACCGGTACCTCCCCGTCGCCGAGCCCGCCGTCGAGGTCGAGAGCTAGGATCCCCTCATGACCGCGACCCTCACCCCCGAGAAGTACGACGAGGTCACCGAAGCGCTCAAGGACGTCATGGACCCCGAGCTCGGGATCAACGTCGTCGACCTGGGCCTCATCTACGACCTCTCCTGGGATGAGGAGAACGACGCCCTCGTCATCCACATGACGCTCACCTCCGCCGGCTGCCCGCTGACCGATGTGCTCGAGGAGCAGACGGCGCAGGCACTGGACGAGGTCGTCGCGCAGTTCCGCATCAACTGGGTGTGGATGCCGCCGTGGGGCCCGGAACGGATCACCGACGACGGCCGCGACATGATGCGCGCCCTCGGCTTCGCCATCTGACGGGCGCCGGTAGGCTCGGGGCGTGAGTGTCAGCCCCCTCGAAGCCCTGCCCCTGGACGAGCTGCGTCAGCGGTCGAGCACGAAGTGGCGGTCCTACCCGGGAGACGTCATCCCGATGTTCGTCGCGGAGACCGACTTCGCTCTCGCGCCGGCCATCGCGCGGACCCTCACGGAGGCCGTGACCCGCGGCGACACCGGCTACACGCCGCCGGACCCCGGTCTGCGAGGCGCGTTCACGGCGTTCGCGGCCCGGCGCTACGGCTGGGAGATGGAGCCGACCCGGATCCGCTCGACCGGCGACGTCATGATGGGCGTCGTCGAGCTGCTCCGTGCCACCATCCGGCCCGGCGACCGGGTCGTCATCGCGCCGCCGGTCTACCCGCCCTTCTCGATGTGCATCCCGGAGGCGGGGGGCGTCGTCGAAGAAGTGCCGCTGCGGGACACCGGCGATGCCTGGGAGCTCGACCTGCGGGGGATCGAGGCGGCCCTCGCCGGCGGCGCGCGCGCGGTCCTGCTGTGCAACCCGCACAACCCGACCGGCACCGTCCACTCCCGCGAGACCCTCGCCGCGCTCGCGGACCTCGCGAAGAGGTTCGGCGCCGTCGTCATCAGCGACGAGATCCACGCACCGCTCGTGTATCCCGGCGGCACCTTCACGCCCTTCCTCGCGGCGTCGGCGACCGCCGCGGAGGTCGGATACGCCGTCACGAGCGCCTCGAAGGCGTACAACCTCGCCGGCCTGAAGTGCGCGCTCATGATCAGCGCCTCCGAGAGGACGGCGGCCGTCGTCAACGGGCTCTGGCCGGAGGTCGAGTGGCGCACCGGGCTCTTCGGCGCCCTCGCCGGGGTCGCGGCCTTCTCGCCCGAGTCGGATGCCTGGCTCGATGCGCAGATGGCCGCCCTGGACGTCAACCGCCGTCTCCTGGCCGACCTCCTCGCCGAGCATCTCCCGCGCGCCCGCTACCGGACACCGGATGCCGGGTACCTGGCCTGGATCGACGTCTCCGCGTACGGCTGGGGCGACGATCCGGCCCGCCGTATCCTCCGTGACGCGAAGGTCGCGCTGCACCACGGGCCGCTGTTCGGTCCGCAGGGCGTCGGGCACGTCCGGCTGAACTTCGGGTGCGCGCCCGAGGTGCTCACGGAGGCGGTGCGACGGATCGGGGCGCTGGCCCGCACGTGAGCGACGCGCGCACAGACCCCGGGACCGTCCCGGCCGGCGGCATCTGGCATCCGCGCTACGTGTGGGTGACGATCGGCGCGGTCGCGATGATCTTCCTCGCCGCTACGCAGTCCCTCGCCGTCACGACCGTCATGCCGCTCGTCAGTGCCGACCTCGACGGCGCGGCGCTGTACGCCGTCGCCTTCTCCGGCACGCTGGCGACGAGCGTCATCGGGATGGTCGCCGTCGGGGCGTGGTGCGACCGTGCCGGCCCCGTCCTCCCGCTCACCACGTCGGTCGTGCTCTTCGTCGCCGGGCTCGTCGTCGCGGGCGCCGCACCGACCATGGAGGTGCTCGTCGCGGGGCGCCTCCTGCAGGGGCTCGGCACCGGCGGGCAGACCGTCGCGCTCTACGTCGTCGTGGCGCGCGTGTATCCGGCCGCCTTGCACGGCCGCGTGTTCGCGGCCTTCTCCGCCGCCTGGGTGGTGCCCTCGATCGTGGGCCCGTTCCTGGCCGGCGCCGTCGCGGAGTACCTGCACTGGCGCTGGGTGTTCCTGGGCGTCGCGGGGCTCACCGTCGTGGCCTTCGCGCTCGTCCTGGCCCGCCTGCACGACCGCCCGCTCGGCACCGACCACCCGGCCGCCGATCCGGTGGCGGCGCGGCTCGGCTGGGCCAGCGTCGTCGCGATCGGCGCGCTCGCGCTGAGCCTCGCGGGGGAGGCCGGCGCCTTCGCCCCGGTGCTGGTCGTGGCATCCCTCGTCGTCATCGCCGTCGCCATCCGCCCGCTGGTGCCGGCGGGGACCCTGCGTCTGCGCGGCGGGCTCCCGAGCGTCGTCGCGATGCGCGCCCTCATCGCGGGGGCATTGTTCGGCGCGGAGATCTACGTCCCGTACCTGCTCATGGACGAGTACGCCTTCTCCGCGACCTGGGCCGGGCTCGCCCTCACGGTCGCCGCACTCCTGTGGGCGGCCGGCTCCGACGTACAGGGCCGCTACGGCGACCGGATCGGCAGCACCCGGATCTCGCTCATCGGCACGGCGCAGCTGGTCGGCGCGACCGCGATCGCTGCGCTCACCGCCTGGCTGCATCTGCCGCCGGTCATCCTCATCGCCGGGTGGGCGCTCGCAGGCGGCGGGATGGGCCTCATGTAACCCCGACTCACGGTCCTGACCCTCGCGTACTCCACCCCGCAGAACCAGGGCTTCAACTCCTCCGCCCTGTCGATCTCCGACTCGGTGGGCGCATCGGCGACCATCGCGGCGATGGGCCTCACCTTCACGGCGCTCGCCGGGACGGGCGCCGGGTTCCCCGTCGTGTTCCTCATCGCGACGGCCCTCGCGCTGCTCGGGCTCGTGCCGGGGCTGCGGCTGGACCGCAGTCCCCGCGCGGACGCGGGTGCCGGCCCCGCCGCCTGACGCACCGATTTGGATGCCAGGGAGAGGCAAGGCTACCCTAACCATGTGAGCATCTCCGAGGACGTCCGCACGCGCCCCGCCTACCGTCCGTACGCCGCGACGGTCGCCGAGGTGCAGCGGCTGTCGCCGCACTTCACGCGTGTCGTCTTCACGGGTGAGGAGTTCGACCTCTTCGGGACGGCTGGTCTCGACCAGCGCATCAAGCTCATCCTCCCGCTGCCGGACGGCACCCTCAGCGACATCGGCCAGCACGACGCCGACGTCATCGATGCGGGAGAGTGGTACAGCCTCTGGCGCGCCATGCCGCTCGCGACCCGGGGCCCGCTGCGCACCTACACCGTCCGTCGCATCGACCCCGTCGCGCGCCGCCTCACCGTCGACTTCGTCGTCCACCACGATGCGGGACCGGCCGGGAGCTGGGCGGAGCAGGCCGCCCCCGGGCAGGGGATCGTCATCGTCGGACCCGATCAGCGGAGCGAGAACCGCCGGCAGGGTCTGGACTGGCACCCCGGGACCGCGCGCCGCGTCGTGCTCGCCGGGGACGAGACCGCCGCGCCGGCGATCTGCGCGATCCTCGAGGCGCTCGACGCCTCCTACGAGGTCGACGCCTTCATCGAGGTTCCCACCGTCGCCGATCACCTTGACCTCGCGGTGCCCGACACGTTCCGCGTGTCATGGCTGCCGCGCGCGGATCGCCCGCACGGCGCCGCCCTGACCGAGGCGCTCACCGCGTGGAGCGCGACGGCGGGCGACGTCCTCGCCCGCGCCGCCGCGCCGCGCCGCCAGGAGCTCGCCGACATCGACGTCGACCACGACCTGCTGTGGGACAGCCCGGAGGATTCCGAGGGCGAGTTCTACGCGTGGATCGCCGGCGAGGCGGCCACCGTCAAGGGCCTGCGCCGGCACCTCGTGCAGGGGTGCGGCGTGGACCGCAAGCGCGTCGCCTTCATGGGGTACTGGAGACTCGGCCAGTCCGAGCGGCAGGAATGAGCACGGCGCGCGATCGGCGCGGACGGCTGCTGCTCACCGGCGCGATCGCCCTGCTGGCCGTCATGATCGTCGTGAGCCTCATGATCGGGGCGCGCTCGGTCGCCCCCGGCATCGTGATCGACGCCCTGCTGCGCCCCGACCTGTCACTGGCCGACCACTCCATCATCCTCATACAGCGGGTGCCGCGGACCGTCATCGGCGTGCTCGCCGGCGCCGCGCTGGCTCTCGCCGGCACCCTCATGCAGGGCCTCACCCGCAATCCGCTCGCCGACCCGGGTCTCCTGGGGGTCAACGCCGGTGCCTCCGTCGCCGTCCTCGCCGCCATCACCCTGTTCGGCATCACGGCGCCGGCCGGGTTCGTCTGGTTCGCGTTCGGGGGCGCGGCGCTCGCCGCCGTCGCCGTCGCGCTCATCGGCACGCGGGGTCCGGACGGAGCGAACCCCGCGAAACTCGCGCTCACGGGGGCTGCCGTCACGGCCGGGCTCACCGCCGTCACGACGCTCATCCTCACGACCTCCATCACCGCGTTCGACGTGTTCCGCTACTGGCAGGTCGGCGGTCTCACGGCCCGGGGCCTGGACACCGTGGCCGTCGTCGTCCTCCCGATCCTCGTCGGCGCCGTCATCGCCTTCACCTCCGCGCGCGGGCTCGACCTCCTCGCCCTCGGCGAGGACACCGCCACCGGACTGGGGCACAGCGTCACGCGGACGCGCGTCCTCGGCATCATCGCGGCGGTGCTGCTGTGCGGCGCCGCGACGTCGATCGCCGGCCCGATCGTCTTCCTCGGGCTCCTCGTGCCGCACGCCCTCCGCGCCCTCATCGGCGGCGAGTACCGGTGGCTCCTCGCCATCGGGGCGCCGGCCGGGGCGATCGTGCTGCTCGCCGCGGACGTGCTGGGCCGCGTCATCGCGCCGCCGGGCGAGATCCAGGCCGGTCTCGTCGTGGCCTTCGTGGGCGCCCCCGTGCTCGTCTCCCTCGTGCTCCGCCGTGGGCGGGTGAGCCTGTGACCTCGTCCGTGCAGGAGATCCGCGCACGCGTCGGCCGCCGTCGCGGCGCGGTGCTCGCCGGCGTGCTGGCCGCCGTGCTCGTCGTGACGATCGTGTCTCTCTCGCTCGGCGACTACGCGATCGGGCCGGCGGAGCTGTGGCGGACGCTGCTCGGCGGCGGCGATCGCCTGCAGTCCTACGTCGTCTTCCAGGTGCGCGCGCCGCGCCTCGTCATGGCGCTCCTCGTCGGCGCCGCCCTCGGCGCCGCGGGCGCGCTCCTGCAGTCGCTGCTGCGGAACCCGCTGGCCAGCCCCGACCTGCTCGGCATCAGCGCCGGCTCCGGTGCGGCCGCCGTCTTCGGGATCCTCATCCTCGGTCTCACCGGGCCGCTCCTGGCCATCGCCGCGTTCGCCGGCGGCCTCGTCGTCGCGGCGTTCCTGCTCCTGGCCGGCAGCCGCCGCGCCGACGGCGGGTTCCGCCTCATCCTCGCCGGCGTGGGGGTCGCCTTCCTCTGCGTCGCCGTCACGAACTACCTGATGGTGCGCGCCAAGGTCGAGCTCGCCCAGGCGGCGCTCATCTGGCTCACCGGCAGCCTCGCCTCCACCCCCTGGTGGAATGTCGCGATCGTGGCCGGGGCCGTCCTCCTCGCCGTCCCCGCGGTCGTGGCGTGCGCCCGCTGGCTCCCGCTCACCCAGATGGGCGCGGCGACGGCGGCCTCCCTCGGTGTGCCGCCGTCGACCGTGCGGATCGTCGCGGTCCTCGCCGCCGTCCTCCTCACCTCGGTCACCTGCGCGTTCGTCGGGCCGATCGCCTTCATCGCGCTGTGCGCGCCCGCCATCGCGCGTCCCCTCCTCGGACACGGCGCCGTCGGGATCGGCACGAGCGCCGCCGTCGGCGCGTTCCTCCTGACCTCCGCCGATCTCGTCGCACAGTTCGCCCTGCCCGGCTACTCCCTCCCCGTGGGCGTCGTGACGGGCGCCATCGGCGCCGTCTTCCTCCTCTGGCTGCTCGCGACGTCGAAAGGACGACAGCTGTGACTCCCGACTCCGCCCCGCCGCGCCTGAGCGTGCGAGGACTCGCCGCGGGCTACCCCGGTCGCCGAGTGATCGAGGACCTCGACCTCGACATCGCGCCGGGCCGCATCACGATGATCATCGGCGCCAACGCGTGCGGGAAGTCGACGCTGCTGAACGTCCTCGCGCGCGTCAACGCACCGCTCGCGGGCGGCGTCGAACTCGACGGCACCGACGTCGCGAGCCTGTCGCGCCGGCGCTTCGCGCAGACCGTGGGGCTGCTTCCGCAGCATCCGACCGCGCCCGACGGCCTGACCGTCGCGGAGCTCGTCTCCCGTGGCCGGCACCCGCACCGCGGCGTCTTCCAGCGCTGGAGCGCAGCGGACACCGCCCGGGTGGACGACGCCATGGCGAAGACGGGCGTCGCACCCCTCGCCGACCGCGCGGTCGGCGACCTCTCCGGAGGTCAGCGCCAGCGCGTGTGGATCGCGATGGCCCTCGCGCAGGAGCCGCGCATCCTTCTGCTGGACGAGCCGACGACCTTCCTCGACCTCAGCCACCAGATCGAGGTCCTCGACCTCCTGCGGAGCCTCAACCGCAGCGACGGCACCACGATCGTCGTCGTCCTGCACGAGCTGAACCTCGCGGCGCGCTACGCCGACGAGCTCGTCGTCATGCAGGCAGGGCGGATCGTGGCGCACGGGGCCCCCGCCGACGTCCTGACCTCCGAGGTCGTCGCCCGCGCCTTCGACCTCGACGCCCTCGTCATCCCCGACCCGCTCACCTCCACCCCCCTCGTCATCCCCGTCCCCGGCGGCGCCCATGCCGCCGCGGACGAGGCCTGACGCGATTCGAAAGGAACGCACCCATGTCCGCACGCACCTCACGCCTCGGAGCGCTCGTCGCGCTCACCGTGGCCGGCGGCCTCGTCCTGTCCGGCTGCGCCGGGCAGACCGACCCGGCGTCCACGTCGGACGCCGCGACCGGCACCGCCGACGGGTTCCCGGTCACGTTCGAGCACATCTACGGCACCACCACGATCGAGTCCGCCCCCGAACGCGTCGCGACGTGGGGGTGGGGCGTGACGGACGCCGTACTGGCGCTGGGCATCGTCCCGGTGGCCGTGTCCTCCATGGACTACGGCGGGGGCGAGAACCGCATCACGCCGTGGGTCGAGGATGCCATCGCCGACCTCGGCGGGGAGGAGCCCGTCATCCTCGACAGCGCGACCTACGAGCTGTCGATCGAAGAGCTGCTGGCGACCGACCCCGACGTCCTCATCGCGTCCTACTCGGGTCTGACGCAGGAGGAGTACGACGCCGTCACGAACGCCGGTGTCCCGGTCGTGGCCCCCGAGGAGGCGCTCTGGTCCACTCCGTGGCGCGACGTGATCACCGACACCGGCAAGGCGCTCGGGATGGATGCCGAGGCGGAGGAGCTGCTCGCCGGCCTCGACCAGCAGGTGGCCGACGCCGCCGCCGCGCACCCGGAGTTCGCCGGCACGACCATCGCCTACGCGGCGGATGACGTGGACACGTTCTACCTCTACCTGCCGGCCGACCCGCGCGTGGAGATCCTGGAGGACCTCGGCTTCGTGACCGCCCCGTCGGTCACCGCCCTCGATGACGGCGCCGCCACGTTCTACACGACCGTCAGTGGCGAGAAGCTCGACCAGATCGACGCCGACGTCATCTTCACGCAGGTCGAGAGCGAGGACGCGCTGAACACGTTCCTGACGTCTGCTCGCACGCAGCTGATCCCCGCCGTCGCGAAGGGCGCCGTCGGCGCCATCGTCGGCGAGGAGAACGTCTCCGCCATCTCGCCCACCGCGCTGACCGTGCCGTGGATCCTGCCCGAGATCGTCGAGCAGCTCGCCGCCGCGACGGCCGCGAAGGGCTGAGTGCGGTCCCGGTGACACAGGAGAGCCCCGGCCGGAACGGCCGGGGCTCTCCCATTCCCGGATGCCTCCGCGGGAGGCATCCGCTCACTTCTTGGCGGCGTCGACCTTCCGCACGAGCGCCCAGGCGCCGGGGATGAGCAGCGCCGCGAGCGCCGCCTTCACGATTCCGCCGACGAGGAACGGGAACAGACCCGCATCCAGGATCCCGATGAAGGAGTAGTCCAGGCCCAGCACGACGTTGAGGATGAGCGCCATGTAGGGGATGCCGAAGAGGAACGGCACCGCGCTCGCGGCGGCGAACCCGAGGAAGGCGAGTGCGGGACGGCGGTCCCACGCGCGCTCGGCGAACCAGCCGGCCACGAAGGCCGACACGATGAACCCGATCACGAACCCGAAGCTCGGCTTCGCGACGGCGGCGAGCGACCCGGTGAAGTCCGCGAAGACGGGGAGGCCGGCGAGCCCGGCGAGCAGGTAGGTGATCAGGGCGGCGGCGCCGCGGCGTGCGCCGAGGGCGGCGCCCACGACCACGACGCCGAGCGTCTGGCCCGTGATCGGCACGGGCCACAGGGGGATGGAGACCTGGGCGAGCAGCGCCACGACGGCGGCGCCGGCGGTGACGAGGGCGGCGTCCAGGGCGAACGCGCGTGCCCGCGAGGACGGACGTGCGACGACGTCGGCGAGGACGCGGCGGGACGGGGGAGCGGCGGCGATGGCTGACATGGCTCTCAGCGTAGAGGCACGGGCGACTGGTCCTGGAACGCGCGCGTCATACCGTCATGCTCAGGCGACGTGCGGCATCCCGACCTATACTGGGAGGCTGGCCGTTCGGCCGCCCCCTCCACCCGCGATGAATGGACGTCTGCTGTGCTCGCCGTACACGATCTCGAGATCCGCGTAGGCGCTCGCACCCTCATGTCGGACGTGTCGTTCCGCGTCTCCGACGGCGACAAGATCGGGCTCGTCGGCCGCAACGGCGCCGGCAAGACGACGCTGACGAAGGTCCTGGCGGGCGACCTCATGCCTGCCGACGGCAAGGTGGAGCGCTCCGGCGAGCTCGGCTACCTCCCGCAGGACCCGCGCTCCGGCGACCCCGAGATGCTCGCCCGCACCCGCATCCTCGACGCGCGCGGCCTCGGCACGCTCGCGCTCGGCATGAGCGAGGCGTCGCTGGAGATGGGTTCCGACGACCCCGCGGTCGCGGCCCGCGCGATGCGTCGCTACGGCAACCTCACCGAGCGCTTCGAGGCGCTCGGCGGCTATGCGGCCGAGGCTGAGGCGGCATCCATCGCGCACAACCTGTCGCTGCCGGACCGCATCCTCGATCAGCCGCTGAAGACGCTCTCCGGCGGTCAGCGCCGGCGCATCGAACTCGCGCGCATCCTCTTCTCCGACGCGCAGACGATGATCCTCGACGAGCCGACGAACCACCTCGACGCGGACAGCGTCGTGTGGCTGCGCGAGTTCCTCAAGAACTACAAGGGCGGCCTCATCGTCATCAGCCACGACGTCGAACTCGTGGGCGAGACGGTGAACCGGGTGTTCTACCTGGATGCCATGCGCCAGGTCATCGACGTCTACAACATGAACTGGAAGAACTACCTGCGGCAGCGGGTGGCCGACGAGGAGCGCCGCAAGAAGGAGCGCGTCAACGTCGAGAAGAAGGCCACGGCCCTGCAGCTGCAGGCCGCGCGCTTCGGAGCGAAGGCGTCCAAGGCCGCCGCGGCGCACCAGATGGTCGCCCGCGCGGAGAAGATGCTGGCCGGGCTGGACGAGGTGCGTCAGGAGGACCGCGTCGCCAAGCTGCGGTTCCCGAAGCCCGCGCCCTGCGGCAAGACCCCGCTCATGGCCTCCGGCCTGTCGAAGTCGTACGGCTCGCTCGAGATCTTCACGGATGTCGACCTCGCGATCGACCGCGGCTCCAAGGTCGTGGTCCTCGGCCTGAACGGCGCTGGCAAGACGACGCTGCTGCGCATCCTCGCCGGCGTCGACAAGCCCGACACCGGCCAGCTCGAGCCCGGGCACGGCCTGAAGATCGGCTACTACGCCCAGGAGCACGAGAACCTGGATGTGAACCGCTCGGTCCTGGAGAACATGATGTCGGCTGCGCCGGACATCACCCAGGTCGAGGCGCGGAAGGTGCTCGGCTCGTTCCTCTTCACCGGCGACGACGTGCTCAAGCCCGCCGGCGTCCTCTCCGGTGGCGAGAAGACGCGCCTCTCCCTCGCCACCCTCGTCGTCTCCAGCGCCAACATGCTCCTCCTCGACGAGCCCACCAACAACCTCGACCCCGCGTCGCGCGAGGAGATCCTCGGGGCGCTCGCGCACTACGAGGGCGCCGTCGTCCTCGTCTCGCACGACGAGGGCGCCGTGCAGGCGCTGAACCCCGAGCGGGTGCTGATCCTGCCGGACGGCGTCGAGGACATCTGGGGTCGCGACTACATCGACCTCATTACCCTGGCGTGACGCGGTCCGGCACCCTGGCGTGACGCGGCGCGCGGTCAGCGCGCGGAGTCGAGCAGGGCGTCCTCTTCCTGCATGTCGCGGTCGCGGCGGCGCTCCGTCCGCGCGGCGCGTTCCTCGGCATCCTCGCGACGGTGCCGGCGCTCGGTGCGGATCATGTACCAGATGAAGACGAAGCCCATGATGGCGAAGAGGATCCACTGGATCGCATAGGACAGGTGGGGTCCGGGGTCTTCCGACGGCGGCTCCAGCGCGGACGGCGCGGTCGCCGGTGCCGGGTCCTCCGAGACGAGGAGGCCGTACGCGCTCGTGACGACGTCATCGCCCGGCATCGCGTCGGCGATGAGGGGGAGGTGGATGGTGGGCACCTGCCCCTCCGGCGCGGACCGGCCGGAGTTCGGCAGCGGTTCGCCGGGCTTCAGCCGTACCACGACCTCCGTCGTCCCGGTGGGTGCCGCCGGGACCTCGTCGGGCTCGGGCTGGTCGGCGCCCGGCGCGACCCAGCCGCGGTCGACGATGAAGACGCGGCCGTCGGCGGTGCGGAACGGCACGAGCACCTCGAACGCGCTCGTCCCGCCGTGCGCGCGGTTGCGGGCGAGCAGCTGGTCGTCCGGCAGGTATTCGCCCTGCAGGATGACGGGGCGCCATTGATCGTCCGGGTCGAGTTCGGCTCCGGCGGGGAGCAGCTCGGCGAGCGGCACGGGGTCGGCGTCGTAGTTGTCGGCGATGAGCCGCAGCTGGGTCGAGCGGCTGGCGTCGCGGGTGAACTGCCAGTTCGAGAGGAACCCGCACGCGATCGCGAACGCGACGGCGATGGCGACGTACCCCGACCATCGCAGCGCGGTCTGCCGGTTCACGAGGTCACCGCCTCATCGAGCGGGCGCACCTCGACCGGGAAGTCCCGGGTCGCGAGGAAGGAACGCAGGTAGTCGACGTGCTCGTCGCACGCCGTCCAGACCTTGCGGCGCTCCGGGCCATGGATGCGCGGATTCCGCCAGAGCACCTGCCAGTTCGCGCCCGCCCGGCAACCGGCGCGGGAGCAGATCGCCCCTGTCATGATTCGTCCGTCACGACTCGTCCGTGCGATCGGCTTCGCGGATGCGGATGACCGGCGGAGCGGCCGGCTCCGGCGCGGCGGGGGGTGCACCCGATTCGATCTGCCGCTCCGGCGGCACGAGCCGCGGCTCGTCCTGCCCCGAGCTGACGTTCGCGATCACGACGGCGAAGTACGGCAGGAAGATGGCGCCCGCGGCGAAGACCCAGGTGTACCAGGAGTACGGCGTCACCACGACCATGAGGATGAAGCACGTGAGACGCACCGCCATCATGGCGAAGTACTTCGTCATGCGGGTGTGGGCCTCGTCCCGCGGCGCGCGAGGGAGCGAAGTCGCCGATTGCGGCGTGTGCGGTTTCACGGTGTATCCCGACGTGTTCTGGTGCTTCCAGCGTACGCCTGCGCACCGGGCATGGCTCCGGTCAGGAGGTGGAGAAGCCGGTCGTCGAACCTGCCACGGCGATCAGACCGAAGAAGATGATGACGCCGATGACGACGAGCGCGAGTCCCGCCCAGCCGACGATGACGCCCGCGAGCGCCATGCCCCGGCCCTTCTCGCCGGTCTGCTTGATCTGGTTCAGCGCGATGTGGCCCATGATGGCGCCGGCGAGCGAACCGACGAACGGCAGGATCCAGATGAAGCCGGCGATCGAGGCGATCAAGGACACGATCGAGAGCGTGTTCGTCTTCTGCGCCGCCGCGTACCCGCCGTAGGCGTACGGGTTGGCCGTGCCCGGGTAGGCGGGCGGCTGGTAGGCGCCGGGCGCCGCGTATGGCGGGGTCTGGGCGGCCGGCGGGTAGGCCGGCGGAACGTAGGCCGGGGGCGCGGCGGGCGGCTGCGTGTTCTGGGGCTGCGGGGTGGGCTCGCTCACGGGACTGCTCCTTCTGACCGGGATCTCCAGCGTACCGGTGGGCGCTCACCTGCGCCGCGCGGCGCCGCGGATAGGCTGGTGCGGATTCACCACGAGCAGGGAGCAGCCATGTCCACGGATCGCGTCGTCCTCGTCACCGGCGGAAACCGCGGCATCGGCCGCGCCATCGCCGAGCGCTTCGTCGCCGCCGGATACCGGGTCGCCGTCACCGCCCGCTCCGGCGAGGGCCCCGAGGGGACGCTGACGGTCCGCGCCGATGTCACCGACGCAGCCGCCGTCGATGCGGCGTTCACCGAGGTGGAGCAGCAGCTCGGCCCCATCGGCATCGTGGTCGCGAACGCGGGCGTCACGAAGGACACCCTCCTGCTGCGGATGACCGAGGACGATTTCGACTCCGTCCTGGCCACGAACCTGGGCGGCACGTTCCGCGTCGTCAAGCGCGCCGCGAAAGGGATGCTGCGCGCCAAGTGGGGGCGCGTCATCCTCATCTCCAGCGTCGTCGGCCTGTACGGCTCGGCCGGACAGGTCAACTACTCCTCGTCCAAGAGCGGACTCGTCGGCTTCGCGCGATCGCTGACACGTGAGCTCGGCGGCCGCGGCATCACCGCCAACGTCGTCGCCCCGGGCTTCATCGAGACGGACATGACCGCGGAGCTGCCGGAGGCGACTCAGGCGGAGTACCGGAAGAACATCCCGGCGGGACGCTTCGCGACCGCCGACGAGGTCGCCGGGGTCGTCGCATGGCTCGCGTCGGATGACGCCGCGTACATCTCCGGCGCGGTCATCCCCGTCGACGGCGGCCTGGGCATGGGGCACTGAACCTGCATCGTCGCCTCATGGGGTGTCGTCGTCGCCGATCGCGGCGATGATCGCCTGCGCCAGCCGCTCCGGCTGCGTGAACTGCGGCCAGTGCGCCGTGCCGAGCTTGACGACCCGTGCGTTCGCGATGGCGCCGAACTCCGCACCGTACGCTCCCCACTCCGCGACCGCCTGACGGAACTCGTCCTCCGCCATCCCGCCCATCAGCAGGGTCACCGGGACGCCGAAGCGCCGATCGCCGGTCAGGGCGAGCGGATCGGTCGGCACTCGCGCGGGCACCGACCGGGTCCGCGGCGCCGTCGCGGCGCGGGTGGCCTCATCGATGTCCCACACGTCCTCGTCCTCGAAGAAGTCCCACCCCGGGAAGGGGATCACGCCGTCGACCACGGGGAACTCCGAGATCCCGGAGCCCGGCGGAGGCGGGACGGTGTCGACGAAGACGACCCGGTGGACGCGGTCGGGGCGGGCGTCGGCCGCGCCCCACGCGACGTTGCCGCCGCCGCTGTGACCGACGAGGACCACGGGGCCCGGCAGCGCGTCGATCTCCGCGACGACCGCCGCCACCCAGTCCGCGATGCCGATGCCGTCGCTGTCCGCGGCGGAGTCCCCCACGCCGGGGAGGGTGAGGGCGTGCGGGGAATGGCCGGCCGCGCGCAGGGAAGGGGAGACGTCGTCCCAGGATGATGCGTCGAGCCAGAGACCGGGGATCAGCAGGATGTCCATGACGGGACGTTACCGCCGACCGCCGACACCGTCAGGGCAGGAGCGGGATGACCTCGGCGAGGTCCACGCGTTCGATGACGAGGTCTGCCTGCGCGCGCACGGCGGGCTTGGCGTTGAAGGCCAGCCCGAGGCCCGCGGCGGCCATCATCCGCAGGTCGTTCGCGCCGTCGCCGATCGCGATCGTCCGGGCCAGGGGCACGCCGTACGCCGCGGCCCATCCCCGCAGCGCCGCTGCCTTGCCCTCGGCATCCACGATCCCGCCGTCCACGACGCCGGTGAGGGCGCCGTCCTCGGCGACCAGCCGGTTGGCGCGCCACACGTCGACGCCCAGCGACGGCGCGACGGTGTCGAGCACCTCGTGGAACCCGCCCGACACGACGGCAGCGACGCCGCCGCGCGCGTGGATCGCCTCGATCAGCGGCACGACGCCGGGTGTCGGTTCGACGCGGGCGAGGACCCGCGCGAACGCGGCCACCGGGACGCCCGCCAGTGCCTCGACCCGAGAGCGCAGACTCGTGGCGAAATCGACCTCGCCCCGCATCGCGGCCTCCGTCGCGAGCGCCACTTCGGCGCCGCGGCCGGCCTCGTCGGCGATCAGCTCGATGACCTCGTTGCGGATGAGCGTGGAATCGGCGTCGAACACGACGAGGAAGCGGGCGTCAGGCACCCCACCACGCTAGCGCGGCGCTCGCTCAGCCCGTGACGTGGACGTTCTTGCCGACGACGGTGATGCCGCTGTCGGTCACCGTGAACCCGCGGGCGAGGTCGCGCGCGCGGTCGACGCCGACGGTCGCACCGGCATCGAGCACGACGTTCTTGTCGAGGATCGCCCGGTGGACGCGGGCGCCGGCGCCCACGTTGACGTGCTCGAAGAGCACCGAGTCGGTGATGGTCGACCCGCCTCCGGCGAGCGTCCACGGCCCGACGACGCTGCGTTCGAGGTGCGTCCCGGATAGCACGGAGCCGAGCGAGACGATCGAGTCGATCGCGTTGCCGATCCGGCCGACGCCGTCCCGCACGAACTTCGCCGGCGGCGAGTTGACGGACTGCGAGTGGATCGGCCAGTCGGTGTTGTACAGGTTGAAGATCGGCAGCGTCGAGATGAGGTCCATGTGGGCGTCGAAGAACGAGTCGATCGTCCCCACATCCCGCCAGTAGTCGCGGTCGCGATCGGTGGACCCCGGGACGTCGTTGCGCTGGAAGTCGTACACGGCGGCCTCGCCGCGGTTCACGAAGTAGGGGACGATGTCCCCGCCCATGTCGTGGTTCGACGTCGGCAGCTCGCCGTCGGCCTCGACGGCCTCGATGAGCGCGTCGGTGTCGAAGATGTAGTTGCCCATCGAGGCGAGCACCTCGTGCGGGCTGTCCGAGAGTCCCGTCGGGTTCTGCGGCTTCTCCAGGAATTCGCGGATCGTCAGGTTGTCCGCAGGATCCAGATCGATCACGCCGAACTGGTCGGCGAGGGCGATGGGCTGCCGGATGCCGGCCACGGTGGCGCGCGCGCCGGAGGCGATGTGCGCGTCGATCATCTGCTGGAAGTCCATGCGGTAGACATGGTCGGCGCCGATCACCGCGACGATGTCGGGCTTCTCGTCGTGGATGAGGTTCAACGACTGCAGGATCGCGTCGGCCGAACCGGCGAACCAGCGCTTCCCCAGCCGCTGCTGCGCCGGGACGGAGGTGACGTAGGAGTTCAGCAGCGCCGACATCCGCCAGGTCTGCGACACGTGCCGGTCGAGGCTGTGCGACTTGTACTGCGTCAGCACGACGATCTGCTGCAGCCCCGAGTTCACGAGGTTGGAGATCGCGAAGTCGATCAGCCGGTACTGGCCGCCGAAGGGCACGGCGGGTTTCGCGCGGTCCGTGGTCAAGGGCATGAGTCGCTTGCCCTCGCCCCCGGCGAGGATGATTCCGAAGACCTTCGGCGCTGCGGGCATGCCCCCACCCTAGGCCCGGGTTCGCGCTCTGTACTAGTTTCGACACATGCGCGTCGACATCGTCACGAAGGAGTACCCGCCCGAGGTGTACGGGGGAGCGGGAGTCCACGTGACGGAGCTCGTGAAGGCGCTCCGCACCGCCATCGACGTCGAGGTGCGGGCCTTCGGCGCCGACCGCGACGAGCCCGGGACCACCTCCTACGGGGTGCCGGCGGAGCTGTCCGCAGCGAACGCCGCGATCCAGACGCTCGGCACCGACCTGGAGATCGTCGGCGATGTCGCCGGCGCCGAGGTCGTGCACAGCCACACCTGGTACGCGAACTTCGCGGGGCACGTCGCGTCGCTGCTGCACGGCATCCCGCACGTCGTCACCGCGCACTCGCTCGAGCCGCTGCGGCCGTGGAAGGCGGAGCAGCTGGGCGGCGGGTACGCCGTGTCCAGCTACATCGAGAAGACCGCCTACGAGGGTGCCGCGGCCGTCGTGGCCGTCAGCGAGGGCATGCGGCAGGACATCCTCCGCAGCTATCCGGCGCTGGACCCCGCGAAGGTCCGGGTCATCTACAACGGCATCGACGTCGAGTCCTGGCGGCCCGTGTCCGACGACGCGCTGCTGGCGCAGTACGGCATCGACCCGTCCCGTCCCTCCGTCGTGTTCGTCGGCCGGATCACGCGGCAGAAGGGCCTGCCGTACTTCCTGCGCGCCGCCGAGCGCCTTCCGCAGGAGGTGCAGGTCGTCCTGTGCGCCGGCGCCCCGGACACCCCGCAGATCATGGCCGAGGTGCAGGAGCTCGTCCGCGGCCTGCAGCAGACGCGCGAGGGCGTCGTGTGGATCGACGACTTCCTCCAGCGCGACCAGCTGTGCGCCATCCTCACCGCCGCGACGACGTTCGTCTGCCCGTCGGTCTACGAGCCGCTCGGGATCGTGAACCTCGAGGCGATGGCCTGCGGCGCCGCGGTCGTGGGCACCGCGACCGGCGGCATCCCCGAGGTCGTCGTCGACGGCGTGACGGGTCGTCTCGTGCCCATCGAGCAGGTGCAGGACGGCACCGGGACGCCCCTGGATCCGGAGCGGTTCGTCGCCGACCTGGCCGCGACGCTCACCGAGGTCGTCTCCGACCCCGAACGCGCGCGCGCCTACGGCGCCGCGGGGCGGGAGCGCGCCGCGCAGGAGTTCAGCTGGGCCGCGATCGCGGACGCCACGGCCGCGCTGTATCGCGAGGTGACCGCCGCCGGCCGATAGGCTGGACGGCATGCCCCAGGTCCTCGATTTCGCCGACGTCGTCGTCCGCCGCAACGCCCGTAACATCGTCGATCACGTGACCTGGACCGTCTCCGACGACCAGCGCTGGGTCGTGCTCGGACCCAACGGGGCCGGCAAGACGACGATCCTGCAGCTTGCCGCGACCCTCATCCACCCGACCTCCGGCGCCGTCACGATCCTCGACGAGCGGCTCGGCCGCACCGACGTCTTCGAGCTGCGGCCCCGCATCGGCTTCGCCTCGTCGGCGATGGCCAAGCGCATCCCGCCGGAGGAGACGGTGCTCGATGTCGTCCTCACGGCCGCGTTCTCGGTGCTCGGCCGCTGGAACGAGGACTACGAGACGATCGACGAGCGCCGGGCGCGCCGCGTGCTGGCCGAGTGGAAGCTCGAGCACCTCGCCGAGCGCACGTTCGGGACACTGTCCGACGGCGAGCAGAAGCGCGTGCAGATCGCCCGCTCGGTCATGACCGACCCGGAGCTGCTGCTCCTCGACGAGCCGGCTGCCAGCCTCGACCTCGGCGCCCGCGAGGAGCTGCTCGGCCTCCTCGGCGGCTACGCGCAGGCCCCCACCACGCCCGCCATGATCATGGTGACCCACCACGTCGAGGAGGTGCCGGTCGGCTTCACGCACGCCCTGCTCCTGCGCGACGGCGCGATCGTCGCCGCCGGGCCCATCGCCGAGACGCTCACGGGGGAGAACCTCACCGCGACGTTCGGCGTGGAGATCGCGCTCTCCGAGGACGGCGGACGCTTCGCCGCGCGCGCGGCATCCTGAACCTGATAGAATCTCTCTTTGGTGCGTTCGCACCGCAGACTTTGACCGTCCTGGCCAAATCCAGGACACCCGGCTAGAGGACCATCATGAAGACTGACATCCACCCCGACTACCAGGCCGTCGTGTTCCGCGACCTGGGTTCCGGCGACACCTTCCTCACCCGTTCGACGGTGACCAGCGACAAGACCATCGAGCTCGACGGCGTGACCTACCCCGTCGTCGACGTCGAGATCTCGTCCGCGTCGCACCCGTTCTACACGGGCAAGCAGCGCATCATGGACTCCGCCGGCCGCGTCGAGAAGTTCAACCAGCGCTTCAAGAACTTCGGCTCCAAGTAAGCAGCCGTCCTCAAAGGCCCCGCTCCGGCGGGGCCTTCGTCGTGCCCGCGGTCCGTTAGCGTGGGCGGCATGGCCGTCCGTCGATCCGTGCTCCTCGTGCCTCTCCTCGCCCTGCTGGCGCTGACCGCCGGCTGCGCCGTGACGCTGGATGCCGCCCCGTCGGCGTCCGCGTCGCCGACCGCCGCCTGCCCGGAGCAGGACGGCGTGCCGCTCCCGGAAGGCTGCGCGGGCTACGATCCGGATGCCGCGATGGCCCAGAACGACATGTACCGGCAGCGCCTGGCGCTGGGGGCGGAGGCGCAGGCGGCGAACGAACGCCTCGTCGGGCCCATCACCCTCGCCCTCGAGGAGCTCCGCACGGCAGACGGGGGCTTCACCGAAGACGACGTGCGCGCCGCCCTGGCGGAGGCCGGAGCCGCGGCGATCCAGACCCGCACGGGGGCCGGCGACGTCCTGTTCGGGGCGGCGGGACCGGTCGGCGGCTGCGTCTACGGGGCCGTCGAGGCGGAGCGCGTCACCGTCGAGGTGGGCGGCATCATCATGGACGGCGGCTGCCTCCCGGCCCAGTGAGTGCGGGCGGCGGACGGCCGGGTTCAGTCGATCCGCCCGGTTCAGGCGGATTCGTGCCGGATCTGCCTGACTGCGGCGGAATGCCTGACTGCGGCTCGGAGCCCGACGACGGCCGGATGCGCGCCCGGCCGTGTGAGCGCGGGCGCCGGACGGCCGCCGGTCAGCGGATCGGCCAGCTGCCGTCCAGGGCGTCCTCGGCGTCGAGCCGGCCGATGCGGATGAAGTACTCCGTCAGGCTCTCCGCCTGCGCCCGGGCCCAGCCGATCTGCTGCGTGTGCAGCTCGTGCACGGTCGGCGGCAGCGCGAAGCGTGCGGCGAGGGCCTGCGCCACCCGTCCCGCGGCGATCGCGTCGGCCGCTGCATCGTGCGCGCCGTCCAGCGTCACGGCGTAGTGCGCCGCGACCACCTCCAGTGTCCGCTTGCCGCGGCGGTACCGGTCGTAGGTCTTGTCCAGGACGAGCGGGTCGATGACCGGTGCGGGATCGAGGATCGGCGGGATGCCGTGCCGGAGCGCCTCGTGCTTGAGCAGGGAGAAGTCGTACGGCGCGTTGTACGCGACGACGGGGATGCCGGCGTCCAGGAGCGCACGGAGGGCATCCACGATCTCCGCGACCACTGCGGCCGCCGGTCGTCCCTCCGCCCGTGCGCGCGCCGTCGTGATGCCGTGCACGGCGGTCGCGCCGGCCGGGATCTCCACGCCGGGATCGGCGAGCCAGCCGTGCGCGCGCACGACGCCGCCGTCGGCGTCGAGCAGCCCGACGTGCGCCGTCACGATCCGGTCGGTCGTGACGTCGACACCGGTCGTCTCCAGGTCGAAGACGCCGATCGCCTGCGCCCAGCCGGGAAGGGCGGGGGCGGGAGCCGGCGCCTGGTCCTGTTCCCACGCGTCGTCCCAGAGGGCGAGCGGCTCGGGCTGCCACATGTCCATGCTCCGACGCTAGGTCCTGACGCCGACACGGCGGGGGAGCCGCGCCGCACTCGTAGACTCGACGGGTGACCGCTCCGCACCCGTACGCCGATCTGCTCGCCGCGATCCCCGTGCGGCGGCGCGAGGTCGCGGTGCTCGGCGGGACCACGGCGTACTGGGTCTACGGCCCGGAGGACGCCGCCGTCACCGTCGTCGCGGTGCACGGCTTCCGCGGCGAGCATCACGGCCTCGAGCCGGTCGTCGCCCACCTCGACGGCATCCGCGTCATCTCACCCGATCTCCCGGGCTTCGGCGAGACCGCACCGGTCCCGGGCCGCCGGCACACGCTCGACCTCTACGCCGAATGGCTCACGGCCTTCGCGGCCGCCGTCGCCCCGGGCGCGGAGATCCTCGGGCACTCCTTCGGCTCCATCGTCGCCGCCGCCGCCGTGGCGCGTGGGCTGCCGACGCCGCGCGTCATCCTCGTGAACCCCATCGGCGCGCCCGCCCTGGAGGGTCCGCGCGGGATCCTCACGCGCCTCGCCGTCTTCTACTACTGGGCGGGCGCGCGCCTCCCGCGTCGCCTGGGTGAGGCGGTGCTGCGCAGCCGCCTCGTCGTGCGGATCATGAGCGTCTCGATGGCCAAGACGAGCGACCGCGCGCTGCGCGCCTTCATCCACGACCAGCACGACACGTACTTCTCCCGGTTCGCCGATCGCGACGTCCTGCACGACGCGTTCGTGGCGTCGGTGTCCAACGACGTGCGCGCCTTCGCGCCGGCGATCGCGCAGCCGACGCTGCTGATCGCCGCCGTGCGCGACGACATCACGCCCATCGAGGCGGAGCGGCACCTGCAGACGCTGTTCCCGCAGGCCGAGCTCGTCGAGATCGACGACGTCGGCCACCTCATCCACTACGAGACGCCGCGGGTCGCGGCATCCGCCGTCAGGCGCTTTCTCGCGCCTTCCGGCGGCGGTACGCGTTGACGTTCATGCGGTTTCCGCAGTTGCCGGTGTCGCAGTAGCGCTTCGAGCCGTTCTTCGAGTAGTCCACGTACACCGATCGGCAGTCGTCGGCGTCGCACACCCGCACCCGGTCGTACATGTCCGAGCGGATGACGTCGACGAACGCCATGGCCGCCTCCACGAGGATGCGCGTGGCGAGTGGGGCGCCCTCGTCGGTGGCGTGGATGTGCCAGTCGTACGAGTCGTGGATGACGAGCTGCGGCAGCGCCCGCCCGTCGCGGAGCATCGCGTTCACGAGCGGGACGGCACCCGCCCGGTCGGCCTGCCACAGGGCGTGCAGGCGGGGACGGATGCCGCGCAGAGCCGCGAGCTCCTCCGCGTCGCGGCGCATCGACCCCGTGTAGGGGAACTCGGTGAGGAACGCGGCCAGATCGGACTGATCGGCGAGGTGGTCGACGCCCTCGAAATCGGTCTCGGGGAGCGTGTTCACGAGGGCGGTCGCGGCTCGGAGGGACAATTCCGTGTCACGGATGAAAACCATCTTGACTCCTGACGCTCGCGGGCAGTACCGTCACCAGTGTAAACACAGTTCACCCCTGACAGTCGAGGACCGACGGTGACCCAGACGGCAGCCCTGCCCCTCATCCCCGCCCCGGGCGCGCCCGCGGGCGCCGTCTCCGTCGCCACCTTGGTCACCACGGCGCCGGACCGCCGGGCGAGCGGCATCGTCCTCGCCGTCGTCTCGGCCCTCGCGTTCTCCTCCAGCGGGCCGCTGGTCAAACCCCTCCTGGAAGCGGGGTGGTCGTTGTCGGCCGCGCTGATCGTGCGGATGGGCCTCGCGGGGCTCATCCTCTCGCCCATGCTGGTCCGGGTCGTCCTGCGGGAGCGGTCCTTCCTGCGGCGGCACTGGCCGTCGCTCCTCGCCTTCGGGCTCATCCCCGTCGCGGGCTGCCAGCTGCTGTTCTTCTCCGCGATGCAGCGGATGCCGGTGGCCGTGGCGCTGCTCATCCAGTACCTCGCGCCGGTGTTCCTCGTCGCCTTCGTATGGCTGCGGACGCGGCGCGCGCCCTCCGCCCTGGTCCTCGCCGGATCCGCCGTCGCGGTCGTGGGGCTCGTGCTCGTCGTCGACGTCGTGGGGGCGCGGTTCGATCTCCTCGGCACCCTGTTCGCGCTCGCGGCGGCGATCTGCGTGTGCGTCTACTTCGTCATGTCCGAGCGCACCGGCGACGACCTGCCGCCGCTCGCCCTCGCCTCCGGAGGGCTGCTCGTGGGGGCGGTGTTCATGGCGGTGCTCGCCGTCACCGGCATCCTGCCCTTCGCCGCTCCCGCCGTCACGGTCGCCTTCCACGGCGTCGCGCTGCCCGGCATCGTCCCCCTGCTGTTCGTCGGCGCCGTCGGGACGACCCTCGGCTACGCGCTCGGCGTCGTCGCCGTTCCGCGCGTCGGATCGCGCCTGGCGTCCTTCATCGGCCTGTCCGAGGTGCTCTTCGCGCTCGCCTTCGCGTGGCTGCTGCTCGGGGAGGCGCCCGCGCCGATCCAGTTCGCCGGCGGTGCGCTCATCCTCGTCGGCGTCGTGCTCGTGCGGATGGATGCCGGGGGGGGGGGGGGGGTCAGCGCTCCCGTCGAGCCTCTTCCAGCAGGGGCCGCACCCGATAGCCGATGACCTCGCCCATGACGAGCGAGGTCTCGGTGCGCTCGACGCCCTCGATCGCGAGGATGCGGGCGTCGACATCGAACAGGTGCTGTGTGTCGCGGGCGGCGACGCGGACCAGCAGATCGACCTGACCGCTGAGGCCGTGCGCCTGCAGCACCTCGGGGATGAGGGCGAGCTCCGTCGTGATCCGCGGGAGGTGGGCCTGGTGCACCGTGACGCTCAGCATGGCCTCGATGGGGAAGCCGAGCTCGGCCGGCGCCATGGCGCGCTCGAAGGAGAGGAACACGCCGGAGCGGTCGAGCTTGGCCATGCGCGCCTGCACCGTGTTGCGCGAGAGCCCGAGGCGCTCGCTGAGCGCGACCACGGTGGCCCGGTGGTCATCGGCGAGCGCGTTCAGCAGCTCCAGATCGACGTGGTCCAAAGATCCCATAGTGCGAAACAATAGCAGGCCTTGCGCGCCGCGCTTTGGCAACATGCTCAACCCCCGACGGGATGCTTGAGCTAGGTGCGATGCGGACGTACTCTCTGGTCAGCCGGCGACGATGCCGGCGCTCTGGATCGGCCGACGTCCACAAGACCCTCGGCCGGGAACAGGAGGGATGACGATGACGCACACCCTGAACCCCTCGGTCGAGACCTCGACCGACCTGGACGACCTCGCCCGGCTGCTCACACCCGACGGGCGGCGCATCTCCGATCGGCAGCTCGACCCGTGGGTCGAGGACCTCGACCCGGAGGCCCTCCGCGGCCTGTACCGCGACATGGCGCTGCTGCGCCGCCTCGACGCCGAGGGCGTCGCGCTGCAGCGTCAAGGGCAGCTCGGGCTGTGGGCGCCCGCGCAGGGCCAGGAGGCCGTGCAGATCGGGACCGCGCGGGCCTGCCGGGCCGATGACTTCCTCTTCCCGAGCTACCGCGAGCTCGGCGTCCAGCTGGTCCGCGGCGCGAAGCCGGCGGACTTCATCCTCGCCTGGCGCGGCGAGATGCACTCGACCTACAACCCCTACGAGCTCAACACCGCCACGCCGCAGATCATCATCGGCGCGCAGACGCTGCACGCCGTCGGCTACGCGATGGGCATCCAGCGCGACGGGGAGGATCAGGTCGCCGTGGCCTACTTCGGCGACGGGGCGACGAGCCAGGGCGACGTCAACGAGGCGATGGTGTTCGCCTCGTCCTTCCGCTCGCCCGTCGTGTTCGTCTGCTCGAACAACCAGTGGGCGATCTCGGAGCCCGTCACGGTGCAGGCGAAGTTCCCCATCGCCGGCCGCGCTCCCGGGTTCGGCATCCCGAGCCTCCGCGTGGACGGCAACGACGTCCTGGCGTGCCTCGCCGCCATGCGGTGGGCCCTCGACCACGCCCGCACCGGCAAGGGACCCGTCTTCATCGAGGCCGTGACCTACCGGATGGGTCCGCACACCACCTCGGACGACCCGACCCGGTACCGTTCCGCCGAGGAAGTCGAGGCCTGGCGCCGCAAGGACCCGCTGACCCGGCTCGAAGCGCTGCTGCGCTCCCGGGGGGCGTTCGACGACGAGTTCGTCGCCGAGGTGCAGGCCGACGCGGATCGGTTCACGGCCGGCATGCGGGAGGCGGCGCTCACCGCCGTCACCCGCCCCGCGATCGAGGTGCTCGACGACGTCTACGCCGAGCCGCACACGGGCCTGGACGAGCAGCGCACGCGGTTCGCCGCGTACCTCGCCGGCTTCGAGAGTGAAGGAGAGGCGTCATGACCCAGCTGACGATGGGCAAGGCCCTCGGCGCGGGACTGCGGCGGGCGATGGCCGACGACGACCGCGTCGTCGTGATGGGCGAGGATGTCGGCAAGCTCGGCGGCGTCTTCCGCATCACCGACGGCCTGCAGGCCGAGTTCGGCGCGATGCGGGTCATCGACACGCCGCTGGCGGAGTCCGGGATCATGGGCACGGCGGTGGGACTGGCCTTCCGCGGCTACCGGCCCGTCGTGGAGATCCAGTTCGACGGCTTCGTGTACCCCGCATTCGACCAGATCGTCTGCCAGGTCGCGAAGCTGCACTACCGCACCCGCGGCAACGTCACCATGCCGATCACGATCCGCATCCCGTGGGCCGGGGGCGTCGGGGCGGCGGAGCACCACTCCGAGTCGCCCGAGGCGTACTTCGTGCACACCTCCGGGCTGCGCGTCGTGGCGGTCTCCAACCCGCAGGACGCCTACGTCATGCTGCGCCAGGCGATCGCCTGCGACGACCCGGTCGTGTTCTTCGAACCCAAGCGGCTCTACCACACGAAGGGCCAGGTCGATCTCGACGGCGACATCGCCGACACCGCCCCCATGGGCGTCGCGCGCGTCGTCCGGGAGGGCTCCGACGTCACGCTCCTCACCTACGGCGCGCAGGTCGCGACGGCGCTGGACGCCGCCGAGGCGGCCGAGGACGACGGCGTCTCCCTCGAGGTCATCGACCTCCGCTCGATCTCGCCGGTGGACTACGCCACCGTCACGGCCTCGGTCCGCAAGACCGGGCGCGTCGTCGTCACCCACGAGGCGGCGCGGGAGGCGGGCGTCGGCGCCGAGCTCATCGCGAGCATCACGGAGAAGTGCTTCCACTACCTCGAGTCCGCCCCCGTCCGCGTGACGGGCCACGACATCCCCTACCCGCCGGCGAAGCTGGAGAAGCATCACGTGCCCGACCTCGACCGCATCCTGGACGGCGTCGACCGGGTGCTGGACCGCCCGAACAGTCTCTCGGAGGTGCCGCGGTGATCGTCGAGTTCCGTCTGCCCGACCTGGGGGAGGGGCTCCCCGAGGCGGAGATCGTGCAGTGGCACGTCGCGGTGGGCGACACTGTGACCCTCAACCAGACCATCGCCGACGTGGAGACCGCGAAGGCGATCGTCGAGCTGCCCTCGCCGTACGCCGGCACCGTCCGGGAGCTGCGGCACGCGGACGGCGACGTCGTCGCGGTGGGCGACGTGCTCATCGCGTTCGAGGTCGCCGGCGCCGAGCCGGATGCCGCATCCGCCGCCCCGGCAGCCCCGGCACCTCCGGCCGCCCCGGCGGAACCCGCCGCAGCCGCGTCGGAGGAGTCCGCCCAGCCGAACCTCGTCGGGTACGGCGCGGCGCCGCGCGGCGCCGCCCGCCCGCAGCGGCGTGCCCGCGTCGGCGCGCGCGCGGCGGCGACCGACACCGCGGTCCTCGAGGCCGCGCCGCACGACGTCGTGACGGCCTCGCCCCCGGACGACACGCGGCACGAGCGGCCCCGGTCGACCCCGCCGGTCCGGAAGCTCGCGAAGGACCTCGGCATCGACCTCGCGCTCGTCGAGGCCTCCGGCGCGACGGGGATCATCACGCGCGCCGACGTGGAGGCGTTCGCCGCCCGCACGGCGCCCGCGGAATCCGCCGCGACCGCCGCCCGCCCCGCCGCGCCGCGCGTCGAACGCGGCGAACGCGAGACCCGCATCCCGATCCGGGGCGTCCGCAAGCACACGGCGGAGGCGATGGTGCGGAGCGCCTTCACGGCCCCGCACGTCACGACGTTCCTGACGATCGACGTCACGGCCACGACGCGTCTCCTCGCCGGGCTGAAGGCCGACCGCCGGCTCGCCGACCACCGGATCGGCATCCTCGCTGTCGCGGCGAAAGCCGTCTGCCTGGCCCTCGCCGCGCACCCCGAACTCAACTCGCGGTGGGACGAGGCCGCCGGCGAGATCGTCCAGTACCACTACGTGAACCTCGGCATCGCCGCGGCCACCGAGCGCGGACTCGTCGTGCCGAACGTGAAGGATGCCGACGCGCTGACCCTCGTCGAGCTGTCCGATGCGATCGGCGACCTCGCCGAGACGGCGCGCGCCGGCAAGGCGGGTCTCGACGTCCTCACCGGCGGGACCTTCTCCATCACGAACTTCGGCGTGTTCGGGATGGATGCGGGAACCCCCATCCTCAACCCCGGGGAGGCCGGCATCCTCGGTCTCGGCGCCGTGCGCCGCCGCCCGTGGGAGCACAAGGGCGAGATCGCGCTGCGGGATGTGCTCACCCTGAGCCTGTCGTTCGACCACCGCCTCGCCGACGGCGAGCAGGGGTCGCTGTTCCTCCGCGACGTCGCCGACGTGCTGGGCGACCCGGGGCGGGCGATGCTGCTGCGGTAGCCGGGGCCGGCTGGCAGGGCTCCGCCTCCGGCGATCCACGGTGACCTGGACGCCGGCCGGGCTCCGGCGATCCGCCGCAGTCAGGCAGATCCTCCCGGCATCCGCCTGACTCGGGCAGATCGCCTGCGTCCGGCAGGCGGGATGCCGCGGGCGACGGCCAGACCCGGGCCGGCTCAGTGCGCGGTGGCGAGCGCGGCGTGCGCCATCGTGGCAAGGAGCGCCCGGACGGCGTCGTCGTCCGGCGCGTCGCGGAGGCCGCGCACGCTGTGCGGCGTCGAGTTGATGAGACCGAATCCGGCGTGTGCGCGCACGCGCAGGTCGCCGGGGGAGCGATGCGGATGCAGGTCCGAGAGGACGTCGGTCCACACCTCGACGTACTCCCGCTGCAGGCGGCGGACGCCGTGACGGTCCTCGTCGTCGAGGCGGGCGAGGTCGCGATCCTGCACCCGGATGACGTCGGCGGCGTCCAGCGCGAAGTCGACGTGGAAGGCGATGAGGCCGCGGAGCCGCCCATCCGCATCGTCGTGCGCGGCGATGACGGCGCGGCCGCCGGTGAGCAGGTCCTCGCTCGCGCGCAGCAGGATGCGGCCGAGGAGCGCGCGCTTGCTCGCGAAGTGCCGGTACACGGCGGGACCCGTGATGCCCACGGCCGCGCCGAGGTCCTCCAGGCTCACGCCGTCGAACCCGTTCTCGGCGAACAGCGCCGCGGCTGCGCGCAGCAGCGCCTCGTGGCGGTCGGCCTTCGCGCGCTCGCGCGGGGTCGCGGTCATCGCGCCGGTGGCGGTGGAGGGGGACGGAGAACGCCTTGCCATGTCAGTTAATCCTCGCTAACCTAGGTGCTCTCAGTTAGTGCACACTAACCGATGGATCGGCTCGGCGCCACTGTCCGCCGTCCCGTCCGCCGACATCGATGGAGATGCCATGGCCACTCTCACGAGCGCCCTCGTCCGCGACGCGCAGTTCGCGCGCCGGCAGGAGGCGCAGCAGGAGGCCGCCGACCGGCTGCGCGACCGTCTCGCCGCCGTCGCCCTGGGCGGTCCGGCGGCATCCCGGGAGCGCCATGTCGCCCGCGGCAAGCTCCTCCCGCGCGACCGCGTCACACGGCTGCTCGACGAGGGGAGCCCGTTCCTCGAGCTGGCCCCGCTCGCGGCGGAAGGGCTCTACGACGGTGAGGCGCCCGCCGCCGGCGTCATCGCCGGCATCGGTCTCGTGCACGGGCGGCACGTCATGGTGGTGTGCAACGACGCCACCGTCAAGGGCGGCACCTACTACCCCATGACGGTCAAGAAGCACCTCCGGGCGCAGGAGGTCGCGCTGGAGAACCGCCTGCCGTGCATCTACCTCGTCGACTCGGGTGGCGCGTTCCTGCCGATGCAGGACGAGGTCTTCCCCGACCGCGATCACTTCGGCCGCATCTTCTACCACCAGGCGCGGCTGTCCGCCGCCGGCATCCCGCAGATCGCGGCCGTCCTCGGCTCCTGCACCGCGGGCGGCGCCTACGTCCCGGCGATGAGTGACGAGACCGTCATCGTGCGCGGCCAGGGCACGATCTTCCTGGGCGGCCCGCCGCTCGTGAAGGCTGCGATCGGCGAGGTCGTGACGGCCGAGGAGCTCGGCGGGGGAGAGCTGCACGCGCGCACGTCGGGCGTCGTCGACCATCTCGCCGAGGACGACGAGCACGCCCTGGAGATCGTCCGCGACATCGTGAAGACCCTTCCTGCACCCGCCGCGCCGGTCTGGGCGGTCCTTCCCACCGCACCGCCGGCCGTGGACCCCACGGAGCTGTACGGCGCCGTCCCCACCGACGTCAACCAGCCGTACGACGTGCGCGAGGTGATCGCGCGCCTCGTCGACGACAGCGCGTTCCACGAGTTCAAGCGCGAGTATGGGGACACGCTCGTCACCGGCTTCGCCCGCATCCACGGGCATCCCGTCGGGATCGTCGCGAACAACGGCATCCTGTTCCGCGAGTCCGCCCTCAAGGGCGCGCACTTCATCGAACTGTGCGATCAGCGGGGCGTGCCGCTGCTGTTCCTGCAGAACATCTCCGGCTTCATGGTGGGGCGGGATGCCGAAGCCGGCGGGATCGCGAAGGACGGCGCGAAGATGGTGACGGCCGTCGCGACGACCCGCGTCCCCAAGCTCACCGTCATCATCGGCGGGTCGTTCGGCGCCGGGAACTACTCGATGTGCGGGCGTGCCTACTCGCCGCGCTTCCTGTGGTCGTGGCCCGCGAGCCGCATCTCCGTCATGGGCGGTCCGCAGGCGGCCTCCGTGCTGTCCACGGTGAAGGCCGATCAGCTCGCCGCGCGCGGCGAGGAGTGGGATGCCGGCGCGCGCGCGGCGTTCGAAGCCCCCATCCGGGCGCAGTTCGAGGAGCAGGGCGACCCGCTCTACGCCACGGCACGGCTGTGGGACGACGGCATCATCGACCCGCTCGACACCCGCGACGTGCTCGGGCTCGCCCTCGACGTCGTCTCCCGCGCCCCGCTGCCCGAACCGCGCTTCGGCGTCTTCCGGATGTGACGCGATGACCCTCTTCGACACCGTCCTCGTCGCCCACCGCGGCGAGATCGCCCGCCGCGTCATCCGGACGCTCCGGGCCCTCGGCATCCGCTCGGTCGCCGTCTACAGCGACGCCGACGCCGGCGCCCCGCACGTCCGCGAGGCCGACGTCGCCGTGCGGCTGGGGCCCGCCCCGGCCGTGCAGTCCTATCTCGACGGGGAGGCGGTCCTCCGCGCCGCGCGGGAGACCGGCGCGCAGGCCATCCACCCCGGCTACGGGTTCCTCTCCGAGAACGCTGACTTCGCGCGGGCCTGCCGGGCGGCCGGGATCGTCTTCATCGGACCCGACGTCCGTGCCCTGGAGGTCATGGGGGACAAGATCCGCGCCAAGGCGCAGGTGGCCGGCAACGGCGTCCCGATCGTGCCGGGGTTCAGTGCCGCGGGCCTGGACGACGCCGCGATCGCCGCCCAGGCGGCCGAGGTCGGTCTGCCCCTCCTCGTCAAGCCCTCGGCGGGCGGCGGCGGCAAGGGCATGCAGATCGTCCGGACGCTCGACGAGCTCCCCGAGGCCCTCGCGGCCGCGAGGCGCGTCGCGGCGAGCGCGTTCGGCGACGACACGCTGCTGCTGGAACGGCTCATCGAGAGGCCCCGGCACATCGAGGTGCAGGTGCTCGCCGACGCGCACGGCGGCATCCTGCATCTCGGCGAACGCGAATGCACGCTGCAGCGCCGGCATCAGAAGGTCATCGAGGAGGCGCCGTCGCCGCTCGTCGATCCCGCCATGCGGGCCCGGCTGGGCGCCGCCGCGTGCGCCGCCGCCGCGAGCGTCGACTACCGCGGCGCCGGGACGGTGGAGTTCCTCGTCCCCGGCGACCGGCCCGACGAGTGCTTCTTCATCGAGATGAACACGCGCCTGCAGGTCGAGCACCCGGTGACCGAGCTCGTCACGGGCATCGACCTCGTCGAGCAGCAGCTGCGGATCGCCGCGGGGGAGCCTCTCGCCTTCGCGCAGGATGACGTGCGGTTCCACGGCCACGCGATGGAGGCGCGCGTGTACGCGGAGAGCCCCGAGCGCGGGTTCCTCCCGGCGACCGGCGACGTGCTCACGTGGCGGGCGGCGGCGGGCGTCCGCACCGACGCCGGCGTGGAGTCCGGCTGCGCCGTCACGGCCGACTACGACCCCATGATCGCGAAGGTCATCGCGCACGGCGACGACCGCGCCGTCGCGCTGGACCGGCTCGATGCCGCCCTCGCCGACACGGTCCTCCTCGGCGTCGACACGAACATCAGTTTCCTCCGGCGCCTCCTCGCCGACCCCGCCGTGCGCGCCGGCGACCTGGACACGGGCCTCATCGACCGGATGCCGGCGCCCGAGCCCGACCCGCCGTCTGCGGATGCGCTCGCCGCCGCCGCCGCGGCCCTGCCGCAGCCGACGACTCCCGGGGTCTGGGGCGCGCTCCCGGGCTGGCGCGAGGGTGGGCGGCGCGAGCCCCGCACGGTGCTGCTGCGCGACGACGCCGATGTGCTGCATCGCGCGGCGGCCGGCGCGGACGCGGCGGCCGACGTCGCCGTGGACGCCGACGGCGCCGTCTGGGTCCACGCCGATGGCGCGACGCATCGTCTGCGCCCGGTGACCCGGGAGGCCGCGCTCGCCGAGCGTCTCGCCGACCGAGGCCGCGACGCGGGGGCGGAGAGCCCCGAGCTGCGCGCCCCCATGCCCGGGACGGTCGTGGCCGTGCACGTCGCCGACGGCGCGGTCGTGGCATCCGGCGACCGTCTCGTGACGGTCGAGGCGATGAAGATGGAGCACTCCGTGACGGCGCCGCACGCCGGCGTCGCACGCGTGCACACGGTCGCCGGCGCGCAGGTGCGCCGCGACGAACTGCTGGCCGAGGTGGCCGCCGAGACCCGGGAGGGAACCGATGACGATTGACCTGTCCACGTACGGACTCGAGGAGGAGCAGCTCGAGCTCGCTCGGCTCGTGCGTGCCTTCGCCGACGAGGTCGTCGCGCCCCAGGCGTATGACGCCGACCGCACGAAGACGCTGCCCCTCGACGTCGTCGCGCAGATGGGCGACCTCGGCCTGTTCGGCCTGCCGTTCCCCGAGGAGGTCGGGGGACAGGGCGGCGACTACCTCACCCTGTGCCTCGCGATCGAAGCGCTCGGCCGCGTCGACCAGTCGGTCGCGATCACCCTCGAGGCCGGCGTCAGCCTCGGCGCCATGCCGGTGTTCCGCTTCGGCACCGACGCGCAGCGCGCCGAGCTGCTGCCCGACCTCCTCGCCGGCCGCGCGCTCGCCGGGTTCGGGCTCACGGAGCCGGAGGCGGGGTCGGACGCCGGCGCCACCCGCACGACGGCGCGGCTGGAGGGCGGCGAGTGGGTCATCGACGGCGCGAAGCAGTTCATCACGAACTCCGGCACGGCCGTCACCCGCTTCGTCACGGTCACCGCCGTCACGGGCGAGGCCGGCGGGCGCAAGGAGATCTCCACGATCATCGTCCCCAACGGGACTCCGGGCTTCACGGTCGAGCCGGGCTACGACAAAGTCGGCTGGCACGCGAGCGACACGCATCCGCTCACCTTCTCCGGCGCCCGCGTGCCGGAGGCGAACCTGCTGGGCGAGCGCGGACGCGGGTTCGCGAACTTCCTGCACATCCTTGACGAGGGGCGCATCGCGATCGCCGCCCTCTCCACGGGGGCGGCGGAGGGATGCCTGGAGGCGGCCACCGACTACGCCCGCAGCCGCACCGTCTTCGGCGAGGCCCTGTCCACTCGTCAGTCGATCCAGTTCCTGCTGGCCCGGATGCAGCAGCGCGTGCATGTCGCGCGGCTCGCGTGGCTGCACGCGGCGCGCCTCCGGGACGCCGGGCAGCCGTTCAAGACGGAGGCCGCGATCGCGAAGCTGACCGCGAGCGACGCCGCGATGGACAACGCCCGCGACGCGACGCAGATCTTCGGCGGCAACGGGTTCATGAACGAATACCCGGTCGCCCGGCACTACCGCGACTCGAAGATCCTGGAGATCGGCGAGGGCACCTCCGAGGTGCAGCTGCTCGTCATCGCCCGTGCTCTGGGCGTCGTGTGAAACCGGTACGGTGACAGCGTGACCGAGATCCTGCAGCGCGGCCGGTACGTCGAAGAGCTCGAGGTGGGCGACGTCTTCCACCATCGGCCCGGACGCACCGTCACCGAAGCCGACAACGTCCTGTTCTCCGCCCTCACGATGAACACGCAGGCGCTGCACCTGGATGCCGCGTACGCGGCCACCCAGGAGTTCGGCGAACGCCTCATGAACTCGATGTGGACGCTCGCGACGATGGTCGGGGCCTCCGTCGCGCAGGTGACCCAGGGGACCCTCGTGGCGCAGCTCGGCCTGTCGGACATCTCCTTCCCGGCGCCGCTGCTGCACGGCGACACGCTGTACGTCGACACGGAGATCGTGGACAAGCGGCTGTCGCGGTCGCGGCCCGGTCAGGGCCTCGTGACGATGCGGCACACCGGACGCAACCAGCACGGCACGGTCGTGGCCACCGCGACGCGCGTCGCGCTCATGCTCTGCACGCCCGCGGAGGACGCGTCGTGACGGCCTTCGCGATGGGCCCGGCGCTGCTCTTCTGCCCCGCCGACCGGCCGGAGCGGTTCGCGAAGGCGGCGGAGCGGGCGGACGGCGTCATCCTCGACCTGGAGGACGCCGTCTCGGCGGACGCGAAGGCGTTCGCCCGCGGCGCCGTCATGGAGTCCGACCTCGACCCCGAGCGCACCGTCGTGCGCGTCAACGCGCTCGACGGCGCGCACATCGAGTCGGACCTCGCGACCCTGTCGCTGACGGACTACCGCACGGTCATGGTCGCCAAGGCGGAGTCCGCCAAGCAGATCGCGCGCCTCGACCCCCGCTTCGCCGTGATCGCGCTCTGCGAGACGGCGCGCGGCGTCGTCGCGGCCGAGAAGATCGCGGCGCTTGAGAACGTCGTGGGGCTCATGTGGGGCGCGGAGGACCTCGTGGCCTCGCTCGGCGGGACGTCGAGCCGCAAGCCCAAGGGTGGGTACCGCGACGTCGCACGGCACGCCCGCGCACGGGTCCTGCTCGCCGCCGGCGCGCGCGGCAAGGCCGCGATCGACGCCGTGCACCTGGACATCGCCGACCAGAAGGGACTCGCGCGGGAGGCTGCGGACGCGGCGGCCAGCGGGTTCGCGGCGACCGCCTGCATCCACCCCGACCAGGTGCCGGTGATCCGCGCCGCCTACCGGCCCGACCCCGGCGCGGTCGCCTGGGCGCGGGAGGTCCTCGCCGCCGCGGAGGGGCAGCGCGGCGTGTTCGCCCACGACGGGCGCATGGTCGACGAGCCTGTCCTGCGGCACGCCCGCACCCTCGTCCGCCGCGCCGACGCCTGACCCTCCGGCGCGCCCGTCTCCTCCGGCGCGCCCGTGGTGTCCGGCGCGCCCGTACTGGCCGGCGCGCCTGTCGCGTCCGGCGCGCCCGTGAGCCCGGCGCGCGGCGAACTGCAGGGCCGAGTGTGACGGGTGGGGCGTGGGAGGCGACATCCGTCCCTCGTGTCACACTCCATCCTGCGGTTTGCACCGCGCGGCGGCCGGCAGCCGCCGCGACGGCCCCGACGTCAGTGGATGACGCCGGCGTAGGAGAGCAGGCTCAGGCGGTCCCGCTCGACGAGGAACGTGTGCGTCGAGCCGTTCGCGAGCTTCTCGCCCTCGGCGGGGAAGGCGCCGCCGGTCGCATGCCGGATGAGCTCGCGGATCAGCGCCCCGTGCGACACGATCACGAGCGACGGTGCCGCCGGGGCCGTGAGACGCCGCGCGTCGCGCGTGACGCGCCGGAGGCCCGCCACGGCACGGGCGCGGACGTCGGCCCACGGCTCCGCGTTCGGGACCTCGGCGGTGCCCCAGTCGCCCCAGCGCTCCAGGAACTCGTGCACGCCGACCCCCTCGGCGTCCCCGTAGCCGCGCTCGCGCAGCTGCGGGTAGGTGCGCGGCGCGGCGGCGCCGAGCTCCGCCGCGATGATGCGCGCGGTCTCGTGGGCGCGGGACAGGTCGCTGGAGGCGACGACGAGCGGCGACTCCGCCGCGAGCTCCTCCCTCAGCCGGAGGCCGGTCGCGCGGGCCTGACCGCGTCCGGTGTCGTTGAGCGGGATGTCGGTCGAGCCCTGGATGAGCCGGTTGAGGTTCCAGTCGGTCTCGCCGTGGCGCACGAGCGTGAGAGTCGTCACGTCTCGAGCCTACGGTCCGGGGGGAGCGGGCGGGATCACGACAGCGCGGTCAGCGCCCGCGCGAGCACGGGGAGCGCCTCGCTCGTCCCGGCATCCACCTTGACGGTCGCCTTGGCGTCTGCCCGGGTCTCGCCGCGGTTGATGATGACGACGGGCAGGCGCCGGCGGCGTGCCCGCTCGACGAGCCGGATGCCGGAGTTCACGACGAGCGAGGATCCGGCGACGATGAGCGCGTCGCTCGTGCCGACGAGCTGCTCCGCCGCGCGGAACTTCTCGGCCGGGATGTACTCGCCGAAGAACACCACATCGGGTTTGAGCATCCCGCCGCACACGCTGCAGTCCGGGACGACGAAACCGTCGCTGGACTCCGGCAGCACGTCGCCGTCGGGGCCGAGCTTGACGTTCTCCGGCACCGTGATCCAGGGATTGTCGGCCTCCACACGCACGGCGAGGTCGCGTCGGTCGAAGACCTGCCCGCAGTGCGTGCAGAACACGCGCCGCATCGTGCCGTGCAGTTCGACGACGCGACGGCTGCCGGCGCGCAGGTGCAGGCCGTCGACGTTCTGCGTGATGACGCCGGTCGCGATGCCGGCGCGTTCGAGGTCGGCGAGCGCCGTGTGCCCGTCGTTGGGGCGGGATGCCGCGAAGGCCTGCCAGCCGAGATGGCTGCCCACCCAGTAGCGGCGGCGGGCGGCGTCGCTGGAGAGGAACTGCTGGGCCGTCATCGGGGTGCGGGTCGGCGCGCCCTTCCCGCGGTAGTCCGGGATGCCGGAGTCCGTGGACACGCCCGCGCCGGTCAGGACCGCGACCTTCCGCCCCGCCAGCGCGTCGATCGCACGCCCCACCGCGGCGGTGACCGCCGGGTCGGGGTCGATGATCGTCTGCGCTGCCACGGCCCGAGCCTACGCGCCCTCGTTTTCGGGGATGTTACGCGGGCCGTGACAGCATGGAACCATGCCCATCCTGCGGATCGACGACGAGAACGATCCGCTGCTCGCGGACTACCGGAGCCTCACAGATGTGGCCCTGCGCCGCGTCCTGGAGCCCGAGGGCGGCCTGTACATCGCCGAGTCCGCGAAGGTCATCGCCCGTGCCGTCGCCGCGGGTCACCGGCCGCGGTCGGTGCTCGTGCAGGAGAAGTGGCTCGCCGACGCGGCGGAGGTCGCCGGGGACGCGCCGGTGTACGTCGTCTCCGACGAGGTCGCCGAGCGGGTCACCGGCTACGCCGTGCACCGGGGCGCCCTGGCCGCCATGCACCGGCCCGTCCTGCCGCCGGTGGCCGACGTCGTCGCCGGTGCCCGGCTCGTCCTGGTGCTCGAGGACATCGTCGACCACACGAACGTGGGCGCCGCGTTCCGGGCGGCCGCGGGGATCGGCGCCGACGCCGTCCTCGTCACCCCGCGGTGCGCCGACCCGCTGTACCGCCGGAGCGTCCGGGTCAGCATGGGGACGGTCTTCCAGGTGCCGTGGACGCGGCTGCCGGCATGGCCGGAGGCCGGCGGCATCCTGCACGACGCGGGCCTGCACCTGGCCGCCCTCGCGCTCGCCGACGGCGCCGTCCCGCTCGACGTCTTCTCCGCGGCGCGGCCCGAGCGCGTCGCGCTGCTGCTGGGCGCCGAGGGCGACGGCCTGTCGCGCCGGGCCCTGCAGGCCGCCGACACCGTCGTCACGATCCCGATGGCGGGCGGCGTCGACTCGCTCAACGTCGCGGCGGCCGCCGCCGTGGCGCTGTGGGAGCTGCGCCCGCGGGACTGACCCGCGACGGCCGCGCGGCCGACCTGCGGCCGCCCCGCGGCCGACCTGCGGCCGACCCGCGGCAGACCGGCGGCGTCCCGCCGGCCGTCACTCGTCGGCCGGCGGCTCCTCGCCGGACATCCGCGGCTGCACGGGCAGCGCATCGGGGCGCTTGGCGGTGACGGCGTCGCCGGAGGACTGGTGCCGCACGCGCCGCAGCACCCAGGGCACGAGGTGCGTCCGAGCCCACACGATGTCGTTCGTGCGGGCGGCGCGCCACGTGAGCCGGGGGAGGGGCTCCGGCTGCATCGCCTGCAGGTCGTTCGGGACGTTGAGGGCGCGCAGCACCATCCGCGCGACCTCGTGGTGACCGAGCGCGTTGTAGTGCAGCCGGTCGTCGTCGAAGAACCGCATGTCCTGCACCTCTTTGAGCGCCCACTGGTCGGCGACGATGCAGTCGTAGCGCTCCGCGATCGCGCGGATGTTCTCGTTGTAGATCGCGACGCGACCGCGGATGCCGCGGAACACGGGGGTGAAGTTCGTGTCGATGCCCGTGAACACGACGACGGTGGCGCCGTCGGAGGAGAGCCGGATGACGGCGTCCTCGAACTGCTCGGCGACGGCGTCCGGGTCGCTGCCGGGGCGGATGACGTCGTTCCCGCCGGCCGAGAAGGTCACGAGGTCCGGTCGCAGCGCGATGGCCGGCTCCAGCTGGTCGGCGACGATCTGGCCGATGAGCTTCCCGCGCACCGCGAGGTTTGCGTACGCGAAGTCGTCGACCGAGCCGGCGAGGACCTCCGCGACGCGGTCCGCCCAGCCGCGGTGACCACCCGGGCGGAGCGGGTCGGGGTCGCCGATCCCCTCCGTGAACGAGTCGCCGATGGCGACCATGCGGCGCCACGGGTGCGACGTCTCGTTGGGGGTGAACGGCGGGCGCTCGGCGCTCGCAGCGGCCTCGTCTTCAGACATGACACTTCCTCGATTCGGGGTGCCTTCCACGCTAGCGCGTCGGACATCTCGCTTAGGGTGGTCACTCGTGTACGAGGACCAGCAGGAGCATTTCGGCAGCTTCGCCGCCGAGCACCTGTCGCCCTCGTTCCCGCAGCGCGCGCCATGGGGAACGGCGCAGCGCCTGCGTGCCTGGCAGGCCGAGGCGCTGGACCAGTACTTCGGCATGGACGGTCCGGAGGGCATCGGCAAAGGCCCGCGCGACTTCCTCGCCGCCGCGACCCCCGGCGCCGGGAAGACGACCTTCGCGCTGCGCCTGGCGAGCGAGCTGCTGCGCCGCGGCGTCATCGACCGGATCGTCGTGGTCGCCCCGACGGAGCACCTGAAGACCCAGTGGGCCGATGCCGCGGCCCGTGTCTCGATCCGCCTCGACCCCCGATTCAGCAATGCGCAGCGGACACCCTCGCGGCAGTACCACGGCGTCGCGGTCACCTACGCCCAGGTCGCCGTCAAGTCCTCCGTGCACAAGCGGATCGTCGAGGAGTCGCGGACCCTCGTCATCCTTGACGAGGTGCACCACGGCGGCGACGCGCTCAGCTGGGGCGACGCGCTCCGCGACGCGTACGGGCGCGCCACGCGCCGCCTGCTGCTGAGCGGCACGCCGTTCCGCAGCGACACCGCGCCCATCCCGTTCGTGGAGTACCACCCGAACGACAAGGGCATCCGGCTCTCCCGCACCGACTACAACTACGGCTACGGCCGGGCGCTCGCCGACGGGGTCGTCCGCCCCGTGCTGTTCCTCGTCTACGCCGGGAAGATGCGGTGGCGCACCCGCGCCGGCGACGAGCTGGAGGCCCACCTCGGGCAGGACAACACGAAGGATGTGACGAGTCAGGCGTGGCGGACGGCGCTGGATCCGGAAGGCGACTGGATCCCCGCGGTGCTGCGGTCCGCGGACCGCAGACTCAGCGAGGTGCGCCAGGACGTGCCGGATGCCGGCGGGCTCGTCATCGCGACAGACCAGACCGCCGCGCGCGCGTACGCCGCGATCCTCCGCGACATCACGGGGGAGGCGCCGACCGTCGTCCTCTCCGACGACAAGGCCGCCTCCGGCCGCATCGAGACGTTCGGGCAGGCGACGACCCGATGGATGGTCGCCGTCCGGATGGTGTCCGAAGGCGTCGACGTCCCGCGGCTCGCCGTCGGGGTGTACGCGACGTCCGCGTCCACGCCGCTGTTCTTCGCGCAGGCGATCGGGCGCTTCGTGCGTGCGCGCCGCCGCGGCGAGGCGGCATCCGTGTTCCTCCCGAACGTCCCGCAGCTGCTGAATCTCGCGAACGAGCTGGAACGCGAGCGGGATCACGCGCTGGACCGCGGCGAGAAGGACGACGACGGTCTCGAGGACAGCCTGCTGGACGCGGCCGAACGCGAGGAGAAGGCCTCCGACGAGCTCGAGCAGGAGTTCAGCTACCAGGCGCTCGGCTCGGTCGCGCACTTCGACCGCGTGCTCTACGACGGACGCGAGTTCGGTCAGCTCGCCGTCCCGGGCACGCCCGAGGAGGAGGAGTTCCTGGGGCTCCCCGGTCTCCTCGAACCCGAGCACGTCCACGAGCTGCTCATGCAGCGCCAGTCGCGGCAGTCCCGGCACCGGCGCGTCCGCGAGGCGCGCGAGCAGACCGAGGGGGAGGCCGCGGCCCCCGCTCTGCCGGCGCCCCTGCACCGGACGCTCCGCGAGCAGCGGCAGCTGCTGAACAGCCTCGTCGGGGTGTACGCGCGGCAGAGCGGCGAGCCGCACGGCGCCGTGCACGCCGAGCTCCGGCGCATCTGCGGGGGCCCGGCCGTCCCGCAGGCGACCGTCGCGCAGCTGCAGGCCCGCATCGACCTCCTGCGGGCCCGCGTCCGCTCCTGAACCCGGGCGGGTTCGGAGCTCCGAAATGCTGGCAATCCCGGCATTCCGGCGGGCCCGTCCGCGCCCCGCCGGTAGCGTGAATCGACCGATCGAGAGTGTGGAGAACCGTGAACGACCCCCGGATGCCGACTGCCGGCGACCGCCGACGCTGGGCGCAGTACCTCGTGGACGAACGCTCCGAAGCGCGCGTGTACCGCGACCTCGCGGCCCGCCGGAGCGGAGAGGAGCGGGAGATCCTCCTCGCCCTCGCCGAGGCCGAGGGCAGGCACGAGGCGCACTGGCTCGACCTGCTGGGTGAGGAGCCGGCGCGGCTCCCCGCGCCGAGCATCGGCACGCGCCTCCTCGGCTGGATGGCGCGGCGCTTCGGGTCGATCTTCGTGCTCGCCCTCGCGCAGAACGCCGAGGACCGTTCGCCGTACGAGGCGGAGCCGTTCGCGACCGCACGGATGGCCGCAGACGAGAAGATCCACCGGGAGGTCGTCCGCGGCCTCGCCGCGCGCGGCCGCCGCCGGCTGTCCGGCACGTTCCGCGCCGCGGTCTTCGGCGCCAACGACGGCCTCGTCTCCAATCTCGCGCTCGTCATGGGCATCGGCGCCACGGGTGTCGCGCCGCACTTCGTCCTCTTCAGCGGCATCGCGGGGCTCCTCGCCGGCGCGCTGTCGATGGGTGCGGGGGAGTACGTCTCGGTCCGCTCGCAGCGCGAGATGCTCACCGCGACCGAGCCCAGCGACTACGCCGCCGACGTGCTCTCCGACCTCGACCTCGACGCCAACGAGCTCGCCCTCGTGTACCGCACCCGCGGGATGCCGCTGGAGGATGCCCTCGAGCGCGCGCGGCGTGTCGTGGGGGCGGCCCAGGGAGCCGACCTGCCCGCCCCGCACCGGACGACGGCGGCGGACGGCGACGACCACGAGGTCGTCGGCGGGGCCCTCGGCGCCGCCGTGTCGAGCTTCCTGTTCTTCGCCTCCGGCGCCGTGATCCCGGTGCTGCCGTGGATCTTCGGGCTCTCCGGCCTCGCCGCCGTGATCACCGCGCTCGTCCTGGTCGGCCTCGCACTGCTCCTCACCGGTGCCGCCGTCGGGCTCCTCTCCGGTGGTCCGCCGCTGCGCCGCGGTCTCCGCCAGCTCGCGATCGGCTTCGGTGCCGCCTTGGTCACGTATCTGCTGGGCCTGCTGTTCGGCGTGTCCGTCGCCTGACGCCGCCGATTCTGCGCGACCGCCGGAACGTGATAATGTCGATCTTCGGTTGGAGACAACCACACACCCAATGCGCGGGTGGCGGAATAGGTAGACGCGCTAGCTTGAGGTGCTAGTGCCCGTATAGGGCGTGGGGGTTCAAGTCCCCCCTCGCGCACAGAGGAACAGGGTCCCGAAAGGGGCCCTGTTCTCGTTTTCGGAGGGCCCCGCAGGGAGAGGTAGCGTGGACGGCATGCCCGACACCGCCGACCTTCCCGAGGTCGCCCGCATCGCCCGCGACCTCATCCGGTTCGACACGACGAACTACGGCGAGGGCCGCGCGAAGGGCGAGCGTGAGGCGGCCGAATACGTCGGCGCGTACCTCGAATCGCTCGGGTTGCAGCCGGAGTACTACGAGCCGATCCCGCGGCGCACGAACGTCGCGGCGCGCATCCCCGGCCGCGACCGCGACAAGCCCGCCCTCGTCCTGCACGGGCACCTCGACGTCGTGCCGGCGGTCGCCGAGGACTGGAGCGTCGACCCGTTCGCGGGTGTCGTCCGGGACGGGATGCTGTGGGGCCGCGGGGCCGTGGACATGAAGGACATGGACGCCATGATCCTCACCTCGGTCGCCGACATCCTCCGCGCCGGTGAGCAGCCGGCGCGCGACATCGTCGTCGCGTTCTTCGCCGACGAGGAGAACGGCGGGGTGGAGGGCTCGCAGCTCGTCGTCCGCGACCGGCCGGAGTGGTTCGCCGGCGCGACCGAGGCCATCAGCGAGGTCGGCGGCTACTCGATCTCCGTCGGCGACCGCCGCGCCTATTTGCTGCAGGTGGGGGAGAAGTCCCTCGTCTGGCTGCGGCTGCACGCCACCGGCGTCGCCGGCCACGGCAGCCGGCACCACCCGGAGAACGCCGTCACGCGCCTCGCCGAGGCCGTCGCGAAGCTCGGGCGCACCGCGTGGCCCATGGAGCTCACGGCCACGACCCGCGAGCTCGTCGAGGCCCTCGCCCGCCTCAGCGGCGGCGACCCCGCCGACCCCGATGCCCTCGCCGACGCGACCGGGCCGGCAGCGGCGTTCCTGCGCTCCACCTTCCGCACGACGGCGAACCCCACGGGGCTCACCGCCGGGTACAAGCACAACGTGATCCCGGACGCCGCGACCGCCGCGATCGACGTCCGCACGCTCCCCGGTCAGGAGGATCTCGTCATCGCCGAGATCCAGCGCATCGTCGGCGACGACATCCGGCTCGAAGTCGCGCACCGCGACATCGGTCTCGAGGTGCCCTTCTCGGGCGCGCTCGTGGATGCGATGGTCGCCGCGCTCGGCCGCCACGACCCCGGCGTCCCCGTCGTGCCGTACCTGCTGGGCGCGGGCACCGACAACAAGGCGCTCGCCGAGCTCGGCATCGCCGGCTTCGGCTTCGCCCCGCTGCAGCTTCCCGCCGACATGGACTTCACCGGCATGTTCCACGGCGTCGACGAGCGGGTCCCCATCGAATCGCTCCGCTTCGGGCAGCGCGTGCTGACCGACCTCCTCCGCACGTACTGAAAGGCGAGAATGCACCTCCTCGAGGCGATCATCCTCGGACTCCTGCAGGGTCTGACCGAGTTCCTCCCGATCTCATCCAGCGCGCACCTGCGGATCGCGGGAGAGTTCCTCCCGTCGGCCCAGGATCCCGGCGCCACCTTCACCGCGATCACGCAGATCGGCACGGAGCTCGCGGTCCTCGTGTACTTCTGGCATCGGATCGTGCGCATCATCGCGCAGTGGTTCCGCTCGCTCACCGGGGCCGTGCCGCGCAACGACCCGGACGCCCGCATGGGCTGGATCGTCATCATCGGGACGATCCCGATCGGCGTGCTCGGCTTCCTCTTCCAGGACGTCATCCGGGACACCTTCCGCAACCTCTGGCTCGTCGCGATCGTCCTGATCGTCTTCGGCCTGATCCTCGGCGCCGCCGACGCCCTCGGTCGCCGCACCCGCACCGAGGCCGACCTGACCTACCCGCACGGGCTGGCGCTCGGCTTTGCGCAGGCCCTTGCCCTCATCCCGGGCGTCTCGCGCTCCGGCGCGACCACGACGATGGGCCTCGCCCTCGGGTACTCCCGCCCCGCCGCGGCCGAGGTCGCGTTCCTCCTCGCCGTGCCCGCCGTGTTCGGCAGCGGACTCTACGAGCTGCTGCAGGCCATCCGGGAGCCCGGCGCGGCGGTGTTCACGCTGGGGGAGACCGCCGCCGCGACCGTCGTCGCGTTCGGGGTCGGCTTCGCGGTCATCGCGTACCTCATGCGCTACCTCAAGAAGGGCAGCTTCCTGCCGTTCGTGATCTACCGGCTCGTGCTGGGCGTCGTGCTCATCGTGCTGCTCGCGACGGGCGTCCTGCAGGCGTTCTGACGACAGGCCGGGTCAGCGGCGCGGCTCGTCGCGGCCCGGCTTCGACGGGCCGTCGCCGCCGCGCCGCAGATACTTCTCGAACTCCTGCGCGATCGCGTCGCCGGACGCCTCGGGGGAGTCCCACGTGTCGCGGGTGCGCTCGAGCTGGCGGATGTACTCCGTCATCTCCTCGTCATCGGCGGCCGCGGCATCGATCGACGCTTCCCAGGCGAGCGCCTCGGCGGGCAGCTCGCCGCGCGCGATCGGGCTGCCGGTGAGCTCGGTGAGCTTGTCCAGGAGCGCCAGCGTCGCCTTCGGCGACGTGGTGTGCCCGGCGACGTAGTGCGGGACGCTCGCCCAGAGAGCCGCCGTCGGGATGCCGGCCTCCTCGGCGGCGGCTGCCAGCACGCTCAGGATGCCGACGGGCCCCTCGTAGGTGGAGCGCTCGAGTCCGAGCTCGGTGCGCAGCCGCTCGTTGTCGCTGCCGGCGAAGACCGAGATGGGGCGGGTGTGCGGCACGTCGGACATCATCGAGCCGAGTGCGACGAGGCCGGTGATGTCCTCGCTGAGCGCCGCGTCGATGAATTCGGCGGCGAACGCCTGCCAGGCGCGCGCCGGCTCGACCCCGTTCAGGAGCCACAGTCGGGTGCCTTCGCCCGGCGCGGGACGCCACAGGGTCGCCTCCGGCCAGACGAGCGACCGCGTGCCGTCGGCATCCAGCCGCGCCTGCGGGCGGGTGTACTGGTAGTCGAAGTACAGCTCCGGGTCGACCGAGAGGACCGGCTCGTATTCGTTCGCGGCGCGCAGGCGCGCGGCGGCGGCCGAGGCCGCCTCTCCGGCATCGTTCCAGCCGTCGAAGGCGACCACGAGGACGCGCTGACCCAGACTGTCCACCCCGCTCCTTCCGTCGCTGTGCGGTCCACCCACGATACGCCCGGGAAGGCTCATGCGGGCCCGGGCGCGGTCGCGGCGCGACCGCGCTGGGTAGCATGGGGCAGTGACCTCCCCCCTCCCCGCCGCCGTCCTCTGGGACATGGACGGCACCCTCGTGGACACCGAGGCCTACTGGATGGCCGCCGAGACCGCGCTGGTGGACAGCTTCGGCGGGGAGTGGTCGCACGAGCAGGCGCTGAGCCTCGTCGGGATGGGGCTGGAGGGGTCGGCTGCGATCCTGCAGCAGGCGGGTGTGCGGATGAGCGTCGGCGCGATCGTCGACCACCTCACCGATGCCGTGACCGACCAGCTCGCCGAGCGCGGCAACCCCTACCGCCCCGGCGCCGTCGAGCTGCTGCGCGACCTGCGCGCGGCGGGGATCAAGACCGCGCTCGTCACGATGTCGCTGCGCCGCATGGCCGAGACGGTCGTCGCGCAGCTGCCGTTCGACGCGTTCGACGTCGTCATCGCCGGCGACGACGCGACGCGCCCCAAGCCCTTCCCGGACGCCTACCTGCAGGCGGCCCGGATGCTGGGGGTCGACCCGGCCGACGCCGTCGCGATCGAGGATTCGCCGAACGGCATGCGCGCGGCCGTCGCGTCGGGCGCCGTCACGCTCGGGGTCCCGCTCATGGTGTCCCTCGTCGGCACCGGCGCCGACGGGCTCTGGCCGACCCTCGGAGGCCGCACCGCCGCCGACCTCCGCGACTTCCACACCGAACACGCCGCACGCCGGCAGAGAGCATCCGCATGAGCGCCGACCTGCGACCGAGCGGCCCGTTCCGCTACGGCGACCGCGTCCAGCTGACCGGCCCCAAGGGCCGGCTGCACACCGTCACGCTCCGCGAGGGCGGCGAGCTGCACACGCACCACGGCGTGCTCCGGCACGAGAACATCGTGGACCAGCCCGACGGCTCGGTGGTCACCAACAGCGGCGGTCACGAATACCTGGCGCTGCGCCCCCTGCTCCGCGACTTCGTCATGTCGATGCCGCGCGGTGCCGCGATCGTCTACCCGAAGGACGCCGCACAGATCCTCGCCGCCGCCGACATCTTCCCGGGCGCGACGGTGGTCGAGGCGGGCGTCGGGTCGGGTGCGCTGTCGCTGTGGCTCCTGCGCGCGATCGGCGACGCCGGGCGGCTGCTGTCGTTCGAGCGCCGCGAGGAGTTCTCGCAGGTCGCCGAAGCGAACGTCGAGACCTTCCTCGGGCACTATCCGGCGGCATGGCAGGTCGTCGTGGGTGACCTCGTCGAGCAGCTGCCGCAGGTCGTCGAGCCGGGATCGGTCGACCGGGTCGTCCTCGACATGCTCGCGCCGTGGGAGTGCATCGACGCCGTCGCCGAGGCCCTCACCCCCGGCGGGGTGGTCCTCTGCTACATCGCCACCGCGACGCAGCTGAGCCGGGTCGCGGAGTACATCCGGGGCACCGGACTGTTCACCGAGTCCGAGGCGACGGAGACGATGGTCCGCGGCTGGCACGTCGAGGGCCTGTCGGTGCGCCCCGACCACCGCATGGTGGCCCACACCGGCTTCCTCCTCACCGCCCGCCGGCTCGCGCCCGGCGCCGTGCCCCCGGACGTGCGGAAACGGGCGCTCAAGAAGCCCACGTACGCGGATGAGGACGTCGAGCAGTGGACCCCCGGCGCCGTCGGCGACCGGCAGATCACCGACAAGAACCTCCGCAAGCGGGTGCGCGACGCGCAGCGCGCGGCGGAGGGAGCGCGGCGGGCGGCGGGGGGAGCACCGGCGACGCCGTAAACTGATCGGATGCGCAGGATCCCCGCTGTCGTCGCCGTTCTCGGCCTGTCCGCCCTGGCCCTCGTCGGCTGCTCGTCGTCGGCCCCGGCCGCCTCGTGCGACCGCCCCGACGCGGACTCGTCGGCCCTCGACCTCATCGACGTGACCGGTGCGCCGGGCTCCGCCGCCGTGACGATCGCCCCGCCGGTGTACGTGGACGAGACGGTGTACACGGATGCCGAGGTCGGCGACGGCCTGGCCGTGACCTCGCGTGCGCAGGACGTGCAGTTCACCGCGACGATCGTCGACGGAGAGTCCGGCGAGACCCTCGTCTCCGCCGGCACGCAGGTCCAGCGGGTCTCCGAATGGGCGAACTACTACGAGGGCATCGCGAAGATGCTCGACTGCGCGACGGAGGGTTCCCGCATCGTGGGCGCCGTCGCACCGGACGACCTCTCCGAGGAGGCCGCCACCAACCTCGGGCTCACCGACGGGCAGGCGGCCGTCATCGTCCTCGACCTGCAGCGCGTCTTCCTCGCCGCGGCCGACGGCACCCCGCAGTTCAACGACCGGACGGGGATGCCGTCCGTCGTGCTGGCCCCCGACGGTCGCCCCGGCATCATCGTCCCCGACGCCGAGGCGCCCACCGACCTCGTCGTGGAGGTGCTGAAGAAGGGCGACGGCGAGCCGGTCACCGGCGACACCGCGGCCCGCATCCAGTACACCGGTGTCACGTGGGACGACAACGAGGTGTTCGATTCGACGTGGGAGAAGGGCGCATCGGCGACCGTCACCCTCGAGGGCGTGGTCCCCGGCTTCGCGCAGGCGCTCGAGGGTCAGACGGTCGGATCGCAGCTGCTCGTCGTCATCCCGCCGGAGCTCGGCTACGGCGAGGCCGGCAGCGGCACGGTCCCCGGCGGCGCGACCCTCGTCTTCGTCATCGACATCCTCGGCCTCGACGACACCGCGACGCAGTAGTCCGCGACACGGCGCCACCCGGGGAGCGCGGCGACGCACCGGCCTAGGATGGTGCGGTGGCCAAGGATCCGACCCGCAGCGCTCCCGAGGAGCGGCTCGTCAACCTCGTCGTCGCGCTCATGGCGACCGAGCAGGGGCTGACGAAGGACACGATCCTCACGTCCGTCTCGGGGTACCGCGAGCAGAGCGAGGCCGGCGCCAAGAAGGACGCGCTGGAGAAGATGTTCGAGCGCGACAAGGAGAACCTCCGTGCGCTCGGCGTCCCCATCGAGACGATCGGCGACTACGCCGACCCGGACGACCTGCGCGAAGCGCGCTACCGTGTGCCGACGGCGGAGTACGAGCTGCCCGCGGACATCGACTTCACGCCGGCGGAGCTGGCCGTGCTGAACCTCGCGGGCGGCGTCTGGAGCGAAAGCTCGATGTCGGCCGACGCGCGCGGCGGCCTCCGCAAGATCCGCGCCCTCGGCAACGAGGTCGACGCGCCCATCATCGGGTACTCGCCCCGCATCAACCTGCGCGAACCCGCCTTCACCCCGCTCCAGCGTGCCATCGAGCAGGGCCGCGTCGCTGAGTTCGAGTACCTCAAGGGCGGCGACGACACCGCCCACACCCGCCGCATCCAGCCGCTCGCGCTGCTGGAGTACGAGGGCCGCTGGCACGTCTACGGGTTCGATCTGATCCAGGACGCGGAGCGCACCTTCCTCCTGTCCCGCATCGTCTCGGACGTGCGCCCGACCCGCGAGACGTTCGACCTCGCGCTGCGCGACGGGGCGGGGGACAAGGCCCTCCGGGGCCTCCAGGACGTCGCGGCCAGGCAGCGCGCCCTCGTGGAGGTGGCGCCGGGCACGGAGGCCGCGCTGCGGCTGCACCGCCGCGCGATCCCCGCCGACCAGGGCATCCACGTGCCCTACGTCGACGTGCACATCTTCGCCGATGAGCTGGCCTCCTACGGGCCCGAGGTGCGGGTCGTGGAACCCGCGCAGCTGCGCGACGAGGTCATCGCCCGGCTGGAGCGCACGCTCGCCGTGCACGGAGGAGCCGCATGAGCGCGAAGCCCCTGCTCGCCACCGATCGCGCCGCACTCATCCTGCAGCTCGTGCCCTACCTCATCGGCAAGGGCGAGGTGTCCGTCGCGGAGGCGGCGGACGCCTTCGAGGTCACCCCGGAGCAGATGCGGGAGATGGTCGAGAAGCTCACGGTCATCGGCCTCCCCGGCGACGGCGGCTTCTGGCAGATGGCGAACGACCTGTTCGACATCGACTGGGACCTCCTCGACGAGCAGGGCATCATCTCCATCACGAACAGCGTCGGACTGGAGCGCACGCCCCGCCTCACCGCACGGGAGGCAGCCGCGCTGCTCGCGGGTCTGCAGCTGGCCGCGTCGCTTCCCGGCGTCGGCGACAGCGGCGTCGTGCAGGGACTCCTCGCCAAGCTGGCACGCGGCGCTTCCGCGGCCCCCGCCGACGTGATCGTGGCCCCGGACGCCGTGGACGATGTCCGCGTGCGCGTCGCCGAGGCCCTCCGCCACGGCGTCGCCGTCTCCTTCACCTACCACGCACCCGACCACGAGCCGACGACCCGCACCGTCGACCCGGTGAAGGTCCACATCGCGGGCGGGCAGTGGTACCTGCAGGGCTGGTGCCACCTCCGCGAGGCCATGCGCACCTTCCACCTCGAGCGGGTCAGCGACGTGCGGCTCACCGACATCCCCATCGCGCACGGTTCCGACGCCGTGCCCGACCTCTTCGAGCCGAGTGAGACGGATGCCGTCGCCGAGGTGCGCTACCGCGCGACGATCGCGACCCTGCTGGCCGACTTCCTCGACCGGGCCACCGTCACGGGCGACGGCGAGTTCCGCGACGCGCGGCTGCGGGTCGCGGACGAGCGCAGCCTGAAGCGTCTCGCCGCCCGCCACGGCGGCGACGTCGAGATCCTCGCACCCGAGTCGGCGCGCCGGGCCGCCGCCGCCTGGGCCGAGGCCGGGCTCGCCCAGTACCGCTGACCGGTCCCGGCGTCGGGCCGGGTAGACTGAAGGAAATCTCGCGACGAGGAGCCGCCCATGGGAAATCTGTTCGCAGGTCCACACCTGTGGATCCTCCTGATCGTCATCCTGCTGCTCTTCGGGGCGGCCAAGCTGCCGGCGCTGGCGAAGAGCATGGGGCAGTCCGCCCGGATCTTCAAGGGCGAGATGAAGGCCATGAAGGAGGATGACGTCGCTGCGGGGACGGCATCCACCGTCGAGAACCCGGCGTCCCCGACCGTGGCGCCCACGGCCCCCGCCGACCCGACGCCCGGACCGACCGGCCCCGACACCACCAGGCCGTAGCCGGTCGTGGCCACGGCCTTCCGCCCGCGGGTCGGTGAGGACGACAACCCGCAGCGCGACAAGCGCATGACGCTGGCCGAGCACCTCGTCGAGCTGCGCAAGCGCCTCATCATCGCCGGCATCGCGCTCGTCGTCGGCATGGTGCTGGCGTTCTTCCTCACGGATGCCGTCATCTGGGCCATGACCGAGCCCATCCGTCTCGTCGCCGAGCGCCGCGGGAACGACGAGCTCGTCAGCCTCATGTACCAGAACGTCACGGGTCCCTTCGACATGCGCCTGCGGATCGCCTTCGCGGTCGGCATCATCATCTCGGCGCCGGTGTGGCTCTGGCAGATCTGGGCGTTCCTCGTGCCGGGGCTCACCCGCAAGGAGATCCGCTACACGATCGGCTTCGTCGCCGCTGCCGTGCCGCTGTTCTTCGCCGGCTGCTACGTCGGCTGGCTCGTCATGCCGCACATCGTGGAGATCATGGCCGGCTTCACCCCCGAGGGCGCGTCGAACATGTTCGAGGCGCGGTACTACTACGACTTCGTGTTCAAGCTCCTCGTCGTCATCGGCGTCTCCTTCGTCCTGCCGGTGTTCCTCGTCGCGCTGAACCTCGCGGGCGTCATGAGCGGGCGCGCCATCCTGGGCGGCTGGCGGGTCGCGATCCTCGTCGCGGTCGTGTTCGCCGGCCTCGCGACGCCGGCCGCCGACATCGTGAGCATGCTGCTGCTCGCCGGCATCCTCGTCGTGCTGTTCTTCGCCGCCGCCGGCCTGTCGATGATCTTCGACCGCCGGCGCGCCAAGCGCGACGCCGCCATGCTCGCCCAGGCCCCGGGATCCCTGTCGTGATGGATCCGGCCGAGCGGTTCGCTCGGGCCGAGGCCACGAAGTCGCATCCGCTGTCGGCCGCCTTCGCCGCGGGACAGCGGTTCGACCTCGACCCGTTCCAGATCGCGGGCTGCCACGCGCTGGAGGACGGCAAGAGCGTCCTCGTCGCCGCGCCCACCGGCGCCGGGAAGACGATCGTGGGGGAGTTCGCGATCCACCTCGCGATGCTCGAGCCGGGCGACAAGGCGTTCTACACGACGCCCATGAAGGCGCTGTCGAACCAGAAGTTCCGCGAGCTGCAGGACGTGTACGGTCCGGACGAGGTGGGCCTGCTCACCGGCGACACCAATATCAACGGCAGCGCCCGGGTCGTCGTCATGACGACCGAGGTGCTCCGCAACATGCTCTACGCGGACTCGCCCGCGCTCCGCGGTCTCCGCTTCGTCGTGATGGACGAGGTGCACTACCTCGCCGACCGGTTCCGCGGGGCGGTGTGGGAAGAGGTCATCATCCACCTGCCGCCGTCCGTGCGGATCGTGTCGCTGTCCGCGACCGTCTCCAACGCGGAGGAGTTCGGCGACTGGCTGGACACCGTGCGCGGCGACACGGAGGTCATCGTCTCGGAGATCCGGCCCGTGCCGCTGGAGCAGCACGTCCTCGTCCGCGGCGACCTCCTGCCGCTCTTCGACGACCGGGCCGGCATCGCGACGGCACAGGTCAACCAGGAGCTCATGCGCATCCGCTCGGTCAAGGGGCCGAATTTCGAACGCAACCGGCAGGTGCAGCAGCAGCGCAGCGCCGGCGGGTTCGAGGGGACGCACCGGCGTCCGCACAAGGGCGGGAAACGGCCCGTCCGCGCCGCGAACGTGCAGCGCATCGAGCGCCTCGACCGGCCCGACGTCGTCGAGCTGCTCGCCCGGAACAACCTGCTGCCGGCGATCTTCTTCATCTTCAGCCGGGCCGGCTGCGACGCCGCCGTGCAGCAGGTGCGCCGGTCGGGGGTGCGGCTCACGAGCCGGGAGGAGCGCGACGAGATCCGCCAGATCGTCGACGAGCGCACCCGGACCATGCTCGACGAGGATCTCGGGGTGCTCGGGTACTGGGAGTGGAAGGAGAACCTCGAACGCGGCGTCGCGGCCCATCACGCCGGGCTCCTGCCGGCCTTCAAGGAGATCGTCGAGGAACTGTTCCAGCGGAAGCTCGTGAAGGCCGTGTTCGCGACGGAGACGCTCGCGCTCGGTATCAACATGCCCGCGCGCACCGTCGTGCTGGAGAAGCTCGAGAAGTTCAACGGGGAGGCGCGGGTCGCCATCACCTCGGGGGAGTACACGCAGATCACGGGCCGCGCCGGGCGGCGCGGGATCGACGTCGAAGGGCACGCCGTCATCCAGTGGACGGAGGGCATGGACCCGCAGTCCGTCGCGTCCCTGGCCTCGCGCCGCACGTATCCCCTCAACTCCAGCTTCCGCCCCACCTACAACATGGCCGTGAACCTCATCGACCAGTTCGGCCGGCCGCGGGCGCGGGAGATCCTGGAATCCTCGTTCGCGCAGTTCCAGGCCGACCGCGCCGTCGTGGGCCTCGCCCGCCAGGTCAAGGAGGCCGAGGAGTCGCTCGCCGGCTACGCCGCCTCGATGACGTGCGACCGCGGCGACTTCGCCGAGTTCGCCGCCCTCCGCCGCGACCTGAGCGACCTGGAGAAGCTCAACCGGGCCGACCGCACGGCGACCGCGAAGACGCGGCAGCACCGGCAGAACGAGATGCAGGCGCTGCGCCGGCGGCTGCAGCGGCACCCGTGCCAGACCTGCCCGGACCGCGAGCACCACGCGCGGTGGGCGGAGCGGTACACGAAGCTCCGCCGGCGCACCGACAAGCTCCGGCAGCAGATCGAGACCCGCACCGGCACCGTCGCGCGCATCTTCGACCGGGTCGTGGACGTGCTCGCCGCCCTCGACTACCTCGCGGTGGCCCCCGACGGCGCCGTCACCCTGACGGATGCCGGTGCCACGATGCGCCGCATCTACGGCGAGCGCGACCTGCTCGTCGCCGAGTCGCTGCGCCTCGGCCTCTGGCGCGACCTCGACGCGCCCGGGCTCGCCGCCCTCGCCTGCTGCCTCGTCTACGAGCCGCGGCGCGACGAATCCGGCCCGGGGGAGCGGGGCCTGCCCCGGGGCGCGTTCCGCCAGGCGCTCAGCGAGACCCAGAACCTGTGGGCGCGGCTGGACGATCTCGAGCGCGACCACCGGCTGCCCGGCTCGGAGCCGGTCGCCACGGGGCTCGCGCGGGCCATGCACTCCTGGGCGCGCGGGATGCCGCTGGACATCGTGCTCGACGAGGCCGACCTCGCCGCCGGCGACTTCGTGCGCTGGGTGAAGCAGACCATCGATCTGCTCGATCAGCTCTCGATCGTCGCCGACGCGGACGTCGCGGGGACGGCGCGGCGCGCGCTGGAGTCCGTCCGCCGCGGCATCGTCGCGTACAGCTCGGTGTGAGCGCCACCGCCGAGGAGCGTTCGCCTAGGCTCGAAGCCGTGCCCGAACGTCCCCGCCCGCTGCTGCCCCTGTGGGCCGCGCTCCTCGCCGCGGCGGCCGGCGGGCCCGTCCTCGACCTCGCCTTCCCCGATGTGGGCTGGTGGCCGCTCGCGTTCGGCGGGGTGGCGCTCTCGCTCGTCTCCCTCATCGGGCGGACGGCGTGGGGCGCGTTCGGCGTCGGCCTCGTCTTCGCGGCGAGCTTCTACCTCATCCACATCGTCTGGATCACCCGCTACCTCGGCGTCGTGCCGTGGTTCGCGCTGGCCGGGCTCGAGACGCTGCTGAGCGCGCTCGGCGCCATCCTCATCGCGCTCGCCTACCGGTGGATGCCGCAGGTCGCGCCCGGCCGCTGGGGCCGCCTGCTCGCCCTGCCGGCGCTCGTCGCGGGACTCTGGACCGCACGGGAGCTCTTCCTCGGGTCGTGGCCGTACACCGGCTTCCCCTGGGGGCGGATCGGCATGAGCCAGTCCGAGAGTCCGCTCGCCCACCTCGCCTCGTGGACCGGGGTCACGGGGCTCACCTTCGTCATGGTGTTCCTCGTCGCCGCCGTCATCGAGTGGGTGCGGCTCGGCGCGTGGCGGGACATCCGCTCCGCGCTGCCGGCGGCGCTGGCCGTGCTGCTCCTCGTCGCGCTGCCCGCTTTCCCGACGGTGGATGCCGGATCGGCGCGCGTCGGGGCGGTGCAGGGCAACGGCCCGGCGGGCTACTTCGACGAGCGGGAGCGGTACGCCGTGCTGCAGGCGCAGCTCGACGCGACGGCGCCGCTGATCGGGGAGGACCTCGACATCCTGCTGTGGCCGGAAGGCGGGATCGACGCCGACCCGACCGCGAACGCCTCGGTCGCCCGGACGCTCGACCGGCTGTCCGACACGGTCGGCGCGCCCCTCGTCGTCAACGCCGCCACCGAGCGCGGCGAGGACGTGTACAACACCTCGATGGTGTGGGAGGCCGGGCAGGAGAATCCCGTCGCGCTGCACGACAAGTCGCATCCCGTGCCCATGGGGGAGTACGTCCCCGACCGGTGGTTCTTCGAGATGCTCGCCCCCGACCTCATCGGCCTCATCCAGCGCGAATACACCCCCGGGACGAACCCGCCGTTCTTCGATGTGGCCGGGATCGGGGTCGGACTGGCGATCTGCTTCGACGTCATCTACGACGACGTCATCTGGTCCGGTGCCCGTGACGGCGCCGAGGTGTACATGTTCCAGACCAACAACGCCGACTTCCGCGACACCGACGAGAACCTGCAGCAGCTGGCGTTCGCGCGCATGCGCGCCATCGAGACCGGACGGTCGGTGGTGAACCTGTCGACCGTCGGGACGAGCCAGGTCATCGCACCGGACGGCGCCACGCTGGAGTCGCTCCCGGCCGGCGAAGCCGGCGCGATCGTCGCGGACGTGCCGCTGCGGACCGGGCTGACCCCCGCCGTCATCATCGGGCCGGCGGTGCAGCTCATCCTCGGCTGGGGGAGCGTCCTCGCGATCGCCGCGGTCGCCTGGGCGGTGCGCCGTCGGCGCACGACGAAGACGCCGGCCTCCGAAGAGGCCGGCGTCTCGGTGGTCTGAGCGTCAGGCGGAGAGGCGGGCGTTCTCGCCCGAACCGCGCCGCGCGCGCAGGAGAGCGAGGCGCTCCTCGAGGAGCTCCTCCAGCTCGGGAAGGCTGCGGCGCTCCAGGAGCATGTCCCAGTGCGTGCGGGCGATCTTGTCGCCGGAGTGGTCGACCTCCACCAGGGTGTCTCCGACACGGAGGACGGCTTCGCCGCCGCACGTGCGGCATTCCCATGCCTCGGGGACCTCGGCGTCGGCCGCGAAGGTCAGGACGGTCTCCCGGCTGCACTGCGTGCAGACGTAGGTGTGATTGGCGCGCTCGTGGAACACGACGCCTTCCTCGCTCTGTAGGCTGGAAGCGCCGAGTCGGATGCCGCGCAGGCTGCGATCTGCCATCGTATGGTCCTCTCGTCGTCCTCAGGTATAACGTCCCCACCTGGGTGGATCATCCGAACGGCGGCCTCCCGGCGGCCTTTCACAGCGGATCCCCAGGGGATCGTGTCAGGCGCGGCCGGAGAGCACGTCGAGCGCCGTGTCGGCGCGGTCGGTGACGAGTCCGTCGACCCCCATCTCGAGCAGTCGCCGCATGTCGCCGGCGTCGTTGACCGTCCAGACGTGCACCTCGACGCCGGAGCGGTGGGCGGCGTCCAGGAGGCGGCGGGTGACGATGCGGACGCCGCGGTGCCGCTCCGGCACCTGCAGGGCATCCACCCCGGCGAGCGCCCGCCGGGCGAGTCGCTCCGACCGGCTCGCGACGGCGCCGAGGACCCGCGCGATCGTCCGCGTGCCGCCGGAGGTCGCGGGGGAGCCGCCGCCGTCCGCCGCGGACCGCAGGGCGACGCGCCGGCGCTCGTCGGAGAAGCTCGTCAGGAGCACCCGCTCGGCATGCGCGGCCACCGCGCGGCCCACCGGCGCGGCGGCGGCTTCAACCTTCACGTCAAGGTTGAACCTCAGTGTGGGGAACGAGTCGAGCGCTTCCGCGAGGGTCAGGAGGCCCCCGCGCGTTCCCATGATGGCCTGCAGCTCGCGCAGCCCGACATCCGCGACGCGGCGCGGGTCTCCCGCGACGCGGACGAGGTCGTCGTCGTGGAAGAGGATGACCTCGCCGTCGGCCGTGAGATGGCAGTCCGACTCGACATACGTCGCGCCGGCGGCGTGCGCGGCGGCGAAGGCCGCGAGCGTGTTCTCCGCCACACCCTCGGCGTCCGGCGGCACGAGCCCGCGGTGAGCCAGCACCCGCGGTGCCGCGGACGCCTGGAACCACGGATGCGTCACGGGGCGGGCGCCGAGGGCGGGGGCGGAGGGATGTGTGCGGCGGGGGCATCCGGGGTCGTGTCGGAGGCCGTGGGGGTCGCGGGCCGCGGCGCATCCGCGGCATCCGTCGTCCGTCCCGCGAAACCGGCGCTGAAGCCCTTGAGCGCCTCGGTCATCTCGCTGGGGATGATCCAGAGCTTGCTCGACGCGCTCGAGGCGATCTTCGGCAGGGTCTGCAGGTACTGGTAGGCGAGCAGTTTCTCGTTCGGACGTCCCGCGTGGATGGCGTCGAAGACGTTCTTGATGGCGGCGGCCTCACCCTCCGCACGCAGGATCGCGGCGAGCTTGTCGCCCTCCGCGCCGAGGATCGCCGCCTGGCGGCGGCCTTCGGCTTCGAGGATCTGCGACTGCTTCGAGCCCTCCGCCGTCAGGATCGTGGCCCGGCGCTCGCGCTCGGCGCGCATCTGCTTCTCCATCGAGTCCTGGATCGAGTGCGGCGGGTCGATGGCCTTCAGCTCCACCCGCGAGACCCGGATGCCCCACTTGCCGGTGGCCTCGTCGAGGACCACCCGCAGCTGCCCGTTGATGTTGTCGCGACTCGTCAGGGCCTCTTCGAGGTTCAGCCCGCCGACGACGTTGCGGAGGGTCGTGGTGGTGAGCTGCTCGACGGCGCCGAGGTAGTTCGCGATCTCGTAGGTCGCTGCCCGCGCGTCGGTGACCTGGAAGTACACGACGGTGTCGATCGAGACGACGAGGTTGTCCTCCGTGATGACCGGCTGCGGCGGGAAGGAGACCACCTGCTCGCGCATGTCGACGAGCGGGCGGACCCGGTCGATGAACGGGACCAGCAGGTTCAGCCCCGGACTCAGCGTCCGCTGGTAGCGGCCGAGACGCTCCACGACGCCGGCGTAGGCCTGCGGGATGATCCGGATGGAGCGGAACACGACGACGATGACGAAGATCGCCACCACGACGAGCAGCACGACGATGAAGATCTGGCCGATGAAGGCTCCCAAGTCACCCATGGTCGGTGGTCCTTTCTTCGGGGGCGACCTCGACGGTGGCGCCGCGCACGGCGCGGACGACCACGCGGGCGCCGACATCGAGGCCGGCCGGGTCGCCGACGAGGCGCGCCGTCCACGTCTCGCCGTTGTCGAGGCGGACGGAGCCGTCGCCGCCGACGAACGGAGTGACGACGCGGGCGCCGATGCCGTACAGGGCGTCGACGTTCGAGGGGATGAGGGCGCTGCTGCGACGCAGCGCGCGGAGGAGGAGCGGCCGGATGGTGAACAGCAGCAGGGCGGACACGGCCGCCGCCGCGAGCACCTGGAGCCACCACACGCCGCCCAGCAGGTTCACGCCGAGGCCGCCGATGAGGGTGCCGGTGCCGAGCATGAGGAAGGTGAACTCGAGGGTCAGGAGCTCGATGATGACGAAGAGGATGGCGAGCACGAGCCACGCGATCCAGAGGTACTCGGTGAGATCCGGCAGCATCGCCCACTCCTTCCGCGTGGTTCTGTTCGAACCCTACACCGGGACCGGAATGCCCCGGTTGGTAGGCTCGCAGAGGCCCTCGGCGGATGCCGTGGGCGACTCGACGCAGCAGGAGCAGCACATGTCCCAGCCCATTCCCGCCGGATCGCTCACCGGGCGGACCGCCCTCGTCACGGGCTCCTCGCGCGGCATCGGCGCCGACACCGTCCGCTACTTCGCGCAGGCGGGCGCGAACGTCGTCATCAACTTCCGCAACAAGGCCCCCCGCGCCGAGAAGCTCGCGGGCGAGCTGCGCGACCTCGGCGTCGAGGCGCTCGTCGTCGGCGCGGACCTCACCGACCCGGCATCCGTCGAGGAGATGTTCGCGGCCGTGAAGGAGCGCTTCGGCGGGCTCGACATCCTCGTGCTGAACGCCTCCGGCGGCATGGAGAGCGGGATGGCGGAGGACTACGCCCTCACGCTCAACCGCGACGCCCAGATCGGCGTGCTCGAGGCGGCCCTGCCGCTCCTGCACGACGGATCCCGCGTCGTGTTCGTCACGAGCCACCAGGCCCACTTCATCCGGACCACCCCGACCATGGCCGAGTACGACGTCGTCGCCCAGTCCAAGCGCGCCGGCGAGGACGCCCTGCGCGAGCGCATCCCGGCGCTCACCGAGCGCGGCATCGACTTCGTGGTCGTCTCCGGCGACATGATCGAGGGCACGATCACGGCCACCCTGCTCGAGCGCGCCAACCCCGGCGCGATCGCGAACCGCCGCGAATCGGCCGGCAAGCTCTACAACGTCTCCGAGTTCGCCGCCGAGGTCGCGCTCGCGGCTGTCGAGCCCGTCCCCGCCGACAACACCCGCCTCGTCGGCGACGTGAGCTCGTTCGGCGGAGAGTGAGCATGCGCGCGACCGACATCGACAAGCTGATCAGCGTCGGGCGCCCCACGATCGCGCCCGACGGCGCGTTCGCGGTGTTCGCCGCATCCCGTCCCGACCTCGCGGCCAACCGGACCGTCGGCCAGCTGTGGCGCGTCGAGTTGCCGGACGGCACGCCGCGGCGGCTGACCCGGGGCGTCGCGGACAGTACGCCGCGCCTCTCGCCCGCCGGGGACCTCGTGGCGTTCCTGCGCGCCGACGCCAAGAGCAAGGCGCAGATCTTCGTCGTGGCAGCGGGGGGAGGGGAGCCCGTGCAGGTCACGGACGCGCCCGCCGGCGCCGGCTCGTTCGCATGGTCGCCGGACGGCGCCCGCCTCGCCTTCACCGCCCGCGTCCCCGAGGAGGGCCGGTACGGCACCGTCGAGGGCCTCGAGCCGACCGCCGAGGCGCCGCGGCGGATCACCGGCATCCGCTGGCACGCCAACGGGCTCGGCTACCTCGCCGACCGGCCCGCCCACGTCTTCGTCGTCGACGTGCCCGATCCGGGCGCCGAGCCGTTCTACGAGCCGGCCCCCGCCGTGCGACCGGAGGGCTCGGAGCCGCCGAAGAAGCGGCTCGTCGCCGCGGACGCGGTGCCCCTCACCGAGGGCGATGCCTCGTACAGCGGCGTGGTCTTCACCGCCGACGGGAGCGAGATCCTCGCGGTGGTCGACGAGATCGAGAACGACCGGCGCGACCTGAGCTCGCGTGTCGTGGCGCTGCCCGTGGATGGGGGACCGGCGCGCGAGGTGCTCGCGCGGACCGCGCTGCTCTCCGTCGACGAGATCGCGGTCGCCGCGGACGGGACCGTCGCGATGCTCGCCAGCGGCGTCGGCGAAGGGCGGGTCGACTTCATCGCCCCCGCCGTCGGCCTCTATCTGCTGGACGCCGCCGGACCGCGCCTGCTGACCGACCCGGACGCCGTCGACCTCGGTGAGGCCGGCTCGCACATCAGCGTGGTCGGCGACGACTTCCTCATGCAGAACCGCTCGCGCGGGACGGTGGCCCTGCTCCGCGTCGCGCGGGACGGCGCGACGACCCCGGTGTTCGCCGGCGCCGTCGAGGTCGTCGGGCATGCCGCGGCGGGGGAGCGGATCGTGGTCGCGTACACGACCCCGGACTCCTTCGGCGAGCTCGCTCTCATCGGCCGGGGCCCCCTCACCGACTTCGGCGCACCCCTTCGCGGCGCGGGGCTCGTGCTCCCGGAGGAGCGGGAGATCGCGGGCCGGGACGGCTATCCGATCCACGGCTGGGTCGCCGCGCCCGAAGGGGAGGGGCCGTTCCCGGTCATCCTGCAGATCCACGGAGGACCGTATGCCAGTTACGGCATACATGTCTTCGACGAGACGCAGGTGCTCGTGGATGCCGGCTACGCCGTCGTGTACTGCAACCCGCGGGGGAGTGCCGGCTACGGCCGCGCCCACGGTCGCAGCATCCGGCAGGCGATGGGCACCGTCGACTTCCACGACGTCATCGACTTCCTCGACGGCGTCGTGGCAGCCGACGCGCGCCTCGACGGGGAGCGCGTCGGGGTGATGGGCGGCTCGTACGGCGGATACCTGACGGCGTGGATCATCGCGCACGAGCACCGGTTCGCCGGCGCGATCGTGGAGCGCGGGTTCCTCGACCCCGTGAGCTTCCAGGGTACGAGCGACATCGGCTCGTTCTTCGGCGACGAGTACGTCGGCGTCGATCCGGAGCAGATGGCGGCGCAGAGCCCGATGGCCGTCGTCGATCAGGTGCGCACCCCGACGCTCGTGCTGCATTCCGAACTGGACTACCGGTGCCCCCTGGAGCAGGCGACCCGGTACTACTCGGCGCTGAAGCGGCAGGGGACCGCGGCCGAGATGCTCGTCTTCCCGGGCGAGGACCACGAGCTCACCCGGGCCGGACAGCCGCGGCATCGTGTGCAGCGCTTCGACGCCGTCCTCGAGTGGTGGGCGAGGCACCTGCCCGTCACGGCCTGAGGAGTCCGGTCGTCAGCGTCCGTAGGTGACGGCGCGGACGATGTTCGTGATGCCGAGCACCACCGCACCGATGCCGAGCAGCCACCACAGGACGACGGCACCCCAGAGCGGCGAGAACAGCAGCATGATGCCGGCGATGATGGAGAGCACCGCGAAGATCACGGTCCAGATGCGCGACCCGGAGGCGCCCAGCGTGGACAGCGACACGAGGCCCTCGATGATCCACATGATGCCGACGAGGATGCCGAGGAACGCCGCGAGCCACACCGCGGTCGCGGTGAGGTTGGCGAACGCGACGATGCCCGCGACGATGAAGATGAGGCCGAGAACGACGTGGCCGACACGCGCCCAGCCGCCCTTGTTGCGCGAGAAGAGGCCCAGCGCGGCGTACGCGAGGCCGGACGCGATGGCGTAGATCGCGACGATGCCGGCGACCACCAGCGCGGTCTTGCCCGGCCAGATGAGGATCAGCAGGCCCGCGATGAGGGCGAGCATGCCGCTGATGCCGAGGGCGGCGCGGAGGGTGTCGGTGGCGGGTCTGCCGAGGTCGGTGTCGGTGGTCATGGAGGCCCTTTCTGCGAGGTCTCGGGCACGAAGGTGGCACCAGGGTAGACCCGTGGGCTTCCTCGGTGCTACGGCATCCGGCGGGCACCGTCAGCCGAGGAGGAGCGTGATGCCCAGCAGGACCGGCACGCAGCCGACGGTGGTGAGCAGGATGGTGTCGCGGGCGATCGTCTCGCCGACGTCGTAGCGCTGCGCGTAGTTGAAGACGTTCTGCGCGGTCGGCAGGGCCGCCAGCACGGTCACGATGAGGACATCCGCGGGCCCGAGACGGAAGACGAGGGCAGCGACCGTCCACGCGGCGACCGGCATGACGAGGAGCTTCAGCGTCGCCGCGAGGAGGATGTCGCGGCGCCGGCCGGACGGGGACAGGACGCGCTGGCCGTGCAGCGACATGCCGTAGCTGATGAGCAGCACGGGGATGCAGGCGTCCGCGACGAGGCTCGCCGGCTCCATGATGATCGGTGGCAGGCGGATGCCGGACAGCGACACGACCACGCCGAGCACCGATCCCACGACGATCGGGTTCGTCAGCGTCCGCCGGAGGATCGGGATGACGCGCCGCTGACCGGTCGAGATCGCCTCGAAGGCGGCCATCGACAGCGGCGTGAAGACGAGGAGCTGCAGGAGGATGACGGGTGCCGGGAACGCGGCGCTGCCGAGCAGGTACAGCGACAGCGGGATGCCCATGTTGTTGGAGTTGACCTGGCCGGCCGAGAGCGTCCCTATGAGGGTCTCTCCGGCATCCCGTCGCCAGACGAACCGCGCCACGACGGCGTGGATGACGAAGACCGCCGCCGCGGCGATCGCCGAGACCGGCAGCAGCGCGGAGAAGAGCGTGTGCACGTCGGCCTGCGCCAGCACGACGAACAGCAGGAACGGTGAAAGGACGAAGAACGTGAGCCGGCCGAGGACGTGGCGCGCATGCGGGCCGAGCAGATCGATGCGGGCGATGATCCAGCCCACGAGGATCGCGACGCCGACGACGACGAATCCGGTGAGCGAGTCCAGCACACCTCGAGCCTAGGCGCCCCGCCGCAGCCCTCCTGACCCCGTGACAACCATTAGCCGATAATGCACATTATGTCAGCTCGCGTGATATCGGGCGCTCCCCGCCTGGGTGTCGGCGCGCTGCGGCGCGTCCCCCGGGCCAGCCGAGACAGGGCGCTGAGCACGTCGCCGTGCGAACGGCAGGATGAGATGTGACTCCTGGGGCGGATGACGCGTCACGGGCCCCACGCGTCACATCCGATCCTGCAGTTTGCCGCCCCGCGGGTGCTGCCGGCTCAGCCCGAGAGCGTCCGTCGGAGCTGGCCGAGGGTGAACTCCCAGCCCTGCCGGTAGCTCTCGGCAGGCGCCTCGTCTGACCAGGGCCCGGTATGCCGCACCGTGAGGCGGGAGCCGCCGTCGGTCGCGGTGATCGCGACGTCGCACGCCTCGTCTCGGGACGTGCCGTCGGCATCCGTCCACTGCCAGGTGAACGCCAGGTGGGTCGGCGCCTCGAGCTCGAGGTAGCGGCCCTCGAGCAGGATGCCGGCGGCCGGCGCCGCGATGCGATACGCGCCGCCCGGTCGCGGGTCGGCCGCGATCTCCACGTCATCCCAGTGCGTCCACCACCACGACCGGAGTCCCTCGGCGGTCGCGAAGGCGGTCCAGACCTGCTCCGGCGGCACCGGCAGATCGAGCGCGACATCGACCGCTCGGCGCTGCATGTCCCCCCACCGCGCGGCCCGCGCGGGCTCGTCGTCCGCCGGCACGGCGCCCCCGAACTGCGCCGCGAGGGTCGCGAAGCACCGCTCCCAGCCCCCGCCGTAATCCGGCAGGTGATCGGGCTCGTTCAGGCTGTGCGTGAGCGTCAGGCGCGTGCCGTCTGCGTCCGGCGCGAGGTCGACGACGACCCGGCTGGCCCGCTCCCCCTGCCACTCCCAGGCGACGCAGAGCCGGCTCGGCGGCGAGCACTCCTCGATCCGCGCGTGCGCGGGCGCGTCCGGCGCGTCGGCGAACCTGATGCGGTACCCCGCCGCGCGCTCCCCCGTCACCTCACCCAGCCAGCGGCGCAGTCGTTCCGGCTCGGTCAGCGCCGACCACAGCTCGCTCGGCGGCGCCATGTAGCGGCGTTCCCACCGCAGGACGGGCTGTCCCGCGCGGCCGGTGAGGCTCCGCGTGAACTCCTCAATCACGGTCTCCTCCGTCCCGTGCGCCGCGGGCGAGCTCCGTTTCGAGCGCGTCGAGGCGGTTCCGCCAGAAGCCGCGGTACCGGTCGATCCAGTCCGTGACCTCGTCGAGCGCGTCGTCGCGCAGGGCGTACAGCCGATGCGATCCCCGCCGCTCGTCGCGCGCGAAGCCGCTGTCCCGCAGCACGCGCAGCTGGTTCGACACCGCGGGCTGCGAGATGCCGAACTCGTCACGCACCGCCGCCGTCAGCTCTCCCGCCGTGCACTCCCCCGCCGAAAGCAGCTCCAGGATGCGGCGCCGCACCGGATCCGCCAGGATCTCGAAGGCATTCATGGAACAGTGATATCACGCATGGCTGATGCTGACAAGTTCCCCCGTCGCGCGGCCGTCTTCGCCCTCGGCGCAGCCGGTCCGTCGCCGGATGCTGACCGCGGCGAAATGCAGGACCGGGTGTGGCGCGTGGGACGTACGAGGCGACTTCTGTCCCAGTGGTCACGGCCGGTCCTGCAGATGCGCGCGCACGGCCCCGCGGCCGGCCCGCGACCCTGCACGGACGGCGGCCGCGCGGTTAGCCTGTCGGGGTGACCCGCGTGCGGCTCGAGCTGACCCCGCTGTCCGACGACGGTGATCGTCGCCGCTGGCTGCTGCGGGTCGACGACGCCGACGTCGGGTGGCTCGACGGCGTGCTCGAGGGGGGAACCGTAGGCCTGTCCTTCTCCGTCGTGCAGGCCGCCCGTGCCCAGGGAGTCGTGGGCGGGGCCATCGGCCGGATCCTCGGCCTCGCACCGTGGGGCTCGGAGGTGTCGTATGCGCTCGCCGTCGTCCCGGCCGACCTGGAGAGCGCGGAGACGGCGCGCGCCGCCGGGTTCTCCCTCGCCGGCACGGACGCGCAGGGCAACGACGTGTGGCGCCGCGACGCGCCACGCCCGCGTCCGGCCAAGGGCGACATCACCCGGTTCCTCGACGCCGCAGGCCGCATCGACCGCTACCCTGCGGCTGCGGCGGAGCGTCGCGACCTGCTGCGCTGGGTCGCGGACCGGGCCATCGGCCACGGCGAAGTGCTCACCGAGACGCAGGTGAACGAGCGCCTCGCGCGCTACGCCCCCGGCGGCGACGTCGCCGTGCTCCGTCGCCATCTCGTCGACCACGCGCTCCTGGAGCGCACCGCCTCCGGCTCGCAGTACGCCCGCGTCGCCGACTGAGGGTCAGTCCAGAGCCGCCGCCTTCGCCTCCAGCAGCGCGCGCTGCGGCGCGCTCGCGGTGCGGGATGCCGCCTCCTCGAACTCCGCGCGCGCCTCGGCGGCGCGTCCCAGCCGGGCCAGCAGCTCGCCGCGGACGCTCGGCAGGAGCGGCGACCCGCGCAGCTCCCCCGCCGCGGCGAGGTCGTCCACGATCGCCAGCGCCGTCGCCGGCCCCGTGGCCATCGAGACGGCGACGGCCCGGTTCAGCTCGACGACGGGACTCGGCGCGATCCGGCCCAGCGCCTCGTAGAGCACCACGATCCGCTCCCAATCGGTCTGCTCGACGCTGGGCGCGACGCAGTGGCACTCCGCGATCGCAGCCTGCAGCGCGTAGGCGCCTCTCCCCTGGCCGCGGGCCGCGGCCTCCGCGTCGGCGCGGCGCAGGGCGGCGCGTCCGCGCGCGATCTGACCCTGGTCCCATCGGCTCCGGTCCTGGTCTGCCAGCAGGATCGGGGCTCCGGTCCGCGATTCCCGTGCCGCGAACCGCGACCGCTGGAGCTCCATGAGCGCGACGAGCGCGTGCGTCGCGGGCTCCCGCGGCAGCAGGCCCGCCAGCACGCGCCCCAAGCGCAGGGCCTCGTCCGCAAGGTCGGGGCGGGTCCACCGCTCCCCCGCCGTCGCGGAATAGCCCTCGGTGAACACGAGGTACACGACGCTCAACACGCCATCGAGTCGCTGCCGCCATTCCGACGGGTCGGGCGTCTCGAAGGGCACGTGCGCCGCGGCGAGCGTCTTCTTGGCCCGGGTGATGCGCGCCTGGACCGTCGCGACCGGGACCAGCAGCATCCGCGCGATCTCGACGGTGGTGAGCCCGCCGACGACCCGCAGGGTCAGCGCGACCTGCGATTCCCGCGACAGCGCCGGGTGACACGCGGTGAACACGAGGCGCAGCAGGTCGTCGTCGATGGGCTCCCACTCGTCCTCGACGGCCTCCGCGAGGTCGTGCGCGATCGCGCGGTGGCGCTTGTCCAGGCGCTCCCGGCGCCGCCAGGCGTCGATCACCCGGCGTTTCGCGACCGCGGTGAGCCAGGCGCCGGTGTTGGCGGGGATGCCGTTCTCCGGCCAGGATGCGAGCGCCTCCGCCACCGCCTCCTGGGCCACGTCCTCCGCGAACCCGAGGTCGCCCGTCATGCGGGCGAGGGCCGCGACGATGCGCGCGCCCTCGATGCGCCAGACGGCGTCGACGGCGCGCGCGGCGTCCGCCGGCGTCATGGCTGCGCGAGCTCGTCCCGCCAGCCGGCTTCCTTCTTCACGAACTCGTTGTCGGCGTAATCCGCGAAGTCGGTCTCATCGGTCACGCGGCGCACCTCCAGCTTCGACCCCGGTCCGAGCGGGCAGCGCTTGGCCCATTCGACGGCCTCGTCGGCGGTGGCGGTCTGGATGATCCAGAAGCCGTTGAACAGCTCGTGCACTTCGCCGTAGGGGCCGTCGGTGACCAGCGGCGGGTCGGCGGAGAAGTCGACGACGTAGCCGGGCTCGGGCGCGAGGCCGTCGCCGGCGACCATGACGCCCGCCTTCATCATGGCCTCGTTGTATGCGCCCATCGCGTTGATGACGGTCTCGAAGTCCATCTCCTCGTACGCCGCGACCGCGTCGGCGGTGGCCCGCATGATCAGCATGTGCTTCATGTGCTCTTCTCCCTGGGTGTGTGGGGATGCCGTCGGCTCCCTCTCACTATGACGTCGAATGGCCGGGAGCGGAATCGACATCGCTCGGAGAATCGGTCACCGCAGCGGGGTCCACCCCGGCGGCAGCGGGCCGTCGATGTCTGCGCGCGCCGCATCGTCCGCCGCGGACCACCCCTGCGCCGCGCCCGGTGTGTCGAATCCGCCGCGGGCGAGGCGGAACCCGACATCCTCATGGTGCATGCGCGGCGCACCGCCGCGCCGCGTCGACGCGCGCACGCTCGCGGCATCGTCGGCGAACCCGCCGCCGCGGAAGACCCGGTAGTCGCGATACCGGGCGGGGTCCAGCAGGTCCCAGCACCACTCCCAGACGTTCCCGAGCGTGTCGAAGAGGCCGTTGAGGTTGGGCAGCTTGCCGCCCACGTTCTTCGGCCCGTCCACGCCGTCGGCGCTCGTCCACGCGACCTCCCGCAGCGGCCCGTAGTGCGCGCCGGTCGAGCCGGCGCGGCACGCGAACTCCCACTCGGCCTCCGTCGGCAGGCGGTAGCCGTCGGCATCGACATGCCAGGTCACGTCCTCCCCGTCGAACGCGTACACCGGGTCCAGGCCCTCCCACTCCGACGCGGCGTTGCAGAAGTGCACGGCCCGCAGCCATGCGACCTCCACCGCCGGACGCTGCGGATGCGCGGCCATGATCCCCAGGACCTCGGCCAGCTGCGCCTCGGTCACCGGGTACACGCCGATCTCGAACGGTGCGAGCTGCACCGTGCGACGCAGCCGGCGCCGCGCGTCGTGGAGCTCGACGCGCCCCGCGCCGATCCGCGCCATCTCGATGTCGACCATCCGGGCACTCTAGCGCCGGCGGGTAGCGTGGGAGGGTGACCTCCTCCCCCGCGTCGTCCCTCCGGGCCTGGATCATCTGGACCGTCGGCGTCGCGGGATACGTCCTGGCCGTCACGAACCGCACGTCGCTCGCCGCAGTCGGCGTCGACGCTGCCGACCGCTTCTCCGCGGATGCGGCGACCCTGTCGCTCTTCGCCGTCGTCCAGCTGGCCATGTACGGCGGCATGCAGCTGCCGATCGGGGTCCTGCTGGACCGCTACGGCGCGCGCCCGATCATGACCATCGGGATGGTGCTCATGGCGGCCGGTCAGCTCACGATGGCCCTGTCGGAGAGCGTCGGGGTGGCCCTCGTCGCGCGCGTGCTCGTCGGGGCCGGCGACGCCGCGGTCTTCCCGGGCGTGCTCCGTCTCATCGCGACGTGGTTCCCGGCCCAGCGCGCGCCCGTCATGGTGCAGCTGACCGGCATCGTCGGGCAGGCAGGCCAGCTCATCGCCGTCCTGCCGCTCGCGGCGCTCCTGCACGCCACGACCTGGACGATCGCATTCGGCAGCGTCGGGGGGCTCGGCGTCCTGTTCGCCGTGCTCGTCTTCGCGATCATCCGGAACCACCCGCCGGAGGTCGCCGCGGACGTCTCCGTCGACACCGACACCGGTGCCGTCCGCGTCGTGCGGTCCTCGGTCGACACCGGGGTGGGCATCCGTGCCGCCTGGGCCCACCCGGGCACCCGCCTGGCGTTCTGGTCGCATTTCACGACCCCGTTCGCCGGCACCGCCTTCATCCTGCTGTGGGGGATGCCGTTCCTCACCGCCGGCGAAGGGCTGAGCCTCGGGCAGGCCGCGGGCATCACGTCGGTCTACGTCTTCATCGGGATGGCCCTGGGGCCCATCATGGGCGAGCTGTCCCGCCGCATCCCGAACATGCGCTCCCGCGCGCTCGTGCTGCCCGCCGTCGCGGTGCAGATGGTGGTGTGGCTCACGGTGATCCTCTGGCCCGGCCCGGCGCCGCTGTGGCTCCTGTACACCCTCGCGTTCGCCCTGGCGATGGGCGGGCCGGCGTCGATGATCGCGTTCGACCACGCGCGCACGCACAACCCGGCCCATCGGCTCAGCACGGCCACCGGTGTCACCAACGCGGGCGGATTCCTGGCCGCCCTCATCGCGATCTTCATGATCGGGCTCGCGATGGATCTCCAGGGCGCCGGGACCCCCGACACGTACACGCTCGACGCCTTCCGGCTCGCGTTCCTCACCCAGGTGCCGCTGTGGCTGCTGGGCGGCGCGTTCATCGTCGTCGAGCGCCGCAAGACCCGCGTGCACATAGGAATGGACAAGCCGCGCCCGCGAAGACGCGAGCGCGGCTGATCCGCCGGGGGTGGGAGGGGTTCAGACGGTGGGGTCCCCCGAGGTGCTCGTGGAGTTGCGCGTGACGCGCTCGCCGGCCACGGGGTCGACCGTCCGGGTGACGGACTCCGTCTGGCGGCGACGCAGCATCATGACGATACCGATGATGAAGATGAGTGCGCCCGCGCCCATCAGGATGTAGCCGATCATGTCGAGGTTGACGAACTCCACATCGACGTTCACGGCGTAGACGAGGATCGCTCCGATGACGAAGAGCGCGATTCCTGCTCCGATGCTCATTTTGACTCCTTGTGGGTCGGTCGTCCTGACATCATGACCGATCCCTCCGCCGGCGCGCCTCCCCTTGACAGCGCCGCGGCCGTTGTGCTTCAGACCGGTGCCGCAACCGTCGTCCAGATGCCGTACTTCGGCTCCCGCCCATCGCCGGAGGACGTACCGGTGAGTCGCCGCCGCACCCAGGGGCCGAGGTGATCGCGCATGTACTCGGCGCGGCGCAGGCGCACGGCATCCGGCAGCTCCGGGAGCGACCACCACCCCTCGGGCACGCTCTGCCCGAGGGCGGTGAGCACGCGGGCGGCGACCCGGTGGTGGCCGCGCGCATTCATGTGCAGCCGGTCCTCCGACCAGTACGCGGGCCGCGACAGCTCGGCATCCGGCCAGTTCAGCGCCTGCACGACGTCGCCCCGACCGCCCATCCGCTCGATCACCGCGGTCGACATGAGGTCGCCGCGCCGCTGGATGAGCCGGCCCATGGGCAGCTGCGCCGACGGGTTGGCCCCGGACAGCAGGATGAGGGTCACGCCCTCCTCGTCGCAGCGGCGGAGGACGTGGCTGAACGCATCCGCGATGTGCGTGATCGAGGTGCGCGGGCGCAGCATGTCGTTGCCCCCGCCGTTGAAGGACAGGTGGGTGGGACCCAGTGCCAGCGCCGCCTCGAGCTGCTGGTGCACGATCGGCCAGACGAGCTTGCCCCGGATCGCGAAGTTGGCGTAGGCGATGTCGGCGCCGCGCGACCGCGCCCAGCCCTGCGCGACGAGGTCCGCCCAGCCGCGCACGGTGCCGTCCGGCAGCTCGTCCCCGACGCCTTCCGTGAAGGAGTCGCCGATCGCGGCGAAACGCACCTCCCCCGCCTCACCGGTCATCGAGCGTCTGCCCTCTCTTGTCGACGAGTCCCCACGCGGCGCCCGCGGCCACGAGGAAGAAGACCGCGAACACGACGAACAGGACCGGCACTCCCCCCAGGGCGAGGAGCGGCGGGACGCTCAGCGGCGCGAGGATCGACGCGATCCGTCCGACGCCCGCCGCCCAGCCCGAGCCCGTGCCGCGCAGCGAGGTCGGGTACATCTCCGGGGTGACGGCGTAGAGCGCGCCCCACGCGCCGAGGTTGAAGAACGACAGCGCCATCCCCGTCGCGATGATGAGCCCCTCGGTGCCGGCCTGTCCGAACAGCACCGCCGAGACGGCCGATCCGGCGAGGAACACCGACAGCGTGAGGCGCCGCCCCCACACCTCGATGAGCCAGGCGGCGACGGCGTACCCGGGCAGCTGGGCGAGGGTGATGATGAGGGTGAAGCCGAACGACTTCACGAGGTCGTAGCCCTGCGAGAACAGCAGGGTGGGGATCCAGATGAACGCGCCGTAGTAGGCGAAGTTGACGCAGAACCACACGAGCCAGAGGCACGCCGTCCGGACGGAGAACTCCGCGGCCCACAGGGCCCGCAGGCGCTCCCCCGCCGTCGTGGCGGCCGGGCCCGCGAGGGGGGTGGGCACGAGGACCGGTTCGCCGCGGCGCCGCTGCGACGAGGCGAGCGCGGGCGACGCCTCGAGGCGGGCGACGATGGCCTCCGCCTCGCTGTGGCGGCCCTGCCGCTCCAGCCAGCGCGCCGACTCCGGCAGCCCCCACCGGATGACGAGCGCATAGACGGCGGGGATCGCCCCGATCGCGAACGCCCACCGCCAGCCCTCCGCGACGTTCGGGATGACGAAGAAGCCGATGAGCGCGGCAGCCGTCCAGCCGACGGCCCAGAACGCCTCCAGGATGACGATGAGGCGGCCGCGCATGCGCGCCGGGGCGAACTCGCTGACGTACGTGCTCGCCACCGGCAGTTCGGCGCCGAGCCCGAGGCCCACGAAGAATCGGAGGACGAGCAGCAGCGTGAGGCCTCCGACCAGGGCGCTCGCCCCGGTCGCGACGCCGTAGACGAGCAGCGTGATCGCGAACACCGAGCGGCGGCCGAGACGGTCGGCGAGGAGCCCGCCGAGGGTCGCGCCCACCGCCATGCCGACGAAGCCCGCCGAGGCGATCCAGGAGGCCTGCTCCCCCGTCAGCGACCACTCGCTGACGAGCACGGTGATGATGAAGGAGATGAGGCCCACATCCATGGCATCCAGCGCCCACCCGACGCCGGAGCCGCCGAGGATGCGGGCGTGCCCGCGCGTGAACGGCAGGGCGTCCAGGCGCGCCGCCACCGTCGGTGTCGTCACATCGGTCATCCTTGAATGCTACGGATGCCGGGGCTCCGCCGTCACCGCGACGCGAGCATGTCCTGCACGAGCGGGGCCACCCGGGTGCCGTAGAGCTCGATGGAGCGCATCATCTGCTCGTGCCCCAGCGTGCCGGTCGAGAACTTCATGTCGAACCGGTCCGCGCCGAGCGTCCGGACGGTGTCGGCGATCTTCCGGGCGACGGTCTCCGGCGAACCGACGTACAGCGCGCCCTCCGGCCCGACGTCGTGCTGGAAGCGCAGCCGGTTGTACGGCGGCCAGCCGCGCTCGCGCCCGATCGTGTCGTTCATGGCCTGCACACCGGGATACGCCTCCTCCCACGCCTGCTGGTCGGTGTCGGCGATGTGCCCGGGCGAGTGGATGCCGATGGGGAGTGTCCCCCGGCCGAAGCCGGCGAGGGAGCGGTGGTACAGGTCGACGAACGGCCGGAACCGCGCCGCGGGGCCGCCGATGATGGCGAGCATCAGTCCGTACCCGTACCGCGCGGTGCGGACGACGGACTCCGGGCTTCCGCCGACGCCGACCCAGGCCGTCAGACCGTGCTCGGTCTTGGGGTACACGTCCGCCGCATCGAGCGAGGGGCGCATGGTTCCCTGCCACGTGACGGGCTTCTCGGTGAGCAGCTGCGAGAAGAGGTCGAGCTTCTCCTCGAAGAGCGTCTCGTAGTCGTGCAGGTCGTAGCCGAAGAGCGGGAACGACTCGATGAACGACCCCCGGCCGAGGATGACCTCCGCGCGCCCGTGCGAGACGGCATCCAGCGTCGCGAACCGCTCGAACACGCGCACCGGGTCGTCGCTGGAGAGGACCGTGACGGCCGTGCCGAGCCGGATGCGGGAGGTGCGCGCCGCGGCGGCGGCGAGGACGATCTCGGGGCTCGAGATCGCGAAGTCCGGCCGGTGGTGCTCCCCCACGCCGAAGAAGTGCACGCCGACCTCGTCGGCGAGGACCGCCTGCTCCACGACGTGCCGGATCGTCTGCGCGTCGCTGACGCGCCGACCCTCCGCGTCCAGGGTGATGTCGCCGAAAGTGTCGAGGCCCAGCTGTACCGTCATGATCCGTCCCTTTCCATACTGATGAATGGAACTCGGCGCGTCGGGCGGGCATTCCCCGCGGAGATCCGGGGCATTCCACCCGCGCCGTCCCCAGCGTACGGTGGGCTCATGGCCCTCTTCGAGGATCGCGCCGCGGCGGGCCGCGACCTCGCCCGTGCACTGGACGCCTGGCGGGGCGGCGACGCCCTCGTCGTCGGCCTGCCGCGCGGCGGCGTGGTCGTGGCGGCGGAGGTGGCGCGGGTTCTCGGTCTCCCGCTCACGGCCGTCGCGGTCCGCAAGCTCGGCGCACCGCGACACGCGGAGTTCGCCGTGGGGGCGATCGCCGACGGCGTCCGGGTCGTCCATCCGGATGCCGACGACTGGGCGACGCCTGCGCAGCTCGCCGCCGTCGAGCAGGACGAGCGGGCCGAGCTGCGGCGCCGTCAAGCGCTGTACACCGTGCCGGGGCGCGACCCCGCGGGACGGACCGTGATCGTCGTGGACGACGGAGTCGCGACGGGGGCCACGGCGACGGCCGCCTGCCGCTCGCTGCGCGCACACGGCGCCGCGCGGATCGTCCTGGCGGTGCCGGTCGCACCCGCCGCGTGGCGCCCGGAGCCCGGGCTGGCCGACGACTACGTGTGCCCGCATCCGCAGCAGCACCTCTGGGCCGTCGGCCAGTACTACGACGATTTCCGGCAGGCCCGCGACGCGGAGGTCGTGGCGCTGCTGGCCCGCGACCTCCGCGCCGAATGACGGTGCCGGGGGCTCAGTCCTGCGCGAGTGCCATCCGCAGGGTGTCGAGGCCCACCCCGCCGAGGGTCAGGGCGCGCATGTGGAACTTCTTGATGTCGAACGCGTCGCCGGCGCGCTGCTGCGCCTCGTCGCGGATCTGCTCCCAGATGCGCTGGCCCACCTTGTACGACGGCGCCTGCCCCGGCCAGCCGAGGTAGCGGTTCACCTCGAACTGGATGAACTCGTCCGACATGTTGACGTTCCGGCGCATGAAGGCGAGCGCGTAGTCGGCATCCCACACGCCGTCACCGTCGAGCTTCGGCTTCTGCAGGTGCACGCCGATGTCCAGCACGACGCGCGCGGCGCGCATGCGCTGGCCGTCGAGCATGCCGAGGCGGTCGGCGGGGTCGTCGAGGTAGCCGAGCTGCTCCATGAGCCGTTCCGCGTACAGCGCCCAGCCCTCCGCGTGCCCGCTCGAGCCGGCGAGGAGCCGGCGCCACGAGTTGAGCTCCGCGCGGTTGTACACCGCCTGAGCGATCTGCAGGTGGTGACCCGGAACGCCCTCGTGGTAGACGGTCGTGAGCTCCCGCCAGGTGTCGAACGTGTCGACGCCCTCCGGCACCGACCACCACATCCGGCCCGGACGGGAGAAGTCGTCGGTGGGCCCCGTGTAGTAGATGCCGCCCTCGTTCGTGGGCGCGATCATGCACTCGAGCTTCTTGATGGGCTCGGGGATGTCGAAGTGCGTGCGGCCGAGTTCGGCGACGGCGCGGTCGCTCGTCTCCTGCATCCACTTCTGCAGCGCGTCGGTGCCGCGGAGCTTGCGGGACTCGTCGGCCTCGAGGAAGGCGACGGCCTCCTCGACGCTCGCGCCGGGCTTGATCTCCTTCGCGATCGCCTCCTGCTCCGCGACCATGCGCGACAGCTCCTCGATCCCCCACTCGTAGGTCTCGTCGAGGTCGATCGTGGCGCCGAGGAACCGGCGGGAGTGCAGGGCGTACAGCTCGCGACCCACGGCATCCTGCTCCCCGGCGGCGGGGGCGAGCTCCTCGGAGAGGAACGAGGCGAGACCGTTGTAGGCGATGCGCGCCGCATCGGCGTTGCCGGACAGGTCGTGGACGAGGGAGGCGGGGAGGGATCCCTCCTCGGGTGCCGCTTCGGCGGCGAAGGTGGCGAAGAAGCCCTGGTCGGCGGTGTATCGGCCGATCTGGGTTACGACCTCGGACACCTGACGGCGCGCGGGAACGATGCCCTGTGCGATCCCCTGGCGGAGGGTCTCCACGTACCCCTCGATCGCGGCGGGGACCGCGGCGAGGCGGGTAGCCACGACCGACCAGTCGTCCACGGTGCTCGTGGGCATGAGATCGAAGACGTTCCGCAGCTCCTGAGCCGGCGAGGCGATGACGTTCAGGTCGCGCAGGTGCGCGCCGGCGTCGTGCAGCTCGAGGTGCAGCGACAGGTCGCCGCGGAGGTCGGCCTTCGTGACGGCGTCGACCTGGTCGACGGGCTCGGCCGCCTCCAGCGCCGCGAGCGCCGCCTTCGCCGCGGCGTGCGCGCGTTCCGTCCCGGCCGGGGACAGGTCGTCGAGACGATCGTTGTACTCGGACCGGCCGATGTAGGTCGCAAGGCCCGGGGAGAGTTCGGCGAGGGTGTCGACCCAGCCGTCGGCGATCTGGTCGATCGGCGTGGGGGTGCGCTGTGCGTCAGTCATCCTCCGAGCCTAAACCGACGCGGGCCGCCGGATCAGTGACCGGCTTCGTTCCAGTCGGCGCCGCGTCCGATCTGCACGTCCAGCGGCACCGTCAGCTCGGCGGCGTCGCCCATGCGGGAGCGGACGATGCGCTCCACGGCATCCCACTCCCCCGGGGCGACCTCGACGACGAGCTCGTCGTGGATCTGCAGCAGGACGCGCGATGCGAGCTGCTCCGCGGCGAACTCCCCGTGGATGCGGAACAGCGCGATCTTCATGATGTCGGCGGCACTGCCCTGGATCGGGGCGTTGAGCGCGGCGCGCTCGGCGTTCTCGCGGAGGACGCGGTTGGGGCTGGACAGGTCGGGGAACGGGCGGCGGCGGCCGAAGATCGTCTCCGTGAAGCCGTCGATGCGAGCCTGCTCGACGGAGGAGCGCAGGTAGTCGCGCACCGCGCCGAAGCGGGCGAAGTACTCCATCATGAGCTGCTTGGCCTCGGTCTGCTCGATGCGCAGCTGCTTGGAGAGTCCGAACGCGGACAGCCCGTACACGAGGCCGTACGACATGGCCTTCACCTTCGTGCGCATCGCGGCGGTGACATCGGCCGGCTCGACGCCGAACACGCGGGCGCCGACGAAGCGGTGCAGGTCCTCGCCGGAGTTGAACGCCTCGACGAGCCCCGGGTCGCCGGACAGGTGCGCCATGATCCGCATCTCGATCTGCGAGTAGTCGGCGGTCAGCAGCGTCTCGTAGCCCGCGCCGACCTCGAAGGCGGCGCGGATGCGGCTGGACTCCTCGTTGCGGATCGGGATGTTCTGCAGATTGGGGTCGGTGCTCGACAGCCGTCCGGTCTGGCTCCCGGTCTGCAGGTAGGTCGTGCGGATGCGCCCGTCGGCGGCGATCGCGACGTCGAGGGATTCGATGATCTGCCGCAGCTTCATCGCCTCGCGGTGCTGCAGGAGGAGGTCGAGGAACGGGTGCGGGTTCGTCTCCTGCAGATCGGCGAGGACGGCGGCATCCGTAGAGTACCCCGTCTTCGTCTTGCGGGTCTTCGGCAGCTGGAGCTGGTCGAAGAGCACCTCCTGCAGCTGCTTGGGCGAGCCGAGGTTCACCTCCCGCTCGATCGTCGCGTAGGCCTGCTGGGCGATCGCGTCGGCGCGCGCGGCGAGCTCTGCGGAGAAGGTCGAGAGCTTCTCGTGCGACACGGCGACGCCGGCGAGCTCCATGTCGGCGAGGGTGTCGAGGGTCGGCAGCTCGATGTCGGCGAGGACACCGGCCACGCTCTCCGGCAGCTCGGCGCGCAGCGCCGCGGCGACGCGCAGGGTGTACCACGACAGCTGCCCGGGGGTCGCGCCCTCGGTCTCGGGCACGAGCTGCGTCGGATCGGCCTCGGGCAGTGTCTCGTCGAGGTAGCGGCCGACGAGGTCGGCGAGGTTCTTGTCCGGGAGGCTCGGACGCAGGAGCCAGCCCGCCAGCAGGGTGTCGAAGGCGAGCCCGCCCAGGTGGGCGCCGGCGCGGCGCAGCGCCTTCACCTGCGGCTTCGCGTCGGTGAGGACCTTGGGGGCGTCCCCCTCCAGCCAGGGGCGGAGGGCGGCGGCGGCCTCCTCGGTCCAGGCGGTCTCGACGGCGGCGGTGGCGGTCGCCAGGCCGATCCGGACGGGGAGGCCGCCCTGCAGGACGAGCGTCACGCCCACCTCCCCGCCGGCGGCGGCGACCCAGGCGGCGAGCTGGGCGGGGTCGGGCTCCGTCGCGGTGGGCGCCGTGGCCCCCGGGCGGGCGGGGGTCTCCGCCGGGTCGGCGCCCATCGCGTCGAAGACGCGCGGCAGGAGGGTGCGGAACTCCAGGCGCGAGAAGATGTCGCGCACGGCCTCCGGGTCGATCGGCTGCACCTCGAGGTCGGCGGGCCCCACCTCCAGCTCGACGTCGCGCAGGAGGGTGTTCAGTGCGCGGTTGCGGCGCACCCCGTCGATGTGCTCGCGGAGGTTGCCGCCCACGACGCCCTTGATCTCGTCGGCACGCGTGAGGAGCTCGTCGAGCGACCCGTACTGGGTGAGCCACTTCACGGCGGTCTTCTCGCCGACCTTCGGCACGCCCGGCAGGTTGTCGCTGGTCTCACCCACGAGCGCGGCGATGTCGGGGTACTTCTCCGGCGGCAGTCCGTACTTCTCCACGACGGCGTCGGGCGTGTAGCGCTTGAGCTGCGAGACGCCCTGCACGTTGGGGTACAGCAGCGTCACGTCGTCGGTGACGAGCTGGATGGTGTCGCGGTCGCCGGAGCACACCAGGACGTCATAGCCGAGCGCGGCGCCCTGGGTCGCGAGGGTAGCGAGGATGTCGTCGGCCTCGACGTCCTCCTTCGTCAGGACGCGCACGTTCATGGCCTGCAGGCACTCCTGCAGGAGCGGGATCTGGCCCTTGAACTCCGCCGGCGACTCGGACCGGTTCGCCTTGTACTCCGCGTACTCGCGGGTGCGGAACGACTGCCGCGACGTGTCGAACGCGACGGCGAGATGGGTGGGCTTCTCGGCCTTCACGAGGTTCACGAACATCGACAGGAAGCCGTAGATGCCGTTGGTGTGCTGCCCGTCCTTCGTGGAGAAGTTGTCGACCGGGAGGGCGAAGAACGCACGGTAGGCCAGCGAATGGCCGTCGACGACGAGAAGGGTAGGCTTTGCGGAGTCCGTCACCCTGCAAGCCTAGCCAGCGGCGGCGACACCCGATCCGGCCCCGTGCGAAGGCGAACGATGACCTCTGACACCACCCCTGCATCCGTCGACGGACTCGAGTGGGCGCAGCGCCGCGGGCTCGGAGCCCTCGCCGACAAGATGGGGATGCGGATCACCGAGTTCACGGTGGAGCGCTCCGCCGCGACCATGCCAGTCGAGGGGAACACCCAGCCCGTGGGGCTCATGCACGGCGGCGCCTACGTGGTGCTCGGCGAGTCCCTCGGATCCATGGCGGCGAACCTGCACGCCGGTCCCGGCCGCCTCGCGGTCGGCGTCGACATCAACGCGACGCACACCCGGTCAGCGACGAGCGGCGTCGTCACGGGCGTCTGCACGCCGATCCACCTGGGCCGCAGCATCACGGTGCACGAGATCGTCGTGACCGACGATCAGGGGCGGCGATGCTCCACCATCCGCATCACGAACATGATCAAGGACCAGCCGGCCCGCTGAGCCGCGGCATCCGGCGGCGGTCAGGCCTTCTTGGGCGAGAGCTGCTCGATGATGGCCTTCGCGACGTCCTGCATCGTGAGGCGGCGGTCCATCGACGCCTTCTGGATCCAGCGGAACGCCTCCGGCTCCGACAGGCCCATCTTCTCGTTCAGGAGGCCCTTCGCGCGGTCGACGAGCTTGCGGGTCTCGAAGCGCTCGACCATGTCGGCGACCTCGGCCTCGAGCGTGATGATCTGCTCGTAGCGGGCCAGCGCGATCTCGATCGCGGGGAGCAGGTCGTTGGGCGTGAACGGCTTCACGACGTACGCGAGGGCGCCGGCTTCCGTGGCGCGCTCGACGAGCTCCTTCTGGCTGAACGCGGTCAGCAGCACGACGGGCGCGATGTGGCTCTTGCTGAGCTTCTCGGCGGCGCTGATGCCGTCGAGGACGGGCATCTTCACGTCCATGATGACGAGGTCGGGGCGCAGCTCGGTCGCGAGCTGGACGGCCGTCTCGCCGTCTCCGGCCTCGCCGACGACGTCGAAGCCGTTGTCGCGGAGGATCTCGACGATGTCGAGCCGGATCAGCGATTCGTCCTCGGCGACGACGACGCGTCGGGGGGCGGATGACGTGGACGCCGTGGTCTGTTCCTGCTCACTCACTCGTCCATCTTAGAGCCCAGCGCGCACTCGTTCCTGCGGTATGGTCGATTCCGGCGTGCGCCGGTGTGGCGGAATGGCAGACGCGACCGACTCAAACTCGGTTGTCTTCGGACGTGTGGGTTCGACTCCCACCACCGGCACCCGGGAACGACGAAGAGCGGATGCCGTGCGGCATCCGCTCTTCGTGTCTCCTCCTCCGCACGGCCGGATCGTCTTCCCGTCTTGACCGCGCCCCGCGGAGGGAGGAAGGTGTGCCCCAGCCGCGCGGACGATGGAGCATGCAGCGGTGTTCTCACCGTCATGGGCGGCGCATCAACGCCGGCCGTACGAGCGAAGCATGGCGAACGACCGGTACCGACAGAAGTCGACCGGAGGAACCCCCATGAAGATCAAGGACACGCTGCGCTCAGGCGCCGCCGTCGCGACGCTCGTGCTCTCATCGCTGCTGGCCCCCGCCGCGGCGAACGCGATCGCGCAGACGAACGACCACGGGCATGGCGGTGGTGCCGCGCCGCCCGCGGCAGCGCTCCTCGCTTCGGGGCTGCAGCAGGCCAGCGGCAGCACCATCGGCCCGGACGGCGCCCTCTACGTCGTCGAGGGGAAGATCGGGCAGGTCACCCGCGTCGACACGCGGACGGGTGCGAAGACCCCCTTCGTGACCGGTCTGCCGAGGGCGATCATCCCGATCGGCGGGCCCATCGACGTGGCCTTCGTCGGTCGCACCGCGTACGTGCTCGTCGCCAACGTCGGCGACGACGTCCCCGGCAGCACACGCAACGACGTCGACGGGATCTACCGCGTCGACGGTCCGAGCAGCTTCACCGTCGTCGCCGACATCGGCGACTGGTCGCTGCAGAACCCGCCGCCCCCGGACATCGAGTTCTTCCTCACCCGCGGAGTCCTCTTCGCCATGGAGCCCGTCCGGGGCGGTTTCCTCGTGACGGACGGGCACCACAACCGCCTCCTGGAGGTGACGAGCGGGGGTGTCGTCAGCGAGGCCGCGCAGTTCGGCAACATCGTGCCGACGGGGCTCGCCGTCCGCGGGCCGCGCGTGTACATGGCCGAAGCGGGCCCGGTGCCGCACTTGCCGGAGACGGGGCGGGTGGTCACGTTCGGGCTGAGGAACCCGGAGCCGCGTGTCGTGGCATCCGGAGCGAGCCTGCTCGTCGACGTCGAGTTCGGTCCCTGCGGACTGTACGCGTTGTCGCAGGGTGACTCCCCCGGTCAGGTGGACCCCGGCGCGCCGGCACTGCCGGACAGCGGAGAGCTCCTCGCCGTCACGCGCGACGGCGCGTTCCGGGTCGTCGCGGGCGACCTGGATCTGCCGACCTCCGTGGCGTTCCAGGGAGGCACCGCGTACGTCACGACACTGAACGGGGAGGTGTGGAAGGTCAGCGCCGTCTCCGGCTTCGGGAAGAACCACGGCCGGGCGGCGTGCATCGACCACCGCGGCTGGTGACCACCGCCATCACCCGGGAACGACGAAGAGCGGATGCCGTGTGGCATCCGCTCTTCGTGTCCGCGGTCCGGGTTACTTGCCGGCCTGGTAGATCGGGGCCTTGCCGTGCACGGCGTCGCCGATCCGGTGGATGCGGATGTCGTTGGTCGAGCCGATGATTCCGGGAGGCGAACCGGAGATCACCACGACGACGTCGCCTTCCGTGGCCAGCCCGTTCTTCAGGAAGAAGTCGTCCACCTGCAGGAACATCAGGTCGGTGTGGGCCACGTGCTCGACGAGGGTCGACTGCACGCCCCACGTCAGCGCCATGCGGCGGCGGATCGCGGGGTCGGCGGCGAACGCCATCATCGGGATCATGGGACGCAGACGCGACATGCGCCGCGCGGTGTCGCCGGACTCGGTGAAGATGCAGATGTACTTCGCCTCGACGAACTTGGCGACCTCCTCCGCGGCGAGCGTGATGATGCCGCCCTGCGTGCGGGGCTTGGTCGTGAACGGCGCGATGCGCTCCAGGCCGTGGTCCTCGGTCGAGGCGATGATGCGCGCCATCGTCTCGACGACGACGACGGGGTACTTGCCGACGCTCGTCTCGCCGGAGAGCATCACGGCGTCCGCGCCGTCGAGGACGGCGTTGGCGACGTCGCTCGTCTCGGCGCGGGTGGGGACGGGGTTCTCGATCATCGACTCGAGCATCTGCGTCGCGACGATGACGGGCTTGGCCATGCGCCGGCAGAGCTCGACGGCCCGCTTCTGCACGATCGGGACGGCCTCGAGGGGAAGCTCGACGCCGAGGTCGCCGCGGGCGACCATGATGCCGTCGAACGCGTCGATGATCTCCTCGAGGTTCTCGACGGCCTGCGGCTTCTCGATCTTGGCGATCACGGGGATCTTGCGACCCTCCTCCGCCATGATCTCGTGCACGCGCTGCACGTCGGCGGCGTTGCGCACGAACGACAGCGCGATGATGTCCGCGCCGGCGCGGAGACCCCAGCGCAGATCCGCCTCGTCCTTGTCGGAGAGGGCGGGGACGTTGACCGCGACGCCGGGCAGGTTGATGCCCTTGTTGTTCGACACGGGGCCCGCGACGATGACCTCCGTCGTGACGACGGGGCCGTCGACGGCGGTGACCTGGACGCGCACCTTGCCGTCGTCGATCAGCAGGAAGTCGCCCGGGGTGACGTCTTCGGGAAGCCCCTTGAAGGTCGTCGAGACGATCTCCTTGGTGCCTTCGATGTCCTCGGTCGTGATCTTGAACACGTCGCCGACGGCGAGGTCGTGGGGGCCGTCCTTGAACTTGCCGAGGCGGATCTTGGGGCCCTGGAGGTCCACCAGGATGGCGACGGTGCGGCCCGCGTCGTCCGCGGCCTTCCGGACGTTGGCGAGCCGGGTCTCATGCTCGCTGTAGTCCCCGTGGCTCAGGTTGAATCGGGTCACGTCCACACCGGCGTCGATGATCGCGCGAAGGCTCTCATACGAGGATGTGGCGGGTCCCAGGGTGGCGACGATCTTGGCGCGTCTCACGTACTGACTCCGGTCTTCGGGTTTTGTTAGCGTTCCTTACAGCCTACGCTTCAGGCGGACTGCAACCCGATCGCGACATCGCGCGGTCGGACGGGGGCGGGAAGATTCGTTCCTCCCATAAGGTACTCGTCCACTGCCGCAGCCGCCGCGCGGCCCTCGGCGATCGCCCAGACGATGAGGGACTGTCCGCGGCCCGCGTCACCGGCGACGAAGACGCCGGGAGCGGTGGTCTGGTAGTCGTCGGTGCGCTCCACATTGCCGCGGCCCGTGAAGACGGCGCCCAGCTGGTGCTCGAGCGCGGTGCGCTCCGGCCCGGTGAACCCCATGGCGATGAGGACGAGGTCGGCGGGGATCTCCCGCTCGGTCCCGCTCTTGGGCACGCGTGTGCCGTCGCGGTACTCCGTCTCGGCCACCCGGAGCGCCCGGACCTCGCCGGCGTCGTTCGCGAGGAACTCGACGGTGGAGGCGAGGAACGTGCGCTCTCCGCCCTCCTCGTGCGCGGACTGCATCTCGAAGATCGTCGGCGTCATCGGCCACGGCTGGTGGTCGGGGCGGGAGGCCGGCGGCTCCTTGCCGATCGCGAGGTTCGTCACGCTCAGCGCGCCCTGGCGGTGCGCCGTGCCGATGCAGTCGGCGCCGGTGTCGCCGCCGCCGATGACGATGACGTGCTTGCCCTCGGCGTGGATCTGGTTGGCGACCTGGTCGCCGGCGACGACCTTGTTGGACTCGACGAGGTACTCCATCGCGAAGTGCACGCCGGCGAGGTCGCGGCCCGGGATGGGCAGGTCGCGCGGCACGGTGGCACCGGTCGCGACGACGACCGCGTCGTACCGGGCGCGCAGGTCGCTCCAGGACAGGTCGGTGCCGATCTCGACGCCGGCGCGGAACCGGGTGCCCTCCATCTGCATCTGCCGGAGACGCGACTCGAGGTGGCGCTTCTCCATCTTGAAGTCGGGGATGCCGTAGCGCAGCAGCCCGCCGATGCGGTCGTCGCGCTCGTACACCGCGACGGTGTGCCCGGCGCGGGTCAGCTGCTGGGCGGCAGCGAGCCCCGCGGGGCCGGAGCCCACGACGGCGACGGTCTTGCCGGTGAGGCGTGCGGGCGGCTCGGGTTCGACCCAGCCGTTCGCGAACGCGTCGTCGATGATCGAGACCTCGACCTGCTTGATGGTGACGGCGGGCTGGTTGATGCCCAGGACGCACGAGCTCTCGCACGGCGCGGGGCACAGCCGTCCGGTGAACTCCGGGAAGTTGTTCGTCGCGTGCAGGCGCTCGATGGCCGAACGGCCCTCGCCCCGCCACATCAGGTCGTTCCACTCCGGGATGAGGTTGCCCAGCGGGCATCCCTTGTGGCAGAACGGGATGCCGCAGTCCATGCAGCGGCCCGCCTGGCGGCGCAGCACGGCGGAGTCGCCGGGCTCGTAGACCTCTTTCCAGTCCATGATGCGGACAGGGATGGGCCGACGCGCGGGCAGCTCGCGCTCGGTGACTTTCAGAAAACCTTTGGGGTCAGCCACCGGTCACCTCCAGGATGCGGGTCCAGACGACGTCGCCGTCGGGGTCCAGCCCCTCGGCGGCCGCCTCCTGGCGGGTCTGCAGAACCGCGGCGTAGTCGCGCGGCAGGATGCGGACGAAGTTCGACACCTCGGCGTCGAAGTCGTCCAGGAGCGCGGCGGCGAGAGCGGAATCCGTCTCGGCCACGTGCTGCACGAGCAGGTCACGGAGGATCTCCGAATCGCCCGCGCCGAGGTCGAGCAGCTCCAGCTCGCCGTTCGCGATCGCCTCGCGGTTCACCAGCGCCCGGTCGAGCTTGTAGACGTACGCCGAGCCGCCGGACATGCCGGCGCCGAGGTTGCGTCCCGTGGCGCCGAGGATGACGGCGAGGCCCCCGGTCATGTACTCCAGGGCGTGGTCGCCGACCCCCTCGACGACCGCGGTCGCACCCGAGTTGCGGACGAAGAACCGCTCCCCCACGACGCCGCGGAGGAACATCGTGCCCTGCGTCGCGCCGTAGCCGATGACGTTGCCGGCGATGACGTTCTGCGACGCGTCGAAGGTCGCGGCGCGCGGCGGGCGGACGACGATCTGCCCGCCGGAGAGGCCCTTGCCGACGTAGTCGTTGGAGTCGCCCTCCAGACGCAGCGTGATGCCGGCCGGGAGGAACGCGCCGAAGGACTGCCCGGCCGAACCCGTGAGGTTGATCTCGATCGACCCGGACGGCAGGCCGTTCGCGCCGTGCGCGCGGGTGACGTGGTGTCCGAGCATCGTCCCGACGGCGCGGGCGGTGTTGCGGACCGGCAGGTCGATGGAGATGTGACCGCCGTGGGCGAGGACGTCCTGCGCGCGCTCGATGAGCTGCACGTCGAAGTGGTCCTCGAGCTCGTGATCCTGCGGCCGGGCGTTGCGCCGCGGCACGTCCGCCGCGAAGGCGGGGCCTTCGAGGATGGGGGTCAGGTCCAGGCCGTTGGCCTTCCAGTGCTCGACCGCGCCGTTGACATCCAGCAGCTCGTTGTGGCCGACGGCCTCGTCGAGGGAGCGGAAGCCCAGCTCGGCGAGGTACTCGCGCACCTCCTGGGCGATGAACTCCATGAAGTTCACGACGAACTCGGGCTTGCCGGAGAAGCGCTCCCGCAGCACGGGGTTCTGGGTCGCGACGCCCACGGGGCAAGTGTCCAGGTGGCAGACGCGCATCATGATGCAGCCTTCGACGACGAGCGCCGTCGTCGCGAAGCCGAACTCCTCGGCGCCCAGCAGCGCCGCGATGATGACGTCGCGGCCGGTCTTGAGCTGGCCGTCGGCCTGCACCACGACGCGGTCGCGCATGTCGTTGAGCATGAGCGTCTGCTGCGTCTCGGCGAGGCCCAGCTCCCACGGCGTGCCGGCGTGCTTGAGGGAGTTCAGCGGGCTCGCCCCCGTGCCGCCGTCGTGGCCGGAGACCAGGATGACGTCGGCGAGGGCCTTCGCGGTACCCGCGGCGACCGCGCCGATGCCGGACTGGCTGACGAGCTTGACGTGCACCCGCGCGCCGGGGTTGGCACGCTTGAGGTCGAAGATGAGCTGCTTGAGGTCTTCGATCGAGTAGATGTCGTGGTGCGGCGGCGGGGAGATGAGTCCGACGCCGGGCGTGCCGCCGCGGGTGCGCGCGATCCACGGGTACACCTTCGCGGGCGGGAGCTGACCGCCCTCGCCGGGCTTGGCGCCCTGCGCGAGCTTGATCTGGATGTCGTCGGCGTGCGTGAGGTACATGCTCGTGACGCCGAACCGGCCGGACGCCACCTGCTTGATCGCACTGCGGCGCTGCGGGTCGAGCAGGCGGTCGGTGTCCTCGCCGCCCTCTCCCGTGTTCGACTTCGCGCCGATGCTGTTCATCGCGATCGCAAGCGTCTCGTGGGCTTCCTTCGAGATGGAGCCGTAGCTCATCGCGCCGGTGGAGAACCGCTTCACGATCGAGGAGACCGGCTCGACCTCGTCGATCGGCACGGGCGGGCGCTGACCGGTGCGGAGGGCGAACATCCCGCGGAGGGTCTTCAGCTCCTTCGCCTGGTCGTCGACGAGCTTCGTGTACTCGCGGAAGATGTCGTACCGGCGCGTGCGGGTGGAGTGCTGCAGCCGGAACACGGTGTCGGGGTTGAACAGGTGCGGGGAGCCGTCGCGGCGCCACTGGTACTCGCCGCCGGTCCAGAGGCGCTCGTGGGCGCGGGCCGCCTCGTCCTCCGGGTACGCGTAGTCGTGCCGGGCCTGGTTCTCCGCGGAGATCTCGGTGATCCCCACGCCCCCCAGCTTGGTCTCGGTGCCGGTGAAGTACTTGTCGACGAACTCGTGCGACAGGCCCACGGCCTCGAAGACCTGGGCGCCGGCGTACGAGGACACCGTGGAGATGCCCATCTTCGACATGATCTTCAGCACGCCCTTGCCGAGGGCGTAGATGAGGTTCCGCACCGCCTTCTCGGGGGTGACGTTCGTGATGAAACCGGCGCGCACGAGGTATTCGACGGTCTCCATCGCGAGGTACGGGTTCACCGCGGAGGCGCCGTAGCCGATGAGCGTCGCGACGTGATGGACCTCGCGGACATCGCCCGCCTCGACCACGAGACCGACTTTCATCCGGTTCTCCTGCCGGATGAGGTGGTGGTGGATGGCGGAGAGCATGAGCAGCGACGGGATGGGGACGAGGTCCTTGTTCGAGTCGCGGTCGCTCAGGATGATGAACTCGACGCCGTCGGCGATCGCGGCATCCACTTCGGCGCACATGGCCTCCAGGCGCGCCTCCATGGCGCCGGGGCCCTGGTCGAAGTGGTACAGCCCGCGGATCGTCACCGACCGGCGCCCGGGGAGGGCCTTGTCGATGTTCTGGAGCTTCGCGAGCTCGTCGTTGTCGATGACCGGGAAGTCCAGCGTGATGACGCGGGTGTGCTCCGGTCCCCAGGACAGCAGGTTCCGCTCCGGGCCGATGCCGTGCGAGAGCGAGGTGACGACCTCTTCGCGGATGGAGTCCAGCGGCGGGTTCGTGACCTGCGCGAACTGCTGCGTGAAGTAGTCGAAGAGCAGACGGGGGCGCTCGCTGAGCACCGCGATGGGCGTGTCCGACCCCATGGCGCCGAGGGGCTCGGCGCCGGTCTGCCCCATCGGGGTCAGCAGGATCCGCACCTCCTCCTCCGTGTAGCCGAAGGTCCGCTGGCGGCGCGTGATCGACGCGATGGGATGCACGATGTGCTCCCGCTCGGGCAGGTCCTTCAGGCGCACCCGCCCGGCGTCCAGCCATTCCTGCCACGGCTCCGCGGAAGCCAGCTGCGCCTTGATCTCCTCGTCCTCGACGATGCGCCGTTCGGCCGTGTCGACGAGGAACATGCGGCCGGGACGCAGGCGACCGCGGCGCTTGATGCGCTCCGGGGCGAAGTCCAGGACGCCGGTCTCGCTGCCGATGACGACGAGGCCGTCGGTCGTCTCGGTCCAGCGGCCGGGGCGGAGGCCGTTGCGGTCGAGGGTCGCGCCGACGAGGGTGCCGTCGGTGAAGATGAGGGCGGCGGGGCCGTCCCACGGCTCCATCTGCATGGAGTGGTAGTCGTAGAAGGCGCGCAGCTGCGGGTCGATGTCCGACTGCTTCTCGTACGCCTCCGGCACCATCATCATGATCGCGTGCGGGAGGCTCCGGCCCGTGAGGGTCAGGAGCTCGAGGACCTCGTCGAAGGATGCCGAGTCGCTGGCGCCCTCCGTGCAGATCGGCAGCAGCGGGCGGATGTCGCCGATGAGCTGGGATTCCAGCTGCGACTGGCGCGCCCGCATCCAGTTGCGGTTGCCGTTGACGGTGTTGATCTCCCCGTTGTGCGCCAGCATCCGCAGCGGCTGCGCGAGCGGCCAGGACGGGAACGTGTTCGTGGAGTAGCGCGAGTGCACGACGGCGAGCTCGCTGGCGAACCGCTCATCCTGCAGGTCGGGGTAGAAGGGCTCCAGCTGCAGGGTCGTGACCATGCCCTTGTAGCCGAGGGTGCGCGAGGACAGCGACACAAAGTACGCGTCGTACTCGCGGCGGGCGCGTTTGCGGAGCCGGTACACGCGGCGATCCAGGTCGATGCCCGACAGGGCGGGCTGGTCGCCGGACGCGGGGTGCGAGACGAAGAGCTGCTCGAACGCCGGGCGCGCCGCGTGCGCGAGCTTGCCGAGGTTCTCCTGCTCCGTCGGGACGACGCGCCAGCCGAGGACCGTGAGGCCCTCCGCGGCGGCGATCTTCTCCACGCCGGCCTTGACGGCGGAGCGGGCCGCCTCCTCGAGCGGGAGGAAGGCCATGCCGGCGGCGTACTCCCCCACCGGCGGCAGGTCGAAGTCGACGACCGCGCGGAGGAAGGCGTCGGGCATCTGCGTGAGGATGCCCGCGCCGTCACCGGTGCCCGCGTCGGAGCCGATGGCGCCGCGGTGCTCGAGGTTGCGCAGCGCCGTCAGCGCGAGCTCGACGATGTCGTGGCCCGGCTCGCCGCGGAGTGTGGCGACCATCGCCAGGCCGCACGCGTCCTTCTCGAACGCGGGGTTGTACATACCCTGCGTCGGGGGCGGTCCCGGCAGTGCGCCGGGTCGGTCGACGTCGCGATTAAGGCTCGAAGGCATCGCTACCGTCCTCACATTGATGCTCAACTGGGACGACGTCGGCCCGCGGTATTCCTTACGTGGTGACTCTGCTTGTGGCTGCGTCTTCGACATCTTCGGGCGTGGTGGGTGCGCTGACGTCCACGAAGTCATCGGTGTTCCCCGATTGTACAACCCCCTCGGGCGTCCACTCGCGACCCGGGACGTACACGGACGGTTCGAGGCCCGGGTGGCGGCGCCGCTGCACCGCGAGGATCACGATGCCGACGAGGACGCCGAGCACCGCGGCCCACACGTTGGTGCGGAGCCCGAAGAAGACCTCGCTCGGGTCGATGCGGATCGACTCCCACACGATGCGCCCCGCGCTGTACCAGATGAGGTAGACGGCGAACAGGCGTCCCCACTGCATGCTCAGGCGTCTGCCGAGCCACAGCAGCACGACGACGCCGGCGACGTTCCAGATGACTTCGTAGAGGAATGTCGGGTGGAAGAGGGTGTCGTCGGCGAGCCCTGCCGGGAAGGCGGGGTTGTCGGGGCTGATCTGGAGCCCCCACGGCAGATCGGTGGGGAGGCCGAACAGCTCCTGGTTGAACCAGTTGCCGAACCGGCCCATCGCCTGGGCGAGGAGGAGGCCCGGGGCGAGGGCGTCGGCGAAGCTCCAGAACCGGATGCCGGTCCACCGGCATCCGAGCCACGCGCCGACGGCGCCGCCGAGGAGCGCGCCGAAGATGGCGATGCCGCCCTCCCAGATGAACAGCACGGCCCAGGGGTTCTTGTCCTCGCCGAAGTAGAAGCCCGGGTGGGTGAGGACGTGGAAGATGCGCGCGCCGATGATCGCGAGCGGCACGGCGAGCAGGCAGATGTCGATGACGACCCACGGCTCGCCGCCGCGCTTGGTCAGGCGGTGGTTCGTGAGGAACGCCGCGACGATGATCCCCGCGAGGATGCACAGCGCGTAGAAGTGGATCGTCAGCGGGCCGACCTGGAAGCTGCTGATCGGCGGGCTCGGGATGCTGGCGACGACGGAGAGCGCGGAGAAAGTCACGCCGCGAGTCTACTTCGCCCCGCGCCCTCCCCCACGCGGCCCGGGTCGCCGCGCCGCGCCGCCGGGGGCGCGGCGCGAGGAGAGGACGGTCAGCGGGCGGTCCCGGAGGTGAGGGCGCGGGCGGTGGATGCCAGCTCCTCGAGGCCCCCGTCGCGCAGCGCCCGGACGAGGGCGGTGCCCACGATCGCGCCGTCGGCGTACTCGAGGACCCCCGTGACCTGGTCGGGCGTGGAGATGCCGATGCCGACGCAGGCGTGCTCCGCGCCGTGCGCGCGGAGGCGCGACACGAGGCCGCGGGCCGCGGCATCCAATTCGGCGCGCTCGCCCGTGATGCCCATCGTCGAGACGGTGTACACGAACCCCGTCGACGCGCCGACGATCATCTCGAGGCGCTCGTCCGTCGAGGTCGGCGCGGCGAGGAAGATGCGGTCCAGGCCCGTGCGCTCCGATGCGGCGATCCACTCGGTGGCGGCGTCCGGCGTGATGTCGGGCGTGATGAGCCCCGCGCCGCCGGCGGCGAGCAGCTCGTCGGCGTAGCGGTCCACGCCGTACTGCAGCACGGGGTTCCAGTACGTCATGACGAGCACGGGCACGTCGACGCGGTCGGCGATCGCGCGCACCGCGGTGAACGTGTCGCGCAGGCGGAATCCGCCCGCCAGGGCCGCCTGGGTGGCCTCCTGGATGACGGTGCCGTCCATGACCGGGTCGGAGTACGGCGGACCGAGCTCGAGGATGTCGGCGCCGTTGTCCGCGAGGGTCACGGCCGCGTCGATGCTCGTCTGCAGGTCGGGGAAGCCCAGCGGCAGGTAGCCGATGAACGCGCCGCGCCCCTCGGCGTGGGCCGCGTCGATGGCGGCGGCGACGCGGGAGGTCACAGCTCCGTCCCCTCGCCCTTGGCCTCGTCGGCATCCGGCGGCGTCTGCACGGGGTCGGCGCCGTCGTCGTACAGGCCGAACCACTTCGCCGCGGTGTCCATGTCCTTGTCGCCGCGGCCGGACAGGCTCACCGCGATGATCGCGTCGGGGCCGAGCTCGCGGCCCAGCCGCAGCGCCCCGGCGAGGGCGTGCGCCGACTCGATCGCCGGGATGATGCCCTCGGTCAGCGACAGGAGCCGCAGGGCGTCCATGGCCTCGGTGTCGGTCGCCGGGATGTAGGTGGCGCGGCCGATGTCGGCGAGCCAGGCATGCTCCGGTCCGACGCCGGGATAGTCCAGGCCCGCGGAGATGGAGTGCGACTCGACGGTCTGGCCGTCCTCGTCCTGCAGGACGTAGGTCTTCGCGCCGTGCAGGACGCCGGGACGGCCGCGCTCGATGGAGGCCGCGTGGCGGGGCGTGTCCACGCCGTCGCCGGCGGCCTCGACGCCGTAGAGCTTGACGCCCTCGTCGTCGAGGAACGCGTCGAACATACCGATGGCGTTGGAGCCGCCGCCGACGCACGCGACGACGACATCCGGCAGCCGCCCGGTCTCGTCGAGGAGCTGCTGGCGCGCCTCCTCGCTGATGATCTTCTGGAAGTCGCGGACCATGGCGGGGAACGGATGCGGACCGGCCGCGGTGCCGAAGATGTAGTTGGTGGTCTCCACGGATGCCACCCAGTCGCGGTACGCCTCGTTGATGGCGTCCTTGAGCGTCCGGGAACCCGTCGTGACCGGGATGACCTCGGCGCCCAGCAGCCGCATGCGGGCGACGTTCAGCGCCTGGCGCTCGGTGTCGACCTCGCCCATGTAGATCGTGCACTCGAACCCGAAGAGCGCCGCGGCCGTCGCGGTCGCGACACCGTGCTGGCCGGCGCCGGTCTCGGCGATGACGCGGGTCTTGCCGAGGCGCTTCGTCAGGAGCGCCTGCCCCAGCACGTTGTTGATCTTGTGGGAGCCGGTGTGGTTGAGGTCTTCGCGCTTGAGGAAGATGCGCGCCCCGCCGGCGTGCTCGGCGAACCGTGGCACCTCGGTGAGGGCGGAGGGGCGCCCCGCGTAGCTGTGCAGCAGGTGACGGAACTCGGCGTCGAACGCGGGGTCGGCTTTCGCGGACTCGTATTCGGCGGTGAGCTCGTCGATGGCGGCGATGAGGGATTCGGGCATGAAGCGCCCGCCGAACTCGCCGAAGAAGGGCCCTGCGGCTTCTCGCAGACTCATGATCCAGCCTCCAGGAATGCGTGCAGGGTCGTGACGGGGTCGTTCGTGACGAGCGCCTCGCCGATGAGGACGACATCCGCCCCGGCGGCGCGGTAGTGCGCGACGTCGGCGGGCGTCAGCACCGCGGACTCGGCGATCTTCACCGCGTCGGCCGGGAGATGCTCGGCGAGACGGCCGAACAGGTCGCGGTCCAGCTCGAAGCTGGAGAGATTCCGGGCATTCACGCCGATGAGGTTCGCGCCGATGTCGGCGGCGCGCTGCACCTCTTCGAGCGAGTGCGTCTCGACGAGCGGCGTCATGCCGAGCTCCCGGACCAGGCCGTGCAGCTCGGCGAGGAGCGGCTGCTCGAGCGCCGCGACGATGAGCAGCACGAGGTCGGCGCCCGCGGCGCGGGCCTCCAGCACCTGGTACGGCGTCGCGATGAAGTCCTTGCGGAGGACGGGCAGCGACACGGCGGCCTTCACGGCCTCCAGATCCGCGAGCGACCCCTTGAAGCGACGTCCCTCGGTCAGGACCGAGATCGCCGACGCGCCGCCCTGCTCGTACAGCGACGCCTGGTGCGCCGGGTCGGGGATGGCGGCGAGGTCGCCGCGTGAGGGGCTCGCACGCTTGACCTCGGCGATGATCTTGACTCGGTCCGCGGGGGCGAGGGCCGCGAGGGCGTCGCGCGCGGGCGGCTGGGCGAGGGCGCTCTTCTCGACGACGTCGAGCGGCCGAGCGAGCCTGCGCTCTTCGGCATCCTCCACCGCGCCGGCCGTGAGGTCGGCGAGCACGTCAGTGCTCTTTCGCGACGTACTTGTCTCCGCCGACGCCGTAGCCGGCCTTGGCCATGCCCCAGCCGACGAGGAGACCGACGAGCAGCAGGCCGAACGAGGCCCAGACGAGCACGGGCAGGTCGAGGAAGAAGAAGAGCGTGCCCAGCGTGACCGCGAGGAGCATGATGACGACGGCCGTCCAGGCAGCCGGGGAGTGTCCGTGGCCGGGATCGCCGATGTTGTTGCTCATTGTTCTCCTTCGCGTGCGTGGCGGGCGTGCCCGCTCGGCAAGTCTAGCGGGGCCGCGCGGGGCCGCCGGGCATCAGCGCGTCGGGTCGTCGCCGCGGCTGAGGTCGTCCCAGGAATCGATCGCGTCGTGCGGGCGGGACGAGGCCGGGCCGCCGGCGGCGGGCTCGGCCGCCGTGCGGTAGCGCCGCCCGGCGCCGCTCCACGTGCGGGCCGTCACGAGCGTCAGGATCCCCCCGGCCGCGATGAGCAGCGCCGTCACGATCGCGACGTACGGCCACGGCGTCGTCACGAGGGATGCCACGAGCGCGCCGACCGTCTCCGTCCCGGTCAGGCCGGTCGCCTCGGCCACGGTCGAGGTGACCGCGTCGATGGGATGCTCGGCCGCGACCCGCCAGGCCCCGGCGAGCAGCCCGGCACCGATCGCGACGGCGATGACGCCGAACACGTAGCGGGTCACGCGACCCGCGATCGTGAGCGCGAGCCCCAGGGCGAGGGCCGCGAGGCTCAGCGGGGCCAGGAGCGGCAGGGCGTCCGCGCCGGCGACGTGCAGCGTCTCGCGCGCCCCGTCGCGGAGGGCCACGTCGATCCACGTCTGCGTCGAGGAGATGAGGGCGAGCGCGCCGCCCGCGACGACGGCGAGCACGCTCCCGAGGCGTGCGCGCCGCGCGCGGTGCCCGGCGGCGGGTGCCGTCACCGCTCCCCCACGGCCGGGGTCAGGTCGTCGGCGTCGAAGCATGTGCGGTCGCCGGTGTGGCAGGCGGCCCCGACCTGGTCGACCGCGATGAGCAGGGCGTCGCCGTCGCAGTCCAGGCGCGCGCCCTTGACGTACTGCGCGTGCCCCGATGTGTCGCCCTTGCGCCAGTACTCCTGCCGTGAGCGCGACCAGAAGGTCACCCGGCCCGAGGTGAGCGTGCGGCGGAGGGCTTCGGCGTCCATCCACCCGAGCATGAGCACCTCACCGGTGTCGAACTGCTGGATGATGGCCGGTGCCAGCCCGTCGTCGTCGAACGCGACGCGGGAGATCCGCGTCTCGATGTCCTCGGTCATCACCGCACCTCGATTCCGTCTGCGGCGAGGGCGTCTTTCACGTCGCCGATCGTGAGCTGCCCGGAGTGGAACACCGACGCCGCGAGCACGGCATCCGCGCCGGCGTGCACGGCGGGGGCGAAGTGCGCGGCGGTGCCCGCTCCCCCGGACGCGATGACGGGCACGCTGGAGACCTCGCGCATGAGCCGGACGAGCTCCAGGTCGAAGCCGTCCTTCGTGCCGTCGGCGTCGATGGAGTTGACGAGCAGTTCCCCGGCCCCCCGGTCGATGGCCTCCCGGGCCCAGGCGACGGCGTCGAGGGTCGTGAGGGTGCGCCCGCCGTGCGTCGTGACGACGAATCCGGAGGTCGTGCCGGGCGCGCGCTTGACGTCCAGCGACAGCACGAGCACCTGCGCGCCGAAGCGGTCGGCGATCTCGTCGATCAGCTCGGGGCGGGCGATGGCCGCGGAGTTCACGCCGACCTTGTCGGCGCCGACGCCGAGCAGCCGGGCGACGTCGTCGGTCGTCCGCACGCCGCCGCCGACGGTGAGCGGGATGAAGACCTCTTCCGCGGTGCGTCGCACGACGTCGTAGGTCGTCGAGCGGTCGTCGACCGTCGCGGTGACGTCGAGGAAGGTCAGCTCATCGGCGCCCTGCTCGTAGTAGCGGCGGGCCAGTTCGACGGGGTCGCCCATCTCGCGCAGGTTCTCGAAGTTCACCCCCTTCACGACGCGCCCGTCGGCGACGTCGAGGCAGGGGATGACGCGGCAGGCCGGCGACATGTCAGAGCCGCGCGTTGTGGATCGGGGTGACGAGGATCGCGCGTGCGCCGATCGCGTACAGCGCATCCATCACCTGGTTGACGCTCTTGCGGGGGCTCATGACGCGCACGGCCACCCACTCCGGGTCGCGCAGCGGCGAGATGGTGGGCGACTCGATCCCCGGCGCGATCGCCACGGCGTCGTCGACGAGGTTCGCCGGCAGGTCGTAGTCGATGAGGACGAACTGGCGGGCGACCATGACACCGCGGAGGCGCCGCAGCAGCGTGTCGGTGCCCTCGGCCTCGGTCGGAGCGCCGATGAGGACGGCCTCGGACTCCAGCAGCACGGGGCCGAAGATCTCCAGGCCCGCCTGCTTCAGGGTCGTGCCGGTGGAGACGACGTCGGCGACGGCGTCGGCGACGCCCAGCTGCACGGCCGATTCCACGGCGCCGTCCAGCGGCACGAGGTCGACGGCCACGCCGTGTTCGTCGAGGTAGGCGTCCACGAGGCCGGGGTAGGCCGTCGCGACGCGCACGCCGTCGAGGTCGCTCAGCTCGGAGAAGGCTCCGGGAGGGCCCGCGAAACGGAACGTGGAGGCGCCGAAGCCGAGCTTCTCGATCTCCCGGGCACCGGGCATCCGGGCATCCAGCAGCAGATCACGGCCGGTGATCCCGACGTCGAGGGCGCCGGAGCCGACGTACGTCGCGATGTCCTTGGGACGCAGGTAGAAGAACTCGACCTCGTTGACGGGATCGATGACGTGCAGGTCCTTCGGGTCGCGGCGGCCGATGTAGCCGGCCTCTCCGAGCATCTCGGCGGCGGTCTCGGCGAGCGATCCCTTGTTCGGCACAGCGATACGCAGCATGTTGCGGGGGCTTTCGGTTCGTGGTGTGGAGTCGGCGGCGTCGCTCAGAGATGTCGGTAGACGTCCTCGAGGCTGAGGCCCTTCGCGAGCATCATCACCTGGAGGTGGTACAGCAGCTGGGAGATCTCCTCGGCCGCCTCGTCCTGCGACTGGAACTCCGCCGCCATCCACACCTCGGCGGCCTCCTCGACGATCTTCTTGCCGATGGCGTGCACACCGCGGTCGAGCTGGGCGACCGTGCCCGATCCCTCGGGACGTGCCGCCGCGGTCGCGGTCAGCTCCGCGAACAGATCGTCGAACGTCTTCACCCTGACAGGTTACCGGGCCGAGGGAGGCCCCGGTTGCCGCGGGCCGCGGTCAGTGCCGGTGATGCGCGGATGCCTGGTCCCGCAGCGCCGCGATCGCCTGCCCGGGATCGTCCGCGCCGAACACCGCCGACCCCGCGACGAACGTGTCGGCGCCGGCCTCCGCGGCCTGCGCGATCGTCGAGGCGCTGATGCCTCCGTCGACCTGCAGCCACACCTGCGAGCCGCGGGCCCGCGCCTCGTCGGCGAGTGAGGCGAGCTTCGGCATCTGGTCGGCCATGAAGCGCTGGCCGCCGAACCCCGGCTCGACGGTCATCACGAGGATCTGGTCGAACTCGTCGAGTACGTCGAAGAGCGATTCGACGGGGGTCGCGGGCTTGACGGCGACACCGGCACGCGCCCCGATCTCCCGCAGCCGACGCGCGAGCCGGACGGGGTCGGTGGCGGCCTCGAGATGGAAGGTGACGGATGCCGCGCCGAGCTCGGCGTAGCCGGGAGCCCACCGGTCGGGGTCGGCGATCATGAGGTGCACGTCCAGCGGCACGGGGCTCGTCGCCTGGATCCGCTCGACCATCTGCGGCCCGAACGTCAGGTTCGGCACGAAGTGGTTGTCCATGACGTCGACATGGACGAAGTCGGCCGTCGCGATGCGCGCGAGGTCGGCCTGCATGTTCACGAAGTCGGCGGCGAGGATGCTCGGGTTGATGCGGATGGCGTCGGCGGAGGGCACGGCCCCATTATCCCGGGGCGGGCCGGCTCGCGCGCCGATCGGGGGCAGTTCGTGCCGCATGGGCGGGCGCGAGGCGGCGCGAAGCGCCCCCCTTTCGCCCGGGATGCCGGGGCGCGCCGGCTCTCGCGCCGATCGGGGGCAGTTCGTGCCGCATGGGCGGGCGCGAGGCGGCGTGAAGCGCCACCCTTTGGCCCAGGATGCCGGGGCGGGCCGGCCCGGGCGCAGGCCCGGGCCGCGAGGCGCGGGACGCGCAGGCCCGGCTCAGCGGCGGCGCAGCAGCGTGATCGACATGGCGTCCGTGCCGTGCCGGTGCGGCCAGAGCTGGGCCCGGCCCGACCCGTCCGCGGGTTCTGGCAGGTCGATCTCGCGCGGCGAGATGGATGCCAGCACCGCCCGCGCGTCGAGTTCCTCCAGCGCGTCGCCGCGCGAGCGGCGCACGTCCGCGACGACCGCGGCGGTCTCGGCGAGGTGCGGCGAGCACGTCACGTAGGCGACGATGCCGCCCGGCGCCAGGGCGTCGACGGCCGCCGAGAGGAGCTCCCGCTGCAGATCGACGAGCGCGGGGACGTCGGCGGGACTCTTCCGCCAGCGCGCCTCCGGACGTCGGCGCAGCGCACCCAGCCCCGTGCACGGGGCGTCGACCAGGATGCGGTCGTAGCGGCCACGGCCCGCACGGTCGCGGCCGTCCTCCTCCGAGACCGGCACATCCAGGGGCACCCCCGACACGGAGTCGCGGACCAGGCGCGCGCGGATGGGCGAGAGCTCGTTGGCCTCCAGGGCTGCGCCGCCCGCGAGCGCCTCGGCGGCGAGGACGGCGGTCTTCCCGCCCGGCGCGGCGCACAGGTCGAGCCAGCGCTCGCCGCCGCGGATCGGCGCGGCGCGGGTGAGGGCGAGGGCCGCGAGCTGCGACCCCTCGTCCTGCACCCGCACGCGGCCGGACGCCTGGCGGACGAGCCGCTCGGGGTCTCCCCCGGCCAGGCGGAACCCGATGGGCGAGTACGGCGTCGCCTCGGCGTCCGCGGGCGCGTCGACCAGGCCGGGGAGCGCCGTCATCGTGACACCCGGTGCGGCGTTGTCGGCGGCCAGCAGATCTTCGAGCTCATCGGCCCGGCCCTCGGCGGTCAGCGCACGCCGGAACGCGCGGATGACCCACACGGGATGCGCGAAGCGGAGGCCCAGGCGCTCGTCGTCGGAGCGGGCCGCGCTCTCGACGCGGTCCAGCCACTCCGCCAGCGGCCGCTCCGAGATCCGCCGCAGGACGGCGTTGGCGAACCCGGTGGCCTTCTTCCCCGCGGTGTCCCGCACGAGGTCGACGGTCTCGTTGACGGCGGCGTGCGTCGCGACCCGCATCGACAGCAGCTGATGCGCGCCGAGGCGCAGCGCGTCCAGGACATCCGCATCGATGTCCTCGGTCGCTCGGCCCGCAGCATCCGCGATGATGGCGTCGTACGTCCCCTGCAGGCGCAGCGTCCCGTAGGTGAGCTCGGTGGCGAGCCCCGCGTCGGCCGTGTCGAGGCCGGCGAGCGTGATCTCCCGCGGCAGCAGCAGGTTGGCGTACGCGTCGGACTCGTGCACGGCGCGGAGCGTCTCGTACGCGACGCGGCGGGCGAGGTTCACGGGGCCACCGCCGCATCCACCCGCGGGTCGTCGGTTCTGAGGCCCCGCCACCAGTCGGCGGCGGCCATCGGTCCCTTGCCGGCCGGCTGCACGGTGCGCAGGGCCACGGTGCCCTCCCGAGCGCCGACGAGGACGGCGCCGTCGACGAGGGCGAGGCGCCCGGTATCCAGGCCGGTGTCGGGGCCGCGGACGGCGGAGAGCACCTTCAGGCGCTGACCGCCGACGGAGGTGTGCGCGCCCGGCTCGGGGGTCGTGCCGCGGAACCGGGCGAGGACGGCGTCGGCGGATGCCGTGAAGTCCAGGGCGCCGTCGGCGATCGTGAGCTTGGGGGCGAGGGTCGGCTCCCCGCTCTGCGGCACGGCGCGCGCGGTGCCCGCCGCGATCGCGTCGACGACGTCGACGAGCAGGCCCGCTCCGCGCTCGGCGAGGGCTGCGAGTACGTCGCCGGCGGTCGCTTCGGCCGGGACGTCGTAGCGGATCTCCCCGAAGACGTCGCCCGCGTCGAGCGCCGGGACGAGCTGGAAGACGCTCGCACCCGTGACGGTCTCCCCCGCCATGAGCGAGCGCTGCACCGGCGCGGCGCCTCGCCAGGCCGGCAGGAGCGAGAAGTGCAGATTGATCCAGCCGTGCCGCGGCAGCGACAGGAGGGGCTCGCGGACCAGTCCGCCGTACGCGACGATGACCCCGAGGTCGGGGCGGAGCGCCTCGATCGCGGCCGTCGCGTCGGCGTCGAGCCGGTCGGCCTTGACGACCGGTGCGCCGAGCGCCTCGGCTGCGGCGGCGACCGGAGACGGCGTCAGGACGCGCTTGCGGCCGAGCGGCGCGTCGCCGCGCGTGACGACGCCGACCAGGTCGTGCGCGGACGCCGCGACGGCGTGCAGCGAGGGGACCGCCGGGTGCGGTGTCCCGGCGAAGACGATGCGCATGGGACTCCTCACAGATCCAGCTCGGGCACGTCGAGCCGCACTCTGAGTGTATTGCGCGTGCCGCGCTCCCTCGCCCGGCGGGCGCGCAGCGCCTCCGCGACGACGGCCGCCCGGAGGTGCTCGGCGACGGCTTTGCCGTGCCCGTAGTCGAAGCGCACGAGGGCCCGGACGCCGCCCTCCGCCTGCGGCACCGGTCCCAGGACCGCCTCGGGCCCCAGCGAGCGCACGGCGGTCCGCAGCTCCGCGAGCGTCGCCTCCACGACCGGCACGGCGCCCTCCAGGGCGGCGACGCGGACGGCGGGCGGCATGTGCAGCGGGACGCGGTCGGCGAGCTCGGCACGCGCGTAGGCGGGCTGCGTCCAGGTCGCCAGGGCCCGCGCGACGGGCCCCGACACCCCCACGAGGTGCACGGGCGCCCCGGGGGCGGCGAGGGTGGCGGCGTGCGACCACCAGCGCAGGCACGACTCCCCGATCCGCAGCTGCTCGGCCATCAGCATCCGGTCGCCGTCGAGGAGGACGACGGCGCGGTAGCCCCCCACGGCGGCGGGTTCCGCGCCGCGCGTCGCGACGACGAGGGCGGGGCGGTGCTCGACGCGGGTGACGGGGTGCTCGCCGTCCGCGACGATGATCCGCGTGTTCGGGAACGCCCGGCCGAGCTCGTCGGCGGTGCGCTCACTGCCGGCCGAGGCCATCCGCAGCTTTGTGGACTCGCAGTTCGTGCAGGACCAGTTCGGCGCCGACCGGCCGCACCACGTGCACTCCGGCGCCGCGCCGGCCCGCCGGGCCCGCATCGGCCCGCCGCAGTGCCGGCACCGCGCCGGCGTGCGGCAGTCGGCGCACACGAGCACGGGCGCGTACCCCGGCCGCGCGACCTGCACGAGCACGGGCCCACCCGACGCGAGGGCCTCCCGCGCGGCCGCGAACGCCGCCGAGGGCACACGCGCGCCCCGGGACTCGCCCTCGCGGGTGGCCGACAGCACGACCCGGGGACTCGCGCGGCGCGCGGCGGGCAGGTCGCGGACCCACCCGATCTGCACGAGACGCTCGACGTCGGTCGTGCGGGTGTGCCCCGCGAACACGAGGGCGCTGCCCTCGAGCTCCTGCCGGATGAGCGCCGCGTCGCGGGCGTGCACGCCGGGGCTCAGCGGCTCCGCCAGGAGCGGATCGCCGTCGTCCCACACGACCACGACACCCGTATCGGATGCCGGGGCGTACACCGTCGACCGGTTGCCGACGACGATGCAGGGGGCCGGGGTGAGCAGGCGCAGGTACGTCGCGTACCGTTCGGGACCCGAACGGCGCGCGTCGTCGCGGACCACCTCGGGCGCGCGTCCCTCCAGCGCCGCGAGCACCTGATCCTCGTCGCGCTGGTCGGGGACGACGAGGAGCGTGCTGCGGCCCGCGGCGAGCGTGTGCACGGCGATCGCGGCGAGCAGCTCGGCCCAGGCCCCCACGACGCGTTCCGTCGACGGGCGGGGCGGGGCGTCCAGGGCCAGCCGCTCCCCCGCCGCGAGGGCTTCGGCGAGACCCGGGTAGCCGGCCAGCAGGCCGGACGCCCACGCGGCGGTCTCCGGGGCCACGGCGGCGGCGGGCGGCGTCTCGGCGGCGAGCCACGCCTTCTCGGCGCGCACCATGCGCTTCGGGATCGCGAGCCGCAGGATGTCGCTCGCCGAGCCGGCGGCGCGGTCGGCCGCGCGGCGTGCCAGGGCGTACAGCGGCGGAGTGAGCACCGGCACCGTGGAGACCACGCTGTCGAGGTCGGACAGGGGGCGGCCGGAGGTCTCCGCCTCCCCGCGCTCGACGACGTACCCCTCGACGACCCGCCCGGCGGTGCGCAGCGGCACCTTCACCCGCACGCCCGGGACCGCGTCGGCATCCAGCTCCGCCGGCACGGCGTAGTCGAACAGCCGGTCGAGCTGCGGCAGCGGGGAGTCGATGAGGACGCGGGCGACGCTCGTCACGGCCGCGGCTCTACAGTCGTGCGGCCGCGCGGAGCTCCTCGACGCGGTCCGTGCGCTCCCACGTGAAGTCGGGCAGTTCCCGGCCGAAGTGACCGTACGCGGCGGTCTGCGCGTAGATGGGGCGCAGGAGGTCGAGGTGCTCGATGATGGCGTGCGGTCGCAGGTCGAACACCTCGCGGATCGCGGCCGTGATGACCTCGTCCGCGACGTGGCCGGTGCCGAAGCTCTCCACGTACAGGCCGACGGGCTTGGCCTTGCCGATGGCGTATGCGACCTGCACTTCGAGCCGGTCGGCGAGGCCCGCAGCGACGGCGTTCTTGGCGACCCAGCGCATGGCGTATGCGGCCGAGCGGTCGACCTTCGAGGGGTCCTTCCCGCTGAACGCGCCGCCGCCGTGGCGCGACGCGCCGCCGTAGGTGTCGATGATGATCTTCCGCCCGGTGAGACCGGCGTCGCCCTTCGGGCCGCCGATGACGAACGGCCCGGCCGGGTTGATGAAGTACTTCACATCGGGCATGTCGAGGCCCGTCTGCTCGAGGACCGGCTCGATGACCTCGGCGCGGATCGCGGCGCGCAGCGCCTTCTGCGAGATGTCCGGGTGGTGCTGCGTGGAGAGCACGACGGACTCGACAGTCTTGGGGACGGTGCCGTCGTAGCCGAGGGTCACCTGGGTCTTCCCGTCGGGCCGGAGGAACGGCAGGCTGCCGTCGCGGCGCACCTCGGACAGCCGCTCGGCGATGCGGTGCGCGGTCCAGATCGCCATCGGCATGAGCTGCGGGGTCTCGGTGGTCGCGTAGCCGAACATGATGCCCTGGTCGCCGGCGCCCTGCAGGTCGTGCGGGTCCTCCGAGCCGTCCTCGCGACGCTCGAACGCCTTGTCGACGCCCGCGGCGATGTCGGAGGACTGGGCGCCGATGGACACGCTCACGCCGCACGAGTCGCCGTCGAACCCGGTCTCGGAGGATGTGTAGCCGATGCGGTTGACGACGTCGCGCACGATCGCCGGGATCTCCACGTACGCGCTCGTGGACACCTCGCCGGCCACGTGGACGAGACCCGTCGTCACGAGCGTCTCGACGGCGACCCGGCCGTCCGGGTCGTCGGTGAGGATCGCATCGAGGATGCTGTCGGAGATCTGGTCGCAGATCTTGTCCGGATGCCCCTCCGTGACGGACTCGGAGGTGAACAGGCGCAGCGGGGTCATCGGCTCTCCAGGAAACGGACGCGAACGGGTGCGGAAACCATCATGCCCGTGGGGCCTGACATGTCAGGGCACACGGGCATGGCGACGCCTTGCGGCGTCACAGAGTCACTCGGCCGGGCGAAGGCGGAGCTTGTCCTCGTGGATCTCGTGCATCGCGATCGTGAGCGGCTTGTCCTCGACGCTGGAGTCCACGAGCGGGCCCACGTTGTCGAACAGGTTCCCCTCGTGCAGGTCGGAGTAGTAGTCGTTGATCTGACGCGCGCGCTTGGATGCGTAGATGACGAGCTGGTACTTCGAGTCCACCTTGTCGAGCAGTGCGTCGATGGGCGGGTCGATGATGCCCTGGTTCGTTCCGGCCATGGCGAAACCTCCTGGATCGGATGTCATGGGAAAGATCGTGGCGCGGCGGCGCCGCGGCATCCCACCAGTCTACCGGACGGGCGGGCGTCACCGCGCGAGGGCGGCGACCTCCTCGGCGGCACGGGCGACCTCGTCGTTGACGACGAGGTAGTCGAACTCCCCCTGCGCGGCGAGCTCACGGCGGGCGGTGCGGAGGCGCCGGGCGCGCTCCTCCTCGTCCTCCGTGCCCCGGCCGACGAGCCGCTGAACCAGCTCGTCCCAGCTCGGCGGCAGGAGGAAGACCAGCGTGGCGTCCGGCGCGGCGGCACGCACCTGCCGAGCGCCCTGCAGGTCGATCTCCAGCAGCACGGTGCGTCCTTCCGCGAGGGCGGCGTCGATCGGGGCCTTCGGCGTGCCGTAGCGGTGCGTGTTGTGCACCGTCGCGTGCTCGAGGAGCGCGCCGGAGGCGATGAGACGGTCGAACTCGGCATCGTCGACGAAGAAGTAGTGCTCCCCCTCGACCTCCCCCGGCCGCGGCGTCCGCGTCGTCGCGGAGACGGACAGCAGGATGCCGGGGTGGTGCGCCTTGATGTGCGCGGCGACGGTGCCCTTCCCGACGGCCGTGGGGCCGGCGAGCACGAGCAGACGGCTGCGGCCGGCGCGCGGCGCGGGCTCCGGCCAGCGCCGGTCGAGGAAGGCCTGCAGTGCGACCCGCTGCCGGGTGCCGAGACCCCCGAGCCGCTTGACGGGCGAGATGCCGAGTTCGGCGAGGATGCGGTCGCGCTTGCCCTCCCCGATCGCCGGGATCGCGGTGAGGAACTCCGGCACCCGCATGGCGCCGGCCGGCGACGCCGGGTCGGCGAGGGCGCGCCGCAGCAGCTCCTGCGGCGTGATGACGCGGGTCGAGACGTCGCGCTTGAGCGACGCGCGCTCGCGGCGGGCGGCGACGGCGCGCCGCGATGCCGCGGCCCGGTCGACCTCGGGGGGACGCTGTCCGTCAGCCACGGCGGTTCTCCTGCAGTTCTGCGTTGTGCGCGTCGATCGCGGCGACGAGACCGTCCGGTCCCGCGCCGAGGATGCTGCGGCTCGCCGAGGCGAGCACCTGCGGCGCGAGCGCGCCGAAGAGGCGGTCGAGGTCGGCCAGGCGCGCGCCCTGCGCGCCGAAGCCCGGCGCGAGGATCGGCGCACCGCCGAGCGTCTCGGTCCGCAGGCCCAGTTCGTCGCGGTCGATCGTGGCGCCGACGACGAACCCGACGGGGCCGAGCGCGTCGCCCTCCACGACGGCGGAGCGGTTCGCCGCTCCGGCGTGGGAGGCGACCCAGTCGGCGACCGTCTGCCCGCGCTCGGCGTCGACGACCGTGACCTCGGCCGACTGCAGTCCGAGCGCCTCGGGGTTGCTCGTCGCGGCGAGGACGAAGACGCCCTTGCCGCCGCGGACGGCGTGCGCGATCGTGCCGCGCAGCGAGTCGGGGCCCAGGTACGGGCTCACGGTCACGGCGTCCGCCTCCAGCGGCGACCCGGGCGCGAGCCACGCCTGCGCGTACGCGTCCATGGTCGAGCCGATGTCGCCGCGTTTCGCGTCGGCGATGACGAGCAGGCCGACCTCGCGTGCCGCGCGCAGGACGTCCTCGAGGGCGGCGAAGCCGGCCGAGCCGTACTGCTCGAAGAACGCCACCTGCGGCTTCACGACGGCGACGCGTCCCGCCGCGGCGTCGACCACGCGCAGGCCGAAGTCGCGCGCGCCGGCGGCGGTGGCATCCAGCCCCCACTCCTCGAGCAGCGCGGCGTGCGGGTCGATGCCGACGCACAGCCGGCCGCGCTCCGTCATGGCGGCGTCCAGGCGCCCGCCGAATCCGCTCACGCCGAAGCCGCCCGGTCGGCGGCGTACTCCTGGAGGCTCCGCACGCGGAACCCCTCGCGGAGGACGGGGAGGGCGCTGACGGCCGCGCCGAGCACGGCCATGGTCGTGAACAGCGCCTTGTCGCCGGCGACCGCCGCGGCCCGGATCTCGTAGCCGTCGGCGCGTGCGATGCCGCCGGAGGGCGTGTTGACGATGATGTCGATCTCGCCCGCGTTGATGAGGTCGACGACGTTCACCTCGCCGGAGTCGTGGGTCGCGGAGTACTTGTTCACGACCTCCACGCGGATGCCGTTGCGCGCCAGGATCTCCGCCGTGCCCTCGGTCGCGACGAGGCGGAAGCCGAGCTCCTGCAGCCGGTGCGCGGGCAGGATCACGGCGCGCTTGTCGTCGTCGGCCACCGAGAGGAACACGGTCCCGGAGGTCGGCATCCCGCCGTATGCGGCGGCCTGGCTCTTCGCGAACGCGGTCGGGAAGTCGCGGTCGATGCCCATGACCTCGCCCGTGGAGCGCATCTCCGGGCCGAGCACGGAGTCCACGGTGTGCCCGTCGGCGGTGCGGAACCGCTTGAACGGCAGCACGGCCTCCTTGACGGCGACCGGGGCGTCCAGCGGCACGCGGGAGCCGTCCTGCGCGGGCAACAGCCCCTCGTCCTTCAGCTCGGCGATCGTGGCGCCGGCCATGATGCGGGCGGCGGCCTTCGCGAGCGGGATGCCGAGCGCCTTGGAGACGAACGGGACGGTGCGCGACGCGCGCGGGTTGGCCTCGATGACGTACAGCACGCCGGCCGACACCGCGAACTGCACGTTGAGGAGGCCGCGGACGCCCACGCCCTTCGCGATCGCGAGGGTCGCGATGCGGACGCGGTCGATCTCGTTGCGGCCGAGCGACATCGGCGGCAGGGTGCAGCTGGAGTCGCCGGAGTGGATGCCGGCCTCCTCGAGATGCTCCATGACACCGCCGATGTACAGCTCCTCGCCGTCGTACAGCGCGTCGACGTCGATCTCCACGGCGTCGTCGAGGAACCGGTCCACGAGCAGCGGCGCACCCTCGCCGATGATCGCCTGGTCGGCGACGCGGACGAAGTAGTCGCGGAGGCTGTCGGTGTCGTACACGATCTCCATGCCGCGGCCGCCGAGCACGAAGCTCGGGCGCACGAGCACGGGGTAGCCGATCTCCTCGGCGATGACGATCGCGCCGGCCTCGTCGGTGGCGGTGCCGTGGCGCGGGGCGACGAGCCCGGCCTCGGCGAGGAGCCCGGAGAACAGGCTCCGCTCCTCCGCCATGTCGATGGCGGCCGGCTGGGTGCCGAGGATCGGGTAGCCGGCGGCCTCGATGCCCTTCGCCAGTCCCAGCGGCGTCTGCCCGCCGAGCTGGCAGATGACGCCGAGGATCTCACCGGAGCGGGCCTCCGCGTGCAGCACCTCGAGGACGTCCTCGAGGGTCAGCGGCTCGAAGTACAGCCGGTCGGAGGTGTCGTAGTCGGTGGACACCGTCTCGGGGTTGCAGTTGACCATGACGGTCTCGTACCCGGCATCGGACAGCGCGAACGAGGCGTGCACGCACGAGTAGTCGAACTCGACGCCCTGGCCGATGCGGTTGGGTCCGGAGCCGATGATCACGATCTTCCGGCGCTCCGACGGCGTCACCTCGGTCTCGGCGTCGTAGGAGGAGTAGTGGTACGGCGTCTGGGCCGGGAACTCCCCCGCGCAGGTGTCGACGGTCTTGTAGACGGGGCGGATGCCGAGCCCGTGCCGGATCCCGCGCACCTCGGCCTCGTCCAGGCCCCGCAGCTGCGCGATCTGCGCGTCGCTGAAGCCGTGATCCTTCGCGATGCGGATCGTCGCGGCATCCAGCTCTGCGGCCGCGGCGATGAACTCGGCGACCTCGTTGATGAGGATCATCTGGTCGAGGAACCAGGGGTCGATCTTCGTGGCCTCGAAGGCCTGCTCCAGGGTCGCGCCCTTGCGGAGCGCCTGCTGGAGCACGACGATGCGACCGTCGGTGGGCTTCCGCGCGACCTCCAGCAGCTCCTCCATCGACCGCGGCTCGTCGCCCCAGTGGAAGCTGGAGCCGCGCTTCTCGAGCGAGCGCAGCGCCTTCTGCAGCGCCGTGGCGTAGTTGCGGCCGATGGCCATGGCCTCGCCGACGGACTTCATCGTGGTGGTGAGCGTCGTGTCGGCGTTCGGGAACTTCTCGAAGTTGAACCGCGGCACCTTGACGACGACGTAGTCCAGCGTCGGCTCGAAGCTCGCCGGCGTCACCTTCGTGATGTCATTGGGGATCTCGTCGAGGCGGTAGCCGATCGCGAGCTTCGCGGCGATCTTCGCGATCGGGAAGCCGGTGGCCTTGGACGCGAGCGCCGAGGAGCGCGAGACGCGGGGGTTCATCTCGATGACGATGATGCGGCCGGTGGCCGGGTCGACGGCGAACTGGATGTTGCACCCGCCGGTGTCGACGCCGACGGCGCGGATGATGTCGATCCCGATGTCGCGGAGCTTCTGGTACTCGCGGTCGGTGAGGGTGAGGGCCGGGGCGACGGTGATGGAGTCGCCGGTGTGCACGCCGACGGGGTCGACGTTCTCGATGGAGCAGACGACGACGGTGTTGTCGGCCGTGTCGCGCATGAGCTCGAGCTCGTACTCCTTCCAGCCGAGGATCGACTCCTCCAGGAGCACCTCGGTCGTCGGGGAGTCGCGCAGGCCCGCGCCGGCGATCCGGCGGAGGTCGTTCTCGTCGTAGGCGAAGCCGGAGCCGAGGCCGCCCATCGTGAAGGACGGCCGGACGACGAGCGGGTAGCCGAGCTCGGCGGCACCGGCGAGCACCTCGTCCATCGTGTGGCAGATGCGGCTGTCGGCGACGTCGGCGCCCGCGTCCAGCACGAGCTGCTTGAAGATCTGCCGGTCCTCGCCCTTGTTGATGGCCTCGAAGTTCGCGCCGATGAGCTCGATGTCATACTTCTCGAGGACCCCGTGGTTGTGCAGGTCGATCGCGGCGTTCAGGGCCGTCTGGCCGCCGAGGGTCGGCAGGATCGCGTCCGGGCGCTCCTTCGCGATGATCGTCTCGATCACCTGCCAGGTGATCGGCTCGATGTAGGTCGCGTCGGCGAAGTCGGGGTCGGTCATGATCGTCGCCGGGTTGGAGTTGACGAGGATGACGCGGACGCCCTCCTCACGCAGCACGCGGCACGCCTGGGTGCCGGAGTAGTCGAACTCGCAGGCCTGGCCGATGACGATGGGGCCGGAGCCGATGACGAGGACGGAGCGGATGTCGTCGCGCTTGGGCACTAGTTCTTGTCCTTCAGGGTCGACACGACGAGGTCGCGGAAGCGGTCGAACAGGTAGTTGGCGTCGTGGGGGCCGGCCGCCGACTCGGGGTGGTACTGCACCGAGAACGCCGGGATGTCGAGGGCGCGCAGGCCCTCCACGACGTTGTCGTTGAGGTCCACGTGGCTGACCTCGACACGCCCGTAGCCGTTCGGGCTGTCCGTGACGCCCTCGATCGGCGCGTCGACGGCGAAGCCGTGGTTGTGCGCCGTGATCTCGACGCGCCCGGTCTGCTTGTCCAGCACCGGCTGGTTGATGCCGCGGTGCCCGAAGGGCAGCTTGTAGGTCCCGAAGCCGAGCGCGCGTCCGAGCAGCTGGTTGCCGAAGCAGATGCCGAAGAACGGCAGCCGCTCGTCCAGGACGGCGCGCAGCAGGTTCACATGGTCGTCGGAGGCGGCCGGGTCGCCGGGGCCGTTGGAGTAGAACACGGCGACCGGGTCGATCGCGCGGATCTCGTCGATCGTGACGCTCTGCGGAAGCACGTGCACGTCGAACCCGCGCGCCGCGAGGTTCGTGACGGTGGACTGCTTGACGCCGAGGTCCAGGACGGCGAGATTGCCGAGGCGCTCGCCCACGGCGGGGGTCACCTGCGTCTCGGACACCGATACGGCGGCGGAGAGGTTCTGGCCGGCCATCTGCGGCGCCTCGCGCACCATGCGCAGCTGCTCGTCGGCCGCCAGGTCTGCGGACGCGCCGGAGAACACGCCGCCGCGCATCGACCCGGCGGAGCGGATGTGCCGGGTGACGGCGCGGGTGTCGATGCCGCTGATGCCGACGATCCCGTCGCGCTCGAGGGCGTCGTCGAGGGATTCCTGGGCGCGCCAGTTCGACACGACGCGCGAGGGGTCGCGGACGATGTAGCCGGCGACCCAGATGCGCCGCGACTCGGGGTCGTCGTCGTTCATGCCCGTGTTGCCGATGTGCGGCGCGGTCTGCAGCACGATCTGGCCGGCGTAGGACGGGTCGGTGAGGGTCTCCTGGTAGCCGGTCATGCCGGTGGAGAAGACGACCTCGCCGAGGGTCACGCCGCGCGCGCCGTACGCGCGGCCGGTGTGGCGGGTGCCGTCCTCGAGGACGAGGACGGCGGGGTCGGTGGTGAAGCTCATGCGTCGGTTCCCGTCGGGGTGGTGGAAGTCTGTGCGGGCAGGATGCCGGCGATGGCGTCGACGACGGCGCGCGAGGACGCGTCCTGCGCCCGCAGGTACGTGTCGACGAGCGTCCGGTCCGGGGTGTCGGCCGCGGCGTGCCAGGCGAGGCGGACGAGTCCGTCCTTCTCCACGACGCGGTCGATCGCGACGGTCGCCTGCCCGACCGATGCGATGCGCTCCAGGGGCAGGAACAGACGCGGCTGGCCGGTGAGGTCCAGCGCGACGCCGAGGTCGGTGACCGTCACCGTGACGCGGGAGCGGAAGCCGAGCCCGCGGATGGCGAGGCGCTCGAGCGGCTCGTCGTGTCGCGTGGTGGCCACGTAGAGGCCGTGGAAGATCGCGCGGGTCGCCGCGCCCGCCGGGATCTCGCCGAGCGGCGCGGCCAGCGCGCTGTCCCGCCGCGTTCGTCGGATCCACGCCCAGACGCCGAGCCCGAGCAGGACGACGGCGAGGGCGATGAAGATCAGGACGGCGGTTTCGCGGGTCATGCGCGTGCCTCCTCGCGGACGATGCCGCGTTCGACGGTGGGGGTGCCCCGGAAGAACGTCCACAGCACCTGCCCGGGCAGGTCGCGGCCGACGTAGGGCGAGTTGGTGCTGCGCCCGTGCAGGTCCTCGCGCGTGAACGCGCGCACCGGCGTGGGGTCGTAGAGGGTGAGGGATGCCGGGGCGCCGGCGACGAGCGGGGTGCCGGCGCCGTCGAGACGGCCGATGCGCGCCGGCGCCGCGGACATGACGCGCGCGACGTCCGACCAGTCGAGCAGGCCGGTGTCCACGACGGCCTGCTGCACGACGCGGAGCGCGGACTCGAGACCGACCATGCCGTTCGCGGCGGCCTGCCATTCGCAGGACTTCGCCTCGGCGGGGTGCGGGGCGTGGTCGGTCGCGACGATGTCGATCGTCCCGTCGGCGAGCCCTTCCCGGACGGCCTGCACGTCCTCGTCGCGGCGCAGCGGCGGGTTGACCTTGAAGCGGGCGTCGTAGCCGCGGACGAGATCCTCGGTCAGGAGCAGGTGGTGCGGGGTCACCTCGGCGGTGACATTGACGCCGCGCTTCTTGGCCCAGCGGATGATGTCGACGGAGCCCGCGGTGGAGAGGTGGCAGACGTGCAGGCGGGAGCCGACGTGTTCGGCGAGGAGCACGTCGCGGGCGATGATCGACTCCTCGGCGACGGCCGGCCAGCCGGCGAGACCCAGCTCGGCCGAGACGGTGCCCTCGTTCATCTGGGCGCCCTCGGTGAGCCGGGGGTCCTGCGCGTGCTGGGCGACGACGCCGTCGAACGCCTTCACATATTCCAGGGCCCGCCGCATGATGAGCGGGTCGAAGACGCAGAATCCGTCGTCGCTGAACACGCGGACGCGGGCGCGGGAGGAGGCCATGGCGCCGAGTTCGGCGAGCCGCTCCCCCTTCTGCCCGACCGTGACGGCGCCGATCGGCTGTACGTGGACGTAGCCGGCGGCCTCGCCGAGGGCGAGCTCCTGCTCGACGACGCCGGCCGTGTCGGCCACCGGCGACGTGTTCGGCATCGCGAACACCGTCGTGTAGCCGCCGGCGGCGGCGGCGCGGGAGCCGCTGAGGATCGTCTCGGACGCCTCGTATCCGGGCTCGCGGAGATGCGTGTGCAGGTCGACGAGACCGGGCAGGGCGAGGAACCCGTCGGCATCCACGACCCGCGCGCCGGCGCGGCTGAGGCCGGTGCCGATCTCGTCGATGCGTCCGTCGGCGATCACGAGGTCGGATGCCGCCCCGTCGATGCGGGCTCCGCGGATGAGGATGGTCTCGGTCACCGTGCGGCCTCCTCTGCGTTCGTCGTGTCCCGCTCGCCCGCCAGCAGCAGGTACAGCGCCGCCATGCGCACCGAGACGCCGTTCGCGACCTGTTCGAGCACGGTCGAGCGCGGGGAATCGGCGGCGTCGGCGGAGATCTCCAGGCCCCGGTTCATGGGACCGGGGTGCATGACAATGCTATCCGCCGGAAGGGATGCCACGCGCCGCGCGTCCAGACCCCAGCGGCGGGAATACTCCCGTTCAGTGGGGAAATAGGCGGCGTTCATGCGTTCCAGCTGGATGCGGAGCATCATGACCGCGTCCGGGCCGGCGGCGAGGGCGTCGTCGAGGTCGTAGCGGATGCGGGCCGGCCACGCCGAGACGTCCTGCGGCACGAGGGTCGGCGGGGCGACGAGGGTCACGTCGGCGCCGAGCGTCGACAGCAGCCACACGTTGGAGCGGGCGACCCGGGAGTGCAGGATGTCGCCGACGATCGTGACGGCGACGCCCGTGAGGTCGCGGCCGCGGCTGTCCGCGCCTAAGCGCCGCTTGCGGATCGTGAAGGCGTCGAGCAGCGCCTGCGTGGGGTGCTCGTGCGTGCCGTCGCCCGCGTTGACGACGCCCGCGGAGATCCAGCCGCTCGTGGCGAGGGTCTGCGGGGCGCCGGATGCGCCGTGGCGGATGACGACGGCATCCGCGCCCATGGCCTGCAGCGTCTGCGCGGTGTCCTGCAGCGACTCCCCCTTCGACACCGACGATCCCTTCGCGGAGAAGTTGATGACGTCGGCGGAGAGGCGCTTGGCGGCGGCTTCGAAGGAGATGCGGGTGCGCGTGGAGTCCTCGAAGAAGAGGTTCACGACGGTCTTGCCGCGCAGCGTCGGGAGCTTCTTGATCTCACGGGTCTGCGTGTCGCGCATGTCCTCGGCGACGTCCAGGATGCGCAGGGCGTCGTGGCGGGAGAGGGTCTTGGTGTCCAGCAGGTGCCTCATGAGGCGATCGTCACCTCCTCGGCGCCGTCGACCTCGGCGAGGAGGACGTTGACGCGCTCCTGGCGGGCACTGGGCAGGTTCTTGCCGACGAAGTCGGGCCGGATGGGGAGCTCCCGGTGGCCGCGGTCGACGAGGATCGCGAGGCGCACGGCGGCGGGGCGCCCGATGTCCTGCAGGGCGTCGAGGGCGGCGCGGATGGAGCGTCCGGAGAAGAGCACGTCGTCGACGAGGATGACGGTCTTGCCGTCGATGCCGCCGGCGGGGATCTGGGTGGGCTGGGGCGTCCGCGTCGGGTTCCGGTGCAGGTCGTCGCGGTACATCGTGATGTCCAGGGCACCGCGGGGCACGGCCGCTCCCCCGAACTCGGAGACGAGCGCCGCGATGCGGTCGGCGAGGGCGACGCCGCGGGTGGGGATGCCGAGGATGACGAGGTCGTCGGGCCCCTTGTTGGACTCGAGGATCTCGTGGGAGATCCGAGTCAGGGCCCGGGCGATGTCGGCGGTGGACATCACGGTGCGGGGGTGCACGGTGGGCGTGCTCATCCGCGCTCCCTTCTCCGCCTCTCTGGACGGTGTTAAAGGTGGCTGCTTCCCTCGATGATAGTCCGCCCCTTGACACCTAGTGACGCTAGGCCTAGTGTCCCTAGGTATGAATAGCGAAGCACTCAAAGGTCATCTCGACCTGCTGGTCCTCGCGATCGTCTCGGGGGGACCGTTGCACGGCTACGGGGTCATCGAGCGACTGCGCGATCGCAGCGGCGGATCGTTCGACCTGGCCGAAGGCACGGTCTACCCCGTGCTGCACCGTCTGGAGCGGGCGGGTCTTCTCCAGCACGAATGGTCCGACAGCTCGGGCCGCCGCCGGAAGCTCTACGCCCTGACGGCGCAGGGCCAGGCCCGACTCGTCGAACAGCGCCAGGGGTGGCGCGAGTTCGTCGACGCCGTCGACTCGGTGCTGAGGAGGAACCCGTGGCCGCAGACAGCCTGATCGACGAGTACCTCCAGGTCCTCGGCACGGGCATGCGCGGGCGGCGCGACCGCGCCGACCTGCTCGACGAGGTCGCCGACCACCTGCACTCCGCCGCCGAGCGGCTCGAAGCCGTCGGCGTCGACCCGGAGACCGCCCAGCGCCGCGCCCTGGCCCGTTTCGGCGAGCCGCGCCTGGTGGCGGGCCTCCTCACCTCCGTCCCATCGAAAGGAAACCTCGTGACCCTGTTCTTCTCGCGCCATCTCGGCGCAACCGCCGCTCTGGCCGCCGTCCTCTGGGCCGTCGCGTCGGTGGCCGCTCTGTATGGCTTCACGGACGTCGACGGCGCATGGACCTCCGACCGCTACCTGCTCTCGGCGATGCTCATCTCCGCCGCCTGCCTCGTCACGACGGCTGTGCTCGTCGGGATGAACCTCCGCGCAACCGGGGCGTTCGACGGCTCGACGATCGCGATCGCGGCGCTCGGAGTGCTCTCCGCTGCCGCGGCGCTCGTGCTCGCGTGGGCGATCATCTTCTGGCTGCCGCTGCTGGCGGCGGCCGTGACCTGGACAATGGCGCGCGCCCGGCGGTCGCACGCCGGCTCACGGACCTTCGTCCTCGTGCTGCTGGTCGCCGCCCCGCTCATCGGGATCGCGTCGATCGCGGTGACGCTGCTCGGTCAGTTCGCCGAGGCGAACCTCGAGTTCGCCGGCTGGGCGCTCGTGGCCGGCATGGGCGCCGTGCTCATCGCCGCGCTCGCCGATCTCGCGGTGCGCCTCGCGCGCCGGGTCTCCCGCGGGCACGCCGTTCCCGCCTGACGTCACGAGAAGGGGGCCGATCGCGGTGCGCGATCGGCCCCCTTCTCCGCGTCGTCAGACCGCGGCGGGCAGCGTCGCGGCCTCGGTGATCTCGCCGTCGACGCTGCGGGACGCGCGCACCGGGTGTCCGTGGGTGGTGAGGCACTTGCCGGTCGCGAGGTCCCACTTCCAGTCGTGCAGCGAGCAGGTGAGGACGCCGTCCTCGATCTTGCCGGTCTTCGACAGGTCGGCGCGCAGGTGCGGGCAGCGGCGCTGCACGGTCCAGTCGGCCAGCTCGATGTCCTCGGACACGTCTGCCTGCTCGGCGTACCAGTTCTCCACGTACTCGATGCGGTCGCGGGACAGGCACTTCAGGAAGGTGTAGATGAACTCGTTGAACTTCCCCACGCGTCCGGCCTGGAACTGCATCGACAGGAAGATGGAGTTCGACCAGTCGATCTCGCGCTCGGCGATGTTCGTGGAGACGAGGTCGGCGGGGATCGTGAACCAGTACCCGGTCTCCTCCCCCGCGTACTCGCGGAGCTTCGCCTTCGGGAAGTCCACGACCATGTCGAGGTCGCCGATCGTGAAGCGCACGGGGCCGCCGACGCCGGTGCGGATCGTGCGTGCGCGGCGCAGCAGCGGCTCCCACCACTCCTGGAGCGCGGCGAGCATCTCGGCGGGCGGCAGGATGGGCGAGCGCGAGGCGACCTCGTCGGCGATCTCCTGCTGACGCGAGGCGCGCTGCTCCTCGAGATAGGCCCACTTGTCGGTGAAGATGCGCTCGATCTCGGCATCCGTGTAGAGGCTCTGCTCGACGCTCACCTCGCCCCCCTCGAGGGTGACGACGGTGCCCGGGAGGAAGTAGTGACCGTCGTACTGCGGCGCCTCCTCCTTCATCCGCGCCAGGAACTGCGCCTGGTCGGTGAAGATCGAGTCGTCCTCCTGGCCGAGGCCGTTGTAGCGGAACAGCTCATCGCGGAGGAACATCGGGGGCCCCGCCATCGGGAAGACGTGCGGCGCGTCGACCTTCTCGATGTAGAACATGGCGCGCTTGTGCTGGGCCTCACGCTTGAGGTGCGCGAAGTTGCGCTTCGCCTCCTGCGGCAGGTCGTAGACCATCGGCCACCAGATCGCGCCGGAGAACTGGGTGAAGTACGCCTCCGGCTTGCCGAACGACAGCAGCTTCTCCAGGTCAAGCGGGTGCGAGTCGTTCTGGTTGAGGATCGATGCCGTGCCGTCGTCGACGGAGAGGCTGGAGTCGCCGATGGGGCCGTCGCTGGGTGCGCGCAGCGGCGTGATCATGATCTTCAGCGAGCCGCGCTCGACGACCTCGCCGGCGCGCGTGTAGGTGATGTTGTCGTACCCGAGCGCGCGGAGATCCTGCTCGAGGTCGTCCGTCGGGTAGTCCGGCAGCAGCACCTCGATGTCCTTCGACACGTACTGCTGCAGCGCCCGGGGATCGAAGTGGTCGCGATGGCGGTGCGAGATGTACAGGAAGTCCGCCGCCCCGAAGCGCTCCCAGTCGAGCGCCCGGTTGTCCGGGAACACGAACCACGAGCCGTAGAACGACGAGCCGACCACGGGGTCGCACAGGATGCTGCCGCCCGTGGTCTCGATGAACATTCCTGCGTGGCCGAGACCGGTGATGCGCATGCTGAATCCTCCTGCCGAGAGTTTACGGGAGGTGGTCCGCGCGTCCGGGCAGCGGTGCCGTGCAAAACGAGGCGGGTCGGGTCAGTCCTCGAACAGGCCGCGGATGTCGTCGGCGGTGAGCGCGCGGGAGAGCAGCTCGTCCTCGTCCAGGACGGCGTGGAACAGCCGGGCCTTCCGCTCCTGCAGCGCGAGCACCTTCTCCTCGATCGTCCCGTCCGCGATGAGCCGGTACACGTTGACCGGACGATCCTGGCCGATCCGGTGGGTGCGGTCGATCGCCTGCGCCTCGGCGGCGGGGTTCCACCACGGGTCGAGCAGGAAGACGTAGTCCGCCTCGGTGAGGGTGAGTCCGAAGCCGCCGGCCTTCAGGCTGATGAGGAACACCGGCGCGTCGCCGCCGCGGAACTCCTCGACGGTCCCGGCGCGGTCGCGCGTGGACCCGTCGAGGGAGACGTAGCGGATGCCGTGCGCGTCCAGTGCCGCCGCGACGAGGGTCAGGTACGACGTGAACTGGCTGAAGACGAGAGCCCGGTGGCCCTCCGCGACGACCTCGTCGAGGCGCTCCAGCAGGGCATCGAGCTTGCTCGAGCGGATGTTCCCGGCATCCACGAGCGACGGCGCGAGCGCGAGCATGCGCAGCAGCGTCAGGGAGCGGAACACGATGAACCGGTTGCGGTCGAGGTCGTCCAGGAGCCCGAGCACCTTCTGCCGCTCCCGCTGCAGGACGGTGTCGTAGACGGTCCGGTGCGCGCTGCTGAGCTCGATGCGCAGCTCCTGCTCCTGCCGGGGCGGGAGCTCGGCGGCGACGAGCTCCTTCGTGCGGCGCAGGACGAAGGGACGGATGCGGTGGCGCAGGCGCTCGATGCGCCGCGCGCGGTAGGGGCCGCCCTCGACGTTCTCCGGGACCTTGCCCTTCTCGATCGGCTTCACATACTCCTCGCGGAACCGGCGGGCGGAGGCGAACAGGCCCGGGGAGGTCAGGGAGAGGAGGGTCCAGAGTTCCTCGAGCGAGTTCTCCAACGGGGTGCCGGTGACGGCGAGCGTGACGTCCGCGCGGAGCGCCGCGGCCGCGCGGTAGGCGCGCGTGCGGCGGTTCTTCACGAACTGGGCTTCGTCCAGCACGACGAGAGCCCACTCGGCAGCGGTGAACTCCGCCTCATCCAGGCGCAGCAGCGTGTACGAGGTCACGACGATGTCGGCGCCCGCCGCCGCGTCGGCCAGCGGCATCCCGCTCGTGGCGCGCGTGGCATCGACGACCCGGACGCGCAGGTCCGGCGTGAAGCGGGCGGCCTCCTCCCGCCAGACCGACAGGACCGAGGTCGGCGCGACCACGAGGAACGGGCGCCGCTCCCCCGTCTCCCGGGCGTGCGCGAGGAGCGCGAGCACCTGCAGCGTCTTGCCGAGGCCCATGTCGTCGGCGAGGATGCCGCCGAGCCGGTGCCGCCAGAAGAACGCGAGCCGGTCGAAGCCGTCCCGCTGGTAGGGGCGCAGCTCGGCGTGCAGCCGTGCGGGAAGCGGTGCGTGGTCGACCCGCTCGACGTTCCGCAGCGCGCTCGCCGCCTCCCGCCAGCTCACCGCGGGCTCGGACACGTCGGCGAGGTCCTCGAAATCCGACCAGAGAGCGGCCTGGTAGCGGCTGATGCGCGGACCGGTCTCCCATTCGTCGAATTCGGCGGCTTCGTCGATGAGCTCGCGGAGCCGGTCCAGGGCCGGGTGGGCGAGCGAGAAGTACCGGCCGTCGCTGAGCAGGATCTTCTTCCGCCGCAGCGCCAGCGCCGTGAACAGCGGCGTGAACGGCACGCGTCGCCCGCCGATCTCGACGATGATGCCGAGGTCGAACCAGTCCGGGTCGGTGGACTCGACGGTGGAGACGGTGATCCGCGGGTCGTCGGTGAGCTCCCGGTAGCGGCGGCGGGTCCCCGTCACGACGACGCGGACCCCGTCGAGCGACTCCAGCAGGGGCAGGGCGTGCGCGCCGAACTCGGCCGCGTCGACGCCGCGCAGCGTCGCGACCGGCGCGAAGGGCAGCGGGACGGCGTCGTCCCACGCGCGTTCGAGCGCCTGGGCGGTGGCGGTCTCGGCGTCGTCGGCGGGCGGCGCGTACGGAGCGCTGCCGGCGCCGGCGCGCTCCCAGCGCAGGGCGTAGTCGATCGTGTCGCCGGGCTGGAAGGCGACCGCCGCGACGAGGGTCGTGTGCCGCGGGGTCGGCAGGTCGAGCCCCGGCGCCGGCGTGACGTGGCGGGCGAGCGCGGGGTACGCCTCGCGCACGAAGTCGTCGACCTCGTCCGCCGGGACGCGGACGGGCGCCGGCGCGAGGAGGACGGCGCGGGCCGTCTCGCTGAGCGGCACGGGAGCGAGCGTGACGCGGAGACGGGCGCCGTCCGGTGCGACGGCGTACACCCCGCTGCGGGCGACGGGACGCACGGCCGGCGCGTCGGCGAGAGCGCCGTCGATCTCCACCCGCGGGGCGAGGTGCAGGCCCGCGTCGTCGCGGTTCAGGACGACCTCGACGGTGGCGCCGGCCGCGAGGGTCACGTCGAGGTCCTTTCGGGTGGGGACGATCGGGATGCCGAGATCCGCGGCGGTGCGCAGGTGCGGCCACAGCAGCGTGGCCTCGATCGTGTCGAGGGTGAGCCATTCGGACGTGTCGGCGAAGCCGCCGAGGATCCGGTCGTCGCGGGCGAGGGCGTGCAGTTCGGTGAACCAGCGCACCTGCGCCCGGCTCCAGCGTCGTCCGCGGCCGGTGCGGCGCAGCGACTCCCAGGTCACGTCGCCCTTGATCCACCCCGCGGCGCCGCGCATGAGCGGGCGGAGGCCCACCAGGAGGTCGAACGGATCGTGCGCGAAGCGGCGGGGGGTGACGGCCTGCACGCGGCGCGGCGCCCAGTGGGCCTCCCCGGAGGTTTCGCGCTGGCGCAGCTCGACGCCGAGGGCGAGCGGCTCGAACTCCGCCGGTGGAGCGGAGAGGAGGGTGCGCCAGGACGGCGCCGCCTCACCCGGGGTGCGGCGAGCGGCATCCATGGCGGCGGCTTCGCGTGCCGATGTCAGTGAGAGCGGGCGATGCGCGCCAGGACGCCGTGCACGAACGAACTGGAGTCGTCGGTGGAGAACTCCTTGGCGAGTTCCACGGCTTCGTCGATCACGACGGCGGTGGGCACCTCGTCGTTGTAGACCAGCTCCCACACGCCCATGCGGAGGATCGCGCGGTCGACGGCCGGCATCCGCTCGAGCTTCCAGTCCCGGGCGTGCGTGACGATCTGCTCGTCGATGTCGTCACGGTTGTCGATGACGCCGTCGACGATCTCGCGCGCGTACAGCCACGACGCCTCGCGGGACGGTTCGCTGGCCGCGCGCTGCGCCTCGGCGGCGAGCGTCACGCCGAGGTCGTCACCGCGGACGTCGGACTGGTACAGGATGTCCAGGGCGCGCTTGCGCGCCTTGCTGCGGGCGCTCAACGCTCAGTTCACGCGACCGAGGTAGTCACCCGTGCGCGTGTCGACCTTGACCTTGGTGCCGGTCTCCAGGAACAGCGGCACCTGGATCTCGTAGCCCGTCTCGACGGTCGCGGGCTTGGTGCCCGCCGACGAGCGGTCGCCCTGCAGGCCGGGCTCGGTGTACGTGATCTCGAGCACGACGGATGCCGGGAGTTCGACGTACAGGGGGTTGTCGTTGTTGAGCGCGATCTGGACCTGCTGGTTCTCCAGCAGGAAGTTCTTCGCGTCGCCCACGGTCGCCGCCGGGACGGTCAGCTGGTCGTAGTCGGCGACATCCATGAACACGAAGCTGTCGCCGTCGTTGTACAGGTACGTGTAGTCGCGGCGGTCGACGTTCTCGATCTCGATCTTCGTGCCCGCGTTGTACGTGCGGTCCACGGTCTTGCCCGAGACGACGTTCTTCAGCTTCGTGCGGACGAACGCGCCGCCCTTGCCGGGCTTGACATGCTGGAACTCCACGACGCTCCAGAGCTGTCCGTCGATCTTGAGGACGACGCCGTTCCTGATGTCTGCGGTGGATGCCATGAGTGTGAAGTTTCCGTTCGTGTGGGGTCCGGGGCCGCGGCGCTGAAGAGGTCGAAGCGCGGGCCGACAGTCGATTCTACGGGAAGACGGCTCAGAGGTCCGACTGGCCCGTGATCACGTCGAGGAGCAGGGCGGTGGCGCGAGCGTAGCCGGGGACTCCCTCGCCGATGACGTGGACGGCGGCGACGTCGGCCACGAACGAGTGGTGGCGGAACGCTTCGCGCTCGTAGACGTTGGAGATGTGCACCTCCGCGACCGGCAGCGCGACGCCGGAGAGCGCGTCGCGGAGGACGACGGAGGTGTGCGTGAGTCCGCCGGGGTTGATGACGATGCCGGCGCAGTCCGGGCGGGCGGCGTGGATCGCGTCGATCAGGACGCCCTCGTGGTTGCTCTGCACGGCGCGGACCTCGAAGCCGCGCGCGGTCGCGGTCTCGGTGACGAGCCGCTCGACGTCGGCGAGGGTCTCCCGCCCGTAGATCTCCGGCTCGCGGGTGCCGAGGAGGTTGAGGTTCGGCCCGTTGACGAGCAGGAGGCGGCGCGAGGTGGTCACGTCAGCACCCTAGCGGCCGTGGGCCGGCGGCCCGGTCTGCTCGGCCGTACGCCGCGGGAGGAGATGGCGCCTCGGGAGGGCGGATTCCGCGGATGTGACCTCCCGGCGCGTCATCTCCTCCGGAGGGGTACGGATGCCGGCGGTGCGGATGCCGGCGGTGCGGATGCCGGTGGCGCGGCGGCCGCGGACGCTAGCCCGCGACCTCCTGGTACGCGGCGAAGAGCAGGGACTCATCCGGCGCCTGCAGCACGGTGGGCTTGGCGATGTCGTCGAGGACGATGAAGCGGAGCATCGAGCCGCGGGACTTCTTGTCGCGCTGCATCGTCGCCAGCAGCGACGGCCACGCGCCCGCGCGGTACGTCGTCGGCAGCCCGAGGAGTTCGAGGATGTCGCGGTGCCGCTGCGCGGCGGCATCCGGCAGGCGTCCCGCGAGGCGGGAGAGCTCGGCGGCGAAGACCATGCCGACCGAGATCGCGGCGCCGTGGCGCCAGCGGTACCGCTCGGAGTGCTCGATGGCGTGACCGAGGGTGTGGCCGTAGTTGAGGACTTCGCGGAGGCCCGCCTCGCGGAGGTCCTCCCCCACGACGCGCGCCTTCATGTCGATCGCGAGCTCGATGCAGCGCCGGAAGGCCGGGCTGTGCGGGTCGACGGCGGCCTTCGGGTCGGCCTCGATGAGGTCGAGGATCTCCGGGTACCAGATGAAACCGGCCTTGACGACCTCGGCGAACCCGGCGACCCGCTCGTTGTCGCTCAGCGAGTCGAGCATCTCCAGATCGCACACGACGGCGCGGGGCGGCCAGAAGGCGCCGACGAGGTTCTTCCCCTCCGCGGTGTTGATGCCGGTCTTGCCGCCCACGGCGGCATCCACCATGCCGAGGACCGTGGTCGGCACCTGCACGAGCGTGACGCCGCGCAACCAGGTGGCCGCGACGAACCCGGCGAGGTCGGTCACGGCCCCGCCGCCGAAGCCGATCACGACGTCGGTGCGGGTGAAGTCGGCCTGCCCCATGACCTGCCAGCAGAACGCGGCGACCTCGACCCGCTTGCCCTGCTCGGCATCCGGGATCTCGGCGAGGAGCACCTGCCGCTCCTCCCCCAGGAGCGCCCGGAGCTGCTCCGCCTGCGCGGACAGGGTCGGCGGGTGCACGATGAGCACGCGGCGCGCGGCGGCGGGCAGGACGTCGCCGATCATGGGCAGGATGCCGCGACCGATCGTGATGTCGTAGGGCTGGTCGCCTGCGACGGTGATGACGGTGGTCTCGCTCATGTGTTCTCCTGAACCCACTCGGTAATGGCGTCGACGATGTCCTGGAGGGGGCCGGTGGACGTGTCGAAGGTGACGTCGGCGAGCTGCTCGTACAGGCCGCGCCGCGTCTCGTACACCTCGCGCCAGCGGGCGACGGGGTCCTCGCCCTGCAGCAGGGGGCGCTTCGAGCCGCGGATGCGGGAGCCGACGGTGTGCGGCGACACGGTGAGCAGCACGACACGGTGGCCGGCGAGCTCGGCCTGCGTGTCGGGGTGCAGCACCGCCCCGCCGCCGAGTGCGACGATGCCGCCCTGGTCAAGGCCGGTGTGCACGGCATCCCGCTCGAGGGCGCGGAAGTGCTCCTCGCCGTGGTCGGCGAAGATCTTCTCGATGGGGCCGTGCGCGCGGGACACGGCGACGTCGCTGTCGTAGAACTCCACGCCGAGCCGCTTCGCGACGCGCTTGCCGATGCTGGTCTTGCCCGCGCCCATCGGACCGATGAGGACGACCGCGGGGCTCGTCATCCGAGCGTGTCGTCGCTGCCCGGTGCCGTGTGCAGGCTATCCGGGATGGCGGCGAGGTAGCCGTCGAGGTTCCGGCGGGTCTCGGCGACGCTGTCGCCCCCGAACTTCTCCAGGACGACCTCGGCGAGCACGATCGCGACCATGGCCTCGGCGACGACGCCCGCGGCCGGGACGGCGCACACGTCGGAGCGCTGGTGGTGCGCCGTCGCCGCCTCGCCCGTCGTGACGTCGATCGTGCGGAGCGCGTGCGGGACGGTGGCGATGGGCTTCATACCGGCGCGGACCCGCAGGACGGTACCGGTGGACATGCCGCCCTCCGTGCCGCCGGCCTTGTCGGTGGCGCGCGTGATGCCGCCGTCCGTGGCGAAGAGCTCGTCGTGCGCGGCGGAGCCCCGGCGCCGCGTGGTCTCGAAGCCGTCGCCGACCTCGACCCCCTTGATCGCCTGGATGCTCATGAGCGCCTGCGCGAGCTTCGCGTCGAGGCGGCGGTCCCACTGCACGTGCGAGCCGAGCCCGGGCGGCAGGCCGTACGCGAGCACCTCGACGATGCCGCCGAGGGTGTCCCCGTCCTTGCGTGCGGCGTCGACCTCCTCGACCATGGCCGCGCTCGTGGCGGCGTCGAAGCAGCGCAGCGGATCGGCGTCGAGGGCCGCGACGTCGTCCGGCGCCGGGAGCGCCGTGCCCTCCGGCACGCGGACGGGGCCGATGGAGAGCGTGTGGCTGACGAGACGGATGCCGAGTTCGCCGAGGAAGCCGCGGGCGATCGCGCCGAGCGCGACGCGCGCGGCGGTCTCGCGGGCGCTGGCGCGCTCGAGAATGGGCCGGGCCTCGTCGAAGCCGTACTTCTGCATGCCGACGAGGTCGGCATGGCCGGGGCGGGGGCGCGTCAGGGCGGCGCCGCGGCCGCGGGACTTCTCCGTCAGCTCGACGGGCTCGGGGTTCATGACCTCGACCCACTTGGGCCATTCGGTGTTGCCGATGCGCAGCGCGATGGGGCTGCCGATGCTCGTGCCGTGCACGACGCCGGAGGAGATCGTGAGCTCGTCCTCCTCGAACTTCATCCGGGAGCCACGGCCGTAGCCGAGCTTGCGGCGAGCGAGGTCGGCCTGGATGGCGGCGCGCGAGACGGGGACGCCCGCGGGCAGGCCCTCCATGACGGCGACGAGTTCGGGGCCGTGCGATTCGCCGGCCGTGAGCACGCGGAGCATTGTTCTATCCTCCCATGAGCGCGCGGCGCATGACGGCCACGGCGGCGGCCTCGTCCGGCAGCGGCTCGGCGGGGTCGCCGGTGCGGAAGATCCGGATCTGCAGCACCGCCTGGTGCAGCAGCATCCCCGCCCCGCTGACGGCGCGGCCGCCGGCCCGGTCCCACGCGGCGGAGAGCACGGTGGGCCAGTGGCCGTAGACGACGTCCAGCAGCAGGCCGCCGGCACCGGCGAGGGCGTCGGCGGCGAGGGGGTCGAGCCGGGCGCCGCCGGGGAGCGTCGCGATCGTGAGCGGCACCGGGGCGAAGGCGTCGGCGGTCAGCGGAACGGGCAGCACCGTCATCCCGAGCCGGTCCCCCAGGTCCTGCAGCGGCGCGACGGCGAGGGGGCGGCGCGCGGCCACCTCGACGTAGCGGGCGCCGAGTTCGGCGAGGGCGACGAGCGCGGAGGTCGCGGTGGCGCCGGCCCCGACGATGCGGGCCTCCTCGACGCCGGCGATGCCCTCCTCGGCGAGGGAGCGCACGATGCCCCCGACGTCGGTGTTGAAGCCGCGGAGCGCGGAGTCCGTGAGAAGCAGCGTGTTGACGGCGCCGGTCAGCTCCGCGCGGTCATCACGCGTCGTGGCGGCGGCGAACGCGGCGGTCTTCAGCGGCATCGTGAGCGACAGGCCGCGGAGCGTCGGCGCGGCCGCGGCGAGCTCGCCCGCGAAGCCGGCCTCCGTGACGCGGCGCCGGCCGTACGTCCAGTCCCAGCCGAGCTGCCGGTACGCCGCGGAATGCAGCGCCGGCGACAGGCTGTGCTCGATCGGGTCGCCCCAGACCTCCAGTGCGGCGTCCGACACCGCTCAGCAGCCCGAGTCCGGGTTGGCCTCGCACCAGGCGGTCCACTTCTCGATGGCCTGCTGGTGCTGCGCGTAGGTCTCGGTGAACTCGGTCTCGCCGGTGTCGAGGTTCACGGTCACGAAGTACAGCCACGGGCCCTCGACGGGGTTCATGGCCGCATCGATCGCGAGCTGGCCGGGGTTGGCGATGGGGCCGACCGGGAGACCCGGGTGCACGTACGTGTTCCACGGGTTGTCGTCCTCGAGAGCCTCCTTGGAGGAGCTCACGGTGCCGTCGTGCATCTCGCCGTAGCCGTACTGGGCCGTGGAGTCCATCTGCAGCTTGCCGAAGGTCTCCTCGTTGCCGGCATCGAGGCGATTCTGGATGACGCGCGAGACCTTGTAGAAGTCGTCCTCGAATCGTGCTTCCCGCTCGATGATCGATGCGATCGTGAGGATCTCGCCGCGCCGCTCCGCCGGGACGCCCACCGTGTCCAGGACGCTGACGGTCTTGTCGACGAGCGTCTGGATGACCTGCTGCGCCGTGACGCCCGGGTCGAAGGTGTAGGTCGCCGGGAAGAGCCAGCCCTCCAGGCTGTCGGCATCCACGCCGTAGACGGACGGGTCGGCGACGGCGGCCTGGAAGTCCTCGATCGGCAGGCCGATGCCGTCGGCGAGGAGCGGAAGCGTGGCCTCGACCGTGAGCCCCTCGCGCAGCTGCGCGGTGTTCTCCTGCTTGTTCGCCGGGTCCAGGAGGGCTTCGAGGGCGGCCGCGGAGGTCATCTTCTTCTGCAGCGTGAAGACGCCCGGCACGAACGTCGGGTTCTGGCCGGAGGAGATGAGGTAGTCGTAGAACGCGCCGGAGGTCTTCGTGACCCCGGCGTCGTACAGGCGCTCGGAGATCGTCGCGCCGGTGTCGCCGGAGACGATCGTGACGAGCGCCTCCCCCTCGGCCATGCCCGACTCGTAATCCTTCGGCTCGCTCCACCCGAACAGATCGCGGATGGGCTCTTCATAGGTGTTCCAGACCCACAGGCCGCCGGCGACGATGCCGCCGATGATCGCGAGCACGACGAGGAGGATCACCCAGCCCGCGATGCGGCCCTTGCGCCGGTCGCGCTCGTGGCGCTCTTCGACGAGGCGCTTGTCCGCGGGGTGCTCCTCGGCGAAGAGGGCGTCGATGGGTGTCGTGGATCGCGGCACGTCGGTCGTGGGGGCGGGTTCGTGCTCGTCGGCGGGCGTGCTCATCGCCGGCGGCGCGGTCTGCTCCTCGGGTGCCGGGGCGTCCGGAGCCGGGGCGTCCGAAGCCGGGGCGTCCGGAGCCGGGGCGTCCGAAGCCGGGACATCGGTCACGGTGGGGGTCGTCCCGGTGGCGGCCAGACGCGCCGCGCGACGGCTGAGCGGCGCGGCGGCGGGAGCGGGCTGGTCGGATTCGGGATGCACGCCGCTACGCGCGCTCGGCGTCGGCAGCTTGCTGAAGAGGTCCGCGAACTGATCGTCGTTCGACGGGGTGTCGGGCATCAGACGATCTCCTGCGGATCGGGCAGAGGCGTGCCGGCCGGGTTGCCGGTGCTCTTCTCGACGTCGATCGCCTGCTGGAGCAGGACGACGGCGGCGACTTGGTCGACAATCCTACGAGACGACTTCTGTGTTCGCCCAGAGTTCCGCAGTGCCGCGTGCGCCGAGACGGTGCTGAGTCGTTCGTCGACGAGCCGGATGGGCAGGCCGGATGCCGCCGCCACGGCGACCGCGAAGGTGCGCGCGTCGGCGGTGGACGACGTCTCGTTGCCGCTGAGGCTGATGGGCAGGCCCACGAGGATCTCGAACGCCTCGTGCTCCGCGGCGAGCTCCGCGACGCGCGCCGCGGCGGCGTCGGTGCGCGGCACCGTCTCGACCGGGACGGCGAGGAGGCCGTCGCGGTCGCAGCGGGCCACGCCGACGCGGGCCGTCCCGACGTCGACGCCGAGCCGGACTCCGCGCCGGAACCCGCTCACGCGGTCGCCGACTCCAGCGCCGTGACGATCGCCGCGAGGGCCGCAGGCAGCGCCGATGCGTCGGTGCCGCCGCCCTGCGCGAGGTCGTCCCGGCCGCCCCCGCCTCCGCCGAGCGTCGCGGACGCCGCCTTCGCGAGGGCACCCGCCTTGGCCCCGGCGGTGCGAGCCGCGTCGTTGGTCGCGACGATCACGACGGGGCGTCCGCCGACATCCGCGCCGAGCGCGACGACGGCCGCGTCCGAGCCGAGCCGCTCCCGCAGCTGCAGCGCGAGTCCGCGCACGTCGTCCGCGGACGCCACGGCGCCCAGGGACTGCGCGACGACGCGGTGAGCGCCCGCGCGCTGCGCCGTCTCCAGCAGGGCGGGCAGCCGTTCGCCGAGGGCCTTCGCCTCGAACTGCGCGATCTTCTTCTCCGCCGCCTTGAGGTTCGCGGTCAGCTCCGCGATGCGCGCGGGGATCTGGTCGCGCGGCGTCTTCAGCGCAGAGGTCAGCTGGGACACGATGGCACGCTCGGCCGCGAGCTCGCGGAACGCGTCGAGCCCGACGAGGGCTTCGACGCGGCGGTTGGAGGCGCCGACCGACGACTCCCCCACGAGGTTGATGAGACCGACCTCGGCGCTCGTGGACACGTGCGTGCCGGCGCACAGCTCGCGCGACCAGGGGCCGCCGATGTCGACCATGCGCACGGTCTGGCCGTACTTCTCGCCGAACAGCGCCATCGCGCCGAGCTCCTTGGCCTCCGCGAGCGGGAGGACACGCGTCGTGACCTCGAGGTTGTCGCGGACGGCGTTGTTGGCGATCTCCTCGATCTCCGTCCGGGTCGCCTCGGAGAGCGCCTGACCCCACGTGAAGTCGAAGCGCATGTAGCCGGCGCGGTTGAGCGACCCCGCCTGCGTCGCGGTCTTGCCGAGGGTGTCGCGCAGCGCCGCGTGCACGAGGTGGGTCGCGGAGTGCGCCTGACGGGCGGCGCGGCGGTTCACGGCATCCACGACGGTCGTCGCCGGCTGGCCGACGCCGACCTCGCCGGTCCTGACCTCGACGGTGTGGCTCACGAGGCCCGGCACCGGCTTCTGCACGTCGATGACGTCGAGCTCGTACCCGGGGCCGACGATGACGCCCTTGTCGGCGACCTGGCCGCCGGACTCGGCGTACAGCGCGGTCTCCGCGAGGATGACCTCGGCGATCTGCCCCTGCGTCGCGCGGTCGACCGGCTGGCCGTCGACGAGCAGACCGAGCACGGTGGACTCGGTCTCCAGATCGCTGTAGCCGGTGAAGACGGTCTCGCCCTGGGCGCGGAGGCTGCTGTAGACGCTGAGGTCGGCGAGGGCGCGGCGGCGCGACTTGGCATCCGCCTTCGCCCGCGTGCGCTGCTCGAGCATGAGCGCGTCGAACGCCGCACGGTCGACGGAGAGGCCGGCCTCCTCGGCGACCTCGAGGGTGAGGTCGATGGGGAAGCCGTAGGTGTCGTGCAGGAGGAACGCCTCGGAGCCCGCCAGCGACGCGCCACCGGAGCGCTTGGTGTCCTCGACGGCGAGGTCGAGGATCGTCGAGCCGGCCGCCAGGGTCCGCAGGAACGTCTCCTCCTCGGCGACGGCGTACTGCGAGATGCGCTGCCAGTCCGTCTCGACCTCCGGGTAGGCCGCCTTCATCGCGTCGCGCGAGGCGGCGAACAGCTCCGGGAAGGTGGGGCCGTCGACCCCGAGCAGGCGCATGGCGCGCACCGAGCGGCGCATGAGGCGGCGGAGGATGTAGCCGCGGCCCTCGTTGGACGGTGTGACGCCGTCGGACAGGAGCATGAGCGACGAGCGGATGTGGTCCGCGATGACGCGGAAGCGCACGTCGTCGCCGTGGTCGGCGCCGTAGCGGCGGCCGGACAGCTCGACGGCGCGGTCGAGCACGGGACGGACCTGGTCGGTCTCGTACATGTTGTCCACGCCCTGCGTGATGAACGCGACGCGCTCCAGGCCCATGCCGGTGTCGATGTTCTTGTTGGGGAGCTCCCCCACGATGTCGAAGTCGACCTTGGAGCGGACGTTCGCGATCGCGTCCTGCATGAAGACGAGGTTCCAGATCTCGGTGAACCGGTTGTCGTCCACGGCGGGGCCGCCGTCCTGCCCGTAGGCGGGACCCCGGTCGAAGTAGATCTCCGAGCAGGGGCCGGCGGGGCCGGGCTGGCCGGTGGACCAGTAGTTGTCCTCACGGCCGAGGCGCTGGATGCGGTGCTCGGGCAGCCCCGCGACCTTCTGCCACAGCGCGGCGGCCTCGTCGTCATCCTGGTACACGGTGACCCACAGGTCGCGCTCGGCGAAGCCGAGACCGCCGTCGGCGCGCGAGGAGGTCAGCAGCTCCCAGGCGTAGCCGATCGCCTGCTCCTTGAAGTAGTCGCCGAACGACCAGTTGCCGAGCATCTGGAAGAACGTGCCGTGACGGGCGGTCTTGCCGACCTCCTCGATGTCGTTCGTGCGGATGCACTTCTGGTTGTCCGCGGCGCGGGGGTATGGCGGCGGGACGGTCCCGTTGAGGTAGGGGATGAACGGGACCATGCCCGCGATCGTGAAGAGGACGGACGGGTCGGGGCTCACGAGGGATGCCGACGGCACGATGACGTGGTCGTTCTTCTCGAAGTACGACAGGTAGCGCTGGGCGATCTCAGCGGTCTTCATGGAATGGGTCCCTCGGGCGAGCATGCGGATGCGACGCACCGGTACGGTGCGCCGCGGTGACGCGGGTCAGTCGGTGAGCTTGGCGGCGGCGTCCTTGGATGCCTCGACGGCCTCGGCCGCAGCATCCGCGAGGTCGTCGGCGGTCGCGGACGCGGCGTTCTGGGCGGCGTCCACGACGTGCGAGGCAGCGCCCTTCGCGTCGGCGACGAGGCCTTCGATCTTGGCCTCCTGCGCGCGGTAGGCGTCGCCGATGCGGTCCGTGAACTCGGAGATGCGGGCGTCGACCTCGGCGAGGACCTCGTGACCACGCGGGTCCTTGTTGACCAGGTGGGCGGCGACGAAGCCGCCGGCGATGCCCAGCAGGAACCACAGCGCGTTCTTCATGCGTCCATGTTAGGCGCAAACGACGAAGGGCGCCGGGTGACCCCGACGCCCTTCGATGCTCGCTGATGTATCAGCGCGCGGCGTAGTTGTGCTGTCGGCCGCTGCGCGGCTGTACTACGCCCCGCTTAGCGCGCGGCGTAGTACTCGACGACGAGCTGCACGTCACACGTGACGGGCACCTCGGCGCGCTTGGGGCGACGCACGAGGCGCGCCTGCAGCTTGTCGAGCTCGACCTCGAGGTAGGCCGGAACCGGGGGCAGGACGTCGGCGTGACCGCCGGCGGCTGCGACCTGGAAGGGCTCGAGCGACTCGCTCTTCTCCTTGACGTGGACGAGCTGGCCCGGCTTCACGCGGAAGGACGGGCGGTCGACGAGCTGGCCGTCGACGAGGATGTGCCGGTGCACGACGAGCTGGCGGGCCTGGGCCGTGGTGCGAGCGAAGCCGGAGCGGACGACGAGGGCGTCGAGACGCATCTCGAGCAGCTCGACCAGGTTCTCACCGGTCAGGCCGTCCTTGCGGCGGGCCTCGTTGAACGTGTTGCGCATCTGCTTCTCGCGGATGCCGTACTGCTCGCGAAGACGCTGCTTCTCGCGCAGACGGACGGCGTAGTCGCTGTCCTGCTTGCGCTTGGTGCGACCGTGCTCACCGGGAGCGTAGGGGCGCTTCTCGAGGTACTTGGCTGCCTTGGGGGTCAGCGCGACGCCGAGGGCGCGCGACAGACGCACCTTGCGGCGGTCCTGGGACTTCGTTGCCACGAAGTGTTCCTTCCGTAGACGTGGCCGCGTCTTTCGCGACTCACGGACGTATCGCCTCTCCTCGCCCGGTTCGGACAGCACGCCGGGGCATGCCGAATGGTGTTCCAGAGGAGAGGGGATGCCCGAAAACTCGGTTTCGAGCCGCTCAAGTCTAGCAGACCGGGCCTGGGCGCCCCACGGCGCGTCCAGGCACGCCTGCGGCGGGGTCGGGCGGTGAAATCGGGGTCGCTTCGCGCCGCATCCCCCGCCGGGAGGCGACAGCATCCGCCCCCATTCTCCGCGGGCTCCGCGAAGGGTGTCAGTCCGTGCCGCCTCAGCCCGCGCGACGTGGCACGAACCGACCCCGATCCGCGGCGCCCCAGATCATCCTCCTGGCGCGGGGCCTCGTGCGCGGCGGCCTGTCACAGAAGTCGCGGCCACGCGCGGGCACAGGCGCGGGAGGTGTGACACGCCGCGCGCGGGTGTCACGCGAGGTGCGGGTCGGCCCGCCGGCAGCCCGCAGCAGGTGTGACACGGGCCGCCGGGCGGATTGCCCTGTCTGGTGGGCGTGCGCGGCGGCTGGCATCATGAGCGACATGCGGCGCAATCCCTATTACGGCAACCTTCTCACGGTCGGCGGCCTCGCGCTGTTGCTGGCCCTGATGCTGATGCTCATCGTCGCCGCGGAGACCGACTACGCGTCATACGACCGCGAAGCCGTCGGCGAGCTCCGCGCGTGGTCCTATCTGATGGTCGGGATCGCGGCGGCGTCGTTCATCGGCACCCTCGTGCTGGCGGGGATGCGGTGGACCCCGCGCGACGGCATGCCGGCGGCGGGAGCCGATGCGCTCGAGCGGATGCCGACTGACTGACTGACTGACTCGGCGCGGCTAGGCCGTCCACGGAGCCAGGAGCGTGCGGACGCTCCTCTGCAGTCCGGCGAGCGGCGCGGGCACGTCGCCCGCCCGGGCGAAGGCATGCAGGCCCCGCAGCGCCGCGCCGGCGTCGCTGAGCTCGCCGGAGACGAGGTGCTCCAGCAGCGCGGCCGCCAGGATCTCGCGGACGCGCCCGGTCTCCCCCGCCTCCCACTGCGGCTCGGCGACGCGGACGCAGTCCGCCGCGATGAGGATGTTCTTGCGACGCCGGGAGTTGGCGGCCGCCCACTCCGCCCCCGCGTGGAAGACGGCGCCCGGGCGGTAGCCGGTCTCCTCCTGCAGCTCCCGGATGCCGGCTTCCACGGCATCCTCACCGGGATCGATGAGGCCGCCGGGCAGCTCCGCGATGACCCGCTCGGGCCCGACCCGGTACTGGTCGAACAGCACGACGCGGTCGTCCGGCGTGAAAGCGACGACCGAGACGGTGTCGCCGATCTCGATGACGTCCCAGCCGCTCTCGCTGCCGTCCGGGAGGCGGTACTGGTCGCGGCGCACGCGCACATAGCCGGCGTACATCGGTTCTGTGCCGAGCTTGATCCAGCGCGGGACGGGCTCGTCTGCCGTCACCGGTCGTCCCCGAGGATCTTGCGGATCTTCTCCAGCCGCGCCGAGATGTCGCGCTCGACGCCGCGGCCGGTCGGCTCGTAGTAGCGCCGGCCCTGCAGCTCGTCGGGAAGGTACTGCTGGGTCGCGACGCCGACGTCGAGGTCGTGCGGGTAGATGTAGCCCTTGCCGTGCCCGAGCCGCTTCGCGCCCGGGTAGTGCGCGTCGCGGAGGTGCGTCGGGACGCGGCCGAACCCGCCCGCGCGCACATCGGCGATCGCGGCGTTGATCGCGTTGTAGGCGGCGTTGGATTTCGCCGTCGTCGCGAGGTAGGCCGTGGCCTCGGCGAGCGGGATGCGGCCCTCCGGCATCCCGATGAACGCGACGGCGTCGGCGGCGGCGACCGCGATCTGCAGCGCGTGGGGGTCCGCGAGGCCGATGTCCTCGGCGGCCGAGATGACGAGCCGGCGCGCGATGAAGCGGGGGTCCTCCCCCGCCTCGATCATGCGGGCGAGGTAGTGCATCGCGGCATCCACGTCGGAACCGCGGATCGACTTGATGAAGGCGCTGATGACGTCGTAGTGCTCGTCGCCCTGCCGGTCGTAGCGCAGGAGCGCGCGGTCCACGGCCTGCGCGACGTGCTCCGCCGTGATCACCGCGGAGTCGCCTTCCGGCATGGATGCCGCCGCTTCGAGCGCCGTGAGCGCCCGCCGCGCGTCTCCGGATGCCAGTTGGATGAGCGCCGCCCGCGCCTCCGGGGCGAGTTCGACGGCGCCGGCCAGACCGCGGGCATCGGTGACCGCCCGGTCGATGAGGGTGCCGAGGTCGGCGTCGGTGAGCGGTTGCAGGGTCAGAAGCAGGGAGCGGGACAGCAGCGGGGAGATGACCGAGAAGGACGGGTTCTCGGTGGTGGCGGCGATGAGGATGACCCAGCCGTTCTCGACGCCGGGCAGCAGCGCGTCCTGCTGCGCCTTCGTGAAGCGGTGGATCTCGTCGAGGAAGAGGATGGTGGACTGGCCGTACAGGTCGCGCTGGGTCATCGCCTCCTGCATCACCTCGCGGACGTCCTTCACGCCGGCCGTGACGGCGGACAGTTCGACGAAGCGCCGCCCCGAGGTGCGTGCGATCGCCTGCGCGAGGGTCGTCTTCCCGGTGCCGGGCGGACCCCAGAGGATGACGGACACGGCGCGCGACGCCGTGGCGTCGGGGTTGGCGAGGGCGACGAGCGGGGATCCGGGACGCAGGAGGTGCGACTGGCCGGCGACCTCGTCGAGCGAGACCGGCCGCATCCGCACCGCGAGAGGCGTCTGCCCCTGGAAGAGGGCGGTGGGAGTGGTCACCCGTCAAGGCTAGTCGCGCCCGCCGACGCGGGCGCGTTTGGCCGCCGCTGCGCCCGCACCATAGGCTTTCCCGCGCCCGGTGCGGACCGGCGATGAAGGAGGCCACGTGGCGAGCGGTGCAGGCAAGAAGGGCGACCGCGCGGCGAAGGAACGCGCGCGGCTGTATCTCGCGCGCCAGGAGTACCACCACGGCCTGCAGCGTCGCCGACAGCGCGACAACCTCATCGCGGGGATCGCGGGCGGTGCGCTCATCCTCGCCGTCATCGGCGGGCAGATCGCCTACTACACGCTCAGCCCCGGCACCCCCGAGCCCGCGCCGTCGCCGTCCGCCACACCGACGCCGACGCCGGCAGTGACCCCGTCGCCCACGCCCACGGTGGCCACGACGCCGTCCCCCTCGCCCACACCCTGAGTTCGGCCGTACTAGGCTGTGAGCCGACCGAACCCCCATGCGGCGTATGCCGCGACGAGGTGCATCCTGTGACTTCCGCCACACATCCCGAGCCCGCCGACAACGCCGCCGAGGACTCGGAGCTGAACGCTCCCGAGCCGGCGGAGACCGTCGAGCCCGCATCCACCGCCGCCGACGAGGCCCAGCCCGAGCCGACCGACGAGGCCGAGCCCGAGCCGACCGCCGAGGCCGAGCCCGCAGCCGACTCCGACGCCGAGCCGGACTCGACCGACGAGGCAGAGCCCGCAGCCGAGCCCGCGCCGACCGTCGAGCCCGAGCCGGAGTCGATCGACGAGGCAGAGTCCGCGGCCGAGGCCGAGCCCGCCGCCGAGGCCGACGCCGAGCCGTCTGCAGACGCCGAGCCGAGCGCCCCGGCCGAGCCGGTGGCATCCCCCGCCCCCGCGAAGCCGACCCCGGGACGCTTCCCGCTGCCGGGAAAGCCCGCCAAGCCGGCGATGCCGGTCAAGCCCGCCGCGGCGCCGGCCGTCGCCGGCGAGCCCCTGGCCGATGCCGGCGAGTGGGGCCGCGTCGACGAGGACGGCACGGTCTCCGTCCGCGAGGGCGACCAGTGGCGCGTCGTCGGCCAGTACCCCGACGGCACGCCCGATGAGGCGCTCGCCTACTTCCAGCGCAAGTACGCCGACCTCGTCAGCGAGGTGAGCCTCCTGGAGGTTCGCCACCGGCGCGGCGGCGCGTCGGCATCCGATCTTCGCTCGACGGCCAAGACGGTGCGTGAGCGCGTGACGGGAGCCATGGCGGTCGGCGACCTCGCGGCCCTGGAGGCGCGGCTGGACGCCCTCGAGGCGACGCTCTCCGAGGCGACCGCAGAGGAGCAGCAGGCGCAGCGCGCCGCCGTCGACGCCGCAATCGCCGAGCGCACCGAGCTCGTGCAGGCGATCGAGGAGATCGCCTCCCGCGACCCCAAGTCCATCCAGTGGAAGCAGGTGACGGCCGAGGTCACCGCGCTGTTCGAGCGCTGGCAGGCCCACCAGGCGACCGGTCCCCGGTTGCCCAAGTCCACCGGGCAGCAGCTGTGGAAGCGGTTCCGCGACGCGCGCAGCGTGGTCGACAAGCACCGCCGCGAGTTCTATTCGAGCCTGGACGAGCAGCACAAGTCCGCACGGGATGCCAAGTCGCGTCTCGTAGAGAAGGCCGAGGCGCTCGCGAACAAGGGCGAGGACGGCATCACCGCCTACCGCGCGCTGCTGGATGAGTGGAAGAACTCCGGCCGTGCCGGCAAGAAGGCCGACGACGCGCTGTGGGCGCGGTTCAAGGCCGCCGGAGACGCCCTGTACGGCGCGCGCGCCGAGCGCGAGCAGGCGGATGCCGAGGAGTCCAAGGAGAAGATCGAAGCCAAGCGCGCTCTTCTGGCCGAGGCCGCCGCCGTGCCCAAGGAGAAGGACGCCGGCAAGGCGCGCGCGCTCCTGACCGGCATCCAGCGCCGCTGGGACGACATCGGCCGCATCTTCCCGCGGGAGGCCGAACGCGGCCTCGACGACGAGCTCCGAAAGATCGAGCAGGGCGTCAAGGCGCGCGAAGACGCCGAGTGGAAGAACAACAACCCCGAGACCAGGGCGCGCCAGAACGACATGACGCAGCAGCTCCGCGACGCGATCGCGAAGCTCGAGGCGGATGTCGCGGCGGCCGAGAATACCAAGGACGAGCGCGCCATCGCGGCCGCGAAGGATGCCCTCGCGGCGCGCAAGGCGTGGCTCTCCGCGCTCGGCGGCTGACACGCAGCTGCGCTCGGCGGCTGACAGCCGCCGGCGTCTCCTCCCCCTCGTCGCCCATCGCGACCTGTCCACAGGACGGGTCGTGATGCGCGTTCGGGGCGTCCCGCTCCGGCACACTGCCGTCATGTGGCCGTTCCTGTACTACGCGGGCGATCGGCTGTCCACGGCGGAGCTGACGGCGGCGCGGCTGGACGGCGACCTCATCGAGATCGGCGAGGCGTTCATGCCCGCCGACGCGGTCGAGACGCGCGAGCTGCGCGCCGGTGCCCTGCGCGCACTCGCGGGCGAGACGGTCGCCCTGACGCGTCTGTCGGCGGCGTGGGTGCACGGAGCGGTCCCCGAACCTCCCGTGCGGCACTGCGTACAGCGCCGCACGGACCGCCGCATCGCCACCGTCATCGATGCGCGCCTCGACTACCGCGACCTCCGGCTTCCCCCCGCCGACGTCGTGATGATCTCGGGCGTCGCCGTCACGACGCCCGTCCGCACGCTCGTCGACCTCGTCCGTGACCTCGTGGGGCGCACCGACGGCGATCCGTCGGCCGTGGAGGCGATGTGCGCGTGGCAGCCGGGTCTCGCCGTCGCCGCCGTGGCCTGGCTCGAGCGGTCCGGTCCCGTGCACTTCAAGCGTCCGGCCCTCGCCTACCTGCGCGGGCGGGCGCGGGATCAGGAGGAGGTGACCCGGTAGACGTCGTAGACGGCGTCGATGCGGCGGACGGCGTTGAGCACGCGGTCCAGGTGCACCGTGTCGCCCATCTCGAAGACGAAGCGGCTGAGCGCGAGCCGGTCGTTCGTCGTGGAGACGGTGGCCGACAGGATGTTGACGTGGTGCTCGCTGAGCACCCGCGTGACGTCGCTCAGCAGTCCCGCGCGGTCCAGGGCCTCGACCTGGATCTGGACGAGGAAGACGCTCTTGCTCGTCGGGGCCCACTCGACCTCGATCATCCGCTCCGCGTCGGCCGTCAGCGACTTCACGTTCGTGCAGTCGGCGCGGTGCACCGACACGCCGCTGCCGCGGGTAACGAAGCCGACGATCGCGTCGCCGGGCACCGGCGTGCAGCACTTCGCGAGCTTGACGAGGATGTCGCCGGCGCCGCGGACGAGCACGCCCGAGTCTCCCCCGCGCGGTGCCCGCGCGCGGCCCGGGGCGGGCAGGTCGACGGCGCCGGTCGAGGTGTCCTCTTCGGCGCCGATGAGCGCCGTCACCTTCTCGATGACCGACTGCGTCGAGACGTGGCCCTCGCCGACCGCGGCGTACAGTGCCGTGACGTCCTCGTAGCGCAGCTGGTGGGCGACCTCGGTGAACGAGTCCTGGTTCATGAGGCGCTGCAGGGGCATGTTCTGCCGGCGCATGGCGCGGGCGATGGCATCCTTGCCCTGCTCGATGGCCTCTTCGCGCCGCTCCTTCGTGAACCAGCCGCGGATCTTGTTGCGCGCGCGGGTGCTCTTGACGAAGGTCAGCCAGTCCTGGCTGGGGCCGGCGTCGGGGTTCTTCGAGGTGAACACCTCCACGACGTCGCCGCTGTGCAGCTCGGACTCCAGCGGCACGAGGCGGCCGTTGACCTTGGAGCCCATCGTGCGGTGGCCGACCTCGGTGTGCACCGCGTACGCGAAGTCGACCGGCGTCGCGCCGGCGGGAAGACCGATGACCCGTCCCTTCGGGGTGAAGACGTAGACCTCCTTCGCGCCGATCTCGAAGCGCAGCGAGTCGAGGAACTCCCCCGGGTCGGCGGTCTCGGCCTGCCAGTCGGAGATGTGCGCGAGCCAGGCCATGTCGGCGTTGTCCGACTTCGAATCGGTCTTCCCGCCGTTGACGCGCTCCTTGTACTTCCAGTGTGCCGCGACACCGTACTCGGCCTGCTGGTGCATCTCGTTGGTGCGGATCTGGATCTCGACCGTCCGGCCGCCGGGGCCGATCACGGTCGTGTGCAGCGACTGGTACAGGTTGAACTTCGGCGTCGCGATGTAGTCCTTGAAGCGGCCCGGCAGCGGCGTCCAGCGCGCGTGGATGGCGCCGAGCACCGCGTAGCAGTCGCGGACGGAGTTCACGAGCACGCGGATGCCGATGAGGTCGTAGATGTCGTCGAACTCGCGCCCTCGCACGACCATCTTCTGGTACACCGAGTACAGCTGCTTCGGGCGTCCCATGACGCGCCCGCGGATGCGGAGCTCCCGCAGGTCGGCCTCGACGGCTTCGATGACCGTCTGGACGTACTGCTCGCGCTGCGGCGTCCGCTGCTTGACGAGACTGTCGATCTCGGCGTACAGCTTGGAATGCAGGACGGCGAACGAGAGGTCCTCGAGTTCGCTCTTGATGGCTTGGATGCCGAGCCGGTGGGCCAGCGGCGCGTAGATCTCGAGGGTCTCGGTGGCCTTGCGCGCGGCCTTCTCAGGCGGGACGAAACCCCATGTGCGCGCGTTGTGCAGGCGGTCGGCGAGTTTGATGAGGAGCACGCGGATGTCCTTGGACATCGCGACGATCATCTTCCGGACCGTCTCGGCCTGCGTCGCGTCGCCGTACTTGACCTTGTCGAGCTTCGTGACGCCGTCGACGAGCATCGCGACCTCGTCGCCGAAGTCGGCGGTCAGCTGGCCGAGGCGGTAGTCGGTGTCCTCGACGGTGTCGTGCAGGAGTGCCGCCGCGATGGCGCGGGGCCCGAGACCGAGCTCGGCGAGGATCTGCGCGACCGCGAGCGGATGCGTGATGTACGGCTCGCCGCTCTGCCGCTTCTGGTTGGCGTGGGCGCGCTCGGCGACCCGGTACGCGCGATCGATGATCGCGAGGTCGCCCTTCGGGTGGTGCGTGCGCACCGTGCGGACGAGGAGTTCGACGCCGTCGCGGGAGGGGGCGCGGGAGAAGATGCGCGGAACGAGGCGGCGCAGCGAAGAGCTCTGTCCGGGCGTCTGCGTCGACGCGGGAACGGGCTCCGCCATCCGCTCACCTCCGTCTCAGGACCGCCTGTGCAGCTTTCTCACGCCCTCGCGGAGCGCTCCGCCGGGCATTCCTCGATTCTACGCCCGCCGGGTGGGCCGCGGAGTCACGCCGAGGCGAGCCCACGCTCGCGCGACTCGAGGAGACGTGCGTCGCGCGCCTTCAGGTCCGATTCGTCTTCGCGCAGCAGCGAGTACAGCGGCGCGGCGACGAACAGGGTCGAGTAGGCGGCGACGATCGTGCCGACGAAGATCGACAGCGAGATGTCGGTGAGCGTCTGCGCGCCGAGCCACAGGGCGCCGATGAAGAGGATCGCGCCGGTCGGCAACGCCGCGACGACCGTCGTGTTGATGGACCGGATGAGGGTCTGGTTGACGGCGAGGTTCACCGACTCGGCGAACGTGCGGGGCGAGCCCTCCCCGTCCTCCTGGGTGTTCTCGCGGATCTTGTCGAACACGACGGTCGTGTCGTACAGCGAGTACGACAGGATCGTGAGGAAGCCGATGACGGCCGCCGGCGAGATCTCGAAGCCGAACAGCGCGTACACGCCCACCGTGATGATGAGCACGTCGACGAGGCCGATGATGGCCGCGACGGACATCTTCCAGGTGCGGAAGTAGATCGCGAGGATGAGGAAGGTCAGGGCCAGGAAGATCGCAAGACCCCACAGCGACTGACGCGTCACGTCGGCGCCCCAGCTGGGTCCGATGAAGGACGAGCTGACCTCGTCGGTGGACACGCCGAACGCGTCGGCGAGGGCGGCCGTCACGGCGCGCGTGTCGGCATCCGTCATCTGGTCGGTCTGCACGCGGAGCGTGTCCTCGCCGATCGTGGTGACCTTCGTCGCGGCGCCGTCGACGACGGTCTGCACGGCCTCGGTGGCGACGGCCTGATCCGGTGACGCCACGTTGCTGACGGTGAACTGCGACCCGCCGGTGAACTCGATGGAGAACTGGATGGGGCGCAGGAGCGGCACGAGCGCCGCACCGATGACCAGCACGGCGGCGATGATGAACCACAGCCGCCGCTTGCCGACGAACGGGAAGGACGTCTTGCCGGTGTAGAGGTCGTTGCCGAGATCGTTCATGGAGCGCATCAGCGGTCCCCCTCCGTCGTCCGGCGGCTACTCGTGCCGAGTTCGGCCTGCTTGCGCTCGGCGATGGTCTGGCGGCGCTCCGCCTCCCCGCGGGAGCGGACGCTGCGGCGTGCCGCGGCTCCCTTCGCCGCGGCGGCCGCGGGCGCGCGGAACTGTGCGCGGCCGCGGTACACCGCGCCCAGCGCCTCCGGGTCGAGTCCGGACAGCGGGTGACCGCCCCCGAAGAACCGGGTGCGTGCGAGCAGCTGCAGCACGGGATGGGTGAAGAGGATGAAGATCGCGATGTCGATGACCGTGGTGAGGCCGAGGGTGAACGCGAAGCCCTTCACGGTGGCGTCGGCGAGGATGTACAGCACGACGGCGGCCAGCACGTTGATCGACTTCGAGATGTAGATCGTCCGCTTCGCGCGGGCCCAGCCGTCCTCGACGGCCCCGGTGATCGACTTCCCGTCGCGCAGCTCGTCTCGGATGCGCTCGAAGTACACGATGAACGAGTCGGCCGTGAAGCCGATCGTCACGATGAGGCCCGCGACGCCCGCGAGGGACAGGCGGAAGCCCATGCGCCACGCGAGAATGCAGAGCGCGATGTACGTCAGGACGCCCATCACGGCGAGCGACGCGATGATGACGAAGCCCAGGGCGCGATACACGACCAGCGAATAGATGGCGACGAGCGCGAGGCCGATGAGGCCCGCGATCAGGCCGATCTGCAGCTGCTGGGAGCCGAGCGTCGCCGAGATGGAGTTGCTGCTCTGCACTTCGAAGCTCAGCGGCAGCGCGCCGTACTTGAGCTGGTCGGCGAGCGTCTTGGAGGACTCCTGCGTGAAGCTGCCGGTGATCTGCGGCTTGCCGTCGAGGATGACGGCGTTCATCGACGGCGCGGAGAGGACGACGCCGTCGAGGACGAACGCGAACTGGTTCTGCGGGGCGTCGAGCCCGTACAGGCGCTGGCTGATCTTGCCGAAGACGTCGGTGCCCTCACCGTCGAAGACGAGGTTGACGGCCCACTGGCCGTTCGTCTGGACGACGCCGAACGTCGCGTCCGAGATCGACGAGCCGTCGAGCTCGACGGGTCCGAGGATGTACTTGTCGGTCCCCGTCGGCCCGCACGTGATGAGCGGCTGGTCGGCCGGCTCGTTGGCAGGGTCGTTCGCCTCATCGGAGCAGTCGTACGCGAGGAACTCCGCGAAGAGGCGGTCGGTGACCCAGCTCGGGTCGCTGCCGTTGGTCGGCGCGGCCGTCGGCGTGGCGTTGAGCGTCGGGTCGGGGCTCGGGTAGGGCGTCTCGTTGCCGTCCTCGCCCACGAAGCTCGTCGCGGCGGAGCCGGTGTAGAGGACGGCGCGCAGCTGCAGCTGCGCGGACGCCTCGATGCGGTTGCGGGTCTCCTCGTCGGCCTGGCCGGGGATCTGGACGACGATCTGGTTCCCGGCCTGCGTCGTGATGTCGGCTTCGCCGACACCCGACGCGTCGACGCGCTGGCGGATGATCGACGCCGCCTGCTCCATCTGCTCCGTCGTCGGCGCGGCGCCGTCGGGCGTCTGGGCGGCGAGGATGATCTGCGTGCCGCCCTGCAGGTCGAGCGCCAGCTCCGGGGTCCACGAGCTCTTCTGGAACACGTGCACGCCGAGGGCGTTGATGCCGAACAGGACCGCGGTGACGATGAGCAGCCCGGTCAGGGCGCGCCAGGCGTGGCGGACGGGGGTCGGTGTGGCCACGGAGGGTCAGCTTTCTTCGAGCACCGCGCGCGGGCGGTGGAGGATCAGGCCTTGGGCTTGTCGTCCGCGTCGGGGACGGTGCCGCCCGTGAGAGGCGTGGTCGGCTCGGCCGGCTCGGCGTCGATCGACTCGACGGCGGGGGCGTCGGAGAGCACGGCGTCCTCGGCCGGAGCATCCTCGAGAGGGTCGACGACACGGAGGATCGCCTGGCTGTGCACCTCGACGACGAAGCCGGGAGCCAGCTCGACGTGCGCCGCCTTGGAGAGGTCTTCGGCGTCGAACTCGACGAGCGTGCCGTACAGGCCGCCCTGCAGGAGGATCTTCACGCCGGGGACCATCTGGCGCGCCTTCGTCTCCTGCTCGACCTTCGCGCGAGCCGCGCGACGACGCGAGCTCCAGAACATGAAGACGATGAGCACGAGCAGCATCAGCAGAAGGCCGTACTGCTGGAAGAACAGGGCGAACCCGCTGGCCTCGGTGGTCTGCGTCGTTGCGAAAGTCATGGAGATGACGGCACCTTTCACGGTGGTGGCGCGGCGCAGGGGCGCAGCGAAGAGCGGGTGATCGGCGAGTGCCTTCAGCGATTATAGGTCATCGATTCTCAGCGCCTCATCTGCCCGCGGGACGCGCAGATGGGCGTACGCCTCCGGGGTCGCGATGCGGCCGCGCGGGGTGCGCCCCATGAGGCCGATGCGCACGAGATACGGCTCGACGACCGACTCGATGGTCTCGGCTTCCTCGCCGACCGTGACCGCCAGGGTGTTCAGGCCCACCGGTCCCCCGCGGAACCGCCGGATGAGCGCATCGAGGACGGCGCGGTCCAGCCGGTCCAGGCCGATCGCGTCGACGTCGTACAGGTCCAGCGCGGCGGAGACGTCCGCCTCCGTGGCCGAACCGGCATCCCCGCCGTGCACGACGACGTAGTCGCGGACGCGCCGCAGCAGCCGGTTCGCGATGCGCGGGGTGCCCCGCGACCGCCGCGCGATCTCGGCGCGGGCGACCGGCGGCACCGTCACGTCCAGGACGCTGGCCGAGCGCTCGACGACCTGCTCGAGCTCGGCGGTCTCGTAGTACTCCAGGTGCGCCGTGAAGCCGAAGCGGTCGCGCAGCGGGTTCGGCAGGAGTCCCGACCGCGTCGTGGCGCCGACGAGCGTGAACGGCGCGAGGTCGAGGGGGATGCTGGTCGCCCCGGCGCCCTTGCCGACCATGATGTCGATCCGGAAGTCCTCCATCGCGAGGTACAGCATCTCCTCGGCGGACCGGGTCATCCGGTGGATCTCGTCGATGAAGAGCACTTCGCCGGGAAGGAGGCTCGACAGCAGCGCGGCGAGGTCGCCGGCGTGCTGGATCGCGGGTCCGCTGGAGAGGCGCAGCGGTCGCTCGCTCTCGTGGGCGACGATCATGGCGAGCGTCGTCTTCCCGAGGCCGGGAGGACCCGACAGCAGGATGTGGTCGGCCGGCCGCTGCTGGATGCGGGCGGCGTCGAGGAGCAGCTGCAGCTGACGGCGCACCTTGTGCTGGCCGATGAACTCCGCGAGCGAGCCGGGGCGCAGGGCGCCTTCGACGGCGAGCTCGCCCGCGTCCTCGGCGAGGCTCGGGTCGCGGGGCTCAGACACCGCTCTGCTCCGTCCGTGCCGGTCCCAGGTGCGCCAGGGCGAGCTTCAGGAGGGCGGAGACGGACCCCAGTTCCGCCGGCGTCGCGCCCGCCGAGACGTCGGAGACGGCGTCGATGCAGACGCGTTCGCTCCAGCCGAGGGCGACGAGGGCCGCGACGACCTGGCTCGCGACGGCGGGAGCCGCGGCGCCGCGAACCCCGCCGGGTCGGCCGGACGGCAGGAGCCTGCCGGCGAGCTGGACGACGATGAGCTTCGCGGTCTTCGGGCCGATGCCGGACACGCGGCGGAACGGTGCGTCGTCCTCGGCCGCGACGGCATCCGCGATCTGGTCGACCGTGAGGGACGACAGCACGCCGAGCGCCGACTTCGGGCCGACGCCCGAGACGCTCAGCAGCTGTGTGAAGACGGTGAGCTCCTCGCGCTCCTGGAACCCGAAGAGGGACAGGGCGTCCTCCCGGACGATGAGGTTCGTGTGCAGCACGATCTCGTCGCCGATGTGGAATTCGCGCGTCACGGCGGGCGTCACCGCCACCGCGAACCCGACGCCCCCGACGTCGACGACGAGACTGTCGGCATCGAGGTGCAGGACGCGTCCGCGCAGGGAGGAGATCATGCGTCGAGCCTACGCACCGGTTCGGATGTTTGTTCGAGCGACACGCGTCACCGGCGGGCGAGACGTTCCGCGTCGGCCCACGCGCGCTGCGCCGGGGTGAGCGCGGTCGCCGCAGCCCCGGTCGCCGAGGCCGCGCCGGATGCTCCGCCGCGCCACGCGTGACACAGCGCGATCGCGAGGGCGTCGGCGGCATCGGCGGGCTGCGGGAGCGCGTCCAGGCGCAGGACCCGGGCGACCATCGTCTGCACCTGCCGTTTGTCCGCCGACCCGTACCCGGTGACCGCCGCCTTCACTTCGGACGGGGTGTGCGTCGCGGCCGGGAGCCCGTACTCCCCCGCGAGGAGCAGCGCGATGCCGCTGGCCTGCGCCGTGCCCATGACCGTGTTGCGGTTCTGCTGCGCGAACACCCGCTCAACCGCGACGACGTGCGGACGGTGCGTGTCCAGCACCTCCCGGATGCCGGCGGCGATGAGCGCGAGCCGGCGCTCGATGGGGAGCGTGTGGTCGGAGCGCACGACGCCGACGTGCACGAGCGTGGCGGACCGGTCGCGGCCGACGTCGACGACGCCGACACCGCAGCGGGTGAGGCCGGGGTCGATCCCGAGGACGCGGAGGGTGGATGCCACGCCCCCACGGTACGGGCGGGTGCCGACGGGCGCGCTCAGGCGCGCCCGCGACTCACTCGTCGTTCTCGAGCTCGGCCTGCACCTCGGGGGTGAGGTCGAAGTTGCTGAAGACGTTCTGCACGTCGTCGCTGTCTTCGAGGGCGTCGATGAGACGGAAGACCTTCCGCGCCGTGTCGGCGTCGATCTCCACCTTCAGCGAGGGGACGAACTCCACGTCGGCGGACTCGTAGTCCAGGCCCGCCTCCTGCAGCGCGACGCGGACGGAGACGAGGTCCGAGGCGTCGGTGACGACCTCGAAGCCCTGCGCGTGCGGCTCGACCTCTTCGGCGCCGGCCTCGAGCGCGGCGAGCATGACGTCATCCTCCGTCGTGCCCTCGCCGGAGACGACGATGACGCCCTTGCGGTGGAAGTTGTACGCGACCGACCCGGGATCGGCGAGCGTGCCGCCGTTGCGGGACAGTGCCGTGCGCACCTCGGCGGCGGCGCGGTTCTTGTTGTCCGTGAGGCACTCGATCAGGAGCGCGACGCCGTTGGGGCCGTAGCCTTCGTACACGATCGTCGTGTACTCGACGGCTTCCCCGCCGATGCCCGCGCCGCGCTTGATGGCGCGGTCGATGTTGTCGTTGGGGACCGAGGTCTTCTTCGCCTTCTGGACGGCGTCGTAGAGGGTGGGGTTACCCGCGAGGTCCGCGCCGCCGAGCTTGGCGGCGACTTCGATGTTCTTGATGAGCTTGGCGAACGACTTGGCACGGCGAGAGTCGATGACGGCTTTCTTGTGCTTGGTCGTCGCCCACTTGGAGTGGCCGGACATGACGATCAGTCTAAAGGGCGGCGCTAGCCGACGCCGCGCAGAGCCGCGGCGTCGTACGGCCCGGGACGCACCGTGCCGGCCGACAGCAGGTCGAGGGATCTCTCGTACTGGCGGCGCCCGATGAGGCGATAGAGGATGCGGATGGCCGCCGGGACCTCTGCGATGAAGGCGTCCAGCCGCTCCGGCGTCAGGGAGTCCTGGATGATCCCGAAGAAGAGGAAGATCTGCGACCGGTCGTAGGCCTTCTGCGCCTGGGCCCCCACGGCATCCCATTCGGACTGGCTGAACACCTCGCCCATGACCGGGAGGGCGAGCTCCTCCTCGCGGGCCAGGTGCAGCCGCAGCAGCGCGCCGATCTCCTCGATGTGGGCGGCGAACGCCTCCGCCGTGCCGGCGCCGGGGTTGGTCGTCCACGCGTCCGCGAGCGGCGCGGAGGCGTCCAGGAGCGCGGCGACCCGCGCATGATGCTGCTTCATGAGCTCGACGTGCGGCGTGCAGGCCGGCCGGCGCGTCTGCATCGGGCCCCAGTAGTACTCGTCCTCCAGGTGGTGATGGTGGTGCAGGGCATCGCCGACCATCGCGACACCGCGCGCGACGCGCGCGACGCGCCGGTGATCCTCCGGCGGGGTCTCGCGGATGCCGGTGGGCAGGACGACGTACAGCCGGCGGAACGCATCGTGCACGAACACGAGGTCCTCGGTGTCGCACCCCGCGTCCTCCGGCATCGGCGCGCCCGACGACGGCAGCGCTGTGGCGGCCATGGCATCCCCCTCCCCCGACCCCATGGCTGGTCGATGGCGGGATGCTAGCGCCGTGGCCGCCGGCCGGCAATCCCCACCGTGCCGGGGCCCCGTTGTATCAGCCGGGCGACGCGAGCACACTTCGTTGGTATGGACGATCGGCGTCGTGCGCTTGAGGCGGCCCATGCGGCAGCGCTCGGGTTTCTGGACGGTCTCGACGAGCGGCCCGTGTGGCCGCGCGCGGGCATCGAGGACATGCTCGCGGTCTTCGGCGACGATCTTCCGGAGGAGGGCGCGGACGCGGCGGCCGTCGTGACCGACCTGGCCGCGCGCGCCGACCCAGGCCTTGTCGCGATCCCCGGCGGTCGGTTCTTCGGCTTCGTGATCGGGGGGACTCTGCCGGCCGCGCTCGCGGCGGACTGGCTGGTCTCGGCGTGGGATCAGAACTCCGGCTCCTCCACCATGACCACCGCGACGGTCGCGCTCGAGCGGGTCGCGGGGCGCTGGGTGTGCGATCTGATGGGACTGCCGGAGGACGCGGCGGTGGGCTGGGTCACTGGCGCGCAGATGTCGAACTTCGTCTGCCTCGCGGTCGCGCAGCACGCCGTCCTGCGCCGCGTCGGCTGGGACCTGACCCGCCGGGGCCTGCGGGGGGCGCCGACGCTGCGCCTCGTCGTCGGGCGGCACCGGCACGGGTCGATCGACCGGGCCGCGCGCTTCAGCGGCATCGGCGCGGAGGAACTCGTCGTCGTCGACACGGACGAAGAGGGGCGGATGCTGCCGGCCGCCCTCGCCCAGGCGCTCGGCGCGGGCGCCGACACGCCGACGATCGTGTGCCTGCAGGCCGGGGAGGTGCACACCGGCGCGTTCGACCCGTTCGAGGAGCTCATCCCGCTGGCGCGCGCCGCCGGGGCGTGGATCCACATCGACGGGGCGTTCGGGCTGTGGGCGGCTGCGACCCCCGGGCTGGCGCACCTCGTCGCGGGCGCCGCGGGCGCCGACTCGTGGACGACCGATGCGCACAAGACGCTGAACGTCCCCTACGACTGCGGGATGGCGATCATCCGCAACCCCGCCGACGCGATCGCGATGTTCCGGACCGGCGGGGACTACCTGATGTACACGAGCCTGGACCCGTGGGACGTGAACCCCGAGCTGTCCCGGCGCGGGCGCGGGGTGCCCGCGTGGGCGGCGCTGCGCAGCCTCGGCCGCCGGGGCGTCGCCGACCTCGTCGACCGGCTGCACGCGCACGCGCGACGCCTGGAGGCGGGCCTTCGCCGGCTCGACGGCGTGACGGTCGTCAACGACGTCGTCTACACGCAGGTGATGTTCCGGCTCGACGACGACGACGCGACCCGCGCGCTCGGCGCCGCGATCCTGGCCGATGGGACGGCGGCGCTCACCGGCGCCGAGTGGGACGGGCACGCGACGCTGCGCTGCTCCATGTCGTCGTGGGCGACCACGCAGGACGACATCGACCGGACCATCGAGGCCATCGCCCGGCTCGTCGCGGAGCGGCGTCCGCGGTGAGCCCGGCCGCGGGTCGTCAGGCGGCGCGCACGAGGTCGAGGAAACGGCGGTGGAACCGCGTCTCCCCCGCGACCTCGGGGTGGAACGCGGTGCCGAGCAGGTTCCCCTGCTGGACCGCGACGATACGGTCGTCCTCGAGCGCGGCGAGCACCTCGACGCCCGGGCCGACCTCGGTCACGAGCGGCGCCCGGATGAACACCGCGTGCACCGGCGGGTCGCCGAAGGCCGGCACGTCCAGGTCGGCTTCGAAGGAGTCGACCTGACTGCCGAACGCGTTCCGCTGCACCGTGACGTTGAGGCCGCCGAGCGTCTCCTGTCCGGCGATCCCGTCGGTGATGCGCTCGGCGAGCAGGATGAGCCCCGCGCAGGTGCCGTAGACCGGCAGGCCGGCCGCGATGGCATCCCGCAGCGGCTGCTGCAGACCGAAGGCGCGCGCCAGCTTGTCCATGACGCTGGACTCCCCGCCCGGCAAGACGAGTCCCGTGACGGATGCCAGCTCCTCCGGGCGGCGGACGAGCACGACCTCCGCGCCGAGGCCGGTCAGCACGCGGGCGTGCTCGCGGACGTCGCCCTGCAGTGCGAGGACGCCGACGCGCGGCGCTGTCACCAGCCGCGCTCCGACAGCCGGTGCGGAGCGGGGAGGTCGGCGACGTTGATGCCGACCATCGCCTCGCCGAGTCCGCGGGAGACCTCGGCGATGACCTTCGGGTCGTCGTGGAACGTCGTGGCCTTGACGATGGCCGCCGCGCGCTGCGCGGGGTTGCCGCTCTTGAAGATGCCCGAGCCGACGAACACGCCGTCGGCGCCGAGCTGCATCATCATCGCGGCGTCCGCGGGCGTCGCGACGCCGCCAGCGACGAACAGGACGACCGGGAGCGTGCCGGTCTCGGCGACCTCGGCGACCAGCTCGTAGGGGGCCTGCAGCTCCTTCGCCGCGACGTACAGCTCGTCCTTCGTCTTCGAGCGCAGCATGTTGATCTCGCTCGTGATGGTGCGGATGTGCTTCGTCGCCTCGGAGACGTCGCCGGTGCCGGCCTCGCCCTTGGAGCGGATCATCGCCGCGCCCTCGGTGATGCGCCGGAGCGCCTCCCCCAGGTTCGTCGCGCCGCAGACGAAGGGCACCGTGAAGTCCCACTTGTCGATGTGGTTGACGTAATCGGCCGGGGAGAGCACCTCGGACTCGTCGATGTAGTCGACGCCGAGCTCCTGCAGCACGCGGGCCTCGACGAAGTGCCCGATCCGCGCCTTCGCCATGACCGGGATGGAGACCGACGCGATGATGCTGTCGATCATGTCCGGGTCGCTCATGCGCGAGACGCCGCCCTGCGCGCGGATGTCCGCGGGGACGCGCTCGAGCGCCATGACGGCGACGGCGCCGGCATCCTCGGCGATCTTCGCCTGATCGGCGGTGACGACGTCCATGATGACGCCGCCTTTGAGCATCTCGGCGAGTCCGCGCTTGACGCGACCGGTTCCGGTGCTGGACATGGCTGCTTCCCCTCTTCGACGCGCGGATCGCGCCGCTTCGCTATTGGCCTATGCCAGAAGCTAGCATGGCCTCAGTTGTGCCAGACGACATGTGAAGGACGGTGGCGGTGACGGGCGAGGCGATCACGGGGACCTCGGCGGCGGAGATCGCCGACAGCGTCCGCGCGCTCGTGGACAGCGGCCGCGTCGTCCCGGGCGAGGCGCTCCCCCCGGTCCGGACGCTCGCCGACCGTCTGGGCGTCAACCGCAACACCGTCGTCGCCGCGTACCGGCTGCTCGGCCAGGCCGGCACCGTCGAGACGCTCGGGCGCGGCGGCACGCGGGTCGCCTCTCCCGCCCCGCTCGCCGTCGAGGGGTACGCGCAGGACAGCGTCCTCCGCGACGTCGGGGACGGCAACCCCGACCCCGCGCTGATCCCCGACCCGTCCCGCGCCCTGACGGCGCTGGCCGGCCGGCCGATCCTGTACGGCGAACCCGTCATCGACCCGGACCTCGAGCGCTGGGCGCGCGACTGGATGACGCCCGACGTCGCGGACCCCGCGGCGCTGCGGCTGACGGTCACCGGCGGGGCCGTGGATGCCATGGAGCGTCTCCTCGCGCAGGCGCTCGTCCGCGACGACGCCGTGGCGCTGGAGGACCCGTGCTTCCTCTCCGGCATCCGCACCGTGCGTCTCGGCGGCTACCGCCCCGTCGCCGTCCCGGTGGACGAGGAGGGGATGACGGTCGAGGGGCTGCGCGCCGCACTCGCGCAGGGCGTGCGCGCCGTCATCTGCACGCCGCGCGCCCAGAATCCCACCGGCGCGAGCCTGACCGCCGAGCGCGCCGCGCAGCTGCGCGCCGTGCTCGCCGACCACCCCTACGTCCTCGTGATCGCCGACGACCACTTCTCGATGCTCACGCGTCAGCCGTACCACTCGATCATCGGACCCGAGCATCGGCGGTGGGCACTCGTCCGCTCGGTGTCGAAGTTCCTCGGCCCCGACATGTGCCTCGCCGTCACCGCCTCCGACCCGGAGACCGCCGACCGCCTCGCGATGCGCCTGAGCCCCGGCAGCACGTGGGTCAGCCACCTGTTGCAGCGCCTTGCCGTCGCCCTCGTCACCGACCCGGCCGTGATGGCAGCCGTCGACCGCGCGGGCGAGCACTACCTGCGGCGGAACCGCGCCTTCGCCGCCCGCCTCACCGCCCTCGGCGTACCGTGCGACGCCGGCGACGGGCTGAGCCTGTGGGTCGACGTCGACGGGCCCGCCGGCCCGGTCGTCGAGCGGCTCATGCGACGCGGCTGGCTCGCCCGCGCGGGCGACGAGTTCGTCCTCGTCGACGAGCGCGCGGCGCACCGCCTCCGCCTGACCGTGCACACCCTGTCCGATCCCGACGCCGAGCGGCTCGCCGCCGACGTCGCCGCCGCCGTCGGTGCGACGGCATCCCCCCGAGAGAAGGTCACCCGCTCGTGAAGATCCTGTCGATCCAGTCCGCCGTCGCCTACGGTCACGTCGGCAACTCCGCCGCCGTGTTCCCCCTGCAGCGCATCGGCATCGAGGTCCTGCCCGTCTACACCGTGAACTTCTCCAACCACACCGGCTACGGCTCCTGGGGCGGCCCGATGATCAGCCCCGACGACGTCGCCGCCGTCATCTCCGGCATCGAGGCGCGCGGCGCCTTCCCCGACATCGACGTGATCCTCTCCGGCTACCAGGGCGGCGAGGGCATCGCCGACGTCATCCTCGATGCCGTGGCGCGGGTCAAGGCGGCGAACCCCGCCGCCGTGTACGCGTGCGACCCGGTCATGGGCAACGCGAAGTCGGGGTGCTTCGTCGCGCCCGCGATCCCGGTGCTGCTGCGCGAGCGCGTGGTCCCCGCCGCCGACATCATCACGCCGAACCAGTTCGAGCTGGGGTTCCTCACCGGCACCGAGCCCGCCGACCTGGAATCGACCCTCGCCTCCGCCGACCTGGCGCGGGCCATGGGCCCCCGCACGGTGCTCGTCACGAGCGTCGAGCGTCCCGACCGCCCGGAGGGCACGATCGAGATGCTCGCCGTCACCGACGCCGGTGCGTGGATCGTCCAGACGCCGCACATCCCCATGAAGGCCAACGGGTCGGGGGACGTCACGGCGGCGCTGTTCACGGCGCACTACCGCGCGACGGGCGACGCCGCGACGGCGCTCGCGAAGACCACCTCGAGCGTGTACGACCTGCTGCGGATGACGTACGAGTCGGGGCAGCGGGAGCTCCAGCTCGTGGAGGCGCAGGAGTTCTACGCGCACCCCGCGGAGCAGTTCGCCGTCACGCAGGTCCGCTGAGGCCGGCGGCTGTCAGGATGCCGGCCAGGCGGCCGCGACCGCCTGGCGGACGTCGCCGAGCAGCTGCGGCAGCGCCTTGGTCTTCGCGATGATCGGGAAGAAGTTGGCGTCCGTCGCCCAGCGCGGCACGACGTGCTGGTGCAGGTGGGCGTCCACGCCTGCGCCGGCCACGGCGCCCTGGTTCATGCCGATGTTGAAGCCGTCGCAGCGCGACACCTGACGCAGCACGCGCATGGCGGTCTGCGTGAGGGCGCCGATCTCGGCGACCTCCTCCGGCGTCGCCTCGTCGTACAGCCCGATATGCCGGTACGGGCACACGAGCAGGTGCCCGGAGTTGTACGGGAAGAGGTTCAGCAGCACGTACGCGGTCTTCCCCCGCGCGACGATGAGACCGTCGGCGTCGGACGTGCCCGGCGCCGCGCAGAACGGGCACTCCTCGCGGAGCGGCTCGGGGCCAGCCTGGATGTACGCCATGCGGTGCGGCGTCCACAGGCGCTGGAACTCGTCCGGCACCCCCGGAAGCGTCGCGGCGTCCTCCAAGCGGGGCTCCGAGCCGTCCGTCACGCCAGGTCCTCCGCGGTGTTCACGAGCGTCTTCTGCTCGATCGCCGACCGGATCTTCGCGATGGCCTCGTCGACCGGGATGCCGTTGGTCTGCGACCCGTCCCGGAAGCGGAAGGAGACGGTTCCCGCCGAGCGGTCCTGCTCGCCGGCGATGAGCTGCAGCGGCACCTTGTGCGTCGTGTGGGTGCGGATCTTCTTCTGCATGCGGTCATCGGAATGGTCCACCTCGGCGCGGACCCCCGCCTCACGGAGGGTGTCGACGATGCCCTGCAGGTAGTCGCCGTACTGCTCGGCGACCGGGATGCCGACGACCTGGACGGGGGCGAGCCACACCGGGAACGCACCCGCGTAGTGCTCCAGCAGGATCGCGAAGAACCTCTCGATCGATCCGAACAGGGCCCGGTGGATCATGATCGGCCGGTGCTTCTCGCCGTCGGGGCCGGTGAACTCCAGACCGAAGCGCTCCGGCAGGTTGACGTCGACCTGGACGGTCGAGAGCTGCCAGGTCCGGCCGATCGCGTCGCGCGTCTTCAGGTCGATCTTCGGCCCGTAGAACGCGGCCTCGCCGGGCACTTCGGTGACCTTGAGGCCCGAGGCGTGCGCGACGTGGCGGAGGGCGTTCGTGGAGTACTCCCAGAACTCGTCGCTGCCGATCCACTTCGACTTCTCGTCGTCGCGCATCGAGAGCTCCAGCTCGAAGTCCTCCAGGCCGAAGTCGCGCAGCATCGACAGGACGAACTCCAGGACGCGGGCCGTCTCCGCCTCGAGCTGGTCGGGGGTGACGAACAGGTGCGAGTCGTCCTGTGTGAAGCCGCGGACGCGGGTGAGCCCGTGCAGGGCGCCGGAGAGCTCGTTGCGGTAGACGGTGCCGTTCTCCGCGAGCCGCATGGGCAGGTCGCGGTAGCTGCGCGCGCGCTCCTTGTAGATGAGGATGTGCATCGGGCAGTTCATCGGCTTCAGGTAGTAGTCCTGGCCGTGCTTGGTGATGTTGCCGTCGGCATCCGTCTCCTCATCCATGCGGATGGGCGGGAACATGCCCTCACGGTAGGTGACGAGGTGGTTCGAGGTGAGGAACAGGTCCTCCTTCGAGATGTGCGGCGTGTACACGTAGGTGTAGCCGCCCTCGATGTGCCGGCGGCGGGCGTGCTGCTCCATCTCGCCGCGGACGATGCCGCCCTTCGGGTGCCACACCGACAGGCCGGAGCCGATCTCGTCGGGGAACGAGAACAGGTCGAGCTCCTTGCCGAGGCGGCGGTGGTCGCGCTTGGCGGCCTCCTCGAGGCGCTGCTGGTAGGCGCGCAGCTCGTCCTTCGTGGGCCAGGCGGTCCCGTAGATGCGCTGCAGTTGCGGGTTCTTCTCGCTGCCGCGCCAGTACGCGCCGGCGATGCGGGTGAGGTCCCAGCCGTTGCCGAGCATGCGGGTGCCCGGCACGTGCGGCCCGCGGCAGAGGTCCTTCCAGACGGTCTCGCCGTCGCGGGACACGTTGTCGTAGATGGTCAGCTCGCCCGCGCCCACCTCGACGGAGGCGCCTTCTGCCGCTTCCTTCGACCCGCCCTTGAGCCCGATGAGCTCGAGCTTGAACGGCTCGTCGGCGAGTTCGGCGCGCGCCTCCTCGTCGGTGACGACGCGGCGGACGAAGCGCTGGCCCTCCCGGACGATGCGCTCCATCTCCTTCTTGATCGCCTTGACGTCCTCCGGGGTGAAGGGCTCGTCGACGCCGAAGTCGTAGTAGAAGCCGTCGGTGATGGGCGGGCCGATGCCGAGGTTGGCCTGCGGGCGCACCCGCTGGACAGCCTGCGCGAGCACGTGGGCGGTGGAGTGACGGAGGATCGACAGGCCGTCGGCGCTGTCGATCGTCACCGGCTCGACGGCATCCGTCGCGGTGACGACCGTGGCGAGGTCTTTCAGCTCGCCGTTGACGCGCAGGGCGACGACGGAGCGGTCGGGGAACAGGGCGAAGCCGTCGGCCGGAAAGGACACGTCCGACGGGGCGTTGACGTCAGTCAAGAGAGGACTCCAGAGGTGGATCGGAAGGATGTGCTCAGCTTCGGACGCGTCGCGTCCCGCCCGCTCAGGCGTCGAGCGTTCGCGTGCCGGTGCGCGTGACGAGCGTCACGGCGAGGATCCGGCGGTGTTCCATGGATCGAGTCTATCGCCGCCCGGCCGATCCCCCATGATGGATGCCGTGAAGCTCGCCGTCGTCGGAGCCGCGCTGCTGCTCCTCGGCGGGGCCGCGGTCGCCTTCGGCGTGCTTCCCGTCGATGACGCGCTGGCCGTGGCGGAGCGGGTCTGGCCGATCCTCCTCTTCGTCGTCGCGGTGACGATCGTCGCGGAGCTCGCCGCCGTCGCGGGGGTCTTCGACGCGCTGGCCGCCCGCCTCGCGCGCCTGGCCCGTGGGCGCACGCTCGTGCTGTGGCTGCTGATCGTGGCGCTGGCGGTCGCCGCGACGGCGTTCCTGTCGCTCGACACGACCGCCGTCTTGCTGACCCCCGTCGTCGTCGCCGTGGCGCGGGCCAATGGGCTGCCGGCGCTCCCCTTCGCGTTCACGACCGTCTGGCTCGCCAACACGGCATCCCTGCTGCTGCCGGTGTCGAACCTCACGAACCTGCTCGCCGCGCACCGGCTGGGCGGCGCGGATGCCGGGGATTTCCTGGCCCTGCTCGGCCCGTCGGCGGTCGTCGCGATCGTCGTGACGGTCGCCCTGCTGCTCCTCATCCACCGGCGATCGCTCCGCGGCCGGTACGCACCGGCCCCGCCGCCGCACCTGGTGGACCGCCGTTTGCTGACGGTCAGCGCCGTCGTGGTGGCCGTGATGGTGCCCCTCCTGGTCAGCGGGCTGCCGCCGTGGATGCCGGCCGCCCTGGCGGCGCTCGTGCTGGCCGGGGTGTTCGCCTGGCGCTCCCCGGACGTGCTGCGCGTGGGCCTCGTGCCGTGGCAGCTTCTCGTGTTCGCCTCCGGGCTCTTCCTCGCCGTCGCCGCCGCGCAGGCGCTCGGCTGGGGTGCGGTCCTGGCGACCGCGGCCGGGTCCGGCGACGACCTCCTGGCGCTCTGGCGACTGGCCGGAGCCGGGATGCTGGGAGCCAACGTCGCGGACAACCTGCCCGCCTACCTCGCGTTCGAGGGGACGGCCGACTCCCCCGCCCGCCTGGCGGCTCTCCTCATCGGCGTGAACGCCGGGCCGCTCATCACGCCGTGGGCGTCGCTCGCGACGCTGCTGTGGCATCAGCGGCTGCACGCCGTCGGCGTCGACGTGCCCTGGCGCACGTACATCCTGTGGGGGCTGCTCGCGGCGCCCCTCGTGGTCGGGCTCGCCGTCATCCCGCTCGCACGCTGAACTCCGGGGCGCTACAGGTGCTTGAGCGCCTCCCGGCGGCTCAACGGACTGAGCTCGTGCGTGGCCGCGTACTCCCGCACCCAGTCCGGCCGCGTGCGGCCGACGTCGCGGAGGGCCCAGCCGATCGCCTTCCGGATGAAGAACTCGGGGTCGCCGAGGTTCGGCTCGAGCAGCTGGCTCAGGAGCGCCAGGTCGGTGCGGTCGCGGCGTCCGAGCTGCGAGAGGATCGCCAGCCTCCGCATCCACAGGTCTTCGTCGACGCTCCAGTCGCGCACCAGTCGCGCCGTCTCGACGGGATGCCGGTCATGCAGCTCGCGCACCCGGCCGGCGAGGTCGTCGGTGAAGTCCCACCAGCGGCCCGTGCGCACCATGTGCTCGAGGAGAGGGACGGAGTCGAGGTCGCCCCGCAGGACGGGCCCGCCGAGCAGGATCATGCCGGCGTACCGCTCCTCGCGGTGCGTCGCCTCGTCCCACAGGGCGCGGGCGAGGCCCCGCGCCTCATCCGGGGATCGGAGGTCCTTCCCGGCAAGCCGGGCGATGCGCCGGACGTCGGGCATCGTGACCCCGAGGTAAGGCATGGCCGACTTCATGTATGCCTGCTGCCCCGCGGCGCGGGCGGGGTCCGCGGCGCGGCGGAGGGCGGCGCGGACGTCGTCGGCGGCGCTCATCCGGTGCTCACCCCAGGCTGAGGTCGACCTGGATCTCACCGGCGAGGCGCTCCAGCGCGCTCGTGATGGCGTCGGCGTCCGCTGCCGAGGGGACGCGCACCTGCACCGTCGCCTCGAAGAGCGTGCCGCCGGCCATCGGCGCGTCCAGGGTGCGGCTGCGGAACCCGTCGATGCTGAGGGCGTGCGCGGCGACGGCGGTCGTCACGTCGCGGACGATGCCGGGCCGGTCGTTGCCGAGCACCGTGAAGGTGAGGTTGTAGGCGTCGTTGTCGGCGTGCGCCGCGGGCGGCGTGTGGGCCGTGACGCGCAACAGTCCCTCGAGGCTCTGCACGGCACGCGTGAGCTCGTCGACGCGGTCATCCGGCACCGAGATCAGGACGATGCCGGCGAAGGCGCCGGCGAGCTCGGCGAGTTCGCTCTGCTCCCAGTTGCCGCCGTGCGCGGCGACCTGTTCGGCGAGGGCGCTGACGAGACCGGCACGGTCATCGCCGACGACGGTGAGGACGAGGGTGGCCATGGCGCTGCCTGTCGCGCGGCGTCAGCGCTTGGCGCGGTCGGCTGCGCTCGGCAGGTGGATCAGCAGCGCGACGGCGAGGGAGACCGACAGGATGCCGGCGACGAAGATGTAGCCGCTCGGGTCGGAGTCGATCGCGAACGCGAGCCCGAACAGGTAGAAGCCGAGCAGGAAGAGCACCAGATAGACGATGAACATCGCAAACCTCCGTGACGTCGTCCTCCGATCGTATCCACAGTCGGGCCGCGAGGTGGGAGCGGGGGTGTGCGGGCGAACCCGGAATGCAGAAAACCCCCGGCGGGGCCGGGGGTTTCAGGTGGTGCGCGATACTGGGATCGAACCAGTGACCTCTTCCGTGTCAGGGAAGCGCGCTACCGCTGCGCCAATCGCGCCCGCATGGGCTGTTCAGTTCTGAGTGGAGGTGGCGACGGGATTCGAACCCGTGTAAACGGCTTTGCAGGCCGGTGCCTAGCCGCTCGGCCACGCCACCATGTGGTTCGACCCACGTGTCGTGATCCCTTCGAAAAGGGATCCCCGCACTCGAGCGGATGACGAGATTCGAACTCGCGACCCTCACCTTGGCAAGGTGATGCGCTACCACTGCGCTACATCCGCGGATCCCGGATCTCTCCGGGCGCGTCATTGACTTTAGCTGACTAATCCGCGAGTTCCAAACCGGCGGACGCTCGCGCGTGTCTCGCCCCGTTGTGCGGTCGCCCCACCACCCGGAAGCGCGGGCCACGTGTGTGGAACGGCTCCGGGAATCCGATAAGCTTGGTGCTCGGCCCCCGGGCCATGGGCGATTGGCGCAGTTGGTAGCGCGCTTCCTTCACACGGAAGAGGTCATCAGTTCGAGTCTGGTATCGCCCACGGAAGCAGCCCCGCAGCACGCGCACCCCGCGAGCATCGGGGCTTTTTCGTGCCCGCGCGCGCCCACACGCCCGCCGAGCGTGCGTGTCGCGCCACCTGCGGGTTTCCGGGCGCGCAGCCGCACGAGGTGGGACAGGCGGCCGCACCGTGTCACGGCATCCGTGGCTGCAGGCCGCGGCGACTCGCTCGAAGTGGGACACGGCTCGGAAGCGGGACGCGGTCCCGGCGCGGGACGGCGGAGGGATGCCGGCACCCGGCGCCGGGATGGATGCCGGCGGTCAGCTGCCGACGGCCCAGCCGTACCGGTCGCTCAGCGCCTTCGCGACGCGCGTGAAGCGGTCGAGGTCCAGCGCGCTGGCCTCGCGCCGCATCCCGTCGCGATGCACGCTGTAGAGCTGCTCGATGTCGACCCAGGACGGCCGCCCCCGGGTGTCCCACGGTCCCGTGCCGAGCGCCAGGAAGTCGCGGTCGCCGTCATGCGATTTGCTCGTGAGGCGGACGGCGTAGACGCGGTCCTCCCCGTCGCGGCCGATGACGAGCACCGGGCGGTCCTTGCCGCGCCCGTCGTTCTCCGCGTACGGCACCCACGTCCAGACGATCTCCCCGGCATCCGGATCGCCGTCGAGGGCGGGGGCGTAGGTGATCCGCAGTCCGCGGGCGGCCCGCGGCGCGACCTCGACGGTCGCGCCCTCTCCCCCGCGTCCCGGCAGGTCGCGGACAGGCGCGGGCGGCGGGGCACCGGAGGAGCGGAAGAGGCCGCCGAGGGCGTGCAGGATGCGGGTGGCGTAGCTCACCCTGCCACCCTACTGAGCCGGGATCCGACGCCTGCGCCCCCGCGCACGCGAAGAGGGTGCCGCATGATGCGGCACCCTCTCCGTGCTGGAACTGCGTCGATTCAGTCGACGAGGGCGTAGCCCTCCTCACCGTGGACCACGGTGTCGACGCCGGCGATCTCGTCCTCGTTCTTGACGCGGAAGCCGATCGTCTTCTCGATGATGAGACCGAGGACGTAGGCGACCACGAAGGAGTAAACCAGGACGCCCACGGCAGCGATGACCTGCACGAGCAGCTGCGACGCGTCGCCGCCGGTGAAGAGGCCGGTGCCGGTGGCGAAGAAGCCGAGGTACAGCGTTCCGATCAGGCCGCCGACGAGGTGCACGCCCACGACGTCGAGCGCGTCGTCGTAGCCGAGCTTCCACTTCAGTTCGATCGCGAGGGCGCAGACCGCACCGGTGACGAGGCCGAGGAGGAGGGCCCAGCCGGGCGCCAGCGCGGCGCACGCCGGGGTGATCGCGACGAGGCCCGCGACGGCGCCGGACGCGGCACCGATCGAGGTGGCCTTGCCGTCCTTGATCTTCTCGATGATGATCCAGCCGAGGATCGCGGCGGCCGTGGCGCCCAGGGTGTTGACGACGATGAGGCCGACGCTGGAGTCCTCGGTGCCGAGAAGCGAGAACGTGCCTTCGGCGCCGGCGTTGAACCCGAACCATCCGAACCACAGGAGCGCGGCGCCCAGGAGCACGAGCGGCACATTGTGCGGCTTGTTGATCCCCTTCTGGAATCCGACGCGCTTGCCGAGCACCAGTGCGAGGGCGAGGGCCGCCGCGCCGGCGTTGATGTGCACGGCCGTACCGCCGGCGTAGTCGATCACGGCGACATCCAGACCGAGGTTCGCGCCGAGGTTGTAGATCCAGCCACCGCCCCAGACCCAGGCGGCCACCGGGAAGTAGACGACCGTGGCGAAGACGCCCGCGAAGATCATCCACGACCCGAACTTCGCACGGTCTGCGATCGCGCCGGAGATGAGGGCGACCGTGATGATCGCGAACGTGGCGCCGTAGGCCGAGATGACGAGGGTGTCGCTGTCGGCGTTGGCCAGACCGAAGTCACTGAACGGGTTGCCGGCCAGGAACTGGGACTCCCCCTCGCCGATGACGGTCATGTTGGAGCCGTAGAGGATCCAGAGCACGGCCACCAAGCCCATGGCGCCGAAGCTCAGCATCATCATGCTGACGACCGACTTGGCCTTCACCAGACCGCCGTAGAAGAACGCCACACCGGGCGTCATGAGAAGCACGAGGGCTGTCGCCGCGACAGACCAGGCGAGATTTCCGCTGTCCATGAAGTTCCTCACTCATGTGTTGATACTCAAAGGCCCGCTCCGCCTGATGTCGGGTGTGACGGTGGGATCCGGGCTCGCCCAGTCTCATCACTGCCGGTTTCCCGCAGTATGCGTGTCGTGTTTCGCGACTGTTACAAGGGTGCCCCGGGCGTGAACATCACGTTTCGGCGGACCGGATGACCGCTAGGAATCGGCCGGAGGAAGGCCGCGGCGGCGGTGTCAGCTGTGGGTGAGGGCGACCAGTCGCGAGATCGCGCGGAGGTACTTCTTGCGATAGCCGCCGGCCAGCATGTCGTCGGTGAAGACCTGATCCAGAGAGGTTCCGGTGGCGCGCACCGGGATCTGCGCGTCGTACGCGCGGTCGATGAACGCGACGAAGCGCAGCGCGGCGGACTGATCGTCGAGCGGGGCGACATCGCGGATGCCGATGACGGCGATGTCCTCGATGAGGCGGATGTAGCGCGACGGGTGCACCGTCGCGAGGTGCCGGATGAGGGTGTCGAACGCGTCGTCGGAGACGAGGCCGGACGCCGCGGCATCCGCGAGGTCACGCTCGTACTCGCCCGCGGTCACGACCACGGCGTGCCCGTCGACGGCGCGCTGACGGTAGTCGGTGCCGTCGATGCGGATGGTCTGGAAACTCGCCGCCATCGCGTGGATCTCGCGCAGGAAGTCCTGCGCGGCGAACCGGCCCTCGCCCAGCGCGTTCGGCGGGGTGTTGGATGTCGCGGCCAGGCGCGTGCCGGTCGGGACGAGCTCGCCGAGCAGCCGGGTCATCACCATGGTGTCGCCCGGGTCGTCGAGCTCGAATTCGTCGATGCAGAGCAGGTCGGCGCCGCGGAACAGCTCGACCGTCTTCTGGTAGCCGAGCGCCCCGACGAGGGCGGTGTACTCGATGAAGGAGCCGAAGTACTTCCGGCGGGCCGGTACCGCGTGGTAGATCGCGGCGAGCAGGTGCGTCTTGCCCACGCCGAAGCCGCCGTCCAGGTACACCCCGGGCTTGACCTCGGGGGTCTTCTTGGCGCGTCGGAAGAGCCCGCCCCGGGCCGCCGGTGCCCCGCCGCCGCTGAACGCGATCAGCAGATCCTTCGCCTCCTGCTGCGACGGGAAGCGCGCATCCGCGCGGTACGTCTCGAACGTCGCGCCGTCGAACTGGGGTGGAGGGATCAGCGCCGCGACCATCTGCTCACCCGAGACCTGGGGAGCGCGGTCGCTCAGATGCACGATGCCGACGGGTGCGCTGCTCACCCCTCCACACTAAACCGCGGGGGTGACCTGCCCAGTCCGCGTCAGCCAGCCCGTGATGGCCGCGGTCCAGCGCTCCTGGTCGTAGTTCCACAGCTTCGTGTGCCGTGCGACGTCGAAGATCTGCAGGTCCACGAGATCGGGTCTCGCGACGACCAGATCGTGCGAGGCGTCTGACGGGACGAAGCCGTCGTCGTCGCTGTGCAGGATGAGGATCGGATGCCGGAGCTCCGCCGCCCGGGACACCACGTCGAGCCGGTCGAACGGGATCGCCACGTCGGCGCCGGTGACCGGCGTCGTCCATTCCCGGCGCAGGGTGGCGATCGCGAGGTCCGCGACCTGCGAGGGGAGGCCGAGGAGCCGCGCCTGATGGCTGAGCACGATCCGCCAGTCGATGACCGGCGATTCGAGGATGATCCCGGTCAGGATGTCGCGATGCGCGGAGCTGAGCGCCAGCTGCAGTGCGATCGCCCCGCCCATCGACCAGCCCATGACGATCACGCGGCGGGCGCCCCGGCGGCGGGCCAGGCCGATGGCGGCATCCACGTCCCGCCACTCCGTCGCGCCCAGGCCGTAGGCCCCGCCGCGGCTGCGGGGCGCTTCACCGTCGTTGCGGTACGACACGACGAGCGAGGTGAGCCCGGCCGCGTGGAAGACGGGGACGGCGCGGAGGCATTCGGCGCGGGTCGTGCCGCGCCCGTGCACCTGCACGACCCACGTGTCGCTCGGCTCTGCGGCCGGGAAGATCCAGGCCGGGCAGGGGCCGACGGGAGAGCCGACGAGCTCGACGGAGAAGGGCAGGTGCAGCTCCTCGGGCTGGTCGAAGTACCAGCCGCTGAAGGCGGCATCGGGGGCGAGCTGCGCGTCGGGGCCGACATGCGTGAGGAGCTTGCGCTTCACGCTCGTCTCGTCGGCGGAGAGCACGGAGCCGAGCTTGAGATAGGCGGCCGTGCCGACGGTGAACAGGCCATAGCGTCCCGGCAGCGCCGTATCCGGCGTGCGGGTCAGGGTGATCGTCTGCGCGGCGGTGTCGACGTCGAGGATCTTCGTGTCGGGCAGCCTGCCCCCCGGGGTCACGACCTTCCGGGCCATCCGCACCGAGATGAAGGTCAGCATCCCGGTCACGCCGACGAGCGCCGTCGCCATCGCGACGATGAGTCCGCGGAGCGCCGCGATGAGCGTCGGAGATGCGCCGGCGGGAACGGCGCGCCTGGGTGCCTTCATGGTCCCGTCACTCTAGTCTGTCGACGTGGATGAACCCCGTCCCCCGGCTGCCACGCCGGCCTTCGCGCAGGTCGCCGATGCGCTGCGCGCCCTGAGCTTCCGCGATGACTTCGCGGTGCGCGAGATCCCGGCGCCGTCCTCGCTCGCGCCGGAGGCCATCGCTCTCGCCGGTGACGTGCGCCCCGATGAGGAGGGCGGCGACTCCGAGTACGGGACCGGCCGGCTCATCCTCCTGCACGACCCGAGCGAGCCCGACGCGTGGAACGGCGCCTGGCGCATCGTCTGCTTCGCGCAGGCGCCCCTCGAGCCGGAGATCGGCACCGATCCCCTCCTGGCGGACGTCGCGTGGTCCTGGCTCGTCGACGCGCTGGCCGCCCGCGGCGCCCGGTTCCACTCGGCATCCGGCACGGCCACCAAGACGCTGTCCAAGGGATTCGGATCCCTCGCCGAGGAAGGCGACGGCGCGCAGATCGAGCTGCGTGCGTCCTGGTCGCCGGAAGGCGACGTCGCGGCGCACGTGCGGGCGTGGGCGGAACTGGTGTGCATGCTGGCGGGTCTCCCGCCCGGGTCGGAGGGAATCGTCGTGTTGGGCGGAAACAGGGCGGCGCGTGGCTGAGTACCACGTCATCACCGATGTCGAAGAGTTCATCGAGGCCGCGCTGACCCTCGCGGGCGGCACGGGGCCGGTCGCCGTCGACGTCGAACGAGCATCCGGGTTCCGCTACACGCAGCGCGCGTACCTCATCCAGGTCTACCGGCGCGATGCCGGCGTGTTCCTCTTCGACCCGCCGGCCCTCGGCGACATGGCCCCGCTGCAGGACGCCATCGGCGACGTCGAGTGGGTGCTGCACGCGGCGAGCCAGGACCTCCCGTCCTTGCGCGACGAGAACCTCGAGCCTCCGTCGATCTTCGACACCGAACTCGCCGCCCGGCTGCTCGGGCACGCCCGGGTCGGACTCGGCGCCGTCGTCGAGGACACGCTCGGCATCACCCTTGCCAAGGCGCACTCCGCGGCCGACTGGTCCACTCGTCCCCTGCCGCAATCCTGGCTCGAATACGCGGCCCTCGACGTGCTGCACCTCATCGACGTCCGCGATGCGCTCGCGCTCGAGCTGGAGGAGCAGGGCAAGACGGCTCTCGCGCAGGAGGAGTTCGAGGCCGTGCGCACACGCCCCGCGAAGCCGCCGCGTGAAGAGCCGTGGCGCCGCCTGAGCGGTCTGCACACGGTGCGCGGACGGCGCTCGCTCGCGATCGCCAAGGCGCTCTGGACGGCGCGCGAGGAGTACGCCAGGGAGCAGGACGTCTCCCCCGGCCGCCTCGTGCCCGACCGTGCACTCGTCGCCGCCGTGCGGGCCGACCCGGCCACCAAGCAGGATCTCGCCCGCACGAAGGAGTTCATCGGCCGCGCGAGCCGCACCCAGCTGGACCGCTGGTGGGCGGCCATCGAAGCGGGCCGCGCCGACCCGGTCCTCCCGGTGGAACGCGTTCCGGGTGACGGAATGCCGCCGCCGCGCGCATGGGCCGACCGGAACCCGGCCGCCGACGCGCGGCTGAAGACCGTCCGGCCGCGCATCGATGACCTCGCGGAAGAGCTCAACATGCCGGCCGAGAACCTCCTGACCCCGGACACGCTGCGCCGCGTCGCGTGGCAGCCGCCGGAGCCGCTGGATGTCGACGGCGTCGGCCGCATCCTGGAATCGTTCGGCGCCCGACGCTGGCAGATTGCGTACACTGCACAGGTGATCGTCCAAGCCTTTGTCGATTCCGTGCACGAGGCGGCGGAGCCGTCCGAGCCGGCTTCGTAGATACGATCCAACCGATTTCCCCGCCCTTGCCGCCTTCATAGGCTGGAGCGATCCCTATCTTTGGAGGCAGTGTGGCCGAGCTTTCGGACGTCTACTTCGTCGACGGAATGCGAACCCCTTTCGGGCGCGCCGGCGAAAAAGGCATGTACTGGAACACCCGCGCCGATGACCTCGCCGTGAAGGCGACCATCGGCCTGATGGAGCGCAACCCGGGCGTCCCCGCGGACCGCGTCGACGACGTCGCGATCGCCGCGACGAGCCAGACCGGCGACCAGGGACTGACCCTCGGGCGCTCGGTCGCGATCCTCGCGGGTCTGCCGCAGACGGTGCCGGGCTTCGCGATCGACCGCATGTGCGCGGGCGCCATGACGAGTGTGACGACCATGGCCGGGTCGATCGGCTACGGCATGTACGAGGTCGCCCTCGCCGGTGGCGTCGAGCACATGGGACACCACCCCATCGGCGCGAACGCCGACCCGAACCCCCGCTTCGTCGCGGAGAAGATGGTCGACCCGGGCGCCCTCAACATGGGCGTGACGGCGGAGCGCATCTTCGACCGCTTCCCGCACCTGACGAAGGAGCGCTCCGACCGGTTCGGGATGCTGAGCCAGCACAAGGCGCAGGCCGCTTACGACGCCGGCAAGTTCCAGCCCGACCTCGTCTCGGTCGCCGTCAAGGACGCCGAAGGCTCCTGGGCGCTCGCGACCGAGGACGAGGGACGCCGTCCCCAGACGACGATGGAGGACCTCGCCGGCCTCAAGACCCCGTTCCGCCCGCACGGTCGGGTCACGGCGGGCACCTCGTCGCCGCTGACCGACGGTGCCACGATGTCGCTGCTGGCCGGCGGACGGGCCGTGAAGGAGCTCGGTCTCCGTCCCAAGATGCGCATGGTGTCGTTCGCGTTCGCGGGCGTGCAGCCGGAGATCATGGGCATCGGGCCCATCCCCTCCACGGAGAAGGCGCTCCGCAAGGCGGGGCTGAAGATCTCGGACATCGGCCTGTTCGAGCTGAACGAGGCGTTCGCCATCCAGGTGATCTCCCTGCTGGACCACTTCGGCATCGCCGACGACGACCCGCGCGTCAACCAGTGGGGCGGGGCGATCGCCCTCGGCCACCCCCTCGCCGCCTCCGGCGTGCGCCTCATGATCCAGCTCGCGGCCCAGTTCGCCGAGCGCCCCGACGTCCGCTACGGCCTCACCGCCATGTGCGTGGGCCTCGGTCAGGGCGGTTCGGTCATCTGGGAGAACCCGCACTACGACGGCAAGAAGAAGTGAGAGAGACACCGATGACCGACTACGACGCGATCGACTTCTCCCCCATTCAGGCCCTCACCGCCGGCGAGGTCGTGACGCACTCCCGCGTGCGCGACGTCACGCTGCCGAGCGGCAAGCGGCTGGCCCTCATCACGCTCGACAACGGCCGTGACCACACGCGGCCGAACACCCTCGGCCCGGCGACGCTCACCGAGCTCGGCGAGACGCTGGCCGCGCTCACGGCGCGGGCGAAGGCCGGCGAGATCGACGCCGTCGCCATCACGGGCAAGCAGTACATCCTGGCCGCAGGCGCCGACCTGTCGGACATCTCGAAGGTCGGGTCGAAGGAGAACGCCAAGCTCATCACGCAGCTCGGGCACAAGGTGCTCGGGATGCTGGGAGAGCTCGGTGTGCCGTCGTTCGCGTTCGTGAACGGCCTCGCGCTCGGCGGGGGGCTCGAGATCGCGCTGAACTCCACCTACCGCACCGTCGACGCGTCCGCCGCGGCGATCGCGCTCCCCGAGGTCTTCCTCGGGATCATCCCCGGCTGGGGCGGCGCCTACCTGCTGCCGAACCTCATCGGCATCGAGAACGCCCTCGAGGTGGTCATCTCCAACCCCCTGAAGCAGAACCGGATGCTGAAGCCGCAGCAGGCGTTCGACTACGGCATCGTCGACGCCATCTTCCCGGCCGCGAACTACCTCGAGGATTCGCTGCGCTGGGCCGACGGCGTGCTCACCGGGGTGACCAAGGTCGACCGGAAGAACGAGCCCGGCAAGATCGAGCGCCTCACCAAGTGGCCCATCGCGATCAAGATGGCCCGCGGCATGCTGGAGTCCAAGATCGGCACCATGCCCCGATCACCGTACGTCGCCCTCGACCTCCTCGACAAGGCGAAGTCCGGGACGAAGGCGGAGGGCTTCGCGCGCGAGGATGAGGCGCTCGCGGAACTCGTCACGGGCGATCAGTTCGCGGCATCCATGTATGCGTTCGATCTCGTGCAGAAGCGTGCGAAGCGTCCCGTCGGCGCCCCCGACAAGGACCTCGCCAAGAAGGTCACGAAGGTCGGCATCATCGGCGCGGGGCTCATGGCGAGCCAGTTCGCGCTGCTGTTCGTGCGCAAGCTCCAGGTGCCGGTGCTGATCACCGACCTCGACCAGGCCCGCGTCGACAAGGGCGTCGCCTACATCCACGAGGAGATCGGCAAGCTCGAGGCGAAGGGGCGTCTGGACGGCGACGCGGCGAACAGGCTGCGCGCGCTCGTGACCGGCACGACCGACAAGAGCCTCTACGCGGACTGCGACTTCGTCATCGAGGCCGTGTTCGAGGAGGTCGGCGTCAAGCAGGAGGTGTTCGGCGAGATCGAGAAGATCATCGCGGAGGATGCCATCCTCGCGACCAACACCTCGTCGCTGTCGGTCGAGGAGATCGGCGCGAAGCTCGCCCACCCCGAGCGTCTCGTCGGCTTCCACTTCTTCAACCCCGTCGCCGTCATGCCGCTCATCGAGATCGTCAAGACGCCGCAGACCTCGGATGCCGCGCTGTCGACGGCGTTCGTCGTCGCTCGCGGGCTGGGCAAGAATGCCGTCCTCACCGCCGACGCCCCCGGCTTCGTCGTGAACCGGCTGCTCGCCAAGGTCATGGGCGAGGCGGCGCGCGCCGTCTACGAGGGCACCCCGGTCGCCGACGTCGAGAAGGCCTTCGGCCCGCTCGGCCTGCCGATGGGACCGTTCCAGCTCATCGACCTGGTCGGCTGGAAGGTCGCCGCGCACGTGCAGGACACGATGGTCCGCGCGTTCCCCGACCGGTTCTACGCCAACGAGAACTTCCACGCCCTGGCCGAGCTGCCCGAGGTCGTCGAGAAGGACAAGGGCGGCCGCGTCACCGGGTTCACGAAGGCGGCGGAGAAGGTCCTCAAGCCGGCCGTCGGCAAGACGCCCGTCGATGCCGCCACGATCCTCGCGCGCGTGCAGGACGGTCTCGCGCAGGAGATCAAGATCATGCTCGACGAGGGCGTCGTGCCCGAGGTCGAGGACATCGACCTGTGCCTCATCCTCGGCGCCGGCTGGCCGTTCATCGACGGCGGCGCGTCGCCGTACCTCGACCGCGAGGGTGCGTCGGAGCGTGCGTTCGGTGGCACGTTCCACACCCCGCCCATCCGCGGCATCGGCTGACGATCGGCTCACAGCGGCCCCGGGCTCCGGCCCGGGGCCGCTGCCGTCGGTGCCGGCGTCGCTGCGCGCGTGCAACGGCGGAGATCGTGGCTCGGGTACCCCCAAGGATGCCGGCTGGCCGGCAGGCCCGCGACGATCTCCGCCGTTGGGCTCTCAGCCGCGTGTGAGGCTGCCGGTCAGGCCGCCCCGAGCAGCCCCTGCGCGGCGCGGACCCGCAGGTCGCGGGCCAGGTGGTCCCGCTGCTCGAGCACGATGCGGCGCAGCGCGCCCGGTGCGTCCTCGTTCGCCGCGAGCCACGCGTCGACCGGATCGAGCGACTCCGAGGCCGGGAACAGCCCGCGCACGAGTCGGCCGGCGATCTCGATGCTGCGCTGTTCCCACACGGCGCGCAGGCGCGCGAAGTAGTCCTCGTCGAAGCGTGCGACGAGGTCGCGCCGCCCGCCCGCACGGATGCCGGATATCGTCGCGTCGAGATGCTCGTTCGTCAGGGCCTGGTCCTCCCACGCGGTGCGCCACGCCTCCGCTCGCACCCCCGGATCGGGTCGGGCGGCGAGCACCGCGAGCTGTGAGCTCCGCCCCTTCGCCGTGGCATCCCGGCTGTACTCCGCGTCGGCATCCTCGACGCTCGCGTGTCCCGTTGCGGACAGGGCGAACAGCCAGTTCCACCGCAGCTCGGGGTCCAGGGCGAGGCCCGCCGGGGCCGGGGCCGTGCCGTCGAGCATCGCCCGCAGGTCTGCGGCGCGGTCATCGCACGTCGACGCGGCCGCGCCCACGGCGCGCGCCCAGACGAGCTGGGCGTCGCTGCCGGCATCCGCAGCCGTCATCGCCTGCCATGCGGTCTCGAGCCACGCGGGACGCCGCGCGTCGCGCTCGTCCGCCGGGACGAAATGCTCGACGGCGTAGCGGGCATGCCCGACGACGTCCGCCAGCACGGCGATGTTCGTCTCGGCGGGGCCGTGTGTGCCGGCGATCTGGACGTAGCGGGCCGCGGCGAGCTCGCCGTCGCGCGTCGCATTCCACAGCGCCGACCATGCGACGGCGCGGGTGAGGGCATCCGGAATCGTCGACAGGGCAGACGCCAGCGCGTCGACCGAGCGCTCGTCGAGCCGCACCTTCGCGTACGTGCGGTCGCCGTCGTTGGGCAGGATGAGGTCGACGTCCGGCACGACCGGCAGCGTCACGGCCGTCCGCTCCTCGTGGATGTCGACGTCGAGCGCCGCGAGCCGGCGCAGCGTGCCGTGGTCGAGGCGGTGCAGGCCCACGCTCAGGCGATGGGGCCGCGGCGGGGTCTGCACGATCGCGAGGTGCTCCCCGCGCTCGACGCGGATGGTCGACATCCCGGTGGTCTGCAGCCACGCGGCGCTCCACGCACGCAGGTCGCGCCCGGCGGCCGCCTCCAGCTCGACGAGCAGGTCGTCGAGGGTCGTGTTGCCGTACGCGTGCGCCTCGAAGTAGCGCTTCGCGCCCGCGAAGAACGCATCCACCCCCACGTACTCCACGAGCTGCTTGAGGACCGACGCGCCCTTCGCGTACGTGATGCCGTCGAAGTTGAGCTTCGCGGCCTCGAGGTCGGTGATGTCGGCGACGATCGGATGCGTCGTCGGCAGCTGGTCCTGCTGGTATGCCCACGCCTTCCGGCGCGACGCGAAGGTCACCCACGCGTCGGGGTAGCCGCCGACGGCGGCCGCGGCATGCGTGCCCATGTAGTCCGCGAAGGACTCCTTGAGCCACAGGTCGTCCCACCAGCGCATCGTCACGAGGTCGCCGAACCACATGTGCGCCATCTCGTGCAGGATCGTGTTCGCCCGCGCCTCGTGCTGTGCGACGGTCGACGCGCCGCGGAAGATGTAGCCCTCCGTGAACGTCACGAGCCCGGGGTTCTCCATCGCGCCGAGGTTGTACTCCGGCACGAGGATCTGGTCGTACTTGCCCCAGGGGTAGTCGCCGAAGACGCCGGTGAAGAAGTCGAGCCCGCGCCGGGTGATCCCCAGGATCTCGTCGGCGTCCAGGTGCACCGCGAGCGAGGCGCGGCAGAGGACGCCGAGGTCGGCGCTCTGCCGCTCGCCTTCCCAGCGCCCCGTGACGCGGTGATACGGCCCCGCGGCGACGGCGGTGATGTAGCTGGACAGCGGAAGCGTCTCGGCGAACGTGACCCGGATGCCGTCGTCCACGGCGGTGCGGCCGGTCTCGGCCCCGTTGGAGAGGACCTCCCAGCCGCCCGGCGCCGTGATCCGGAAGGTCCAGCGGGCCTTCATGTCGGGCTGCTCGAAGCATGGGTAGACGCGCCGGCAGTCGGCCGGCTCGTACTGCGTGTACAGGTACACCGCGCCGTCGACGGGGTCGGTGAACCGGTGCAGACCCTCGCCCGAGCGGCTGTATGCGCCGCGGGCGCGGACGCGGACGACGTTCTCGTCCACGAGCCCCGTCACCCGGATGCGGGAGCCGTCCCACTCGACCGCCTGCGGGATGCCGTTGATCTCGACGGTGTCGACCGATTCGCCGAGGAAGTCGATCCAGGTCTCCCCCGTCGCCGCGGCGAAGGCGAGGGTGCTCACCGTGGCGAAGCCCGTCGTGTCGGCATCCGGCGCAGTGCGCAGGTCGAGATCGACGTGCACGGTGTGCAGCGTCATGGCGGCGGAACGGGCGGCGGTCTCCTCACGGGTGAGGCTGGCGGTGCTCATCCGACCATCGTTCCACGCCGCCCGTCGGCCCCGCGCCCGGCGGTAGCCGGGGTCAGGAGTCCTGGCGGCGGGCGTCGACGTCCGCCATCCAGATCGCCCCAGTGTCCGCCGTCGGTCGCGCGACGGGGATGCGCGTGCCGAGCACCTGCGCGACGACATCCTGCGCGATCTTCGCCGGGGTGAGGCCGGCATCGGCCAGGATCTGCTCGCGGCTCGCGTGGTCGATGAACTCGTCCGGCAGGCCGAGCTCGTCCACCGCCGTGTCGACGCCCGCTTCGCGGAGCACCTGACGGATGCGGGTTCCCACGCCGCCGACGCGGATGCCGTCCTCGATCGTGATGACGAGGCGGTGACGGGCGGCGAGGTCGACGAGGGACGGCTGCACGGGCACGACCCAGCGCGGGTCGACGACGGTCGCGCCGATCCCCTGTGCGCGGAGGCGACCGGCGACGTCGACCGCGAGGTGCGCCATGGGGCCGATCCCGACGAGCAGCACGTCCTCCGCGTCGCTGCGCACGAGCACGTCGACGCCGTCGGAGAGTCGTTCGACCGCCGGCAGATCGTCGCTCACGGCGCCCTTGGGGAAGCGCACGACGGTCGGGGCGTCGCCGACCGCCAGCGCCTCGTGGAACTCCTCGCGCAGGCGCGCGGCGTCACGGGGCGCGGCGATCCGGATGTTCGGGACGAGCTGCAGCATCGCGAGGTCCCAGACGCCATGGTGGCTGGGCCCGTCCGGACCCGTCACACCGGCGCGATCGAGGACGAAGGTGACGCCGGCGCGATGCAGCGCGACATCCATCACGACCTGATCGAACGCGCGGTTCATGAACGTGGCGTAGATGGCGACGACGGGATGCAGTCCGCCGTAGGCGAGGCCCGCCGCCGACGCGACGGCGTGCTGCTCGGCGATCCCGACGTCGTAGACACGGTCGGGGAAGCGCTGCGCGAACGGGAGGAGACCGGTCGGGCGGAGCATCGCCGCCGTCATCGCGATGACGTCCTCACGCTCCTCCCCCGCCGTGACGAGCTCCTCGGCGAAGACGTCCGTCCACGCGACCTGCGCGGCGCCGCCGAGGGCGACGCCGGTGACGGGGTCGATCTTCCCGACGGCGTGGAACTGGTCGGCCTCGTCGCTCAGCGCCGGCGCGTAGCCGCGCCCCTTCTCGGTGATCGCGTGCACGATGACCGGGGCGCCGTAGGACTTCGCGAGCTCGAGGGTCTCGATCATCGACGCCAGGTCGTGCCCGTCGACGGGACCGAGGTACTTGATGTCGAGGTTCGAGTAGAGCGCCGCGTTGTTCACGAAGCGGGAGAGGAAGCCGTGCGTGCCGCCCCGGACGCCGCGGTACACGGCGCGCCCGGCGGGGCCGAGGCGCCGGAAGAGCGTGTCCGACCCGCGGTGCAGCGAGCGGTACGCCTCCCCCGTGCGGACGCGGTTGAGGTAGCGGGCCATGCCGCCGATGGTCGGGGCGTAGGAGCGGCCGTTGTCGTTGACGACGATGACGAGGTTGCGGTCGTTGTCGTCGCTGATGTTGTTGAGCGCCTCCCACGTCATCCCGCCGGTGAGCGCGCCGTCGCCGACCACAGCCACGACGTGACGGTCGACATGGCCGGTGCGCGTCAGCGCCCGCGACACGCCGTCCGCCCAGCTGAGGGAGCTCGACGCGTGCGAGGACTCGACGACGTCGTGCGGGCTCTCCGAGCGCTGCGGGTAGCCGGCGAGGCCCCCGCGGGAGCGCAGCTGGGAGAAGTCCTGGCGGCCGGTGAGCAGCTTGTGCACGTACGACTGGTGGCCGGTGTCGAAGATGATCGGGTCTTCGGGCGAGCGGAAGACCCGGTGGATCGCGATCGTGAGCTCGACGACGCCGAGATTGGGGCCGAGGTGTCCGCCGCTGCGCGCCACGTTCTCGACGAGGAAGGCGCGGACCTCGGCGGCGAGGGCGTCCAGCTCGGAGATGCTCAGCCGATCGAGGTCGCGCGGTCCCGAGATCGATGAGAGCAGTGACATGCGTGTCCCTCCAGGTGACGACAGCGTCTGTCGAGTCTACCCGCGGCGAGGATGCGGAAGACGGCAACGGGCGCCCGGCGCGATGCCGGGCGCCCGTTGCGGTGCGTGTCAGACGAGGCTGCGCAGCACGTACTGCAGGATGCCGCCGTTGCGGTAGTAGTCCGCCTCTCCGGGGGTGTCGATGCGCACGACCGCGTCGAACTCGATCGTCTGCTTGCCCTCCGGCGAGAACTCGCTCGGCTCGGCGACGACGCGGACCGTCTTCGGCGTGACGCCCTCGTTGAGCTGCTCGAGACCCGTGATCGAGACGATCTCGGTGCCGTCCAGGCCCAGCGACTTCCAGCTCTCGCCGGCCGGGAACTGCAGCGGCACGACGCCCATGCCGATGAGGTTCGAGCGGTGAATGCGCTCGAAGCTCTCCGTGATGACGGCCTTGACGCCCAGGAGGCTCGTGCCCTTGGCTGCCCAGTCGCGGGACGAGCCGGAGCCGTACTCCTTGCCGCCGAACACGACGAGCGGGGTGCCCTGCGCGGCGTAGTTCTGGCAGGCGTCGTAGATGAACGACTGCGGGCCGCCGGCCTGCGTGAAGTCGCGGGTGTAGCCGCCCTCCACGACCTGACCGCCGTTGACCGCCGCGACGAGCTCGTTCTTGAGCCGGATGTTCGCGAACGTGCCGCGGATCATGACCTCGTGGTTGCCGCGACGCGAGCCGTAGGAGTTGAAGTCCTTCTGCGCGACGCCGTGCTCGATGAGGTACTGCGCGGCGGGCGTGCCGGCCTTGATGTTGCCGGCCGGGCTGATGTGGTCGGTCGTCACGGAGTCGCCGAGCGCCGCCATGACGCGGGCGCCGGTGATGTCGGCGACGGGGGTGAGCTCCATCGACATGCCGTCGAAGTACGGTGCCTTGCGGACGTAGGTGGAGTCCTGGTCCCACTCGAAGATGGGGCCCGTCGGCGTCGGCAGGGTCTGCCAGCGCTCGTCGCCGTCGAACACGGTCGCGTACTGCTTGATGAACTGCTCGCGCGAGATGGAGGAGTCGATGATCTCCTGGACCTCTTCCGTGCCGGGCCAGATGTCCTTGAGGAAGACGTCGTTGCCCTCGGTGTCCTTGCCCAGCGCGTCGGTCTCGAAGTCGAAGTTCATCGACCCGGCCAGCGCGTAGGCGACGACGAGCGGCGGCGACGCGAGGTAGTTCATCTTCACGTCGGGGCTGATGCGGCCTTCGAAGTTCCGGTTGCCGGAGAGGACGGCCGTGACGGCCAGATCGTTGTCGTTGACGGCCTGGGACACCTCGTCGATCAGCGGGCCGGAGTTGCCGATGCAGATCGTGCAGCCGTAGCCGACGGTGTAGAAGCCGAGGCCCTCGAGGTCCTTGTCGAGACCGGACTTCTCGTAGTAGTCGGTGACGACCTTGGAGCCGGGGCCGAGCGTGGTCTTGACCCACGGCTTCTGCTTCAGGCCCTTCTCGCGCGCCTTGCGCGCCAGGAGGCCCGCCGCGATCATGACCGACGGGTTGGAGGTGTTCGTGCACGACGTGATCGCGGCGAGGGTCACCGCGCCGTTGTCGAGCAGGTACGGCGAGCCCTCCGGGGGCGTCACCTGCACGGGGTTGGATGCCGGGTGGCTCGAGCCGCTGAACAGCAGCATCGACTCGGCGTGCTGGTCCTCGTGCTGGTGCGAGACGCCGTTCGCCGACACCGTCTCGTGCTCGACGCCGGGCGCGGTGCCGGGGTCGGACGCCGGGAAGGTGCCCTCGAGCTCGACGGAGTCCTCATCGGCGGCCTCCGCGTAGTTGAGGATGTCCTTCTGGAACTGCGACTTCGCCTCCGACAGGAGGATGCGGTCCTGCGGGCGCTTCGGGCCGGCGATGGAGGGGACGACGGTGGAGAGGTCGAGCTCCATGTACTCGCTGAAGGCGGGCTCGATGTCGGCGTCGTGCCAGAGCGACTGCTCCTTGGCGTAGGCCTCGACGAGGGCGACGGACTGCTCGTCGCGGCCGGTGAGGCGCAGGTACTCCAGCGTCACGTCGTCGATCGGGAAGATCGCTGCGGTGGAGCCGAACTCGGGGCTCATGTTGCCGATCGTGGCGCGGTTGGCCAGCGGCACCGAGGCCACGCCAGCGCCGTAGAACTCGACGAACTTGCCGACCACGCCGTGCTTGCGCAGCATGTCGGTGATCGTGAGGACGACGTCGGTCGCGGTCACGCCGGCCGGGATCTCGCCGCTCAGCTTGAAGCCGACGACGCGCGGGATGAGCATCGACACGGGCTGGCCGAGCATCGCGGCCTCGGCCTCGATGCCGCCGACGCCCCAGCCGAGCACGCCCAGGCCGTTGACCATCGTGGTGTGCGAGTCGGTGCCGACGCACGTGTCCGGGTAGGCGCGCAGCACGCCGCCGACCTCACGGTCGTAGATGACCTTGGCGAGGTGCTCGATGTTGACCTGGTGCACGATGCCGGTGCCCGGGGGGACGACCTTGAAGTCGTCGAAGGCGGTCTGGCCCCAGCGGAGGAACTGGTACCGCTCGCCGTTGCGCTCGTACTCGATCTCGACGTTGCGCTCGAGGGCGTTCTCGGTGCCGAAGAGGTCGGCGATGACGGAGTGGTCGATGACCATCTCGGCGGGCGAGAGCGGGTTGATCTTCTTCGGGTCGCCGCCGAGCGCCGTGACGGCTTCGCGCATCGTGGCGAGATCGACGATGCAGGGCACGCCGGTGAAGTCCTGCATCACGACGCGCGCGGGCGTGAACTGAATCTCGGTGTTCGGCTCGGCGTTCGCATCCCACGACCCGAGCGCCTCGATCTGCTCCTTCGTGACGTTCGCGCCGTCCTCGGTGCGGAGGAGGTTCTCCAGCAGCACCTTGAGGCTGAACGGGAGCTTGTCGTAGCCGGGGACCGTGTCGATCCGGAAGATCTCGTAGTCGGTGTCGCCGACTGTCAGGGTGCTCTTGGCTCCGAAGCTGTCAACTGTCGACACGTCTGGTCTCCTTCGTCGGCGATTCACGGGACTGGGGCCCCGCCCTTCATCTTCCCTGCCCTCGGCGCCCCGTGCCAGTGAGGACGGCCTAACCGTGACCGGGAAGATTTATCTTGATATCAAGATAAATCTATCATGCGTCGCGGCGCCCGTAGAGTGCGCGGACGGCGAGCCAGGTGACGGCCACGAGCGGCGCGAACAGCGGCAGGCCCATGACGAGTTTGAGGGTGCCGAGCGTCGTCACATCGTCGGCGAGGTAGAACGGCAGCTGCACGCCGAGGCGCAGGAAGAACAGCGCCGCCCAGGCGATCGCGAGCCAGGAGAAGACGCGCCGCTTGCGCTTGTCCGCGCGCCAGGCGGTGCCCTCCCCCATGAGGAATCCGGCGGCCAGGCCGATGAGGGACCACCCGAGGAGGGCCGAGATCAGCAGGGCGGTGCCGTAGACCGCGTTCGTGATGAAGCCGGGGATGAAGTTGTTGGCGGCGTCGCCGGTGAAGACCGCGAAGGCGGCCGCGACGGCGGCCGCGAGGAGTCCGCCGATCGCCGCACTCACCGGCTGGCGGGCGATCAGCCGGGCGATGGTGAAGACGGCGGCGATGCCGACCGACAGGCCCAGCGAGAGCCACAGGTCGCCGTCGCCGGAGTCGGGGTCGATCGTGAGCGTGTAGACCACGATGAAGACGAGCCCCGGGATGACGGACTCCGCGACGCCCCGCCATCCGCCCATCGCCGACCACACGACGTGTCCCGTGCTGGCCTCCTTGGCGGGGTCCAGCCCGGCCTTTCGGGCGGCGCCGCCGAGGGCCTGCCCGAAGATCTCCGCGGCCGTGGGCTGCGGGTCGGGGTCCCGCGGTTCGCTCATGCCGTGCCCGGCGAGGCCGGCATCTTCAGTGGGATGAGATCGCGCGGCGGCATCGGCGTGCCGCCCCGGACGACGACGATGGAGCGGAAGAGGTCCTCGACCTGCGCCGCCGCTTCGACGTCGCTCGTGGCCGCGCCCCCGATCACGCCGCGCAGGAACCAGCGCGGACCGTCGACGCCGACGAACCGCGCGAGGCGCTTGCCCGCCGTGCCGTCCGCTCCGGCGACGACCGGCACCTCGGCGAGCAGCTCGTGGCCCAGCGGCCCCTCGCGCTCCTCGACGCGCCCGCCCTGCTGACGGATCTGCTGGCGGATCTGGTCACGTGTCTCATCCCACAGCCCCGTCGACCGGGGCGCCGCGAACGGCTGCACCTGCAGGGTCGAGCCGGCGTAGTCGAGTCCGACCGCCACGATGCGCTTGGTCTGCTCCTCCACCTCGAGGCGGAGGTTCAAGCCCTCGCGCGGAAGGATCTTGATGCCGCCGAGGTCGATGTACGGCCGGACGGGATTGGCCTCGGACTCGTCGAAGGGTCCGGTGCTGGCGCGGTCGGCGGTGCCGCCGTCGGTGATGTCGTCGCTCATGAGGCGGCTCCTGTCGTGATGCCGGTGGACCCGAACCCGCCGTCGCCGCGGGCGCTGCCCTCGAGGGTCGTGACCGGGAGGAAGGTGGCGCGCGGGACCTGCATCACGATGAGCTGGGCGATGCGGTCGCCGGGGGCGATGTCGAACGCGCTGTCGAGGTCGGTGTTCAGAAGGGACACCTTGATCTCGCCGCGGTATCCGGCGTCCACGGTGCCGGGCGCGTTGACGATCGTGATCCCGTGCTTGGCCGCCAGGCCGCTGCGCGGCACGACGAAGGCCACGTACCCGTCGGGGAGGGCGATGCGTACCCCCGTGCCGACGAGCGCGCGACGGCCGGGCTCCAGACGGACCGATTCGGCGGAGACCAGGTCGGCCCCCGCGTCGCCGGGGTGTGCGTAGACGGGAACCTGCGACGCGATAATGGGAACGTCCACGGATTCGATCACCAGATGAGGCTAATGCACATGACCGCAGCCGGCACGCGGCCCGCAGCCGCCGGGTATCGGGAGCGCCTGAGCCCCTCGCTCTGGGCGCTCGTGGGCGCCGCGGTGGGCGGTCCCATGATCGCGCTCGTCTTCGTGCCGATCGACGCGACGCTCGCTCTGGTCATCGGAGCCGTCGCGGGGATCGCGCTCGTGGCGGGGATGATCCTCATGGCGCCGGTCGTCGCCGTCCACGGGGGCGAGCTCCGCGTCGGCCGCGCGCACATCGACGTCGCGGACCTCGGCGACCCCGTCGGCGCGACCGGGGAGGACGCCCGTCAGGCGCGCGGGCCCGGGCTCAGCCGTGACGCCTGGCATCTGCTGCGCGGCGGGGTCGACGGCGTGGTGCGGGTCCCGGTCCGGGATGCGGAGGATCCCGTCACCGAATGGGTCTTCTCGACGCGCACGCCCGACCGGGTGATCGCGGCGATCCGTCGCGCACAGTCAGTGCGCTGACGCGGCGGAGATCAGGCCGCGCACTCCACGCAGATCGCGCCGGCGCCGGTCTCGTGGTCGATCTGGGTGCGGTGCTTGACGAGGAAGCACTCGACACAGGTGAACTCGTCCTCCTGCGGGGGCAGCACGACGACGTCGAGCTCGAGGTCGGAAAGGTCCGCACCGGGCAGCTCGAAGCCGGACGGGTTGTCGGCATCCTCGTTGTCGACGGCGCCGGACATCTTGTCGGGGACGCGCTCCTTCAGGGCCTCGATCGACTCGCTGTCGTCTTCGGTCTTGCGGGGGGCGTCGTAATCCGTAGCCATGCTCGAACGTCTCTACTTCCAGGAGGTGCTGTGGGCCCGATGGGGCGGCGATAGTTTGCATGACCGAGGTGCTTTTCGCAAATGCGGCTCGGGTGGGCCGCCCTCGCATCGATGCGTCCCCTGAAACTCACGGCGCGCCCTCGATATTCCCGGCGACGGGCGAGCGCTGTGACAGCATGGGCCGCACACGCAGGATCGGGAGGGGTGTTTCGCATGGAGCAGCTCAAAGTCATCGGGACCGAAGAGGGCATCCTCGTCCTCGCCACGGAGTCCGGGGAGCGTTTCACGCTGCCCGTCGACGAGACGCTGCGGGCGCAGCTGCGCCGCGCGCCACGCGATGCGGAGCCGCGCGCGGCTCGCCCGAGTCCCCGTGAGATCCAGTCCCACATCCGCTCCGGCCTGTCGGCCGAAGAGGTGGCGGCGCTGCTCGGCGTGCGGGTCGAGGACGTCGCCCGCTACGAAGGCCCTGTGCTCGCGGAGCGCGACCACATCGTGGGTCAGGCTCTCGCCGTCCCCGTCCTCATGGGCGGCGACATCGAACCCGATGCCCAGCCGACCTTCGGCGCGGCCGTGCGTGCGAAGCTCGCCGAGGCGGGCGCGTCCGGTGAGCGCTGGTCGAGCTGGCGCGAGCAGACCGGCTGGGTCGTGAAGCTCGAGTTCGTCGCGAACGAGGTCGACCACGATGCCCGCTGGTCGTTCGACCCGCGCCGCTCCACGCTCGCACCGCAGAACTCCGACGCCGTGCAGCTCTCCCGGCAGGGGTCCCTGCCGGAGGGCCTCATCCCCCGGCTGCGCGCTCTCGACTCCTCGCCGCTGAAGGATGCCTCGCGCTTCGACAGCGGGGCGTTCGGACCGCGGCGCATCGTCGAGGCGGACGCCGACGACCAGCCCGAGCTGCGCACGCCCGCCACGGCGGCCGTGCAGGAGGCCGCCATCAAGCGGGCGCCCGACCAGGGTGTGACCTCGGCGGAGACCGCCGACCTGCTGGAGGCGCTGCGGCGTCGCCGTGGTCAGCGCGAGCCCATGCCGTCGGACGAGCACGCCGATGCCCATCCGCACGCGCCGGTCGCCCTCTTCGATGCGCTCGAGCCCGGATACGACGACATCGTCCCCGAGCCGGAGTCCGTCGAGCAGCCGCGGCCCGATGAGGCGACCACGGCCGACCTCGGCAAGCGCAAGGGGCGCACGTCGATGCCGTCCTGGGATGAGATCGTCTTCGGGGCACGCACGGAAGACGGCTGAGCCCGTCTCAGCGCGCGAACGCGCCGAGGCGGATGAGCGGGACGATCCGCTCCTGATCGGTCAGGGACCCGTGCTGGCCGATCATGTTCTGCGGCTTCCTGTCCGCGAGACGGTCGTCGTAGTACACCACCGCTGACCGTGCGGCGACGAGCACATCGCCGATCCGCGGCGCCACGGCCGGGTCGACCTCCGGACCGAACAGCCCGGCGGAGACCGCCTCGTCCCGTCCCATCACCCAGGAGCGGTGCGACTCCGCCGCGCGCCAGCGGGCCAGTACGCCGGCCGCCTCGCCGTCCTCGGCGTACAGGTGCAGCATCCTCGGCTCCCCCGCCACGAGGCGCACGCCGTCCAGGAGGGGCTCGCCGTCGCCCAGGAGGATCTGGCGGTGGCGCGGCACATCGACCATCCCGTGGTCGGCGGTGACCAGCGCGCCGACGTCGCGCGGGAGGCGCTCCTCGAGGAGGCGCGCGGCCGCGTCGACGGACTCGAGGCTCGAGGTCCACGCCGCGCTCTCCCACCCCTGCGCATGGCCGATCGTGTCGAGCTCCGGCGCGTACAGGTAGACCAGCGCCCCGTCGTGGTCGGCCGCGAGCGCCGCCGCCTGCGCGACCCGCTCGGTGAGGTGCGCGGCGCCGACGAACGTCGCGCCGCGCTGGATGGCGCGTGTGAAGCCGGTGCCCGCGTACAACGGCCGCGACACGACGAAGCAGGGCCGGCCGGCCGCGGACTCCCGGGCGAGGAGCGGCTCGGCGCGCTGCCATGTCATCGGGTCGAGCCCGTCGGTCTCCCATCCCTTCAGCTGGTTCGGTGCGCTGTCGGTGCCGGGCACCCGTGCGCGGTAGCCGACGATGCCGTGCACGCCGGCATCCACCCCCGTCAGGAGGCTCGTCAGGGCGACGGCGGTCGTCGACGGGAAGACCGTGCGGGCGGAGTCCTTCTTCGCCATGCGCTGCGCGAGGAAGCGCGCGTGCCCGGCGCGCGCGGCGAGGTTGCCGCGGCCGAGGCCGTCCACAACGAGGATGACCGCCGACCGGGCCGACGGGAACCAGTCCGCTCCGCCCGACATCGAGGCCAGGACCTGCGGCACGACACCGGTGAGGCTCCGGGCCGACGGCGGGTCCGCGGGTAGGCTGAGAGACATCGGGGCCAGTCTCGCACACGGCGGACGGGCCTCTTTTCCCGTCACCGGAGGACCCCTCAGTTCCATGGCAGCTTCGCGCACCGAACCCGCGCCCATCGACGAGGGACGCATCGAAGACGTCGACGTCTCCGCGGAGATGCAGGGGTCGTTCCTGGAGTACGCGTACTCCGTCATCTACTCCCGCGCACTGCCCGACGCGCGCGACGGGCTCAAGCCCGTGCAGCGCCGCATCCTGTACCAGATGGCGGAGATGGGCCTCCGCCCCGACCGCGGTCACGTCAAGAGCGCGCGAGTCGTCGGCGAGGTCATGGGCAAGCTGCACCCGCACGGCGACTCCGCCATCTACGACGCCCTCGTGCGCCTCGCGCAGGACTTCGCCCTGCGGGTCCCGCTCGTGGACGGCCACGGCAACTTCGGCTCCCTCGACGACGGCCCCGCCGCCGCCCGCTACACCGAGGCGCGGCTCGCACCCGCGGCCCTCGCGCTGGCGGAGAACCTCGACGAGGACGTCGTCGACTTCATCCCGAACTACGACGGCCAGTTCCAGCAGCCCGAGGTGCTGGCGGCCGCGTTCCCGAACCTCCTCGTCAACGGCACGACCGGCATCGCGGTCGGCATGGCGACGAACATGGCACCGCACAACCTCATCGAGGTCGTCGCCGCCGCAGTCCACCTCCTCGACCACCCCGACGCGACGCTCGATGAGCTGATGGAGTTCGTGCCCGGCCCCGACCTGCCCGGCGGCGGCGTCATCGTCGGCCTGGACGGCGTGAAGGACGCCTACGCGAGCGGGCGGGGCTCGTTCCGCACCCGCGCGAAGGTGTCGATCGAGTCGGTCGGGCCCCGCCGAACCGGCCTCGTCGTGACGGAGCTGCCGTACATGGTGGGTCCCGAACGGGTCATCGAGAAGATCAAGGATGCCGTCGGCGCGAAGAAGCTCACCGGCATCGCCGACGTCACCGACCTCACCGACCGCAACCACGGACTGCGCCTGGTCATCGGCATCAAGACGGGCTTCGACCCGGCCGCCGTGCTCGAGCAGCTGTACCGGCTGACCCCGCTGGAGGACTCCTTCGGCATCAACAACGTCGCGCTCGTCGACGGGCAGCCGCAGACGCTCGGACTCAAGGAGCTCCTCCGCGTCTACCTCGACCACCGCATCCAGGTCGTCACCCGTCGTTCCCGTCACCGCCTCGGCCGCCGGCAGGAGCGCCTGCACCTCGTCGAGGGTCTCCTCATCGCGATCCTCGACATCGACGAGGTCATCCAGGTCATCAGGACCTCCGACGACTCCGAGCAGGCGCGCCAGCGTCTCCGCGACGTGTTCGACCTGTCCGAGGCGCAGGCGGAGTACATCCTCGAGCTGCGGCTGCGCCGTCTCACGAAGTTCTCCCGTGTCGAGCTGGAGACCGAGCGCGACGCGCTGAAGGCGGAGATCGCGCACCTCGAGGAGCTGCTGGCCAGCGACACCCTGCTGCGCGCGCAGGTCGCGCGGGAGCTGGATGCCGCCGCCGACGCCTACGGGACGCCACGGCGCACCCTGCTCCTCAACGGCGGACCCGTCGCCTCCCGCTCGCGGGCCGCCGCGCCGGCCGACCTCCAGATCGCCGACGCCCCGTGCCGTGTGTTCCTCTCCGCGACGGGCCGGATGGTGCGCGCCGAGCTCGCCGTCGACACCCTCGGCGGCGGCATCGTCCCGCCGGCGCGCCGGTCGAAGCACGACGCCGTCCGCTCCGGCGTCGATGCGACGACCCGCGGCGACCTGGGTGCCGTGACCTCGGCCGGGCGCCTCATCCGCTTCTCCCCCGTCGACCTGCCGTCCGTCCCCGGCAACTCGGTGCAGCTGGCCGCCGGCACGAAGGCCGACCAGTACCTCGGGCTCTCCGGCGGCGAGCATGTCGTCGCCGTCGTGCCGCTCGTCGAGGCGCCGGTCATCGCGATCGGCACGGCCCAGGGCGTCGTCAAGCGCGTCGCGGCCACCGAGCTCGGGACGAAGCACGACGTCGAGATCATCGCGCTGAAGGACGGTGACCGCGTCGTCGGCGCGGCCCCGGCGCCGGACGACGTCGAACTCGTCTTCGCGACGACGGACGCGCAGCTGCTGCGCTTCGGGGCGGACGCCGTCCGCCCGCAGGGCCGCTCCGCCGGCGGAATGGCCGGCATCCGGGTCGCGGACGGCGAGAGCGTCGTCTTCTTCGGCACCGTCGCACCCGGGGATGAGGATGCCGTCGTCGTCACGATCGCCGGGTCCAACCAGGCCCTCGCCGGCGCCGACCCCGGCAGCGGCAAGGTCACCGCGCTGGCGGAGTTCCCGGCCAAGGGTCGCGCCACCGGCGGTGTGCGCGCCCAGCGGTTCCTGAAGGGCGAGGACACGCTGACCCTCGCCTGGGTCGGCTCCGACCCACGCGCCGTCGGCACGGACGGCGCCGTGCGCGCCCTGCCGGCAGCCGGCGCGAAGCGGGACGCCTCGGGGCAGCCGCTCGAGGCGGTCATCGGCGCGATCGGCACCGTCGTCGGCTGATCGCCGACGCCGCTGTCCGACGCCGCTGTCGGCACCGCTGTCGGCACCCTGAGGTAGACCTGCGGGATGGACGACATTCTGCAGAACTGGCTCGACCGCTACCTCGTCGCCTGGCGGTCGAACGAGCCGGACGACATCCGTGCCCTGTTCACCGACGACGCCACCTACGCCGGAAGTCCCTGGGACGCGGAGCCATGGGTCGGAGCCGACGCCATCGTCGCGGGCTGGCGAGCGCACCGGGACGAGCCGGGAACCTGGACGTTCGAGGGTGCGCCCCTGGCGCTCACCGCCGGCACCGGCATCATCCAGGGGCGCACCGATTACGCCGGCGGCAGCGTGTACGCGAACCTCTGGGTCATCGAGTTCGCCGAAGACGGGCGCGCGCGCTCGTTCGTGGAGTGGGCCGTGGAGCCAGGTCCCGTCTGGGAGGTCCAGGAGTAGGTCCTCGCGTCAGGCGTCGATGGCCTCGCGGTTCAGGCGGTCGCTCGAGGAGACGATGAAGTCGCGGCGCGGGGCCACGTCGCTGCCCATCAGCAGCTCGAACACGTGCGCCGCGGCCTCGGCATCCTGGACGCGGACGCGGCGGAGGGTGCGCCCGGCGCGGTCCATCGTCGTCGTGGCCAGCTGATCGGCATCCATCTCGCCGAGGCCCTTGTAACGCTGCACGGGCTCCTGCCAGCGCTTGCCCGACTTCTGCAGCTTGGCCAGCAGCGTGTGCAGCTCCTGCTCGGAGTAGGTGTAGACCGTGTCGTTGGGCTTGGAGCCGGGGTTCACCACGATCACCCGGTGCAGCGGCGGAACCGCGGCATACACGTGCCCTTCCTCGATGAGCGGACGCATGTACCGGAAGAAGAGGGTCAGCAGCAGCGTGCGGATGTGGGCGCCGTCGACGTCGGCGTCGCTCATCAGGATGATCTTCCCGTACCGCGCCGCCGACAGGTCGAAGGAGCGGCCGGATCCGGCGCCGATCACCTGGATGATGGCCGCGCACTCCGCGTTGGAGAGCATGTCGCTCACCGACGCCTTCTGCACGTTGAGGATCTTGCCCCGGATGGGCAGCAGCGCCTGGTACTCGCTGTTGCGGGCGTGCTTGGCGGTGCCCAGCGCCGAGTCGCCCTCGACGATGAACAGCTCGGACTGGGCGACGTCGTTCGTACGGCAGTCGGCGAGCTTCGCCGGCAGCGAAGAGGACTCCAGGGCGTTCTTCCGCCGCTGGGTCTCCTTGTGCGTGCGCGCCGAGATGCGCGCCTTCATCTCCGCGACGACCTTGTCCAGGAGCAGCGCGGTCTGGGCCTTGTCGTCGCGCTTGGACGAGGTGAAACGTGCGGTGAGCTCGCGCTGGACGACGTTCGCGACGATGTTGCGGACGGCGGGCGTGCCGAGGATCTCCTTCGTCTGCCCCTCGAACTGCGGTTCGGGCAGGCGCACGGTCAGGACGCAGGTGAGACCGGCGAGGATGTCGTCCTTCTCGATCTTCTCGTTCGCGCCGACCTTGAGCTTGCGCGCGTTCTGATCGATCTGCCCGCGCACGACCTTCATGAGACCCTGCTCGAAGCCCTGCTGGTGGGTGCCGCCCTTCGGCGTGGAGATGATGTTGGCGAACGAGCGGCTCGTCGTCTCGTAGCCGGTCCCCCAGCGCAGGGCGATGTCGACCTGGCATTCGCGCTCGACGTCGGTGGGGACCATGGCCCCCGTCGGCTGCAGCACGGGCACGGTCTCGGTGAAGGTGCCCGAGCCCGTCAGACGCCACGTGTCGGTGAGGCCGGAGTCGGGGGCGAGGAAGTCGGCGAACTCCGAGATGCCGCCGTCGAAGCGGTAACTCGTCTCCACGCGCTCGGGGCCGCGCTCGTCGGCGATGACGATCTCCAGGCCCGGCACGAGGAACGCCGTCTGCCGTGCGCGCTGGACGAGCTCATCGAGGTGGAAGCTGGCATCCTTCGTGAAGATCTGCCGGTCGGCCCAATACCGGATGCGGGTGCCGGTGACGCCCTTGGCGACCTTGCCGACGACGCGCAGGTCGGACGACTTCTCGAACGGGGTGAACGGCGAGTCCGGCGCGTCACCGGCGAACAGGCCCGGCTCGCCGCGGTGGAACGACATGGCCCACGTCTTCCCGCCGCGGTCGACCTCGACGTCGAGACGCTCGGAGAGGGCGTTGACGACCGATGCGCCGACGCCGTGCAGCCCGCCGGAGGAGCCGTACGAGCCGCCGCCGAACTTGCCGCCGGCGTGCAGCTTCGTGAAGACGACCTCGACGCCGCTGAGACCGGTGCGCGGCTCGACGTCGACGGGGATGCCGCGGGCGCGGTCGCGGACCTCGACGCTCCCGTCGGCATGCAGGAGGATGTCGATGCGCGAGCCGTGGCCACCCAAGGCCTCGTCGACGGAGTTGTCGATGATCTCCCAGACGCAGTGCATGAGACCACGCGAATCCGTCGATCCGATGTACATGCCGGGGCGCTTGCGGACGGCCTCGAGCCCTTCGAGCACCTGGAGGTGATGGGCGGAATACTCGGCTGTCACAATCCTCTAGCGTATCCGGGGCCGGTCCCCCGGCCCCGCAGACACACGCGCCATCGGGCCGGTTCCCGCCCCGCGGCGCGACTCACGGTACGCGCACAGCGAAATGTGACCGGATCGCGGCATTCTCGAAACATCCGCGTGGTTGTATTTCATGACCGGACCGGATCTTGACGTCAACGAGGAGGCACCCAGAATGAGCATGTCGACCACCACAGAGTCCCCCGCCGTCCTCGAGTACCGCCTGAGCGCCGCCGACCGCTGCGACTCCTGCGGCGCACAGGCCTACATCGCCGCCGAGGTCAACGGCAGCGAACTCCTGTTCTGCGCGCACCACGGCCGCAAGTACGAGGAGAAGCTGCGCTCCATCGCCACGTCGTGGCACGACGAGACGGCCCGTCTGACCGAAGCGGTCTGACGCCCACCCACGATCACCGAAGCGCCGAGGCGGCCCAGCCCCTCGGCGCTTCGTCGTTCCCCCGGAACGGATGCCGGGGCCGCGGCTCAGAACCCGATCGCGGCGCGGTAGACGGGAAGGAGGCCCGTGCGGACGCCGGAGGCGGACGGCTTCGGCTGGAACACGCTGGAGTTGTGGTTGCCCTCGATGACGACGGGGCCGCTCGGGGTGATCGCGAGGTCCCAGCCGACGTACGGCGCTTCCGGGGTACGGCGGGCGAGCGCGAACGCGAGCTCCACCACCTGGTCGTACAGCGGGACCTGGAAGCCGACGATCGGCGTGTGCGTGACGGGATGCTCGGGGTAGACGTTGCTGTTCTTGTCGACGCCCGGGTACAGGGCGACGCCGTGCTCGTCGAGCATCGTGAACATGCCGCCGGAGGCGAAGTTGTCGATGACCGCGCCGTTTCCGATGCGCAGCACCGCCGCCAGCAGGTGCACGACGCCGGCCTTGTCGAGGAACGTGATGAGCCGGACGGTGTTGACGCTGTCCGGGTAGAGCGCCGACATGTCGGGATGCTGGACGATGAACTCGTCGATCATCGTCTGCCCCCTGCCGGTGACCTCGGCGCGGAATGCGGCCGGGTCGGTGCCCGGCCCGGTCTCATGCAGGTCGATGCCGCCGCCGCCGTGCCCGTCGTTCGGCTTCGCGAGGACCTTGGGGTGCCGGGCCAGGAAGGCCGCCAGCTCCGTGTCGTCGACATCGCGCAGGTCGATGGACTCCCGGCCCAGAAGATCGGCGTACTCGCGGGCGAAGCGCCGCTTGTCCTCGAGCTTCGCGCGCCCCTCCGGCGTGTTGTACATCCGCGTCACCCGGAACGACTTGGGGTGCGTCATCCAGGTGGCGCGCTCCTTCGCGTTCAGGAGCCGGATGTCCCACACGGCGTAGTCGCGGAACCCCATGTCGTACTTCACCGAGCACCACAGCATGTCCGCGATGATGACGGGCAGCGGGGCCTTGGAGACCTTCTGCGTCTGGCGGGCGAACTCGACGAGGTTCCCCGGCCGGATGTTGCGGGCCCGGTTGAGGAGATACCCGAGACGCACACGACCCTGACCCATGGATTCGACCCTAACCGTCGTTGGACGTCAGAACCGCATCGCAGCGCGGTAGCGCGGCAGCAGGCCCTGACGGATGCCGGAGACCGACGGCTTCGACTGGAAGACTCCGGTGTTGTGGTTGCCCTCGATGACGACGGGACGCTCCGGTGTGATCGCGATGTCCCAGCCGATGTACGGCAGCGCGGGCACCCGACGCGCCAGGCGGTCGACGAGCTCGAGGATCTCCGGATACAGCGGCACCTGATAGCCGGTGATCTCGACGCCCGTGATGGGGTGCGTCTCGAACGGCCGGCCCTCCTCGTCGCTCGCGGCGTGCAGCGCGCGCCCCGCCTCGTCGAGCATCGTGTACATGCCGCCGTTGCTGAAGTTGTCGATGACGCCGCCGTTGCCGACCTTCAGCACCGCGGCCAGCAGATGCACGTCGCCGTCCGGGTCGAGGTAGGTCACCATACGCAGCGAGTTGACGCTCCCGGGGTACAGCCGGGCCATCTCCGGGTGCTGCACGAGCACCTCTTCGACGAGCGTCTGGCCGGAGGCGAGGAGCTCGGCACGGAGTGCCGCGACGTCGTGGATGTCGGCGGCGGCGCGCATCGTGATGCCGTTGCCGCCCACGCCGCCCGGGTTCTTCGTGATGATGCGGTCGAAGCGGCGGACGAACTGCGCGAGCTGCTCGACGTCGGTCTTCGCCACATCGAGCCAGTCCCGGCCGAGCTCGTCGCCGAAGCGGGCCGCGAACTCCAGCTTGTCGTCGAAGATCGCGCGCTGCGTGTTGTCGTTGAGCTTGCGGGAGAGGTGGAACGACTTCGGGTCGGTCATGTAGGTGCGACGCTCACGGCCCCGGAGGATGCGGAAGTCCCACTCCGAGTAGTTCTCGAACGTCGTCTCGTAGCGGACGGCGCACCAGGCCATGTCGAGGGCGACCCACCACACCGGCGCCTTCGACAGCCTCGCCGACTGGCGCGCGAACTGCAGCACGCGCTCCCGGTCGAAGGAGACGATGCGGCGCACGAAGAAGCGCGCACGTCGATAGAGGCGGTTCACCGCTCCCATGTCAGGCCTTGCGGATGACGCCCAGAGGCGTGGACTGGTGTCCCTGCCCGAGCGGGTTGTCGCCGAGGATGCGGACGAGCCGCTGCTCCCCCGCCTTGTCCAGCGTCGAGCCGAGGATGTTGCCGCCGATGTCGTTGATGTCGACGACCGCGACCTCCAGGGCCGAGCCCAGCAGGGACTTCAGGCGCGCGGCGACCTCATCGGGCTTGTCCGGCCCGAGGACGACGGCCTGGTTGTACGGGGGGATGGTGCCGCTCGTCGGCCCGTCGATCGCGCGGGCCTTGTCGCCCGCGATGCGGTAGAAGTCGCCGCGCCGACCGCACAGCTTCGTGACGGCGCTGACGGCCGCGGCGAACAGGATGCGGGGCGTCCCGCACTCCCGGAGCGCCATCTCCATCGTCTCGGGCATGCCGAGGCCGATCCCGTAGGGCGTGCGCACCACGTACTTCGAGAGCAGGCGCGCGAGCGGGCGCGGGGTGATCTCATCCAGGCGGAACGATCGCCCCTGCGTGATCGCGACGATCTTCTCCGTCACGAACAGGATGTCGCCGGGCTGCACCGTCGGCGTCGCGTACTCCGCCACGAAGGCGTCGAGGTCGTCGCCGGGCATCACGACGCGCGTCCGGATCGGGATGCGCGCGTACGAGACGCCGTCCACGGCGACCTCGAGGGCCTTGCCCTCGTTGGCCGCCGCGGTCATTCGAGGTAGTCCCGCAGCGACTGCGAACGCGACGGGTGGCGCAGCTTCGCCATCGTCTTGGACTCGATCTGGCGGATCCGCTCGCGGGTCACGCCGAACGTGTCGCCGATCTGGTCGAGCGTCTTGGGCTGACCGTCGCCGAGACCGAAGCGCATGCGGATGACGCCCGCCTCGCGCTCGGAGAGGGAGTCCAGGAGCGACTCGAGCTGGCGCTGCAGCATCGTGAAGCCGACGGCGTCGGCCGGCACGACCGCTTCGGTGTCCTCGATGAGGTCGCCGAACTCGCTGTCGCCGTCCTCGCCGAGGGGCGTGTGCAGGGAGATGGGCTCGCGGCCGTACTTCTGGACCTCGACGACCTTCTCGGGCGTCATGTCCAGTTCGCGGGACAGCTCCTCCGGGGTGGGCTCGCGGCCCAGGTCCTGGAGCATCTGACGCTGCACGCGGGCGAGCTTGTTGATGACCTCGACCATGTGGACGGGGATGCGGATCGTGCGGGCCTGGTCGGCCATCGCGCGAGTGATCGCCTGGCGGATCCACCACGTGGCGTACGTGGAGAACTTGAAGCCCTTCGTGTAGTCGAACTTCTCGACCGCGCGGATGAGGCCCAGGTTGCCCTCCTGGATGAGATCCAGGAACTGCATGCCGCGGCCGGTGTAGCGCTTGGCGAGGGAGACCACGAGGCGCAGGTTGGCGCCGAGCAGGTGGCTCTTCGCGCGCTGGCCGTCGCGGGCGACCCACTGGAGGTCCAGGCCCAGCTGCTTGGACTTCTCGGCCGCCGTCATGTGCGACAGCTTCTCCTCCGCGAACAGGCCCGCCTCGATGCGCATCGCGAGCTCGACCTCTTCGGCCGCGTTCAGCAGGGGGACCTTGCCGATCTGCTTCAGATAGTCCTTGACGGGGTCGGCCGTCGCGCCGGTGATCTGCGTGGAGTAGACCGGGACGTCGTCCTCGTCGCTGGAGGAGATGACGATCGCGCCCGTGGGCAGCGGCTCGGAGAAGGCGGGCTTCACCGTCTCCTCGTCGTCCTCTTCCTCGTCCTCGTCGGCCGCCTTGACGGCGTCCTTCTTCGGGGCGGCGTCGTCCGCGTCGTCGGTGTCGTCGATCTCGACGTCGTCGAGGACGACGACGTCTTCGATCTCCTCGTCCTCCTCCGTGGCCTTCGCCTTGGAGGTGCGTGCCTTCGCCGGGGCGGCCTTGGCGGCAGCCGGCTTCTTCGCGGCGGGGGTCTTCGCGGCGGGAGTCTTCGCCGCGGTGGTCTTCGGGGCGGCCTTCGCCGGCGCCTTCTTGGCCGGCGCCTTCGCAGCCGGCGTCGTCGCCTCGGTGGTGTCCTCGGCGGGTGTGCGGGTGCTCTTCGTGCCTGACGTCACGTCTTGCCTTTCACCGACGGAGACCGCCGGGGTTTCGGACACTAGTAAGACCCTTGTCAAGTCCCCGGGCTGCGCCGTCAGGCGCCGCGCCGGTGTCGACAACGGGTCAGATGGTCCATTGTCTCACATGTCGCGTCGGATGCCGGTGCGGCCGTGCGCCGCGCGGCGGTTCCGCGTCATAGAGACGAACGCCCCCGCGGGCAGGGACATTCCGTCAGTGGCGCATCCGCTTGTCGTCGTCTCCGGGCGGCCGCGTAGCCAGGAACCGTTCGAGCTCGGCGGCGATCTCGTCGGCGCTGGGCAGGTCGCCCGCGTGGATGATCGGCTGCCCGAGGGTGGAGCCTGCCATGTAGGAGTCGTAGCGCTCCTCGAGGTTGTGCAGCATCGTCGTCAGCTCGGGGCTGCCCTCCACCTGATCGTCCACCTTCTCGAGGTAGACGCGGTTCTCCTCACGGAGGTCGTCGCTGGAGAAGACGAGTCCGGTCGCGACCGTGAGGCTGTCCAGCGCCGCGATCGCGGCCGCCGGGTAGTCGGTGTCGCCGAGGTAGTGCGGGACCAGCAGGACGAAACCCGCGACCTCGGCGCCGGCCTGGGCGAAGCGGTGCTCGAGCAGGTGCCCGATGGAGGCGGGGACCTGCGTCCGCGGCTGCCACACGGAGTGCGCGTGCGTGAGGTCCGTGCGGGTTCCGCTGACGGTGGTCCCGATCGGGCGGGTGTGCGGCACCGGCATCGGGATGGCGTGGACCCACGTGACGGTCGCGACCTGCAGTCCCTCCGCCAGGCCCACGACGGTCTCGGCGAACGCCTCCCATGCGAAGTCGGGCTCGTAGCCGGCGAGCAGCAGGAAGGGGCTGCCCGAGGCGTCGTGCGCGAGGGAGAGCTCCAGGCGCGCCGGGCGGTAGTCGGTGAGGTGATCGGTGTCGAAGGTGATCACGGGTCGGCGGGCGCGGTAGTCCAGCAGCACGTCGGCCGAGAACGCCACGACGGGGGTGGGGTCCAGTTCGTCGCGGAAGTAGTCGATGACGCGCGCGACGGCGCCCCCGGCATCCGTGAACCCCGTCAGCGTGATGACGAGCGGGAGCCCCGGCGGAACCGGCGGGGCGGACACGACGCGCTCGTAGAGAGGACCGGACAGAGGCATGAGACAACTGTACGAGCCGCCGTGGGCGGCGGTCGCGCGACCGTCCCGCTGACAGCGAACACGCGAACCTAGGATGGGACGCATGCCGTTTCCCGCGCTCTCGCACAGCACCGCCCCCCTGAACGAATCCGACGCGGAGGCGCTCGTCCTCGCCCTCCCCCCGCTCGACGCGGCGGAGCAGGCGCTGACCGCCTGGCCGGGACTGGCCGCCTCGCTGACGGCCATCGGCTTCACCGGCGCGGCCGGCGCGACGCACCGCGTCTACGCGCCGGAAGCCACCGCCAAGCCCCTCATCGTCGTCGGCACGGGTGCCGCCGGGGATGCCGCGGCGATCCGCGACGCGATCGGCGCCGCCGTCCGGGTCACGACCGGCTTCGCGACGCTCGCGGTTGCCGCCCCGGCCGCCCCGGCGCAGTGGCGGGCCGCCGCGGAGGGCGCGGTCCTCGGCGGCTATCGCTTCGCCGGCTACAAGAAGGATGCCGGGGCGTCGCGCGCGTCCGCCGTGACTGTGCACTCCCCCGCCACCGTCGGCGACGACGAGCTGGCCGCGGTCACCGCGACCGGCGAGGCCGTCGCCCTCGTGAAGGATCTCGTGAACATCCCCGCGGAGTGGCTCGGCCCGGCCGACTTCGCCGAGCGCGCCGTCGAGGCGACGGCGGGACTCCCCATCGACGTGCAGGTCTTCGACGAGGAGCGTCTCGCGGCGGAGGGCTTCGGCGGCATCCTCGGCGTCGGGCAGGGCTCGGACCGGCCGCCGCGCCTCGTGCGCGTGGAATACGCGCCGGAGGGCGCCGCGCGTCACGTGGCCCTCGTCGGCAAGGGCATCACGTTCGACACCGGCGGTCTGTCGCTCAAGCCCGCCGCCTCCATGGTCGGCATGAAGTACGACATGTGCGGCGCCGCGACGGCCCTCGCCGTCGTCCGCGCCGCCGCCGCGCTCGCACTGCCGGTGCGCGTCACCGGCTGGCTGTGCGTCGCCGACAACATGCCCTCGGGCCGGGCCATCCGCCCGGGCGACGTACTGACGACCCTCGGCGGCACGACCGTCGAAGTCCTCAACACCGACGCCGAGGGCCGGCTGGTCCTCGCCGACGGGCTCGTGGCGGCCAGCCGTGAGCACCCCGACGTGATCGTCGACGTCGCGACGCTCACCGGCGCCATCACGGTCGCGCTCGGCAACCGCGTGGTCGGCGTGATGGGCGAGGACGACGCGGTCGCGGAGTACCTCGCAGCCTCCGAGCGCGCCGGCGAGCTCGCCTGGCAGCTGCCGCTCCCGGCGCACATGGAGGACGAGCTGGACTCCCCCATCGCCGACCTGCAGAACGCGAAGATCGGCGACCCCGCGGGCGGCTCGCTCTTCGCCGGGCTGTTCCTGCGCCGTTTCGTCGGCCCGGTCTCGGACGAGCCCGACGCGCCGCGTATACCCTGGGTGCACCTGGACATCGCCGGCGCCGGCATGCACAAGGGCGGCGGCTACGGCGCCACCGACAAGGGTCCGACGGGCGCGACGGTCCGTTCCCTCATCGCGTTCCTGGAAGGGGCAGCATGACCGACCACACCGCCGACGTCGTCATCCTCGGCGGTGGCAGCGGCGGCTATGCCGCGGCCCTCCGCGCCGCCGAGCTCGGGAAATCCGTCATCCTCGTCGAGAAGGACAAGCTGGGCGGCACCTGCCTGCACCGCGGCTGCATCCCGACGAAAGCGCTCCTGCACGCCGCGGAGGTGGCCGATCACGTCCGCGACGCCGGCAACGTCGGGGTGACCGCGACGCTCGAGGGCATCGACATCTCCCGCGTGACGGCCTACCGCGAAGGGATCGTCGCGAAGAAGTTCAAGGGCCTCGAGGGGCTCGTCAAGGCGCGCGGCATCACCGTCGTCGCCGGCGAGGGCCGCCTGACCGCCGACCGCGCCGTCGCGGTGGGCGACGACGTCTACCGCGGCGCCGACGTCATCCTCGCCACCGGCTCGTACAGCCGCACGCTCCCCGGCCTCGAGATCGGCGGACGCGTGATCACGAGCGAGGGGGCGCTGGCGCTCGAGGAGATCCCGGCGCGGGTCGTGATCCTCGGCGGCGGCGTCATCGGCGTCGAGTTCGCGAGCGTCTGGCGCTCGTTCGGCGTCGAGGTCACGGTCGTCGAGGCGCTCGAGCACCTCGTGCCCAACGAGGACATCGCCCTCAGCAAGGCGCTCGAGCGGGCCTTCCGCAAGCGCGGCATCACCGCGAAGCTCGGCGTGCGGTTCTCCGGCGTGACGCCGACGGATGCCGGCGTGACGGTGACGCTGGAGGACGGCACCGCGATCGATGCGGACTATCTCCTCGTCGCCGTGGGCCGCGGGCCCGCGTCGGCGGGTCTCGGCTTCGAGGAGGCCGGCGTCACGATCGACCGCGGCTTCGTCACGGTCGACGAGCGGCTGCAGACGAACGTCCCGCACGTGTGGGCCGTGGGCGACATCGTCCCGGGACTGCAGCTCGCGCATCGCGGTTTCCAGCAGGGCATCTTCGCGGCCGAGAAGATCGCGGGCCTGAGCCCCGTGCCGGTTCCCGAGTCCACCATCCCCCGCGTCACCTACTCCAGCCCCGAGGTCGCCTCCGTCGGCCTCACCGAAGCGCAGGCGCGCGCACTGCACGGCGACGCCGTGGTCGCCTACGAGTACAACCTGGCCGGAAACGGCAAGAGCGAGATCCTCGGCACGGCGGGCATCGTCAAGGTCGTGCGGCAGGTCGAGGGCCCCGTCCTCGGCGTGCACATGGTGGGCGATCGTGTCGGCGAGCTCATCACCGAGGGACAGCTCGCGGTCGGCTGGGAAGCCCACCCGGAGGACCTCGCACCGCTCATCCATGCGCACCCCACGCAGAGCGAAGCGCTCGGCGAGGCGTTCCTCGCCCTGGCGGGCAAGCCCCTCCACGCGCTCTGACCACCCGGTCGGGCATCACTAAGCTAGAGACGACATCGACATTTCTGAAGGAGACAAGGTCATGAGCACATCCGTGGTCCTCCCCGCGCTCGGCGAGAGCGTCACCGAGGGTACGGTCACCCGCTGGCTCAAGAAGGTCGGTGACACCGTGCAGGCCGACGAAGGGCTGCTCGAGATCTCGACCGACAAGGTGGATACCGAAATCCCTTCGCCCATCAGCGGCGTCATCGAGGAGATCCTCGTCCAGGAGGACGAGACCGTCGAGGTCGGCGCCGTCCTGGCGAAGATCGGCGACGGCTCCGGCGCGTCCGCAGACGAGGCGCCCGCCGCCGAGGCCCCGGCCCAGGAGGCCCCGCCCGCCGCCGAGGCGCCCGCCGCGGAGCAGGCGGCACCCGCGGAGCAGGCGGCACCCGCCGAGCAGGCGCCCGCCGAGCAGGCGCCCGCCGAGCAGGCCGCGCCCGCCGCAGCCCCGTCCGGCGACGCCAAGGACGTCGTCCTCCCCGAACTGGGTGAGAGCGTGACCGAAGGCACCGTGACCCGCTGGCTCAAGCAGGTCGGCGACAGCGTCGAGACCGACGAACCGCTCCTGGAGATCTCCACCGACAAGGTCGACACCGAGATCCCGGCCCCGTTCGCCGGCGTCCTGCAGGAGATCGTCGTCGGCGAGGACGAGACCGTCGCCGTCGGCTCCGTGCTGGCCCGGATCGGCTCCGGCGCCCCCGCGGCTCCGGCCGCTCCCGCCCAGGAGGCCCCGGCGGCCCCCGCGCAGGAGGAGGCCCCGGCGGCCCCCGCGCAGGAGGCGCCCGCCGCCCCGGCTCCGGCCGCACCCGCTCCGGAGGCTCCCGCCCCCCCGGCTCGGGCCGCATCCGCCCCGCAGGCTCCGGCCGCCGCGGCACCTGCGGCAGCCGCCGCACCGGCACCCGCCGCGGATGAGGACGCGCTCACCTACGTGACCCCGCTCGTCCGCCGCCTCGCGCAGCAGCAGGGCGTCGACCTCGCGACCGTCACCGGCACGGGCGTCGGCGGACGCATCCGCAAGGAGGACGTCCTCAAGGCGGCCGAGGCCGCCAAGGCCCCCGCCGCAGCGCCCGCTGCACCTGCTGCCGCACCGGCCGCTCCCGCGCTCGAGGTCTCGCCGCTGCGCGGCACGACGCAGCCCATGTCGCGTCTGCGCAAGGTGCTCGCCGAGCGCGCGGTCGCCTCGATGCAGCAGACGGCGCAGCTGACGACGGTCATCGAGGTCGACGTCACCAAGCTGGCGTCCTACCGCGACCAGGTGAAGGGCGCGTTCCAGGAGAAGACCGGCGACAAGCTGTCGTTCCTGCCGTTCTTCGCCCTCGCGGCCGCCGAGGCGCTGCAGGCTTACCCGATCGTCAACGCGACGGTCGACGGCACCGACATCGTCTACCCCGCGAGCGAGAACCTCTCGATCGCGGTCGACACCGAGCGGGGCCTCCTCACGCCCGTGCTGCGTGACGCCGCGTCGAAGAACCTCGCACAGATCGCCCACGAGATCGCCGACCTCGCCGCGCGCACGCGCGACAACAAGCTGAAGCCCGACGAGCTCGCCGGCGGCACGTTCACGCTGACCAACACCGGTTCGCGCGGCGCGCTGTTCGACACGCCCGTCGTGTTCCTGCCGCAGTCGGCGATCCTCGGCACCGGCGTCGTCGTCAAGCGCCCCGGCGTCGTGACGGTGGACGGGAAGGACGCGATCTCGGTCCGCTCGTACGTCTTCCTCGCGCTGTCGTACGACCACCGGACGATCGACGGTGCCGACGCGGCCCGCTTCCTCGGCGCCGTCAAGGCCCGCCTGGAGGCCGCGCAGTTCGAGGCACAGCTCGGCATCTGATCCCGGGTCGAACCTGATTCACGGCTGGTCCGCGACGTCGTAGACGTCGCGGACCAGCCATTTCTCGTCGTCCCGGACGATCACCGCGATCTGCGGGGGAACCTCCCCGGTGCCGCTCTCCACGCGCAGCACGGACACCCCGCCGTACTCGTCGAGCAGCGTGATGCGCCGCTCCGACCGGAGATCGCTCGCGATCCCCGCAGGGATCGGTCGCCGCGGGTCCTCCCGCGGGTCGGCGTCACCGCACGGCGACGCGACGCACCGGGCGAGCTCGTCCAGGAGCTGCGACCGCTCCTCCTCGGGTGTCCCGGGCGGCGCGCTCGGAGAGACGGAGACCGACGGCGCGCTCGGCGACGGGTCCACCGGCGGCTCGGCGCCGCGGGGCGCATCGTCCGGCCACAGCAGACCCGCCATGACGATGACGCCGGCGAGCCCCGCCCCGAGGAGCCACGGCGCCCGCCGTCGGCGCGTGGCCGCGGCGCCCGGCTCCCGGGCCGCCGGGGCCTTCCGGGGCAGCGCCGCCCGGAGCCGGTCGGCCAACCCCGCATCCAGCCACCGGGCGACCAGCTCCACGACGCGCGGCGGCGGCTGCTCGGATGCCGGAGCCGCCCGCGCGACGTCTCGCGCGCGCACCGGGGTGAGGCGCGTGCCGAGCGCGGCAGGCTCTGCGAGGGCGAAGAGGGCGTCCTCGCAGGCAGCCGCATCCCGCGCCAGGTGACGTGGATCGGCGACCGCGTCGCGGCAGCGCTCCAGCACCTCCGCCACGTCCGTGTCCTGCTCCTGTCCGAGCAGCGCGAACAGTTCCCCGCTCGCCGGCCGCCACAGCGTCTCCCCGGTGAGGGCGAGCACGGGACGCCCGGCATCCGTCACCCACCACGCTCCACGGCTCGCGCCGAGATCGTCGGCCTCGACGGCGCCGCGCAGCAGGCTGACCGCCACCGTCACGACCTCGCCCCGCGACAGCGGTGCCCGGCGGACGACGGCTTCGCGGAGGCGCTCGGTGCACAGCGGGAGGACGACGGCGTGATCCGTGGGCGTCCGCGCGACTTCGAGCGGCCCGAGCACATGCCCGTCCGGATCGGCCCGCCAGGCGGGACCGTCGCGGAAGTCGTCGGCATCCACCCACACCCGGGGAGGGTCCCCGGCCACCACGACGCCGGGATACGGGTGCTCCCCCGGTACGACCGAGCGCAGCCGCGCGGGGGCGGCGAGGGCGTCGGCGGCCGCGGGTAGGGGCATCCGGTCAGTGTGCGCCGTGCAGCAGCCGTCCTCCGGACGCCCCGGGCATCTGTGGAGTGCCGTCGCGCCGGAGCGACTGTGAAGAACTCGGCGCCCGTCGAAGGTAGGCTGGGAGCCATGGCATCCCGCAGTTCCGCGCCCGAAAAGCGCCCCGGCTTCTTCGCCCAGATCCGCACCCTGATCACGTTCACGAAGGATGCCTACCCGTGGCTGCCGTGGCTGCTCATCGGCATCCTGGTCCTCGGGGTCGGTCTCGGCGTCCTCATCGGATTCCTGATCCCGCCCGCGGCGATCTGGAGCATCATCCTGTGGGGCATCTCCGGTCTGATGTTCGGCTTCCTGGCCGCCATGATCACGATGACCCGCCTGTCGACGCGCGCCATGTACAAGAAGATCGACGGGATGCCGGGAGCCACCGGCCACATCCTGTCCACCTCCCTCGGCCGCAAGTGGGTCGCCAGCGAGATGCCCGTCGGCATCAACCCCAAGACGCAGGATGCCGTCTACCGCGCCGTCGGACGAGGCGGCGTCGTCATCGTCGCCGAGGGCGCCCGCGGCCGTCTCACGCGGCTCGTGAACGACGAGCGCATGAAGGTGCAGCGCGTCGCCTCGGGGGTGCCCGTGCAGGTCTTCTACGTCGGCCACGGCGACGACGACATCCCCATCGGCAAGCTCGCCGGCGCCATCAAGTCGCTGCCGACGAAGGTCGATCGCGCCACGATGGCCGCGGTCATCAAGCGCATCGACTCGGTCTCGCAGTCGGTCACGTCGCTGCCGATCCCCAAGGGCATCGACCCGCTCCGCGCCCGCGCCCCGCGCCCGCGCTGATTCCCGCGGCGGGGCTCCGCCGGTCAGCTGCGGACGAGGATCGTCCCGACGGCCTTGTCGTGCAGGCCTCGCTGGTCGGGGTCCCAGATGACGGCCGGGATGACGAGGACGAGCAGCAGCGTCCGCACGACGGGGCGCCAGAGCCCCACCCATCCGCCGTCGAGCATCGTCAGGCGCATTCCCATGAGGCGGTGGCCGGGGCTTCCGGCGATCGTCGGGATGAAGACGATCTGCACCGCCGCGAACACGGCGAGCGTGGCCATCGGGTCGTAGGAGAAGAACGCCATCGAGATGATGACGGCGCAGGCCCAGTCGATCGCGATGGCCGCCAGACGCCGGCCGACGCGGGCCACGCTCTGCGGACCGGTCGTCGGTCGCCCGAGCCGCTCCCCCGGATAGCTGTTCCCGATCCTCAGGTCTGCCACCGCTCAAGCCTAACGGCGGCGACGTAACATCCCCGAAACACGGGGGATACTGCCGGGCAACTGGATCCGGTTAGGTTCGTTGTACGCCTGCTCTCGACAGGCCCGTTCCTCACCCGATCTTGGAGACTCCATGTTCAAAGATTCATCCGAGGTGCTGAAATTCATCAAGGACGAGGACGTCAAGTTCCTCGACATCCGTTTCACGGATCTCCCCGGTGTCCAGCAGCACTTCAACATCCCCGCTTCGACCGTCGATGAGGAATTCTTCACGGTCGGGCAGTTGTTCGACGGGTCCTCCATCCGGGGCTTCGCGAACATCCACGAATCGGACATGCAGCTCATCCCGGACGTGTCGACGGCGTACCTCGACCCGTTCCGCGAGGCGAAGACGCTGATCATGATCTTCGACATCTACAACCCCCGCAACGGGGAGATCTACGCGAAGGACCCGCGCCAGGTCGCCAAGAAGGCGGAGAAGTACCTGGCCTCCACCGGCATCGCCGACACCGCGTTCTTCGCCCCTGAGGCCGAGTTCTACATCTTCGACGACGTGCGCTACGAGGTGAAGCAGAACTCGAGCTTCTACTCGGTCGACTCCGAGGAAGGCGCCTGGAACACCGGTCGCGTCGAAGAGGGCGGCAACCTCGCCAACAAGACCCCCTTCAAGGGCGGCTACTTCCCCGTCTCGCCGGTCGACAAGACCGCCGACCTGCGCGACGACATCTCGCTGCACCTGATCGAGGCGGGCCTCGTCCTCGAGCGCGCCCACCACGAGGTCGGCACGGGCGGTCAGCAGGAGATCAACTACCGCTTCGACACGATGGTCCACTCCGCGGACGACATCCTCAAGTTCAAGTACATCGTCAAGAACGTCGCCGAGCAGTGGGGCAAGGTCGCGACCTTCATGCCCAAGCCGCTCTTCGGCGACAACGGCTCCGGCATGCACACGCACCAGTCGCTGTGGCTCGAGGGCAAGCCGCTGTTCTACGACGAGAAGGGCTACGGCGGGCTGTCCGACATCGCGCGCTGGTACATCGGCGGCCTGCTGGCGCACGCGCCCGCCGTCCTCGCCTTCACCAACCCGACGCTGAACTCCTACAAGCGCCTGGTCAAGGGCTACGAGGCCCCGGTCAACCTGGTCTACTCGGCCGGCAACCGCTCCGCGGCCATCCGCATCCCCATCACGGGCTCCAACCCGAAGGCCAAGCGCATCGAGTTCCGCGCGCCCGACGCCTCCGGCAACCCGTACCTGGCCTTCGCGGCGCAGATGATGGCGGGCCTGGACGGCATCAAGAACCGCATCGAGCCGCACGAGCCGGTCGACAAGGACCTCTACGAGCTGCCGCCCGAGGAGGCCAAGAACATCCCGCAGGTGCCGAACTCCCTGCTGGACTCGCTGGAGGCCCTCCGTGCCGACAACGAGTTCCTGCTGGCCGGCGGCGTCTTCACGCCCGAGCTGATCGAGACCTGGATCGAGTACAAGATCGAGAACGAGATCAAGCCGCTCGCGGCGCGTCCGCACCCGTTCGAGTACGAGCTGTACTTCGGCGTCTGACGCACACCACGGAAAGGCCCCGGCGGATCGCCGGGGCCTTTCTGCATGCCCGCGTATCCGGATCCCGCCGGCGCGGCTACCCCAGCACGTCGCGGCGGGCGAGGCCGAGCGTGGCGACGGCGATCAGCACGGCGGAGACGCCGAAGAGCAGACCGAGACCGCCGACGTCGGCGCCGTTCGCCAGCGGCGCGCTGCCGAACGCCCAGTCGAACGGCGAGAACCGGCGCAGCACGTCGAGGTCGGCGCTGTTGTTCGCGACGGCCTGCAGGGTGTACCCGGCGACCGCGACCCCCGCGCCCGCGCCGACGCTCCACGCCCGGCTGCCGGTGAGCCCGCCGGCGGCGAGGGCCGCGGCGCCCGACACGAGCCCTGCGCCGACCCACGCCGCGACGGTCGCCCAGAGGTTCCCGGCATCCAGACCCAGCTGCGCCGGTCCCTCGATCGCCCGGATGATCAGCCACGCCGCGACGCCGAGCCACGCGAGCTTGAGGACGAGGGCCGCGGCACTCTGGACCGCGTACGAGACCCGGCCCACGCCGTGCGCGAGGGTCAGCTCCAGGCGGCCGGACTCCTCCGCGCCGCCGATGAGGGCGGCGCCCCAGCCGATCGACGCGATCGTGAGGAGCACGAAGCCGATCAGTCCGAAGAAGGTCGCCTGCGTGTACCCCGGCCCGGTCCCGATGTCCCGATAGCCGAGCGTCTCGATGAGGGCGGGCGGGAGTGCGTCGAGCACGTCGGTGAGCTCCGGCGACGCCATCGACGGGAACAGCGGCAGGTAGAGCAGCGCGACGCCGGCGAGTCCGACCGTCCACCCCAGCAGTCCCCGCCACCCGTCGGTCAGTGCGCGCCGCAGGATGGGCAGCGGCGCCTGCCGCACGCCCGCCGCGCCGCTCACGGACGTCCTCGTCGACGCGGGGCCTGCGGTTCCGCCTCGTACAGACCGAGGACGGACTCCTCCAGGTCGGGCTCCTCGACCGTCAGCTCCCGGACCGTCGACGCGGTGAGCACGCGCAGCACCGGATCGATGTCGCCCCGGCTGGTGGCGCTGACCCGTACGAGGCCGCCGGAGGGCGCGTCGGCGACCTCGAGCGACTCGACGCCGGGGGTGCTCTGCAGGGCGCTGCGGACCTCGTCCGCCGTCGACCCGGCGAGCATCGCGTGGATGCGGCGGACGCTCGCGAGCCGCAGGTCGGCCACCGGCCCCTCGGCGACGACCCTGCCTGCGGCGAGCACGGCGACATCGTCCGCAGCCTGCTGGATCTCGCTGAGGACGTGCGAGCTGAGCAGCACGGTCTGCCCGCGCTCGCGCGCCTCCCGGATGAGAGCGAGGAACTCCCGCTGGACGAGCGGATCCAGGCCGCTCGTCGGCTCATCGAGGACGAGCAGGTCGGGTTCGTGCATGAGCGCCTGCACGAGACCGAGCTTCTGGCGGTTGCCCTTGGACAGCATGCGCACGGGGCGGGTGAGGTCGAGGTCGAGCCGCTCGGCGAGTTCATGGATCGCCCCCGCCCGCACGGGCCCGCTGATCTCGGCGAGGTGGCGCAGCAGCGCCTCGCCTCGCAGGCGCGTCCCCCACCGCAGCTCGCCGGGGACATAGCCGATGCGCCGGCGGAGGGCCGCGCCGCCGGCCCGGGGGTTCTCACCGAGGACGGTGATCTCCCCCGACGTGGGGCGGATGATGTCCAGCAGCATCCGCAGGGTCGTGGTCTTGCCGGCGCCGTTCGGGCCGATCAGCCCGTACACGGAGCCCCGCGGAACGCGCAGGTCGAGCCCGTGCAACGCGATGTGGCGGCCGTAGTCCTTGCGCAGGGCGTGCGTGCTGATCGCGGGCGACGTCATCGTCCTCCTCCTGTCCCGGGGTCAGTGTGGCACCGGAGGTCATGCTGCGGAAGCTGCGCGCTGCGGCCTCCTCGCGTCGGTCGGGGCCCGCTCCTCCCCCGGCGCCGGTCCGCGCAACGCCCGCAGGGCGTACAGGATCGTGGCCAGGTCGACGAGTTCCTGGATGAGCGCGCCGCCGACGGCAGGGATGACGCCCGTCATCGCGATCACCATGAGTCCGATGCTCAGGCCGATCCCGATCCATATCGCGGTGAGGGCCACCTGCACCGTGTGCCGGCCGATCGCCACGGCATCCGCCACCTTCGCGAGCGAGTCCACCAGGATGACGACATCCGCGGCGTCGCCGGCCGCTGTCGCGCCCCGGGCCCCCATCGCGACGCCGATGTCGGCCGCCGCCAGCACGGGCGCATCGTTCACGCCGTCGCCGACCATCATGGTGGGCCGGGGGCGGAGCTGCGCGGCGAGGTGCACCTTCTCCGCGGGCAGCAGGTCGGCGTGCACGTCGTCGATGCCCACCGTCGCCGCGATCGACGCGGCGGTCGCGTGGGCGTCGCCGGTGAGCATCGTGATGCGTTCGACGCCGTTCCCCCGCAGCCATGTGACGACCTGCGCGGATTCGGGGCGGGCCGCATCGGCGAGGATCAGTGCGCCGGCGAACCGGCCGTCGATCGCGACGTAGGCCGCCGCCTGCCCGGGCTCCAGCGTCGCCGGCTGCATGTCGGGCGTCAGGCCGGCCACATAGGCGGGCTTCCCCACCACGACCTCCCGGCCCTCGATCACGGCCGTGACGCCGTTCGTCGCGATCTCGCTCGCCCGTTCCGCGGAGCTCAGCGGGATGCCGCGCTCGTGTGCCGCGCGCCGGATGCCGTCGGCCAGCACGTGGGAGGAGTACTGCTCGGCCGAGGCGGCCAGCCGCAGCAGGTCCGGCTCCGCGAAGCCGTCGGCCGCCCGCACTTCGATCAGCTCCGGTCGGCCCTGGGTGAGGGTGCCGGTCTTGTCGAAGCAGGCCGAGCGCACCCGCGCGAGCTGCTCGATCACCGCCCCGCCCTTCATGATGACGCCGGCCTTCGCGGCTCGCGACAATCCGGCGAGGAACGCGACAGGGGCGGCGATCAGCAGCGGGCAGGGGGTGGCGAGAACCAGGACCTCGGCGAACCGGCTGGGTTCCCCCGAGATCGCCCACGCCGTCCCGGCGAGGACGAGCGACACGGCGGTGAACGGGACGGCGAACCGGTCCGCCAGGCGCACGACCGGCGCCCGGGATTCGGAGGCGCCGCGCACGAGGGCCACGATCTGCTGGTACTGGCTGTCGGCGCCGCGCCGGAGGACCCGGATCCGGACGGCGCCCTCGCCGTTCGTGGCCCCGGAGAGCACCTCCTCACCGGCCCGCCTGGTCACGGGGAGGCTCTCCCCCGTGATCGAGGACTCGTCGAAGGTGCCGGTCTCACTGAGCAGCGTCCCGTCCACCGGCACGATCTCGGACGGACGGACCAACAGCACATCGCCGACCACGACGTCGTCGACGTCGGCATCCTGGATCTCATCCGCATCCGAGGATCGGGGATGCACGATCACGTGCGCGACGCGGGGGGTGCGATCCAGCAGTGCCGTGAGCTCCCGCTTCGCCCGCCGCCCGGCGATGTCTTCCAGCGCCTCTCCGCCGGCGAGCATGAGCACGATGATGAGGGCCGCGATGTACTCCCCGACCGCCAGCGTCGCGACCATCGCGACGACCGCGAGGACGTCGAGCCCGATGTGTCCGCGGAGGACGTCGCGCACCATCCCGATGAGCGTCCACACCACGAACAGCGCGACGAAGACGGTCGCGGTCCAGCGACCCGCCGCCGGCATGCCGGCCGCGTGCAGCAGGAAGACGACCGCGAGGACGACGAGCGCGAGCAGGATGACGCGGTAGCGACGCAGAGCGCGGAGAACGGGCATGCCTCCAGCTTGGCCCGGATGCTCGACACGTGCGAGCCGATGCGGTGGGATCAAAGCATGAGCGAGGATGACGGACTGGTCCACGGCGCCGGGGCGCGACCGATCGTGGTGGGGGTGGACGGATCCGACTCGTCGATCGCGGCCCTGCGGCACGCTGCGAGGATCGCCGAGGCGCTCGGCGCACCGCTGGAGGCGGTGACCACGTGGACCGCCCCGCCGTTCGTCGACTACTCGTCGATCGCAGGGTGGTCGCCCGAGGTGGAGGCCTCCGCGGTTCTGGACGACGCCGTCGAGCAGGCCTTCGCCGACGCGCCGCCCCGGGCCCTCGTCCGGACCGTGCTGCCCGGCCTGCCGGCGCCGACGCTGATCGCGCAGAGCCGGGATGCCGAGATGCTCGTGCTCGGCAGCCGGGGCCACGGCGGGTTCGCCGGACTGATGCTGGGCTCGGTCAGCGCCGCGTGCGCCGCGCATGCGCACTGCCCCGTCCTCATCGTGCGCGAGGACGCCGTGCGTGGCGACGCCTGAGACCGCCGCGGACCGCGCCTACCCGTAGAAGAGCTTCTCGAAGGCGCGGCGGGCGCGGCGCGCCGTGCCCATCCAGTCCTCCTCGACGAGGGTCGCCGAGCGCGGCGGGTACTCCAGCAGGCGCCCGATTCCGTCGAGCTTGCCGCGGTCCACCGGCAGCACGTCGCTCGTCTGCCCGGACAGCAGCGTGTTCGCCGACCGCAGCCGGCTCGCGAGACGCCAGGCGGCCTCCAGCCGCTCGGCGGCGGTCTCCGGAACGAGTCCCGCCTCCACGGCGGCCGCCAGCGCCTCCAGGGTCGACGTGGTCTGCAGCGACGGGATGCGGTGCCCGTGCTCGAGCTGCAGCAGCTGCACGAGCCATTCGACGTCGCTGAGCCCGCCCGGCCCGAGCTTCAGGTGCCGCGACCGGTCGACCCCCTGCGGCAGACGCTCGTTCTCGACGCGGGCCTTGATGCGCTTGATCTCGCGGAGGTCCTGCAGCGCCACGGCCGCCGGGTAGCGGACATCGTCGGCGAGCTGCATGAAGCGGCGGATGAGCTTGACGCTGCCGGCGACCCCGCGCGCGCGCAGCAGCGCCTGGGCCTCCCACGACAGCGACCACCGGCGGTAGTACTCCGCATAGGCCTCGATGGAGCGTGCGAGCGGGCCGTTGCGGCCCTCCGGACGGAGCCCCGCATCCAGCTCGAACGGGACCCGCTGGTCCTCGGAATAGGTGCGCAGCCCCGTCACGATCTGCGTCGCGAGCGTGTGCGCGCGCTGCGGGTCGAGACCGTTCGCGTCGTAGACGTACATGACGTCGGCGTCCGAGCCGAAGCCCAGCTCCCCTCCCCCGAACCGCCCCATCGCGATGACGGAGAAGTCGAGGGCGCGGTCCTCCTCGGGGACCACCTCGCGGCGGACGGCCCGCAGTGTCGCCTGGATGGTGACCTCGCTGATCGTCGTGAGGCCGTGCGCGAGCTCGTCGATGGTCAGGATGCCGAGGACGCCGCCGATCGCGAGACGCAGCAGCTCACGGCGACGCAGCGCCCGGACGGCGCGCATCGCCTCGTCGATGGGCGCGTGCCGCGCCTGGATGGCGCGGGCCTCCTCCTGGAGGGCGACGCCGGTGCGGGGCTTCAGGCTCTCCTGCGCGTCGAGCCATGCGACGGACTCCGGGATCCACTCCATGAGCTCGCCGATGTAGCGCGACCCGGAGAGGACCCGGGTGAGGCGCTCGGCCGCGCCGGACGAGTCGCGCAGCATGCGCAGGAACCACGGGGTGTCGCCCAGCCGCTCGCTGATGCGGCGGAAGCAGATGAGGCCGTAGTCGGGGTCGACGCCGTCCGCGAACCAGCGGATCATCACCGGCATGAGGTGGCGCTGGATCGTCGCCTTCCGGCTGAGGCCGCTCGTGAGCGCGCCGATGTGGCGGAGAGCGCCGGTCGGGTCGCGGAAGCCGATGGCCGCGAGCCGGTCGTGGGCCTGGGCCGGCGACAGCGTCTGCTCGTCGCTCGGCAGTGCCGCGACGGCGGACAGCAGCGGCCGGTAGAAGAGGCGGACGTGGATGTCGCGCACTTCGCGCTTCACCGATTCCCAGAGCTGCCACACGCCGTCGCCGGTGTCGGCGAGCCGGGACGCCCGCGCGAGGACGCGCAGCCCCTCCGGCGTCGTGGGCATGAGGTGGGTGCGGCGGAGGTCGCGCAGCTGCAGGCGGTGCTCCAGCACCCGGAGCTGCCGGTAGTCGTGCGAGAACGTGGCGGCGTCGGACCGGCCGATGTAGCCCTCCGCGACGAGCGCATCCAGCGCGTCGAGCGTCCCGCGCTGCCGGATGCGCTCGTCGGCGAGACCGTGCACGAGCTGCAGCAGCTGGACGGTGAACTCGATGTCGCGGATGCCGCCGGGTCCGAGCTTCAGCTGGTAGGCGACCTCCGCGGCCGGGATGTGCTCGGTGACCCGCTCGCGCATGCGCTGCACGCTGTCGACGAAGTTCTCCCGCGCGGCGCTCGTCCACACCTTCGGCTGCACGGCCGCGATGTACGCGTCGCCGAGATCCCGGTCCCCCGCGATGGGGCGGGCCTTCAGCAGGGCCTGGAACTCCCAGCTCTTGGCCCAGCGGTCGTAGTACGACACGTGCGAGTCGATCGTGCGGACGAGGGCGCCCTGCTTTCCCTCCGGCCGCAGGTTGGCATCCACCTCCCACAGCGGAGGCTCGATCTCGATGCTCGTGATCCCGCGCATCGTCTGGACGGCGAGGCGCGTCGCGATGTCGATGACGCGGCTCTCGCCGATCGCCTCCGTGACGGCATCGTCCGCGCCGCCGGCGAAGATGACGTCCACGTCGCTGACGTAGTTGAGCTCCCGGGCCCCCGTCTTGCCCATTCCGATGATCGCGAGTCGGACGGCCGCCACCTGCTCACGCGGGAACAGGCCCGCCCCCGCGCCGCCCGTCGTCACGCGGGTGCGCGCGACGCACAGCGACGCCTCCAGTGCGGCCCCGGCGGCATCTGCGAGTGCCGCGGCGACCGGGGCGAGCACGTCGACGGCGCTCGGGGCGCGGAGGTCGAACGCGGCGATCCGGGCGAGGAGGCGACGATAGCGGATGCGCAGCGCGACCCACGCCGTCTCGTCGCCGGTCGCGGCGAAGCCGTCCTCGTCGGCGGCGACGGATGCCAGCAGCTCCGCGCGCAGCTCGTCGCCGCTCGGCAGGGAGGCGCCGGCGCCCTCGAGGAAGGCCAGCTCGGCCGGGTGCCGCGCGTAGAACTCGCCGAAGCCGGGCGAGGCGCCCAGCAGGGCCCAGAGCGTGACGGGGTCGGCGCGCAGCGCGGCGCGCACCGGTGCCGGGTCGCGGCGGGCGATGCGGGCGAGCGCCGTGATGGCCGCGTCGGGGTCTGCCGCCGCGTCGGCGCCGGTCACGACGTCCAGACGCGGGATGCCGAGTTCCGCGGCGAGCTCGTCGAGCAGCGTGTCGGCGGCGGTCAGCTGGCCGAATCCGGCGCGCGCGAGCGTCGTGAGCGACGACGAACGCTCCGTGCCGGACATCCGCGTTAAAGCATCTCCAGGTTGCTCTTCAGTTCGAAGGGCGTCACCTGGGCGCGGTACTCCTGCCACTCGCGACGCTTGTTGAGCAGGACGTAGTTGAAGACCTGCTCCCCGAGCGTCTCGGCGACGAGCTCCGACTCCTCCATGTACTCCAGCGCGTGATCCAGGCTCGCCGGCAGCGGCGCGTACCCGAGCGCGCGGCGCTCCGCGTCGGTCAGCGACCACACGTTGTCCTCCGCCTCCGGGGGCAGCTCGTAGCCCTCTTCGATGCCCTTGAGGCCCGCGGCGAGCATGAGCGCGTACGCGAGGTACGGGTTCGCGGCCGAGTCGAGGGCCCGGTACTCGACGCGCGAGGACTGCCCCTTCTTCGGCTTGTACATCGGCACGCGGACGAGGGCGGAGCGGTTGTTGTGACCCCACGTGATGAAGCTGGGCGCCTCATCGCCGCCCCACAGGCGCTTGTACGAGTTGACGAACTGGTTCGTGACGGCGGAGATCTCCGGCGCGTGGCGCAGGAGGCCCGCGATGAACTGCCGGCCGGTCTGGGAGAGCTGGTACTGCGCGCCCTCCTCGTAGAACGCGTTGACGTCGCCCTCGAACAGCGACATGTGCGTGTGCATCCCGCTGCCGGGGTGGCCGCCGAGCGGCTTCGGCATGAACGTGGCGTACACGCCCTGCTCGATCGCCACCTCCTTCACGACGGTGCGGAACGTCATGATGTTGTCGGCCGTGGCGAGGGCGTCGGCGTAGCGCAGGTCGATCTCGTTCTGTCCGGGGCCGCCCTCGTGGTGGCTGTACTCGACCGAGATGCCGAGGTCCTCCAGCATCCGCACGGAACGGCGCCGGAAATCGTGCGCCGTCCCGCCCGGCACGTTGTCGAAGTAGCCGGCGGAGTCCACCGGCTCGGGGCCGGCGGGGCCGTACGAGGACGACTTCAGCAGGTAGAACTCGATCTCGGGGTGCGTGTAGAAGGTGAACCCGGCGTCGGCGGCCTTCGCGAGCGAGCGCTTGAGGACGTGCCGCGGATCGGCGACGGCAGGCTGGCCGTCCGGCGTCGTGATGTCGCAGAACATCCGCGCCGTCGGGTCGATCTCGCCGCGCCACGGCAGCACCTGGAACGTCGACGGGTCCGGGTGGGCGAGCAGGTCGGACTCGTACGAGCGCGTCAGCCCCTGGATGGCGGAGCCGTCGAAGCCGAGGCCCTCCGTGAAGGCGCCTTCGACCTCGGCGGGCGCGATCGCGACCGACTTGAGGGTGCCGATCACATCGGTGAACCACAGTCGCACGAACTTGACGCCGCGCTCCTCGATCGTGCGCAGTACGAAGTCCCGCTGCTTGTCCATCGTGTCCTCTCGATGCCGACTTTCCGCCCAGACTATCGGCCCGCGTCGTCCTCCGAGTCCGCCGACACGTCGGGCGTCGAGCCCGATCCCCACGAGTCCTCGCGCGCCTCCTCCTCGGCCCAGGCGCGCGAGCGGCGCTTCATGAGCTCGGGGGCTCCGGCGGCCTCCTCGGGGGTGTCGAACGGGCCCGCGCGGTCGACGGCGGGAGACTCGAAGCCCTTCTCGACCTGACCGGTCGTGAGGTTGAACCAGTACTTCTCTTCGCCTGCGGACATGTTGCGCCTCCTGGTGCGTCGTTGCGGGGTGCTCGTCTCGATCCTAACGAGGCGCTCCGGCGCGGACGAGGCGGCCCCGCCCGCTCGGTAGGCTGAGTGCCATGACGGCGCAGGCGACGACAGCGGTCGGTGTGGACATCGGCGGAACCGGGATCAAAGGGGCGCTCGTCGACCTCCGGGAGGGGCGTCTGCTGAGCGAGCGCGTGAAGGTGCCGACGCCCGCCGGTGCGGAACCGGACGACGTCCTGGCGGCCGTCAAGGTCGTCCTCGAGACGCTCGACGTCACCGACGCGGACGTCCCGCTGGGCGTGGCGTTCCCGGCGATCGTGAAGCACGGCAAGACGCTGTCGGCCGCCAACGTGGCCGACACCTGGATCGGCTTCCCCGCCGAGGAGTTCTTCGAACAGGGCCTCGGCCGTGAGATCCACTTCGCGAACGACGCCGATGTCGCCGGCGTCGCGGAACTGCGCTACGGCGCGGCGAAGGGGGTCGAGGGGCTCACGATCCTCACGACGCTCGGGACCGGCATCGGCACCGCCCTGCTGTACGACGGCCGCCTCATCCCGAACTCCGAGCTCGGCCACCTGCAGCGGGCCAAGCACGGCAAGGATGCGGAGGCCTGGGCGGCGTATTCCGCCATGGAGCGCGACGAGCTGACGTTCCCGCAGTGGGCGAAGCGTCTGCAGTGGTACTACAGCCACCTGGAGTTCCTGCTGAGCCCCGACCTGTTCATCGTCGGCGGGGGCGTGTCGAAGCACGCCGAGCAGTTCCTGCCCCTGCTGACGCTGAGCACCCCGATCGTCCCGGCCGTGCACCGCAACAGCGCAGGCATCGTCGGCGCGGCGGCCCTCGCCCTCGCGGCGGACGCCGGGGTGCAGACCGCGGAGACGGCGAAGCTCGTCGAGGAGACGACGCGCTGACACCGTCGACACGGCCGACGTGAGGCGAATGGGCCGGCCTGTACGCCGGGTTCTGTTCCGGGGCTGACGCCCCTTCGACGGTCATCTCTCTCGGCGACACGTTGCCGTGCCGCTCCAGCGGCCTACCCGGGGACTCGGCGGGCCGCGTCGTCATCCCCTGTCTGGCCTTGCTCCGGACGAGGTTTACCTTGCGGATCGTGTCACCACGATCCCGGTGGTCTCTTACACCACCCTTTCACCCTTACCGGGGCTCGCGCCCCGGCGGTCTGCTCTCTGTGGCACTGTCTCGCGGATCGCTCCGGGTGGGTGTTACCCACCATCCTGCCCTGTGGAGCCCGGACGTTCCTCGGTGCGGTCTCCCGCCACGCGACCGTCCAGCCGACCCATTCGCACTGCCGATTCTAGTCGTGCCGAGCTCGACCGATTGTGGCCGGTGGCCCGGTGGGTTAGCCTGCGGGTGGGGATGACGGGCATGTGGGGTGCTCGTCGCACAGAAGGGGGTCGTCCGACGACGCCCGCTATCGACCTTTGGGGAGGTCTGATGGACAAGCGATCGATTCTTGCGGCCGTCGTGGCGGCTGCGCTGCTGACACTCGCGGCACCGGCGGCGGCTACGGCCGACGTCGGCGCCGGGACCGTTCGTGCGGTCGACGGCGACGTCGACTACACGCCGGACAAGCCGAAGGAGCCGAGCCTTGCCGGGTCTCGGGTCGACGTGGTCTGCCTGCGCGATGCGCCGTGGATCACCTTCGAGGTCACGCTGACCGATCCCGACCGGCAGTCCACCGGTGACCGGGCGGTTCTCGTGATCAGCGACGGTACGCACGAGGTGTCGCTGCCGCTGGGCACCCTGGCATCCGGCCGTGTCGCCGGCTCCGTGCTGTGGCCCGGTGCCGCCGTCAGCGGGGGTGTCGGGACGGGCTGGCCGGGGTGGGTCTACGAGGGCGGCCAGTGGCGGGAGACCGCGGGCAACTTCGCGTGGACACGGGGCGACGTGCGGGCGTGGATCCGGGTCAATCCGGAGCTCGCCGTGCCGCTGGCATACCCGCCCGCGACGTCGGGCTGCGCAGCGCCCACGGGCAGCATCCAGGGTCGCCTGGCCGCGACGGGCACGAGCGGGGACATCCTGTTGCCGCTCGTCCTGGCCGGTGCGGGAGCGGCGGCCATGGGGCTCGTCGTGGTCCTGTCGGTACGTCGCCGGCATCGCGTCTGAGTGCCGCCCATGGCCCCTGTTCCACGGACGGGGTCGCCACTTCCGGCCGCAGCCCTCCTGCTGTGCGTGCTGCTCGGCGCGTTCGGCTGGCTGGGATCGCGTGTCGCGGTGGCGGCCACCGAGATGCGGGCGGCCGAAGCCGCCGCCCGTGACCTGGTCTCCGCGGTCGAGTCCGGCGATCTCCTCGACGCGGCCGACCGTGCGCGGACGCTGTCCGCGCACACGCGCGCGGCACGCGACGCGACCTCGGATCCGCTGTGGCCGGTCGCGGAGACGATGCCGTTCTTCGGGGATGACGCGGCCGCCGTCCGCATCCTCTCGGCACAGTCCGCCGAGCTCCTGGACCGGGTGCTCGACCCCGTCCTCCGTCTCGTCGAAGCGCGCGAAGGCGCGTGGGATCCCGGTCTGCTGACCGCCCTGGGCCGCACACTCGACGGTGCGGGGGATGCCGTGGCCGAGGCCCGCACGGCGCTCTCTGCCGTGGATGAAGGCGACCTCGTCTCCCCCGTCCGCGCGGGGTTCGGCGCCGTGCGCGCCGCCCTGGACGACGCCGCGCCGAGCGTCGACGCCCTCGCGGCGCTGGCCGCCTTCGCCGGCTCGGCGACGGAGCGGGACGGCGGCACCGTCCTGCTGGCGCTGCAGAACCCTGCCGAGCTGCGCACCGCCGGCGGCATCACCGGCTCCTTCGTCCTGCTCCGCGCGGAGGGGGGCCGCTTCCGGATCGCCCAGCAGACGGACTCGACCGACTTCCCGGAGCTGCCGGAGTCCATCGTGCCGGTGCCGCGCTCGACGGCGCGGCTCTATGGCGAGGTCGTCGGCCGGTTCGTGCAGAACGCGACGATGCCGACCGCTTTCGCGCGCAGTGCGGAGCTCCTGACCGCATGGTGGCGCAGCCGCGGCGGGGAGCAGCCGGACGCGGTGGTCGCGATCGACCCGCTGGCGGTGCGCGGTCTTCTCACGGCGACCGGACCCGTCACACTGCCGGACGGATCGCAGCTGACGGCGGAGAACCTCGTGCAGCGCGTCCTCGTCGACCCCTACATGACGCGGGACCCCGCGGGGCAGACCGTGGTGCTGGAGGCGATCAGCACGGCGGTGATCGAACGCTTCACGAGTGTGGACCTCGATCCGCTGACGTGGGCGCGCGCTCTGGCCGATCCGATCGCGGAGGGTCGCGTGTCGGTGTGGACCTCGGACGAGGCAGCGCAGAGAGTCGTCGACGCAACGGTGCTCTCCGGTCCGGCCGGGCGGCTGACCGCCGCCGGACCCGACGCCTTCGCCGTCTTCCTGAACGACGCGACGGGCGGCAAGATGGACACCTTCCTCCACGCGGACATGGAGCTCACCGCGATCGGATGCCGCGGGGACGGCCGCGTCGAGATCCGGCTCCGCGTCACGATGCGCAGCACGGCGCCCGCGGGCGCCGGCGACGTCCTGCCCCCGTCCATGACCGGACACGGACTGTTCGGCACGGGCGCCGGCGACATCGGGACGAGCGTGTCGGTGGCCGCACCCGCCGGCACCTACTTCGGCGGCGTCACCAAGGACGGAGCCCACCTCCTGTCGGTCGACGTGGAGGACGAGGGCCGCCCGACGAGCCTCGTGCGCATCAACCTCTCCCCGGGCGAGGTCAACGTCGTGGAGTTCGGCTTCCTCGCCGCCCGGCCGGGGTCGCTGGACCTCCGGCTGGTCCACACGCCGCTCGTCAACACGCCGGCCGTGACGGTGGATGCGGGCGGCGGCTGCCGCTGAGCCTCAGGCCTTGCCGGCATCCTCCGCGATCCGCAGGTCGAGCGGGAAGTCGAGCGGGAAATCGCCGAAGAGGAGTCGCCGGGCCCCGTCCGCCGCGGCCCGCACCGCCTCGGCGGCCGCCTCGGCCTGCGCCGCCGGGGCGTGCACGACGATCTCGTCGTGCAGGAAGAAGGCGAGGTGGGCGCGGCGGCCGAAGACGGGACCGGAACGGCCACCGGCATCCTCGACCGCATCGAAGGCGGCCAGCCGGCCGCGCACGTCGGCCATCCACGCGAGCGCCCATTCGGCGGCCGTGCCCTGCACGATGAAGTTGCGGGTGAATCTCCCCCGGTCGCGTGCCGATCGGCGCGCGCGGGACTCGTCGGCCGCCGTGGCCTCGATCGCGCCCGCCCCCCGCTGGACGTCCCGCCAGGAGGACGACGGGGCCGGGGCCGACCGTCCGAGCCACGTCGTGACGATGCCGCCGTCCTCGCCGATCCGTGCGGCCTCGTCGACGAGCGTCATGGCGCGGGGGTACGCCCGCCGCAGCGCCGGCACGAGCCTGCCGCTGTCGCCGGTCGTCGCGCCGTACATCGCGCCGAGGATCGCGCCCTTCGCCTCCTGCCGCGTCGCGACGACACCGCCGGCGACGACCCCGGCGTAGAGATCCTGCCCGCGCGCGGCGTCGGCGAGGGCCGTGTCACCGGCCATCGCCGCGAGCACACGGGGCTCCAGCTGCGCGACGTCGGCGATGATGAGGAGCCACCCGGGGTCGGCGCGCACGGCGGGACGCAGCTGCCGGGGCAGCTGCAGCGCTCCCCCGCCGGACGAGGCCCACCGGCCGGTGACGACTCCGCCCGGGACGTAGACGGGCCGGAACCGGCCCTCGGCGGCCCACTCCTCCATCCACGCCCACCCGTTCGCCGACAGCAGCCGCATGAGCTTCTTGTACTCGAGCAGCGGCGCGATCACCGGATGGTCGTACTGGGCGAGCTCCCACCGGCTCGTCGAGGTCGCGAGCACGCCCACGCGGTGCAGCGCGCGCAGCAGCTTCGGCTGCGAGTCGAGGCTCGCCGCCGGGTCGCCGAGGGCGTCCCGCACGCGGACCGCGAGCTCTTCGATGCGGGCCGGGAGCCGGCCGGCGGCGGGGCGGGGGCCGAGGAGGTCCACGAGGATCGCGTCGTGCACGCCGGCGTCCCACGGCAGGCCGGCGGCGTGCAGCTCGACGGCGATGACGGCGCCCGCCGACTCGGCGGCAAGGAGCAGCCGCAGCCGACCGGGCGCGGTCGCGCCCTCGAGTGCGGCGCGCTGGCGGGCGAACTCCGCGAGCGCCTCGTCGATGCCGTCCGGGACGGAGGACGCGTCGCCGCGTTCGTCGAGCTCGAAGAGGGTCTCCGCGGCGGGAGTCACGGCGTCAGCTGCCGGGCCGTCCCACTCCGGGTGCGCGCGCAGCGCCGCGGCATCCGTCACGAATGCGCTGCCGCGCAGGATCGTGTGGCAGAGGCGCAGATCGTGGCAGCGCGCCACGACGACGCCGGCGGCGAGGAGCGGCGGATACCAGCGCGTCGCGTCGCTCCACACCCAGCGTCGCGCCGGACCCGCTGCCCGCACGAGCGACGCCAGGGCCGCGGAGTCCACCGACGTCCTGCGCCGCTCGGTGCCGTCGGCGTTCAGGTCGGCGACGACGACGGTCCCGTCCGGACCGCGACCGAGGACGCTCCAGACCGGTTCGTCGAGCGTCATCGCCGGAGGGCGGCGGGTCAGAGACCGGTTTCGTCGCCGCGGACGAGGATGCCCCCGCACTCGGGGCAGGTGACGACGTCGTCCGCCGCAGCCTGGCGCAGGGTCTGCAGGTCGGTGCCGGAGAGCACCATGTTGCAGCCCTCGCACGTGCGGCGACGCAGGAGCCCCGCCCCGACGCCCCGCGCGGCGAGCTTCTCGTAGAGCGCCAGCAGATCGGCGGGGATCTGGGCGGCGACCGCCTCGCGATCCCGGGTGGACGACTCGAACCGGGCGGTCGCCTCGGCGACGGCGGTCTTGCCGGCGGCGCTCAGCCGCGCGCCCTCATCGTTCAGGGCGGCGATGAGCGCCTCCTGCGCGAGCACGTCCGCCTCGGCCGTCTCCAGGCGTTCCATGATCTCGAGCTCCAGATCCTCCAGATCGCTCTTCCGCTTGGTCAGCGACGCGATCTCGTGCTCGAGGCCCTGCGCCTCCTTCGCGTTCGCACTCGTCGCGAGGCGTTCCGCGTCGCGTGCCGCGCGGGCGTCGACGAGCGCGACGTCCGACTCCAGCCGCGACAGTTCCGTCTTGGCGTCGTCGCGGACGCCGAGCAGGCGGGTCAGCTCGAGGGAGAGCTCCTTGCGCTGGGCGAGGAGCTCCTGGACGCGGGCCGTCTGCTCCGGGTGCCGGCGCTGGTGGTCCGCATGGCGGACGGTCGCGTCGAGCGCGGCGAGGTCGAGGAGACGGCGCTGGTCGGAGGGGCTGGCTTTCACAGTCCCCAACCTACCGCGCCCCCTCTCGCGCGCGCCCCGATCGGTCTACCATGTGGGCTCTGACGCCATGCGAAGGAGCGGTGCGATGAGCCTGATGAGGACGAAATCCGTCGAGCAGTCGATCGCCGACACCGAAGAGCCCGAGTTCCGCCTCCGGAAATCGCTCTCGGCGCTCGACCTGACGGTCTTCGGCGTCGGCGTCGTGATCGGCGCCGGCATCTTCACCCTCACAGGCCGCGCCGCGCACGAGGTCGCCGGCCCCGCCATCGTCGTGAGCTTCGTCGTCGCCGCCATCGCCTGCGCGCTGGCGGCCATGTGCTACGCGGAGTTCGCGTCGACGGTGCCCGTCTCCGGCTCCGCGTACACGTTCTCCTACGCGTCGCTGGGCGAGCTGTTCGCCTGGATCATCGGGTGGGACCTCATCCTGGAGATGTTCCTCGGCGCGAGCGTGGTCGCACAGGGCTGGAGCGCATACCTGGGCGTCCTCATGGAGCAGCTCGGGGCGCCGATCCCGGCCGTCATCGGCTATGGCGGCACCGTCGACCTCATGGCCGTGCTGCTCGTCGTCGTCCTGGGCGCGCTGATGACCCTGGGCATCCGGGAATCGATGCGGGTCAATCTCGTCCTCGTGGCGGTGAAGCTGTTCATCGTGCTGTTCGTGATCGTCGCGGGCATCCTCTTCATCGATCCGGCCAACTACTCCCCGTTCGTGCCGGAGACAGCGCCCCGCGAAGCGGCATCCGGTCTGACCCAGCCGCTCCTGCAGTTCCTCTCCGGCGCCGAACCCATGGCCTTCGGCCTCGGCGGCATCTTCGCCGGTGCGGCGCTGGTGTTCTTCGCCTACATCGGCTTCGACGTCGTCGCGACGACGGCGGAGGAGACGAAGAACCCGCAGCGCGATCTGCCGATCGGCATCATCGCGTCGCTGACGATCTGCACCGTCCTGTACTGCGCCGTCGCACTGGTGGTGACCGGCATGGTCTCCTACCGGGACCTCGATCCGGCTGCGGCGCTCGCGAACGCCTTCGCCTTCCACGGGCAGACCTGGATGGCTACCGTCATCTCCGCGGGCGCCGTCGCGGGGCTCACGACCGTCGTCCTGACGCTGCTGATCGGCGCGACCCGCATCATCTTCGCGATGTCGCGGGACGGTCTGCTGCCCCAGCGCCTCGCGAAGGTGCACCCCACTCGCCGCACGCCGTGGCTCATCTCCGTCATCGTGACCGCGATCGTGGCGGTCGTCGCCGGCTTCACGCCCGTCGGCGTGCTCGAGGAGATGGTGAACATCGGGACGCTCTCCGCGTTCATCCTCGTCTCCGTCGGCGTCATCGTGCTGCGCCGCAACCGTCCCGAACTTCCACGCGGGTTCACGGTGCCGTGGAATCCGTGGCTGCCGGGGCTGTCCGCCCTCATCTGCATCTACCTGACGCTCAACCTGACCGTGGAGACGTGGCTGCGGTTCCTCATCTGGCTCGCGCTGGGCTTCATCGTCTATTTCGCGTACTCGCGGCGGAACTCCCGCCTGGGCCGGGGATCCGGGCTCTACCGCAACCCCGCGCTGCCGAAGGTCGTCGGACGCGAGGACGGAAGCTGAGGTCAGGTCTCGTCCGCGCGCCGCGCGAGCCGAAGCCGGACGAGCCGGTAGCCCACGCCCACGGCGACCACGAGGACGCCCCCGACGATCGAGGCCGGAGGCAGCGTGGCGACGAGCAGGAGGCAGCCCGCGGCGCCCAGCGCCTGGAGCACCCGCGCGTAGCGCCGGTGCTCACGGGTCTGGGTGAGGGCGGCGACATTGGCGATCAGGTAGTACAGCAGGACGCCGAAGGAGGAGAACCCGATCGCGTCGCGCAGATCGATCGTCAGGACCAGGATGCCGACGACGGCGGCGAGGGCCATTTCCGCGTGATGCGGCACGCGGAAGGTCGGGTGCACGCCCGCGAGCCAGACGGGCAGGTCGCCGTTGCGCGCCATCGCCAGCGCCGTCCGGCCGACCCCGGCTACGAGGGCGAGCAGCGCGCCGAGCGCCGCCGCCGCCGCGCCGACCCGGACGATCGGGGCTGCCCCGCCGGCGTCCGCGAGGAAGACGACCTCGACGAGGGGCGCCGCGCTCGTGGCGAGCCGCTCCGGGCCGAGCACCACCAGCACCGTGGCGGCGACGAGCGCGTACACGACGAGGACCAGGGCGAGGGCGCCCACGATGGCCCGCGGGATCGTGCGCCGCGGATCCCTCACCTCCTCCCCCATCGTCGCGATGCGGGCGTAGCCGGCGAACGCGAAGAACAGCAGCCCGGCCGACTGCAGGATGCCGTACGGCCCACCGGCGAACAGGTCGGCGCCGGCGAGCCCGGCGGACGCGCGGCCGGTCGTCAGGCCCAGCACCACGACGAGGCCGAGCACGACGAGGACGACCGCGACGATGATGCGCGTCAGTCGCGCCGTGCGGGTGACGCCGCGGTAGTTCACCGCCGCCAGTGCCAGGACGGCCGCGACCGCGACCGGCTTCTCCCATCCGGCGGGGGCGGCGTACGCCGCGAAGGTCAGCGCCATCGCCGCGCAGCTCGCCGTCTTGCCCACCACGAAGCTCCACCCGGCCAGGAACCCGGGCCAGGCGCCGAGGCGCTCCCGGCCGTAGATGTAGGTGCCCCCGGAGGTCGGATACTGCGCGGCCAGCTGCGCCGAGGCCGTCGCGTTGCAGAACGCGACGACGCCGGCGATCGCGAGTCCGATCAGCAGACCGGCGCCGGCTGCAGCGGCGGCGGGCGCGAACGAGGCGAAGATGCCTGCGCCGATCATCGAGCCCAGCCCGATCAGCACCGCATCGAACGTGCCGAGGCGGCGGGAGAGGGCGGCACCGGAGGTCATCGCCGGAATGGTAGCGGGTGAACGTGACGGGCACGGTCGCCGTCGGCTGACAGTGGGCCCTGCCGGGATCGAACCGACGACATCCACGGTGTAAACGTGGCGCTCTACCAGCTGAGCTAAAGGCCCCTCCTCCCAGTCTAGGAGGCCGCGGCGGCGGCACCCCGCTTCCCCGTGGAGTCGCTAGGCTGAGCAGGATGCGTTGTCCGTGCTGAACAAAGCCGCGCGCGTCCGAAGCCCCATTCCTGGCATGACCTGCCAGACGACGAAAGGTCTCCCGTGACTGTCAACGATCAGGATCCGTACTCGCAGGGACCGCAGGACAGCGATCCCGACGAGACGTCGGAGTGGCGCGAGTCGCTCCAGCAGCTCGTGGATGCCAAGGGCGCCGGCCGCGGCCGCGAGATCATGCTGAGCCTCCTGCAGGCCTCTCACGAACTGCAGCTCAACGTGCCGCAGGTCCCGACGACGGACTACATCAACACGATCGCGCCGGAGAACGAGCCGGAGTTCCCGGGCGACGAGGAGCTCGAGCGCCGCTACCGCCGATGGATCCGCTGGAACGCCGCACTCACGGTGCACCGCGCCCAGCGCCCCGGCATCGGCGTCGGCGGTCACATCTCCACCTACGCGTCGTCGGCCTCGCTGTACGAAGTCGGCTTCAACCACTTCTTCCGGGGCCTGGACCACCCGGGCGGCGGCGATCAGATCTTCATCCAGGGCCACGCCTCCCCCGGCATCTACGCCCGTTCCTTCCTCGAGGGCCGGCTCTCCGCCGATCAGCTCGACGGGTTCCGCCAGGAGAAGTCCAAGGCTCCCCTCGGCATCCCGTCCTACCCGCACCCGCGGCTCATGCCGGACTACTGGCAGTTCCCGACCGTGTCCATGGGTCTCGGCCCGATCAACGCCATCTACCAGGCGATGACCAACAAGTACCTCACCAACCGCGGCGTCAAGGACCTCTCCGAGTCCCACGTCTGGGCGTTCCTCGGCGACGGCGAGATGGACGAGGTCGAGAGCCGGGGCCAGCTGCAGGTCGCCGCGAACGAGGGGCTGGACAACCTGACCTTCGTCGTCAACTGCAACCTCCAGCGCCTCGACGGGCCGGTCCGCGGCAACGGGAAGATCATCCAGGAGCTGGAGAGCTTCTTCCGCGGTGCCGGCTGGAACGTCATCAAGGTCGTCTGGGGTCGCGGCTGGGACGAGCTCCTCGACGTCGACCGGGACGGCGCGCTCGTGCACCTCATGAACACGACGCCCGACGGCGACTTCCAGACCTACCGCGCGGAGGACGGCAAGTTCATCCGCGACCACTTCTTCGGCCGGGACGAGCGCACCTCGGACATGGTCAAGGACTGGTCCGACGAAGACATCTGGGGCAAGCTCCGTCGCGGCGGCCTCGACTACCAGAAGCTGTACGCCGCCTACGACGCGGCCGTCAAGCACAAGGGCCAGCCGACCGTCATCCTGGCGAAGACGATCAAGGGCTACGGTCTCGGTCACCACTTCGAGGGCCGCAACGCGACCCACCAGATGAAGAAGATGACGCTCGAGGACCTCAAGCACTTCCGCGACTCGATGCGCATCCCGATCACCGACGCGCAGCTCGAGGAGAACCCGTACGCCCCGCCGTACTACCACCCGGGCAACGAGGACGAGACGATCCAGTACATGATCGAGCGTCGCCGCGGCCTCGGCGGGTTCCTGCCGGAGCGCCGCACGCACCACGTGCCGATCAGCCTCCCCGACGACAGCGCGTACGCGCTGCCGAAGAAGGGCTCCGGCACGCAGGAGATCGCCACGACCATGGCGTTCGTGCGCCTGCTGAAGGACCTCCTGCGGGCCAAGGACTTCGGGCACCGGATCGTGCCGATCATCCCCGACGAGGCGCGCACGTTCGGCATGGACGCGTACTTCCCGACGGCGAAGATCTACAACCCGAACGGCCAGAACTACACCTCGGTCGACCGTGAGCTGCTCCTGGCGTACAAGGAGAGCCCGCAGGGCCAGATCATGCATGTCGGCATCAACGAGGCGGGCGCCGTCGCGGCGTTCACCGCGACCGGCACGTCCTACTCGACGCACGGCGAGCCGCTCATCCCGGTCTACGTCTTCTACTCGATGTTCGGCTTCCAGCGCACCGGCGACGCCCAGTGGGCCGCCGGCGACCAGATGGCGCGCGGGTTCATCATCGGCGCGACCGCCGGGCGCACCACCCTCACGGGTGAGGGCCTGCAGCACGCCGACGGGCACTCCCACCTCCTGGCATCCACGAACCCCGCGACGGTCTCGTACGACCCCGCGTACGGGTACGAGATCGCGCACATCGTGCGGTCGGGCCTCGAGCGCATGTACGGCGGGAACCACCCCGACCCGAACGTCATGTACTACATCACGGTCTACAACGAGCCGCTCGTGCAGCCGGCCGAGCCGGAGAACGTCGACGTCGAGGGCATCGTCCGCGGCATCCACCGCATCTCGGTCGGCGAGGGCGACGGGCACCGCGTGCAGCTCCTCGCCTCCGGCGTCGGCGTCCCGTGGGCGCTCGAGGCGCAGCAGCTGCTCCGCGACGACTGGGGGGTCGTCGCCGACGTCTGGTCGGTGACGAGCTGGACCGAGCTCCGCCGCGACGGCCTGGCGGCCGACGAGCACAACTTCCTGCACCCGATGGACGAGCCGCGCACGGCGTACGTGACGCAGAAGCTCGCGGACAGCGAAGGCCCCATCATCGCGGTCAGCGACTTCATGCACGCCGTGCAGGATCAGATCCGGCCGTGGATGCCGCGTTCCTACGCGACCCTCGGCGCCGACGGGTTCGGCTTCTCCGACACCCGTGCGGCGGCTCGCCGGTTCTTCAAGATCGACGGACCCTCCCTCGTCGTGCGGACGCTGCAGTCGCTCGCCGACGAAGGCCGGGTGGACCGCTCGCTGTCGGCCCAGGCGATCGAGAAGTACCGCCTCGAGGACGTGAACGCCGGCACGAGCGGGAACGCCGGCGGCGAGAGCTGACGGTTTCGATGCCCGCTCGCCCCACGGCACAGGAGAAGGCGGAGACCCTCGCGTGGCTGCGCAGGATCTCCGGCGACCTGGCGACGGTCACGAACAAGCGGCTCGAGGATTCGCTCCCCTGGTACGCGGAGATGCCGCCCGCGCGACGATCGACCGTGGGTCTCGTCGCGCAGGCGGGCATCTCCTCGTTCATCCAGTGGTACGACGACCCGACCTCGACGCCCTGGATCGCGGCGGACATCTTCGCGGCCGCGCCGCGTGAGCTGCTGCGCAGCGTCAGCCTGACGCAGACCCTGCAGCTCATCCGCGTCACCGTCGAGGTGACCGAGGAGCGGGTCGCCGGCCGTGGGGAGGACCTGCGCGAGAGCATCCTGCTGTACTCCCGCGAGGTCGCCTTCGCCGCCGCGGACGTCTACGCCCGCGCCGCGGAGGCGCGCGGGCTGTGGGATGCGCGCCTGGAGGCGCTCGTCGTGGACTCCATCCTCACGGGTGAAGCCGACGAGGAGCTGCCCAGCCGGATCGCGGCGCTCGGCTGGCACGGGCACGGTGAGGTCGCCGTCCTCGTCGGCACGACCCCGCCGCAGTTCGACGTCGACCAGCTGCGGCGCCTCGCGCGCAAGCTCGGCGTGGATGTCCTCATCGGCGTGCAGGGCTCGCGGCTGGTGCTCGTCATCGGCCGCGCCGACCTGCCCGGACGCGAAGACGCCACCGCCGAGCCGCTCCCGTTCTCCGAGATCGCGAAGCGCCTGGAGCCGGGTTTCGGTGCGGGGCACCTCGTCCTCGGCCCCCCGGTCCCGGCGCTCATCGACGCCGGGCAGAGCGCCCGCGCGGCCCTCGCGGGGTTCGCCGTCGCGAAGGCGTGGCGGCACGCCCCGCGGCCCGTGGAGGCCGACGACCTGCTCCCCGAGCGTGCCCTCGCGGGCGACTCGGTCGCGAAGATGACGCTCGTCGAGCGGATCTACCGTCCCCTGCAGGCGCACTCGACCGACCTCGTCCTGACGCTGTGGAGCTACCTCGACAACGGTCGCTCGCTCGAGGCGACGGCGCGCGAGCTGTTCGTACACCCCAACACCGTGCGCTACCGCCTCAAGCGGGTCTCGGACGTCATCGGATGGGATGCGACAGGCCCCCGCGAGGCGCTCATCCTGCAGACCGCGCTCATCCTCGGATCCATCGGCACGGAGGTCACGCGTCGCCGCCCGGCTCCCCCGCGCCGCGGGTGAGTCGGTACGCTGCATGACGTGTGCCCTGTATGACGCGCACAAAGGATGCCGCGTTTCTTGTGACCCCTCCGCCAGAGGAGGGCGACCCGTTCTTGGGAGGATGGTTCAGTGATCGTCGTCGTCTGCCCCGGACAGGGCTCCCAGACCCCCGGGTTCCTCGCTCCCTGGCTCGAACTCGACGGTGCGCGTGAGCGGCTCGAGGCCTACTCCGCGTCGTCCGGCGTCGATCTGATCGCGCACGGCACCACCTCGGATGCCGACACGATCCGCGACACCGCGATCGCCCAGCCGCTCATCGTCGCCGCGAGCGTCCTGGCCTGGTCGGCCCTGACGGATCGGGCAGGCGCCGTCCGTCCCGGTGGCGTCGCCGGGCACTCCGTCGGCGAGGTCGCGGCGCTCGTGGCCGCAGGCGTCGTCTCCGCGGCGGACGGGATGCGTCTCGTGGGTGAGCGCGGGCGCGCCATGGCCGAGGCCGCGGCCGTCGAGCAGACCGGCATGAGCGCCGTCATCGGCGGCGACCAGGATGCCGTCCTCGCCCGCCTCGCCGAACTCGACCTCACCCCCGCCAACTACAACGGCGCCGGACAGATCGTCGCCGCCGGCGCGCTCGAGCCGCTCGCGGCGCTGGCGGCCGAACCGGTCGCCGGGACCCGCGTCATCCCCCTGCAGGTGGCCGGCGCCTTCCACACCCGACACATGCTCCCCGCCGTCGAGCGGCTGCGCGCCGCCGCCGACGGGATCGCCGTCTCCGCGCCGGAGACGACGCTGTGGACCAACAGCGACGGCAGCGTCGTCGGCGACGGCGCGGCCGCGCTCGACCTGCTGATCGGTCAGGTCGCGAACCCCGTCCGTTGGGACCTGTGCATGGCATCCTTCGCCGAGCACGGCGTCACCGGCATCATCGAACTCACCCCCGCGGGCACCCTCACCGGACTCGCCAAACGCGCCCTCCGCGGCGTACCGTCGGTCGCGGTGAAGACCCCCGACGACCTCGCGGCCGCGACCGCTCTGCTGACAGGAGACGCCGCATGACCGTCACGCTCAACCAGGCGACCGGACCCGCGTACACCCGCATCTACTCGTACGGCGCCGCGCGCGGCGAGAACGCGGTCCCGAACGAAGACCTCATCGGCCCGATCGATTCCAGCGACGAGTGGATCCGTCAGCGCACCGGCATCGTCACGCGCACGCGCGCCGTCGCCGGCACGAGCGCCATCGATCTCGCCGCGGATGCCGCCGCCGAGGCCGTCACGCGCTCCGGCGTCCCGGCCGACAAGATCGACGCCGTGATCGTGGCGACCGTCTCCAACCCGAAACAGACGCCCTCGGTCTCGGCGATCGTCGCCGACCGCATCGGCGCCAATCCGGCCGCCGCATACGACGTCAACGCGGCCTGCGCCGGGTTCGCGTACGCCGTGGCGCAGGCCGACGCCCTCATCCGGGCCGGCGCCGCGCACTACGCCGTCGTCGTGGGAGCCGAGAAGCTCAGCGACATCGTCGACCCCACCGACCGGTCGATCTCCTTCCTCCTGGGCGACGGAGCCGGCGCCGTCGTGATCGGCCCGAGCGACTTCCCCGGCATCGGCCCCACCGTGTGGGGCTCGGACGGCTCGAAGGCCGACGCGGTGGGCATGAACCACACGCTCGTGGAGTTCCGCGACGGCCAGGCGCCCTGGCCGACGCTCCGTCAGGAAGGGCCCACGGTCTTCCGCTGGGCCGTCTGGGAGATGGTCAAGGTCGCCCGCAAGGCGCTCGAGGAGGCCGGCGTCGAGCCCGGCGACCTCGCGGCGTTCGTCCCGCATCAAGCCAACATGCGCATCATCGACGAGTTCGCGAAGCAGCTGAAGCTGCCGGAGTCGGTCGTCATCGGCCGCGACATCGAGACGACCGGCAACACGTCGGCCGCCTCCATCCCGCTCGCCACGCACCGGCTCCTCGAGGAGCACCCCGAACTCAGCGGCGGACTCGCGCTGCAGATCGGCTTCGGCGCCGGGCTCGTCTTCGGCGCCCAGGTCGTCGTCCTCCCCTGACCGCGCGCACCCCGCACCTAAACTGAACAGCGGCCCGGCCGGGCCCGCGACCGACACCGAACAAGGAGAAACCATGGCATTCACGAACGACGAGGTCCTGGCAGGGCTTGCCGAGCTCATCACCGACGAGACCGGCATCTCGGCCGACGAGGTCGCGCTGGAGAAGTCCTTCACCGACGACCTCGACATCGACTCCATCTCGATGATGACGATCGTCGTCAACGCCGAGGAGAAGTTCGGCGTCACCATCCCCGACGAAGAGGTCAAGAACCTCAAGACCGTCGGCGACGCTGTCACGTTCATCACGTCGAACCAGGCGTAGCCCCGACACCGGTGGGGGCCTCGCCCCCACCGGAGCATCCCGAGGAGACCATGAGCATTCCCCGAATCGTCGTCACCGGCATCGGCGCCTCGTCGCCCATCGGCGGCACCGCACCGGAGAGCTGGTCGGCGCTGCTGGCCGGGAAGTCCGGCGCCCGCACCCTCGAATACGACTGGGTCGAGCAGTACAACCTGCCCGTCACGTTCGCGGCGCAGGCGCTCGTGCGCCCCGACACGGTCCTGGAGCGCCCCGTCGCGAAGCGACTCGACCCGTCCTCCCAGTTCGCGCTCGTGGCGGCTCAGGAGGCGTGGGCGGATGCCGGTGCACCCGAGGTCGACCCGGAGCGTCTGGGCGTCGACTTCGCGACCGGCATCGGGGGCCTGTGGACCCTGCTGGACGCGTGGGACACGCTGCGCGAGAAGGGGCCGCGGCGTGTGCTGCCGATGACGGTCCCGATGCTCATGCCGAACGCCGCCGCGGGGAACCTGTCGCTGCACTTCGGTGCCCGCGCGTACGCGCGGACCGTCGCGAGCGCCTGCGCGTCGAGCACGGAGTCGATCGTCAACGCGATCGAGCACCTGCGCGACGGACTCGCCGACGTCGTGATCGCCGGCGGCACGGAGTCCGTCATCCACCCGGTCACGATCGCGTCGTTCTCCTCCATGCAGGCGCTGTCGCGCCGCAACGACGACCCCGCCACGGCATCCCGTCCGGGGAGCATCGACCGTGACGGCTTCGTCATGGGCGAGGGCGCCGCGGTGCTCATCCTCGAGACCGAGGAGCACGCCAAGGCCCGCGGGGCGAAGATCTACGCGGCCGTCGTCGGCGGCGGCGTCACCGCCGACTCGTACCACATCACCGCCAACGACCCCGAGGGCACCGGCGCCGCACGCGCCGTGCGGCTCGCACTCGAGATGGCCGACGCGTCCCCCGACGACGTCACGCACATCAATGCGCACGCGACGTCGACGCCCGTCGGCGACCCGAACGAGTACGTCGCGCTCAAGACGGTGTTCGGCGACCGCATCGACGACATCCCGGTGTCGGCGACGAAGGCGTCCACCGGTCACCTGCTCGGTGGCACGGGCGCGCTCGAGGCCATCTTCACGATCATGGCGCTGCAGGAGCGCGTGGCGCCGCCCACGATCAACCTGACCGAGCAGGACCCCGCCGTCCCCTTCCGGCTGTCCGGCGAGCCCACCCCGCTGGGATCCGGTCAGCAGCTCGCGATCAGCAACTCGTTCGGCTTCGGCGGTCACAACGCCGTCGCCGCGTTCGCGTCGGTCTGAGCCGCGCCCGCAAGCCCGCACACGAAGAACGCCCTCGGGAAGCCATCCGGGGGCGTTCTTCGTGTCAGACGGTGCGGACGCGGTCCCGGATCCCGGGACACCCGTCGACCGAGCCCGGTACTGGCGCCGCGCGCCGTCTGAAGTCTGCAGTTGTGGAGTGTGTCCGCCGGGTGAGGCGTCTCAGCCGTCTGGTTCAGCCGACCGTGTGGTTCAGCCGACCTTGTGGAGCCAGACGACGGGCGCGTCATCGCTCGCGTGCCGGAACGGCTCGAGCTCCTCGTCCCACGCGGCACCGAGCGCGACGTGCAGTTCGCGCTGGAGTTCGAACGCGTCGCCGGCGGCGATCTCCATGGCGTACCGCAGCCGGTCCTCGCCGATGACGACGTTGCCGGCGGTGTCGGTCTGGGCGAAGTGGATGCCGAGGCCCGGAGTGTGCAGCCAGCGACCGCCGTCACTGCGCGGCGTCGGATCCTCGGTGACCTCGAAACGCAGGTGCTCCCACCCGCGGATGGCCGTCGCCAGGGACGCGCCCGTGCCGGCCGGTCCCTCCCAGTAGAACTCCGCGCGCCGGCTGCCGGCGAGCACCGGCTGGTCGGCCCAGTCGAAGTTCACCGCACGCCCCAGAGCGCGTCCGACCGCCCACTCGAGGTGGGGGCACAGCGCGCGTGGCGCGGAGTGGATGAAGATCACTCCGCGCGCCTGTGGTGTCGCCATTTCGTCTCCGTTTCATCAGGTGCGTCTTCCCCTACGACCTGAGTACCGGAGTGCGGCGGTTATGCGGTTGTGGGGCCATTATCCCCCACGCGCCGCGCGAATCACAACCCTGTGATTCCGGGCCGCGCGTGCCGCCCCGCGGGGCCGTGCGGCGGGGCGCTCCGTCGCCCGCCCCGCGGGATCGGGGGCGCTTCGCGCCGCCTGGACCGGCCCGAGGCGACGCGAACGGTCCCCCTTCTCGACGCCGACGCGAATGGGGGTCGCAACGTGCCGCCTCGGGGTGTTCGAGGCGACCTCACCCGCCACTGATCCGTGCGGCGTCGGGCTCGCAGCCTGCTCCGACGCACGGAGTGTCTGCGCGCTCTCATGCGCTCTGGTAGGGCGGGTGGGACTTGAACCCACGATCGTCGGGTTATGAGCCCGCTGCCTTGACCAGCTTGGCCACCGCCCCCTGCGACAGAGAGCCTACCGGAGCGGCCCGGTGCGCCCGGTCAGCCCCGGTGCGCCCGGTCAGCCCCGGTGCGGGCCGAGGGGGCGCTCGTCGTCCACGGGCGGGTCGGGCCACACCTTGGAGACGGCCTCCGTGATCCGGATGGAACCGGTGCGGGGCGCGGGGCCGTCGACGGGCTCACTCCCCCGCGGGATCGGGATCTCCTGGCTGTCGCTGAGCACCTGCGGGTGATGGCGGGCGAGCTGGAAGACGCCCGTGACGGCCATGGCCCCGGCGATCGCGAACCCGACGTACGCCCAGAGCGGGGCGTTCACGGCCTCGCGCAGCACGATGAGCCCGATGAGGATCGCGACGATCGGGTCGATGACGGTGAGGCCGGCGATCACGAGGTCGGGCGGGCCGGAGGCGTAGGCGGTCTGGACGAAGTACGCGCCGATGGCGGTGCCGGCGAGCAGCGCGACGAGGCAGACGAGGGTGAGCCACTCGAAGTCGCCGGTCTGGATCCGGCTGATGACGACCTTCGCGAGCGTGGCGACGAAACCGTACATGATGCCCGCCGCGACGATGTAGAACAGGGCGGCGATGCGCTTGCGCAGCCACAGCCACAGTCCCGTCAGAGCGAGCGTGACGGCCGCGAGGATGATCAGGATCGTGATCAGCTGACTGTCCAGCACGCGGGTCTCGGTCGCGAACAGCGCCGCGATCGTCACGAAGACGAGGATGCCGCCGACGCACAGCGCGATCGCCGTGAGCGACCGCCTCGTGGGGCGGTGACCGCTGATCCGGGCATTGAGCAGCGTCGTGATGACGAGGGAGATCGCCCCGACGGGCTGCACGAGGATGAGCGGCGCGAAGGACAGGGCCGCGAGCTGGCAGACGATCGCGAGCCCGAGCATGACGGTGCCGATAACCCACGACGGTCGGGTGAGCAGGCGCACGAGCTGTCCGCCGGTGAGTCCGCGCCCGCCGTCGACGTGGCTGAGCGCCTCGACCTTCTGTACGCCGCGGTGCTGGTACTGCGCGCCGAAGGACATGAAGACGGCGCCGAGCAGGGCGAGCGGGATGCCGATCAGGATCGCAGGATCACGGAAGACGCCCACCACCTGGTCGGCGATGTCGTCGAGCGGCATGGCCAGGGCTTCCACCCCTCGACACTAACCGCACGCACGGCTCGATAGGCTCAAGGACGTGGCTGTTCTCCCGATTCGCATCATGGGCGATCCCGTCCTGCACTCCATCGCCTCCCCCGTCGCCGACGTGACCGATGAGATCCGCGTCCTCGTCGCCGACATGTTCGAGACGATGGATGCCGCTCCCGGCGTGGGCCTGGCGGCTCCCCAGGTGGGCGTGGGTCTCCGCATCTACACGTACTCGTACCCCGATGACGACGGGCAGCCGTGGCGGGGCGTCATCCTGAACCCCGTGCTCTGGATGACACCGCCCGAGCCGGGGGTGCCCGACGTCGACGACGAGTCGGAGGGCTGCCTCTCCTTCCCGGGTGAGCGCTTCCCCCTGCGCCGCTCGGACGAGGTCCGGGTGACCGGCACCGACCTCGACGGCGCTCCCGTCGACATCCACGTCACCGGATGGCGGGCCCGCATCATGCAGCACGAGTTCGATCACCTGAACGGCATCCTCTACATCGACCGGCTCGACGACTCGGACTGGAAGACCGTGCAGAAGATCGCGCGCAAGCGCGGATGGGGTCGCCCGGGCGCCAGCTGGACGCCCGGCGTCGACGACGTCGACGCCTGAGGTCGCTCAGCGCACGACGGCCGTGACGGTCGCGAGCCGGGCGAGCACCTCCTGGCTGATCGAGCCGAGCAGGAAGCGCGCGATCGCGCCGCGCCCGTGCGTGCCGACGACCGCCAGCCGGGCGGATGCCGCGAGCTCGTTGAGGACGTGCGAGGGGTAGCCGCGCTCGACGCGGCGGATGACCTGCACGTCGGGGTAGTCCGCGGCGATGCCGGCGAGCGACAGGGCGAGGATCTCCTCGGTCGCGGCCTGCATGTTCGTGAGGTACAGCTCCGGGTACACGGCCATCCCGTTGCGGGGTGCCTGCAGCGGCGTCCACACCGCGCACGCGATCAGTGGCTCGCCGAGCCGGTCGGCTTCGGCCGCCGCGAAGCGGATCGCCCGTTCGGACACCTCCGACCCGTCCACGCCCACCACGATCCCGGAGCGGGCGCCGAGCTCGAGGTCCGGCACCACAACGACGGGGCACGCGGCACCCGCCGCGATGCGCACGCCGTGCATGCCGCGCGCGGGACCCGACCCCGGACCGGTGTAGTCGCTGCCGATGACGAGGAGGTTCGCCGATGCGGAGGCGTCGATGAGCTTCGCGACGGGATTGCCGTTGTCGACGCGGGTCGTGATGTCGACCCCGCGCCCCGCCACGCGCTCGGCCGCGAGGTCCAGCATCTTCTGGGCGGCGGCGCGCGCGTCGATGACGACATCCGCCTCGCCGACGGTGCCCATCGCGCCGCCGACGACGGCGACCAGCTCGATGCGCTGGTGGTTCTCCGCTGCGCGGGCGACGGCCCAGTCCACAGTTCGGTGCGAGACGGGATCTCCGGTCACGCCGACGACGATCAGTCCAGACATGGTGCCCTCCATTGGGATCCGCTTGCCCCCCACGATAGCCGTCGCCGCGAGCGGTCGCGGGCCCGGGAGCCGTGAGAAAGGGTGCGCCGGCGAAAGGGTGAAGGCCAGGGGTGGAAGCCCTGGCCTTCGGTCGAGAGCCGCGCAGATGACGCGGGATTCTCGATCTCCAGTGTACCCGCGAATCGGCGACGTACGAATCGGATATCTGGCAGACTCTTCATCGGTAGGCGGCTGGGGCCGCCTCCGTGACGACCGCACGAAGCACAGTGGGGACCGTGCCTGCGGCTGTCGCCGGCTTGCACGCCGCCAGGGAGTAGACGCATGACCGAACTGATCGCTCGGACCATCCGACGCAGCGCCGACGCTGCCGGCAGTGTCACGGTCGCGCTCGCACCGCACACCGCGGAGGCGGGCGGCTTCCGCGTCTACCTCGGCGATGCGTACGTCGGTGACGTGGTGTCCCGCACGACACAGACCCGGAAGCGGGTTCCCGGCACCCAGCGCGTCCTGACCGGTGCCGTGCACGTCGAGTGGGTGGCCGCCGCGCCCGAGGCGGCCGGCCGTGGCGTGAGCTCGCATCTCGTGCAGGATGACGCCATCCGCGCGCTGCTCGCCCTCGCCGCGTCCGTCCCGGTCTGATCCGCCGCGGGACCGGTGCGGACGCCCGGGTCACCCGCTTCCGCGCGTCGCCGCCCGGCTCCGCGCGTCGCCGCCCCAGAAACCACATCCGGCTTGAGAAACCATGTCTGCAGCGGTTTCTCATGCTCGATGTGGTTTCTCGGTGCCGCGCCCGCACGGCGAAACTCCCCCGGCGGACCAGGGGAGTTTCGGGAGGTTGTGGCTCCCCGGCTTGGACTCGAACCAAGAACCTATCGGTTAACAGCCGATTGCTCTGCCAATTGAGCTACCGAGGATCAGCCGCTCACCTTGCGGTGGGCAACCCGACTATCGTAGCAAAGCCGCGGGGGTGCTCGTGACGTCAGGGGGCGATCCGCGTGTCCTCATTCGGCGTCCACAGCATGTCGTCCAGGCTCCGGCCGGACCCGACGGTGTGGCCATCGCGGAGCACCAGCACGGCAGCCGCGAAATGCCGCACGACGTCTTCCTCGTTGGTGACGAGCAGCAGTGACATGCCCGTCTCGCGGCGCCGCCGCTGCAGGGCGTCGCGCACCGTGACCCTCACCTCCGGGTCGAGGTTGGCGAGCGGATCATCCCCCACGAGCAGGCGCGGCTCGAGGACGAGGGCGCGCGCGAGCGCGACGCGCTGGCGCATCCCCGCGCTCAGCTCGTACGGGTATTTCCCTGCGGCACCGAGCGGCAGCTGGAGCTCGTCGAGGAGCTCGGCGACCCGGATGGCGAGAGCCCGACGGTTCACCCTGCGGTCCCGGCTCGTGATCGGCTCGGCGATGATGTCCGAGACCGTCAGGCGGGCCGGGAGATCGGCCCCGACGCCCTGCCCGAGCCAGCCCGTGACATAGGTGAGCACGCGCCGGCGACGCCCCCGCGCACGCGCCGGGATGCCCTCCACGAACGCCGATCCCCCGACGATCCGCGCGTCCGTGTCCGCGCCGGCGAGGACGGCGGCGAGGCTCGACTTGCCGGAGCCGGCGGGCCCCATGACGGCCAGCGCTCCCCCGCGCTCGAGGGTGAAGGAGACGCCGTCGACGACGCGCGGTCCCCGCCGTCCCCGCGCGATCGACAGATCCACGCAGCGCACGGACACATCGGCGTCGGTGTGCGGAGGCATCCCCTCATCCTGCCCGGACGGGGCGGGACACGCTACTCGTCGGACAGGGCACGCCGGCGCGCGTCGAGCTCGCGCAACGCGACACGCACCGTGCGGCCCTCCTCGGAATCGGCGGGCACGCGCTGGATGGCGCCGAGCAGTTCGCTCTTCTCCCGGTCCACGGCGCGCACGCGCAGCCGCCGGCAGAGGGAGAGCGTGGATGCCGTGGCCTCGGCCTCGGTGAGGGCGGGGAAGTCGGCGGTCAGCAGCTCGACGGCCAGCGACCGGAACGGCTCCCGGGCCGACTCCACGGCCGTCGAGGCCCAGCCGATCCGGCTGCGGTCGGCCTGCGCGACGATCGCCTGGCGCACGGCGTCGAGGGCGGGATGCGACATCGGCAGGGCGAGCGCGGCATCGACCTCGGCGGCATCCAGGAGATGACCGTACTGCAGGATCCCCATGAGCGCGTCCCGCTCGATGGCGGCGTCCGCCGTGCGGGGCAGGGAGGTGATCGTGACCCGCGTCGTCTCCCCCGTGGGCGCCGGCGCGGCCGGGGCGGTCTCGCCGGAGCGGGCGGCGCGCGCCGCGCGCGCCGCGCGTTCGATGGCCGGCGCGACCTCGGAGAGGTCCATGCCGAGCTTCCGCGCGAGGACGCGGGTGTACCCGGGGCGAAGCGCGGAGTCGCGGATGTCGGCGACGATCGGGGCGGCGGAGCGCAGCGCGCCGACCCGCCCTTCCACCGTGGCGAGGTCGAAACCGGACAGCCGCTGGTCCATGACGAACTCGAACATGGGGGCCTTGGTCTCGATGAGCGACCGCACGGCGCCGTCGCCGCGGTTCAGGCGCAGATCGCAGGGGTCGAGGCCGTCCGGCGCGACGGCCACATAGGTCTGCGCGGCGAAGCGCTTCTCGTCGCCGAAGGCCCGCAGCGCGGCCTTCTGCCCGGCCGCATCCGGGTCGAACGTGAAGATGACCTCGCCGGCGGCGGAATCATCGTCGCCCATGACACGGCGCAGCACCGTGATGTGGTCGGAGCCGAACGCGGTGCCGCACGACGCGATGGCCGTCGTCACGCCGGCGAGGTGGCACGCCATCACGTCGGTGTAGCCCTCGACGACGACGACCCGGTGCTGCCGCGAGATGTCGCGCTTGGCCAGGTCGAGCCCGTAGAGCACCTGCGCCTTCTTGTAGATCGGCGTCTCGGGGGTGTTGAGGTACTTCGGGCCCTGGTCGTCTTCGTACAGGCGCCGGGCGCCGAAGCCGATGGTCTGTCCGGTGACGTCGCGGATGGGCCAGACGACACGGCCGCGGAAGCGGTCGTACACGCCGCGCTGGCCCTGCGAGACGAGGCCCGCGGTCGCGAGCTCCTCGTCGGCGTAGCCCTGCGCCCGCATGGCGTCGCGGAGCGCGTTCCACCCCTTCGGGGCGTACCCCACGCCGAAATGCGCCGCAGCTCCCGCGTCGAACCCGCGCTCCCCCAGGAACCGGCGTCCCGCATCGGCCTCGGGGGTCGACAGCTGTGAGCGGAACCACTCCGCCGCGGCGGAGTTGGCCTGGTACAGCCGCGTGCGCCCGCTCGTCTCCGGGGCCGCCTGACCGTCCTCGTAGTGCAACTGGTAGCCGATGCGCCCCGCGAGCCGCTCGACCGCCTCGGTGAAGGAGAGGTGGTCCATCGCGCGGAGGAAGGAGTACACGTCGCCCGACTCGCCGCATCCGAAGCAGTGGTAGTAGCCGACCTGCGGCCGGACGTGGAAGCTGGGGCTGCGCTCGTCGTGGAACGGGCAGAGGCCCTTCAGAGACCCGACGCCGGCGGACTTGAGGGCGACCCGCTCGCCGACGATGTCGCCGATGTTGGTGCGGGACTTCACCTCGTCGACGTCGGCCTGCCGGATGCGCGCCATCAGAGCCCCTCGAGGGGTTCGGGGAGCGCGAAGGAGTGCGAGGGGACGACGGCGCCGGAGGACCACAGGCCGAGTTCGCGCAGATCGACGGGCCCGACGAGGCGCGTGTGCCACTCGATCGCGAACCGGTCCGTGAGGGTCGCGACCTGGTCGACGACCACGCGCTTGCGCTCGGCATCCGTCTGCGCGCGGGCGAAATCGCCGGCGTGCATGCGGTCGAGATGCTCCGGACGGGCCGCGAGCGCCGACGCGAGGCGCTTCAGGACGCGCCGCTGCTCCTTGTAGAGCCCCTTCCGGCCCTCGATCGAGACGACGAAGGCGCCGAGGATTCCCTTCAGCACGGCCATCTCCGCTTCGATGACGCGTGGCACGATGACGCGCCCGCGGTAGCGGGTGAGCACGGACACCGGGAAGTGCTCCCGGGTCGCGGCGGTCGCGGCGCGCGCGAAGCGGCCGATGAGGTCGGAGGTGAGGTTCTTCAGCCGGGCGACGTCGCCGCGGGAGCCGTCGAAGGAGGTGAACCACTCCGGCAGCCGGCTGATGCGATACAGCGCATCGGCGAGCTCGTCACGCGTGAACCCGTAGCCGACCCACGTCTGGATGGCCGTGAGGAGCGCGTCCCGCTCGTGCGGGTCGTCGAGGCGGCGCGGGTCGAGGTAGCCGTTGAGGATCGCGTCCTCGAAGTCGTGCACGGAGTAGGCGATGTCGTCGGAGAGGTCCATGACCTCGGCCTCGATGCACCGCACGCGTCCAGGGGCGTCGGCGCGGAGCCAGCGGAAGACGGCGTCGTCCTCGGGGTAGACGCCGAACTTGAGCCGCCCGCCCGGGTCGGGCACGGGGTTGTCCGCGGTCCACGGGTACTTGCACACCGCGTCGAGGCTCGCGCGGGTGAGGTTCAGTCCGAAGCTGTGTCCGGACTCGTCGATGACCTTGGGCTCCAGACGGGACAGGATGCGAAGGGTCTGGGCGTTGCCCTCGAACCCGCCGATGTCCTCGGCCCACTCGTTGAGCGCCCGTTCGCCGTTGTGCCCGAACGGCGGGTGCCCGATGTCGTGGCTGAGGCACGCGGTGTCGACGACATCCGGGGACAGCTCCAGGGCGATTGCGAGCTCCCGGCCCACCTGCGCGACCTCGAGCGAGTGGGTGAGGCGGTTGCGGGCGAAGTCGCCGGGGCTCGCGGGGCTCAGGACCTGCGTCTTGGATGCCAGCCGCCGCAGCGCCGCGGAGTGCAGCACGCGGGCGCGGTCGCGCGCGAAGCTGTCGCGCTGGGACCGGTGCCGCTCGGGGTGGAATCGCTCGGCGTCGTGGTCGTCGTAGCCGGAGGGTCGTCCCGGCGCGACGCCCACGCCGCTGGCGAGGTCAACCGCCACTGTGGTCGAGCTCCGCATCGGCGAGGGCGCTGGAGGCGTCGGCCCCGAGGTCGCGCGAGTCGAGCCAGCCCTCCGGCAGCGCCGGACGCTTCGGGGTGCCCGCGCGGCCCCGCTGGCCCTCCGCGGCGGCACCGGGGTACGGGGCCGTCAGATCGAGCGTCTGCACGAGCTCGTCGATCTCCTCGAGGGAGGAGACGGTCGCGAGCTTGGCGCGCGTGTCGCCGCCGACCGGGTAGCCCTTGAAGTACCAGGCGACGTGCTTGCGGATGTCGCGGCAGCCGCGTCCCTCGTCCTCGAAGAACTCGACGAGGAGTTCCGCGTGCCGGCGGAACGCCCGCGCGACGAACGCGAGGTCGGCGTCGACCGGCTCGCCCGGGGCGGCATCGGGGCCGCCGAGGGCGCGGGCGAGGTCGCCGAACAGCCACGGGCGCCCGAGGCAGCCACGGCCGACGACGACGCCGTCGCACCCGGTCTCCGCCATCATCCGGGTGGCGTCCTCGGCCGACCAGATGTCGCCGTTGCCGAGCACGGGGACGCTCGTGACGGCCTCCTTGAGGCGCGCGATGGCCTCCCAGTCGGCGGTGCCGGAGTAGAACTCCGACGCCGTGCGGGCGTGCAGGGCCACGGCGGCGACCCCGGCATCCTCGGCGATCCGTCCGGCATCCAGGTAGGTGAGGTGGTCGGGGTCGATGCCCTTGCGCATCTTCACGGTGAGCGGGATGTCGCCGGCCGCGCGCGCGGCGCGCGTGACGATCTCGCGGAACAGCCCGAGCTTCCAGGGCAGCGCCGCTCCCCCGCCCTTGCGGGTGACTTTGGGGACCGGACAGCCGAAGTTGAGGTCGATGTGGTCGGCGTGGTCCTCGTCGACGAGGATGCGCACGGCGGACTCCACCGTCGTCGGGTCGACGCCGTAGAGCTGGATGGAACGCGGCGTCTCCGACTCGTGGTGCCGGATGAGGCGCAGCGTGGTGGCGTTGCGCTCCACGAGGGCGCGGGTCGTGATCATCTCGCTGACGTACAGGCCTGCCCCGTACTCGCGGCACAGGCGCCGGAAGGCCGTGTTGGTGATCCCGGCCATCGGGGCCAGCACGACGGGCGCATCGAGCGTGATGGGCCCGATGCGCAACGGGGACGCGGGAGCGAGGGTCGTGGACATCCTGTCCATTCTCCCAGACGCAGCGCCGCCCGCGGGCTCCCCGGCGGCCCTATCGTGGAGAACATGACCGAGACGCAGACGGTGGACATCCGCCGCATCCCCTTCCAGAGCGCGGACGGGTCGGAGCAGACCCTCGCGGACTACGACGACAGCCTCCTGATGATCGTCAACGTCGCGTCGAAGTGCGGCCTCGCGCCGCAGTACGAGCAGCTCGAGCAGCTGCAGCGCACCTACGGTGAGCGCGGACTGCAGGTCGTCGGGTTCCCCTGCAACCAGTTCATGGGGCAGGAGCCCGGATCGATGGACGAGATCCTCGAGTACTGCTCGGTCACGTGGGGTGTCAGTTTCCCGATCATGGACAAGGTCCGCGTCAACGGCTCCCACGCGGCCCCGTTGTACAAGGCGCTGAAGAAGGCGCCGAACGTGGAGGGCTCCAAGGGCCCGATCATCTGGAACTTCGAGAAGTTCCTCGTGACCCCGACCGGTGAGGTGCACCGCTTCCGCCCGCAGACGAAGCCGGACGACCCGGAGATCGTCCGCGCGATCGAGGCGAACCTCCCCCGGTAGCCGGAGGCCTCACGCCGTCTGCGCGGCGGGCTCCTGCTCGGTGTCCTGCCGTTCGCCCCACACCTGGCGGGCGATCTGGGCGAACGCGTCGGCCGGCTGCGCACCGCTGACGCCGTATTTGCCGTCGATCACGAAGAACGGCACGCCGTTGATGCCGTACGCGGCGGCCTGCGCCTGGTCTGCGCGGACGTCGGCGAGATGTCGGCTCGACTCGAGCGCGTCCCGCGCCGCACCGGCGTCGAGGCCCACCTCGGCCGCCAGCTCGACGAGGTCGTCGATGCGTCCGACGTGGCGGCCCTCCAGGAAGTAGGCCGACATGAGGCGCTCCGCCATGGCCGGCTGGGCGCCCTGCGCCTTCGCGAAATGCAGCAGCTCGTGCGCCTTCACGGTGTTCGTGTGCTTCAGGATGTCGAAGCGGTACGCCAGGCCCGCCTGCGCGGCCACGCCCGTCACGTTTTCGAGCATCTCCTGCACGCGCTCGCGCGGCATCCCCTTGTGTCCGGCGAGGAAGTCGATCTCGTCGCCGTCGAAGTCGACGGGTGTGTCGGGTGACAGCTCGAACGAGTGGAAGGTGACCTCCACCCGCGGTGCGTCATCATCGTCGGCGGTCTGCGCGAGGCCCTTCTCCAGGTTCCGCTTGCCGATGTAGCACCAGGGGCAGGCGATGTCGCTCCACACGTCGATCTTGATGGCATCCGTCATACCGAGGGGAACGCCGTTCGCCCCCCGACATATTCCGGGTCAGTCCGGTGGGTTCTCGTCCGGGAAGAACCGGAACCGCACCCGGATGTCGTCGCCCAGGGGCACCACGAGGGTCGAGGCGTTCGGCGACCACCGGTCGGGGACGAGGAACAGCCGGTCCTCGCCGCGGACGAGGAGGCGGAGGCCGTGGTAGCGGTACGCGAACTGGCCGGGCAGCGGCTCGCCCGCCGCATCCCGCTCCTGCTCCAGCTCGATCAGGGTGATGGCGGGGCTTCCCGGTGCCAGGCGCTCGCGGGTGTCGAGGACGACGGCGGGGAGGGTGGACAGGTCGGCGGCCTGCGTGCGGGCCTGGCCGCGTCCCCACCACTCCGCGACGGTCGCGGTCGCCCAGAAGGTGCCGGCGACCATGACCGCGACCAGCAGGACGACGAGCGGGCGGGCGCGGGCCGCATCGCCGGGTGGCGGGGCGGTGGATGCGGCGTAGGCGGCCAGGCCCGCCCCGATCGCGAGGGATGCCGCTGTCGCGAAGCCGTAGAACGGCCACGCGGCGAGGAAGGCGTAGCCGAAGGCGAGGGCGAGGCCGGCGATCAGCAGGAGGACGCCCGTCCAGCCGAGCACTCCCGCCACGCGCCGGCGCGCGACGGCCGAGGCGGCAAGGCGACGGCGGAGCATCCGGTGCACGGCGATGACGGCCGCCGCCAGGAGGAGCAGGACCATGACGGGGATGAAGAGCGCCCCCGGGCTGCGCATGACGAACTGCTGGTTGCTGAGGCCCAGGACGTCGACGTCCACCCCGAAGTAGAGGAAGAAGGCGCGGGACGACACGTACCCGAAGTAGAACAGGAGGCCCGTGATGAGCGTCGCGGGCGCGATGAAGGTGGAGAGGAAGCTCATCCACTTCTCGAAGCCCAGCCCGGCGGGAGCGGCGTCCTCGGCCGGCTCGGGCTTCGCCGCCGGCGGCGCGGCAGCGGGCCGGCGGGACCGGACGCGGGCCATGCCCCGTCACCCGCCCAGCCGGATCGGCGGGCCGCGGTCCGCGTCGCGTTCGATGGCCGCGTCGCAGAAGGCCGGCTCGGTGCACTCGAGCGTCCCCGCGAAGCCCACCTCCGCGCTCCCCTGGTACGCCTCCGTCGCGGTGAGGAGCAGGCTGCACGTCGTGAAGGGCGTGTCGGGCGCCATGACGAAGCCGATGCAGGTCTCCTCGGCGCCGACCGACCCGCAGACGGCGGGCTCCGCGGTCACCGCGCCGGCGGGGTCGGCGACGATCCCCTCCACGGTGAAGGTGACGTTCTCCGGCGGGGCCTCCCCGCCCCAGAAGAACCCGACCGTCACGCACCAGACGCCCGCCGAGACCTCCTCGGGGTCGCCCTGCGCTCCGAACGGCGGGCCGCCGAACTCGACGGAGGGGCCGGAGCGGCGGGTCTCCTGCACCGGATCGACCGGTCCGTCCGTCACGCCGTCCCCGGCGCCGTTATCGGCGCCGCCACCGCTGCCGGTGCTGCCGCCGTCGTCCGGTGCGGTCGTCGGGGCGGGCGGCTCGGCCGTGCCCGTCTCCGCGGGCGCGCAGCCCGCCAGGGCGAGGGCGAGGAGCGCGGTGGCGACGATGGGCGCCATGCGGGACCCGTGCTGACGCGGAGACATCCGAGACCTCCCGACCGCGGCACGTCTGCGCCGCCCCCTGTATCGGAGAGCGTCTGCTCGGCTGCATGATACGCCGCGGGGCGCGCGGCCGGTATGCCCCGGGGAGCTCAGGCGGTGGGCGCGTCCACGGCGCCGCCGAAGCGGCGATCGCGGCTGAGGTACAGCCCGATGGCGTGCCACAGCTCCGTGCGGGAGAAATCGGGCCAGAGCGTGTCGAGGAACACCATCTCGGCGTACGCCGACTCCCAGAGCAGGAAGTTCGAGGTGCGCTGCTCGCCGCTCGAGCGGACGAACAGGTCGACGTCGGGCATGTCGGGGATGTAGAGGTTCCGCCGGATCGTCTTCTCGGTGATCGCGGACGGCTTCATCCGCCCGGCGGCGATCTCCTCGCCCATGCGACGCATGGCGTCGACGAGTTCGACGCGGCCGCCGTAGTTGATGCACATCGTGAGGGTGAGCACGTCGTTGCCGGCCGTGAGCTTCTCGGCGTACTGCAGTTCGGAGATGACCGAGCCCCACAGTCGCGGCTTCCGGCCCGCCCAGCGGACCCGCACACCCCACTCGTTCAGCTGGTCGCGCCGGCGGTGGAGCACATCACGGTTGTAGCCCATGAGGAAGCGCACCTCGTCGGGCGAGCGGCTCCAGTTCTCCGTGGAGAAGGCGTAGACGCTCAGATGTCTGACGCCGGCCTGGATGGCGCCGGCGACGACGTCGAGCAGCACCTCCTCCCCGGCGCGGTGTCCCTCGATGCGCGTGAGGCCGCGACGGTTCGCCCAGCGGCCGTTTCCGTCCATGACGATCGCGATGTGGTTTGGCACACCGGCCTTCGGGAAGGCGGGCGGGTACACCCCGGTCCAGTCCAGCGGTCGGTAGGGCACCGCGTCGCGGTGGGTATAGGGCTTGGGGCTCACGAAACCGCCTCGATGTGACTGAGCGAGCGGATGCCGCGCTCCAGGTGCCATTGCGCGTACGCGGCGATGAGTCCGGATGCCGCGCCGGTCGCGCCGGGCGACGCCGCATCCACGTCGTCCCACTCACCCGCCATGAGGGCGCGCAGCAGATCGCCGGTCTCGGGGCGCAGGCGCGCCGACCCGACCGGCGCGCACGCGCTGCACACCGTGCCGCCGAGCTGCGCGACGAACCACTCGTGGGGTCCGACGGCACCGCAGCGGGCGCAGTCCCCGAGCCCCGGCGCCCAGCCGGAGAGCGCCATGGCGCGCAGCAGGTACGAGTCGAGCACGGCGCGCGAGGCGTGGTCGCCGCGCGCGAGGGAGCGCAGGCCCCCGACGAGCAGCAGGTACTGCTGCGGCGTCGCCTCGGCCTCGTTGAGCCGGTCGGCCGTTTCGACCATGGCGTGCGCGGCGGTGTACCGGTCGTAGTGCACCGCGATCTCGGCACCGTAGGAACCCAGCGACTCGGCCTGCTGGATGATGTCGAGCGAGCGGCCCTGGTACAGCTGCACGTCGGCGACCATGAACGGCTCGAGGCGCGCACCGAACCGCGACGACGTGCGGCGTACGCCCTTCGCGACGGCGCGCAGCTTGCCGTGACGGCGGCTGAGCATCGTCACGATGCGGTCGGCTTCACCCAGCTTGTGGGTGCGAAGGACCACGACTTCGTCGCGGTAGGTGGGCACTCCTCGATTATCGCCGCCAGCGACGACAATGGAGGCGTGACAGAGCCGCTCTTCCTGATCCCTCTCTGGGCCGACCTCCTCGCCGTCGGCCTCGGCGGCGTGCAGGGAGCGCTCTTCGCCTCCGGGTTCGTCGGGCAGCGCCGCCTGGACCTGCTGGGCGTCGTCATCATCGGCACCGTCGTGGGCATGGGCGGCGGTCTCATCCGCGACCTGCTCCTGAACGTCGAGCTCGCCACGATGCAGAGCAACTGGTACCTGCTGGCGGCGGTCGCGGCGGCCCTCCTCGGGATGCTCCTGGCGAACATCTTCCAGCGCCTGAACGCCGTGATCGTCGCGCTCGACGCCGTCGTGATCGGTCTGTTCGGCGCGTTCGGCACGAGCAAGGCGCTCGCGATCGGACTGCCCGAGGTGCCCGCGGTCTTCGTCGGCGTGTGCGCCGCCGTCGGCGGCAGCGTGCTGCGCGACGTGTTCATGGGCCTGCCCGTCGCGATCATGCACGTGGGCTCGCTCTACGCGGTCGCCGCCGCGGCCGGCTGCGTCGTCCTCGCCCTCAGCCACGCCTTCGGCGCCCCGCTGCTGGCCGCCGCGATCGCCGGCCTCATCGTGACGACCGTCATCCGTCTGCTCGCCGTGCTCTTCGACATCTCGCTACCCGAGCAGCGGGCGCTGTACCGCCGGAAGGTCGCCGTGGAGACGTCGAGCATCCCGATCGTCCGGCCCTGACCCGCGAAACCACGACAGAGCGGCACCGCCCCCGAGGGAGGCGGTGCCGCTGCGTGCGGTATCAGACGGAGGCGAGCTCGCCGGAGCGCTCCCGCGTGCGGATCGCGCGGTTGACGCAGGAGACGATCGCCTTGAGGCTCGCCGTCGAGATGTCGCCGTCGATCCCGACCCCCCACAGGCGGTCACCGTCCACGTTGAGCTCGACGTAGGCGGCGGCCTGCGCGTCGCCGCCGGCGCTCAGGGTGTGCTCGACGTAGTCGTAGAGCGACACCTCGAAGCCGCGCTCGTGCAGGATCGACAGGAACGCCGCGATGGGGCCGTTGCCGTGGCCGGTCGCGGGCACCGTCTCCTCGCCGTCGCGCAGGGTCACCTCCAGCGAGACGTCGCCGGACATGTCGCTGTTCGTCCGCGTCGCGAGCAGCTCGAAGCGCCCCCACTTGTCCTCGTCCACGCGGGCGGGGAGATACTCGTCGGTGAAGATGTCCCAGATCTGCTCGCTGGAGACCTCGCCGCCGTCGGCATCCGTCTTGGCCTGCACGACCCCCGAGAACTCGATCTGCAGCTTCCGCGGCAGGTCGAGGGCGTGGTCGGTCTTCAGCAGGTAGGCGACGCCGCCCTTGCCGGACTGCGAGTTGACGCGGATGACGGCTTCGTACGAGCGTCCCAGGTCCTTCGGGTCGATCGGCAGGTACGGGACGGCCCACTCGATCTCGTCGACGGAGACCCCCTCGGCGGCGGCGCGCGCCTCCATGGCCTCGAAGCCCTTCTTGATGGCGTCCTGGTGCGATCCGCTGAACGCGGTGAAGACGAGGTCACCGGCCCACGGGCTGCGCTCCGGCACGGGCAGCTGGTTGCAGTACTCGGCGGTGCGCTTGACGTGGTCGATGTCGCTGAAATCGATCTGCGGATCGATGCCCTGCGTCAGCATGTTGATGCCGAGCGCGACGATGTCGACGTTGCCGGTGCGCTCTCCGTTGCCGAACAGGCAGCCCTCGATGCGGTCCGCACCCGCCATGTAGCCGAGCTCGGCGGCGGCGATCGCCGTGCCGCGGTCATTGTGCGGGTGCAGCGACAGGATGACGTTCTCGCGGTGGGCGAGGTGGCGGCTCATCCACTCGATCGAGTCGGCGTAGACGTTCGGCGTCGCCATCTCGACCGTCGCGGGCAGGTTGATGATGACCTTGCGGTCCGGAGTGGGCTCGAGCACTTCGAGCACCTGGTTGCAGACGTCGACGGCGAACTCCAGCTCGGTGCCGGTGTAGCTCTCCGGGGAGTACTCGTAGAAGACCTTCGTCTCGGGGATGCGCTTCTCGAACTCGCGGCACAGCCGCGCGCCCTCCAGTGCGATGTCGATGATGCCCTGCTTGTCGGTGCGGAACACGACGTCGCGCTGCAGGATGCTCGTGGAGTTGTACAGGTGCACGATCGCCTGCTTCGCCCCCGCGATGGCCTCGTAGGTGCGGGCGATGAGGTGCTCACGCGACTGCGTCAGCACCTGGATCGTCACGTCGTCCGGGATGAGTCCGTCGTCGATGAGCTGGCGGACGAAGTCGAAGTCGGTCTGGCTCGCCGAGGGGAACCCGACCTCGATCTCCTTGTAGCCCATCTTCACGAGGAGTTCGAACATGATGCGCTTGCGCTCCGGGCTCATCGGGTCGATGAGGGCCTGGTTGCCGTCGCGGAGGTCGACCGCGCACCAGCGCGGTGCCTTCTCGATGCGGGCGTTCGGCCACGTACGGTCGGGCAGGTCGACGCGGATCTGCTCGTGATACGGACGGTACTTGTGGATCGGCATGCCGGACGGCTGCTGTGTGTTCTCCATGATGCTGTCGCTTCTACTCTCGTCGAATGATGCGGGCCGACGACAAGCTCCGCGACGAGGGAGGCCCTAGAACGAGGTCTCGTCGCGGCGGCTAAGAAGGAGGAGCCGGCCGAAGCGCATGCGCCCAGGTTACACCCGTCGCACGCGACCGGAGAACTTCTGAGACGATCGCGCGGGCCGGGACACTCCCCGGGCATGAACCCACGTCGTTTCATCGTCGGATCAGCGATCGGCGTCGTCGCCCTGCTGTCGCTGTCCGCCTGCGCCACCGTCTCGCCCTCCGCCGGCTCGCCCGACGCGCCGGTCGGACAGTCCCTCGGCTCGCTGTGGCCGGCGCCGCCGGAAGGCAACGTCGTGGGTCAGGGCACCGTCATGGACACCGGCGGCGCAGTCGAACTGTGCGTCGGCCCCGTCATGGAGTCCTGGCCGCCGCAGTGCAGCGGCATCCCGCTCGAGGGGTGGAGCTGGGAGGGCGTCGACGGCTCGGAGTCCCAGGGCGACATCCGCTGGGGCGCCTACGCCGTGCAGGGCACGTACGACGGCGAGACGCTCACCGTCACCCAGCCGCCCATCATGCTGGCGCTGTACGACCCGATGATGACCCCGGATCCCACCGGCGGGAAACCCGGCAAGGGTGCCGAGGCGGAGCTTCTGGAAATCCAGGACGCTCTCCCCGACGTGCTCGGCGCGGAGTACCTGAGCTCCTACCCCGAGAACGGCTGGCTGTGGGTGGATGTCGTCTGGGACGACGGAACCTCGCAGAAGGCCGCCGACGACGACTACGGAAAGGACGTCGTCATCATCCGGTCGGCCCTCCGCGAGATCGCGGGCTGACCCCCACCCGCGCGCGCCGCGACGGCTTCCGCGGCGCGTGCGGGTTCCCCGCCCCGGCCACACGCGATCTGGTGCTCGATCTGGGGAAAACCGCCCCGGGAATGTCGGACCCCCTCGCGAGAATCGAGGCATGCAGGCACTCCTCGCGCACCTCGCCGACACGATCGGTCAGACGCGCGAGCGGGTGCGGGCGGGCCTCGCCGGCGGCGGCATCCTGGCAGCGTCCGATGCGGATGTCGTGCGCGCCCTCTCCCTGGCTGCCGAGCTGCAGCGGCTGACGGATGCCGTCCTGATCGAGGCCGTCGGTGAGATCGACCGGCGCTCGATCGCCGCGGATCGCGATCTGCGGCTGACCTCGCGGTACGGATGCCATGACGTCGGGGAACTCGTCCAGCGGGCGACACTGGCAGGCCCCGCGACCGCCGCCCGGCTGCGGCGCGCGGCGGACGACGTGCGCGTGGGCGTGTCGCTGGCGCAGGAGCCGATGCCGGCGCCACTTCCCGCGATGCGTGCTGCGCTGCTCGAGGGCGCCGTGGGGCTCGACGGCCTGCTCGCGGTCGGCGATCCGCTTCGGGGACTCCGGCGCCGCGTGGGGCATGACGACTTCCTCGCCGCCGACGAGATCCTCGCCGCGGAGGCCCGGGGCTCCGGCCCGGACGGCGCACCGCCGGCGTGCGCCGATCTGCTGCGGATCCAGGCACGTGCGTGGGCGGCCGCCCTCGATCAGGACGGCGCCGAGCCCCGAGAGGAGAAGGCGCTGCGGCTCCGCGGTCTCACGTTCGGCGCGGCCCGCGACGGCGTCGTGCCGGTCAGCGGAGCGCTGCTCGTGGAGGTCGCCGCGCAGTTCCAGCGCCTGCACGACGCAATCGTCTCACCGCGCACGTCCGCGCCGACGTTCCGGCCGGAAGGGTCGGACCAGACGGGCCGCGAGGACGACGACGTGCGCACGCCGGCGCAGAAGCGGCACGACACGTTCGCGACCGTCCTGTTCACGGCGGCCTCCAGCGCCCTGCTTCCGACGATCGGCGGTGCCGCCCCGACCCTCGTCGTCTCCGTCCGGGAAGAGGACCTGCTCGCAGGCGCCGGATGGGCGCACATCGACGGCGCCGATGAGGCCGTACCCCTGGCGGCGGCCCGCCACGTCGCCTGCGCAGGAGTGATCCAGCGCGTCGCGCTCGGCGGCGACGGGAGGGTGAAGCGCATCGGCACCGAGGAGCGGGTCTTCAACCGCCACCAGCGCCGGGCGATCGCGCTCCGCGACGGCAACTGCATCATCCCGGGCTGCAGTGTGCCGGCGGGCTGGTGCGAGATCCACCACGTCACGGACTACGCACGCGGCGGGGCGACGCATACGGACAACGGTGTCCTGCTCTGCTGGTTCCATCACCGGCATCTGGACCGCACCGGCTGGCACGTCCGGATGAACCGCGGTGTTCCCGAGGTGCTCGCGCCCGTCTGGGTCGAGGCGGAACCACGTTGGCGCGTCGCGACCACCTCGCCGACGCGTCTGCTGGACACGGTCCGCCGGCGGACGTGATCGCCCGCGGGTTACGGGATGAGCGCGAGCTTTCCGCCCGGATGACCGCCGGCGAGGAGACGGAGCGCGTCACGCGCGTCGGCGAGGGGGTACGTGCGGGCGACGGGCACCTCGAGCAGCCCCCGTTCGGCGAGGTCGACGAGTTGCCCGCGCGCCTCGGCGCGGAACCGCGCGCTGTCCGGCAGGGCTCCCGCGATGAAGCGGATGCCGTCACGGCGGGCGCGCGCGGCATCCGCGATGGTGACGATGCGGTCGCGGTCGGCGACGAGTTCCATCGACACGTCGAGCGCCTCGGCGGTCCCCACGCTGTCGAGGGCTGCGGCGATGCCGTGCGGGGCGAGCGCCCGCACCCGGTCTGCCAGCCCCGGCCCGTATCGCACCGGGACCCCGCCGTAGCGGGCGACGCGCTCCGCGCCGGCCTCGCTCGCCGTGCCGATGACGCGGACCCCGCGGACGGCCGCGAGCTGCAGCACGGCGACGCCGACGGCACCGGATGCGGCGTGCAGCAGGATCGTCTCCCCGCCCTGCACTCCGGTGACGGCGAGCATCTCCGCGGCCGTCGTGCCGGCCAGCAGCAGGTTCGCCGCGGCGGGATGCGTGAGGGTCGAGGGCTTGTGGAGAACGAGGTCGGCGGGCACCGTGAGCTCGGTGGCGTAGCCGCCCTGCACCCGGAACGCGATGACCTCGTCGCCCTCCGCGGCCGCACCGGATGCGATCCGGGTGTCCGGACCCACAGCGGTGAGGACGCCGGAGACCTCGTAGCCGATCGGCAGCGGCAGGTCGACGCCGTCCCGCGGGACGGCGACGTGCTTCGCGTCGGCGGGGTTCACCCCCGCGGCGTGCACCCGGATCGTGACCTCACCGGTGCGCGGCGCCGGCACCTCGACCTCACGGAGCTCCCACGCGTCCGGGGCACCCCACGTCGTCGCCATCCACTGCCGCGCCATGTCAGAACCCCAGTCGTCCGAGCTGCTTCGGGTCGCGCTGCCATTCCTTCGCGACGCGCACCCGCAGCGACAGGAACACGCGCGTCCCGACGAGCGGCTCGATGCCCGCGCGGGCCCGCGCGCCGACGTCCTTCAGGCGGGAGCCCTTGTGGCCGATGATGATGGCCTTCTGGCTGTCGCGCTCGACGACGATGTTCGCGAATACGTCGGTGAGGTCGGAATCCGCGCGGGGCGCGATGTCCTCGATCGTCACGGCGATGGAGTGCGGCAGCTCGTCGCGGACGCCCTCCAGAGCGGCTTCGCGGATGATCTCCGCGATCCGGTCGGAGACGGACTCGTCGGTGGCGATGTCGTCGGCGTAGAGCGCGGGACCGACCGGCATCATGGCCAGGAGCTCGTCGGCGAGCACGTCGAGCTGCTCGCCCGCGACGGCGGACAGGGGGATGACGGCGTCCCAGTCCTCGCGGAGGGCGTCCGCCTCCAGCAGCCGCTCGGTGATCTGCTCCCGCGACGCGATGTCGGTCTTCGTGACGAGCGCGACCTTCCGGGCGCGCGGGTACCCGTCGAGCGATGCGGCGATCCGCCGGTCACCGGGCCCGACCTTCTCGGTCGCCGGGACGAGGAAGCAGATGGCGTCGACGTCGCCGAGCACCTGCTCGACGAGGTCGTTGAGGCGCTGCCCGAGAAGCGTGCGCGGCTTGTGGATGCCGGGGGTGTCGACGATCACGAGCTGCCCGGCCGGGCGGTTCAGGATGCCGCGGATGGCGCGTCGCGTCGTCTGCGGCTTGTCGCTCGTGATGGCGACCTTCTCCCCCACGAGGGCGTTCGTCAGCGTCGACTTGCCGACGTTCGGCCGCCCCACGAAGGTGACGAATCCGGATCGGGTCTCGCTCATGTCATTCGCCTTTCCTGGGGGTGCGGATCTCGCCGGTGCGCGGGACGCGCACCTCACCCGTCCGCGGGGCTGTGCTCTCCTCGAGCGCGATCAGGCTGGGGGCGCGTTCGACGAACACGGTCGCCAGGCCCCGTCCGCGCCCGCGGGACGCGCCGCCGGTCAGCAGCAGCCCGCCGTATTCGGCGGTCACACCCGGCAGCGGCACGCGGCCGAGCACCTTGCCGAGCAGGCCGCCGATGGAGTCCACGTCCTCGTCGTCCAGCTCGATGTTGAACAGATCGCCCACTTCGTCCAGGCCCAGGCGGGTGCTCACGCGGTAGCGCCCCCCGCCGAGGTCGACGACCTCGCTGGAGCGCGGGTCGTACTCGTCGGCGATGTCGCCCACGAGCTCCTCGATGAGGTCCTCGAGGGTCACGAGTCCCGAGACGCCGCCGTACTCGTCCACGACGAGGCACACGTGCACGGCGTCGCGCTTCATCTGCTGCAGGAGCGTCTCGGCCTTCATCGACTCCGGGACGAAGACGGCCGGCCGGGCGATCTGCAGCACCGGCACGCCGCGCCAGGCGCGCTCGTCGCGGTACGCGAACTGCACGAGGTCCTTGAGGTAGACGACACCGCTGATGTCATCGGCGTCGCCGTCGGCGACCGGGATGCGCGAGACGCCCTTGTCGAGGAAGAGCTGCATCGCCTCCTGCGTCGTCGCCGCGGCATCCATCGTCACCATGTCGGTGCGCGGCACCATGACGGAGCGGACGATCGTGTCGGTGAAGTCGAACACCGAGTGGATGAGCTCGCGGTCGTCCTCCTCGATGAGCGCCTGCGACGCGGCTTCGTCGACCATGCTCAGCAGCTGCTCCTCCGAGGCGAAGGAGGTGCTGCGGCGGATGCCGGGGGTCAGCCGGTCGCCGAGGATCACGAGGAGGTGGGCGAGGGGTCCCAGCACGATGCGCGCGCCGCGGATGATGGGCGCAGATGCACGCAGGAGGCCCTTCGCGTGCTGCCGGCCGACGCTGCGGGGGCTCGCGCCGACGAGGACGAACGACACGATCGACATGAGGACCGCGGCGGCGAGCATGGCCCACCAGATGTTGCGGAACAGCAGCGTGAAGGCGACCGTGACGAGCACGGCGGCCGTCGTCTCGGCGAGGATCCTGATGAAGACGACGGCGTTGCCGTGCGCCTCCGGGTCGCCGGCGATCTTCGACAGCGACGAGCGGTTGCGTCCGCTCAGCGACAGTTCGGCGACGTCCAGGCGGGAGGTGACGCCGAGCGCGGCGTCGAGTGCCGCCATGAGCCCGCCGAGCGCGACGAGGAGGACGGCGGCGAAGAGGAGGAGGAATGCGGTCATGCGCGACGGCGTCGCTCGGACGCATGGAACGCCGCGATGAGCTGCCGCTGCAGCGCGAACATCTCGCGTTCCTCTTCCGGCTCGGCGTGGTCGAAGCCGAGCAGGTGCAGGAGGCCGTGCGTCGTCAGCAGGATGAGCTCCTCGAGCGTCGAGTGGCCGGCGCCCTGCGCCTGCGTCTCCGCGACCTGCGGGCAGAGCACGATGTCGCCGAGGAGGCCGGCCGGGGTCGGCGCCTCCTCCGTACCGGGGCGGAGCTCGTCCATCGGGAAGCTCAGCACGTCGGTGGGGCCGGGCTCGTCCATCCACTGCACGTGCAGCGACTCCATCGCGCCCTCGTCGACCAGGAGGAGCGCCACGTCGGCGTCGGGGCTCACGTTGAGCTCGCCGAGGTTGTGCTCGGTGAGCCGCAGCAGCACCGTCTCGTCGATCGCGACGCCCGACTCGTTGGTGATCTCGATCGTCATGAACGTCCTCGCTTGGGCAGATGGTCGCGCGGGCCGCTCGGCCGCACGTGGGAACGGCGCTCGGCGCGGTTCGCGAACTCGGTGGCCTCGTCGCGCTCCCGGCGGGACGCCAGCCGCTGCTCGTCGTACACGCTGTACGCGTCGACGATGCGACCGACGAGGGTGTGCCGGACGACGTCGTCGCTCGTGAGCATGGCGAAGTGGATGTCGTCGATGTCCTTGAGCACGCGCGTCACGAGCCGGAGGCCCGAGGAGCCCTGCGGCAGGTCCACCTGCGTGATGTCGCCGGTGACGACCATCCGGGTGCCGAAGCCGAGCCGGGTGAGGAACATCTTCATCTGCTCGGGCGTCGTGTTCTGCGCCTCGTCGAGGACGACGAACGAGTCGTTCAGCGTGCGTCCGCGCATGTACGCGAGCGGCGCGACCTCGATCGTGCCGGAGGCCATGAGCTTGGGGACGAGCTCCGGATCCATCATCTCGTTGAGCGCGTCGTACAGCGGCCGCAGGTAGGGGTCGATCTTGTCGGTCAGGGTTCCGGGCAGGAACCCCAGCCGCTCCCCCGCCTCGACGGCGGGCCGCGTGAGGATGATGCGGTTGACCTCCTTGCGCTGCAGCGCCTGCACCGCCTTCGCCATCGCGAGGTAGGTCTTGCCGGTGCCGGCCGGGCCGATGCCGAAGACGATCGTGTTCTCATCGATCGCGTCGACGTAGTTCTTCTGGCCGAGCGTCTTCGGGCGGATGATCTTCCCGCGCGAGGACAGGATGGCCTCGCCCAGCACTTCTGACGGGCGCTGCCCGGATTCGAGGATGCGGGTGGACGCGCGGACGTCGGACGGGTCGAGGCCCTGTCCGGCCCGCGCGAGCGAGATCAGCTCCTCGACGAGCGTGCGCGCGGCGGCGACGGCGGCGGGTTCGCCGCTGAGCGTGATCTCGTTGCCGCGGACGTGCACCTGTACCGACGGGTGCTCCCGCTCGACGGCCCGCAGGAGTCGATCCTGGGGTCCGAGGAGCTGGACCATCGCGACGCCGTCGGCGTAGATCAGCTCGACGGTGGGTTCGGGGGCATCAGCCACCGAGGCTCCCTTCGGGAAGGCCTCCACCGAGCACATGGGCGTGCACATGGAAGACGGTCTGTCCGGCGCCGGGGCCGGTGTTGAAGATGAGGCGGAAGTCGCCGTCGGCGTGCTCGGCGGCCACCGAGTTCGCGAGACCGACGAGCTCTGCGAGGAGGTCGGGGTCGCCTGCGGCGAGCTCGACCACGTTGCGGTACTGCTCGGACTTGGGGATCACGAGCAGGTGCACGGGAGCCTGCGGATGGATGTCGCGGATGGCGAAGGCGTTCTCGGTCTCGGCGATGATCTCGGCGGGGATCTCCCCCTGCAGGATGCGCGTGAAGATCGACGGTTCGCTCATGTGCCCAGTCTAGCCAGCGGCGTTCACCACCGGCCGAGGCGGACGCTGGCGACGGCGAGGGCCGCGGGTCCTGCGGTGGACGTGCGCAGCACCGTCTCGCCGAGCCGCACGAGCGTGGCGCCGGCGGCGGTGAGCGCCGTGAGCTCCTCGGGTGCGATGCCGCCCTCCGGACCGACGACGAGGACGAGGTCGCCGTCGCCGGCGGTGAGGTCGAGGGCGGACAGCGCCGCTTCGGCGGTCGGCTCGAGGATCAGCATCCGCGACTGCGCCGCGCGCGCCGCGAGCTGGCGCGTCGTGACGGGCGACGTCACCTCGGGGACCCAGAGCCGGTGCGCCTGCTTCGCGGCCTCCCGGACGATCGCGCTCCACCGGGCGACGCCCTTGGCGGCCTTCGCGGCATCCCAGCGCGAGACGCTGCGCGCCGCCTGCCACGGCACGATCTCGTCGACGCCGAGCTCGGTGGCCGCCTGCACCGCGAGCTCGTCGCGGTCGCCCTTCGCGAGCGCCTGGACGAGCACGAGCCGCGGACGCGGCGGCTCGGTGACCGTGCGAGCGGTGACCCGCACGGTCACCCGCGCGGGTGTGGCCTCCTCGACGGCGCCGCTGAGCCGGACGCCGCGCCCGTCACCGACCGTGACCTCCTCGCCGACGCGGACGCGGCGGACCGCCGCGGCGTGGTGCGCCTCAGCGCCGGTGAGGACGACCTCGCCGCCCACCGGGATGTCGCCGGCATCCTCCACGAGGAAGTGCAGCGCCACGGCTCAGCCGTTCCGGAACCGGTCGCGGAGCTTGGAGAACATCCCCTGGTGGAACTCCGCGAGGCGGGGAGCCGGGGCCTTCGACTTCTTCGCGAAGTCCTCGATGAGGGCCCGCTGCTTGGCGTCGAGCCGCGTGGGCGTGACCACCTGGATGCCGACGCGAAGATCGCCGCGCTGCGTGCCGCGCAGCGGGGTGATGCCGCGGCCCTTGATCGTCAGGACGTCGCCGGACTGGATGCCGGGACGCACCTCGAGGTCCACATCGCCGTCGAGCGACGCGATGCGGGTCGTGGTGCCGAGGATCGCGTCGGGCATCGAGACCTCGAGGGTCGCGAGCAGGTCGTCGCCGTCACGGCTGAACGTCTCGTGCGCCGCCACGGTGACCTCGAGGTAGAGGTCGCCGTTCGGGCCGCCGGCGGGGCCGACCTCCCCGGAGCCCGGCAGCTGCAGGCGCAGGCCCGACTCGACGCCGGCGGGGATGTCGACGGACACGGTGCGGCGCGAGCGGACGCGCCCCTGGCCCTGGCACGATGCGCACGGGTACGGGATCGTCGTGCCGTAGCCCTGGCAGGTCGTGCACGGCTGCGACGTGACCACGTTGCCGAGGAGGCTGCGGACCGTGCGCTGCACCTGACCGGAGCCGTGGCAGATGTCGCACGTGACCGGCTGCGTGCCCGGCTGGCAGCACGAGCCCTGGCACGTCTCGCAGAGGACGGCGGTGTCGACCTCGATGTCGCGGTGCGCGCCGAAGACGATGTCGCCGAGGTCCAGCGTGACGCGCACGAGGGCGTCCTGGCCGCGCTCGCGGCGCGAGCGGGGGCGTCCCCCACGCCCTCCCCCGCCTCCGCCGAAGAACGTCTCGAAGATGTCCCCGAAGCCGCCGAAGCCCTGCGCCCCGCCGAACGGGCTGTTGTCGCCGCCCATGTCGTAGCGCTGCCGCTGCTCCGGGTCGCTGAGCACGTCGTAGGCGTGCGTCACGAGCTTGAAGCGCTCGGAGGCGTCCGCGCCCGGGTTCACGTCCGGGTGCAGTTCGCGGGCGAGCCGCCGGTACGCCTTCTTGATCTGGTCGGGGGTCGCATCTCGCGACACGCCGAGTACCTCGTAGTGATCAGCCACAATCGCCTTTCCTGGGCGCCCGCGAGGGCGCGTATGCGTCGTTCAGCGGGACCGCTCGTCTTCGTCGAGCAGTCGGCTGAGATAGTGCGCGACGGCGCGGACCGCCGCGAGGTTGGTGGGATAGTCCATGCGGGTGGGGCCGAGGATGCCGACGCGCGCCCGCGAGCCGGTGGGGTCGTACTCGCTCGCGAGGACGGACGCTTCGGAGAGCCCGAACGACTCGTTCTCCTGCCCGATGGACACCGAGAGCCCCTTGTCGTCGGCGACCATCTCGCTCATGAGCCGTAGCAGGGTCACCTGCTCCTCGATGGCCTCCAAAAGCGGATAGATGCTGCCGCGGAAGTCGTTCTCCCGTCGCGCGAGCGTCGCGGCTCCGGCCATGACGAGGCGGTCCTGCCGGAATTCGTCGAGCTCCTCGGAGACGATTCGCGCGACCGTGCGCAGCGCGAGGTCACGCCGGTCGCCGGCGCCCTCGACGGCGAGCAGGTCGGTCACGGCCTGCGCGGCGTCGCGCACGCTCTTCCCGGTCACGAGAGACGCGACCTGCGCCTTGACCGCGAGGGTCTCGTCCTCGTCGGGCTCGAACGGGAGGAACGCGACGCGCTGCGAGACCCGGCCGGTGTCGGTCACGACGATGACGACGACGCGTGTCCCGCCGAGATGGACGAACTCGACGTGCGAGACGCTCGCGCGCGCGAAGGACGGGTACTGCACGATGGCGACCTGGCCGGTGAGCTGGGTGAGCGACCGGACGGTGCGCACGAGGAGGTCGTCGAGGTCGACAGGAGCCTCGAGGAACGAGGAGATCGCGGCGCGCTGCGCGCCGGTGAGCGGACGGAGCTCGGCGAGATGGTCGACGAAGACGCGGTAGCCCTTGTCGGTGGGGATGCGCCCCGACGACGTGTGCGGGGCGGCGATGAGCTCCTCGTCCTCGAGCAGCGACATGTCGTTGCGGATCGTCGCCGCCGAGACGCCGAAGTGGTGGCGGTCGACGATCGCCTTGCTGCCGACGGGCTCGCGCGTGTCGACGTAGTCCTGCACGATCGCGCGGAGGACCTGCAGACCTCGTTCGGAGACCATGGTCCCTCCTCGCTGGCACTCGTGATCCTGGAGTGCCAATTCTATCCCGCCGCGCGGACGGATGCCCCTCCGGAGAGGTCAGACGGTCAGCGCCCGGACGACGGCGTCGGCGAGGAGCCGGCCGCGCCGGGTCAGGACGATGCGGCCGTGCACGGCCGCCGCCCCGTCGATGAGCCCGTCGGCGATGAGGGAGGCGACGGCCCGGCGACCCTCGCCGGTGACCTCCGACACGGGAAGGCCCTCGGCGATGCGCGAGCGCAGCAGCACGGTCTCCAGGCGACGGGCGGCTTCGTCGGGGCGCTCCCGTCCGGCCGCGGGCGACTCCCCGGCGGCGAGACGCTGCGCGTAGGCGGCAGGGTGCTTGACGTTCCACCAGCGGAGCCCCCCGACGTGGCTGTGCGCGCCGGGACCGTAGCCCCACCAGTCGGTCCCCCGCCAGTACGCGAGGTTGTGGCGCGACCGGTGCCGCTCATCCCTGGCCCAGTTGGACACCTCGTACCAGCCGTAGCCGCCCGCGGCGAGCAGGTCGTCCGCGAGCTCGTACATGTCGGCCTGCAGGTCGTCGTCCGGCGCGGGCACCTCCCCGCGGCGGATCTGCCGCTCGAGCCTCGTGCCGTCCTCGATGATGAGCGCGTACGCCGAGATATGGTCCGGCGCGAGGGCCAGCGCGGCATCGACCGATCGTCGCCAGTCGTAAAGGGACTCCCCCGGCGACCCGTAGATGAGGTCGACGCTGACGTCCAGGCCCGCGCGGCGCGCCGCGGCGACCGCGGTCGTGACCCGGGCCGGGTCGTGGGTGCGGTCCAGGACGGCGAGGACGTGCGGCACGGCGGACTGCATCCCGATCGACAGCCGCGTGACCCCGGCGGCGGCGAGCTCGGCGGCCACGGCGTCGGTGACGGTGTCCGGATTGGCCTCGACCGTCACTTCGGCGCCGTCGGCGAGACCGAACGTCTCCCGGACGCCGGTGAGCATCCGGGCGAGGTCGCCGGGGGGCAGGAGGGTCGGGGTCCCGCCGCCGAAGAAGACGGTCTGGGCGGGCCGGAGCGGTCCGCGCTCGGCGAGGACCCGCCGCGACAGCGCGACCTCGTGCAGCACCTCGTCCGCGTACGCGTCCTGCCGTGCGCCGCGCAGTTCGGTGGCCGTGTAGGTGTTGAAGTCGCAGTAGCCGCACCGTACGCGGCAGAACGGCACATGCAGGTACACGCCGAAGTCGGTCTCCGGTGACGGTGCGATGTCGGCCGGCAGTGCGCCGTCGCGCGGGGCGGGATCGCCGACGGGGAGCGCGGCGCCCATCAGGCGGGGGTGGCGTACAGCGGCGAGATCGCGCGCAGGTACCCCTGGAAGAGTTCCCGGCGGCGCCGCTTGGTCAGGGGCGGCAGGAGCCGGTAGAGCGGCGCGACGGGACGGTCGAACGCCCGCACCGTGAACCACACCTCATCGTTGTCGCGCCAGTCGACGAGGAACGACTCCTCGCCGCTGACGACCGAGTCGGACACGGTGCCGAGCGCGAACCCGACCCGCCGCGGCTCCTCGATGACGTAGATGACCCGCAGCTCGGCGTCGGCGCGCATCGCCTTGACACGCCCGTGCACGCGGATCGTCGTCCCCGCCGCGACATAGGGCGTCCCGTCGGCGTCGAAGCGCTGGTCCGCCTCCATCCGGCTCGGCACGAGCGGGTTGCCCTCGGCATCGAAGCTGACGCCGGAGTACATCGGCCCGGCGGCCGGGCGCACGTCGGTCAGTTCCAGACCCGCGCCGCGCAGGGCGCTCCAGGCCAGGAGGGCGTCGGCGGACGAGGCGAACCGGGCCTGGCCGCTGCCGATCCGCCAGGAGGCCTCGGCGGGGACGCTCTTCTCGGGCGGGTAGCCCATGAGGTCGGCCGCCTGAGTCGCCCCGACGGCGGCGTAGTCCACTGTCCCGTCCTGGAAGCTCCCGCGGCGCATGGGCTCCAGCCTACTTCTTGTCCTTGCTCTCGACGTCGCCGGAGAGGGCGGCGATGAACGCCTCCTGGGGGACCTCGACGCGACCGACCATCTTCATGCGCTTCTTGCCCTCCTTCTGCTTCTCCAGCAGCTTGCGCTTGCGGCTGATGTCGCCGCCGTAGCACTTGGCGAGGACGTCCTTGCGCATGGCGCGGATCGATTCGCGGGCGATGATGCGGGCGCCGATGGCGGCCTGGATGGGCACCTCGAACTGCTGGCGCGGGATGAGCTTCTTCAGGCGCTCGGTCATGAGCACGCCGTACGCGTAGGCCTTGTCGCGGTGCACGATCGCGCTGAACGCGTCGACGGGCTCGCCCTGCAGCAGGATGTCGACCTTCACGAGATCGGCCTCCTGGTCGCCGCTCGGCTCGTAGTCCAGCGACGCGTAGCCGGCGGTCTTGGACTTCAGGTGGTCGAAGAAGTCGAAGACGATCTCGCCGAGCGGCATGCTGTAGCGGATCTCGACGCGGTCCTCGCCGAGGTACTCCATGCCCAGCAGTGTGCCGCGACGCGACTGGCAGAGCTCCATGATCGTGCCGACGTAGTCCTTGGGCGCGAGGATCGCGGCCTTGACCATCGGCTCCGTGACGCTGGAGATCTTCGTCCCGGACGGGAACTCGCTGGGGTTGGTGACGGTGAAGGTCTTCTTGTCGTCGGTGACGACCTCGTAGGTCACCGACGGCGCGGTGGAGATGAGGTCGAGACCGAATTCGCGCTCCAGGCGCTCCGTCACGATCTCCAGGTGGAGCAGACCCAGGAACCCGCAGCGGAACCCGAAGCCCAGGGCGACGGAGGTCTCCGGCTCGTAGTTCAGGGACGCGTCGGACAGCTTGAGCTTGTCGAGCGCTTCGCGGAGCACGGGGTAGTCGCTGCCGTCGATCGGGTACAGCCCGGAGAAGACCATCGGCTTCGGGTCGGTGTAGCCCGGCAGCGGAGAGGACGACGGCTTCGCCGCGTTCGTCACGGTGTCGCCGACCTTCGACTGCCGCACGTCCTTCACGCCCGTGATGAGGTAGCCGACCTCGCCGACCCCGAGACCCTTCGTGGGAACGGGTTCGGGCGAGGACACGCCGATCTCGAGCAGCTCGTGCACCGCGCGGGTCGACATCATCTGGATGCGCTCGCGCGGCTTCAGCGACCCGTCGATCATGCGGACGTACGTGATGACGCCGCGGTACGCGTCGTAGACCGAGTCGAAGATCATGGCGCGGGACGGGGCGTCCGGGTCGCCCTGGGGAGCCGGGATCTGCGCGACGACGTGGTCGAGGAGCTCCTCGACCCCCATGCCGGTCTTGCCGCTGACCCGCAGGACGTCTTCGGGACGTCCGCCGATGAGACCGGCGAGCTCCTTCGCGTACTTCTCCGGGTCGGCTGCCGGCAGGTCGATCTTGTTCAGCACCGGGATGATCTGCAGATCGTTCTCCAGTGCCAGGTACAGGTTCGCGAGCGTCTGGGCCTCGATGCCCTGCGCCGCGTCGACCAGCAGGATGGCGCCCTCGCAGGCGGCGAGCGAGCGCGACACCTCGTAGGTGAAGTCCACGTGCCCGGGCGTGTCGATCATGTTCAGCGCGAAGGTGCCCTCCGGCGTCGTCCACGGCATCCGCACGGCCTGCGACTTGATCGTGATGCCGCGCTCGCGCTCGATGTCCATGCGGTCCAGGTACTGCGCGCGCATGTCGCGGTCGGAGACCACGCCGGTGATCTGCAGCATCCGGTCGGCCAGCGTGGACTTGCCGTGGTCGATGTGGGCGATGATGCAGAAATTGCGGATCAGCTCAGGAGGGGTCGCAGACGGCTCGAGAGGCTTCAGGGCACGGGGTGACATGTCCCGTGAAGTCTACCGGCGGGGAAGCGGGATGCTGCGCGGCGGCGTCCGCGAGCGGTGAACCATACGGGGTCCCGAGCGTGACACGCCAGAACGGGTTCGATGAGAAAGAGTTAACCGATCTGTCACTTGTCGAACGGGCCGGTTGCACCGAATGCTCGGTGTTGCGGACGGATTCTGCGCGAAACCCTCACGCGCCCGAGCCGCACGGGAGAACACACACTGTGACGCAGCACACCGACCGCCCCTCCGCGCGCCCGGCCCGACTTCGGCTGGGCGCGATCTTCGCCGCCACCATCACGGCATCCGCCGGCATCGCGCTCACCCCGAGCGTCGCCGTCGCGGCCGTCAGCCCCGATGCCGACATCGTCATCAGCGAGGTCTACGGCGGCGGCGGCAACAGCGGAGCCGCCTGGAACCGGGACTTCATCGAGCTCGCGAACGTCGGCGACACGGCCGTCGACCTCGGCGCCTACAGCGTGCAGTACGCCTCGGCGTCGGGCACCTCCTGGCAGGTCACGAACCTCACGGGCGTGACGCTCCCGGCGGGTGAGCAGCTCCTGATCGGGCAGGCGACCGGGGCCAACACCGCCCTGCCCGCCTTCACCCCGGACGTCGAAGGCACGATCGCGATGAGCGGCTCGGAGGGCAAGGTCGCGCTCGTGTCGGCCCAGACCGCGCTCGCCGGCGCGACCGGCGTGGCCGCGCTCGAGCAGGTCGTCGACCTGGTCGGCTGGGGCAGCGCGAACGCGTTCGCCGGCTCGGCGGCGGCTCCCCGCACCGACAACGCCCGCAGCATCGCCCGCGACGCGGCGTTCACGAACACCGCCGACAACGCGGCGGACTTCACCCTCGGCGCGCCCACCCCGACGGCCCTGGGCGACGGCGGCGGAGACCCCGAACCCGAGCCGACGACCGCCACGATCGCCGAGATCCAGGGCACCGGCGACGCGTCGCCGCTGGCCGGCGCGACCGTGACCACGACGGGAGTCGTCACGGCGCACTACCCGCAGGGCGGCTTCAACGGGTACGTCATCCAGACACCCGGCACCGGCGGCGCGCTCGACGCGGCGCACACGGCATCCGATGCCCTCTTCGTCTACGCGCCCGGCGCCGTCGGCGAGGTCGCGCTCGGCGACACGGTCGAGGTGACCGGTGTCGTCTCGGAGTTCAGCGGCCTCACCGAGCTGACCGTCGCCGCCGGCGGCGCGACCAAGATCGCTGACGCCGCGGCTCCGATCCCCGCGACCGTCCCCTGGCCGGCCACCCCTGCCGAGCGGGAGGCCCTGGAGTCGATGCTCGTGCAGCCGCAGGGCGCGTTCACGGTGAGCAACACCTACGCCACCAACCAGTACGGCGAGGTCGGGCTCGCGGCGGGCACCACTCCCCTGCGTCAGCCCACCGACGCCGCGCGCCCCGGCACCCCGGAGGCCGCCGCGATCGCCGCAGACAACGCCGCCCGCGCCGTCACCCTCGACGATGGCACGACGATCAACTACCTGAGCGCCGCGAACAGCGCCCTCATCCCGGCCTACGTCTCGCTCACCGAACCGGTCGTCGTCGGCGCCTCGCTCACCTTCGCGGCACCCGTGATCGTCGATTACCGCAACAACGCCTGGAAGCTGAACCCCACGACCCCGCTCGTCGGCGACGGCACCGGGGCGGACGGGGTCGCGTTCGCGAACCCGCGGACACCGGCTCCCGACGCCGTCGGCGGCGATCTGTCCATCGCCTCGTTCAACGTCCTCAACTACTTCACGACCCTCGGGAACGAGGACGCCTCGTGCGTCGCGTACACCGACCGCCTCGGCGACGGGGTGACGGTCCGCGACGGGTGCGACCAGCGCGGGGCGTGGGACGCCGCCGACCTGACGCGCCAGCAGGACAAGATCGTCGCGGCCATCCGGGCGCTGGATGCCGACGTCGTCGGCCTCATGGAGATCGAGAACTCCGCGGCCCTCGGCGAACAGGCCGACGAGGCCACCGCGACCCTGGTCGCCGCGCTCAACGCCGCGGCCGGTGCCGGCACGTGGGCGTACGTCCCCTCGTCGGCCGACCTGCCGGACGTGTCCGAGCAGGACGTCATCACGAACGCGATCATCTACCAGCCCGCCGCCGTCAGCCCGGTCGGCGCGGCGCGCGCGCTCGGCGACCAGAGCGGCGCCGGCGAGGCGTTCGGCAACGCCCGCGAGCCCATCGCGCAGGTCTTCGAACCCGCGGGCGGCGGCGCGCCGTTGCTGTTCGTCGTGAACCACTTCAAGTCCAAGGGATCCGCCGGGCCGTGGCCCGGCGACGCCGACGCCGGCGACGGGCAGGGCTCGTCCAACGAGTCCCGCGTCCGCCAGGCGACGGCGCTGCGCGACTGGGTGTCGACCATCCGCGGCGATGTGGACGCCGTCGCCCTCGTCGGCGACTTCAACTCGTACGGTCAGGAGGACCCGCTGCAGGTGCTCTACGACGCCGGCTACGCCGACGCGGAGCAGGCCTTCGACGTCCCGACGCAGTCGTACAGCTTCTCCGGCCTGTCCGGGTCGCTCGACCACGTGCTGCTGAACCAGGCGGCGCGCGACCGGGCCACCGGCGCCGACGTCTGGAACATCAACTCGGGCGAGTCGGTGGCGCTGGAGTACAGCCGGTTCCGTTCGCACGGTGCCGAGTTCTACGCGGCCGACGTCTACCGCTCGAGCGACCACGACCCCGTGCTCGTGGGCCTCGACGCCGACGCGGCGCCGGTCACCCTGACGCTGCTGGGCATCAACGACTTCCACGGCCGCATCGACAACAACACCGTGAAGTTCGCCGGAACGGTCGAGCAGCTGCGGGACGCCGCATCCGGTCCCGTGCTGTTCCTCTCCGCGGGCGACAACATCGGCGCGTCGCTGTTCCCGTCGGCGGTCGCCAAGGACCAGCCGACCATCGATGTGCTCAACGCGCTCGGCCTGCAGGCATCCGCCGTCGGCAACCACGAGTTCGACCGCGGGTGGGCCGACCTGTCCGGCCGCGTGTCCGACGCGTTCGACGCGCCACAGCTGGGTGCCAACGTGTACCTCGCGGGCACCGAGACGCCCGCGCTCGACGAGTACGCGCTGCTGGATGCCGGCGGCCTCACGGTCGGCGTCATCGGCGCCGTCACCGAGGAGACCCCCTCGCTCGTCTCCCCGGCCGGCATCGTCGACCTCGCCTTCGGCGACCCCGTCGAGGCCGTGAACCGCGTGTCGGCGCAGCTGACCGACGGCGACGCCGCGAACGGCGAGGCGGACGTGCTCATCGCGCTGTACCACGAGGGCGCCGGGGCCGGCACCTCGGACGGCGCGACGCTCGAGGAGGAGATCGCCGCCGGCGGGCCCTTCGCCTCCCTCATCGAGGACACCTCCCCCGAGGTCGCCGCGATCTTCACCGGCCACACGCACAAGGAGTACGCGTGGTCGGCGCCGATCCCCGGCACGGACCGCACGCGGCCCGTCGTCCAGACCGGCTCGTACGGCGCGCGGATCGGCGAGATCACGCTGACGGTCGACCCGGCCACCGGCGAGATCACGGCGCACACCGAGCGCAACGTCAACCGCACCACGACCGACGACGCCACGCTCATCGCCCAGTACGACCGCGTCGCGGCCGTCTCGGAGATCGTGAAGAAGGCCCTGGCCGACGCCGCCGAGATCGGCAACACGGCCATCGGCGAGGTCGGCGGCGACATCACGACGGCCTTCAGCGGCGGATCGTACGTCGACGGTGTCTACACGGGCGGCACGCGCGACAACCGCGCCGCGGAGTCCTCGCTCGGCAACGCGGTGGGCAACATGCTGCGCGACTCGCTCGCCGACCTGCCGAACGGTGCGACGATCGGCGTCACGAACCCGGGCGGTCTGCGCGCCGACCTGTGGGACACGCAGGCCGAGTTCGGCGCGACGGCCATCCCGGGGATGGCGGACGGGACGGTCTCGTTCTCGCAGGCCAACGCGGTGCTGCCGTTCAACAACACCCTGGCCCTCGTGACGCTCACCGGGGCGCAGTTCACCACGATGCTCGAGCAGCAGTGGCAGCGGGATGCCGCGGGGAACATCCCGCAGCGCCCCTACCTCCAGCTGGGGCTCAGTGACAACGTGTCCTACACGTTCGACCCGTCCCTACCCGAGGGGCAGCGCATCACATCGGTCACGGTCGACGGGCAGCCGCTCGACCCGGCCGGGCAGTACCGCATCGGCACGTTCTCGTTCCTGGCGACCGGCGGAGACAACTTCCGCGTGTTCACGCAGGGCACCGACTACGTCGACACGGGCCTGCAGGACTACCAGGCGTGGGTCGACTACATCGCCGACAACTCCCCGCTGGAGCCCTCCTTCGCCCGTCGCGCCGTGCAGGTGGCCGGCGTGCCGGAGAGCGTGCGGGCCGGGGAGACGGTGCAGTTCTCCGTCGCGGGCCTGGACCTCACGAGCCGGGGTGCGCCGCTGAACACGACGCTGGCGGTCGCGCTCGGCGAGACCGTGCTGGGGTCCGTCCCCGTCACGGGCGGCGCCGCCACCGTGTCGGTGACGCTCCCCGCCGGCACGCCTGCCGGCGCGGCGGCCCTCACCCTGACAGCCGCGCCGTCCGGCACGGTCGTCACCGTGCCGCTGACGGTCGAGGCCGCGCAGGTGAAGGCGGAGACGCAGACGCGCCTGTGGGCGATCCTGCCGATCCACATCAACCGCCTGCTCCCGACGACCCTCGTGGCCGCCGTGACGCAGGACGGCGGGCGCCCGAGCGGTGTCGTGGAGTTCCGCGAGGGCGGCGCCGACGGCACGCTCGTCGGCACGGCGACCGTGAAGTCCGGCACGGCGACGCTCCGGCTCGGCACCCTGAGCCGCGGCATCCACCAGTACACGGCCGTCTTCGTGCCGAGCGACCCCCAGACGGTCGAGGGGTCCTCCAGCCGCACGGTGAGTGTGCGGGTCGTTCGCTGATCCCGGCTCCGGGAGGGGCGGCGCCCGCGCCGCCCCTCCTAGGCTGAGGCCATGACGATCTCGGTCGTGATGGTGCACGGGATCCGCACCTCCGCATCGATGTGGCGCGCGCAGCTCGCGCACCTCGAAGAGCGCGGCATCCCCGCCGTCGCCGTGGACCTGCCGGGGCACGGCACCCGGCGGGGCGAGGAGTTCACGCTCGACGAGGCCATGCGGACCATCGACGCGGCAGTGCAGGATGCCGCCGCACGCGGCCGCGTGCTGCTGGCCGGTCATTCGATGGGCGGCCTCCTGTGCATCGAGTACGTCGGACGCGAGACGCGTCCGCCCGTGGACGCCTTCATCGCCGCCTCCTGCTGCGCGATCCCCCGAGGGCTGGGGCTGCGGGCGTACCGCACGCTCGCCCGCGGGTTCAATGCGCTCCCCGGCCGCGGCCAGTGGTTCACCGACCGCGTGCTGGCCGGCACCCTGCCACCCGAGACGCGCGGCGACTTCGGTGCCGGCGGCTATGCGTACGACGCGCAGGACGTCGCCCTGGCGAGCCTGTCGGTCCTCGATCTCCTGGCGGCGCTGCGCCGCATCGACGTGCCGACGTGGTTCGTCAACGGCCAGTACGACCAGCTGCGCGTCAACGAGCGCCTCTTCGTGTCGCTCGTGCCCGACTCGGAGCTCATCGTGGTGCCGCGCACGACGCACCTCGTCACCGCGATGCGCCCGCGGGTGTTCAACGCGGTGCTGGATCTGGCTCTCGCGACGATGGATGCCGGGCGCTGACGCGGGACGTCATGACGGCGCCCGCGACCGAGAGCAGCGCCGCGCTCGCGAACAGGAGCCAGAACCCGCCGACCAGGGCGACCAGCGCCGCCCCGATGAGCGGGCCGAGCAGCTGGCCCAGGTTGGCGGCGACCGTGACGAGGCCGAGGTCGCGCGCGTGGTCCTCCGCGCGGGGAAGGAGATCGGTCGCGAGTGCGAGGCCCACCGACGTGAACGCGCCGAAGCCCACCCCGAGGATCGCCGCCGCCACCAGCGCCACGGGGTAGGTCGCCACCGCCGCGAGAAGGGCGGCGGCGACCGCCTGGACGAGTGCGGCCCCGACGACGAGCCGCCGGCGGTTTCCCGTGCGGTCCGAGATCCGCCCGCCGACGACCGAGGCCGCCACGACGAACACGGTGTACACGAGGATCAGCAGCAGCAGGTCGTCCTCGGCCTGCGCGGCCGGGGTGCCGACGCCATAGCGCAGGAAGAACAGCAGCAGCGTCGTCCCGAGCGCGTTGCCCAGGTTGACGACGAAACGCCCGCCTAGCATCCAGGTGAAGTCGCGGTTGCGGAGCACCGCCCAGCGCGCGGCGGGCGGCTCGTGCCGCGTGGGCAGGGCGATGCCGCGAGCGGGGTCGGGCAGCAGCAGAGCCGCCGCCGCTCCGGAGACCGCGACGAGCGCGGCGAGCACGAGGTACCCGCCCGTCACGTCGAGGTCGAGGAGCGCGATCGTCCCGACGCCCACGATGAGCCCGACGGCCTGCGTGGACCCGACGACCGCGGAGGCCGCGCCGCGCTGGTCGGAGAGCTGATCGGCGATGAGGGCGGTGAACGCGGCCGAGGAGATCGCCACCCCCAGGGACAGACCGGTCCAGCCGAGGCCCACCGCGAGCGGGCCCGAGGCGAACGCCGTTCCGATGAGCGACACGGTCATGAGCGCCGTGCCCGCGAGTGCCCACGGCCGCCGGCGGCCGAGGGGCGAGCCGGTGCGGTCGGACAGGTGACCGGCGAGAGGCGTCGCGAGCAGGGCCACGAGCCCCCCGACGCCCAGCACGAGCCCCGAAACCACGACGCCGCCGATCCATTCGCCCTCTCCCCCGGGCGTGTCCAGCTGGAGCGGGATGAGAAGCTGCAGCGGCGTCAGCTGCACGGCCCAGATCGCAAGCCATGCGAGGGCGAACAACGAGAACCACCGGGCGCTGACGCGTGCGGGCGGCGGGGAGGATGCCACGGTGCTCCTTCGTCACGGGCCGGATCCGGCAGGATCGATCATGCCCGACCCGATGTCGACGGGCGCCGCGGCACGGCCGTCGGAGCGAAACCTGATAGACTCGGTGATTGGCTTGCGTGTGGGCTCCTCTCTCACACGACCGCCGTGCGACAGCCCTCTCTTGTCTCTCGGCACATCCATCGATAACTCCGAACGAAAGATACGTCGAACGTGGCGAACATCAAGTCGCAGATCAAGCGCAACAAGACCAACGAGAAGGCGCACGAGCGCAACAAGGCCGTCAAGAGCGGCCTGAAGACCGAGGTGCGCCGCACCCGCGAGGCCATCGCCGCCGGCGACAAGGCCGCCGCCGAGAAGGCTCTCGCCCAGGCATCGAAGAAGCTCGACAAGGCCGTGAGCAAGGGCGTCATCCACGAGAACCAGGCTGCGAACCGCAAGTCGGCGATCGCGAAGCAGGTCGCCGCTCTCTGAGCCTCGTCTGTCACGAAGGCCCGCCCCTCCGGGGGCGGGCCTTCGTCGTTCCCGGGCGCGACCCGCGCCGGGCTCGCGCGGACGGTGTGCGCGGTCAGGCGCCGTACGGCGCGCGGGTCGCGATGACCGTGACGAGGCGTTCGACCGCGAACACGGGGTCGCGCGAGGCGCCCTTCACTTCGGCGTCGGCGCGTGCCGCGGCCTGGATCGCGATGCCCAGGGACGCCTCCGACCAGCCGGCGAGGTCGCGTCGCGCGCGGTCGACCTGCCAGTCCTTGAGCCCGAGACGCGACGCGAGTTCGCGGGCGGGCTCGCGGGAGCCGGCGACCCGCGCCATCGTGCGCAGCTTGGAGGCGATCGCCGCGACGAGCGGGACCGGGTCGGCGCCGCTGGCGAGGGCGTGCCGCAGCGCGATGAGCGCCTCGCCGTAACGACCCGCGATGGCCGTGTCGGCGACGGTGAACGCGGATGCCTCGACCCGGCCGCCGTAGTACCGCTGCACGACGTCCTCGCCGATGTCGCCGGAGACGTCGGAGATGAGCTGCTGGCAGGCCGCGGCGAGCTCGGTCACATCGTCCGCGAACGCGGAGACGAGCGCGCGGAGGGCGGCGGGAGCGATGCGGCGCTGCGCGGCCTTGAACTCCCCCGCGGCGAAGTCGAACTTGTCCGAGTCGCGCTTGATGGCCGGGCACGCGATCTCCACGCCGCCGCCGGTGCCCGACCGGATGGCATCCAGGAGCTTCTTGCCCCGCACGCTCGCGCCCGTGTGGCGGAGCACGACGGTCGCTCCGTCCTGCGGTGACTCCAGATACGCGAGCGCCTCGGTCAGGAACGCGTCACTGCACTTCTCCACACCCGTGACGCGGACGAGCCGCGGCTCGGCGAACAGCGAGGGCGACGTGACGGCGAAGAGCGACCCGGGTGCGTAGTCGTCGGCGCGGAGGTCGGAGACCTCGAGGCTCGGATCCTCCGCACGGAGGAATTCGCGGATGCCGGCCGTCGCACGCTCGGCACAGACCTCTTCCGGGCCCGACACGAGCACGATGGGCGCCGGCTGCGGGGCCCGCCAGGAGATCTGCGGGATCGCCGAGGCGGTGCGCGCGGCGGGGCGGCGCGGAGCGGGCGTCATCCCTCCAGCCTACTGACGGCCCGTGACACCGGCGGACGCGTCGGCCCGCCAGACGTGGATGCCCTCGCCCGTGCGCCACAGGAGGGCGGCGCCGCCGCGGTCGGTCCGCAGCACCGTCGCGCCGAGCCCGTCCAGGACATCGAGGATCTCGTCCCGCGGGTGTCCGTAGGTGTTCTCCCCCACGGTCACGAGCGCGACCTGCGGCGCGAGGCGCGCGTACAGCGCGGGCTCCTGGTCGGCGCTGCCGTGGTGGGCGACCTTCACGACGGCCACGCCCCGGGGCACGCGTCCTGTCGCGAGGAGTCCCTGCTGGGCGGATGCCGACAGGTCACCGAGCAGCACGGTCGAGGGGATTCCGCCTCCCTCCACGGCCAGGATGACGCCCGCGTCGTTGCCCGGCCCGTAGCCCTGTTCCCTCGCCCGCGGCCACAGCACGCGCCAGCCTGCCTCGCCCAGGGTCCCCGAGACCCCCGCGTGGCCGGGTACGAGCCGGGCGCCACCGTCGGAGAGGCCGGCGAGCAGGGCGACATCCTCGGGTGACGACGGCGGCCCGTGCAGCACCGTGTCGACCCGCCCCCGGACGGCGGCGACCCCGCCGCGGTGATCGAGGTCGAAGTGGGTCAGCACGAGGAGGTCGATGCGGGCCACCCCGAACCTGTCGAGGCAGGCGCCGAGCGGTGCGGGGTCCGGACCGGTGTCGACCAGCGCGACCCGTCCCGCCGACCGCAGCAGCACGGCGTCGCCCTGACCGACGTCGCACGCCACGATCGACCACGCCGGCACGCGCACACGATCGATGAGCGCCGCGACCGGCCCGGCGGCGACGCCGACGCCGAGGAACGCGGCGAGCAGCAGGACCGCCGTCCGGCGCACGGCGGGCGCCACCCCCGGCACGATGAGCGCCGCCGCGCACGCGCCGACGATCGCCAGCAGGGCGAGCCCGGGCAGCCCCTCCGGCCAGGGCGCGCTGCTGCCGGGCAGCGCCGCGAACGTGGTGGCGGTGCCGGCGATCCACGCCGAGGGCACCCAGGCGAGCGCCGCGAGCCCCGGGCCGATCAGCGGGATCCCCGCCGTCAGGCAGGCCGCGAGGCCGAGCACCGTGCCGACGGGCGCGGCCGGGGCGGCGAGCAGGTTCGCCACGACGCCATACACCGCGACCCGCGGGTCGATGAGGACGATGAGCGGCCCGCACGCGAGCTGCGCGGCGAGCGGCACCGCGAGCGCGAGGGCGAGCGGTCGCGGCATCCACCGGGCAAAACCGTCCGCGAGCGGTCCCGCAGCCAGGAGCAGCGACGCCGTTGCGGCGGAGGACAGCGCGAAGCCGAGCGATCCCGCGAGCCACGGGTCCACGATCAGCAGCACCGTGATCGCGAGAGCGAGGACCGACATGCCCGCCCCGATCCGGCCGAGCAGCACGCCGAGCATCGCGATGGCCGCCATCGCCCCGGCCCGCACGACGCTCGGCTCCGGCGAGACGAGCACGACGAAGGCCGACAGCGTCGCGACTCCGGCCGCGACCCGGAGACCGCGTGAGGCGCCGGTGAGCGCCGCGGCGGCGAAGGCGAGCCCGACGACGAGCGCGCAGTTCGCGCCGGAGACCGCCGTCAGATGCGACAGGGATGCCGTCTTCATGGCGGTGTCGAGGTCCGCGGTGACCGCCGACGTGTCGCCGACCGCGAGGCCGGCGATGAGCCCGGCCGCCGGCTGCGGCAGACCCGCGACGGTCTCCTGCAGGCCGCCACGGAGTTCGGCGGCCGCCGCGAGCACGCCGGCCGGCGGCGCCCGCAGCCGGAGGCCCGGGCCCGCCCGGATGACGAGCACGGCCCGGTCGCCGGCATCCGCACGGAAGGCCGTGCCCCGCAGCTGGATGCGCGCGCCCAGGTCGAGGCCCGCGGGTGCGTCACCGGTCCGCACGACCACGGGCACGGGTGCCGTGAACGCGCGGTCCCCGTACGCGATCCGCTCCGTGAGCGCGTCGAACCGCCAGCCGGATGCGCCGCGCTCGACCTTGCCGACGACGTTCGCGTCCACGGCGATCACGCGCCCGCCGTCGACCTCCAGAGCGGATGCCGCCGCGCGCGCCGGCTGCGCGAGCGCCACGTGGCTCGCGACCGCGGCCGCACACGCGAGGGCCACGGCCGCCAGGGCCGCGTCCGCGCGCCGTCGTCCCGGCGTCCGCGACGCGACCGCCAGCAGCCCGGCAGCGAGCGCCCACAGTCCCGCGGCGATGCCCGGCGACGCCGCCGGCAGATGCGTCGCGACACCCGCCGCGACCCACGCGGCGAGGGCGACCGGCACGAGCCGCAGGTCGCGCCGGCGCGCCGTGCGACTGCTCACAGGGTCACCAGGTCGCGGAGACCCGCGAGCATCTTCTCGCCGATGCCGGGGACGGCCAGCAGGTCCTCCACGCTCGTGAAGCGGCCGTTCTCCTCCCGCCACGCGATGATCCGCTCCGCGAGTGCCGGGCCGATGCGCGGCAGGGTGTCCAGCTCCGTGGCCGCGGCCGTATTGAGGTTGACGAGGCCGTCGCCGTCGCCCGCCGTGCCCGCCGTGCCCCCTGGCGGCGGCGCCTCCCCCACCCGGGGCACGTGCACCTGCTCGCCGTCCGTGAGGAGTCGCGCCAGGTTCACCGCCGAACGGTCGGCGTCGCCCGCGAACCCGCCGGCGGCGGCCACGCCGTCCACGAGCCGCGCCCCCTCGTCGAGGCGGTACAGGCCCGGCTGCGCGACGGCGCCGGCCAGATGGACGTAGAGGGCCGCCGGGCTGACGGCCGTCGTCGGCAGCGGGACCACCTCGGCGGTGGTCCCGGTCGTCCGGACGACCCCGATCAGCACCGTGATCGCGGCAGCGGCGAGCACCACGACGATCGCGGCGCCGACGCCGAGACGCCGGCGTGCACGCGCCGCCTCGGCCGTTCCGCTCACCGCGCCAGGTTCGCACCTGCCGCGGCGGCGGGGAGCCGCGCTTCACGAAGACGTGGACGGACGGCGCTCCGCCCCCGCCGGGGAGGAGGCTAGGACGTGGTGAAGCTGACGACCTTCGGCGCCCGGACCACGGCCCGCGTGATCGCGCGACCGGCCAGGGCGCGGACGACCTTCTCGTCCGTGCGGGCGAGGGCCTCGAGCTCGTCGGCGGAGACGCGGGCGGGCACCGTGAGGGTGCCGCGCACCTTGCCGTCGATCTGCACGACCGCGGTGACCGACTCCTCGACGAGGAGGGTCGGGTCGGCCTGACGCCACGGCACGAGACCGACGAACGGCTCGTAGCCGAGGATCTCCCACATCTCCTCCGCCGTGTGCGGTGCGAACAGGTCGAGCACCATGGCGATGGCCTCGGCGGCTTCCCGCACGGCCGGGTCGGCTGCGCCGGCACCGCTGTCGATCACCTTGCGGGTGGCGTTCACGAGCTCCATGAGGCGTGCCACGACGACGTTGAACTTCGTGTGCTCGACGAGGCCGGGGGCGTCCGCCCAGAGGTGGTGGGTGACGCGGCGCAGCGCCGCATCCCCGTCCTTCCAGGCGACATCGGTGGGGCTCGCGACGTCGCGGGCGACGCGCAGCGCACGGGCCAGGAACTTCTGCGCGCCCGTGGTCGACACGTCCTCCCAGTCGATGTCGTCCTCGACGGGCCCGGCGAAGGCGATCGCGATGCGGACGGCGTCGGCGCCCGGGTCGACCATGCTCGACGCGAACTCGACGAGGTTGCCCTTCGACTTGGACATCTTCGAGCCGCTGAGCAGCACCATGCCCTGATTGATCAGCGACGAGAACGGCTCGGTGAAGGAGATGAGCCCCATGTCGAAGAGGACCTTCGTGATGAACCGCGCGTACAGCAGGTGCAGGATCGCGTGCTCGACACCGCCGATGTACGCGTCGACCGGCGCCCACCTGTCCGCCTCACGGGACGGGAAGGCCTCGGCCGGGTCGTTCGCCGCCAGGAAGCGGAGGAAATACCACGAGCTGTCGACGAACGTGTCCATCGTGTCGGGGTCGCGCAGCGCCGGCTCGCCGGTCTCGGGGTCGACGGTCTGCATCCACTCGGTCGCGCCGCCGAGCGGCGACGTGCCCTTCGGGGCGAGGTCGAGCCCGTGCGCGTCGGGCAGACGCAGCGGGAGCTCCTCGTCGGGGACCGGGACGATCCGGCCGTCCTCGGTGTGGACCATCGGGATGGGGGTGCCCCAGAACCGCTGGCGGGAGATCAGCCAGTCGCGCAGCCGATACGACTTCGCGGCCCGGCCGGTGCCGGCCGCCTCGAGCTGCTCGATGACGCGGGCGATCGCGTTGCGCTTGGACAGGCCGTCCAGCGGACCGGAGTTGACGAGGCGGCCGTCCCCCGTGAGTGCCACGCCGGTGCGGGCGGGGTCGAGGTCGGTGAGGTCCGGCTCCGCGGAGCCCGGATCGATCGGGACGCCCTGCTCGTCGAGTTCGATCACGGGGATGGCGCCGGTGACGGGCGCCGTCGTGTCCACGACGACCTTGACGGGCAGACCGAAGGCGCGCGCGAAGTCGAGGTCGCGCTGGTCGTGCGCGGGCACGGCCATGACGGCGCCGTGGCCGTAATCGGCCAGGACGTAGTCGGCGGCCCAGACGGGCAGTCGCTCCCCGTTGACGGGGTTGATGGCGTACCGGTCCAGGAAGACGCCGGTCTTCGGGCGGTCGGTGCTCTGCCGCTCGATGTCGGTCTCCTTCTGCACGCGCTCCAGATAGTCCTGGAAGCGCATGCGCACCTCTGCCGAGGCACCGGATGCCAGTTCGGCGGCGAGGTCGGAGTCGGGCGCGACGACGAAGAAGGTGGCGCCGTGCAGCGTGTCCGGCCGCGTGGAGAAGACCGTGACCTTCTCGGCGCGGCCCTCGATCTCGAAGTCGATGTCGGCGCCGACGGAGCGGCCGATCCAGTTGCGCTGCATCCGGATGACCTTCTGCGGCCAGAACCCCTCGAGCTGATTCAGGTCATCCAGCAGGCGGTCGGCGTAGTCGGTGATCTTGAAGTACCACTGCGTCAGCTTCTTCTTGACGACCTCGGTGCCGCACCGCTCACAGCGCCCGTCGACGACCTGCTCGTTCGCGAGGACGGTCTGGTCCTTCGGGCACCAGTTGACGGGGCTCGCCTTGCGGTAGGCGAGGCCGCGCTCGTACAGCCGCTGGAACAGCCACTGGTTCCAGCGGTAGTACTCCGGGTCGCTCGTGTGCAGCACCCGGCTCCAGTCGTACGACGTGCCGAAGTGCTGCAGGCTCGCCTTCTGCTGCGCGATGTTCGCGTACGTCCACTCGCGCGGGTCCGCCCCGCGCTGGATGGCGGCGTTCTCGGCAGGCAGCCCGAAGGAGTCCCAGCCGATCGGGTTGAGCACGTTGTAGCCGCGGTGGCGCCAGAAGCGCGCCACCGTGTCGACATACGCGTAGTTCTCCGCGTGCCCCATGTGCATGTCGCCGGACGGGTACGGGAACATCCCGAGGACGTACTTGCGCGGCCGGGTGTCGTCATCGCCTCCCGCGCGGAACGGGTCGGCCTCGGCCCACCGTCGCTGCCACTTCGCCTGGATGGCGTACGTGTCGGAGGCACCGTCCTCCGGGATGGCAGTGGTGTCGGGCGTGGAGGTCGTGGACAAGGGAAGCCAATCGTGCTGGAGCGGGAGTACGCGGAGTGCGCGCCCTCCCAGGTTACCGGACGCGCCGTTTCACCAGCCCGGTGGCAGCGCGGCCCCGAGCGCGGCGAGCGGACCGCGGGCCTTCACCCCGACTTCGGCGACCTCCGCACCGGGATCCGACCCCCACGTGATGCCGCCGCCGGCGCCGACCGACGCCCCTCCCGGGTGCACCACGATCGAGCGGATGACCATCGCGAGGTCGGCCGTGCCGTCGTGGCCGACCCAGCCGAAGCATCCCGCGAACACGCCGCGCGGCGCGTCCTCCAGCGCGTGCAGGATCGTCATCGCCGACAGCTTCGGCGCCCCGGTCATGCTCCCCGCCGGGAAGGCGGCATCCAGCACGTCCCCGACCGTGCGCCCCGGCTGCAGCCGCCCGCCGACGGCGCTGACCAGCTGATGGACGGCGGGGTACGACTCGACGACGAGGAGCTCCTCGACGCCGACCGTGCCCGGCAGGCACACGCGCTGCAGGTCGTTGCGCATGAGGTCGACGATCATGACGTTCTCGGCGCGCTCCTTCGGACTGGCGCGCAGCTCCGCAGCCAGGGCCGCGTCGGCGGCGGGGTCGTCGGAACGGGGCCGCGTGCCCTTGATCGGGCGGGTCCGCACGATGCCGTCGCCGATCTCGAGGAACCGTTCCGGGCTCGCGCTGGCGAGGGCGTACGGGCCGCTGCGCAGCAGCCCCCCGTGGTGTGCGGGCGTCGCCTCGCGGAGGGCCAGGTAGGTCGCGACGGCATCCACCGGCTCTGCGGATGCCGGCACGTCGAAACGCGTCGTCAGGCACAGCTGATAGGCATCCCCCGCACGGATGGCCTCGCGGCACCGGCCGATGAGCGCCGCGTACGCGCCCGGCGCGTGACGCCCGCGGGCCACGCGACGAGGCGGGGCCGTCGGGGGCGGCAGCGCGCCCGCACGCCAGGACTCCACCTGCGCGACGAAGGCGTCGAGCGCCCCGGGCGGCGCGACCGCCCACAGCGTCCGCGTCGTGTGGTCCACGGCGACGAACCGGTCGACCTCGAGCCACATCTCGGCCGGGGCGGTGTCGTCGGCCGACGCCGGCGCCCCCGCACGCGCCGCGGCGGCGTCGTACCCGAGCCAGCCGACCCAGCCGCCGCCGAACGGCAGCGGAAGCGACGACCGCACCGCCGGCGCGACGGTGACCTGCTGCGGCGCGCGCGGGTCACCCGGCGTGCCGGTCCCGAGGAGACTCCACCCCGTCGTGGCGGCGGGGCCGGCGTCCAGCCAGAAGCTGTGCGCGGCGCGCGCGGGACCGTTCGCATGGAGGACGGCGGGATCCGTCCAGCCGGCCAGCGCGCGGGCGGCGAGGACAGGAGGCACCCTCACAGGCTAGACCGGCGCATCCGGTCATAGTCTGGTGCCGTGAACGAGTTCCTCACGTGGCTCCTCGACGCGGTGCAGAGTGTGGACCCGGTCTTGAGGACGCTGCTCGCGGGACTCGCGATCATGCTCGAGACGAGCGTGCTGGTGGGGCTCGTCGTGCCCGGTGACACGATCGTCATCGTCGCGGGCACCGCCGTCGGCTCCGTCGTCGAGGGCGCGCTCCTCGTGGTCGCCGTGATCGTGGGCGCGCTCATCGGGGAGAGCATCGGCTTCCTGCTCGGGCGCTGGCTGGGTCCCCGCATCCGCTTCTCGAAGCTCGGGGCGAAAGTGGGCGAGGACAACTGGCGGCGCGCGGAGCTGTACCTCCGCCGCCGCGGCGGCCCGGCCATCTTCCTCTCCCGGTTCCTGCCGGTCCTGCACTCCCTCGTGCCGCTCACGGTGGGCATGAGCGGGTTCGCCTACCGTCGTTTCCTCGCCTGGACGGCTCCGGCATGCGCCGTGTGGGCCGTGCTGTACGTCAGCGTCGCCGCCGCGGCGGCGGGGACCTACCGCGAGCTCGCCGACCAGCTGCATTTCGCGGGCTACATCTTCGTCGGGGTCATCGTGGGTTTCCTGCTGCTCGCGTATGTCGCCAAGCGCGTCATCGTCGCCCGGGAGTCGCGTCACCTGCGTCTGGAGGACGAGGCCGAGGTCCGGCCCTCCTCCGACGGCGTGGGAGACTGAGTCGATGCCCACCCCCCGCAACGCCCGCGCGAAGATCCTGTGGCTCGCGCGCCTGGAGTACCGGTTCCACTCCTGGCGGGAGCGCCGTGCCCGCCGGCGCGGGCAGCTTCCGACGGTCGCGGCGTACCCCGGGTACGGCAGCGAGCAGTGGGTCCGCGTGCTGGGCCGCGCCCTCATCGTCCCGCCGGTGCGCACGCAGCGCGGCGAGTACGCGAGCGTCCGCGGCTGGCGGAGCTTCGCGGCCGTCCCGGTCGGCTTCGCCCAGGTCTCCATCACGATCGACGGGGTGACGCACGAGGTCGTCGCCGACCGCGGCGGCGTCATCGACGCCGTGATCGAAGCCCGGCTCTCCCCCGGCTGGCAGGCCATCACGATGTCGGTCGAGGGCTCCGAGCCCGTCGAGACCCGCGTGTTCGTCGTGGGCGCCGATGTCCGGTTCGGCGTCATCTCCGACGTCGACGACACCGTCATGGTCACGGCACTGCCGCGGCCCTTCGTCGCGGCGTGGAACTCCTTCGTCCTCGACGAGCACGCCCGCCAGCCCGTCCCCGGCATGGCCGTGCTGCTGGAGCGCCTCGTCCGGGATCACCCGGGCTCCCCCGTCGTCTACCTCTCCACCGGCGCGTGGAACGTGGCGCCCACCCTCGTGCGCTTCCTGCGCCGGCATCTCTTCCCGCTCGGCGCGCTGCTGCTCACCGACTGGGGTCCCACGCACGACCGGTGGTTCCGCAGCGGCCGCGAGCACAAGCAGGAGAACCTGCGGCGGCTGGCGCGCGAGTTCCCGGACGTCAAGTGGATGCTGATCGGCGATGACGGTCAGCATGACGACGACCTCTACACGAGCTTCACGAGCGAGTTCCCCGGGCACGTGACGGCCGTCGCGATCCGCCGCCTGTCCCCCGCCGAGGCCGTGCTGGCCGGTGGCCGGACCGCCGTCAACGACCACTCCGCCGCGGCAGTGCCGTGGGTCACCGGGCCGGACGGCGCGGGCCTGCTCGACCGGCTCTCCGAAGTGGGCGTGCTCGACGCCGACTGACCCGGCGTGTCGGCGACCCCGCGTACGCTGGCGGCATGTGCGGTCGTTTCGTGGTGGCCAATGTCGGATCCGAGCTCGTGGACGTCCTCCGCGTCGACGTCGAGGGTGAGGACCTCCCGGCGCCCTCGTACAACATCGCCCCGACCGATCGGGTGGCGATCGTCCTCGACTCCGCGAAGAGCGAGCCGCCCGTCCGGCGGCTCGAGTCCGCGCGCTGGGGGCTCGTCCCGGCCTGGGCGAAGGACCCGTCCGTCGGCGTGCGCGCGTTCAACGCGCGCTCCGAGGAGGTCGAGGACAAGCCGATGTTCCGGCAGGCGCTCATCAAGCGCCGCGCCGTGATCCCCGCCACCGGGTACTACGAGTGGAAGACGGAGGACGGCGTGAAGACGCCGCATTTCATCCACCCCGCCGATGGATCGCCCCTCCTGTTCGCCGGTCTGTACGAGTGGTGGAAGGACCCCGGCAAGGCCGACGACGATCCCGCCCGCTGGCTGCTCAGCTTCACGATCATGACGCGCGACGCCGTCGGGCCGCTCGGCTCCATCCACGATCGGATGCCGCTGTTCATCGACGCCGACCACGCGGACGCGTGGCTGGACCCGACCACCGAGAACGTCGGCGACGTGCTCGATGCCGCGATCGACGCGGCTCCGGCCCTCGCCGAGACGCTCGAGTCGTACGTCGTCGACCGCGCGGTCGGCAACGTCCGGAACAACTCGCCGGCTCTCATCGAGCCGGCGAGCTGACCCGGACCCGCGTCACCGGAGGGTGACGCTCGCGTTCTCGTTGTTGAGGACGATGATCGGCGTGATGGTCGACAGCCCCGCCGCGCGGATCCTGGCGGCATCGAACCGGACGAGCGGCGTGCCCTCGGTCACCGTCTGCCCGGCCGTGACGAGCGTCTGGAAGCCCTCGCCCTTCAGCGTCACGGTGTCGATGCCGATGTGGATGAGCAGCTCCGTGCCGTCCTCCAGCACCAGCCCGATGGCGTGTCCGATCGGGAAGACCGACGCGACGGTGCCGTCCGCCGGAGCGACGATCGTGTCCCCTGTGGGCTCGACCGCGATGCCCGGTCCCATCGTGCCGGCCGCGAACATCTCGTCCGGCACCTCCGACAGCGGCAGGACCCTGCCGGCGACCGGCTGGCGCAGCGCGAGGCTCACGGCGGCGGGTGCCGCGACCGCGGTGCGTCCGCCCGACGCCGGGAGGTCGGCATCCGGCGCGGCGGTCACGACGTGCCGGCCCTCGATGATGTCCTCCATGGCGTCCTTGACGAACTGCACGTTCAGGCCGTAGACGACCTGCACCGACTTCCCGCCGGGCTTCACGGTGCCGGCGGCGCCGGCACGCTTCAGAGCGCGCTCGTCGACCTTCGAGACGTCCGCGACCTCCATGCGCAGGCGGGTCGCGCAGTTGTCCAGGTCGGTGATGTTCTCCGCGCCGCCGAGCCCGTCGATGAACTTCGCGGCCGTGGCGTGGTAGCCCGTCGCCGTGGAGGCGACCGTGTCGTCGTCGACGAGATCCGCGTCGTCCTCCCGGCCGGGCGTCTTCAGGTCGAACCGCTTGATGACGAAACGGAACGTGAAGAAGTAGACGAAGAACCAGAACACGCCCATCACCGGAATCAGCCAGGGATTCTGTGCGAGCGGGTTCATCCACTGCAGGACGAGGTCGATGAAGCCGCCCGAGAAGCCGAAGCCCATCCGCACGGGCAGGAGCGTCGCGATCACCATCGAGATGCCCGTGAAGAGAGCGTGGATGACGTAGAGCCAGGGCGCCAGGAACATGAACGAGAACTCGAGCGGCTCGGTGACGCCGACGAAGAACGAGGCGAACGCGGCCGACAGCATGATGCCGTAGGTGACCTTCTTCCGCGTGGTCTTCGCGGTCAGGTAGATCGCCAGGGCGGCACCGGGAAGGCCGAACATCATGATCGGGAAGAAGCCCGTCATGTACTGGCCGGTCACCCCGAAGGTGCCGTCCGCGTTGAGGAAGTTGCTGAGGTCGTTGATGCCGGCGACGTCGAACCAGAACACCGAGTTCAGGGCGTGGTGCAGGCCCAGCGGGATCAGGAGTCGGTTGAGGAAGCCGTAGATGCCGGCGCCGATGGGCCCGAGCGTGGCGATCCACTCGCCGAAGGTCACGAGACCGCCGTAGACGATCGGCCAGATGAACATCAGCGCGATCGCGACGACGAGCGAGAGGCCCGCCGTGACGATGGCGACCGAGCGCTTGCCGGAGAAGAACGACAGCGCGTCGGGAAGCTTCGTGTCCTTGAAGTGGTCGTAGCACCACGCGCCGATGAGGCCGCAGATGATGCCGACGAAGACGTTCTGCACCTTGCCGAACGCCGGGTCGACGTCCTCGATCGTGGCGCCGGTGAGCGTCTGGATCGTGGCGGGGCTGAGCATCGTCGTGACGGTCAGCCACGAGACGAGGCCCGCCAGCGCCGAGGTACCGTCGGACTTCCGCGCCATGCCGATGGCGACGCCGATGGCGAACAGCAGCGCGAGGTTGTCCAGCAGCGCGCCGCCGGCCGCCGCGAGGAACGCGGAGACGACGTTGTGGTCGCCGCCGTTGGCGCTCTTGATCCAGAACCCGATGCCGGACAGGATCGCCGCGACCGGCAGCACGGCCACCGGAAGCATGATCGATCTGCCGAGCCTTTGGAAGAACTTCATGGACTCTCCAACCCGAAGGGATGACGCGCCCCGGGGGCGCCCACGACTGGGAGGCTACACACGATCCCGCCCGTTCACAGGAAGCGTTCAGGTGCGTCGCCGGTTCGCCCCGCGGCGGCGGCGTGGACCGGTGCCGTCTTGGCGACCGCCCTCGCGGGACCTTCGACCCGACGGAGCGGGGGCCGCGCGACGCAGAGTGGCAGGGAAGACCGACCTGCGAGAAGGGACACGCCATGAGCGAGCACACCGACACGGACCGGATCATCGTCGGGGTCGACGGGTCGCCATCCTCCATCGCCGCGCTGCGCTACGCGGCGCGCCTCGCCCGTGTGCTGGACGCTCCGCTGGAGGCGATCACGACCTGGGTCTACCCGCCGTACGTGGACTACGCGCTCCTGGGCGACTGGTCACCGGAGGAGCACGCCCGCGCCGCCCTCGACGAGGCGGTCACCGCCGCCTTCGGAGGCACGCCTCCCGAGCGGTTCACCGCGACCACCCTGCCCGGGTCGCCGGCCGACGCCCTCATCGGGGCGAGCAAGGATGCGCAGATGCTCGTCCTGGGCAGCCGCGGCCATGGCGGGTTCGCGGGTCTGCTGCTCGGCTCGGTCAGCAATGCCTGCGCGGCGCACGCCCGCTGCCCGGTGCTCATCCTCCGCGCCGACGTCGCCGTCGAGGACGACGGGTCGGCGCCCGGACGTCACGCCGCAGCCGCACCGGCGTGAGGTCCGAGGGCCGCGGGGGCGCGTGAGCCCCCGCGGCCGACCTCGTGCGCCGCCTTCCGCCGCGTCTTCCACCGGTCGTACAGTGACGGTGACGGTGGCCGAAGGGGGCGGGGTGGGCGGAGCGGAGGCTGCGACGGCTGCGGAGGACCAGCCGCCCGTGGGACTCGTCCTCGCGGCGGAGGATCGACTGCGCGCCCTGTTGGCCGCGACGCAGTCCGTCGTGCAGCCGTTGGACCTTCCCATCGTGCTCCGCCGGATCGCGCGCGCCGCCGCGGACCTCGTCGACGCGGAGTACGGCGCGCTCGGGGTGATCGCCCCGGATCGCCACGGCCTGGAGCAGTTCGTCTACGTGGGGATGACCGATGCCGAGGCGGTCCGCATCGGCCATCTTCCCGAGGGCCACGGACTGCTCGGCGCGCTCATCACCGATCCGGCATCCATCGCCCTGCCGGAGATCTCCTCCGACCCGCGGGCGGTGGGCTTCCCGCCGCACCATCCGCCGATGCATTCCTTCCTGGGCGTGCCGGTGCGCGTGCACGGCGAGGTGTTCGGGAACCTCTACCTCACGAACCGCCGGCACGGGAAGTTCACCGACGAGGACACGGCGCTCGTGGAGGCGCTCGCCACGACGGCGGGCTTCGTCATCGCCAACGCCCGCCTCTTCGCGCAGGCGCGAGCACGGGAGGAATGGATGACGGCGGCCGTCGAGCTGTCCGCTGCCCTCCTGTCCACCCCGCGTGCGGCCGCGCTCGACCTCCTCGCGACGCGCGTGCACCAGGTGGCAGGCGCCGACCGCGTGGCCGTCCTGCTCGTCGCCGACGACGACGGGTTCCTGCAGGTCGCGGCGGCGCGGGGATCGGACGAGGAGAGCCTGCGCGGCGCGCTGCTCGCAGAAGCGGACACCTTCGCCGGCGCCGTGATCCGGGATGCGCTCCCCCGCGTCGCGGAGGACCGCTCCGGCCCGGCAGCGGACCCGCTCGTGGTGCGCGCCGCCGGTGCGGCGGGCCCGGCGATGGCGATCCCGCTGCGCTCCCAGACCCGGCTGTGGGGCATCGTCGCGGTCGCGCGTGCTCCCGGTGCGGCAGCCTTCACGCCCGCCGACGTCACGGCCGCCGCGGAACTGGGCGCGCGCGCCAGCCTGGCCCTCGACCTCGCCCACGCCCGCGAGGGGCAGGAGCGGGCGCTCCTCGCCGACGAGCGAGCCCGTATCGCCCGTGACCTGCACGATCACGTCATCCAGCAGCTGTTCGGCGCGGGGCTCACGGTCCGCGCGGTGGCCGGCGCCCTCGAGCCGGGGCCGGCGGCGGATCGCCTCGACGCCGCCGTCGGCGAGCTCGATGACGCCATCGCGCAGATCCGGACGGCGATCTTCGCGTTGTCCGCCCGGGATGCCGACACTCTGCGCCACCGCGTCATCGATGTCGTGGCGGGCCTGTCCAGCCACATGTCGCGCCCGCCCACGGTGCGCTTCCGCGGGCCCATCGACCATGCGGTCGGCGGCCGGCGCAGTGAGGATGTCGTCGCCGCGGCACGGGAGCTCCTCAGCAACGCGGTCCGGCACGCCGACGCCGATCGCATCTCGGTCGAGGTCACCGCACGCAACGGCTGGCTGACGGTGCATGTCGCCGACGACGGCGATGGGATGGGTACGCGGACGCGCCGGAGCGGACTGCAGAACCTGCAGGACCGCGCGCAGCGCCACGGAGGCGACCTGCACGTCGAATCGAGCAGGGCGGGCACATCCGTGCGATGGTGCATACCGATGACGGCATCCGAGACGAGCGCGGGATGACGGAGATCTTCCTCGTCGACGATCACGAGGTCGTCCGCCGCGGCATCGCCGACCTCTTGCGAATGCAGCCCGATCTCGTCGTCGTCGGCGAAGCGGGCGATCTCACCCACGCGCTGCGCCGGATCGAGGCGACGCGTCCGCATGTCGTCGTCCTGGATGTCCGCCTGCCGGACGGGAGCGGCATCGACCTCTGCCGCACCATCCGCTCCCGGATGCCGGAGGTCGCGTGTCTCATCCTGACGGCCTACGACGATGACACCGCCATCTCCGCGGCCGTGCTGGCGGGAGCGGCCGGGTACGTGCTCAAGGACATCGCGGGAAACCGGCTGGTCGAGTCCATCCGCGCTGTCGCCGCGGGAAGGAATCTGCTCGATCCCTCGATGGTGCGACGGGCGAGCACGCGCATCCGGGAGAGCGCCGCCGACCCACGGCTCGGATCGCTGGGGCTGCGGGAGCGCCAGATCCTGAAGCTCATCGCCGACGGGATGACGAACCGCCAGATCGGCGAGACGCTGGGTCTGGCGGAGAAGACCGTGAAGAACTACGTCTCGTCGCTGCTCAGCAAGCTGGGTCTCGATCGGCGGACCCAGGCCGCCGTGTTCCAACTCGAGCACCGGGACGAGAGGCCCACGATCGATCCCGAGTGACCATAGTCCCCCCGTGGCGCCGTCCGCCGGCGGAAGGTGAAGCCATGACCACCAACGAGCCTTCCACGCGGGTGACGGCGACCATCGTCTTCGAGTCCATGTTCGGCGCGACGCGCCGCATCGCGGAGGCGATCGGCGCGGGCCTCCGGTCGGCCGCCCACGTCGAGGTGGTGCCGGTGCACGATGCGGGCGGGCTGGCGTCCGCCGACCTGCTGATCGTCGGTGCGCCGACGCACGCCCATGGGCTGAGCCGCCCGCAGACCCGCGCGGACGCGGCGAACTGGGTCGCGCGGGCGGCGTCGCACCTGCACCTCGAGCCGTATTACGACGGCGACGGCGTACGGGAGTGGCTCGCGGCGGCGCCGCTCCCGGCGCGCGGCTTCGCCGCGTACGACACGCGAGCCGACATGCCGCGGATCTTCAGCGGGTCGGCCGCCGCGGGCATGGACAAGCGGCTGCGCAAGCGCGGCGCGGTGCCGCTCGCGGACTACCGGAGCTTCCTCGTCGACAAGGACAGCGCGCTCGTGGCGGGCCAGGTCGAGGAAGCCGAGCAGTGGGGGCGCCTCCTGGGCGCGCGGCTGCTGGAGAGCGCGGACACCCGTGCCTAGGCAGCCCGCGACGGCCAGACCCCGAGAGCCAGCAGGACGAGGCCGATCTCGAGGCAGCCGATGCCGAAGTACAGCGCCTGCAGCGCGCTGAAGGGGATGACGACCATCTGCACGAAGATCCAGAGCAGGCACGCGTAGCCGGCGACCACGGCCGCCAGCGGAGCCCAGCGCCGGCGGCGCAACCACGCGACGAACGCCAGGGCGTGCGTCCCCCCGATGCCGACGACCAGGAGCATCCCGGGGACGAGGTAATCTCCGAACGGGCTCCCCTGCAGATACTCGGCGGGCGGGACCAGGACGGACGACGCACCGGACAGGCTCCCCTACATCAGCGTGACGCCGCCCGCCGTCGCCGTGAGCGCCGTGAAGGCCGTCAGCACGAGCAGCGTGCCGCGCACGCCGCGCCGTCCGACCTCACGCACCGAGCCCCGCCAGAGCGAGGTAGATGAGGTAGACCGGCCACACGGCCGCCTGGAGGAGGCCCAGGACGACGCCCCAGAACGTACCGCCGGACTGGGAGACGAAGTAGATGGCGGCGCCGATGTACGCGAGCAGGAAGAAGAAGCCCCAGGGGCCCGCCTTCTCCACGACCCGCACGCTGCGGCGCCCGCCGGCATCCATGGTGTTCATGCCCCCACGATGGCCCCGCCCCGCTGCGTACGGCGGGCCGAACGTCCCGCGTCGCGCGGGTGATCAGGTCCTGCGGCGGCGGGCGACCCCGATCCCGATGAGCACGAGCCCGATGAGCAGCACGATCGGCCCGATCGTCGCCCACAGCGACGAGCCGCTCATGGCCGAGCCGCCCAGCACGTTGAGACCCTGCAGGGTCCAGATGAGCCCGACGAGCACGAGGATCGCGCCGGCGACGAACCACGCCCACATGCTCTTCACGCGCTCACCTAGTCCGAGCGGACCGGCGTGGGCGATGGGATGGGCGATCCGCAGGAGCGGGTGTGGCCGGCGGGACGGATGCGCCTCATGCGCCACACCCGTCACGCCCGATCCTGTCGTTCGCTCGCGAACGCCGCCGGAAAACACGAAATCCCCGGGGGAACCGGGGATTGTCGTGGACCTAGCGGGAGGCTTGTCGAAACTTGCCCCGCCGCTGGCCCGCTTGAGTTTGATGCATCGCGCGATCCGTCTTCGTGCGCGGCGTGGTGTCCGTCGCGAGGAGTCTTACGTCCGACAGCAGGCAAGGGTCAGCGGTGAGGTGCTCCTTTCGGCAGAGGCTCAATACGCGGCCGGTGAGACGCTGCGCACGATAGCCACGGAGGTCGGCGTGAGTCGGCAGCGGCTGGCGTCACTGTTGCGCGAGCGAGGTGTGCGTCTTCGTCGCACCGCTCCCTCGGATGCGGAGGTTCAGGAAATGGTTCGGCGGTATGCCGACGGCGAGTCTCTCGAACGCGTGGGCGCACGCGTCGGATTTTCGGCCGGCACTGTTCGAAACCATTTGATCGCTGCGGGGGTACTGCTCCGCGATCCACAAGGGCGTGAGCGATGAGTCCTCCCCTCGACCCTGCTCATGGCTGTGCGCCTTCGCCAGCAACAAGGGCGGGTGCGAGCTTCAACCGATTACCGAGGTGTGGCGACGCGTTCCAGTGCACCGATGTCGACAACCGTGACGTCTCGGCGCCCGTGGAGTTCGATGATCCCGGAGGCGGACAGCGCGGCGAGGCGCCGGCTCAGGGTTTCCGGCGTGGTGCCGAGGTAGGCGGCGATGTCCTGCTTCGCCATCGGCAGCCGCACGGTGCGCACTCCGTCTCGCATGCCGCCGGGCAGATCCAGCAGATACGCCGCGACGCGGGCGCTGACATCGCTGGAGGTGATGGCGGCCAGCAGCCGCTCGACGGAGGAGAGGCGGTCGGAGAGGGAACGCAGCATTCGCTGACTGATATCGGGGTAGTCGCGCAGCAGGGCCGACAGGTCTGCGTGGTCGAAGACGCACATCCGGCTGTCTTCCAGCGCGACGACGAGGTCGTTCGGGCGGTGGCCGGTCAAGAAGGCTCGTTCCCCTACGACATCACCGTCGGTCACCGTACGCAGGATCTGTTCTTGGCCATTGGCCGCTGTGTGGCTGACCTTGAGCTGTCCCCTGTGCATCACCAGCAGACGCGAGACCGACTGTCCGGGCCCGGAGACGGTCTCCCCCTTTTGCGCGCACATCGGGCGGACAAACTCCGCGACGCGCAACTGCTCCTGGTGGGTGAGTCCTTGGAAGATCGGGACGCGGGTGACGCACAAGTCGTCCTCGGGCATTTCCCAAGCCTATCGCACCACGGCGGGGCGCGACCTGGGACTTCGCCAGAGAGGCCTCGGCAGGTATGCGTCCGAACTTGATCTATGTCAAGGAGTTCCGGACGCCGCGAACCTATCGTGAAGCTGTCAGCAAAAAGTACTACCACGAGAGGAACCCGCAATGAGCACCTCCACCCCCACCACTACACGCACCGTCCTGAGGGCCGAGGGATTCTCCTGCCCGTCCTGCGTGGCCAAGATTGAGAAGCAGGTCGGCCGCCTCAAGGGTGTCGAGAACGTGAAGGTCCACTTCGCCTCCGCCCGTATCGAGATCGACCACGACGCCGAGCGCGTCTCCGTGGATGACCTCGTTGCAGCCGTTGCCAAGGCCGGCTACAGGGCCGCCCCCTCGGCTTTCTAAGAGCCAATGCTGCGGGCGGCTCGCGCCCATCCTTCCCTCATTCCACTCTGCCGGTCCGCCGGCACTGGCCGCAGAAAGGTCGTACCCGAAAGTGAACAGGCTCCAGAGATGGGTCTATGGGAACTGGTCGGTTCCCGTCGTGTCCGGCGTGCTCATCATCATCTCGTTCGCCGTCCAGTGGCTGGCCGGCGGTGCCGGCAACGTCACCGTCGGCCCCCAGTGGTGGCTCGACGCCGGCGCCCACGCCACCCACGCCAGCGAGGCGTTCAGTCTCGGGGACGTCTTCATGATCGCCGCGGCCGTGGTCGCCGGGTACGGGATCGTGGTGAAGGCGGTTCGCGCGCTGCTCGCCAAGGTCATCGGCATCGACCTGCTCGTGTCGGTCGCGGCCATCGGCGCTGTCCTCATCGGCAACTTCTGGGAGGCCGCGGCGGTCACGTTCCTGTTCGCGATCGGTCACGCCCTGGAAGCTGCGACCCTGAACAAGACACGCTCGGCGTTGGCCGAACTCGTCGCCGTCGCCCCGGATTCCGCGATCGTCGTGCGCGATGGTGAGCAACAGGAGATCCCTGCCGGGCAGGTGAGAATGGGCGAGATCGTCCTGGTCAAGAACGGCGCGAAGGTGCCCGTGGACGGCCAGATAGTGTCCGGCACCGGGGCCATCGACGAGGCGTCCATCACCGGCGAGTCCATCCCGGTGGAGAAATCCAAAGGCGGCCAGGTCTTCGCCGGCACCGTCTCCCGCGGTGGGTTCCTGCAAGTGCTGGCCACCGGCATCGGCGCGGATACCACCCTGGCCCGCATCATCCACCGCGTAGAGGAGGCCCAGGACGCCAAGGCCAAGACCCAAGCGTTCATCGACCGTTTCTCCCAGTGGTACACGCCTGCTGTGATGGTGCTGGCGCTGGTGGCCGGGCTGATCTCCGGTGACGTGGTCCTGGCCCTGACCCTGCTGGTCATCGGCTGCCCCGGCGCCCTGGTCATCTCCATCCCGGTCGCGATTGTGGCCGGCATCGGCCGCGCCGCCCGCAACGGCATCCTCATCAAGGGCGGCGAGTTCCTGGAAACCTCGGCGAAGATCTCGGCTGTTGCCGTCGACAAGACCGGCACGCTCACCGAGGGCCGTCCCCAGCTGACCGACGTCGTCGTCCTGGACTCCGCGCTGAAGCGTACCGAGGTCTTGCGCTGGGCTGCCGCGGCGGAGGCCGGCTCCGAACACCCGCTGGCCCGTCCCATCCTGGAAACCGCTCAGGCCGAGGGTGTGGGCCCGCGGGGCATTCCCGGCACCGTCACCCCGGTCCCGGGCAAGGGCATCGTGTCCGACGTCGATGGCCGCCTGGTACTGATCGGGAACCCGCCGCTGCTGGAGCAGTACGGGATTGCCGAAGCCACCATCGCCCGGGCGACGCAGGCCGCCCACGACCTGGCTGCCGATGGGAAGACGCCCATGATCGTAGCGGTCGACGGGTCGGTGGCCGGCGTCATTGCCGTAGCCGACCAGATCCGCCAGGACGCACCCGAGATGGTCGCCGGCCTGCACCGGGCCGGCGTCGAGAAGGTGGTCATGCTCACCGGTGACACCCGGCTGGTGGCCGAGGCCATCGGGAAGGCCACCGGGATCGACGAGATCCACGCCTCCCTGCTGCCCGAGGACAAGCTGGATGCCGTCTCCGATCTGCAGAGGCAGGGGCACATCGTCGCCATGGTCGGGGACGGTGTCAACGATGCCCCGGCTCTCGCCACCGCGAACATCGGCGTGGCCATGGGCGCGGCAGGCTCAGCCGTGGCCGTGGAGACCGCGGACATCGCCCTGATGGGTGACAACCTACTCAAACTGCCCGAAGCCATCGGCCTGGCCAAGCGGACCGTGTCGGTGATGCGGCAGAACATCGCGATCGCCCTGATCACCGTGGTGCTGCTACTGGCGGGAGTCTTCGCCGGCGGGGTGACCATGTCGATCGGCATGCTCGTCCACGAAGCCTCCGTGCTGGTGGTCATTGCCAACGCGATGCGACTGCTGCGCAATACCCGAGGCACCACGACGATGCCGAAGAGTGAGCGGACCACAGGAAAAGCGGCCGAGCAGGTAGCCGCCTGACCCACATCCTGAGACAGCGAGCGCCGCCCCCGGACATCGGGCCCCTCGAAGATTCAAGACACCGACGCGAACACCGAAATCAACAAACGAAACAGAGGAGACAGACCATGAGCGAAAAGAACTTCACCCTGGGAGACAACGTCGAGCATTTCACCATCGCGGACGTGGCCAGGGACAACCCCGACTTCCGGAAGGTGCTGTGGACCGGTGAGCACGCCCAGATCGTGGTCATGACCATTCCGCCCGGCGGCCAGATCGGGGACGAGGTCCACGAGCACACCGACCAGATCCTCACCTTCGTCTCCGGCACCGGAGAAGCTGACCTCAACGGCCACACCCACCCCATCGACGCCGGTGACCAGTGCGCGGTACCGGCCGGCGCCCAACACAACTTCCGCAACACCGGCGAGGAGCCACTGGTGCTGTACACCATCTACAGCCCACCCGAGCACGCTGCCGGCGCCGCATTCGCCACCCGGGAGGAGGCTGACGCCGCCGAGGCCGCCGGGGAGGACGAACCGCCCCGGCCCTGACGACCACCGCCCCGAAGACCCACCCCCGACGCGATGACACCCCGCCCAGTCCAGATCAGAAGGAGATTCCGTTCATGCCCAAGGTTTATGTCTTCACCGACTACGGCGGACCCAAGACGCAGCAGCTGATCGACCGGCCCGTTCCAACGCCCGGACCCGGAGAAGTGGCCATCGAAGTCCGAGCCGCCGGCGTGAACCCGGCCGACTGGAAGATCCGGGAAGGCCAGCTGGGCCGTCACTGGAGCCTGCCGGCGCCGATGGGACGTGAAGCCGCCGGCGTGGTCACTCAGGTCGGCGAGGGGATCGAAGACTTCGCGGTCGGCGACGAGGTGCTCGGCTTGGTGGCACCCGGACAGGGTGGGATGGCCGAGCACACCCTGCTGCGCGCCTCCACGACTGTGGCCAAGCCGGAGGAGATCTCCTTCACCGACGCCGCCACCATCCCGGTGGCCGCAGCCACAGCATATGACGCTACCCACCAGATCGAACTCGAACCAGGCCAGACCCTACTGTTGCTCGGTGCCGGCGGCGGGGTGGGATTGATGGCCGCACAGATCGGTCGCGTGCACGAGTTCACGGTCATCGGCGTGGCCAGTGCAGCCAAACGGGACCTGGTCGAGTCCACCGGTGCTACCTTTATCGACTCGGGTCCGGGCGTGGCCGACCGGGTGCGGCATGTCGCCCCCGACGGCCCCGACCTTCTCGTCGATCTCGTCGGCGGGGATGCGCTGCGCGCCGTCGCGGACCTGGTGTCAGACCAGACCCGGATCATCTCCGCAGCCGACCCGGGTACCGCCGCCGAGCTGGGCGGCCTGGCCCTGGCACGCACGGACGAGGCCATGGGAAAGATCACCGAGGTGATCCAGTATGGGCTGGTTGATCCGCACGTGAACGCCCAGTTCGGCCTTGATCAAGCAGATCAGGCGATTGCCACAGTGGAGAACGGCCACGCCGCCGGCAAGATCGTCGTGGTGCCCTGAGACGAGACTGCGATGTCTGCTGGCCCTGCACGGAATAGGCGACACTCCGGCTCCGGGTTATCCACGGCGCGGTGTAACGACGCGCGACGGTGACCCGGACGGTGCGGGCGCGTGACGGGATGGGGATCAGATGTTTCTCCCCGGTGCTTGCCCGCACACGGTCCATCCACACTCCCATCTCTCCCATCGCCTACGACTGCGTCAAGTTGATCTTTGTGCGCTCGGGCTCTGCGATCCTGCTCAGCGAGTTCGGTGAGAAGCCGGTTGCCGTCGGCAATGCCGTGGCGTTGGGGGCAAACACTCTGTGCGGGAGTGAGCCCGAGGGCTGGGTCACGGTCACCACGCTGTACCTCGACCGTGACTACATCATCGACCGGGTGTTCTGGCAGCACGCCGCGTTGCTGGCCGATCGGTTGGATGCCCAGGGCTTCGCCGACGAGCTGTACGCCGAGCCTGCACAGATACTGCTCCTGGGTGAGGACCGCGCCGGGATGCTGATGCCCTGGCTGGACGAGATGGTCGCGCTCAGCATCGATGGACCCTCGCCGGAGAGCTTCTACCGGCTCCAGGCGCTGCTGTTCGCAGTGCTGGATGTGATCGCCCCCTTCGTCAAGACAACTCCAGTACGACGAACGCAGTCCCAACGGTTGGCGATGCGGTCCGGCTTGCCCCACCACTGCCGGTTTGCGCCCTTGCGTGCCGAAGCCCGCGAGGCCGCCGGACTCCTGCGCACCGCGAAGCGAACCCGGTGCGGTATTGCATCATCAACAAGGTCGACAGACTCGCTCGCAACCGACTCGATGACGCGATCATCCACTCGACCCTGCGCGGAGCCAACATCACCCTGGTCTCTGTCACGGAGAACATCGACGAGTCCCCTTCCGGCATGCTCATGCACGGCATCCTCGCGTCGATGGCCGAGTTCTACTCCCTCAACCTGGCCCAGGAAGTCCTCAAAGGGATGACGCAGAAGGCCTCAATCGGCGGCACCCCGACCAAAGCACCGGTGGGCTACCTGAACGTGCGCACCACCGACGCCAAGGGCAGAGAGGCCCGCATCGAACGCGACTACAGCGCCAACGGTCTCAGCGATGAGGAAGCACAGCGCGTCAGCCAGGTCCTGCACCAAGTGTTCACCCAGCTCGAAGCCTCCAGCGACGATGAACGCGCCGTGCTCACCGCACAGCGCGACAAGCTCGAAGCCGAACGCCTCAAACTCGTCCAAGCCCACTACGCCGACGCCATTCCACTCGACCTGCTCAAGGTCGAACAGGACCGCATCCGCACCAGCCTGGACGCGATCACCAACCGGCTCGACAGCCTCGCGACCACCTACCACAACGCTCACGAGGGACTCGATCAGATCGTCGGTGTCCTCACCGACCTCGGCGACCTCTCCAGCAAGTGCGAACCTGCTGAACGCCGCATCCTCAACTGCGCGCTGTTCAAGCGGATCATCGTCGACGAGGACGAACAGGTCACGTTCGTGCCAGCCGAACCGGCGGCCGCTGTCCTCGCTCAGGAGCACCGGGGCGAGACGCCCCAACCGGCCCCGGACGCGAAACTGCCCCGCCATCAGGCGGGGCAGGTTTCGAATTTCTCAACTTACGTGGACCTGAGGGGACTCGAACCCCTGACCCCCTGCATGCCATGCAGGTGCGCTACCAGCTGCGCCACAGGCCCAAGCTGCCTACGCATGTTCCCAAAATCCCCGGAATCGGGCCCCTCGGCTTCACTCCAGCGGTCGTGACTGCCAGCATACGCGACTGGCTTAGAGGGTTCTGGACGGCCTTCGAAGACTCTCGAGGTATCTGAACTGTCGAGTAAGTGACTACAGCTCAAGTCAACCCGGCAGCGCCCGTCCTCTCGTTGAACCATGCGTTGTCAGTGACGTCGCCCCAGACCGGAAAGCCCTCGCCGAACCGCTCTCACCCTCGATCTTGCCTCGTCGCTGTAACCATGCGCGCGAGGGGCGGGTGAGGGCACCGTGAGCTCGGGCAGCAGACGCACCACGACCGATCCGCCCAACGGACCAATGAATCGGTCGGAGTTCGAGCAAGCGCGGGTGAGCCCGTGAACCTCTGGCGACCCATGATCTGTCGGTTACCGACGAGCGCGTTCTGCGATGCGGCTGGCGGCGGCAGCCCAGTCCTCGAAGCCCTTCGTGCCAATCCGGATGACCTCGGGGTCTCCACCCCTGACGGTGGCGGTCGCATCACGGGTGATGTAGATGTCGCAGTCCACGGAACCCAGACGGTCCACCAGCAGCCGTCCGCCACCGAAGAAGTAGCCCAGGAACGGCTCACTCGCTGCCAGGTAGAGCAAATCAGCCCGCGCACCAGCGATTCCCGTGTCGCCGATGTGGAGGGTCCACTCGACACCGCCAGCTATGGCGCCTGGAAGGCCCATTGACCACCACTCTTGCCCGAACGCGTCGGCGAACTCCCGACCGACAGTCCATAGAAGTTTGGTGTCCTCGACACTCGAACCGCTCTCGCGTGCGCGTCGGACGGCACCCCACTCCGATTGGGTCATGATCGAGGCGAAATCGATATAGACGCGCAGCTTCTGCCACCTTGTCGAGGTCGAATGGTCAATCGACTCAGGCGTTGGTTCGGGGGCGGTGTTCTCGCCGATGCCAGAAGCCTCGACGACCGCCAACGCGAGTTCTTCGATCTCCCAGTCGTGGTCACGAAGCGTACGCAACGCTTCGAACACGGATGCCCCGGCGCTTGCGCTGGATGGGATGTGGAGTTGGCCGGACTCATCGACCATCACGGTGGCGATACCGTCTCTGGCGACGAGCCATAGCGGTTCGTGCCAGTACTCGGAACGTGCGGCGAGTTCTCCCTCGCGATACTGGCCTCCCAGCATCTCGACGTACGCGTCCACCGCCAGCGCGATCGTGGGAAATAGCTCCTGGAGCGCGAACACGGAGGCAGGATCGCCGTCGTCCCCGATGAAGCGCGCCGCCTGCACCGACCACGACGGCCCCAGAGCGACGAGAGCGCTCAGCAGTTCGTATACCGCGGTCTTCGGTGTCAACTCCGCATCTATGTCGGCGGGGCCCCACTCCAACGCCCAGTCGATGGCTTCAGATGGAGGGATCACGTCATCCCAATCCAGCGTGGATACGCCCGACTTGCCAGCGAGGGTCGGGCCAGGATACTCATCGAAGTGCAGCGCGGGCCCGGTCGCACCGTCATGCACAACGAGGTGCCAATCCTCCCCCGGATGCGCAATCCAACTGATGGTCAGCCAGGGCCGCGTTCGAACCAGTCCTGCCGCACAATTCCAGGCCATCCGAAGCGACTGGTAGTCCAAGACTCCGGTCTTAGACACCATCGCCCCCGTCTCGATCCGCAGCGTCAGCGACCGCGATCTTCACGTAGTGGATGCTGAATGCCGAGCCGACGAGACGGAACTCCTGACGACTCCGCCCGAAGTCGAAGGGGTTGTCGCTCGGCTTCTGCCAGATATCCAGGCCCTTCCCCAGGTCGATGCGCCAGCCATGGTCGGTCTCAACTCGGCGGTCGTGGATCGTGTCATCGAGTCGCACCGCCAGTCGGACGCCGACGGCGTCGGATGCGTCCTTGATCGATTTGAGCATGAGCAGCTGGGTGTGCTTGTACTCGGCTTTCGGTTCTTCGGTGGTGACGAGTTCGAGGTCGATCTCGTCGGCCTCGTCCTTGGCTACGGCGAGCAGACTGAGCAGGTCCGCAAGGTTGCGTCCCTGATGCGGAAGGCGGATATACGGGTCCGTGATCGTGATCCTGGCGGCACCGCGAAGGTACGGAAGGAGTATCTCTTCGTATGAGACGCCCCTCTGGCCGGCGGTGAAGTCGCGGTGCCCCGGCGCCAGCGCCGAGGTCGGGGCTTCCTGCGGCCCCTTCTGAGGAACCGAAGCTGCAGCAGGCGATGACGCAGGACTCGCGGACTCACGCGTCGCCGATCCCAGGCTGTCAGCCGATTCTCCATCACTGTGGGACGCGGCATCCCAGTCTCGCCGATACAGCCGCGGGTACTGGCTCTCTTCGAGGGTTGCAACGTCGTGCCACACACCCACCTCGTCGGAGTACCGGAAGTAGACGGGGGTGTCGCGCATCGTGGCGTCGATCCGCAGAATCGAGTCCTTGACTCGTTTGCGACCCTCGATCGCAAACTCCAGCAGCCCGCGCACCTCGTCTTCTGTCGCCTCGCCCGTTGGGTGCACAAGCTTCATCAGCCCCGAGAAGGTCTTGCGGATGCCGTCCTGGTCTCGCGTCGACATCGACTTGTCCAGGGTGAAGTAGAGCTTGTGCTTATCCGAGAAGTCCTCAGAGCGCTTGGCGCGCAGGATCTCGGCGAGGTAGTCGACGACGAAGCCGTATCCGGTAGAGAACATCTCCGATCGGATCGGCGCGACCTCCCATCCTGGGATGTAATGGTGGACGCGGTCGAGCCACGCAGGGTCACGGTAGGCGTCGGGCAGCTCGTCGAACAGGTCGCTGTTCTTGAGCATGTAGGGCACGGTGTGCGTCGTGTTGCCGATGAAGGCCATCGAAGCCTCGGCACCGTAGATGCTGGTACCTCGCGAGAAGGACTTGTTCGCGAGGTAGTTCTTCATGACGTTGACGAGGTTCTGGTCGGCGCGACGGTTGGCTGCGAACTCGTCGAAGGCAACGCAGTCCCAGTATCCGACCAGGCCGATGCGGCCGCTGGCATTGTTCACGAAGAGCTTGGCGACGGTGACCTCGCCACCGGAGATAAGGATTCCGTTCGGGGAGAACTCGCTGAACGTGTGGGACTTTCCTGTGCCCTTGGGCCCGAGCTCGACGACGTTGTAGTTGCGTTCGACGAACGGAATCAAGCGGGTCAGGGCGATGAGCTTGCCGCGCTCGCTGAACTGCTCGGGGTTGAGGCCGATCGACTGCATGAGCAGGTCGATCCACTCATCGGTTGTGAACGCCTTGCGGGCGTTGTAGTAGTGGTCAGTGTCGACGCCGGCGACCTGGATGGGCTTGAGCTTGTCGAGAATCCACGGCACGACGCGCTGATCGTCGGAGTGGAAGTACTCGATGTCGCAGATGCACCAGACGCCGCCGACGAGCAGCTTAGGGTTCTGCTTGACCGTGAGGTCGTCGATGATGACGCCCTTGATCTGGAGGTTCTCGAACTCGGCCTCGTGGACGTCGTTCTTCTCGTTGAGCGTGACGGTGACCTTGTCGATGACGCGATGGTGGCCCTTGCGGCGGATCTCCGACTTCACGAGCATGTGCTCGTTGCGGTTGACGTAGTGGGTCGCGAGGATCTGGCGCACGCTGTCGATCCCAGCTTGGATCGTCGCTTCGTCATCGGATGCCGCGTACTGGCCGAGCAGGTACTCCAAGACATATGACGGCACCACGGCGTTGCCGCGGACCGCGTTGACCAAGTCCTTGCGGACGACGGCGCCGGCGAAGTGCTCGTTGATCTTGTCATCGAGTGCGGACTTGGTCGGCGATGCATGGGTTGCCTCGGCGGCAAAGACGTCGATCTCGTCGAGCGCGTCTTCGAGGTTGGTCATGGCTCTCCTAGAAGTCGAAGTCAGTCGTGAACGACCGCTTGATCGTGTAGTTCCCCTTGGAGAACGTCTTCCACTGTGTCGTGTTCGGGATCGGCTCTTCGAGCCGCAACTCGACTGGCCGGTTGTTGAATTGGTCGGCGTCCTCGGTCAGGTACAGGACGGCCTTCTGGTAGCGGTCGCGCTGGTCGTCCGATGCGCTGTCGAAGGTGAGGACACGCTGGTCGGAGATCAGCGTGTCGCCGACGTAGAGGCCAAGCCGGACCTGGCGCGCCTGGATCTTGTCGGAGACGGCCTCGCGCTGCAGCAGCTTGACTGCGAGCTGCCCTGTGGTGATCTTGTCGGTCTCGGGCATGAGATCGACGTTCACTGCGCGGACGTCGCTCTTGCGCTTCTTGTTGACCGTGATCACCGGGACGACGATCTCTTGGAGGGATGCGCCGCCGTGGACGTAGCGCGTGCCGGCACCGGGTTGCGGGATGCGGTGGATCGACTTAGGAATCTGGATGTCGATGTCTCCCACCAGCCCGGCCTGAGCCGAGCTGAATGTCATGAATGACGGGGACGGCTTCAGCGACCGACCGAGCACGTAGCGTCGGTTGGTCTTGGTGACCGCGTCACCCTGCGGACTCTGCGATAAGTAGTACGCCTGCTCTAGGGGGATGTCCTGGTAGAGGAACCCGTGGTCGGCAGTGATCAGGATGTTCGTCGCGTTCGCGTTGGTCCACTTTCTTACGAGGAGCAACAGTTCGCGGCGAGTCTCCTCGGCGGCCTCGAAGACGGTCCGCTCCGTCGGGGCCTTGTCGCCCGCCGCGTCGATGCGGTCGTGATAGACGTAGAAGACCTGGTGCTGCGTGTACAACTCGCGAAGTTCGCTCCCTGGCATAGCCAGGGCCTCGGCGGCGGTGATGGCGTGCCCCTTGACCGCCTGCAGAATCTTGTCGCGGTTCGCGGTGCCATTCGTCGGCTTCCCGTCCGCGAGTACGGGCAGAGCCTCGGGGTCGAGTTCAAGGCTCGAGTGCGGGAGGAGCGACGCCATGCCGAGCTGGGTGTAGCTCGGTAGCGATCCAAGCAGGGCCGAGAGCGAGGCGTCGAAACGGTCCTCGCTGCGGATCGTGGATGCGAGTTCCTCTGCGATCTCGTAGCGCATGCCATCGGAGATGATGACGACCACCTTGGTGCGCCCATCCTTGACGACGGGTGCAACGTGACGGTCGAAGAACTTCGCCTGCGGCCAGAGCGCCGCAAACTTCCATTCGGTTATGGGCTCGAGAGCCTGCTGCCACAGCCCGCCGAAGTCGTAGAGGTACTTGTTGGCGTACTGCTTGTCGACCTCAGTCTTCAGCGCTTCAAGCGGTTTCTGGAAGTCGGCGGTCTGGTGAGCGTAGGTGAACCACCGGTAGTGCTGGTCGATGCGGAACCAGTCAGACTGGTACTTCTCCAGCCCCACTGCGGCGGACGCGACCGCGTGCGGCAGGGCCGCGATTGCTGCGAGCAGCTCTGAGGCGCTTTGAACGGCCTGGTAGAGCTTCGCGTACTTCGCCTTCCACAGGCTCTCCTGGCGCTGCCGCAAAATGTCGGCAACCTCGCGAGGCGTCACCGACTGAGTAGCGACCGCGGCGGCAAGGTCCACAATCACCTTGCGGTCGATCTCCTCAAAGATCGTGATCCTGGACAACTCGCGGTAGTCGCGATGCTCGATCTTGGAACTCACGTCGAGTGCATCAGCCGCGCGGGAGGCCAGCGTCGTCATCGTCTCCTGACTGCGGACGTCGTAGCGCAGCGCGTTGAAGTCACTGCGGATGTTGCGGAACTCGTCGGGAGTCCTCGACGCGAAGTCTTCGATGGCTCGGCTGAACATCCACAGGACAAAGTCGTCGATCGTCGGCGCCGCGCTTGGGTACCTGTAGATGCTCCCGAGTCCATCCCAGAAGAACTGATCGAGACCGAAGGTGACGAGCTCGTCGAACTTGGAGCTCTTGCCGGCGGCGTTCTCGACGAGGAGCTCGCGCACGATGTCGGTCAGCTTGTTGCCCGATGCCTTGACGAGCACCTGGGACATCTTGGCGCGAAGGCGGGCCGCGTCGTCTCCGTCGTTCAGGAGCTTCTCCAGTGCCTGCTTGCGGCTGTGCGCGGCGAAGAACTTCTGATGCCGCTCTATGACCGGCAGCAGGGATGGGTCGTTGAGGCCAAGCTCCTGTTGGAGCATGGAAGTCTTGTCGGCCGTGAAGACACCGTACGCGAGTTCGAGATCTAGAAGCCAGTTCGCCGTGCCGCGAGGGAGGTCGCCACGGCGGTAGACGAGGTGCTTGCTCACGTGATCGGCAAGGATCGCGTTCTTCACACCGAACTCATTGTCCTCGACACGGATGACGTTGACGGGCCCGAGATCGAGCGCGTCGAGGTCGGCGGCATACTCGCCGGCGGGGTCGTGCCAGAACACGACCCTCGTCGAGGCGAGTCGGCCCAGGAGGGCGTCCTGGACGGAGTTAAGGTCAGTCACTCGCCGCCTCCAGCCCCGGAATCTTCTTGAGCGCGGCGCCGAACTTCGGGTAGTTCGCCTTCACACCGTCGTCGAGGTCGATCACGACGTTCTCGGACGCCTTCGGGAAGAGCGTGTCGTGCTCGTACTCGTTCAGTTCGAGGAGTATCTTGCGAAGCCGATCCGCTTCCTTTGCGTCCCCAGCACGCACGGCCTGTTGGAGGGCGGAGTCCAGCTTGGTGACATACTCACGCAGGTAAGTCAGCACGGTCGAGACCGTTGACGGCGTGTAGCGGTGCATGTAGATCAGGGCGTTGAATGAGCCCTTGGGGCTGGAGAAGAGCCAGTAGATCGGGCGATTCTTGTACCGCTGGACGTGGTCCTTGTAGAAGGACTTCACGAAGTAGTCGCGCAGATTCTTGGCGCCAAGCATCTCTGTAACGAACCGCAGGTTCGCGTCGAGGTGTTGCTGCCCGAACGCCACGCGGATGAAGTGCCGGAAGCGCTCGACGATGTCGTCCTCGAACCAGGTTCCGTCCACGATCGGGATGACGTTGTCGGTGTCTGGCGTGAACGTCGGATCGGTCACCTTCGCCAAGTAGTCATGCAAGGTCGCCCCCTGGTCGGCAAGGATCAGCCCGGGTTCGTCGATGCTGTAACGGCCAAACATGCAGGCAACCGCGTACGAGACCAGGTCCCTAACAACTGAACCCGAGTCGACATCGGGCGAAGCGGATGGAGTCAAACGAACCGCCGGCGCGCGATCCTCGCCAAGATCCGCGGCGATCGCTTCATTCCAGTACTCGTTGTTTAGCTGCTCAAGTTCCAGGATCTTCCGCGAATCTGCGCGCGCTTTCATGAGGTATTCATTCACACGCTCCTCGAGCGGGCCCGACCCGCCTGTAAGTGGAATCCCGACGAAGCCGTGCGCTACCTCCGATCGAGCCCACGCTTGTCGAGCGAGGTGGATCAGCGTCCGAACGGTGTCACGACCTGTGCGTCCTCCTGGCATCGGGAGCCGCCCGACATCGCCAGACTGGTAGGTGAGGGTGGGAGACAGTACATCAAGCCCGTCGCGCGCAATCTGACTGTTCAGGTATCCGAGAACATCGAGGAGTTCCCCCTCCTCATTGCCGAAAATCGACATGCCGTTGATGTCGAAGACTGACCCTGCAGGGAGGTATCTAAACCGAGCGCCCTTGGACCCCGTCTTCGACCAGGTCACGCTCTCACGAAAGTAGAAATCGGTGTTCTTGATCGTGCGGCTCGCGCTTCCCCATTTCTTCGCCGCCTCCGAAACGATCTCCTGACCATCGTTTGCCCAATCGACCACGTGATACTGGTTGCCCCACCACGCTTTCGGCGTCCCCCCTTTGTTGTAGAGGAACCAACGATGCCCTGATTCTGCGGCGGACTCTCGTGATTGAGCATCGAAACGTGCCCGCCCGAAAGAGATTTCCCACCAGAACCTTAGAAAGCGCTCGTTGTCCCCCGTGGCAAGCCCTTGCTTCACATCGAACGCAGATCCAACAGTTGGGCGCGACCGATACAACCGGAGCAGATCGACTGGAAAGTCGAATGCGAAGGGCGCGCCAGGTAGCAACTTGAAATCGGATACAGGAACGCGGTAAACGTCCGTCCCGCTTGGCGGCGCTTCAGTGATCCCGTGCCTAATGGCTTCTTTCGTCACACGGAAGAAGGTGCCCACCGCATCTTCGTGTGGTGAGCCCACTAGAACCACGGCTGCCACGTTCAGGACCACCCCGAAGGCCGACTTGTCGATGCTCGCGCACAACACAGGATGAGCGCGCTGCAGAACAAGAGCTCGCATCTCAGCGAAGGAGCTGGTGAAGATCCACGATTCGCTTGTAACAAGACTCGCGACACCGCTTCGCTTGGTGAGCTCCAAGGAACGCTCGACAAACATGGTGCACAGGTCAGTCCACGAGCTCGGGTAACTCCGAGAGGCAAACTCCCTGAGCCTGGACGAGTAGTTCTTGCTTCCCATGTACGGCGGATTCGCGACAACCGCCGCGTACCTCGGCAGCAAGAACTCCGCCTGCCGGACCGTCTTCCGAGCCCGGCCCAGTGTGTCGGCGTGGAGGATATCGCCCTCGGCGTCTAGCGTCGCGAGCTGGTCAGCGAGACGAGCGGTCAGCGCGGGATTGGGCTGGATGAGCGACCCAAAGGTATCGGCCTCGCCGAATTGGTTCCAGAACGCCTCTTCCTCGTGCCGGTTGCCGCCGTCAGCGACCAGATAGCTCAGTTCGTCGGGGCCGAACGAGATCCGGTCAAGCACGCAGATCTTCGGCTCGACCGGGTTCCTGAGGAAGAGCTTGCGCCTGGCCGCGGCCTTCATCGTCAGCGCGAAAGCCGCGAGGGCACCTGCTCGGGGATCGATCTCTGTGCCGAAGAGGTTGTTCGTGAGAATCAGCCGCGGAATCTGCGACGGCGTGTAGCCCTCCTCCTCATAAATCGCATAGAGGAGATCGAAGGCGTAGGTCAGCATGTGGCCCGAACCGCAGGCCGGGTCCATGACCTTTAGCTCTTCGGGCTTGCTGATCGCGAGGAAATCGGTCACGTCAACCGGGGCGATGTAGTAGTCCATTTGCTCGACCAACCGGGACTCGGGGTGGTTCAGCATCCACAACCGCCCGACTGAGTTCTCGACGAGGTACCGAACGATCCAATGCGGAGTGAACAGCTGGGTAGCGGCGGGGATCTCATCCGGGCCCGCCAGCTTTCGCGCAGCCCCTTTCGCACCGAACCCGTCGAACACCTCCTGCTTCCGTTCAGAGATGTAGAACTGATAGAGCCAGCCGATTACTTCGACGTCCGAGCAGACCTCCTCGCTGAGCACCCTGACCGAGCGACTCAGGACGGAGTCTTCAGCGAGCAGGTTAGCTGGGATAAGAAGCTCGGTGTAGTCGCCCTCGCGCTCGAACATGAAGGGCATGGCCCGGTTCCAGTAGCGGCAGTAGTCCGCGAGCAGGAGCGCGTATGCCTCGGCTTGGGCATCGACGCCGGGACGAGGCTGGCGGGTGCCGTTGAGTAGTCCTGTGATGGTTGATGCGTTTGCGCCCTTGACTACATCACCGTCGATCTGGCCCCGCTTGGCTGCAGCGAGCACCTCGGGCTGGCCGACATGTTCGACAGCGGGCGAGACGACGCCGATCGCGGTGTAGTTGTTGGCATCCATGAAGCGCAGGGCAATGATGCGGTTGAACCAGGTGTACGCAACCTTGTCGGCCACGTGCGCCTTGCCCTTGTCTCCGCCGCCCCCCGCGGCGATGGTGCGTTCCAGCGCGGTCACGGCTCGCGGCTGTTCGACGCGTTCGGGCGATCCCAGAGCGAGCACGGCGGTAATGCGCGCGCCGACCTCGCGGATGAGTTCGATGCGCGCTGACGTGGCGAAGGACTTGAGCGTTGCGGTGTCCATCAGAGCGTGATTCGCTTTCCGTCGTTGAGGGTCGCCACGAGCGCGGCGCGGTACTTGGAGAGATAGGCGTCGACGTCGGCCTCGGACTCCAGGACGCCCGACGCGCCGGGCACGCTGATCGATTTGACTGACACCATCGGCTTGGGCGGCGGGGCGTCGTCATCCCCACCCTGCTGCGCCGCAACGAGCCGGCTCAGCAGCTCCGGGTAGTCGTCCTGTTCAAAGGTTGCTCCCGCCTGGAGGATGAGCGCGGACTGTGTCTCGCCGCCGAGTCGCGCGAGGACCGCATCGATCCATCGGATCACGCTCTCCTGTGCTGCCGGAGTGGCGTTGACGTAGTAGGTGCTGCCGAGGATCTCGGCCCGCCGCCCATCGATCGCCTCGGTCACCTCCGCACGCTTGTCGGCGACAACATCGTCGATCTGCGCTCGCAGAGAGTCGGAAGCGGCCTTGAGCTGGTTCATCTTGTTGCCACGGAAGGCACTGGCATCTGCGAGCAGGGCTTTGACCGAATCCGCGCTCCCTGCGGGGAGGTAGCCGAGGTTCCCCGTGTTGGCGCTGAGGAGTGCCTGTGCCTCGTCGAAGATCTTGGCCTGCTGGCCGTTGAGGAACGACTTGATCGGATCGATCAGGTCTTCCTTGGCTTCGAGCAGCTCGTCAGCCTTATTAAAGTCGGTGAGATACCAGTCGACCTGCTTGCTGACGACCTCGTCGAGCAAGGCGACAACGCCGGCGAGCTCGCTGACGAAGGGATACCGGCTGCTGCTGACGAGAGCGTTGAGCTCGTCCCGCCTGGCCGCGAGTATGTCCCTGCCGAACCGGGCGAGTTCTGTGGGGTCGCTCGGCACGGCCCCGGCGTCGAAGAAGTCGGTGCAGAACTTCTTGAATGCGGCGACCTTCGCGTGGTCGTAGGCCTTCTGGGGTGCGACGACGACGTGCTGGTGCTTACCGGTGTTGCGGATGAGGCCCACTGCCTCGGTTCGGACGACCGGGTTGGAATCGACGCTCAGCGCCACTTTGCCGCTGCCGACGAGCCATCCCAGCACGACCTCGATGGAGCCGAGGTCCCAGCCGTAGGGTTTGGTCTCGAAGCGGGCGACGATCTTCTTGATCGTCACCTGTTCTCCGAGGCCCGATTGCGTGATGATCCAGGACTCCATCTCGGTGCCTGGCGAGTTGAGCGCGCTGAGCGTCGCCGCGTCAAATAGCCCCGTGTCGCTCTGGACCGCACCGGCGACCTGTTGCTCGGGGTAAACCTTGCCGCCGAGTAGCCCGAGGTTCGTGTAAGTGCGGCTGACCAGTTCCTGGAATCCGTCCGACACCCGAGTCACAGCATCCTGGGAGCTGGAGGGGATCTCGGCGGCGTTAATGATCAGTTGCGCCTTGCCCACAGCCTGACGGAGGCGTTCAATGAGTTCCTTCTCGCGATCGGCGTTGAGTACCTGTTTCGACTGGAGTATCGACTGCATCGAGGGCGTCGCCCCTGAGCTGGTGCGCTGCTTGGTGTACTTCTCTGTCTTGAGCAGCAGGCGCAAGTCCCACAGCAGCCGCTTGTCACGGCCGAGGAACACCCGCAACTCGTCCCGTCCCATGCTCTGCGCCGCAATCTCAGAGTCGCTATAGCTCGTCTCGGGAGTAACGAAGTGGATAGTCAGCTCACGCTGGTTTCCCTGGGGCACGTCGTCGAGCTTGTAGCCGAACGAGAAGTCCTGCCCGTTCTTCGCGTACTTCAGCTTGTTGGTCTTGAAGATGTCGGACGAGAGATACCGGAAGAGCTTGTTGGAGACCTCCGAGGAGTCGACGTCGACCGCCTTGATCTCCTTCTCGATCTCCTGCTCCTCGTTGGTGAGGTACTCGTAGACGTTGCCGCTGCGCTGGACGTACGACTGCGCCTCCAGCAGATTGAGCGCCTCCTGCACTTGCTTGCCAAGCCCGGTGAGGTCAAGCCCGAAGCGGTCGTAGACGAGCACGGTGAGGTTGCGGGGCGTGGCCTTGAAGGTATCGACGTACTTGACCAGGAACAACGCCTTCAGCAGCCGATTAGCGAGGATCGTGACGTCGGAGCCAGGATCAGGCAGATGCTTCTCCGCCTGAAGGATCGCGCTCTGGGCAGCCGACTTCAGGGCGGCGCTAATGCCCGCGAACATCTGGTCGAACGTCGCGAGGTAGCCCATCTGTTCGGCGCCGATGCGCTTCGCGACCTCCTGAACCACACCGAGCATAGAACGCTCGCCCACCGAGCTGTTCTTGCCCTCGAACATGTTGTGGTCGGACAGTCCCTCTATCGCGGCCTGGAACATTGGGATCTGGTAGGTGACGAACGGATACGTGCTGATGAACCGTCCACCGTCGACGTAGTTGCGGTAGGTCTTCGCTCCGTCGACGAATTCGAAGATCGTCTTGAAGTTCGCACCTTCCTTGGCATGGATGGCCATGAGCTCGGCAGCGCCCGCATCGTTCTTCTCCAGCAGCCGCTTGCTGATGACCTCTTCGACGTCCTGGCTGGTCAGCTTCACCTTGGCACTGAACCGGGCCTGGATCTTGGAGAAATCGTTGCCCTGCTGCCTGGTGCGGTCACCGATGACCTTATCCATGTCCTCCTGCGAGGTGACGAAGACCCACGACTGGCCCTTGCATTTCGTGTTGAGGGACTCGGCAATCGTCTGCAGGTTCAGCATGAGCTTGACGTCGTCGGCGATGAACTGGCCGACCTCGTCGACAAAGAAGTTGAGTCGAAAGCCCGGTTCCTGCTTGTCGATCCACGCCTTGACCGAAGTGGCGAAGTCCTCGATCGACACGGCATAGGACTTCTGGTACTGAGCGATGATCCCAGGGTTGGCCTCACCGTTGACCTCGGCGAACGCCTTGTCGATGTTGTGACCTTCGAGGGCGGTCTGTTCGCGCCCCTGGGACCAGTCGATTCCGGCGTACCTCGCGAAGACCGCTTTGAACGCCTCGTACTGGCCACGCTTGTCGAGATCCTCCTCGAACCGGGCGACGGCGCCATCATTGCCGAAGTAGCCGCGGCTCTCATCGAAGACCTTGACGAATACCTTGAGGAGCGCGTCAGTCTGGTCCTTGGCGATCAAGGTCGCCTTCTGGTCGATGTTGAAGAGCAGGCTCTTCGCCGGGATGGCTGCAGCCTTCTTCAGCGAGGCGATGAGCATCGCGTCGTCGGTCTTGCTGAGGAAGCTCTCGCTTACCCGCTCGCGCGGGAACGCCTGCCCCTCCACGTCGCCGAGAAGGTGCGCGAGCATCTTGAGCAGGTGGGACTTACCGGAGCCGAAGAAGCCGGAGATCCACACACCGTTGGCGTTCGTGTAGTTGGTGTACTCCTCCAGCAGCGGCGCAACGCCCTTTGCGGCGTCGTTGGTGAAGACGTACTCCTCGACCTCGATTCCCAGGTGGTCGACATCGTCGGCCTTGACGACGCCCTCGATCGAGCGGGTGACGTCTTTGAGGAAGATCTCGTTGAGTTTCATCGGGTCATGCTTCCTGGTCGAGGATGCGCTTGGCGCGGTAGAAGGAATCGTCTTTGAGTTGGCCGAACAGGACCAGCGCTGAGCCTTGTGTTGCCGAGACCTCGTACCGGCCCGGGAAGAACATCAGCATCGGCTTGGCCGAGACGACCGTTTGCAGGTTGTTGAGTGCGGTGTGAGAGCGCACGAACGGAAACACCTCGCCGATGCCCGTGAGGAAGAGGATCTGGAACGACTCGGCTGCGATGCGCTCCTTGATCGCCGGAGCCAGGTGCATCTGCGGGTCGAGCATGTTCTGAAGCATCTTGAGGAAGTCCGGCTTGTCCATCGTCGGTTCGGCCGCAAGGACGCGATCCCATACGTTGCGCTCCTTGAGCAGGTCGACGCAGAGGTCGTAGAGATTGATCTCGAGGACCTTGATGCCCAGTTCGGTGTCGAGCTTGGTCTTGATGCGCTTCTTGGCCTGGGCCACGTCAAGCGCCCACGTCGGGTCGTAGTCGTAGATGAAGTGGGCAACCTCGTTGCCGAGGCCCTCCATTTTCAGGAAGCGCTCACTGCCGAGCACCTTGAACAGGTGCTCCTCTTGCTGAGCCAGTGTGGGCTTGGATCGCATGGGCATCAGGCCTGCCTCGTGGGAAAGAAGCGGATGTCGCTTGGTGAGCGCTGGGTGAGGCACTCCGCGACGCGGGCAGATAGAAGCGCGGGCTCTATTGCGCGCTGCGTGGTCAGCAGCCCCGCCTCGACCATCATCTTGAAGAGCACCTCTCGGAGCTTCTTATAGGAAAGGTCGGTGACATCGTCGAGCTCGTCGTGCCACATGGCCTTGGCGCGGTAGAAGGAGTCGTAATCCTCATAGGACACCGTGTTCGCCAAGGTGAGGAAGCGCTCGCGCAGGACTTCCTCGGCGAATTCTCCGATGAGGTGGTAGCGGCGGCAAGCTGCGGCCCACATGAGGTGGCCGCGTTCCGAAGCGGTGACTTCGTCGAGGATCTCAATCTCGTGGTCGGAGAGCGACGACAGGCGCTTCACGGTCTCTCGAACGAGCCGCACCCCCGTTCGGTAGGTCCGTGCCTGCAGGAGGTTCTCGTCGAGTGCGAGGTCGCGCACCTTCACCCAGTCACGTTCTAAGAGGTAAATGGGCGCCAAAATTGCTGCCTCACGCTCCAGAAGGCCGCCGGTGGTGAACGAGAGCGCGTAGCGCGGCGCAGCGGCCGAGTCGCTGTTCATGAGACACCCCCTCTGGAAAATGGCAAGTTGATCAGGATACGTCGAGCGTCCGACACTTCGCGTCGACGAGCCGCGACGATCAGGTTTCGTCCGTGTCGTCAGACGCGTGCTGCGCCGCTCCCCCGCTACGCACCCACTCGTCGATCTCGCTGACCTGGAACTTCCATAGCCGGCCGACACGGTGGGCGGGCATGGCCTTGTCTCCGATCCAGTCGTAGACCGTGTCCTTCGTGATGCCCAAGTGGGCGGCGATCTCCTCAGCAGACAGCCAGGGCTCAGCCACGTCGATAGACCTCCAGTATCGAGTGCGCAGGCACGCACAGTGTCACCCTATCGACGGTCAGATCCATCGAAAGCCCGTGGCGCCCCGAGTGACCCGGCTATAACCGGGTTCACACCGGTCTCGTCGCAGGGGTCGCGCGCGCGACGGTCAGTTGCCTAAAGTGCGTGCCGCCGCAACCCAAAACGGCTCCCTGGCCAGCGGATCTGTCCTACACATGCCCTAAGTTGATCTGGCGCATCGCACCATCAGACCCCACGAGTTGGCTGGGCTGCACCCTAAAGTGGGCTTCGCCGGCACCACCAAGGAGAGAACGTGAGCGATAAGGACGACTACGTCGAAGAACTTCGCGTTGTCCGCAGGAAGAAGGACACCTATCGCTCGAACTCGTCGAAGTCGGACGAGTTCGAGAGTGATCTACTTCGCAACAGGAGCTCCAAGGGCGTCGCTGGCCCGACCGAGTCACGCGCTGTCGACGAGGACGAGCTCCGTGAGCGGTATCAGAGCGATCCCATCTATGTAACTTCCGATGCCCCGTCCCGCGAGCTCACACCTGGCCAGCAGGCCGTCGCTGACGCAATCGTCGAAGTGGCGGACGTCGCAATACGTGATCTCCTCGTTCCGCTCATTCGAGACGTTCTTGCGCCTGCAGCTAAGGCGAAGTACAGCGAGCTCGCCGAGCGCCGCCGCGCCCGCGCCCTCGAGCGCGCCGAGACCAAGGCGAAGGCACGAGAGGTCAAGGTCGCGAACCTTGAAGAGGTGGATGAGCTCGCACCCACACCCGTGTCGAACGAACTGGACGAGCTCGAGCCCTCCGTCCTGATGACGCGTAGTGAGGTGCTGCTCGCCCAACTGCAGCTGAAACTGGCGGAGGACTACGCTGCCAAACAGCGATGGCTGCTTGAGCACGCCGAGGTCACCGCGGAGGACCTTTCACCGACGCTCGAGCAGGCTCTCGCTCTGATGCTCGAAGGTCGGGCAGACTCACTCAGCGAAGCGGAGCGAGAGGCGGTCGCGGCCTTCCTCCGCGGGGTGGGTCGAATCGGGCGCACCGGAATCCAGTCCGAGGCCGAAGAGATGCCCGAGAAGCTCGCGATTCCGAGCGACGCTTACGGGGACGCGAGAAACCTCTCAAGCTAGAGGGCACCTCTCGACTATCGAAGACCCCGCGAGTGGGTCAGCGCCAGTCTCGAGCTGCCGCGTCGCGCTCGAGAGGCACCTTCTGCGCCACGTCTGCGCTCCGATAGCGCCGTTCGAGCGCCCGCGACCTCAACAAGCGGCCGAAAGTGATCGGCCCGTTGACCACGAACTTCAGCGCGTTCCACAGGCATACCAACACGAGCAGGTTGATCCAACCCGGCGCGCCGCCGGCCACCCATTGCGCCAGCGCCGCGGCGATCACGACGTAGACGACGGCGAGAATCATCGCGGGCACGCCCCACTTGAGGCCGCGGCGGGTGTGCGTGGCGCGGATCAGGATGTTCGTCGGCATGCTCCGCTGGAAGAACGCGTAGATGCGACTCACGAATGCGATGAGCAGTTGAAACATCGTCCAGGCCTCTCCTTTGGGGCGTGGGTCTCCGTACTGTGTTCAGGGTACGCCCGCCTCTCGGTGCGCGGCACCCGCGACTACATGCTGTGGACGGGACGCGCGCGACCGAGCGCCCGCTGAGGCTGTGCAGGAGCGGCATCATGCGACAGCCAGATCGCGCGATCACGCGCCGCACCTGCAGCCGCAGCATCCATTCGCTGGTTCGCCGACGTCGCGGGAGCACCGAGGGCGTCATCCTCGAAAACGGCGTACCGGTCACGGTAGGCCGCGACGACACTCGCCTGGCGACGCCAGGAACCCGCTCGCGCCGGGTCGACGGGGATGCGCCCGAGCGCCGCAGTCCAACTCTCACGCGACGTCAGAGCGGCCTCGACCAACGCCGTGGCGCGCTCCTCGATGAGATGTGCGCGTTCGTCGAGGGCACGCCGCATGTCAGGATCCACCTCGCCCATCGCTGCAGGGATGAGACCGGCGATCAACCGGGGTCCGCTCCCCCGCGAACTGCCACTCGACGGCTGAGCCAGAACTCGCTCGAGACGTTCGTGGAGCACGGCCGCGGCATCCTGAGCATCCTCGAATCCATGCGCCGAAGCGATACGCGGGAGCAACGCGTCGACGTCGTGCCCGAGCGCTTCGGCGCGTCGAAGGCCGGCAGTCAGCGCACCGAACGCGTCCGAAGCGATCGCGGCCTCGGCCAAAGCGGCTGGTAGTCCACATGCGTGGATGAGGTTCGTCCACCGTGGCCGTTGTGCGGACGACGCGATCGTCTCGTACTCGGCAGCGAGTTGCGCGATCGATCCCCAGCTCTCCTGCTCGGTGGCGAGCGCCTCGTGCGCCGACAGTTCGGCTCCCACATGGCCGAGCACGCCCACGAGGATGTCGCGGGCCGTCGCATCCGGGCGATTGCCGGGATGACGCGCAGAGTGATTGTCGTCGGGACGAGACGTGACCACGTAGGCAGTGTTCGATGCTCGCCCCCGGGTCATCGCGACGTAGAGGTTCTCACGCGTCGTTCCAGGCTCGATGAGTGCGTGCGCGGTGTCGGTCGTGATCCCCTGCGCTCGGTAGGCGGTCACCGCGTAACCGAGGTCGACGTTCTCAGCCACATACTCGGCAGGGAGCCACAGAGGTCGAACCCCGATGCGGTCGATGTTTCGCACGCGCAGCGAGCCATCGTGACGAACCGCGACGACCCGCCACCGCGAACCGTTGCGCACCCAGTTGCTCCCTGATCGCAGTCGGCGGTCGTTCTTCCGGGTGATGACGACGTCGCCGACGGATGCTGCCGCGTCATCGCGCAGCGGCGCCTCGGCGCTGGCATCCACGATCCCGGAGAGGATGAGCTCGGCGCGCGCACGTCGGTTGAGTGCACCGACCGCTTCACCCGTATCGGCGACGAGCACCGACGACATGCCGGCGGCCATGTCTCGTAGCCACGCGCTGTAAGCCGCATCGGACATGGCATCGGCATCGCCGCCAATGATCCTGTCGTGCGCGCCGTAGGAGTCCAGGGCCTGCAGTCTCCCGTTACGGAGATCGAGGGACGCGTCCTTCTCCCACGCGTCCCGGAAGCGATGGACGTCTGCGAGCTCGGGGGCATTGGAACGTGCTTCGACCAGCATCCGGAATGCGCCGCCTGCATCGACTGACTGCAATTGCGCCCAGTCTCCCACCAGGAGGACCTTCGCGCCCGCGTGCATCGCGACAGCGCAGATGCGATCGAGCGTCAGCGTGCCGGCGAGGGAGGCTTCGTCAATGATGACGAGCTGGCCGCCGCGCATCGCCGCGTGCCCTTGGCGATTGTCGTGTAACCATTTGGCCGTGTTCTCGGTGGCGATCCCGAGGTCATCGGAAAGTTCGCGAGCCGCGGCAGCGGAAGGCGCGAGCCCGATGACCGAGCCGCGCCCGTGCTCGTGCTCCCACGCGAGTCGCAGAGCATGCATCGCCGTCGTCTTGCCTGCACCGGCCGGCCCGATCAAGACATCGAGCTTGCGCGACGAGGTTGCGATCGAGTGAAGGGCGTTGCGCTGATCCTCTCCGAGGACGATCCCGTGATTGCGGCGCGCTCGCTCGGCGTGCTCGAGGGTTGCAGCGCCGACGACCGGTCCAGCGGTTGATTGCGACGCGGCGAGCAGTCGCTCCTCGGCATCCAGGAGAGTGATCGACGAGTAGCGCTCGGAGTTCCTCGGACGGAAGACGCTCGTGCCATCCGCACGTCGGAACTCGGCGGGCGAGAGTGCAAGTTCGGGCGGCGTGAGCCGAACGGAGCGTTGCTCCGCGGCATCCGCAATCATGCCCACGATCGCCTCCCGGTCTTCGGTTGCGATGAAGCGCCAGCCCATCGTCTGCCGCGCGGCTTCGGCGTAAAGGTTCCAATGACTCCAAGTGGACCTGCGTTCGCTTGCGGCCTCGACCACGCGCGCCGCGAGTTGGTTCAGGATGCTGTGCGACATGTCTTCCGCGCGCAACGGGGTCGGCGCATCCGAATCTCGGATCACGGCTCGAGCCCAAGTCGTCGCGTCACGGCCGAGTAGCCGACTCGCGCGGGTTCGCCACTCCTGCGTGAAATCCGCGAGCGATCGGAGTTGCTTTTCAGGGCGAGTCGACAGCGTCGCCTGCTGGCGTAGCCGGATGACCGTGACTTTCGACGGCGCGCGACCGTGCGCAGCGATGTACTCGTCGATGAGCCGATCCTTCTCGATGTCGATGTGACGCGAGCGCGACGAGAACTCGGCTACGAGATCCTCGGGAACGGTTGCGATCGCCCAGACAGGGTTGCGATCGGCTTCGCGCTCGCGCCGCTCCCACCCGACGCCGAGCGCACGCGTCAGATGGTCAGCGAACACGGCGTTGTGCAACTCGGAGATCGCCACCGTTGCCGCGTGCAGCGGTCTCCCGTCAAGCGAGCGCCACTTGCCGTCGAAAACTGTGCGCACCTTGTTGCTCACGACGACGTGCGTGTGCAACTGCGGGTCGCCCGCGCGCGAGTCGAAGTGGTCGAACGCTGCGGCGATCAACCCCGTGACCTCGACCTGTGCGACGGCGCCATCACGCCCCGGTTCGCCAGCGCGGGTGGCTGCGAGTTCGCCTTCCATGAAAGCGAGCACGTCGTCGATTGCCGCGTGATGAGCGTCGGCGATCCTCGCTTGGGTGTCGGCGTCAGAGATCGCCCAAAGCACGGATGCCGACTTCGGCAGCGAGAAGGTGAAGTCGTAGCCGGCCACAGCGCGGCGGCGGATAGTCGGCGTTGGTGCGGCCTGGTCGTCCGGCGGATCGATCGGGTTGTTCGAACTGGGCTCGGGAACCCCGTACTCGGGATATGCCCGACCGAGCGGCGCACCCGTTCCGGGATCGCGCCCCATCCCCAGCAGCAGCTCGAGTTGGGCTTCGGAGACCCGTGATCCCGCATCGATCCGCCCGTCTGCAAGGGCTGGCAGCCCGCTCCCGAGCCACCGCCCCGGTGGCGTCCCCGCCTCTGCGTAGTAGCGGGTCAGCGGGATGGAGAGCGGCCGTTCCCCATCAGCCGCGGCAACCGTGCGGAGGAGGTACTTGTAACCATCCCCTGCGCTCATGACCCGCATCGACACCGACACCCCGGCACCGCCTCTCGTACGCCAGAGAGGTGCGCCGCCGTGCCCGCGTCAGTGCGCACGGCCCTCGATCTGCAAGACGTGTGGGCTCCTGGTGGGATCGACAATCGCGGTTTGGGGCGGTTGTCGATCGCTGTCCACAGACCTCATTGAGTTCTGCGAAGCCTTGCAGCGCCCTCGGATTGTGGCGGTCCCCGGCAGGGTGGTGCTACATGGGAGCACTGGCTACATGCCTGGAACAGCTATCGCTTGATGAATCTGGATCGTGCCGATGCGCAGGTGAGGGTGCCCCTCCATCAGCGCGGCAGCTGTGCTCAGGTCGGGCGCTTCGAGAATCGAGTAACCCACCGCGGTGCTCGCGGTCGAGCCTCCGCCGGTGGCGGGTACTGTGGCGGTTTCGCCCAGTGGTGCACCCATGTCGACGAGCGCCGGCCCGACTTTCTGCGCCCACGCCATCCAGGCCTGCATTTCGGCCTGGCCGGCGTCCTCGGATTTCTGCATCTGCTCTGATGCGCTGATAGCCGCGTGGTCGAGCACAACGAATCGGCTCATGATGTCCTCCTCGGGGGATCGGACTGACCGGCGGATCCGGCGTGTCGTGACGGTTCCGCTTCAGGTTCCACCCCCGGAACCGCGCTGTCTAGGCTGCCGCGGGCATGGTCGCGGCGAGGTTCGTACTCACCACCACCGAGCCCTCGAGCGTGCGGTGAACGGGGCACCGGTCGGCGATCGACAGCAGTGCGCCGCGTTGCTCGTCGGTGAGTGGCCCGTCGATGGAGATTGTTCGTTTCGACATGGTCGACCCATCCGGTCCTGCCTTGGCAGTTGGCGCAGTCTTCCTGTCGCCGACACTTCCGCGTGAATCCTGGAGTGGCTCAACGTTACTGCGATCCGGCCCACAGGCCATTCCTTCCGTTGGGCGTACATCCGCAACGTCATGGACGTGCACGACCCGAAAGCCGCCAGCAGATGCTAATTGCAGCGATGGACCAGAGTTCATGCCGACCGGTTCCGGCTCATCAGCGGAGAGCGGGTGGTGCGCGGGTGGTGACGAGCTGACCGTAGGGTCCGCGGCCACTCTCCGACACCCATTCTCAACCGCCGGCGACAATCCCACCGCGAGTGGCGTTGTACTCTCGCACCCGCTTGGCAGATCGAGCAACGCCAAGTGCTCCCGTCACGGTGAAGAACACACCTACCAGTGCGATGAAGATGACGCCGAAGACATTGGCTTCCGGATCTGGGAATAGCATCAGCAAGGCGATCAGCAAGAAGTAAAGCCCAAACCCGAGCCCGGCGAGTGCAATACCTCGCCCGTTCCTGCAGGCCCTTTCATCTCTAGTCACGGAGGGTGGCGCTGCGTTGCGAAGCGAAGGTGCGACTGCGCTCATCATGCTTCAATGTTGCCACCTTTCGAGGGCATCGCTGAGGACGTGAGAGCATCTCGGAAAGTGGCTATCGTGCGCGGCAATGACCGCTTGGCTTCTAGCGAAGCCGACGTTGTCACTTCGCTGTGAGAACGCAGTTGCTGAAAGGGGTCACGCTGACGTGATGGCCCGGTTCGCGGCGGTCATCTGCCGAAGAGGTTTCCCCAGTGTGGGATCTCGATGTTGGTGAGTTGTTCCCCGAAGCCGCTGATGTTTTCTCCCCAGCCGGCGATGTTGTCTGTGGCTCCGGCCGTGAGGTCGCTCGCTCCGCCGGCTAGGTCGGCGGCGCCGGCGGTGACGTCCTCGAGGCCGGCGACACTGTCTGCGGCTCCGGCCGTGAAGTCGGCGGCCCCGGCGGTGACGCCCTCGAGTCCCGTGGCGAGCCCTGACAGGTCGATCGTGCTGGCAAGAGCGTCGAAATCGACGCCCGCGGCGAGTGCTTCGTTGAGGAGCGGTGCGGCGATGGTGGTTCCGATCGCGCCGGCGGCGACGATGACCAGGAGCCCGCCGGCCGCACTGGCAGCGGTCATCCCGATCCTCTGCCCGGTCGTGGCGGCACCGGTTCGGGGGGTGCGAGCGAGGATCCCGGCCAGGAGACCGGGGTGAGCTGCCTCGGCGCGGGTAGCGGTGCGGGCAAGATCAGCCGGCTGGGATGTGCGGGGCTGTTCGGCGGGGGGAAGTTCGGTCCGCAGTCGCGCCTGGAGCTCGTTGCGTTCCGCGGGCGCGAGTCGGCTGAACGCGTCCGCGTGGATCCGCTCCAGTTGGGCAGGCTCGGCGGTGCGCAGTAGATATTCGTACCGGGCGACTGCGGCACGCTCGGACCCCTGATCGTCCGCCGGCGGTGGGGTCAGACCCACGGTTTTCGGGGGCGCCGTCGCGGTGTCGGCGGGTGGGGCGAGCGGATTTCCGGCTAGGGGCGGTGGGGCGGGCGTCGCCGGCGCGCTGTCCGGGGCGGGCGCGGCGGCCGCGCTGCCGGTAATGCCGTCCACCGCACTACGAAGTGTGCTCTTCCAGTCGCGCGGTTCACTGTCGGGGGTGTGTGCGGGCGGGGGTGTCTTGTTGAGGGCCCGGTGGGCCAGGGCGGTGAGGCGGTCGAACATGCTCATGAGCGTTTCCTTTGGGATGGGTGAGTGATGTCGGGCGTCAGTGGACAATCACGACAGGTGAGCCGCGCTTGCGGGGCATGACACGCGGATGGGTGCGGTGAAACGCGCGTGCGCCTCTTCCCCGCCCCCGGACGTGTCTTCGTGCTGCGCGCGTTGGCCGGTCATGTGTAAGGCCAGGCGAGCGGGAGCCAGGCCACGGACATCACTCCCCACGCCCGGGCACGGCCAGCTGATGGGGGGAGGCGGAGGGAAGATCGCGTGGCGGAGTAGCTCTCGACGCGCACCTGCTCTGGGGTCAACTCAACGCCCGCAGCCCTGGCATCTGCGAGGACCATAGTGCGGATCTCGCGGTGCCGTCGAGTGCGAGAATGCAGCAGGACGGCCGGGTCGAGGCTGAAGCCTGCCCGCTCTGGCTGGACATGTGCTACCAGATGGGCGGTGCGGTCTGCGAGGACTCGAACCGCGGTGAACAGCACTCTCCATCGGGCACGTTCCCGCGGTAAGGCGACGTGCACACACAGATCACCTTCCCCGACGAACGAGCGAAGATCATTGGGCCAAACGGGCGCTTCGAGGACGACGCGATCGATCGGGGTGGTGAGCTGACGGTAGCGCAGCAAGCATAGATCGTGCTCTTTCGTGATCACGGTCAGCTCCATTCCGGGCAGGCATCGTGGTGCAGCTGCACGCGCGCGCCCCAGTCATCTATCGGATGCGACATCCCGGTGGTCTCAGCGGTCCGGTCGATCACGGTCCGGGCGTCCCAGAACGGGCCTCCCTCGACGAGGAGGCACTGGCCGGCTTCCACGTGCAGCTCGTTGCTCGAGCCGCCGAGCAAGACCCGCTGCCCCGCCGGGACGATAACGTGCGTCACGGTTTGATCGGTGACCTCACGCACCGTGACCGGATTGTCTCCTGCGTTGCGCAGGCTCCCGCACCCCGGCAGAGGTCCGCCGCAGCGGTCGCCGACACCGACAGTCCACGCGACTGAGCGAATCCCGGTCACTGCAAGCAGCGGCAGAACGAGCACCGCCACTGTCGAACCTCGGCGGCCCCTCCTCACCAGCTGGGGATCGGGGGCCAGGGCCGCCGAGGCGGCACGGTCAGTCATCGGAACCCACCTTCCGGCCTGCGGGCACTCGGCCGCGGCGGCGGAAGACCGGCTCGGCCGCAGCGAGCTCCTCGTCGCTGGCGAGCCGGAACGCTCCGGCAGCTTCGGTCTGCACCTCCCGGCGGCCTTGACCGCGGGTAGCGCGGAGGCTCGCGATAATCGAGACGGTGATGATGGTGGCGACCACGGCGAGACTGATGGTGGTGGGGATGTAGAGCACGTCCAGAAGCAACATCTTGATCCCGACCCAGATCAGGACGAACGCGAGTCCGACCTTGAGGTAGATGAACCGGTGGATGAGGTCGGCGAGGAGGAAGTACATGGCCCTCAGCCCCAGGATCGCGAACGCGTTGGCAGTGAAGACCAGGAACGGTTCGGACGTGACGGCGAAGATCGCGGGGATGGAGTCGACGGCGAAGATGATGTCGGTGATCTCCACCAGCACCAGCACTGCTAGCAGCGGGGTGGCCACGACGATCCCGGCCTTGCGGATAAGGAACTTCTGCCCGTGGTACGCGTCGGTCATCGGCACGAACCGGCGGAACACCTTCAGAATCTTGGACTTCTCCGGGTGAATGTGGTCGTTGCGGGAGCGGAACATCCGCCATCCGGTGTAGATCAGGAACGCGGCGAACACGTAAAGGATCCAGGAGAAGTTCTCGATCAGCGCGGCACCGGCGGCGATGAAGATGCCGCGGAAGATCAGCGCACCCAGGACACCGAGGAACAGTACCCGGTGCTGGTACTCGCGGGGCACGGCGAACGCGGCGAAGATGATCGCCCAGACGAACACGTTGTCCACCGCGAGGGATTTCTCGATCAGGTAGCCGGCGAAGTACTGCTGCCCGTACTCCGCCCCCCACAGCGACCAGACCAGCACACCGAACGCGACACCGAGCGTCACCCAGACGATCGACCAAACCGCGGCTTCCCGCACCCCGATCACATGCGCCTTACGGTGCGCGACCAGATCAACGGCGAGCATGACCAGGATCACACCCAGAACGGCGAACCAGGCCCACAAAGGGACAGTCATGACAAAGACCTCCACGAAAGATTCGTGAAGGTCTCATCGGCCTGGCGGGCCCCTGCGCACCGGATCCCGCGGAGGGAACGTATTGACGATGCGGAGCGAGGATTACTCCCCTTCTCGAGCCATCAAACAGGAGAAGTATGCTTCATGTCAAGTCTGCTCGCGAAACAGGTCCGGAGCCACGCTCTGCACATGGACGAGTTCCGGCCGCCGTGACGGCCGTCTGACGCGACTACGCTGAATCCCGGTTGCTCGTCAGCTACGCGGCGAAATAGGGTGGGTGGGTGAAGGGTTCAGGATTCGACCTCGATGCGGGGCTCCGACGCTACCCGTGGGTGTCTCGGGCAATGAACGCGGAGGCCGTTTACGGGACCGTGCTGACCGCGGGTCTCATTTCCGCGTACTCTCTCTACAACCCGACACTGCCGGTCCTCATCGCCCGCACCATCGGGACCGTCCTCGTGTTCTGGGGTGCACACGTCTACGCCGAGATCGTCGGAAACCGTGCGATGAGCTGGCGGGAAGCGGTCCGCGAAGGACTGCAGCGCTCCGCAGGACTCCTGTGGGCACTCATCGTCCCGGTCGCCTGTCTGACCGTAGCCGTGTTCCTCGGACTCTCGATGAATGTCGCCGTGGACATTTCTCTGTGGGGAGGTGTCGTCAGCCTCGCCATATTGGGATGGTGGGCGGCCCGGCAACGCAATGCCTCCACGGTGGTGAAGGTGGCAACCGCCGCCGCAACGGCAGGAATGGGACTCGCTCTGATCGCCCTCAAGGCACTCGTGCACTGACCGCGTCCGGGTGCCCGTTCAGCCGAGCGACAACGAGCGGGTCTAGTGGATGTCCAGCAGTGCGCGGATCAGGTCGTCCACGGTATGCGCGGCGTTCGCGGGATGCCGCAGCGGACGGTCCTGATACAGGACGTAGTGGTTGCGTCGTCCGCGCTTCTCCCGCTCCAGATACCCAGCGTTCTCGAGATCGTTGAGGATCGTGAGCGCCGAGCGTGTAGAGATTCCGACCACCGCAGCGATATCACGGACGGTCGCGTCTGGGTTACCCGCAATCGCGAGCAATACGTGCGCGTGATGCGTCAAGAACGTCCACTCGGCCATCGCTCCCCTCCTCCTGCGTAGCGCCTACCGGCGAGCCCTTGCGAACGCGCGGCTGAGATCAGGCTGCGCTGGGCGCGTGTTCTGATGCATCCGACGCCGAGAAGACGGCCAGGAGTTCGCCGATGTGATGGCCCCGATCCAGGGGGTGCCGCAACGGACGGTCCGGGTTGAGCCGGTAGGTGTTGCGCCGCCCGACCCTCTCCCGGGTCAGGTACCCCTCCTGCTCAAGCTCACTGACGATGCGTTGCGCCGCACGCTCGGTCACCCCCACCAGGCTCGCGACGTCCCGCAACAGAATCTGCGGGTTGGCTGCCACGCACAGCAGAACATGGGCGTGATTGGTGAGAAAGGTCCACTGCGCCATCACCCCATCTTACCGTTCCACCCCACTTGTTTCCGCATACCCATTTACCGAATCACAATACGTGCTATGTTTTTCGTGTTTCCAGTGACAGGTGAAAACGGGTGTGGTTGATGGGGAGTGTGGTCTTCACGATCGCGATAGCGGCACCGTGGGTCGGTGTCGTGGTCGCCGCCTTGCTCCCGGCATCGGCCGGGACCGTGGCGCGGGCCGCTGCATGGGCGACGGGAACAGGCGCCCTCGCTGCTATCGCCGCCCGGCTGCTGGCGGTACTAGCTGGGCAGCAGCCGCCGTCCGGGGGCCTCTGGGCCGGCGACGCGGTGGCGGTGCTGATGCTGACGCTGGTCTTGTGGTTGAGCGCGGTGATCCAGATGTTCGCGCTCCGCTACCTGCGCGGCGACCTACGGCAACGATGGTTCGCAGTGTGGGCGAACGCGTTGACGGGCAGCACCGTGGTGATGGTGTGTGCGGGGACGGTGGTCACCTTCACCATCGGCTGGATCGCGGCGGGCGTTTCCCTGGTCTTCCTGTTGCACACCTATGGGTCGCTGCCACAGGCCCGTCAAGGGGTCCGGCGGACTGGGCTGAGCTTCCTGATCGCGGACGCCCCCCTGGTGGTGGCGGTGTTGGTCCTGACGCTGGCCGCCGGGAGAGATATTCGCCTCGCAGAGGTGGGATCGGTGTCAGCGACACTGCCGGAGGGCATCGTCGTCGCGGTGGCTCTGCTGTTGGTGGTCGCGGCACTTGGCCGGTCCGCCCAGATCCCCTTCCACCGGTGGCTTCCCGCGACACTGTCGGCCCCAACCCCCGTCTCTGCGCTGCTGCACGCCGGGGTCGTGAACGCCGGCGCCATCCTGGTCATCCGGTTCTCCCCGCTGATCGCGCCCGTGGCTGCGGCGATGCTGGTCATCTTCGCAGCCGGCGCGGCGACGCTGGTGTACGCCACGGCGGTTCGGCTGGTCAAACCTGACGTGAAGGGCCGGCTGGTGTTCTCCACCGCCGGTCAAATGGGCTTCATGATGATGGCTGTCGGGCTGGGCGCGTTCGCTGCGGCCATCTTCCACCTGATCGCCCACGCGCTTTACAAGTCCGCCCTGTTCCTTTCCGCCGGCACCGGAGTGGCCAACCACGCCGAGCAGCGGACCTGGCCCGCCCCGGAACCATCCCCCCGCTCCCGAACGGTCGCAGCGGTCCTGCTCGCCACCGCCCTGCCTGTGGCGGTGCTCGTGGCAGCGAAGGGAATGCTCGCCCCCCAGGCAACCCCCGCGAGCCTGGCCCTGCTCGGATTCGTCGCCTTTACCGCCGCCGTTGCCGTCGCAGCCGGGCTGCGCCGCTCGATGACAGCGGCCACTCTCACGGCCGCGGCGATCGGACTCACTGTCCTGGGATTCTCGTACGTCGCCTTCCTCGGCATTTTCGAACACCTGATCACTCCCGCTGCGTCAATCCAGCCGGCATCGCCTTGGTGGCTGCTGATCCCCGCCGCCCTATTGCTTGGTCTGGAGCTGCTCGTTAACTCCCCGCGCACGGCCAGCCGGATGCACAGCGCCCTGTATGCGCGGACCCTCGCCGAATCGACGGTCTCCGCGCCCACCCGGATCGGCCCTGCCCGTGCCCGTCAGAAGGAGGCCGTGTGATGAGTCTGCTGGTCCAGGCCCATGTCGCCCAAGCCGCCCACGACGTCATGGCCAGCTGGCCGATCGGATCGTTCATCGCGCTCAACCCGCTCGCTGCACACGAGAGCACCCGATTCGAGAACATCGCCGAACCCGGAGTCGCGCTCACCCAGACTCTCCCGCGGTACCACGCCCAGTTCGCGTCAGGCCGCATCACGCGCGCCGACCTGATCACCGCTCTGCGGGAGCGGATCGGGGAACTCGCCGGGCTACCTGTCATCGAGCTCGGCGGGATGGCCTGGTCGGCAGAAGAGATCCTGGTCGCGGAATTGCTCCGTCCCGACACCCGCCCGCCGACTCCGAGGACATCGCCGCCGGCGGATCCGCTCGAGCAGCACATCACAAAGTGGGTGGCCGCATTCGTGGACCCCGACCCGCAGTGGCCGATACCCGGACGGCAGCACGGGTTCTACCGCGCCTGGCACGCCCTGGCCGTCCACGACCCGCACCTGACCAGGCTGGCACGACGGCGGATTCGCTCCCTCCCCGACCGGGCTCTGCCCGCGCTGACGGCAACCCTCACTCATCTCGGGGTCGGAGACACGACCACCGTGGAGACCCTCACAGCAGAGCTGGCTGCGCTTCCGGGGTGGACCAGCTACCTGAAATGGCGGTCCGAGCACAACAGCGACATCGACTTGACCGAATATCTCGCCGTCCGCCTCGCCCTCCGCCATGCCCTCGACCTGCCCCTGCCACCCTCCGCGGCCCACCCCACACCGGCAGGCGAGGAGACCCCAGCCCCGGGGAGGGAATTGTGGGAGCGCGCCGAACAGATCTCCGCCACCCTGGCGACCGCGCCCACCCGTGCCGAGGTGGCGATGGTGGCCCGGATCCTGATCCTGCATGCCCCTACCGATCATCCGTTCACCTGGCAAGCCGCCTACGACGGCCACTATCGGGCCGCATTGCTTCAGTCGATCACCCAGAGCAGCACCGCACCGGACCGGCCGGCGGTGCAGGTGGTGATGTGTATCGACCCGCGCTCCGAAGGGGTACGCCGTCACTTGGAAACGCAACCGGGGGTGGAGACGCTCGGCTTCGCCGGGTTCTTCGGCGTCCCCGTCCGGTTCACGTCCCACCAGGGCCGCGGGGCGGTGGACTCGCTTCCCGCCCTGTTGCGTCCCCGCCACGCCGTCACCGAATCACCCACGAGCCCCCAACGCGCCCACCGACGCGGCCAGGGGCTCCGATTCATCGACGCCGCCGCACACGCCCTGCACACCACCGAGAACGCAACAGCGACCCCGTTCGCGCTGGCCGAAACCGCAGGCTGGTTCTACGGCGCCGCCACCTTCACCCGCACCCTCACCCCCGGCCTGCACCACACCCTCACCCGCACGTGGCGGACCCTCATCGCGCCGCCCTCCTCCAGCGAGGTCACCGTTTCGGATGCCTTCAGCCTCGAAGAGCGTGCGACGCTGGCCGAAGCTGCGGTCACGATGATGGGACTGCACCAGTTCGCGCCGCTCATCGTCCTCACCGGACACGGATCCACCAGCACCAACAACCTCTACCAATCAGCGTTGGACTGCGGCGCCTGCGGCGGAAACCCAGGCGCAGTCAACGCCCGAGCAGCCGCAGCGATCTTCAACGACCCCACCGTCCGGGCAGCGCTCGCCCCCCGCGGGATCACAATCCCGCAGGACACCATCTTCGTCGCCGCACTGCACAACACCGTCGCCGACACCATCACCGTGCTGGACCCGCACCTGGTCCCGAGCACCCACGCCGCCGAACTGGCCAAGTTCAGCACGCGCGCACGTGACGCCGCCGATCTCCTCGTCCGCGAGCGAGCCACTGGCCTCCCCGGCGCACACCCGCACCAGTCCCTGGCGCGGCTGAGAGCCCGCGCACACGACTGGGCAGAGGTCTACCCAGAGCTGGGACTGGCCGGCAACGCCGCCATGATCATCGGACCCCGGGAAATGACCGCCAGTGTGAACCTGCATCGCCGGGTGTTCCTGCATTCCTACCGCGCCGAGATGGACCCCGGCGGGACGGGGCTGGAAACCATCCTGACCGCCCCGATGATCGTGGCGCAGTGGATCAACCACCAGTACTACTTCTCCACCCTCAACCCCGACCTGCTCTCCGCCGGCACCAAAACCATCCACAACGCCATCGGCGGCATCGGCGTCCTCGCCGGCCACAGCGGCGACCTGCGCCGCGGACTGCCCTGGCAATCCGTCGCCGTCGGCGACAACTACCTGCACGAACCGTTGCGCCTGAGCGTGATCATCCAAGCCCCGCTGGAAAGGATCGGCGACATCATCTCCGGCAACCAGGTCCTGCGCGACCTGTTCGACAACGACTGGATCACCCTCACTGCCCGCCCCTCCCCCAACACCCCCTGGCACCGGTACACCCGCTACGGCTGGTCGAGCCCACCCGCCCACACACACAACAAGGAGAACCGCTCATGCACGGACTGACCCAAATGACGAAGGTGGAGTTCGTCGTCCCCGGCCGCGACGCCCCCTCGGTCCGCGCCCTGATCACCGCTGCCGGCGCCACCGGTTACACCGCCGTCTCCGGCGTCTCCGGCATCGGCCACCACGGCCAACACTCCGGTGCGCTGCTGTTCAACGACTACGACACCCTCACCATGCTGATCACCGTCCTCCCCACCGACCGCGCCGAAGAGCTCATCACCGCAGCACGGGAATTGTTCACCAGCTGCAGCGGCGTCATGTTCGCCACCGACACCTACGTCAGCCGACCTGACTACTTCCAATGACACCCACCCCGCACCCCTACCGCGGTGCCGTCATCGCGTTCGCCACCATGCACGGCAAAGAACATCTCGCCCGTGGCCCGTTCCACACAATCCTCGGCGCCACAGTTCTCGGCGTGGCCGGAATCGACACTGACCAGTTCGGAACCTTCGCCGGCGACATTCCTCGCACCCTCCCCCCCACGAGAAACCGCGCGCGCCAAAGCGCGCCTCGGAATCCGCACCGCAGGCCTCACAGCAGGCTTGGCCAGCGAAGGCAGCTTCACCACCGAATACGGGTGGAGTACCCGACACAACGAACTCGTCCTCTTCCTCGACGAGGACCGCGGGATCGAGGTTGTCGAATCCCGCACCGCCAGCTTCCCCCTGCCCCCGGGCCGGCACATCCTCACCAGCGCGCAAGCCCTCTCCTACGCCACCAGCCTCGGCTTTCCCCACCAAGGCGTCATCGTGCAAGCCCACCACGACCACGGATCCCACGCCCACAAAGACACCCACAGCCCGGCCGAACTTGAGATCACCGTCAACCGGCTCCTCGACCAGAACGTGCCCGTGTCGGTGCTGCCGGACTATCGTGCGCATCGCTCACCCGCCCGCGCCGACATCCTCCGAGATCTCTGCTCCCGCATGGCCAGGCGCCTCTCCACCCCTTGCCCCGGCTGCCGCAGCCCCGGATACGGGCGAGTAAAGACCATCCCCGGACTCCCCTGCGGCACGTGCGGTCAACCCACGCATCTGCCCGCCGCCGACATCCACGCCTGCAGCACCTGCGACACCACCCACACCCGACCACGCACCTCAACCCTCGCCGACCCGCAATGGTGCGAGACCTGCAATCCTTGACCACCTCGCAGCCCAACCTCGATCCCGCCGGCCGTGCTCGACCGGAACAGCTGGAGGCCCCGCCAACAGGACCTCCGGCCCTACGTGCGCCGGGCTGGCCCCCGGATAGTAGAAGAAGGAGGCAGAGACCCATGAGCACTGCACACGGACAACCCCTCCGATCGCGTTCTGAAGATGGCTGTCCGACTCGTCCCATGGATGCCGGGGCCGTCGTGCTGTTGACCGGAGAGAGCGAACCGCCGGAGACCGTTCGGGACGCCTGGGCTGGCGCTGCTCGCACAAGCGGTGGCGTCCGTATCATTCGCGTCGTCGAAGACCGAGCATGGGAGACCATCGCCGAACGGAATTGCCACGCCTCCCAGGCCAGGGAGCAGCTTTGCCGGCTGGTCGGCGAGATTCGCGCGAAGGATCCGTCCACTCGTGTCTCGGGTCAGCTCCACAGAGGCCCGCTGCACACAGTGCTCCGCAGCCTCGGCGGCGCCCCGATTCTTCATTTCGACCGCGCAGCAGCCTCTTTGTCCAGCCCGGAGCCCGACGTGACGGAGGATGCGGCGTCGGGCCGATCTGCCGTTGACGCAGGGCTGAGAACCCGTTCGATGAGAAGGAGTGCAACATGAATGAGAAGTTGGTTGTCGGTGTGACGGATGCGTCTGCGTCTCGTCGGGCCGTGGACTGGGCCGTGGAGAGAGCTGCAGCGCGTGGTGACCGGCTCGAGCTGGTATCGATCATCGGCCGCGCGAAAGGTGTCCGCGGGGAGGGACCAGTCATCGAGGAGGCCCTCCAGCTCACACGAAGCCTTCTCGATCGGGAGGCTGAGCGCGTCCGAGCGCACGGCGTGCCCGTCGAGACGCGGATCGGGCGGGGCAAACCGGTGGAACAGCTCATCGACGCCTCCAAGGGAGCTGCTCTGCTGGTCATCGGAAGCGACTACCGCGGCCCAGAGACCGGGCCAGCGCGCGGCCCGCACGGGATCCGCATCACCGCCGGTGCACACTGTCCGGTCGCCGTCGTACCCGACCTGGACCTGACTGGCAGAACCGGGGTCGTCGTCGGCATCGACGGAGCAGATGTGTCCGAGGCCGCCATCGCGTTCGCCGCCGCCGAGGCGGACCGGTCCGCAGAGGTGCTCACCGCCGTCAGCGCTTGGTCGCCAGTCACGGTACCTCTCGGTCTCAGGTCCTACCCCGACGACTACCTGGGCATCATGCACCGCATGGCCGCGGAAACGCTAGCCGGCTCTGTTGGTGGGCTTCCCTCGAAGTACCCGGACTTGGGACTGGAACTGGTCGTTGAACGGGGCGAACCGGCCCTCCTCATCAACCGTGTCGCGGCGCACGCGCGCCTCACCATAGTCGGATCGCACCGCCGCGGGGCGATGGCACGGTTCCTCCTCGGCTCCACCAGTGAACAGGTTCTCGCCCGGCTCGCGACAACCACCATCGTCGTGCGATGAGCGGGATCGCAAACGAGATGGCGAGGTGCTCGAGGCGCGCGAGCCGTCACGGCGGCTTGCGCAGCCTTGCCAAGAAGAGGTGGTCACGCTGTCTGTGACAACCTGAGTGGAGACCAGGGTGACGGTCTCATTCGGACCCACCTGATCGGCTGTCGGTGTGTTGTGACAACTACCTAATCTGGAGAACGATCTAGACAGAACGGTCCGCGCGGTCGGACGGGTCAGAGCCCACAAGCCACACCGCTGTGACTCGGTCCGACCCGCGGATGTCGGCTGAAAGGGACCAGGCCTCACGAAAGTTCGCGCGCGCCCAGTCGATAGTCTCAACCAGGCTGGCGCCCTCCATCTCATACACTGCGACCGCGCCATCGCCATTCAGATGGCCCCACACGCGGAACACCGCGTCATGGATCTCCTCCGTGACATCCCGCTCATCAATCAAAGTTGCGCGCATGGGTTCAGGCTATGACGTCCAGAGCTGCTGAGCAGCCTTCGTGAGCTCTAGACAAGTCCTATTGCACCTGATCAGATGAGCGTTCTCGGTTTGACGAGCCGTCAGAATCTCACGTCGACCGGTGGATACAGGCTTAGCGTCAAGCCCGATGCGTCGCGTTTCCTGCGGGCAGTGCTCCCTGCTCTCGCGGCGTGCGGTTTCCAATCCGTCGGATGACGGCCTTGGCACCTTCCATCACCACGAAAACGCCGACGGCCAGGCCAGCTGTCAGTGCCCAACTGTGGAAACCGATGGGGGTTGAGTCGAACCAGTCGTTCATGAACGGCGCGTAGGTGAACATGATCTGCAGAGCCATCAGCAGGCCGGCCGAGATCCACAGGTTGCGGTTCCCGGTAAGTACCCGAACAGTGAACGCGGAACCGTTGAGCAGACGGCAGTTCAAAAGGAAAGCGAGCTGGCCGAGGGCGAGCATCAGGACTGCGGACGTCTGCGCCACGGCGTAATCGCCGGTGCGGTCGCGCTCGAGAAGGTAAACGACGAAGGTCGCGACGCCGATGACGACCGAGGCGGTGAGGACGACGGCGATCGCCCGCGACGACAGGACCTGCTCCGTCGCTGAGCGCGGCATGCGCCGCATGATGCCTGGCTCTGCGGGCTCTCTCGCCAAGGTCAACGACAACGTGAGCGCGGTGACCAAGTTGATCCAAAGGATTTGCACCGGGGAAAGCGGCAGAGCAATCCCCGCCAGGACCGCAGCGATGATCACAAGGGCCTGCGCGCCGTTGGTTGGCAACAGGAAGACTACGGACTTGCGGATGTTGTCATAGATCCGCCGGCCTTCCTCGACAGCGCGTTCGATAGTCGCGAAGTTGTCGTCGGCGAGAACGATGTCCGCCGCTTCCTTGGTCGCTTCGGTTCCCTTGATGCCCATGGCCACGCCAACGTCCGCGAGCGTGATCGAAGGGGCGTCGTTGACGCCGTCGCCGGTCATGGCGACGACCTCGCCGTGAGACTGCAGGGCGCGCACGATCCGCAGCTTGTGCTCCGGGGAGGTACGAGCGTAAACGTCCACGTCACGTACGACCCGGCGGAGTTCGTCGTCGTCCATCGCTTGGAGGTCGGCGCCGGTCAGGGCGAGAACTTCGCCCTCCGCTGGGGCGATGCCCAGCTCACGGGCGATCGCCGTCGCAGTCCCGCGGTGGTCGCCGGTGATCATCTTCACGCGGATACCTGCAGCGTGGGCCTCGGCGATCGCTGCAGTTGACTCGGGGCGTGGTGGGTCGACGATGCCGATGATGCCGAGGAAAGTCAGGCCGCCATCGAGGTCGCCCAGCGCGATATTGTCGACACCGTCGGCCGGGCGTGTGGCTGCGGCCAGCACGCGCAGTCCTTTGGCCGAGAGTGCGTCGATCCGCTCCTCCCACGCCGCCCGGTTGAGCGGTGCGGTGCCGCCGTCGGCAGAGCGCTCGGTGTCGGCTCGGTCGAGAAGGCGGTCCGGGGCGCCGACCACGTGGACGAATCGGGTCACGCCGTCGGGGGTTGAGCCGGTCGGGAGCTCGTCGAGGGTGGCTGCGAACTTGTGGGTTGACTCGAACGGCACCGCGCCGACGCGGGTCACGGCGCCGGTGGCTGCGCCGGCTTTCGCCGCCAGGACGTCGAGGGCTCCCTCGGTCGGCACGCCGACAACCCGCCAGCGGTCTTCCGTCTGTTCGACATGGGCGTCGTTGGTGAGACCGGCGGCCAGCACGAGATCGGAGAGGTCGGGGTGGACGGCGAGGTCGGCGGTCTGGCCGTCGGAGTTGACGACCCGACCCACGGGGTCATAGCCGGTGCCCTCGACTGTGTATGTGCTTACTGCCGTGACGACCGTCCGGGCGGTCATCTCGTTCTGAGTGAGCGTCCCAGTCTTGTCAGAGCAGATGGTCGTCGTGGAGCCGAGGGTCTCAACCGCCTCCATCTTGCGTGTGATTGCGTGGCGTTTAGCCATCTGCTGCACGCCGAGCGCTAGCGTGATCGTCACCAGGGCGGGCAGTCCCTCTGGCACCGCAGCCACGGCGAACCCGATGGCCGCCGAGATGAGCTCATCAACATCCAGGCCGTGCACGAACCAGCCGACGAGCAACATGACAACGGCGAGCACGCCGATGAGGATCGACAGCTGCTTACCCAGGTGGGCGAGCTGTCGGGCGAGCGGGGTGTCCATCTGGTCCTGCTCGGACACGAGCACCGAGATACGGCCGATCTCAGTGTCCCGCCCCGTAGCCACCACCACGCCCTCGCCGTTGCCCGCGGTGACGATCGTCCCTGAGAAGAGCATCGACGTTCGGTCCCCGATGCCCGCATCCGCAGCCACGATCTCATCGCTCTTGTCGGCGGCCACCGACTCGCCTGTCAACGCAGACTCGTCGATCTGCAGCCGCCCGGAGGTTAACAGCCGGACGTCCGCCGGCACCCGGTCGCCGCTACGAACGCGGACGACGTCACCGACGACGATGGTCGCGGAGTCGACCACTCCCCAGGTCCCGTCGCGCCGTACCTGCGCGCTCAACGACTGCATCTTGCGCAATCCCGCGAGCGCCGACGCCGCACGACCTTCCTGGATGAAGCCGATCAGCCCAGTAGCCACGATCACAACAGCGATCACGGTGAAGTCGACCCAGTCACCCCTAATCGCCTTCAGCACGGCCGCCACGATGAGGATGTAGATCAAAACGTCAGCGTAGTGGGCCAGCAGACGCTTGAAGACGGACGGCTCGGGCGGAGTCGGCAATTCGTTGCGACCGTCGCGCGCGAGACGGGATTCGGACTCGCCTTCCGTCAGGCCTTCTGGCCCGCTAGCGACAGCGCGCAACACCTCCCCCCCAGTGATGGCCCAGGACGCTGCGGGCGCCTCGGCGCGGGAGCGGTCGGTCTCAGAAATATTCATCTGGCGTGCTCCTTGGCAGGGTGCGGTTACGCATGATCGCCCGTCCAGCGCACGCTGCGCTACCGCAGTGAGCGAGCGACTGCACTGCTGTCGGCCTCCAGCTCATTTTTGCTTTGTGACCTGTGCGCCGCCGACGCGATTGCAATCCTCCGATTGTAGACACCCGTTTCGATAATCACAATGCGTCCGTCAGAGGCAATTCGGTGCGTCACGCAAAGAAGCGTGCTGGAGTGCAACGAGGTCGTCGCCAGCGCTCTGAATCCGGCGTTGCGGGCTTCCCGAGTGCATACGCACTTCGATCCGGTCTCGCGCGCCGCCAGCTCGGAACGCCGTCATCCTTGCGCGAGGTTGAGAAGTGAAGTCGCTGAACCCGTCGGTGGGCGGCGTCACTTTTTTGGCGGGTGAAACCGTGACGGGGTGCACTCCTCGGCGGGCGCGTGGTGTCGGTCAGAAGGGGAGGACGAGGGGCACCATGAACACGCTGACGAGGAGGACGACGATGGTGAAGGGTGCTCCGACTTTGAAGAAGTCGAGAAAGCTGTAGCGGCCGGGTTCGACCACGAGGGTGTTCACCGGCGAAGACACGGGTGTCATGAACGCGGCGGAAGCCGCCAGAGCGACAACCATCGCGAACGGATAGGGCGAGACCCCCAGCTGTGTTGCGATGCCGATCGCAATCGGACCCATCAGCACGGCCGTCGCAGTGTTCGACACGAAGAGCCCGATGACGGCGGTCAGCACGAAGACGCCGCCAAGCAGGATCGTCGGGTTCGCGTCGCCGAGCCCGCCGAGCAGGCCATCGACGACGAGGTCCACGCCGCCGGTGCGCTGAAGGGCGAGCGCGAACGGCAGCATTCCGACGATGAGCAGGATCGTCGGCCAGTGGATCGATCGGTAGGCGCTGGGCATGTTGACACAGCGGAAGAGCCCCATCAGCAGGCACGCGATGAGCGCGGCGATCACGTTGGGGACGATGCCTGTCATCATCAGCGCAACCATCACGAGCACCGCGCCGATCGCAAAGGGGGCCTGGTTGGCGGCGGGGGCCACTTCCTTCACTTCGGCCGGGAGGTCGAGCATGATGAAATCCTGGCGCTGCGCCTGGAGCCGGTGGATGGAATCCCAGCCGCCGGCGACGAGCAGTGTGTCGCCGGCGGCGAGGCGGATCACGGGGAATGCCGGCCCGGCGGCCTCGCGCCGATGACGGACGCCAAGCACGACGAGATCGTGCTTCTCCCGGAACCGGATGCTCCGCACGCTGAGGCCGCGCGCGGACGAGTCTGGCGCGATCATGACCTCGGCCATACCCACCTGACGTGAGTACGATTCGAAGAAGTCGGGTGTCAATGCCAGCTCTTCGAGCCGGAGACGACGTCTCTCCGCGCTGGGCACCTCCAGGTCCACCACCACGATGTCGCCCTCCGTGAGGATCGTGTCGTCGTCGGAGGTGCGTACGGTCTTACGCCAAAGGCGGGTGCGCTCGAGCACCAGGACTCCGACCATCGCGCCGCCGCCGAACTCGGCATCCGCCAGTCGTTGGCCGATCAGCGGCGATCCTGCATTGATTCGATATCGGCGGGTGCGGGCGTCCACACCGTAGTCGAGGATCAGGCTCCCGAAGGAGGTGCGCGAACCGGCATCCGCGATCGCCTCCGCGCCGAGGAACCGACGAGCGACCAGCATGTAGCCGATGCCCAGGGCGAGGATGACAAGCCCGAACGGGGTGGGGGCGAAGAAGCCGAAACCGCTCAGACCGTGCCGCCGCAGCTCAGCGTCGATCACTAGGTTCGGCGTCGTGGCGATCAGCGTAAGCATGCCACTGATGAGACCGGCGAAGCTGATCGGCATCAACAGCTGCCTGACCGAGATGCCCGTTCGGGATGCCACGCTCAACGCGACCGGAATGAAGATCGCGACGACGCCCGTCGAGCTCATCACCGCGCCGAGCAGCGCGACGCAGAGCATGAGCAGCACGATCACCCGCGTCGCACTCGCACCCGCCGTACGCGCCAGCCAATCCCCGAGCCGGTACGTGACCCCCGTGCGGGAGAGCCCCTCACCCACGACAAAGAGCGCGGCGATCAGCACGACGTTCGGATCGGCGAAACCCGCGAGAGTCTCCGGGACGGAGAGAATGCCGGTCAACGGCAGCGCGACGATCATCAATAGCGCAACCACATCCATGCGCGGCCGGCCGATCGCGAACATCACGATCGCCGCGATCAGAAGTGCGAGGACCACCGCCAGCTCCAGGTTCACGCCGTCCTCCCTCCCTCAGGAGACTCCTGAAGCGTACCCACCTTCGGCTGGCGATGATGATTCGGCTACCGTGCCAACGCCGCCGCACGGGTGATGGACATCCTGGCGCTGTAAGACGTCGCCGAACTCCTGCTGAAGCCGCTGTTCGGATCCCTGTCGGATCGGATCGGGGCCAAACCCGTGATCGTCGGCGGTCTCCTCGCGTTTGCGGGACTGTCGCCGTTCGGGCTTGGCGCTGACAACACCATCATGCTGGCGGTTGCACGACTGGGGGCAGGGCGCCGCCACCGCAGCGTTCTCGCCAGCGTCGTCTGCCACGGTTGCCCGCCTGGCCGGCGCTGGTCGCACGGGGCGCTACTTCGGTCGCTATGGGTCGTGGAAGAGCCTCGGCTACACGCTCGGACCATTGCTCGCTGGGCGACTAATCGGCGTTGGCGGGCTGCCTTCTAGGTTGGCGTCCTGGCGGTTCTGGCAGAAGCAAATGCGATCTGGGTCGCTGTCCCTCCACAAGCTCCACATAGGAGCCGAGCTGGCCGGCATACTCCGGCTTGAACTTACCTGCCTTGAGCTCCACTACGACGTAGCGCAGCTGTTCGAGATGGAAGAACAGCAGGTCGACGAAGAACTCATCGCCGTCCACGTCGAACGGGACCTGCCGGCCGACGAAGCTGAATCCGCTGCCCAACTCTCCGAGGGTCTTTATGGCGCGTTCCACCAGCGCCTGCTCGAGTTCCCGCTCCGCGTGGCCCGGCTCGATGCGAAGGAAGTCGAAGACGTACGGATCCTTCGTGATCTGCTGCGCGAGCTCGGACGCACCCGGGTCCAGGATGCGATCGAAGTTCGTCGGCGCCCCGCCGAACCGCAGGTGAGCGGTGGTCTTGATGGGGTGCTCGAGCGTGGCACCGGTCCATCCGTGCGTCAGGGTTTGGCCGGCGTACCAGTCCCGCAGTTCGGGACCGAGGAGCTTGTCCAGGAGCACGGTGATGTTGCCCTACGGCAATTGCGCAACAGGCTGTTGCGCAATCTCGGTAGGTCCTGGCCCGGTCCGGGCAAAAGAGGGCTACACCACGCTAAGGGGCACTACTCCAGCATCAGTCAGTTTGTAACCTCGGCGATAAGCCAGGCAGCAACAGTGGACCGCCAATGCTCTCGGTCGGAGTTCCACGTCATCGTGTGATCTGAGTCGAAGATTTCGAGTTGAACGAGATCTGGACGCAGCACTGCGAGCTCGCGAGAGAGGGCCGACGGCGCCGAGCCGTCGTTCGTTCCGTGGAGGATCAGAGTAGGGACTGCCAGCTCGTGCGCGCGTGCGATCCAGTCGAGATCCCCGAGAGGGATGGTGCCGGTCAAGCCGACTGCGTGTACGAGCAAAGGCGAAGTGAGCCACGGGAGCGCGAGGAGCCCCGCCGCGGCAGGCAGCCCGGTGCGGGCGCAGTTCGCCTTGATCGTGGCTGCCCAGTCGAGAACGGGCGACTCAAGGATGAGCCCGGCTATCAGCCTGCTGTAACGCGGCCGTGCAGCGAGCTGGAGTGCGACCTGCGCTCCCATCGACCAGCCGAAGAGAACGACCTCACGCGCGCCTTGGTCGATGGCGTACTGGATCGCAGCGTCCACGTCTTCGACTTCAGTGGCGCCGAGTGTTGACCGACCACTTCCGCGCCGCGGGCCCTCGCCGTCATTCCTGTAGCTGACGACGAGAGACGTGTAGCCCACATCCGTGGTGACTTGCACACCGCGCAGCGTTCCGGCTCGCGGGCTGCCGAGCCCATGGATGTGGATTGCCCACCTCGTTGACTGCGAGTCGCTGCCATCAATACGCCACGCCGGCGCAGGCCCCGACGGAGTGGGGATCGCAACGTCGTAGGCGCTGAGGCCCGCATCGGCGGGCGTCATGAAGTAGATCCCGCTCCACGAGGCGCGATCGTCGGCTGACGGTGTGAAGCCCGGTGCTGTTGCTGTCACGGCTCGTGCGAGGCGCCCAGACCCGCGATCAAGTACCTCGGCAGACAGCTGCGCCCAATGGCCACCTGGGAACAGCAGAGTGAACTCACCCGGGGACTCAGTTTGATGCGTTCGATCGAGCACGATCACCTGCCGGTCGCCATCCTGTTCGACGGCACGGATGGGCAGGTCGAATCGGCGCGTGCGCGAAGGCGCGGTCAGGCGCCGCGCGATCACCAAACCGAGTCCCAACGATAGGGACGCTGTGGCGGCCATCACGCCCCCCAGCGCCATCGGGCCTCTCATGCCGCCCCTCGTTGAGACGTGCGCCGTGTGGCCGGCGCAGCCGACGCGTGAAGTCGAGCTTCGTCGGTTCCGAGGAGATGCTGCTCCGCACGTTCAAGGACGAGGCGGTCGCCTGCGTTGAGAGAAAAAGACACGCGCGGGTCGATCATCGCGTCGCGGATCTCTACGACCTGACGATGCAACTGTGCCTCGAGGCCATCGGTTTGCACGGACGCCGCATCCGTCTGACTTAATCCCGGGCGAACGATCGTCGCCGCTCGCCATGCGGGCGACAGTTCGTTGATGAGCGAGCGTGTTCGCGCCGCCCTCCGGCGCGCGCTCAGGTAGCGCACTGTCGGCTGCCCCGCGAGTCCGACGCAGAGGAAGAGGAAGGTCAATATGTAAAGCGGTCCATACGCGATAGACACGTCCGCCATCACGTCTACACGCCCGGCAACGTGTGCGATGTCCATGATGAGGACGACGACACAGAGAACCACTCCGAGGAGCGCGCCGACGACGAGACAGCCGGCCGGCAGACGCTGTAGACCAACGCTCAGCCGATACTGGCGACTCGCGAGGACTGCCATGGTGCCAACGACGATCCCGTAGTAGGTGAACTGGATCATGGAGTACGCAGCTGCGGCAGGCTGCGCTCCGAGATCAATCATGAAGTTGGTCGTCGTGGCGCCACGGTCGATGAGCAGAAAGGCGATCCCGACGCCGCTCAGCGCAACCAGGAGGGCAACGGGGCCCAGCGCAATGCGAACTGGGCCGGGCTGATACTCCCCCGCTTTCATGATCCCTCGGCCAAGGAAGAAGATCCCGACCATGAGCGCACAGTCCCCGATGAGGGTGGCGACATTCGAGCCGCCGAGGAGTGCATCGATGAAGCGGTAGACCGCATCGACGTTGATCGTCATAGCGACAGCGATCGTGATCGCCGCGTAGGTGATGCTCCGCTCGGCTCGTCCGCGGCGCAAGATGAGCAGGCTCGCCACGAGCAGCCACATCAGCACCGCGACGAAGGTCTGCATCACCCGAAGATCTCGAGATAGCGCGATTCGCCGCACACCGAGCCTCTGATCGCCGCAGCGAGATGATCAGCCAAGGCCTCCGCCGCGATCTCGGTGTGAGAGTCCAAATCTTGACGAGTGAGTAGTCGACGCCGAGTCCGGGCGGGGATGTCGGGAAGCAGGAAGTCTTCCGTCGAACATTCGTCGTCTTCTCCATGCCCGAGGATCATGTGGGCGAACTCGTGCAGGACGAACTGCTGGCGATGGAGGACGGAGTCGCTGTGCGCGTGAAGGACGAGGTCTTCGCTCTCGGTGATGAGCCACACCGCGCAGATGCCATCGTGGTCGCCGAGATCCGCAAGTTCCACGATTCTGAGTGTGCGCTGCCGGTGATCCTGGATTGCCCCAACGAGATCGTCAAAGGTGAAGGTGCTACCCAGCGCAAGGTCTGCGACGGCCGTCGACACGGTCTGCTCGATATTCACGATGTCACTCCCGTCTGGGGAGCATGTGCCGGTGGGGGGCCACAACGGACCGGCAAGGGCACTGCTCAGTTATGTGTCATTTCCTCATCCAGGAATCTGCTGATCGCCTGAAGAGCCTTCGGGGAGATGTCCCCCAGCGTGCGCGCGGCGTACGACTTCACCTTCGCTGCCCGCATCGCCCGCACGAGATCCAGTTGCGCGGTGACCTTGTCCGGAATCGCTACCCCGTCCTCGCCCAGCAGGAACGCGGTATCCACGTCGAAGAACGCAGCCAGCCCTTCGAACAGCGCGGGATCTTGCACGTAGCGATGGCCGTTGACCATGTATGTCCATCGAGATCTCGACAGGTTGATGCCGCGCCTCTCGAGGAACGCGGCGATCTGGGCGTAGGTCGGTTCGGAACCCGACTCGGTGATCGCGACGTCGAGGAGCAGCCTGAGGCGTTTCGCGAGGTCTTCCGCGGCCACTTTGCTCTCGTCTTCTGTCATTTCGGTGGACCACCCTTCCCCTCGGGTGAGGCAAGGCTTGTCGGTTGTGAGCGCCCGTCGACTGGCGTTGAGAATGCTCAATGTACTCGTTGGTCATGCTCAAATCAATCATTGCGCATGATCAATGTCGGTGCTAGAAACGACTCCTAAGCAATTTGAGCATGCTCAAAGAGGAGGTCATCGCCCAGGACGGATCAGCGGAGTTGCCGGCACTCCACCCCCGCACAGCCGGCTCGCGGGCGCGCCCGAATTTCGTGAGGCCGCCCCGCGCGAGCGTGAACCGTTATGCGACCATCTCGGGTCGGCCGTTCGCGCGCGCGCTGTTCGGCTCCGGTGAGATCGCGCGTACCTCCCACAGGAAGCCGCTCTGTCGGCTGATCAGAAGGAGGTGCCCCCGCCATGACTCACCAACTCCACGCCGTCGGTTCCACTGAGGCGAAGCTCGAACGGCTGCACGCTCAGCTGGCGGATGCCGTGGCCACGCTGGTGACGAGCGATGACTGGGTGCGAGCTCTTGAGTTCGCCGCGCGATTCCGCTCTCGTTCGTTCAACAACACCATGCTCATCTGGCTGCAACACCTCGCTGCGTTCGAGCAGGGCAGGGTGGCTGAGCCCAGGCCGACGTACGTCGCGGGGTTCCGGCAATGGCGCGCGCTTGGGAGGTCGGTCGATCGCGGCCAGACCGGGTACATGATCTTTGCGCCCATCCACGCGCGGTTCACCTCCCCCACCCCAGAGGTCACCGAGTCATGGCGTCGTCTTGCGCCTCGCGAGATCCCGAGACGCAACGACGAAGTGCGCACTCGAATGGTCGGGGTGCGGCCCGCATACGTGTGGGATGCCTCGCAGACGAGCGGTGTCCCGATCCCCCATGCCCCCACTCCGCAGTTGCTCGCGGGCGAGGCGCCAAAAGGTCTCTGGGATGGTCTTGCATCCCTCGTACGCGAACACGGGTACACGCTGCGCACTGTTGGGAGCGATCGCGATCTCGGCGGAGCCAACGGCATGACTGACTACCTCACTCGGAGCGTTGCCATTCGAGGCGACATAGACCCCGCGGCGCGTACGAAGACCTTGGCGCACGAGCTGGCGCATGTGATGCTGCACGGCCCTGACAACGCGGATGCCGTGCTCCATCGCGGGATCGGGGAGGTCGAAGCGGAGTCCGTTGCTCTGATGATCGGAGCGGCCCACGGCCTCGACACATCCGGCTACACCATTCCCTACGTGGCGACCTGGGCAGCATCCGTCGATGGCAAGACGCCGGTGGAAGTCGTGCAAACGACTGGTGAGCGAGTCCGGGCGGCAACGGTCACGATCCTCAGGGGACTGCCGACGGTGCAAGCCGGCACGGGCGACCCACCGGGGTTGACGAGGGAAGCGCAGCGGGGTGCACTTCAGCCAACCGGGGCCGCTCCGACGGAACGGTTCGATGATGTCCGCATCGCGAACGCTCGGAACTCGTCCCCCAAAGCCGCGATCTCGGCCCGGGTTCTGTGATGGACACCGTCGCCCTGTTCGCCGGGATGATCGGCCTCTCGCCGCGGGAAGGCGCCGCTCGATTCGCTGCGGCAGGAGTCCCGATCTTCCCTTGCAAGCCAGCGGAGAAGCGACCGCTCACAGAGCACGGGTTCCGCGACGCGACCTCCGACGACCGGCAGATTGCCCGATGGTGGGCTCGATGGCCCGAAGCGAACATCGGAATGCCGACCGGGCGCGCTTCCGCCGTCGAGGTCGTAGACATCGATGTGCACGGGCGGGTGCGCGGATTCGCTGCCTTCGAGCTCGCTCGCCGGGAAGGTCTCGTGGATCGCTGGCAGGCGCTGGTGAAGACGGCATCCGGTGGGATGCACGCCTACTACCCCGCAGACCCTGATCGCATTCAGGCATCGTGGCAGGCCGCCAGCGCCGGCATCGACTTTCGGGGCGAGGGCGGTTACGTCATCGTGCCGCCGTCGCTGGTGCTGTTCGAAGGCAACAGGTCTGCATATGCGCTGATCGGCGCTGGACGCGAGGACGCCGTGTCTATCGACGGATCGGCGCTCAGACAGTTCCTTGACCCGAGGCCGACCCCTGCTGTGAAGATGCCCGCGGAGGCCCGCCACGATATTGACGCAGAGCGTATCGCGGCCTGGATGGCCGCACGGGCTGAGGGCGAACGGAACCGCGCCCTGTACTGGGCCGCATGCCGGCTCGCGGAGAACGGGGTCACCGATCAGAGCGCGCGCAATGTACTCGGGCCTGCTGCGGAGCACGCGGGGTTGCATCAGGCTGAGATCCTGACGACCATCCGATCTGCGTACCGAACGGTGGTGAGGCAGACGCCACCCTTTCGCATCAGTGGTGGCAGCTCAGCATCCCGCTCGCTCAGCGGGCAGGTGATCTCGTGATCCCCGCTACGACCGACCCGCGGTCAGGACGGATTGCCGTATGGACCGCGGTAGTCGGCACCGTGTTCATCGCTGTCGGTGCGTTCTGGTTGTCGTTCACCGCTCTCGCGGATCTCGCCCACGCGTCCGGCATCGCGGCGACGCAGGCGTGGGCGTGGCCGCTCATTGTGGACGGAATCATCGTCGTCGGAACCGTTGCCGTCGTCGCGCTCGCCGGACAGCGGGGTGCGTGGTATCCGTGGATGCTGCTCATGATCGGCGCTGCGGTATCGGTCACCGCAAACTCGATCCATGCCGTCGTCGCGGCCGATGCCAATGTTCTTCCTGTGCTTGCAGCGTCGGTTGCCGCAGTACCGCCGCTGGTGCTTCTCGCGATCACTCACCTGACGGTCGTTCTCACCCAGCGATTCCGCCTCCACGTTTCCTCCACAGCAGAGACGCCACGAGACCTGTCCACAGAAGTCGTTCCGATTCGCTCGCTGGTCGAGGTTCCGGAGAAGGGTGCCCGTAGAAGCGTTGCCGCGCTGATGCGTCAGCGCGGGATGTCGAACAAGGAGATTGCGAGCGCCACGGGAGTTCATCCGTCGACAGTCGGCCGGTGGTTCGCGGGGACGATCGGCACACCTGAGGTTCAGAAGGAGGTTACGTCATGAACGAATACGAGCGAGTCGAGCGACCCGGCCTGCCGCTTCGCTTGGACGCGTCCGAGCGTGAACGTGAACTCGTCGATAAGTGGTCACCCGAAGAGGTCTCCGAATTGGCGCGGCACGGCGATCCTTCACTCGCGAGGCAGCCGCTCTCCCTCTCCGGCGCCGAGCAGGTTCGAAGTGAGGTCGTCTGGATGCGGCCTACGGAACTCGTTCCCGCCGTCACCGGGCGCGTCGCGGGCCAGGGAATCGACCTCGAGTCCTCGCTCGCCCGGCGAGCGCGCGCTTTCCCGACGCAGGGGGTTGCGGCTACTCGCCGCGCAATCCGAGAACGGGCCCTTCACCTCCCGCCGGTGGAGGCGTTCGGAAACGGCCGCGCTGATCACGGGTCCGTCCGTCGTTCTGGAATCGGTCGGTAGCGAGGTTGCCATGTCGAGCCAGGGTTCCCGCTCAGCTGCCGCCGCATCGGTTCACTCGCAACGCGTTCCGGACTCGTCCGAGTCGGCGAGCGTGCCCGCCGCGTTTGAGAGCTCCGAGGGGCTGCGCGAAGTGCTCGAACGCCTCGCCGCGCAGGACCGTGGCGCCTGGCGTCGCGACGCCGAAGCCGCGGCGCTCATGGAGTATGTCGTTCGGCGTTACGCAAAGCTGGCGCGCAAGCACGGACTCGATCCATGGGATGCCGCGGCGGCCGCATTCGACGCGATGCGCTCGTCGGCCGTGCGCAACGCTGACGACCCCTGGGCCGTAGTCACGCGGGCCGTACAGGTGACGCTGATCGCGGAGGAGCGCGCAAACGGCCTGATGTGCTCCGTGTACCAGGCGCGCCGACCCGAGTTCTCGTCGTTCCATGACCCCGAGCGATTCAGCGACCGAGAGAACCCTTTGAGCGACTATCACCCGGCACTTCGTGTGCAGTCGATCGGGGACTCACCCGACGATGGTTGCTCAACTGACGGCGCCGGGATCGGTGAGGCAGTCGAGAATGCAATCGCCTTCATGACCTTGCTCGGTTGGCCGCGTACTCCAGCGCGCACCGCGATGGAGTACATCTGCGCGCGGCTCAGCGAGGTCCCTTCGCGTGCGACGGCCTGGGAATCGCTCCGGCGCGACGTTCACGGAAGAACCCTCCTCGACCTATCGTCCGCGTCGTGGAATGGATTGCTCCGCGCCGTCCTCGGCAACCCGGAACCGGAGGTCGCACGGACGACAGCTGGCCGCGGCATCCTGCTTCGCCTGCTGATCGGCGAGCCGCTGCGTTCTCTCCTGACGGATGACGACCTCGTCCTCGCGGTCAGTCTCGCCGCACCCGCCGAGCGGTCGAGGCGGTGACCGTGGGAACCAACACCGGCCACATCGAGCTCGAACGATCGATCGAATCGATCATCGTCGGGAAGCGACACCGCACCGAATACGGGGACATCGACGAGCTCGCCGACTCGATCACCCGCGACGGCCTGCTGCAGCCGGTCACCGTGACCCCGGAAGGCGTCTTGGTGTGTGGCGCTCGTCGGCTGGAAGCGTTGAAGCGGCTGGGCGAGAAGACGATCAAGGTGTGGGTGCGGTCTGGCATCTCGGATCGGCTCGCCGAGCTGTTGGCGGAGCAGGCTGAGAACCTCCTCCACAAGCCGCTCACGCCGACAGAGGCGGCCGCCCTCTACACCGAACTGAAGGATCACATCGCCGACGACGCGACTCGCCGTCAGGCCGCGACCCGCTTCGGCCGTCCCGAGGCGCGGAATGGAAGTGACGGTGGTGCCACCGTGGCACCACCGCAGTTCAAGTCGGGCAAGAGTCGCACGCAGGCAGCCCAGATGGTCACCGGCAAGGCGTCGTACACGACGCTGGAGCGCATCGCCGAACTGCAGCGCTTTGTCACTGACCCTGGCGCCGACCCAGCCCTGAAAGAGAAGGCGAGCGAAGAGCTGCGACTCATCGACGAGGGCGGAAGTGTCGCCGCGTCGCACGCGCGAATCCGGCAACTCATCGAGCCGGAGCCGCCACAGCAGTTCGAGGACTTCGAAGCGCCCGAGGATTTCGAGCCGCCCGACGAACTCGAGCAATTGGCGAGCGCGGCCCTCGCGAGAGTCAAGGAGGCCAGGCGAAATCGGCGAACTCCCCGGTCCCGCGCCCCGGCGACGCATGTCTTTCCCGTCCGGGCGTTCGTGCGTGTGTGGGAGGACCTCGACCTTTGGTGGACACACTTCGACGTCGCAGCTGTGGCCTCCGACCTGACTGACGAGCAACTCGAGCAGTTCGAATCGACTCTCTCGTCGACCGTAGAGTTCTTCGCGGCGCTGCGCAGCGCGAGGGTGCAACTGAGGCGGGAGATCGCGTAATGGTCGCCACGCTGAGCCCCCGGCGGCGCCTCATCCTCTTCCTGTCCCTCGGGTTCGGAGTGTTGGCCGCACTCGTCGGCGTCGGGCTGTACGGCCTGGTCCTAGCGCCGACGCCAAGCACGCCGACGACTGCTGTCGATCCAGCAGCGCCGGCTACCCCGCCTGTTGATCCCGAACCGAGCGCCTCGAGAGCAGAGCTTCCCCCGATCCGCTCGACACCTGATGCCGAGTCCTTCGCGCGCGACGCAGCGCATGCGCTCATCAATTGGAACACCGCGACCGACTTCGATCCGGTCGACTACGCACAGGTCATCGTCGACGCCGGGGATCCCTCCGGAGCCGAGACCGCCGGGCTTGCCTCCGATGTGCGCATCTACCTGCCGACCGCGGAAGCCTGGATGACGCTGCGCACCTACGGCACGCGCCAGTGGCTCACCATCGATGAAGCGTTCGTACCGGCATCCTGGAACGACGCGATCGATCAAGCGACACCTGGCCAAATCCTTCCCGGAACCATCGCGTACACAATCACGGGTACACGCCACCGCGCGGGCATCGTCGGGACCCAGGCGCAGGAGACGTCTCGACCGATCGCGTTCACACTCTTCATCGCCTGCGAGCCGAGTTTCGACGAATGCCGCCTGCTCCGGCTCTCCGAGGTCGACAATCCGCTCCGGTGACGGACGTCCGCATGAAGAAGCTCGTCATCGCCCTCGCCGTCGCCCTGATCACCCTGCCGTTCGCCGGCTTGATCGCGCTCCCCCTCGTCCTCTCCCCCGCCGCGCTCGCTGCCTGCCAGGCATCCGGCCAGCTCGTCGTCACCGAGGTGCCGGAGAACCTGACGGCGACACGGAGCGACGGGGTACCGGTAACCCTCGGGCACACACAACTCACCCGTGCCGCGACGATCATCACGGTCGGCAGCGGTATTGAGGGTGTCGGGCGGCAGGGGGTGCTGATCGGGCTGATAGCCGCACTCACCGAGTCGACCCTGCGCATGCTCGCGAACGCCGCCCATCCCGCATCGCTGGGCATGCCCAACGACGGCATCGGGAGCGATCACGACTCACTCGGCCTGTTTCAGATGCGCCCGACGGCCGGCTGGGGCACCGTGGATGAGCTCATGGATCCGGACTACCAGGTGCGCGCATTCTTCGGCGGAGCAGAAGGACCCAACTTTCCCTCCCCAGCGGGGCTCCTCGACATCCCGGGCTGGCAGGCAGCCGATCCCGGCTCGGCTGCGCAAGCAGTCGAGCGCTCGGCCTACCCCGACCGCTATCAGGAGTATCAGCCCGTCGCGGAAGCCGTCCTCGTCGCGCTGACCCGGCCGATCGCGTCGGCGACCGGAGGCGGCGCACCTCTCGATTCGGTCCCCGAGACGGCCCGCATCGTCTTTCCCCTCCCGAGCGACACGTGGGTGCGGGCCAGCAGCTATGGCGGGCGAACCGACCCGATGACGGGTCGACCTGCGTTCCATGCAGGAACCGACTTCTCTGCGGCAGACGGCACACCGATCTTCTCGATCGCGGACGGGATCGTCAGCTGGGCAGGGCCGTACGGGGGTTACGGACAGCTGATCGTCATCGAGCACACGGTCAACGGAGAGCGGGTGGCGTCGGCCTACGCGCACATGTGGCCAACGGGTGTCCACGTGACGGTCGGCGAGCGCGTCACCGCCGGCGCACACATCGGTGACGTCGGGTCATCCGGCAAGTCCACGGGATCGCACCTGCACTTCGAGATCCGTCCCGGCGGTGCGTTCGAACCGGCTATCGACGCAGACCCGTGGCTCGCCGAGCACGGGGCGGAAGGATTGGACGCCGCTACCGCTGGCAGGACAGCGTGCGCGTCAGGCGCATGAGGTGACCGAAATGGACATCTTCCCGGACTTCGGAGCGGTTGGAGGAGCTGGCGACCTCCGCGCGATCGTCGGCGCGCTCCTCATGTACGTTCTGATCTTCGCGGTACTTGCGATCCTCATCTGCGCCGCCACATGGGCGATCGCGTCTACGAGCGGGAACTACCAGTCGGCCATGCGAGCCCGTACCGGCCTCCTTGTCGCCGTCGGCGCAGCGGCACTTGCCGGCGCGGCGGTCGCCTGGATGAACTTCCTCATTGGGGTCGGGCAACAGCTCTAGCCAGAGTGCGTACATGGACTGGGCACGTCGACGGATCTCGGGGACGCCGCACGCACCTTGTACGCAGGTTCGTTTCTGCGCAGACAAGGAGCACGACCGTGATCGACATCGTTCCCAACGGGTCGGGACTTCCCGGCATCGAGCAACTCCGCGTCATCGTCGGCGCCGTGATGACAGTCGGGCTCATTCTCGCCGTGCTCGCCCTCATCATCGCCGCTGTCGCGTGGGGGTATGGAGCCAACTCATCGAACCCCCATCTCGCCTCAAGGGGCAAGCTCGGCGTTCTAGTAGCGTGCGGCGCGGCACTCATCTGCGGGGCGTCGGTCACGCTCGTGAACTTCTTCTGGGGTGTCGGCCAGTCCGTCTGAGCGAGACGCGGCCGATCGAGAGGAACGACGCGAGTGGGCGGGGTCTGCGATATCCCGGCGATCGCCGAGGTGTGCCAGACCGTCGGGTCGGGTGTCACATCGCTCGTTGCCGCGCCCTTCGATTGGCTCGCCCACACGCTCGCCGCAGCCGCCGCGTGGTTCTTCGAAGCGGTCTGGGCGGTGTTCGACACAACCACACTCGTCGACGTCACCGGTGACCAGTACACCCAGGTGTACAACCTGCTCTTCGGCGTCGCGCTGTTCATCATGCTCGTGTTCTTCTGCCTGCAACTGATCACCGGATTGGCGCATCGCGATCCAACCGCGCTCTCACGGGCTGCTGTGGGGCTCGGCAAGTCCGTGCTCGGCTCGTTCATCGCAATCGCCCTGACGGCGACGCTGCTGGAGATCACGGATCAGCTGGCCATCGGGATCGTCCAGGCAACAGGAAACACGATGGAGGGAATGGGCGACAGAATCGCCCTGATGGCCGCCGGGCTGGTCGCGATCAACATCGCAAGCCCCGGCGTCGGCGCGATCATGACGATCTTCCTCGCAGGACTCGCGATCGCAGCCACCGCGATTGTGTGGTTCTCTCTCCTCATCCGCAAAGCCCTGCTCCTGGTGGCGATCGTGTTCGCGCCGATCGCACTGGCCGGATTCTCCTGGGATGCTACCCGCGGCTGGTTCGGCAAGTGGGTGGCGTTCGTTGTGGCCCTCGTCTTCTCCAAGCTCGTGCTCGTCGTCCTCTTCCTCGTCGCGATCAACCAGACCGCGGCGCCGATCGACCTTGATCTCGCCTCCATCAGCGATCCCGTGGCCGGAGTCGTACTCATGCTCGTCGCAGCCTTCGCGCCATACATGACCTACAAGTTCATCTCGTTCGTCGGCGTCGATATGTACCACGCGATGTCGACCGAACAGGAGGCTAAGGGAGCGCTGAATCGGCCCGTCCCGGTGCCGGTTAGCCCCGCGACCGCGAAGTCTGCGAAGTCGATCCTCGACGGAGGCGGCACCTCGAGCGGGTCGGCGACCCCGGTGGCAACGAGCGCCGCCGGCAGCGCCACCGGATCGGGTGCCGGCGCGGGAGCGTCTGGGGCAGCAGCGTCAGGCGCAGGAACTTCAGGAGCTGCGGCGGCCGCCGGCCCGGCCGCCGCAGTCATCGTCGGCGGTCAGGTGGCTGGCAAGGCTGCCTCCGCCGGACCCAAGCTCGGCAACGCCACCGGATCAGCAGCCATGGGACATTCCGAAGGTGCCATTCCGGCAGACATGCCACCGGCACCGACAGCCTCCCCGGCTGCCGGGCAACCGATCCCACAGCCGCGCACACCGCCCCCGCCCCCGCGACCGATCCCCACTCCGCGCGAAAGGACGACAGCATGACAGCGAACAACCCACCGCGCGCGAACCAGTTGCACCCGGTTCAGTTCTCCCGTCTGTCCAAGCGAGGCGTGATGCTCGGCCTCTCCCTGGCACAGCTCGTGACGCTCGCCATCGGACTGATCGCGTTCACCAGCGCCGTGTACCTGGGCGGCGGCATCCTCTTCGGCCTCACCTCACCGATCTGGGTGACAAGCGTCGCTCTTGCCTTCGTCCCCGTGGGTGGTCGGAAGCTCATTGAATGGGTGCCGATCTCAACCCTCTGGGTGTGGCGAAGCGTCGGCGGCCAGCTGCGATTCCGCGCGGACTTGGCCAAGCCGCGCCCCGCGGGCACGCTCGCACTCCCTGGCGACGCCGCCGCGCTCCGAGAGTGGGTCGACCCCGAGACGGGCGCCGCCATGATCCAAGACCCTCACGCTCAGACCCTGACGGCGATCGCCGGCATCACGCATCCGGCTTTCGTTCTTCTCGACAGCGGCGAACAGGAGCGTCGGGTGGCCGGCTGGGGGCGAGTGCTCGCGACGGTCTGCCGGTCGGGCCGCATCGCGCGCGTGCAGATCTCCGAGCGCACGGTGCCCAGCTCCGGAAGCGGGCTCGCCGAATGGTGGGCCCGGCACGGCGTCGACGATGACTCCTGGCCCGCGGTCACCTACAAGGAGCTCATTGAGCGCGCCGGCCCAGCAGGCGAACGACACGAGACAACAGTCGCCCTCGCGCTCGACATGCGCGCGGCGGCCCGCCAGATCCGCGCCGCCGGGGGTGGCATGAAGGGGGCCGCGAGCGTACTGCGTCAGGAGATGACCACATTCGCGGCAGCACTGCGGGCAGCCGACCTCACGCCCACAGGGTGGCTGAGCCCAGGCGAGGTCGCGGTCGTGCTGCGCTCCGCATACGACCCCGCAGCCGCTCCCGCGCTCGAGAGACACGGAGACATCGGTCGATCTCTCGCAACGGCCGGCCCCATCGCAGTCTCCGAAACCTGGGACCGGCTGCGTACCGACTCGGCCCACCACGCGGTTCTCTGGATCTCGGAGTGGCCGCGGTCGCAGGTGTACCCCGGCTTCCTCTCCCCCTTGCTGCTGACCTCGGGCATACAACGCACATTCACTCTGACGTGCACGCCGGTCCGTGCCGACCTCGCCGCGCGGGACATCAGGAGAAAGAAAGTGGGGCTTCTCTCGGATGCCGCGCAGCGGGCGAAGGTCGGGCAGATCGAGGATGCCGCGCGCACCGCCGAGTACAACGACGTCGTGCAGCAAGAGTCAGACCTCACGGCTGGTCACGGCGTGCTGCGTTTCACCGGTCTCGTCGCCGTGTCGGCGCCGAGCGTCGACGCGCTGGATGCCGCAGTCGCGGCGATCGAGCAGGCCGCCGTGCAAGCTGCCTGCGAAACACGGAGGCTCGTGGGTCAGCAGGCGCAGGCGTTCACCGTCGCCGCGCTGCCCTTGTGCCGAACCGTATGACGCGCGGGGACACCTCGCGCACCTGACTGACGACTTCTGTTGCAAGGGACACGCAATGCCTACATTTCAGGATCCTGTCGTCGATGGCGAGGAAGCATGTCACGCTCTGCGCGCTCTCGCGCACGCCACGCGCACGTTCGATGACCCGGCACAGACGTACGAGGTGGTCGGGGACCTGCTGGGCGGCCTGAGATCGCTCGAACAGGTGCTCGATCAGCTCGCGTTCGCGCACACCAGCTCGGACCCGATCGCCCGAACTGACGACGGCGATCACTGGGCAGGGGTGGAGGAAGCCCATGCAGCCGCCCTCGCGCTGCGCCGTGCGTCGACCCTCGTCGCCCGGGCCGGCCTGGCCTTGGATCGGGCATCTCAGCACTCCGGCCGAATTGCATGGGGCTCCTCCGCCGCTGCCGCGCCGCCGGTCTCGGAATCGCTTGCGCCCCGCGTCAATCCGAACGACTCGTTTCAGCGGCCTGGCCCCTTCGCCTTCCAGGGGTCTGGCGCGAAAGTTCACCGCCGCAACGGGATGTCGCTGTGAACGCGCAAGGGGGTGAGCGCATACACACCACAACGCTCGTGGACCCGGCAGGCGAACGTAGGAAGGAGCGTCGTGCCCGACGAAAGGCATCCCAGCGTCTCAGTGCCGCCACTCGCGCTGCCACCACCGAATCCGACCGGGCCGAGGTCGAAGCGCAGCGCGCGGATCTACGCGCGACGTCCTACCTGCCTGCCGCCGGGGAGTCGCGGCCCGCGGCGCTCCGAACCCCCGGCCGCCTGCGGACACCGCGCCACCAGGACACCAGTGCGACGCTCGCCGGAGCCTACCCGTTCCTCGCCGAAGGCGGACTCGGCTCGCAAGGCGTCTTCGTCGGCCAGGACCTCTACTCGGGTGCGTCATTCGTCTATGACCCGTGGGTCTTGTACTCACGTGGGATGATCACCGCGCCGAACATCGTCCTGGCAGGGATCGTGGGCTCCGGTAAGTCATCGCTCGTGAAGAGCCTCTACACGCGCTCGATCCCCTTCGGCCGCCGCGTCTACGTACCCGGCGACCCGAAGGGCGAACACACTGCCGTCGCCGAAGCGGTCGGTGGGCAGGCAATCGTGCTCGGGCACGGCATGGCGAACCGACTCAATCCGCTCGACGAAGGGCATCGACCATCCGGCGTCTCTGACGAGAGCTGGGCTGGTCAGGTCGCCTCTCGTCGCCGCGACCTCATCGGCGCCCTGACCGAAACGGTGCTCGAACGACCACTGAGCCCACTGGAGCACACTGCGATCGACCTCGCTCTCGCGGACACTGTCCGCACATGTGAGACCCCGATCCTGCCGATGGTCGTGGAACGCATCCTCTCCCCGGACGCATCTCAGCAATCCGACCGCCGCGTCGTCGAGGACGGCAGGGTCGTCGGGCACGCACTCCGTCGGCTCGTCGCCGGAGATCTCGCCGGACTGTTCGACGGTCCCAGCACCGTCACCTTCGACCCGACTCTGCCGATGATCTCGCTCGACCTGTCGCGCGTTGCCGAGAACACGACGCTCGTCTCGGTCCTCATGACGTGCTCATCCGCCTGGATGGAGTCCGCCCTCCTGGACCCTCACGGTGGGCAGCGCTGGGTCATCTACGACGAAGCCTGGCGCCTCATGTCGCATCCCGCCCTCCTGCGACGCATGGATGCGCAGTGGCGGCTCGCGCGCCACTACGGAATCGCGAACCTGCTCGTCTTCCACAAGCTCTCCGACCTGGACAACGTCGGCGACCAGGGCTCCGCCATGCGCGCGATCGCATCGTCGCTCCTCGCCAACGCGGAGACCCGAATTATCTACCGTCAGGAATCCGACCAGCTCGGAGCGACGGCGACCGCGCTGGGCCTCACCAGCACCGAGCAGAGCCTGTTGCCCGGCCTGGCCACAGGCCAAGGCCTCTGGAGGATCAAAGACCGCAGTTTCGTGGTCCAGCACCAGCTACACCCCGCGGAGCTCGAAGCATTCGACACGACGAGCCGGATGACGGAGGGCGTGAAATGACGACAGCGCACGCATTACGACGATCCACCGACGCGATCCGCGTGCCGGCGGTACTTCCCGTGATCACCATGACGATCTCGGCGGACGGCACGATGACCGTCGCCGTCGATGGGACGCCGTTGGAACCACCTCGGTTCGGGGCACCCTGGGCCCGCGCGTCCTTTGCGGAAGTCATAGACACGGTCCTGCTCGCTCGCGGGTCGCCGGTGCGGGTCGTCGTCCACGAGGCAGACGGCACGGTCTTCACCGACCTCATCACCCGGCCGCTGCAGGGCTCGGTCGCCCCGAGTGCGCCACCGCAGGTCCGGGACGGAGGATCGGGCGCTCCGGCGGAGCCACTGGCCGCACCTGCAGCACTCATCGATGCGACACCCTGGATCGAGCCGCCTCGCGTTGTCTACGGCGAAGAAGGCTTCCTCCCGGGCGAAGAGGTAGCCCTAGCGATCATCGTGCGTCACGTCAAAGCGTCGGCAGACGGGTCCGCTCGCGCATTGCTGGAACCGGGGCTCTGCCGCGTGACCGCCGAGGGCGAGATCGTCCTCGTGGGGAGAATCTCCGGCACGTGTGTTTTCGGGATCGTCACATGACGGGTCCCCACGGTGTCGGTGTCTCCGGTCCCGACGGGCTGACCAACGTCGCGTTGCTCGCTCTGGGCGGGGCCGTTGCGATCGCCGGGATCCTGCGAGTGGGCGGAAATCTCGCCGCCTTCCTATCGGGAGCGGCGCAACCGACAGGGGGCCTGGCAGCGGGACTCGGTGTCTTCGGCTCCCCCACTGACCCGGGGGCGCCACTCGGATCTCCTGGGCTAAACGCCGGGGCGTACTGGGCCGTCGTCGTGGCATTCGTGGCGCTTCTCAGCGTTTCGGGATGGTGGGTATGGCGCGCCATCCGGAACCACACTCATCGCGCCAGGTCCGACCCGAACCGGATTGCTGGGATCGCGACTTCGGCCGACGTGCGACGCGCCGCCTCCGATCACGCGCTGCTGAAGCGCGCTGCTCACCTTCGCGCGTCCGTCGACGAGCCGAGATCCGAGGACGTCGGCTACCTGGTGGGCGTGGCACGAGGAACGAAGGTGTGGACGTCGGTCGAGGATTCGATCCTCGTGATCGGCCCTCCACGGTCAGGGAAGGGCGCCCACATCGTCATCAACGCGATCCTCGATGCACCTGGCGCCGTCGTCACGACCTCCACCAGGCCGGACAACCTCACGGCCACCATTCGCTCGCGTATGAGACGTGGGCCCGTCGCCGTGTTCGATCCGCAGCGTCTTGCTCCGGGAGTACCGGCAGGATTGCGGTGGTCGCCGGTACGCGGCTGCGAGCTCCCACTCACCGCGATGATTCGCGCCGCGGGACTCGCAGCCGGTACAGGCCTGTCGAGCGTTGGGGTGGAAAACGGCGGCTTCTGGGAAGGCAAGACCCGTACAGCCCTTCAGGCGTTGCTGCACGCCGCAGCGCTCGACAGCCGCTCACCCGGTGAGCTCTTTCGCTGGACGCTCGACCCGGCCGCGGCGAAGGATGCCGTCGCGATCCTCACATCCAACCCTGCCGCCGCGACGGGATGGGCCGAGTCGCTTGAAGCGATGATCGACGCCGACCCCCGCACGCGCGATTCGATCTGGCAGGGCGTCTCCCTGGCGTTGGCGGCGCTGGCTGACCCTCGTGTTCTCGATGCAGTCAGCCCGAGCGAGGACGAGCAGTTCGATCCGGAGACCTTTCTCCGACGTAACGGCACCCTGTACCTCCTCGCGACGGGTGCCGGTGCCGGCGCTTCCTCCTCACTCGTCGCCGCACTGGTCGAAGACCTCGTCGAGACAGCAAGGCGGGTTGCCGCGAGATCCCCAGGCGCCCGCCTCGACCCGCCGCTGCTTCTCGCGCTGGATGAGATTGGCAATCTTGCCCCGCTGCCGTCACTGCCTGTCTTGATGGCCGAAGGTGGGGGCACCGGCATCACCACGATGCCGGTGCTTCAGTCACTCGCGCAGGCCCGTCAGCGGTGGGGCGACAACGCAGCCACGGCGATATGGGACGCGAGCATCGCCAAGATCGTGCTCGGCGGCGCCTCAGGGTCTCGAGACCTCCAAGACATCGCCATCCTGATTGGCGACCGCGACGAGACTACCGACTCGATCACTATCGGTGAACGCGGCATGCGCTCCAACCAGCGATCAACGCGCCGTGTTCCGATCATGCCGCCCGACGTGATTCGCACGATGCCGTACGGCACGGCGCTCCTACTGCTGAGGTCGGCGCCACCAATCGTCACGCGCATGCGCGAATGGACTGCCCGACCCGATGCCGCCGACCTCCGTGCCGATCGGGCTCGAGTCGAGGAACAACTGCGGCGGGGATAGGCGACGCACCTATCAGGTGATGGCCGACCTGCGGCCCTTTGGTAGGAGCATCCGATGACTATCCACACCCAGCAATCTCTCTCCGGGTTCATCGCGTCGCAGCCTCAACTCGCATTCAACGCGAAAGGCGAAGCCCGCTTCTGGGTGCGCGTCGGGCAGGAGCACTTCGAACGTAACGAAGACGGAACCTTCATTCAGACCGAAACCACCTACCACGACCTAGTCATGTTCCGACGCAACGCGGAACGGGCATACGCGATGTTCAACAAGGGCGACGTGTTCATCGCCGAGGGCTACACGCACACTTCGACGCGAGAAGGCGACGGCGAAACGGTCGAGACCGAGGAGTTCGTCGCGAAGCGCCTCGGCCATGACTCCGCGCGCACGAACTACATCCTGCAACGCCGCCGCAACGCACTTCCATCTGTGGCGGCATCCGCCCCGTCGACGGCAAAGCCGGCGGTCCGCCCCGTGGCCATCTGAGCGCCTGATGACCGCCGACGAGCCCCTGCACTTTCTCGGGTACCAGTTCGAGCCCCCACCGCCGGACGGCCCCGACGGTGAGGCGGATGGCCTGCCGAGCGTGCCCCACCCAGTGAACTGGAACGTGCTCACCTCGGACCGAGCGGCATTCGAGTGGGTCGAGCTCGACAGGTGGGTCAACTGGCTGCGACGTAACTACGGGCTCGGCCCGTCGATCATCCCGCCGCTGTGGCATCGCCACTCCGAACTGGTCTGGGAACTCTCCGCCCTACACCTGCACTGGCTATGCGCCTACGACGAAGAACAGCATGGCTCCGCTCCCCTCGGCTGGCACCAGGACTTCGCCGAGGCCCGCGAACGCCTGCACGACTGGGTCACGGCCTGCGGCTCGCGCCTCGACCGCGACAGAACTACACGTCAGACGGCTTGGCCCGGGGAGGAACCGGCGACGTCGGTCGAAGAGGTCACGATCATCGATCGGGCAGCTGACTTCCGCGGGTTCGTCGTCGAAGACGTCGCGCGAAGGCGGGCAATCGAGGACGCGTTCATCGCGGCAGCGGCCGACGCTTCCGAGTAGTTCGTCAAGTCTTCCCGGAGCATCGAGATCCATCGTCCTCCAGACCTCCGATGTGACCTGATGCTGCCAATGGCGCCACGTCAACGATGTACGTGCGGGCTAGCGAACTGCTGGCGTGACCGACGCCGACGCGGGGTATTCGTCCCTCGCCACCCCACGACGCCCAAATCCTCGCAAGCTCGACACGGCGCAGACGAAGGCGGTGTTCGCTGGTCGCGTGACAACGCGCGGCGGCGGTCGAGGGTCGAAGCGCGATCATGACGTTCGTCAAGCTGTACTTTGTCGTCATACAGATCCCATGTGCCATCTCAACGCGAACGCCAGCGCGCCGATCGCGAGCAGTACAAGGATGACGTTTCCGCCACCGACGCCATCCTCGGGCTGGGGCCGCGTGTACGTTCTCGCTGCGGTTCATTGCTTCCCGGGGCGTCGTACGCGCCAGTGCAGACGGCGTTCGACTCGGGGCGTTCTCGCTGCGCCAGTACTCCTCAAGGACTCACTTATGCGCTCGTCGTCGGCCGAGTCAACCTTCAGCTGCTGGTTCCAGTTGGACATCACGCTCGGCGTATCCAGACCCTCATAGTGGCAAAGAACGACATAGGACGAGGGCAAGTGGCTTTTGAGTGCCGCGAGGTCATCGCCCGCGACCTCGTCGGGGTCATATATTGTCCACACGGCGCTGTGCTCCATGGAGTGGCCCGCGTTCTCATTCGGCACCGGGTTGGTCATAGACGCCGCAGATCAGCCAGACAGCATTGTGCGGCCCGCCTGCCGGAGGGCTCAGCCCAAACCGGAGTAGGCGTGGAGTCCTTTGAAAAACATGTTGACAATGGTGAAGTTGAACAGCACCGCGACGAACCCGATGATGGACAGCCACGCGGAGCGGCTGCCACGCCATCCCCTTGTCGCGCGGGCGTGGATGTAGCCGGCGTAGAGCACCCAGATCACGAACGTCCACACTTCCTTGGTGTCAAAGCCCCAGTAGCGGCCCCAGGAGTCGTTCGCCCAGATCGAGCCAGCGATCAGAGTGAATGTCCAGAACACGAATCCCACGATCGCGAACCGGTAGGCGAGTGATTCGAGCGCGTCGGCGGGGGGCAGAGTGCGCAGGAACCCGGGGCCGGAGCGGCGGGCGGTTTCCGAGGATGCCTGGGCGCGGCGTTCACGGCGTGTTTGCATCAGCTGGGTGATGGAGAGGCCACACGCGATCGCGAACAGGGCGGTGGCGAGCGAGGCGACGAAGACGTGGATGACCAGCCACACGCTCTTGAGCGGATCCATCAGCGGGACGACGTCGACATAGAACGTGATCGTCGCCCCGCCAAGGAGCAGCACCACCATGCCGATCAGGAACGTCCCCAAGAACCGGAGGTCGACGCGGCGGAGCACCGCCAGGTACACCGCGACAATCAGGACGGTGCCGGTCAGCGCGAACTCGTACATGTTCGCCCACGGCACCCGTTCCGCGGCGATCCCGCGCAGGATGGTGCCGGCCAGGTGGAATAGGAACGCGAGGACCGTCACCGACGTCCCTATCCGCGCCCAGAGCAGTCGTTGCCGCTGGGCGGGCGGCGTGGGCATACCGGCGACCGGGTCAGCTTGAGTGGTCTTCGTTTGCGAGCTGTCGGCTGTGCCCGCGCCGACCAGGAGCGGCTCTCGCTGCGGGATGTTAGCGGGGACGGAGCGTTGGGCGAGGTCCACGGCGTACGCGATGAATGCGAGCAGGTAGGTGGCGATCGCCGTCCATACCAGCAGCAGTGAGATGCCGTCGAGGGAGAGCGCGTCGGGTCCGGTCATGACAGGGTGGTCCTCTTCATCGTTGCGTACAAGGGATGGGGCAAAGCGTGGCGACGCTGCGGATACGGGGACATGGGTCAGCCTGCGTCCGCTTGCAGCCACGCCAGCGAGTCGACGGCGGTTCCGTCGGGATACACCTCGAAGTGCACGTCCCAGGACGGATAGGCGGCCGCGAACGCAGCCGGCACCAGTGGGCCGCCATCATCGTGGCGACCAGGCCGGCCGTCCCCGCCGCCCAGCAGGGTGCGTCGGCGGAGACCCGGCCGGAGCACTCGGATCTCTGCGAGTGTAGGGGCGCCCCGCAGTCCTCGGCCCTCCGCACACCTTCCCCAGGGGCCTCGCTGGGGATCACCTGCGATGCGGTCATGGGCGCCTCCCTTGGCCGGTCGGATCCGTGTCGCCCGCCCGTGTGTGAGCGCGGTGGGAGAATCCGGCCGCCGCGAGAGCGGTACCGGAGGCGAGGACGAGGAATCCGGTTAGCCAGGGGCCGAGCACGGTCGACGGGGTGAGGCCGGTGCGCAGCGGGACGGTGCTGATCGACGCACCGGCGGTATCGACGCCGATGCTGTCGATGGTGGTGCCGTCGGGGGCGATCACCTGACTGGTGCCCACCGTCGAGACGTTGACGACGGCGCGGCCCGTTTCGATGGCGCGCATGCGGGCGAACGCGAGTTGCTGGAGGTTCTCGTCGGTGCCACGGAAGTCGGCGTTGTTGGTCTGAAACACGAACATTTGCGCACCCTGCTGGGCGCCGTCCCAGATGACGGTGTCGTAGATCACGTCGAAGCAGATCGCCAACCCGACACCGACGTCTCCGACCTGCACGAGCGGGGGGTTGGTGCCGGGGGTGTATTCGCGTTGGATCAGACCGACCAGGTCAGGGACGATCAGTTCGTAGAACCACCGGTCGGGCACGTATTCCCCGAACGGGACCGGGTTGACCTTGTCATGCCACTGCCGGTCCGCGGGATCTGCGGTCCACAGCAGAGACGTGTTGAAGATCCTGTCGCCGCGGGTAGTGGCGGCGTTCATCAACAACGGTGCTCCCGCTGCCTTCACGACACGGTCCAGCGCCGCAGCGGCGGCGGGGTCGCTGAGCGGGTCGGCGTCGACGCCGCCTTCCGGCCAGGCCAGCAGATCCATCGGCTGCCCGTACAGAGGGCGCGTCGCGGTGGTCTGAGCGGCGAGGATGTCGCCGGGCGCCTTTACGTCGAAGTACCCGGTCGGGCCGTTGCCCTGCACCCATCCGACCCGGAATGCCCCGGCCTCGGTCGTGGGGAACTGCGGCATCACAGCCAGGAGAACCATGACGACGCCGACGGGGAGCAGGCCGCGGGCGAATCGGAACCCGCCCGCACGCAGCCACTGCACCACGGCGGCGCATACCATCACGATCAGGAACGACAAGCCGGTCACGCCCGTCCACGACGCGACTTCGACGAACGGCCCGCCGACCTGCGTCATCCCGATCCGCGCCCACGGGAAGCCGGAGTATGGCCACGCTCCCATCACCACCTCGCGTACCGCCCACAGCCCCCCGACCAGTAGCGGCACCGCGAGCAGCTGCACGGCGCCGCGTGGCCGGTGACGTGCGGTCCACCGGTAGGCGAGGGCGATCGGCACCGCGCCAACGCCGAACAAGATCGCTTCCAGCCCGGCGAGGGCAAGCCACGGCACCGGGCCGAGGAACTCCCCCACCCATACCAAGTGGGCGGTGTAGAACACGGTCCCGAAGACGGTGCCGACCAGCAGTGCACCGCCGATGCTGCGGCCGATCAGGCTCAGCAGGGCGGCCGTGACGCTCACGAAAGTCAGTGGCCACCACCCGACCGGCGCGGACGCCACATCCAGGAAGAACCCGGCAGCGGCGGCCGCAGCTACCGCCGCCCAGAGCGGCATCGACCATGACGGCGCAAGCTGTGGCGTCCCGCGCTCCGGCGCAGCAGCCGGGGCAGGAGGGGGCAGGGTCGTGGGCATCGGTCAGGTGTCTTTCTGGTGCAGTCGGGTCAGGTAGTCGTTGTATGCGTCGAGTTCGGGGTCACCGTGAGCGTCGGCGCGGCGGTCGGCGGCGACGGCCTGGGCGGTGTCCTCGCGGAACCAGCGGTGCATCACGTAGATGAGCATCAGCAGGGTGGGAGCTTCGCCGTAGGACCAGGCCAGGCCACCGGCGAGGCGTTGGTCTTCGATCGGGTCCATTCCCAGCGCGCTCGTCGGCCCGGCGAACCCTTGCACGAGGATGCTGGTGGCCATCATCAGGAACACGCCGAAGAACGCGTGCAGGGCGGCTTCGGCGAACACATCCAGAGCGCGTCCACCGTGGCTCATCCGCACCGGGAGGGGGTCTGAGGACAGAATCGGGATCGTGAAGAGCATCCCGGCAACCAGGAACCCGACCTCGAGGAGAGTGTGGCCCGTGACGGTGGCAAGGATCGGGTCGGCGAAGTCCGCCAGGTAGAGGCCGTAGAACGCGGCCAGGTACAACGGGACCGCCAGCCACGGGCTGAGCAGCCACCGGGCGGTCCGGCTGCGCAGCCCCGCATGTGCCGCGCGGAGTATCAGGAGGCCGGCGCCGTGGTGGGGGGTGGCGCGGAGCAACAGCGTGCCGGGAGAGCCGAGAACCAGCAGCGGAGGGATTGCCATCATCAGGGTGAGCTGCTGGAACATGAACACCGAGAACAGCGCGTACCCGTACCCCTCGACTCCGAGCCCGGTGACCGCGGCGAGGACGATGCAGCCAAGCAGGAAGCTGACCGTGCGCCACACCGGCCACCGACGCCCCAGCGACCACAGCCGCACCGCGCCGGCCAGGTAGCCGACCGCGAGCACGCCGGCCACGAGCGGCAGCAGAGGCAACGGCAACGGCACAGGGCTGAGGAAGCCGAGCAGTGTCGGCCCAGCTCCGGGGATCCAGTCGTTCACGGTGTCATCTCGGTTGAGTGTTAGAAGTCGAAGAGTTCGCCGAGGAACCCCTCCCGGCGGCGTTTCCCTCCTCGGACGTCCCTGGAATCGTCTCTGCCTCGGGAGGAGTCACCACGGCCGTGGTGGGAGTCGCGTGATGGTGGTGCGGGGTATTCCGGTGCGCGGGAGTCGGAGGTGCGGTCGATGATCTTGTCCAGTTCGCCGCGGTCCAGCCAGACGCCACGGCATTGCGGGCAGTAGTCAATCTCGACACCGGAACGCTCGGTCACCACGAGCAGGGCATCGTCAATGGGACATTTCATCGGTCTTCTCCTTCGGGAGGGATGTGGCTTGTGGTGTCGGTCAACGCGGCGGCATGAGTGTCCGCAATGTCGCGGACGGCTTTGTGGAGGGTCGGGTCCTCGCCGCGCGCGAGGCCGGCGTACTCGACGCGGACGCCCGCAGGGGTGGCGTGGGCTTTGATCCACACGCGGCGGCGGGGGACGAACATCCCGGCAATCAGTCCCAATGTGGCGAGGGTGGCGAAGGCGAGCACCCAGGTACCGGAGGGGTCATTTTGGATCTGCAGCGACGCGAACCGTTTCACCGGTTCACCGACCACCGCGGTGTCGTCCTCCCAGGTGATCGTCCCCCACCCATTGGGAAGGTCAGCGGTCGCGCCGGGGGTGAGCTCGAGCGACTCGGCGCCGGTGTCGGCGCCGGTGTGCTGGGTGAGCCCGTCGACATCGAGGGTGTAGACGGACCGGGGGGTGCCGTCATCGATCCCGAGGTCACCGCTGAACACGTTGAGAGTGAGCACCGGGTTAATCGCATCCGGGTACACCGATGTGTACGCGCCGGAAGGCAGCACGCCTTGGGTGGGGTAGAAGAATCCGACCAGGCCGAGCTGCTCAGGCATCCCGTCCGGGACCTTGATGACTCCCAAGGAGGTCATGAATGAGTCCTGCGGCAGGAACGGCTGCGATTCGCTGTACACAACTTGCCCCTCCGGGTTCCGGATGGTGAGGGTGGGCGCGTACCCGTTTCCGAGCAGGTAGATCCGGTCACCTTCGACGGTGATCGGATAGTTGACGATGACGCTCTCGCTGCGGTCGTCCTGCCCGGGTTGGCGGATAGTCACGTTGGCGGAGAAGTCCCCTGCTTGCCCCGCGCCGGGGGTACCGGGCAGCTGATAGGTGACCTCGAACTCGTCGAGGGTCATCGAGTACGGGGCGAGGCCGGTTCCGTCGATGAATCGGCCCGGGTTGAAGGAGGAGTAGTCGCTGAGGGCGTTGACGAACGTGGTGCCCTCCACCACGACCCGCTGTCCGGTGTATGCGAACCCGCCGCCGATGCCGACGGAGACCAGCACCCCGATCAAAGCGATGTGGAAGACGAGGTTCCCGGTTTCTCGCAGGTAGCCGCGCTCCGCCGAGACGGATGCCCATCCGCGGCCGTCGTACCTGTGCACCCGGTAGCCAGCGCGGCGCAGTTGTCGCTCCGCGAGCTCAACGGCCTCTTCCGCCGCGTTCTGGGCCGCCGCCCCTGCGGATACGGTGACCTCCCGGTAGTCGGGGAGGCGGGAGAGGCGGGCGGGGGTGCGGGGCGGCTGGGACCGGAGGGCTTTGTAGTGGTGCTTTGCGCGGGGTATCACGCAGCCGATGAGGGAGGTGAACAGCAGCAGGTAGATCGCGGAGAACCAGGGCGACTGGTACACGTCGAACAACCCGATCGCGTCCGCGACGGGGAACACGTCCGGGTTATCTCGTTCCCATTGGATGACGCCGTTGGGGTCGGCGGTGCGCTGTGGGAACAGCGACCCCGGTACGGCGGCGATCGCAAGGAACAGCAGCAGCACCAGGGCGGTACGCATACTGGTCAGCTGCCGCCACGCCCACCTCGCCCAGCCCACGATGCCGAGCGCCGGGGAGGTCACGTCCGCGGCATTGTCACCGTCGTCGCTGTCGGCGTGGTCGCGGGGTCGGAGCGGATCGACCGCCTTGTTCGTCGTGTCGGTCTCAGAGCGGGAGGGGGACATTGATCACCACCTGTTGCAGTGCCGACATCAGCGCCGTCCACAGTCCGGTGACCATCAGCAGCCCGAGGAGGATGAGCATCACTCCGCCAATGATGTTCAGAGCGCGGATGTGGCGGCGCAGGAATGTCACGGACCGGGATGCCCATCCCCAGCCGGCAGCGAGGATCAGGAACGGTATCCCCAGGCCGAGAGAGTATGCCAGGCCGAGCAGGCCGGCGCGAGCCGGGTCGCCCAGGTTCCACGACATGGAGATGATCGCCGCGAGGGTCGGGCCGATGCACGGCGTCCAGCCGACACCGAGCGCGAAGCCGAGCAACGGCGCGCCGATCAACCCCGCGCGTCCTCGGGTGCGGGGGCGGAGGGTGCGTTGGGCGAGCCCGAACAGTCCGAGGAACACCAGCCCGAGAACGATGATGACAACCCCAAACACCCGGGTGAGGACGTTCGCGTACTGCAGCAGCAGGAATCCGAAGGCGCCGCCGAGGATGGTGACGGCCACGAAGACGACGGTGAACCCAGCGATGAACAGCGCCACCCCGAGCAACAGCCGTGCACGCTCCGTCCGCACCGCGACCCCTGACCCGGTTCCGACTGTTCGGATGTCGGTGGTGGTGCTGCCGAGGTAGCCAAGGTAGCCGGGCACGAGCGGCAGCACGCACGGGGAGAGAAACGACACCAGCCCGGCGAGCACCGCGACCGGGACAGCCACCCAGAGGGCGCCGTCGACGATCGCCGTCCCCGGGTTCACGGGGTGTCTTCCGCGAGGGTGTCGGCGACGAGGGTGGAGAGGATGGATGCGGTGGCCAGCTGTCCGATGATCCGGGCCGCGACTCTCCCGTCGCGGTCGATGACGAGGGTGGTGGGGGTGGCTTGGATGGGGGTGAGCTGTGCGAATGCGAGTTTGACTTGACCGTCGTTCACGTCGATCACGCTCGGGTAGGTGATGTTGTTGTCGCGGGCGAAAGAGAGCGCGGTGGCGGGCTGGTCGTAGGTGTTCACTCCGAGGAACGCGACACCCTGGTCCTGGTAGTCCTGCCACACCTCTTCCAGGAGCGGCGCTTCCACGATGCACGGACCACATGCGGCGTACCAGAAGTTCACCACCAGCACCCCGCCCCGGTAGTCGTCGCTGGTCACCGTGTCACCGGTCTCGGTCACCCCCTCGAACACGACCGGATCACCCCGCTCCGCTTGCGGGATCTCCACGACCTGGAAATCGCCGGAGATGTAGCCCTTCTCGTTGCCGTCGCGGTACTGCTGCGCGAGCGAATCATCCGCCGCGCACCCGGTGAGGAACGTCGCGGCGAGGAGCAGGGCGACAGCCCTCCGGGTCCCGCATCTGCGGATGGTCATGGGCGGCGCACTTTGATCAGCGCACCGGCGACGAGGAACACCACGGCTGCGGCCGGTTGCGCGGCCGTCCAGACGGGCCCTGCGAACGGGAACGGGAACACCGGATTCCAGATCACCACGATCACCGCGAACACGGGCACCCACCACCACTGTCGCGCCTGCACCGCGAACCACGCCACGATCACGCCCAGGATGGCGGTCAGGAACAGCACCGCCAAAAACCAGTCGTTGCCGATGAGCGCGGGGGCAACGAACAGGGCGGCCGCGGCCAGCAGGCTCGGCGCGAACGCATTGCGCTGGTAGGTCGAGGGGGTTCGTTGTTTCGCCGTCATCGTCCCGCCTCCACGGTGGTACCCGAGGCCGTGGGATCATCCGTTGCCGTTGTGTGAGTGCGGCGGTGACGGATCCAGAGACTTCCGGCCAGGACGACCACGCCGGCGCCGAGGGCAACGTCGGCGAGGTTGCCGATGAACCAGTTGCCGTAGGCGAGGAAGTCGGTGACATGGCCGCGGCCGAACGCCGGCGGGGCGAAAAGCCGGTCGATGAGGTTGCCGATCGCGCCGCCCAGGATCAGCCCGATTCCCAACGCCGAGCCGGTGGTGCGGGCGCGAGTGGCGGCGACGATGAGCACGGCGGTCGCGGCCACCCCCAGCAGGGTGAGCAGCCACGTCGCCCCGGACCCGAGGGACAGGAGCGCTCCCGGGTTGAAAGCCAGCTGCAGGCCGAGCAGTTCACCCAGCAGCGGGATCCGCTCATCCTCACTGAGCGTGGATAACGCGGCCGCCTTGCTGGCCCGATCGATCAGCACCACAACTGCTGCTGCGATGCAGGCGAGAGCGAACCTGCGTGCTTGGTCAGGACTCATCCGTCGAGTCCTTCCCCGCGGTCGTGTCCCGGGCGGCTCGCGCGGCGTCGGCACGGTCGCGGCGTCGCCGTTCCCTGCCGACCATCAACACAACGATGAGGGAGCCGCCGAGGATGATCGCTCCCCCGATGGCAGCGAGGATCGGGAAGGCGTCGCCGCCGCCGGAGGTCTCGCCGCCGTACCCGTTGTCAGCGGACGTTTCGGTCGCGGCCGCGGACGGTACGGGAGTTTGCGGAGCCGTGCTCGGTGTGGCGGTGGGGCTGCTCGCGGCGGTGTCGCCGGGTGCGACGGTGTAGGTGTATTCGCCGCTGATCGGGTGACCATCGCTGGAGACGACTTTCCACCGGACCGTGAACATGCCTGCCGGCGGGTTCGGGGTGAGGTGCTGCGTGATGGAGGTGCCATCCTCTGACGGGGCATCGGTGGCAATGTTCTGCCCATCCGGGGCGATCACCTCGACGGCCGCGGACTGCATTCCCGCAATGAGTTCACCACTGAAGGACAGGGTGATCTCTGCCGGTGAATCGGAGACTGTGGAGTCCGCTGCCGGATAGGAGGAGACCAGTTCGTCGTGTGCTTGGGCGGGGGTCGCCACCGCCAGGGTTAGTCCCGCTCCGAGGAGGAGGGTGGCCAGGGTGGTGATGAGTGAGCGGCGGGGGCTAGGCATGGGTGGTGTGTTCTCCGGGGTGGGATTGCGGTTCGATCTGGAACGTGGCGTGCTCGATGCTCACCGGGAAGTGGTCGGCGACACATTCCTGGAGCTCTCGCAGGAGCCGGGCGGACTGTTGCGAGGTGAGGGTGTCGTCGACGACGACGTGTGCGGTCAGAGTGGGGAGGTCCGTGGAAACTTGGGAGGCGTGCAGGTCGTGCACGGCGACCACCTGCGGGAGATCGAGGATGTGTCGGCGTACCTCCGCCAGGTCAAGGCCGGGAGGGGTGGATTCGAGCAGGACACTGCCGGAGGCGCGGAGCAGGATGAAGGTGCGCGGGATGATCAACAGAGCGATCAGGATGCCGGCGACCGCGTCTGCCTGGTACCAGCCGAGGGTGGCGATCAGGATGGCGCTGACGATGACGCCGACGGAGCCGAGTGCGTCATTGAAGACCTCGAGGAACGCGGCGCGCATGTTCAGGTTGCGTGTGCGACCGCTCATCAGCACCAGCAGGGACGCGATGTTCGCGACCAGGCCGACGATCCCGAAGAACAACAGGCTGCCCGGCGCGATCTCGGGCGGCTCGAACAGTCGCCTTACGCCCTCAACCAGCGCGAAGATCCCCACACCGAGGAGCAGGGCGGCCTGGGCGAGAGCGGCGAGCACTTCCGCACGCCGCAGCCCGAACGTGTACCGGTCAGACGGGGGCCGGTTCATCAGATGCGCGGCGGTGACCGCCATGGCGAGCCCGATCAGGTCGGTCAGCATGTGCACGGCGTCCACGAGCAGCGCGAGGCTGCCGGTGATGACTGCGCCGATGACTTCGATCACGAACACCGATGCGGTGATCGAGAACGCGATCAGCAACCTGTTCCGGGGGGTGGCTTCGCCCGTGTCGTGGCTGTGTCCAGCGCCCATGTTGGTCCCTCTCTTACGGCCGGTTGATGATGTGGTGTGCGATCGCTGTCGCGTCCGCGGAGACCCCGGCGATGGTGTCGACGCCGCGGCGGCTGTACTGCGGGAATCCCGCGACAAACAGCCCCGGAACGGGTGTCGTTGTGCGCCGCGGCCCACGGATGCGTGCCTCATCGGGGAGCCAGTCGTCTCCGGGGAGGTAGCCGGTCGCGAAGATCACCGAACCCGGTGATGCCGTCGTCCCGTCCGCGAAGGTCACCGCACCGCCCCGCGCGTCCGCTACCGCGGGGACGGCTCGCACCCCGGCCTGTTGCAGCCGTTCGTAACTGTCGCCGAACACCGGCTCGGGACGAAGATCCCCGCCGAACAACGGCCGCCGACCGCCGGCGGCCAACGGGTAGCTCGCCAACGACCGGTGCGAGCGGCGGGTACGCACCGCCATGGTCACCGTGTGGGAAGCGGCAAGTTCCCGTGCGATTTGCAGACCGCTGTTACCACCGCCGATGACAAGCACATCCCCGGTGGGAATCTGACGAGGATACTGGTAGCTGCTGCTGTGGATCGCGACACCGGGGACCGTCAACGCGCTGGCCCACTCGGGAAGTCGGGGGTGGGCTGCAGCGCCCGTGGCGCAAACGATGTTGCGGGTCTGCACCTCACCCGCGGTGGTGGACAGGTGCAGCGTAGATCCGTCGCCACGTCGCTCGGCCCCGGTGACGCGGACACCCCAGGCTGTCTCCACGCCGATGCTGGCCTTAACCACCTTGAGGTAGTCGACCATTTCATCCACCCTGGGGTGCGATCGTTGATCCCCGGGATACCGGCGAGTCGGGAGGGCGCTGTGTCGGGCGTCGCTAAGCAGTACCATCGAGTGCCATCGCGATGACCAGCTGCGATGTCCAGGCGCCGCTGCGTCGATCACGACGAAATCCTGCTGCGGCCGCAGCCCTTCCGCGCTGAGCGCCGCAGCGACAGCAAGGCCCGACTGGCCGGCGCCAACGATGATCGCGCGGCGGCGCGCAAGACTGGTAGGCATCACTCGGCCGTGCTCAATGCTTGTGTGATGGCGTCCTCGAGGTCGTTCCACTGCTGCAGCTCCAGCGGTTCCCCCTCCACGAAGAACGTCGGGGTGCTGGAAACACCAAGCGCCTGACCCTCGTTGAGGTCCATCTCCACCCGGGCCAGCGTCTCCGGGTCCGCGATCGCCGCGTCGTAGGCAGCCATGTCCAGCCCGAGCTCCTCCGCGAATCCGCGGAACAAATCAGCGCGGGATTCTTGCGACTCGCCCCATTCGGCCTGTGTCTCGAACAGCCGGTGATACATGTCCTCGAAGCGGTCCTGCCCGGCAGCGGCCTCCGCAGCCAAGGCCGCGTTGGTGGAGTTGGTGTGACCGGGGAGCGGGAAGTAGCGGACGACATAGGTGATCTGCCCCGCGAACTTCTCTCGAATGTCTTCGACGATCGGGTAGAACGCTCCGCACGCCTCACACTCGAAGTCGAGGAACTCCACCACCGTGACCGCACCTTCACCCCCGTCGTCCAACACATGTGAGTTCGGTCGCACCACCGATGCCCGCTCCCCCTCCCCGCCCGGGGAAGGCGTCGAGCGTTGATTGACCAGGACATAGATGACCGCCGCCAGAATCAAGGCGACGACAACAGCGACAGTGATCAACGTCACTTTCACGGGGGTTTTCATTGGGCACTCCGAACGGTCACGACACATGGGCATGAGAGAGATCTCCCCGGCGGGCGCGCCGGAGAAGGGCGCCACCACAGACGGTGGCGTGCCAGGTGTCAGGTTCGGGAAATGCTCAACTGTGCCAGCGTGAACGCGGCCGCGCGGGGCGGTGCAGGCACGGGCAATAGCGCTCTCAGTAGCGGCGACAGTCCTCGCTCGGGTTGCGGTCGCCGGGTGCGATGGACCCACCGGGTCACCACAACCACCAGCAGCCCGCACAACACCCCGAGCGCACACATCGCGACGCCGAACAGCGTGGGGTTCGTCGTGCCGTGGTCGATCACCGGTGTACCAGCGGCGATGTGCGCGTCTCCATGCACCGTGACGGACGATGCGGTCGGTGCGACCGCATCGGGCTCGGTGTGGGTCGCCATCCATGCCCCGACGACAAGCAGTAGCGCGAGAGCCACGCTCGTAATGATCCTCGTTATCAATAGACGCTCACTCAGAATCACAGCATCCTGTGTCCGAGTGGCCGAGATCATCCCGAGTAGCCTACCTTGCGCGAATCACCCGGGTGCGGTGCCCAGAATCAGGCAGCCGTCAGCGCGGGTTCTGGTGCGACTGTGGAGGACATGCTGCGGGCAAGGGCGGGGCGGCGGGCCGCGCGGACACCGTTGGCGATGACGATCAACTCGGCGATCTCGTGAACCAGGACCACCCCGGCCAGTCCCAGCACCCCGAACAAGGCGAGGGGAAACAGGACGATGATGATCGCCAAAGCGAGGGCTATGTTGGCGGTCATGATCCGTCGGTGCCCAGCTGCTCGAACGCCTCACCCGACTTGATGACGACACCGAACTTGGATGCGGCACCGATGGCGCTGATCACCGTCACCGGGACAGCGATCGCCAGAGCGCAGGGGGACGCGGCGACTAGAACTACCTACAACTCTGGGTTCACTCCTAACGACACTTAAGCCGCAACCGCCGGGCTTGAAAGCCCGCCAGCCCTCCGATGAGAAGGCAGACGACAGCGATCGGGACCGCGACCTTCCACCAGACGTTGCCGGTGAGGAGATTCGCCAGCAGCACTATCAAGCACAACCCGTTGAACGAGAAGGCGTAGAGAACGAATTGAGTGGAGGTCCAGCGTTCGTGTTTGGCAGGACGTTTGATAGCAGACGGCACGACAATCCATTCACCAGAGAGGAAGATCCGAGAGTTCAAGCATGGACTACGGCGCTAGTCGACAGGTACGCGAACTCCGAGACCGCCGGCACCTGTCGTGTCCACGAGGAGTTCGTCGACGTTCGGGAGGTGTTCGCGGACGCTGCGAGCGGCCTGGGCACTGACCTGGTCGAGTCGTTCTCGTGAGGCCCTGGAATCCACGGTGAGGACTGCGTCGCCTTCGAGGCGGTCCCCGTTCCAGCGAAGCCGGATGCGGTCTACGCGGTCGATGCCGTCGACGTCCGCGAGGGCGTGCGCGACTCTGTCGACGAGCTCGGGCTCGACACCGTCGAGTGGGCGGCGCCCGACGCTGCGGATGGTGCCGATGAGGAGGATGAAGATCGCGGCGGAGATGATCAGGCCGACGATCGGGTTGGCGAGGCGGAAGCCGAAGAGGACGCCGATTCCGCCGGCGACAACTGCAAGTGAAGTGAATCCGTCGGTTCGGGCGTGAATGCCGTCGGCGACGAGCGCTGCGGAGCCGATGCGTTGGCCGACGCGGATGCGGTAGATTGCGACGATTTCGTGCCTGCGGCGATGACCCAGCCGATGTTGGCGAGGGGTTGCGGGTGGAGGATTCGGTCGATGGATTGCCAGGCGGCGACGACGGCGGAGAGGGCGACGACGAAGACGAAGACGAAGACGATGAACAGTCCGGCGAGGTCTTCGGCGCGACCGAGACCGTATGTGAATCGGCGTGACGCGGCTCGTCGTCCGAGGATGAACGCGGCCCAGAGAGGTACGGCGGCGAGAGCGTCGGAGAAGTTGTGGACGGTGTCGGCGAGGAGGGCCACGGAGCCGCTGAAAGCGACAACGATCGCTTGCAGGACGGTCGTGGCGAGCAGGATGAGCAGACTGATCTTGAGCGCCCTTATGCCCGACTTGTTCGCTTCCAACGCGTCATCGATCGAGTCCGCTGCGTCGTGGGAGTGCGGGACGAAGAGCCCGTGAAGGAACCCCTTCACTCCGGTGGGCTGACCGCGATCGCGCAACTCCCCGATACGTGATCCGCTCAGTTTGTCTCGATTCACTGTTCTCCCACTGGGACACGAACGCCACCGAGGAGAGCAGTGAACTCAACGTCACCACGCACGTCCAAGGCCGCCGGGGGGCTGGTGGACCGATAGTCCTCACAGTTGGGAATCATCGCGACAGTCGGAGTCATCGACACGATTCGTCATGCAGCGTCGAGCCCAGGGGTACCCAGCATCTCAACGCCGTCCACGGTTGCTAGTTCACTCCAATCGAGATTGACTAAAGCGTGATGCGAGGGTCCTGCTTTGCTAGATCCGCCGTCAGCCACCGGAACGTCGCGAAGGACGTCGCCGGCGAGACCGCGCTCCTTCGGAGGTATCCGGTGCTCGCCACCTCGAGTGCACGCCGACGCGGCTCGGTGTACACATCGAGCGGGAGAAGACCTGCGCGGAAGCGCTGTCGCGAGATCTCGGCGACCCTCGCCCGCAACTCGACCTCATGATCGGTGAAGTACTCCTCGGCGATCGCAAGGATCTCGCGCACAACGCGCCGGTTCTCGGAACGCTCCTGCAACGCGTGCACCAAGTCGGGAGGAGTCGGCTCATCCTGATCTCTGATTCGGGCGATGTCCTCACCGCCCCGCTTCTGCGAGAAGAAGGCGTCGGCCGCTGCATCGTTGTGACGTCGCTCCGGGGTTAGTACCCGGTGAAGCCGACGCTCGGGCAACCCGGCGCGTGCGCGGCGACGCTGCAGGCGCCGTGCTTCGTTCTCCCGCTCGCGATACGTCGCGCGTTGGTCAGGAGTGGGCGACGACGCAGGGGCGCGGCCGACACCACGGGCACGGTCGACCGCGCGGCGTCGCGCCTCGTTCGCCTTCTCCGGGTCAGCAGCCTCACGTGCCCGCTGGCGCTCAGCGATCGCGGCGCGATTGCGGTAGTAGTAGTCGCGCTGCGCCTGCTTGTACGTCTCCGGGTGCTTCTGCTTGTATCGCGCGCGCGCCTGCTGGCGTTCCTCCGGGTGTTCCTTGGCCCAGGCCTTCGCGCGATCGATCCCCTTCTGACGCCGCGCCTTCTCCTCCCGCTCGCGTTGAGCACGATCACGTTCGCGTTCCCGGTTCTTGCGGCGGATGTCCTCGCGGTTCCGCGCGCGGTACTCGGCGTAGTACGTCGGGTGGGCCTCGTTCCATGCTTTCCGCTGTGCGGCCAGGCGCGCAGCACGCTCGTCATCGCTCGGCTGGGCGTCACTCATATCGGATCCACCATGAGCACGCCGTCGAGCTCAGCGAGCGTCGTGAACAGCTCCTCGCGCGTCGCGGTGGGGTCGATGATCGCTCGCGCGAAGAGCGCGCCCATTCGTTCCCGCTCAACGTCGGACACGTCACCGAGCCGCGCGAGACACCAATCGATATCTTCGGCGAGGCTGTAGCTCGGATCATCTACCTCGATACCGGGGTAATACAGGAACGCGAGCACAGCCACGTGCTCCAGGACGGCGTCAGCACGCTCACGATCGGTCATGGCAGGAAGGTGCGCATCCCGCGCCCAACAGCTCGCACGGCGATGTCTATTGGTCGGTCTATTTGCATGCGTGTTCGGCCGGAGGAGGGTGCGCCATGGCCGAACCGCACCGATGGCACCAGCTGCTCGTAGCGCAGGAAGGTCCCGCTGGCACGTGGACCTTGGTGGACGGGTTCGACTGCGTGTACGCCACGATTGAGCTCCGTCGAGTGAACGCCGCTGAAGTTCGCTACCGTGTCAGCTTCCGGGGTGAGGCCATCGGCTGGTCCTCGACCCTCCGCCTCGCATGCGAACGGGTCCACGGCGAGTTCTTGCGGAACCACGACCCCAACGGCGGGCCGATCGCGAGTTGGGCATGAACGATTGAGGCCAACTGATCGAATAGTTACTAGGCCGCTTCGATGTCTTCGCTGTCGAGGAAGTCGAGCGCCGGATCATCGACCGCTCCGTCATCGGTCGAGAGCAGCGAGGTGTCAGGATTCACGCGTCGCAGGGTCCGTTCGAGGATTCCTGCTGGCCCCCGATCCACGCTGCGATCGGGCTCGATGTAGTGCCCCTCTGTGATGGCGGTCGATCCGTGGCCAAGGAACGTGGCGGCAGCGTCGGCGCTCGCCCCGCGCGCGATGACAGTTGCACCAGTCCGCCGATACCAGCGAAGGGTGATCCCCTCCCCCGCGAGATCTGCCAGCTCGAGGAACGCTCGGAACGTGCGTCGCACATTGAACGGGCTCAGTGGCTTACCCGCACGATTGGCGAAGACGGTCCGTTGTGAGTCGGTGGCCGGGATGCCGGCGATCCGTGCTCGAAGGACGTCCGCAGCGAAGTCGGGGACCGCGATCCGGCGGATGGAGTGCTCGGTTTTCGGGTGGTCTTGACGGACGGCGCCGCTGCCTGTGCGCAACACGACCGTCCCCTTCACCGAGATCGTCATCCCGCCGGGACCGTCCTCGACATCGCACACCCGGAGGGCGAGACACTCACCGATACGCAGCGCGGTTCCGAGGAGCACTTCGATGATGTCGCGAACCTGACCGTCGGGCTTGGGTCCCTTCACTTCGCGTCCGGTCCGCCAGCGACTCGCGGCGTCGCGAATTGCGGTGATCTGGTCGAGGCTCAGCGCCTGCGGCTCGCCCTTCGGCCGGCGCAACGGACTCGTCCCCTGAACAGGGTTCCGAAGGATGGCATCGTGTCGAAGGGCGAACCCGAACAGCAGGTTGAGCATCGTTCGGGAATGCTTCGCGCGAGAGTACGACACCGCGCGCTCGGAGCGGAGAAACCACTCGACGCGCCCCGTCGTGATCTCGCCCAGAGTGAAGTGCTCGAACTGCGGCAGCACGTGGAGGCGCAGATCGTCGCGGTAGTTCTCCTTTGTCCCATCGGAGAGCTTCTGCAGATCGAGGTCCTCGAGCCAGAGGTCGGCGAGATCCCGGAACGAGCTGGTGAGGTCGAGCAATCCCCCGGTGCCGAAACCCGGCCGCTCGAGCAGACGCTGCTTCAACCTCGCCCGAGCTGCCGAGTCTGTGCGGGCCGCGCCCGTCACTCTGCGCAGGCGCCCGTCGGCGTCGCGAATGCGCGCCAAAGCCACGTACGACGATCCGCGCCTGGTCACGCTAATGGTTCCGTACGAGCCGATCAGGGTGCGTGGCCGCCCGCCGTTCACGACGCACCACCGGCGTGACGCTGCCCGTCGGCCAGTTCCATGCGCTTGACCCACGCATCGATCTCGCTCTCACGGAACCTCAGCTGCGTGCCGATACGGAAGCCGCGCGGTCCGCGACCCTTGCTCCGCAGGTCGTAAATCGTCTGCACGGAAACTTTCAGCTGCGCGGCGAGCTCAGCCAACGACACGTAGTTCCCGTGTCCCGACTCTGAGGTGCCAACGCCGTCCATATAGCGAAGGTGCGCGGGCGGTGCCGCGTACCTTCCAGATACTTCGAGAAGGTCCGAGAGCGCACTGCGGCGACCCGGCGAAGTGTCCAGTAAACGACTACCCAACATTCAAGCTCCCTGATCAGGGAGTGAAGATTCAGTGCTTTACCGGGAGTTTTGGTGGACCTGAGGGGACTCGAACCCCTGACCCCCTGCATGCCATGCAGGTGCGCTACCAGCTGCGCCACAGGCCCTCCGTCGCCGCTCGCGGCAACCCCACTAGATTACTACACGCCGAGGGGTGCCGCGAACCACGACGCCTATTGCGCGGTGGTGTGGGTCGGAATGTCCACCGCGATGACGGGGCAGTCCTTCCACAGCCGCTCGAGGCCGTAGTACACCCGCTCCTCCTCGTGGAAGATGTGCACGACGAGGTCGCCGAAGTCCAGGAGCACCCAGCGGGACTCCTGCCGGCCCTCACGGCGCAGGCGCTTGAAGCCCGCCTGGAGGAGCTGGTCCTCGATCTCGTCGGCGATCGCCGCGACGTTGCGCTCACTGCGGCCGGTGACCAGCAGGAACGCGTCGACGAGCGGGAGGGGCTGGGAGACGTCGAAGGCGACGAAGTCCTCCCCGCCCTTGGAATCCGCGGCGGCTGCCGCGATCTGCACCATCCGGTGCGATTGTTCGCTTGCTGCCATCAGAACACTCCTGTCACGAAGGCGAGGATGAGGACCCCCGCCAGGGCGAGCGCGAGGACGCCCGCCGTGATGGCCAGCGCCATCATCAATTTGCTGCCCTTCTCCGGCGCCGGGGGACGGATGATGTCCTCAGCGCTCTTGATGGTGCTGACCGCCGCGCTGGCGGCGATCGGCGTCGGAGAGGAGGCGGAAGGGAGCTCGCCGTCGAGCAGGACGGCGTCGACGTCCTTGCCGTCGGCGGAGCCGGGGACACGTCCGGTGGAGCCGTAGGTGTCCGGGAGGGCGAAGGTGCCGGTGATGAGCACCTCGCCGGTCGCGGCGACGGGAGAGACCAGCGATCCGGTCTCGGGCGTCTGCGAGAGGATGAGCGCGTTCGCCGTCGACAGGGACGCGCCGCTGTTGCCGCCGCGGGGCAGCATCTGGTCGAAGGATGGCGGCAGCGCGATCTCGATGTCGACCTCGGCGGGCTCATCGCTGCGCCCGAGGCCGAACGCCGCACCGGCGACAGCGGGCGCGGCCTCCTCGGGCTCGGCTGCGTCGGAGTGCTCGCCGGGCTCGACGGGCTCGGCATCTTCGGCCGCCACGGGCACGGAGTCGTCGGACGCCGGTGCCTCGTCGACCGCTGTCTCCGCTGCCTCCGCCGATGCCGGTTCTGCGTCCTCGGCCACGTCTGGTTCCGCCTCGATGACCGCCGTGACGGGGCCGGTCGACGCGGAGTCCTCGGGAGCGTCGTCGCGCGTGGCGACGAGCTCCTCGACCGGGTCTCCGGCATCCTGCCCGGCGGACCCGGCGGCCCCGTCGGCCGGGGCGTCGCCTGCCGGAGCGGCGGACTGCACGGGGATCGCCGCGGTGCGGAGCCGCTCCTGCTGACGGGCGGCGCGGCGGGTGAGGGCGTGGCCGCCCAGGTCGACGGCCGAGTCGGCGATCGGCGCCTCGGGGATGTCCACGGGCACGGCGGCGCGCGGAAGCGGTGCGACCGGCGCGGACGCGGGCGCGGGAACCTCCGCCGGGGCCTCCGCCGCGGCATCCGTCACCGGGGTCTCCCCGGTCTCGGCGCGCGCCATGTCGGGCGTGATGATGGGGGTCGATGCGGTGTTGCGTATTTCGCGCAGCTGGCGGCGGGTCAGCTGAGGAGTCTCCGGCTGGTCGGGTGTGCTCATGCCTCGCTCCGGTAAAGGTGGTGCTTCGCAATGTATTGGACGACGCCGTCAGGGACGAGGTACCACACCGGGTGTCCGCGTCCGACGCGGGCCCGGCAGTCCGTCGACGAGATCGACAGGGCGGGGATCTCGAGCATGCTCACATCGTCGGTGGGCAGTCCTGCGGTGCTCAGGACGTGCCCCGGTCGGGAGACGGCGACGAAATGAGCGAGGTCCCAGAGTTCATCATGGTCCCTCCAGCTGAGAATCTGCGCGATGGCGTCTGCGCCGGTGATGAAGAAGAGCTCCGAGTCCGGTCGCTGCGCGTGCAGATCGCGGAGCGTGTCGATCGTGTAGGTCGGGCCCGTCCGATCGATGTCGACCCGGCTGACGGTGAACTGCGGGTTGGATGCGGTCGCGATCACCGTCATCAGGTAGCGGTGCTCGCTGGGCGAGACCTTCTCCTTCTGGTACGGGATGCCGGTCGGCACGAAGATCACTTCGTCGAGGTCGAACGACTGGGCGACCTCGCTGGCCGCCACCAGGTGCCCGTGGTGGATCGGGTCGAACGTTCCGCCCATCACACCGATGCGCGGGGCGCGCGTGGCTGCCATCCGCGCGGCCTAGTGGTGGTGCCCTGCCTGGAGTTCGGCGCCGTGAGCCTGCGCGTACGCCTCCGCCTTGTGGGCGTGGCGGTTGGCCACGTTGCGGTAGGACAGCGTGACGAAGCCCAGCAGCAGGAAGACGACGAAGGCGATGATGCCGAAGACGAAGGTCTCCGCCTGGACGTTGCCGTGGTGCTCCTCGGTGGCGAGGGCGACGATCGTGGCGAGGGTCATTCGTGCTCCGTTTCGGTTCGGGTGGCGCTCGGCCCAGTTTAGGCGGTCAGGACCGGATCTGCCCGGACCCGCGGGCGAGCCACTTCACACTCGTGAGCTCAGGGAGGCCCATAGGCCCGCGCGCGTGCAGCTTCTGCGTCGAGATGCCCACCTCCGCACCGAAGCCGAACTCGCCTCCGTCGGTGAACCGCGTCGAGGCGTTCGCCATCACGACGGCGGCGTCCACCTCGGCGAGGAACCGCTCGGCGTGGGCATCGTCGGTCGTGATGATGGACTCGGTGTGCTGTGTGGAGTACGTGCGGATGTGCGTGAGCGCCTCGTCGAGGTCGTCGACGATCCGCAGCGAGAGGTCGAGGCTCATGTGCTCGGTCGCCCAGTCCTCCTCGGTGGCGGGCACGATGCCGGGCGCGAGGCGCCGGGCATCGGCGTCGCCGTGCACCGTGACGCCGGCGCTCTGCAGCGCCGCGACGACGGGCGGGACCAGCCGTTCGGCGGCGTCGCGGAGGACGAGGACGGTTTCGACGGCGTTGCAGACGCTGGGCCGCTGCACCTTCGCGTTCACGACGATGTCGCGCGCCCAGTCCAGCGGCGCGGACGAGTCGAGCACGATGTGCACGACGCCGGCTCCCGTCTCGATGACGGGGACCGACGACTCGGCGACGACGGTGCGGATGAGCTCCGCACTCCCCCGCGGGACGAGCACGTCGACGAGTCCGCGGGCGCGCATGAGCTCGCGGGCGCCGTCGCGGCCGAAGTCGTCGACGGTCTGGATCGCCTCGGGGTCGACACCCTGCGCGGCCAGGACGCCCCGCATCACGGCGATGAGGGCCGCGTTGGACGACTGGGCGGCGCTGCCGCCGCGCAGGACCACGGCGTTCCCGGACCGGAGCGCGAGCGAGGCGATGTCGACGGTGACGTTGGGGCGTGCCTCGTAGATCGATCCGATGACGCCGAACGGCACGGAGACCTTCTGCAGCCGCACGCCGCCGGCGATCGTCCGCTCGTCGAGGACCCGTCCGACCGGGTCGGGCAGGTCGGCGACGTCGCGCACGGCGGATGCCAGGGCGTGCACGCGCGCCTCGTCGAGGCGGAGGCGGTCCTGCAGGCCGGCCGAGAGGCCGTTCGCGCGGCCGCGCTCGAGATCCTCGGCATTGGCGGCGACGATCTCCGCCGCCGCGGCGTCGATGCCGTCCGCGATGGCGCGCAGCAGGTCGGCCTTCTGCGCGTCGGTGAGAAGCCCGACGCTCCGCGAGGCGTCCTTGGCCAGCAGCATGCGCTCCCGCGCGGTGGCGGCGATGACGGTCATCCCGCCAGTCTACCGAGGCGGGGCGCCGGAGCGGCCCGGCTCAGATCGTCGACGAGGTGTGGACGGGCGCCGTGCCGGCCGGGACCGGAGCGGCCGGGTTCGGCGCGAACCAGGTGCCGATCTCGGCGCCCCGCAGTGCCTCCTCGACGAGGTCGGCGCTCGTGACGAGCACGCCGACGCCCGCGGTGGCGGCGAGTCGGGCGGCGGACACCTTGGTCGCCGCTCCCCCGGTGCCGACGCTGTTGACGACGACCGAGCCGAATTCGAACCCGTGGAGGTCGTCGCCGAACTCGACACGGTCGATCGGGCGGGCGCCCGGCTCGCCGGGCGGGCGCGTGTAGAGGCACTCGATGTCGCTCAGCAGCACGAGCGCGTCGGCGCCGATCAGCTGCGCGACGAGCGCGGCGAGCCGGTCGTTGTCGCCGAAGCGGATCTCATGGGTCGCGACCGTGTCGTTCTCGTTCACGATGGGGAGGATGCGCAGGCCCAGCAGCCGTTCCATGGCGCGGCGCGCGTTGGAGCGGTGCGTGGGATTCTCGAGGTCCCCCGCGGTCAGGAGGACCTGACCGGTGACGATCGCGAAGGGGCGCAGCGCATCCTGATAGCGGTAGATCAGCACGTTCTGGCCGACGGCGGCGGCCGCCTGTTGGGTCGCGAGGTCGACGGGACGCTCATCCAGGAGCAGGTACGGCATCCCGGTCGCGATCGCGCCGGAGGAGACGAGCACGACCTCGGTGCCGCGGGCGTGCGCGGCTGCGAGGGCTTCCACGATCGGCTGGATCTTGTGCGCGTTCTCGCCGCTGATCGATGACGAGCCGACCTTCACGACGACACGACGTGCCCCGGCGAGGCCGGCGCGCTCCCTCACGGTCACAGCTCGTCCTCGTCCTCCCCGCCGCGGACGGCGAGTCGCTCCGCCTCGAGCTCGGCGCGTGCGTCGGCCTTGGCATCCATGCGCTCGTGGTAGCGGTCGCGGCGCTGCGACGTCGTACGGCGCGGGTTGAGATCCAGTCGCGGGTCCGTGCCGCGTGGTGCGGTCATGAGCTCGGCGGCCGAGGAGAGCGTCGGATGCCAGTCGAAGACGATGCCGTCGCCCTCGCCGATGACGACGGTGGACCCGGCCTCGGCTCCCACGCGGAAGAGCTCGTCCTCCACCCCCAGCTTCTCGAGCCGGTCGGCGAGGAAGCCGACGGCCTCCTCGTTCTGGAAGTCGGTCTGCTGCACCCAGCGGAGCGGTTTCGCGCCGAGGATCCGGTACACGTTGCCGTAGGTGCCGCCTTCGACCCGGATCTCGAACTCGCGGCGCGAGCCCTGCGGGCGGATGATGACGCGCTCCGGCGCCGGTGCGGCGGCCAGGTCGGCGCGGTGCTGCGCGACGATGTCGCCCAGCGCGTAGTTCAGCTGGCGGAGGCCCTCATGACTGACCGTGGAGATCTCGAAGACCCGGTAGCCGCGCGCCTCGAGGTCGGGGCGCACGAGGTCGGCGAGGTCCTTCGCCTCCGGGACGTCGACCTTGTTGAGCGCGACGAGCTGCGGACGCTCCAGCAGCGGGAGCTGACCCTCCGGGACCGGGTAGGCCGCGAGCTCGGCGAGGATGACGTCGAGATCGCTGATCGGGTCGCGGCCGGGCTCGAGGGTCGCGCAGTCCAGGACATGGACGAGGGCGGTGCAGCGCTCCACGTGGCGGAGGAACTCCAGGCCCAGGCCCTTCCCCTCGCTCGCCCCCTCGATGAGGCCGGGCACGTCGGCGATCGTGTAGCGGACGTCGCCGGCCTGCACGACACCGAGGTTCGGGTGCAGCGTCGTGAACGGATAGTCCGCGATCTTGGGGCGGGCGGCGGAGACGGCCGCGATGAGGCTCGACTTCCCGGCCGACGGGAAGCCGACGAGCGCGACGTCGGCGACGGTCTTCAGCTCGAGGAGGACATCGCCCTCCCAGCCCGGCGTGCCGAGCAGCGCGAAGCCGGGCGCCTTGCGCTTGGTGGTCGCAAGCGCCGCGTTGCCGAGCCCGCCCTGACCGCCGGGAGCGGCGACGAACCGCGTGCCGGGGACGACGAGATCGGCGAGGACCTCGCCGTCGACGTCCTTGACCACGGTGCCGACCGGCACAGGCAGCTCGAGGGGCTCGCCCAGCGCGCCGGAGCGGTGATCGCCCATGCCGAAGCCGCCGTTGCCGGCGGAGCGGTGCGGTGAGTGGTGGTACGACAGCAGGGTCGTGACCTGCGGGTCTGCGACGAGCACCACGTCGCCGCCGTGGCCGCCGTTTCCACCGTCCGGACCGGCGAGGGGCTTGAACTTCTCGCGCTTGACGGAGACGCAACCGTTGCCGCCCTTGCCCGCCCTCAGATGGAGCGTGACGCGATCGACGAAGGTCACCATGGAATGTCTCCTGACGGGAACAGGCGAGGGGCGAGCCGAAGCCCGCCCCTCGCCAAGGAAGTGTGTACGACTACTCTGCGGCCGCCACGATGTTGACGACCTTGCGGCCGCCCTTCGTGCCGAACTGCACGGCGCCCGCTTCGAGAGCGAACAGCGTGTCGTCGCCACCGCGGCCGACATTGGCGCCCGGGTGGAAGTGGGTTCCGCGCTGGCGGACGATGATCTCGCCGGCGAGGACGGTCTGGCCGCCGAAGCGCTTCACGCCCAGTCGCTGGGCGTTGGAGTCGCGACCGTTACGGGTGGAGCTTGCGCCCTTTTTGTGTGCCATCTCTGCGTCTCCCTGGCTTTACTTGATGCCGGTGATCTTGACGCGCGTGAGGTCCTGACGGTGGCCCTGGCGCTTCTTGTAGCCGGTCTTGTTCTTGAACTTCTGGATCACGATCTTCGGGCCGCGCTCCTCGCCGAGGACCTCCGCGGTCACGACGACCTTCGCGAGCTTGTCGGCGTCGGTCGTGACGGCGTCGCCGTCGACGAAGAGGACGGCGGGCAGCTCGATCTTGTCGCCGACCTTCGCCGCCTGACGGTCCAGCACGACGATGGTGCCGACCTCGACCTTTTCCTGACGGCCACCGGCGCGCACAACTGCGTAAACCACTTCACACCTGTTTTTCTTCTGTGGAGCGCACGGCTCCGTCTGTCTTTGTGAGACTGGGAAGTCTTGGTGCGGAAGCAAAGCTCTCGGTCGCCATAGGCCAGCGACACGCGACGCACCAAGGGTCCACTTTACCGGATGCCGTGCAGGAGGGCAAAAGCACGCGTCTGGCGTGTCGGAATCGGCGCCATGCCTAGGATCGGGACGTGGCCATCCTCGTCGACGAAGCAATCTGGCCGGCGCACGGCCGGCTGTGGTCGCACATGGTCAGCGACAGCGATCTGGCGGAGCTGCACGCGTTCGCGCGGGCGCACGGCATCCCCCCGCGGGCGTTCGACCTGGATCACTACGACGTCCCGGAGGACGCGCTGGAGCGGCTCGTCGCGGGCGGCGCCGAGCGCGTGAGCGGGCACGAGCTCGTCCGACGCCTGATCGGCTCCGGCCTGCGGGTGACAGCACGCGAGCGCCGCGGGCTCTGACGCGCAGAGCCCGCGGCGCCGGGTGATCAGTCCTCGGACGGCGCGGTGCTGACCGGCGTGCCGCTGAGCGCGGCCGTCGTGACGCGGCGGCGCGAACGCCCCTGCCCGGGAGCCTTCGGCTCGGGAAGCGCGCTCAGGACGGTCTCCAGGAGCAGGTCCTTCTCGGTCTTGGGAGCTCGCGAGGCGGGCGGCGCGCCATCCGTCTTCTTCTTGCGCGACTTCTTGGGGCGCTCGACGGGTTCGGCGGTCTCCACGACCGGCTGCTCCCCCGCGTCGTCGGCGGCGGTGTGGATGGTGGACGCCGCGATCTGGGCGAGGGCGGACTTCGCGCCCTCGGTGATCACGTGCGTGCCGCCGTTGCCGCCGGCGGGAGCCGGGGGCGCCTGCCGCGGGCGGCGGGCGGAGCTGCTCTGCTGCGGGGCGCGGTGCTTGACGACGGGGTCGTGGTGGACGATGACGCCCCGACCGGCGCAGACCTCGCACGCCTCGCTGAAGGTCTCGAGGAGGCCCAGTCCGAGCTTCTTGCGCGTCATCTGCACGAGGCCCAGCGACGTGACCTCGGCCACCTGGTGCTTCGTCCGGTCACGGCTCAGGCATTCGACGAGGCGACGCAGCACGAGGTCGCGGTTGGACTCGAGGACCATGTCGATGAAGTCGACGACGATGATGCCGCCGATGTCGCGGAGCCGCAGCTGCCGGACGATCTCCTCCGCCGCCTCGAGGTTGTTCTTCGTGACGGTCTCCTCGAGGTTGCCCCCGGTTCCGACGAACTTGCCGGTGTTGACGTCGACGACCGTCATGGCCTCGGTGCGGTCGATGACGAGCGAGCCGCCGGAGGGCAGCCAGACCTTGCGGTCCAGCGCCTTCTCGATCTGCTCGGTGACGCGGAACCGGTCGAACGGGTCCTGCTCGTCCTCGTACTTCTCGATGCGCTCGATGAGGTCCGGCGCGACGCCGGCGAGGTACGAGGTGATCGTCTGGTGCGCGTCCTCACCCTGGATGAGCATCTTCCGGAAGTCCTCGTTGAAGACGTCACGGACGATCTTGACCAGGAGGTCGGGCTCGGAGTGCAGGAGAGCGGGCGCCTGGATGTTCTCCAGCTGCGCGCTGATGTGCTCCCACTGCGAGGTGAGGCGCTGCACGTCGCGCGTGAGCTGCTCCTCCGTGGCGCCTTCGGCGGCCGTGCGGACGATGACGCCGCTGGACTCCGGGAGGACCTCCTTCAGGATGCGCTTGAGGCGCGCCCGCTCGGTGTCCGGGAGCTTGCGGGAGATCCCGTTCATGTTGCCGCCGGGCACGTACACCAGGTAGCGACCGGGGAGCGAGATCTGGCTCGTGAGCCGGGCGCCCTTGTGCCCGACGGGGTCCTTCGTGACCTGCACGAGGACGCGGTCGCCGGATTTGAGGGCGAGCTCGATGCGGCGGGGCTGGTTGCCGGTCTCCACGGCATCCCAGTCGACTTCGCCCGAGTACAGCACCGCGTTGCGGCCGCGGCCGATGTCGACGAACGCGGCTTCCATGCTCGGCAGCACGTTCTGCACGCGCCCGAGGTAGACGTTGCCGATGAGGGACGCGTCCTGGTTGCGGGCGACGTAGTGCTCGACGAGGACGTTGTCCTCGAGGACGGCGATCTGGATGCGGCCGTTCTTGGAGCGGACGATCATGTCGCGGTCGACGGCCTCGCGGCGCGCGAGGAACTCGGCCTCGGTGACGACGGGGCGGCGACGGCCGGCTTCGCGACCGTCACGGCGACGCTGCTTCTTGGCCTCCAGGCGCGTGGAGCCCTTGATGCGCTGCGGCTCGGTGATGAGCTCGACGGCGCGACGACGGGGCTGCGCGGGCGCCTCGTCGGGGGCGTCGGCCCCGTTCGCTCCCCCGCGGCGGCGGTTGCGGCGCCGGGCGCTGGAGGGCGACTCGGCGTCCTGCTCCTCCCGGGAGTCGTCGTCGTGGCGGGGCGGCAGGGGCGCGATCGCCGGGGCGTAGAACACCAGCTGCGTCGAGACGGCGGAGACGAAGTTCTCCGGCAGGAGGCCCAGGCTCACGGCCGTGAACGGCTTCTCCGGCTCGGCGGGCGCTTCCGGCTCGGCCGGGGTCTCCGGCTCAGCGGGCGTCTCCGGCTCGGCCGGGGTCTCCGGCTCGACCGGGGTCGCCGGCTCGGCCGAGGTCTCCGGCTCGACCGGGGTCTCCGGCTCGGCGTCGGCCGCACCATCGGCCTCGGGCGCAGGCGTCGCGTCGTCGGCGGCGGGCGCGTGCTCCTCGACGGCCTCGACGGAGGTCACGACATCGGCGAGCTCCGCGGCGGGCGCGTCGTTCAGCGTGACGGGCTGCTCGTTGTCGGACGGGGAATCTTCGGTGTGCTCATCGGCCATCACTGGCTTACTCCTAGCGGGACGGCACCGCGCGCCGTCCGGCGAAAATCTGGCGGCGCCGCTCCGGTTCGGAGGAGCCGCGGTCTCACTCGGTCTGCAGCGGGAGCTTGCTCATCTGGCCGTGGCTCGTGCTGCGAAGGGCGTTCATCGCCCGAAGTCTTCGGTGATGTCCGGTCGCGGCGCGGCCGCGGGGAGCATCGGCGACCATTATCGCACTTTCGGTGCCCGAATGCTCGTTTCGCTGTCCGCGGCGCGTGCCGGTGCGGTGCCGGGAGTCCGTTCGCCGGTCGATGCGATAATCGCAACCATGCCCACCCGCCTCACGCACACCCGTCCGCGGGCGCTCGCGGTATGGCTCATCATCGCCGGCGCCGTGGGCCTCTTGGCCGCTTTCGAGCTGACGGTGGAGAAGTTCCACCTCCTCGCCGAGCCCGGGTCGACGGCATCCTGCGATGTCAACATCGTCGTGCAGTGCGGGAAGAACCTCGACTCCTGGCAGGGCGCGGTCTTCGGCTTCCCGAACCCGCTCCTCGGGCTCGTCGGCTGGGTCGCCCCGATCGCGGTCGGCGTCGCCATCCTCGCGGGCGCCCGGTTCGCCCGCTGGTTCTGGTGGCTGTTCTGGGCCGGCACGGCGTTCGCGTTCGGCTTCGTCGTGTGGCTCATCGCGCAGAGCGTGTTCGTCCTCGGCACCCTCTGCCCGTGGTGCATGGTGACGTGGATCGTCACGATCCCGACGTTCTATGCCGTCACCCTGCACGTGCTGCGCTCGGGCGTCGCACCGGCACCGGGCCGCGTGCGCGCGGCGGCGGACACCCTCCTCGGGTGGGTCCCGCTCCTCGCGATCCTCAGCTACGCCGTGATCGCACTGATCGCCCAGCTGCGGCTGGACTGGATCGGCACCCTGTAACCGCAGCGCGCCCTGCCGTGTCCCGGTTCATGCGGGTCGCGCCGCGCCGCACCCGCGCATGGCGGGACATGCGGCGGGTCGGCGTCACAGCATCCGCGGCTCCGCACGGACGCCGGATCCCGGCTCAGCCGAACCAGATCTCCAGCTCGCGCGCGGCCGACTCGGGGCTGTCGCTGCCGTGCACGAGGTTCTGCTGCACCGCGAGGCCCCAGTCGCGGCCGAAGTCGCCGCGGATCGTGCCGGGCGCGGCCGTCGTCGGGTCGGTCGTGCCGGCGAGCGAACGGAAGCCCTCGATGACGCGGTTGCCGGCGAGGCGGATCGCGACGGAGGGACCCGACATCATGAACTCCAGGAGCGGCTCGTAGAAGGGCTTGCCGGCGTGCTCGGCGTAGTGCCGCTCGAGCGTGTCGCGCTCCGGCTCGACGAGGGCGATGTCCACGAGCGCGTAGCCCTTGGCTTCGATGCGGGCGAGGATCGCGCCGGTGAGTCCGCGCGCGACGCCGTCCGGCTTGACGAGGACGAGGGTCTCTTCCGTGTGCATGTCAGTCTCCGTTCGATTCCGCCTGAGCGGCCAGCTGTGCGTTGCGCTTGTCCAGCGCGCCGCCCTTGATGGTGCCATACGCGTACATGGCACCGAAAACGAGGGCGACCAGGAGCAGCGCCGGCAGCACGATGGCGCCCAGTGCGACGACGAGCTGCCACACCCAGCCGAGCGCGATCCCCCAGCGGTGGCGCGCGACGGCTCCGGTGGCCACCATGAGGACGGCGAGGACGCTGCCCGCGACGATGGCCCACCAGCCGGGGACCCCGTCCGGGAGGGCGCCGAGCCCGTAGGCGACCATGCCGCCGAGGAAGACCACGAGGGCTTCCGCGGCCAGCACGATGGATGCCAGCGACTCGGCGGCGCCGCGGGGACGGCGGGGTCGCCGGACGCGCTCGCTCACTCCTGCCACCCGCTCTTCCAGTCGTCGTCCGCGGCGAGCATCACGGCTTCCCCGGCGAGCACGACGCTGCCGGCGATGATGACGGCGCGACGGTCGGACGCGGCCGCCCACGCGCGGGCGGCCTCGGCCGCGTCGGCGAGGCCGTGGTGCACGGTCACCGGCGACCCGGCGTCCTCCACGAGGTCGGCGATCTGCTCCGGGTCGGCGGCGCGCTCGGAGTCCGGTGCCGTGGCGAACACGTGCGCGGCGGCCGGGGCGAGGGTCGAGACGATGCCCGCGGTGTCCTTGTCGCCGAACACCCCCAGCACGAGGCCCCACTCGTCGAAGTCGAACGACTCGCGGAGCGCCGCGACGAGGGCGGCCGCGCCGTGCGGGTTGTGGGCGCTGTCGGCGAACACGGTCGGCGCGACGCCGATCAGCTGCAGACGGCCCGGCGAGGTGACGTTCGCGAGGGCATCGGCGAGGACGTCGGGCGCGATCGGCTGCGTCCCGGCGCCGATGAGCGACTCGACGGCGGCGATCGCGAGGGCCGCGTTTCGGCCCTGGTGCGCGCCGTACAGCGGCAGGTACAGCTCGTCGTAGGTGCCGGCGAGGCCGCGCACCGAGATCTGCTGCCCGCCGACGGCCAGCCGCTGCGCCGTGAGGGCGAACTGGTCGCCGTCGACGGCGAGGGACGCGTCGTGCGCGGCGGCCGCGGCACGCAGGACGGCGGCGGCGGCCGGGTCCTGGGCGGCGGAGACGACGGCGGCATCCTGCTTGATGATGCCGGACTTCACGGTGGCGATCGCCTCGATCGTGTCGCCCAGCCGGTCGGCGTGGTCGATGTCGATGGGCGCGAAGACGGCGACGTCGCCGTCCGCGGTGTTCGTGGAGTCCCACGCCCCGCCCATCCCGACCTCGATGACGGCGACGTCCACCGGGGCGTCTGCGAAGGCGACGAACGCCAGCACCGTCAGAAGCTCGAAGAAGGTCAGCGGCGCCTCGCCGGTGGCGGCGAGTTCGGCATCCACGAGGTCGACGAACGGGGAGATCTCCTCCCACGCGTCGGCGATCGCGGCGTCCGCGATCGGCTCCCCGTCGATCATGATCCGCTCCGTGAAGCGCTCCAGGTGCGGGCTCGTGAACAGCCCGGTGCGCAGGCCGTGGGCGCGCACGATCGTCTCGATGATGCGGCTCGTGGACGTCTTGCCGTTCGTGCCGGTGACGTGCACGACCCGGTAGGTGTGCTGCGGGTCGGCGAGCAGCTCCAGGACGCGCCTGGTGCGCTCTACGCGGGGCTGCACCCAGCGCTCGCCCTGCCGGGTCAGCAGCGCCGCGTAGACGGCATCCGCTCTCGCGCGGTCGTTCATGCGGATGCTCCGATCCGGGACACGGCGACGTGGAAGCCGCCCTCGTTGGCGAACAGGCCCTCGCGCTGGTAGGCGACGTGCTCCGGCGCGGCGCCGAACGCGGCGCGCTGCCAGGACTCGTCGGTCTCGCCGCCCCGCACCGGCACGTCGCGTCCTTCGACGGCGATGGAGTGCTCGAGCGCGAGGGTCTCCCCCGCGACGGCGGCCGTGTCGAAGGCGGCGGAGACGGCATCCGCGTCCGCCGCCGAGGCGAACACGAGTCGCAGGCGGATGCGGTCGCTGACCTCGAAGCCGGCGGCCTTGCGGGTGTCCTGCACGGCGCGGATGACGTCGCGGGCCAGGCCTTCGGCCTCCAGCTCCGGCGTCGTGGCGGTGTCGAGCAGCACGAAGCCACCCGCGGGCAGCAGCGCGATCGCCGTGCCGGCGGCCATTCCGCCCGCCTCGAGCGTGAGCTCGTACTCCCCCTCCTGGAGGGCGATCCCGTCGACGACGACGACACCGTCGACGACGGACCACAGACCGGCCTTGGCACCGCCGATGACGTGCTGCACCTGCTTGCCGAGGCGCGGTCCGGCCGCGCGCGCGTTGACGGCGAGCCGCTGGCTGATGCCGTACCGCTCGGCGAGCCCCTCGACGAGCTCGACGACCTCGACGCGCTTGACGTTGAGCTCCTCCCGGAGGATGTCCTCGAACTGCGCGAGGCCTGCCGCGTCCGCGACGGCGACGGTCAGGCTCGCGAGGGGCAGCCGCACGCGCTTGCCCTCGCGCTTGCGCAGCGCGTTGGCGACGGAGGAGACTTCGCGGACGGTGTCCATCGCGACGCGGATGTCGGCCGCGGGGGCGAACGCGTCGGCGTCGGGCCAGTCCTGCAGGTGCACGCTGCGCCCGCCGGTGAGCCCCTGCCAGACACGCTCGGCGACGAGCGGGATGAGCGGCGCCGCGACGCGCGTGAGGGTCTCGAGCACCGTGTAGAGGGTGTCGAAGGCCTCCGTGGAGGTCTCGTCGGCCGAGACGCCGACCCAGAACCGGTCGCGGGAGCGGCGGATGTACCAGTTCGTCAGCGCCTCCGCGAAGTCGCGGAGCTTGGCCGCGGCCATCGTGGAGTCCAGCGCCTCCAGGTCGGTCGCGACGTCGCGGACGAGGTCGCCGGTGAGGGCGAGGATGTACCGGTCGAGCACATTCGTCGAGTCGGTGCGCCACTGCGCGTCGTAGCCGGCGCCGTCCGGCCCGCCGGCGGCGCCGGCGTACGTGGCGAAGAAGTACCACGCGTTCCACAGCGGCAGCAGGAACTCGCGCACTCCGGCGCGGATCCCCTCCTCCGTGACGACGAGGTTCCCGCCGCGGAGCACGGAGGATCCCATGAGGAACCAGCGCATCGCGTCCGAACCGTCGCGGTCGAACACCTCGCTGACGTCGGGGTAGTTCCGCAACGACTTGGACATCTTCTGCCCGTCGCTGCCCAGCACGATGCCGTGGCACGCGACGCCCGTGAACGCCGGGCGGTCGAACAGCGCGCCGGAGAGCACGTGCATGACGTAGAACCACCCGCGTGTCTGCCCGATGTACTCCACGATGAAGTCCGCCGGGGCGTGTTCGTCGAACCATTCCCGGTTCTCGAACGGGTAGTGCACCTGCGCGTACGGCATCGAGCCGGAGTCGAACCACACGTCGAAGACGTCCTCGATGCGGCGCATGGTGGCGCGCCCCGTGGGGTCGTCGGGGTTCGGGCGCGTCAGGTCGTCGATGTACGGGCGGTGCAGGTCGACCTCGCCCGCCTCGTTGACGGGGAGGCGGCCGAAGTCGCGCTCGATGTCGGCAAGCGAGCCGTACACGTCGACCCGCGGGTACTCGGGGTCATCGCTCTTCCACACCGGGATCGGCGACCCCCAGAACCGGTTGCGGCTCACGGACCAGTCGCGCGCGCCCTCGAGCCACTTGCCGAACTGTCCGTGCTTGACGTTCTCCGGCGCCCACGTGATCTGCTCGTTGAGCTCGACGAGGCGGTCCTTGATGGCCGTGACGCGCACGAACCAGCTGGAGACGGCCTTGTAGATGAGCGGGTTCCGGCACCGCCAGCAGTGCGGGTAGGAGTGCTCGTAGCTCGCCTCGCGCAGCAGCCGGCCCTCGGCCTTGATGAGGCGGATGAGCGGCCGGTTCGCATCCATCCACAGCTGCCCGGCGACATCGGTCACCTGCGGCAGGAACTTGCCGCTGTCGTCGAGACTCATGATGAGCGGGATGCCGGCGGCCTCGGTGATGCGCTGGTCGTCCTCGCCGTAGGCCGGGGCCTGGTGGACGATGCCGGTGCCGTCGCTCGTCGTCACGTAGGCGTCGACGAGGATGCGCCAGGCGCGCTCGGTGCCCCAGGTCGCGGCATCCGCGTAGTAGTCGAAGAGGGCGTCGTAGTGCACGTCGGCGAGCTCGGCGCCGAGGATCGTCCGCTCGACGGCGGCGTGCGCGGCCTCCGCCGACGCGTAGCCGAGGTCCTTCGCGTACCCGCCGAGCAGGGCGGATGCCAGAAGGTAGCGGTGCGCGTCCGCCTCGGCGCGGTCCTCGTGCACGTCGGCGACACCCTCCGGGCCGCCCGGGAGCACGGCGTACTCGATCTCCGGTCCGACGGCGAGGGCGAGGTTCGTCGGCAGCGTCCAGGGCGTCGTCGTCCAGGCGAGGGCGCGGACGCCGGTGAGCCCCAGCGCCTCCGCCTTCGTGCCCACGAGGGGGAACGTGACCGTCACGGACGGGTCCTGACGCATCTTGTAGACGTCGTCATCCATCCGCAGCTCGTGGTTGCTCAGCGGCGTCTCGTCGCGCCAGCAGTAGGGCAGGACGCGGTGGCCCTCGTACGCGAGGTCCTTGTCCCACAGCGTCTTGAACGCCCACAGCACCGACTCCATGTAGCCGGGGTCGAGCGTCTTGTAGCCGCGCTCGAAGTCGACCCAGCGCGCCTGCCGCGTGACGTAGTCCTCCCACTCGCGCGTGTAGGCCAGGACGGAGGAGCGCGCCTTGTCGTTGAACGCGGCGATCCCCATCTGCTCGATCTCGCTCTTCTCGGTGATCCCGAGCTGCTTCATCGCCTCGAGCTCGGCGGGCAGGCCGTGCGTGTCCCACCCGAAGACGCGGTCGACCTTGTGGCCGCGCATCGTCTGGAAGCGCGGGAAGAGGTCCTTGGCGTAGCCGGTGAGGAGGTGGCCGTAGTGCGGCAGGCCGTTCGCGAACGGCGGGCCGTCGTAGAAGACCCACTCGGGTGCGTCCGCGCGCTGCGCGATCGAGGCGCGGAAGGTGTCGTCGTCCTTCCAGAAGGCCAGGATCTCCTGCTCGATCTGCGGGAACCGCGGGCTCGCGACGAGATCGGCGGCGGGGCCGAACGATGAGGGCTTCGGGTAGGTCATGTCTCTCCAGCAGGTCGCGGTGCTTCCTGCGAGGACGATCTGACGACCGCGGTACCACCCCGCTTGCCCCGGAGGGCCACTCTCCCTGCGGCTGTGACGGGCCTGCCCCGTCCGGTTCTACTCCCCCGTGGGGTTTCTTCCGGAAGCTCCCCGGTGATGGCCGGATCGATGCTGGTCGTCCCATCATACGCGCGCGATAGGGTCCCGGCATGGCCCGGCGCACCGACTCCCCCGTCCCTCCCCGCGATGCAGCACCCGATCTGCCCGCCCGGCTGGAGGCCGTCACCGGCCTCGCCCGGCACGGGGATCTGCTCGGCGCGCGGGTCGCGGATGTCACCGGCGCGGTGGATGCCGCACACTGCCGGCTCACCGAATCCGTGGTGGAGGGGATGAGCGCCGACCGGCTGGACCTGACGGGGGCGGTGCTGACCGACGTCCGGCTGGCCGAGCCGCGCGCGACCGAGATCGTCGCCCGCGACGGGCGGTGGCGGAGCGTGGAGATCGTCGGCGGGCGGATCGGCACGCTCGACCTGCTGCGGGGCGAGCTGGACGGCGTCGTGCTGCGGGACGTCCGCATCGACTACCTGAGCCTCCCCTCCGCGCGGATCGCGGATCTGCAGTTCGTCGGCTGCGTCATCGGGACCATGGATCTGCCGGAGGCCGACGTGACGCGCGTGGCCTTCCAGGACACGCGCGTGGACGAGGTCGACACGCGGGGGCTCCGGGCGACGGACCTCGACCTGCGCGGCCTGGAGGCGCTGTCCTACACCGAGCCCGCGGCGCTCCGCGGCGCGACGATGTCCGCGGCGCAGCTGCTGCTGCACGCCGGCGCCTTCGCGCGGGCACTCGGCATCCGCGTCCTCGGCTGACCCGGCCGACCCGGCGCCGCCCCGGGACCCCGGTAGAATGGCCGGACATTCCCACACTCAGGCACGCTCACACAGTGCCGCATATACGGCTCGAGGAGTCCCATGACGAACGCGCACATTCCCGACAAGCCGGCCCTCGAGGGCCTCGAGCAGAAGTGGGACGCGGCCTGGGCCGCGCAGGGCACGTACCTGTTCGACCGCGATGCCGCGAAGGCCGCCGGTCGCGCCGGCGTCTTCTCCGTCGACACCCCGCCGCCGACGGCATCCGGGTCGCTGCACATCGGGCACGTCTTCAGCTACACCCACACCGACGTCAAGGTGCGCTTCGAGCGCATGCGCGGCAAGACGGTCTTCTACCCGATGGGCTGGGACGACAACGGCCTGCCCACCGAGCGCCGCGTGCAGAACTACTACGGGGTGCGCTGCGACCCGTCGCTGCCCTACGACCCTGACTTCACCCCGCCGTTCGCCGGCGACGCCAAGAGCCTGAAGCCCGCCGACCAGGTGGCGATCAGCCGCCGCAACTTCATCGAGCTGTGCGAGAGCCTGACCCTCGAGGACGAGAAGCACTTCGAGGCGCTGTTCCGTCAGCTGGGCCTGTCCGTCGACTGGACGCAGACCTACCGGACGATCTCGGACGACACGATCCGCACGAGCCAGCTCGCGTTCCTGCGGAACCTCGAGCGCGACGAGGCGTACCAGGCCATGGCGCCGACGCTGTGGGACATCGACTTCCGCTCCGCCATCGCGCAGGCCGAGCTGGAGGACCGCGAGCAGCCCGCCGCGTACCACCGCGTCGCGTTCCACCGCACCGACGGCACCGGCGACATCCACATCGAGACGACCCGTCCGGAGCTCCTCGCGGCGTGCGTCGCGCTCGTGGCGCACCCCGACGACGAGCGGTACCAGGCGTCCTTCGGGACGACGGTCCGCACGCCGCTGTTCGACGTGGAGGTCCCCGTCCTCGCGCATCCCCTCGCCCAGAAGGACAAGGGCTCGGGCATCGCCATGATCTGCACGTTCGGCGACGTCACCGACATCATCTGGTGGCGGGAGCTCGACCTCCCCAACCGCACGATCCTCGGCAAGGACGGCCGTGTCCTCGCGGAGGCTCCGGACGTGATCGTGACGGATGCCGCGCGTGCGGCGTACGCCGAGATCGCGGGGAAGACGGTCTTCAGCGCCAAGAAGCGCATCGTCGAGCTCCTGCAGGAGTCCGGCGAGATCATCGGCGACCCCAAGCCCTTCACGCACCCGGTGAAGTTCTACGAGAAGGGCGACCGCCCCCTCGAGATCGTGTCGACCCGGCAGTGGTACCTCCGCAACGGCGCGCGCGACGCGCAGCTGCGCGACAAGCTCATCGCCCTCGGGCAGGAGATGAACTGGCATCCCGACTTCATGCGCGTCCGCTACGAGAACTGGACCAACGGTCTCACCGGCGACTGGCTCGTCTCGCGCCAGCGCTTCTTCGGCGTGCCGATCCCGGTCTGGTACGCCCTGGACGAGAACGGGGAGCGCGACTACGACCGCGTCCTCACGCCGGACCACGCGAGTCTGCCCATCGACCCGACGACCGACGTGCCCCCGGGCTTCACCGAGGACCAGCGCGGCGTGCCGGGCGGGTTCGACGGGGAGAAGGACATCTTCGACACGTGGGCCACGTCGTCGCTGACCCCGCAGCTCGCGGGCGGCTGGGAGCGCGACGGCGAGCTCTGGAACCTCGTCGCACCGTTCGACCTGCGGCCGCAGGGGCAGGACATCATCCGCACATGGCTGTTCTCCACGATGGTGCGCAGCGCCCTCGAGGACGACCGCGCGCCCTGGACGGATGCCGCCATCTCCGGCTTCATCGTCGACCCCGACCGCAAGAAGATGTCGAAGTCCAAGGGCAACGTCGTCACGCCCGCCGACATCCTGGACACGCACGGCACCGACGCGGTGCGCTACTGGTCGGCGTCGAGCCGGCTCGGCGCGGACGCGGCGTTCGACCCGCAGAACCCCACGCAGGTCAAGATCGGCCGCCGTCTCGCGATCAAGGTGCTCAACGCGGCGAAGTTCGTGCTGTCCTTCCCGGTTCCCGAGGGCGCCGAGGTGACGCACGCGCTCGACGCGTCGATGCTGGCGACCCTGGACGGCGTCGTGCGGGAGGCGACGAAGGCGTTCGAGGCCTACGACCACGCCCGCGCCCTCGAGCTCACGGAAGGGTTCTTCTGGACCTTCTGCGACGACTACCTCGAACTCGTCAAGGAGCGCGCGTACAACCAGACCGACGTGGGGCAGGCCTCCGCCGCCCTCGCCCTGCGCCTGGCGCTGTCGACGCTCCTGCGGCTCCTCGCGCCCGTGCTGTCCTTCGCCGCCGAAGAGGCGTGGTCGTGGTTCGAGGAGGGCTCGGTGCACAACGCGAGCTGGCCCGAGCCGCTCGGCATCGAGGGCGACCCGGCGGTCCTGCGCACCGTGGGTGAGGCGCTCATCGGCGTCCGCCGCGCGAAGACCGAGGCGAAGGCCTCGCAGAAGACCCCCGTCGACACGCTCACGATCACGGGCCCGGAGGCCGCGATCGCCGCGATCCAGACGGCGGAAGGCGACCTCAAGGCCGTCGGCCGGATCGGCGAGATCACCTACGGCACGGGCGAGTCGATCGCCGTGACGGAGATCGTCCTGACGGTGCAGGAGGCCTGACATGCAGCTCGGAACGCGCTGGTCGAGCGGCGACGAGCCGCCGACCGCGGTCCCGGCCGTCCTGCGGCCGCAGATCGCGGCGGTCGATGCCGCGATGCCGGGTGATCAGCTCGGGCAGCCCCGGCCGCGCTGGACGCTGACGTGGCTCGAGGGCCGGCCCATCGCCGAGCTCGACACCGGCGTCCTCGTCGAGCTCGACGCGGCCGGGAACGTCGTCGTCCGCCACGACGTCGGCGACGAGTTCGGCTGAGCATCAGTCAGCGGCGGCTGCCGAGAGTGACTCTGCTCCCGCACGGCGGGTGCCTGCCACGACGAGGCGGGCGCTCACCAGTGCGGTGAGCACGACGACGGCGCCGCCGATCCAGAACGGCATCCGCAGATCTGCGCGGCCCACCCAGCCGCCGACGACGGTCGCGATGGGGAAGAGCCCCCAGGTGAGCGTGCGGATCACACCGAGCACCCGGCCGAACATCTCCGGCGGGACGATCTGCTGACGCAGGCTCCCCCACGGCACGTTCCAGATGGCGATCGAGCACGCCGACAGCGCGAACGAGGCGACGGCGGTCCAGACGCTCGGGGAGGCGCCGGTGCCCAGGAGCGTCACGCCGCTCGCGAGCACCGCGCCGAACATCACGGGACCCCGCCCGAACCTCTCGACCAGCCGCGGCGCAAGTAGCGAGCCGCCGAGCGCGCCGACGCCGATGCCGGCCGTCACGAACCCGATCGCGGCGGCGGGGACGGCCATCGTGTCGAGGAAGAACAGGATGATGACCGCCTGGGAGAAGGACAGCGCGGACCCGATCACCGAGGTGAAGACGACCATCGCACGCAGATACCGGTGTCGCCAGAGGAAGGCGAGCGCGTCGCGCGTGCTGACGCGACGTGACCCGTCATGGCCCGCTTTCTCCCCGGTGCGCACCGCCCGCGCGGCCGACAGCGGCAGCAACAGGGCGAGGGCGACCGGCACGATGTAGCCGAGCGCACCGAGCCACAACGGGAGGGCGAGCGAGACGGCGAACAGGATGCCGGCGATGGGTGTCGCGATGAAGCTGTCGATCGTGATCTGCGCCGCCTGCATCCAGCCGTTGGCCCGGTCGAGCCGGCGGCGCCCCACCACCCCCGGGATCGCCGCGTTCGTCGCGTTGTCGAAGAGCGTCTCACCGACTCCGAACACGAGGACGCCGAGGAAGAGCCACCAGATGGTGAGGCCACCGGAGACGGTCAGCAGCGCCAGCGCGAGCGCCACGCCGCCGCGCAGGGCGTTGGCGGACGCCATCACGACCCGCCGGTCGCATCGATCCACGATCATTCCGGCGGGCAGGCCGAACACGAGCCACGGGACGAAGGCCAGCGCCGCGATGATGGAGATGGCGAGCGGATCGCGGGTGAGCGTCGTGGCGATCAGCGGGACGGCGGTGCGGCCGAGGCCATCGGCGAGGTTGCTGAACGCCGCCGCGGTCCAGAGCTTGCCGAAGTCCCGGCCGAGCGAGGGACGGGTGTCCGTCACCGCCCGGCCGGGCCTGTCGAGACGGGTCACCCGTTGAGCCGCCCGCCGAAGCCGTACGTCGAGGCCGTGGCACGGACATCGAGTGCGCTGACGACGGTGCGGGCGGGCCGGGAGAAGGCGACGCGGCGCTCCAGGCGGGCGAGGACGAACGCGTCGATCCGATCCGAGGTGGTGAGCAGCGCGCGCTCGAACCAGGTGGCGCGCGCGAGAGTGCGGGGTGCGATGACTGCGGTCATGACTGTTCTCCGAGAGAGGGGAGCGGGAACAGGTCGGCACGGATTGTCACGGGCCGGACGTTCTCGCCGGTTTGATTGCGATAGGTGTCCACGGCTTCGTCGATGACGGCCATGATCTTCAGCGTCAGCTCTTTGCTCTGTTCGGGAGTGAGCCGCGTGGTGGCGGTGGAGATGAGCGTCCCCTCCTGCCATTCTTCGCTTTCGGCGGCGATGCCCCGGTTCACGAAGTCGAGGAGCTGGTCGTTGCGGTTGCGGAGGAACTCGCTCATCACGAGCTGCGTGGCCGCACGCCCGGCGGGCGTCGCCATCGCATCCGGATTGGTGAACGACACCCCGCCGACCGGACGCTCCCACCAGCGCTCCCGGGCCGTACCGCGGTCCGCGGCCTCACGGATCAGGTCGTGCTTGGCGAGCGCGCGAAGGTGGTAGCTGGTCGAACCGCTGGACTCCCCCAGGCGCTCGGCGAGGGTGCTCGCCGTCTGGGGGCCGTACTGGCTGAGGATGTCGTAGATCCGCACGCGCAGCGGGTGCGCGAGCGCCCGGAGTGCGCCGGTGTCGAGGACGCGGTCCTGGTTGTGCCGCGCCTCGGCGCGAGCCAGCGCATCCGCCTGCGCCCGAATATCGGGAGCGGTCTCGTTCTCTGCCATGCCCATCACGATACAGATGCAAAGACTTCTTTGCAACATGTCCTTTGCAAAGATTCCGCGGCATCGTTCTCGAGGAGTCGATAGGCTGACCGGATGACGATCGAGAACCCGCTGCTGTCCCCCTCATCGCTGCCGTACGGCCTGCCCGACTACGCCGCCATCCGGCCCGCCCACTACCTCCCGGCCTTCCGTCAGGCGTTCGCGCGGCACGCGGCCGAGGTCGCGGCGATCACGTCCGACCCCGCTCCCCCGACGTTCGAGAACACCCTGCTCCCGCTGGAGGAGAGCGGCCGGCTTCTCGGCGACGTCGCGCGCACCTTCTACACGGTGTCCTCCGCCGACGCGACCCCGGAGATCCAGGAGATCGAGGAGGAGCTCGCGCCGTTGATGTCGGCCCATCAGGACGCGATCCAGCTCGATGCAGCCCTCTTCGCACGCATCGCCGCCATCCACGCGCAGCTCGACGCGCTCCCGCTGACTCCGGAGCAGCGCTACCTCGTCGAGCGGCACCACCGCGAGATGGCGCACGCGGGTGCCGCACTGGGCGAGGATGCCAAGGCCGAGCTCACGGCGCTGAACCAGCGGCTGTCGACCCTGACGACGACGTTCGAGAAGAACCTCCTCGCCGACACCAACGACCTCGCGGTCGGCTTCGACACGGCGGACGAGCTGGAGGGGCTGACCGAGGGCGAGCTCTCGGCCGCCGCGCAGGCGGCCGCCGACCGGGGACTGGAGGGCAAGTGGGTCGTGACGCTCACCCTGTTCACGGGCCACCCCTACCTCTCGTCCCTCGTCCGCCGCTCCAGCCGCAAGCGCATCCTCGACGCCTCACGCTCGCGGGGTTCCCGCGGCAACGACGCCGACAACCGCGGGGTCCTGCGTGAGATCGTCCGGCTGCGCGCGCAGCGGGCGGCCCTCCTGGGCTATGAATCGCACGCCGCGTACATCACCTCCGACGAGACCGCCGGCTCGCCCGCAGCCGTGCACGACCTCCTCCGCCGGCTCGCCGTGCCCGCCGCCCGCAACGCCCGCAGCGAGCAGGCGGCCCTGCAAGCCATCATCGACGCCGAGACCGAGCCGTTCCCGCTGGAGGCGCACGACTGGGCGTTCTACACGGAGAAGGTGCGCGCGGCGGAGTACGACCTCGACCGGGGAGCCCTGCGCCCGTGGTTCGAATCCGAGCGGGTGCTGCGGGACGGCGTGTTCCGGGCCGCGACCGAGCTGTACGGCGTGACCTTCACCGAGCGCACCGACATCCCGGCCTACCACCCCGATGCCCGCGTCTTCGAGCTGCACAACGCGGACGGCTCCGAGCTCGGCCTCTTCGTCCTCGACCTGTACACGCGCGACACGAAGCGCGGCGGCGCGTGGATGAACTCGATCGTCTCGCAGTCGGCGCTGCGGGGCACCCGGCCGATCGTCGTCAACAACCTCAACGTGCCCAAGCCCGCCCCGGGCCGGCCGACCCTCCTGACCCTCGACGAGGTCACCACCCTGTTCCACGAGTTCGGGCACGCGCTGCACGGCCTCTTCGCAACCGTGACCTACCCGCACTTCGCGGGCACGGCGGTCTTCCGCGACTTCGTCGAGTTCCCCAGCCAGGTCAACGAGATGTGGATCTACTGGCCGGAGATCCTCGCCTCGTACGCGCGGCACGTCGACACGGATGAGCCCCTGCCGGCGGAGGTCGTGGAGAAGCTCCACGCATCCGAGGCGTTCAACCAGGGCTTCGCGACGAGCGAGTACCTGGCCGCGGCCTGGCTCGACCAGGCGTGGCACTCCCTCGGGGTCGCCGAGGCCGAGGCGGAGATCGACGTGGCGGCCTTCGAGGCGCAGGCACTCGCCGAGATCGGGCTCGACAATCCCGTCGTGCCGACGCGCTACTCCTCGACGTACTTCGCGCACGTCTTCTCGGGCGGATACAGCGCGGGGTACTACTCGTACATCTGGAGCGAGGTGCTCGACGCGGACACCGTCGAATGGTTCCGCGAGAACGGCGGCCTCACGCGCGCGAACGGCGACCGGTTCCGACAGCGACTCCTGGGCGTCGGCGGGTCGAAGGATCCGCTCGAGGCCTACCGCGACTTCCGCGGTCGGGATGCCGAGATCGACCCGCTTCTGAAGCGCCGCGGCCTGTCGGAATGAGCCTGGACGGCGACGGGGAACGCGGGGAGGATGTCATCATGACCGACCCTGCCTTCCCCGCCGCTGCGTTCGCTCCGGCCGAGCGGATCACGCTGCAGGCGACACCTCTTGCCGTGATCCGGGAGGAAGGCCTCCGCGTGGCGGATCTCGGCGCCGTGTTCGACCGCGGCTATACCGCGATCGGCGGACTCTTCCAGTCCGGTGAGCTCGTGCCCACCGGACCCGCGCTCGCGATCTACCACGGCGATCCGATGGGCGAGTTCGACCTCGAACTCGGGTTCCCCGTCACCGTGGCGCCGGCGGCTCCGATCGTTCGTGGCGACGTCGTCGTCCGGGCATCGCAGCTGCCCGCGGGCCCGGCGTTCGCCACCACCCACATCGGGCCCTACGACGGTCTCGGGGCAGCCTGGGGTGAGCTGGCGGGCGCCGCCGACGGGACGCCCACGGGCGTCTGGATCGAGAGCTACGTCGGAGAACCGGGCAGCACGGCGCCGGAGGAGCTGCGGACCGATCTCATCCTGCCGGTGCGGGACTGACCGCGTAGACGAGTCGCGCGAACTGGCCGACGGCCTTCGCGCTGACGAGCCGGAGCCGGTCCGAGTCCAGTCGGCGCGGGAGGAGGGGCGCCCCGCCGGTCAGCAGCACGGGCGCGATCGACACGGCGATCTCGTCGAGCGCGCCCGCGTCGAGGAACTGACCGGCCAGGTCACCGCCGCCCACGACCCAGATGTCGGTGTCGCCCGCCGCCTCCCGGATCGCGGGGAGTGCGTCGGCGACGGGGCCGGACACGAAGCGGATGTCCGCACCCTCGGGGCGCGGCAGGTCGCGCGTCGTGAAGACGAACGTGGGACGGTCGCCGTGGAAGTCCTGCCACTTCTCCGGGTGCGCGAGGATGTCGGACTCGGCGAGCACCCACTCGTAGGTCGTGGACCCCTCCACCAGCACCCCGGCGTTCCCGGGCAGCACCTCCGCATCGGGTGTCGTCCCGCCGTCGACGGCGAAGAGCCAGCTCAGCGAGTTGTCCTCGTCGGCGATCCAGCCGTTGAGAGAGGTCGCGGTGTCGAAAGTGATGCGCGTCATGACGTGACGCTACCGCCGGCCGCGGACACGCGCTCGATGCCGGCTCAGCCGAGGAGGCCGAGCCCTCCCGCGAAGGCACGGACCCGGTCGGCCATGGCGCGAGGGACCTCGGCGACGGTGAAGTGCCCACCGCGCTCCAGCCGCTCGAACGTGCGGATGTCACGGTAGAACCGGCGGGCCAGGGACTCCGGGTAGTCCCTCTCGTGACGCTGGATGTGGATGGACGCCGGCACCTCGACCGGCGGGATGGCATCGGGCTGATCGGCGCCCTCGTAATAGGGCCGGAAGGAGGTTCCGATGCTCTGCGTCGCCCAGTACAGCATCGCCTCGGTGAGGATCCGGTCGCGGGCGATGAGCTGCTCGACCTGGGACGGGTCGCCGCTCGGCGTGTCGCTCCACTCCACGAGCTTCTCCGCGAGCCACGCGAGCAGCCCGGCGGGCGAGTCGTTGAGCGCGGCAGCGAGCGTGTCGGGGCGCGTCGCCTGCACGTGGCCGTATGCGCCGCTCGCCGCGCCCCACGCGGCGAGCCGGTCGAAGAACGCCCGTTCGTCCTCGTCGTCGAGAGCAGCACGCTCGGCCTGTGACGGGAAATGCGCGTGCGTCACGACGATCCCCGCCACCGCATCCGGATGCGTCGCGGCGAGCAGATCGTTGACGTTCGCCGAGACGTCTTCGCCGTAGGTCAGGTAGCTCGCGTAGCCCAGGACGTCTGTCATGAGGGTATGCATGGTCTCCGCCAGTCGAACCTCCGTCATCGGTTCGTCGGCGTACGGCGTGGAGAAGGCGAAACCCGGAAAGCTCGGCACGACGACGTGGAAGTCGGGCAGCAGGTCGGCGAAGTCCAACTGCAGGGCGAACGTATGCGGCCATCCGTGCATGACGAGGAGGGCGGGCGCGTCCGGCCGGGCGGAGCGGAGATGGGCGAAGTGCACCGTCGTGTCGCCGATCGGCGCCCGGAACTGCGGGTGCGTGTTGAGCCATGACTCGCGGGCGCGCCAGTCGAAGGCGCCCCACGACGCGACGAGCGCATTCAGGTAGTCAGCGCTCATTCCTGCGGCGGGACGCCGCGGCGAATCGGGCAGCGCCCGCGTCCGCGACAGACGCGTACGCACGTCGTCGAGGACGGCATCCTCGACCCGGACGACGAAGGGTTCGACGGTCATGCGGCGACGCTACGCGCGGCATCCGACACCCAGCGCTGCCGCAGGGGCCCCGGGGCGTCAGGCGCTCTTGCGCTTCTGCCGGAGCACGAGCGTCGGCGCGGCGCCCTCCGTGACCGCGGGAAGCGTGACGATGACCTTCACGACGTCCTCGGCGGACGGGATCTCGAACATGATCGGCCCGAGCACGTCTTCGAGGATCGCGCGGAGGCCGCGGGCGCCGGTCTTGCGCGCGACGGCGAGATCGGCGATCGCCATGAGCGCGTCGTCGTCGAACTCCAGCTCGACGCCGTCCAGCTGGAACATCCGCTGGTACTGCTTGACGAACGCGTTCTTGGGCCCGGTGAGGATCTCGATGAGCGCCTTCTGGTCCAGCGGCGACACCGAGGTGACGACGGGCAGGCGGCCGATGAACTCGGGGATCAGGCCGAACTTGTGGAGGTCTTCGGTCTGCACCTCGCTGAACAGGTCGAGGTCCTTGCCCTTCTCGTGCAGCGGGGCGCCGAAGCCGACGCCGTGCTTGCCCACGCGGGCCGAGATGATGTCCTCGAGACCCGCGAAGGCGCCCGCCACGATGAACAGGACGTTCGTCGTGTCGATCTGGATGAACTCCTGGTGCGGGTGCTTGCGGCCGCCCTGCGGCGGGACCGAGGCCACCGTGCCCTCGAGGATCTTCAGCAGCGCCTGCTGCACGCCCTCGCCCGACACGTCGCGCGTGATCGAGGGGTTCTCGGCCTTGCGGGCGATCTTGTCGACCTCGTCGATGTAGATGATGCCGGTCTCGGCGCGCTTGACATCGAAGTCCGCGGCCTGCAGGAGCTTCAGGAGGATGTTCTCGACATCCTCCCCGACGTACCCGGCCTCCGTCAGCGCGGTCGCGTCGGCGACGGCGAACGGGACGTTGAGGCGCTTCGCGAGCGTCTGCGCGAGGTAGGTCTTGCCGCAGCCGGTGGGACCGAGGAGCAGGATGTTGCTCTTGGCGATCTCCACCTCGTCGGCGCGCTGCTCGGCCGGCTGCAGGGTCGCGTGGGCGCGGACGCGCTTGTAGTGGTTGTAGACGGCGACGGACAGCGCCCGCTTGGCGGGGTCCTGACCGACGACGTACTCCTCGAGGAAGGAGAAGATCTCGCGCGGCTTCGGCAGATCGAAGTCAGCGACGGCGCCGTCTCCGGACTCCGCCATCCGCTCTTCGATGATCTCGTTGCAGAGTTCGACGCACTCGTCGCAGATGTACACGCCGGGGCCCGCGATCAGCTGCTGGACCTGCTTCTGGCTCTTGCCGCAGAAGGAGCACTTGAACAGGTCGGCGCTCTCACCGATACGAGCCATGGCGCCCTCCTTCAGGGTTCACTGCGAATGCGTTCTCGAGCCTAATCGCTGACACCGACAACGTGGCGGATTGCGACGGGGATTGCGGAAGCCGGACGACGAAGCCCCGCCCGAGGTGGGCGGGGCTCCGGTGCGTCGATCAGACCGTGATGGCCGACGGCGTGCGCTTGCGCGAGGTGAGCACCTGGTCGACGATGCCGTACTCCATCGCCTCGGACGCCGAGAGGATCTTGTCGCGGTCGATGTCCTTGTTGACCTGCTCCTGGGTGCGGTTGGTGTGCCGCGCCATCGTCTCCTCGAGCCAGGTGCGCATGCGGAGGATCTCCGCCGCCTGGATCTCGATGTCCGACGCCTGCCCGTGGCCGGCCTCGCCGACGGCGGGCTGGTGGATGAGGATGCGGGCGTTGGGCAGCGCGAGGCGCTTGCCCGGCGCGCCGGCGGCCAGCAGGACGGATGCCGCGGATGCCGCCTGGCCGAGGACCACCGTCTGGATCTCGGGCGAGACGTACTGCATCGTGTCGTAGATCGCCGTCATGGCCGTGAAGGAGCCGCCGGGCGAGTTGATGTACATGATGATGTCGCGGTCGGGGTCCTGGCTCTCCAGCACGAGGAGCTGCGCCATGACGTCATCCGCGGACGCGTCGTCGACCTGGACGCCCAGGAAGATCACGCGGTCCTCGAACAGCTTGTTGTAGGGGTCCTGGCGCTTGTAGCCGTAGGCGGTGCGCTCCTCGAACTGCGGGAGGATGTACCGGCTGGAGGGCATCTGCACGCCCTGCGGGACGCCGAAGGTCGGGGTGTTCATTTCTGGATGTTCCTCCGGTGCTTTCAGTTCTCGGTTCCGCCGCCGCCGATGACATCGGACGCGGATTCGCGGATGTGGTCGACGAAGCCGTACTCGAGCGCCTGGTCCGCCGTGAACCAGCGGTCGCGGTCGCCGTCGGCGTTGATCTGCTCGACGGTCTTGCCCGTCTGCGCCGCCGTGATCTCGGCGAGGCGCTTCTTCATGTCGAGGATGAGCTGCGCCTGCGTCTGGATGTCGCTGGAGGTGCCGCCGAACCCGCCGTGGGGCTGGTGCAGCAGGACGCGGGCGTTGGGCGTGATGTAGCGCTTGCCCTTCGTGCCGGCCGTCAGCAGCAGCTGACCCATCGACGCGGCCATGCCGATGCCGACGGTGACGATGTCGTTCGGGACGAACTGCATCGTGTCGTAGATCGCCATGCCGGCCGTGATCGAGCCGCCGGGCGAGTTGATGTAGAGGTAGATGTCCTTCTGCGAGTCCTCGGCGGCGAGCAGGAGGATCTTGGCGCAGATCTCGTTCGCGTTCTCGTCGCGCACCTCCGACCCGAGCCAGATGATGCGGTCCCTCAGCAGTCTGTCGAAGACGCTCGTCGCGACAAGTGGTTCAGCCATGAATGCTCCTGTTTCCGGGTTGCGGTTCGTCAATGAATCTACCGACGCGCCGCGAGCGACCCGCCCGTGTTCGCCGTCGGCATATCGGGCGGCCGGCGGAGACGACGAACGGGCGGATGCCGCAGCATCCGCCCGTTCGCGAAAGGGGTCTTACTCGGCGTCGGCCTTGGGGGCGGCAGCCTTCTTCGCGGCCGGCTTCTTGGCCGGGGCCTTCTTCGCGGGCGCCTCCTCGGCGGCCGCCTCGTCGGCGTCGGCCTTCTTGGCCGCCGGCTTCTTGGCGGGAGCCTTCTTCGCCGGCGCCTTCTTGGCGGGCTTCTCCTCGGCGGAGGTCTCCGACTCGGCGGTCTCGGACTCGGCCGTCTCGGCGTCGTCGTCCTCGGCGGCGAAGCCGGTCAGGTCGACGGCCTTGCCGTTCGAGTCGACGACGGAGACCTTGCCGAGCGCGATCGCGAGCGCCTTGTTGCGGGCGACCTCGCCGATCATGGCGGGCAGCTGGTTGCCCTGCTGCAGCGCGTCGACGAACTCCTGCGGTGCCATGCCGTACTGCGCAGAGGACTGGATGAGGTACTGCGTCAGCTCCTCCTGCGAGACCTGCACCTCGTGCTTCTCGGCGAGCTTGTCGAGGATCATCTGGGTGCGGAACTGCTTCTGGCTGGCCTCGGTGACCTCGGCGCGGTGCACGTCGTCCTCGAGGCGGCCCTCGCCCTCGAGGTGCGCGTGCACCTCGTCCTCGACGAGCTGCTCGGGGACGGGGATCTCGACCTTCTCCAGCAGCGCCTCGACGAGCTTGTCGCGCGCGGCGGCACCCTGCGTGAAGACGGACTGCTGCGACACGCGCTCGACGAGGCTCTCGCGGAGCTCGGCGATGGTGTCGAACTCGCTCGCCATCTGGGCGAAGTCGTCGTCGGCCTCGGGGAGCTCGCGCTCCTTGACGGCCTTGACCGACACGGAGACCTCGGCCTCTTCCCCGGCGTGGTCGCCGCCGATGAGCTTCGAGCGGAACGTGGTGTCCTCACCTGCGGTGAGGGATTCGATGGCCTCGTCGATGCCCTCGAGGAGCTCGCCGGAGCCGAGCTCGTACGACACGCCCTCGGCGCGGTCGATCTCGTTGCCGTCGATCGTGGCGACGAGGTCGAGTTCGACGAAGTCACCGGTCGCGGCGGGACGGTCGACGGTCACCAGCGTGCCGAAACGCGCACGGAGGCGGTCCAGCTCGGCGTCGATCGCGGCGTCGTCGGTCTCGACGGCGTCGACCTCGATCGTGACGTCGTCGTAGGACGGCAGCTCGAACTCGGGGCGGACGTCCACCTCGACCTCGACCTTGAGGTCGCCGGAGTAGTCCTTCTCGCTCGGCCACTCGACGATCTCCGCCGACGGACGGCCGACGATGCGCACCTCGTTGGCCGTGACGGCCTCGCGGTAGAACGTGTCGAGGCCCTCGCTGACGGCGTGCTCGAGCACGGCGCCGCGGCCGATGCGCTGATCGATGATCGGCGCGGGGACCTTGCCCTTGCGGAAGCCGGGGATCTGGACGTCCTGGGCGATGTGCTCGTACGCGTGCGCGATGCTGGGCTTGAGCTCGTCCGGGGTGACCGTGATGTGGAGCTTCACCCGGGTGGGGCTGAGCTTCTCGACGGTGCTGGTGACCATGCCTGTTCGTTCTCCTCCGTGAAGCGGCCGCGCACATGCGCGTCCGCTGGTGGTCTGGTTCTGGGGGCCGTTGTCGGGGCGACAGGATTTGAACCTGCGGCCTCCCGCTCCCAAAGCGGGCGCTCTACCAAGCTGAGCTACGCCCCGGGCGCGCACGCAGGCGAGCGCCGAAATACGGCCGCGGGTCAGTCTAGCCGACGCGTCCGCGGATCCCGGTGGCGGGCCCCGGATGCTAGCGGGCCTGCACCCACTGCGCGCGCCACTCCGGCGCCGGGAACGGCTTCGTCCAGTACGCCGTCTCCTTCGCGATCTTGCCGTCGCGCAGTTCGAAGATGAAGACCGTCTGGTAGGGATCGCCGTCACCGTAGTCGAGGTCGGCCTCCGCGACCCAGAGGTCGCCCTCCCCCGTGATCCGTCGCGGAGTGATGCTCGGCAGTTGCGGGAACGCCCCGTACACGCCGCGGCGATTGTCTCCTCCGACGATCCGCTCCCCCGACTGCGGCCATTCCATGACCGCGTCCTCATGGAAGACGGCATCCATGCCCGGCACGTCGCCCGCGTTCAGTGTGGCGATCAGCGCCTCGATGACCTGCTGTCCCGACATCATCGTCTCCTCCCGTGATCCGCGCGGAGGCTGGCGTCAGGGGGCGATGCCCGGTCGTGTATTAGGATGGATCGGTGCCCGTCAGCGGGCGCACGGGGATGTAGCTCAATGGTAGAGCCTCAGTCTTCCAAACTGATGGTGCGGGTTCGATTCCCGTCATCCCCTCCGAACTCCTCCTCCCGCAGCATCCCGACCGATGTCGCACAGGCGTCTCCCCGCCAGGCCTCGATGCCTTCGCGGACCGCGAAGGCGGCGATCACGAGCGCGGCGAGGGAATCGGCCCACCACCAGCCGAACCACCCGTTCAGCATCAGGCCGATGAGCACCGCGGCGCTCAGATAGGCGCAGATGAGGGTCTGTTTCGAGTCGGCGACGGCGGTGGCCGATCCGAGTTCGCGGCCGGTCGTCCGCTCCCACCACGACAGGACCGGCATGACGACGACGCTGACGGCGGCGACGAGGATGCCGAGGGTGGAGTGCTCCGGCTCGGCCCACACCCCCGTGAGGGTGAGCGCGGCGCTCACCGTCACCCATGCCGCGAGGGCGAAGAACGCCACCGCGATCACACGGAGGGTGGGCTTCTCCCACCGCTCCGGGTCGCGTCGCGTGAACTGCCACGCGACGGCCGCCGCGGAGAGCACTTCGATCGTGGAGTCCAGGCCGAACCCGATCAAGGCCGTCGAGGACGCGGCGGCACCGGCCGCGAGGGCGATGACCGCCTCGACGAGGTTGTAGGTGATCGTGGTGCCGACGATGAGTCGGATGCGGCGCTGGAGCGCCGATCGGCGCACCGACGTGAGCGAGGTCACAGCACTGCCTCGCAGGAGTCCGCGTCGCGGTTCATGACGCCCCTTTCAGTGCGGGTGCCGGTGGTGTGCGTCCGGGTAGTGCTCGTGCGAGGGCGTGACGGCCTCGTGCGTGTGCACATGCCGGTGCCGCGCCCCGGCCGGCAGCACCGCGCCGCCCGGATGCTCGTGCTGGTGGTGTTCGTCGTGCGTGTGCCAGTGCTCGTGGGTGAGCGCCTCGTGGGTGTGCTCGTGTTCGTGGTGCTCGGTCAGATGCAGCCACACGCCCGTGGCCATGAGGGCGGCGGCGATCACGAGAGGCAGCGTGACGGGCTCCCCGAGGAGGACCGCGAGCACGGCGCCGAAGAACGGGGCGACGGAGAAGTACGCGCCGGCACGCGCCGTGCCGACGTGCCGCATCCCGACGATGAAGAGGGCGAGCGAGACGCCGTAGGCGAACAGGCCGACGGCCATCGCCGCCCCGACTGCCCAGATCCGCGGAAGCTCGGCGCCGAGGACGAACGCGAGGGCGAGGTTGACGGGTCCGGCGACCATGCCCTTCACCGCCGCGAGCCACGTCGCATCGTTGAGCGGAACCTTGCGGGTGAGGGTGTTGTCCAGGCCCCAGCACAGGCACGCGCCGAGGATCGCGAGGGCGGGCCATCCGGATCCGAAGTCGGACCCCACGGCACGCTCAGGAGGACCGCGCCCGCCACGATCGCGACCATCCCGAGCGCGATCCGCCGGTCGACGTTCTCGCGGAAGACGACCCAGGCGAGGAGTGCCGTGAAGACGGCCTCGGCGTTGAGCAGGAGCGACGCGCCGGATGCCGGCATCCCCGCGAGACCCGCCATCAGCAGGACGGGCGCCACGACACCCCCGAGGAGGACGGCCCCCGCCAGCGGAGGGAGTTCCTGCCGAGGGATGCGGACCCGCGGCGCCCGCCGGACCAGCCGCCATGCCGTGAGACCCAGCCCAGACCCGGTGTACAGCAGCCCGGCGAGCAGCCACGGGCTCACTTCGCCCAGGAGCAGCTTCGCAAGGGGCGTGCCCGCGCCGAACAGGACCGCCGCTGCGACCGCTGCCTGCACGCCGACCTGCCGGGCACCTCTCATGCCTCAAGTATCGTCCGGGCGTCCTCTCGTAGCGCACCGCGGCGGCTCGGCCGGCTCAGGCGGCTCAGGCGGCTCAGGCGGCTCGGCCGGCTCAGGCGGCGAGGTAGTCGTAGCGTCGGCGTCCGCCCAGGCGTGGGGTCTGGTGCGGGTCGACGTGCGCGGGTGGGATGAACCACACCCGCGCGCCGACACCCGTCCCGTCGATGCGGATGTTCCACCCGTTGTCGTGGATGCGGTGGTGACAGGACTCGCAGAGCAGGACGCCGTTGGCCAGGTCGGTGGGCCCTCGGTCTCTCGCCCACCACCGGATGTGGTGGACCTGCGCATGGCCGGGTGGGACGCCGCACATCGCGCAGCCGCCGTCGCGTTCGGTGAGCGCGAGTCTCTGCGCCCTCGTGAACAGGCGCCGCTGCCGGCCCCAGTTCAGGATCTCGCTGTCCCCGCCGAGCACGACCGGGATGATCCCGGCGTCCGCCGCCATCCGCCGGGCCGTCGCGATCGAGACGGGGGCGGCGAGCCCGTCGATGGTGGCGTGCCCGGTCCCGGCGCGGAGGTCCTCCAGGGTCATCCGGACGACCACGGTCGCACCCTGCAGCGGGGTGTCGCGGTGCGCGCAGCCGAGCAGGTGTTCGCAGATCTTCACCAGCGCATCGGCGCGCATCATCGTCACGCTGCGCCGCGGCGCATCCACATCGCTCGAGGCGTCCGCGTCGCGCTGCGCGCCGAGCTCGGCGCCCACGATCGCGTCGATCGCGACCATGATCGCCGCGCCGTGCTCCGGGTCGAACGCGCCGGTCAGGTGCAGCATCCCGGACCGATCCTCCTGCACCCGCAGGAACCGCTGCCCGCGCAGCTCCTCCTCCCGCGGCGGCACCCCATCCGGATCCAGCTGCGCCTCCGCACGCGCGATGACCTTCGCCAGCTGATCCAACGTCAACCCCGGCGCCTGCCCGGCCAGGGTCCGCTCCGCCGCCTCCAGATCAGCCGGGTTCACGCGGAGGGCGACCCGATCCAGCATCGACACAATCAATCGCCGACGCCGCCAACGCCCCGATCGCCCCGGCCGCCAACGCCGCAGCCACGTGCGGGTGCTTCGCCGGGGCCTCTCCCCCGCTCAGCAGCACCCGCGGCGCGGTCGCATCCCCCACCTGCACCAGCCGCGACGCCTCCCCGTTCGTCGTGCCGAGAGTTGAGGCGAGCAGCGCGGTGGCGGCGCGGAACCCGTTCGCCTTCGCGAGACTGTCGGCACCGAGTTCCGGCCGCGACTGCCGGGCGGTCTCCGCCGCGACCTGCGTCGACGCCGCCTCCAACAACCGTCGCGCCGTCCCCAGCGCATCGTTCACCGCGAGCAACCGCGCCCGCCGACCCGGCCGGCCGGCCACACCGCGCGCGCCGCCGTCACCGCCTCAAGCAGAGCATCCATCGGAGAATTCATACCCCGAAGCTATCCCGCACCTCCGACATCCTTCGAAGATCTGTTCTAGCTGTGTATGACCACCAGAACACGACCGCAGTGCAGGAACCGGCGACCGGCGCCACCGCGCCGGAGTCGCTAAACCCCGGCTTCCCCAGCCTCCGGCCCCGCCTCACCGAGCTCCCGCAGGAAGCTCTCCGGCAGCACCACGTTCTCCGGCGCCCCGGCGAAGAATCCGGCGACCTCGGCCGGCGTATAGCCGGCGATCCCGCATCCCACCTCGGTGACGAGGAACCGCAGCTCCGGATGCTCCGCCGCGAACGCGACGAATCGCGCCGCCTGCGCCCGGAAGACGTCGAGCCCCGACATCGTGTCGATGCCATACGACTGTCCCTGCAGCCCCTCGGCCTGCCCCCACACGGCGCCGAAGCGCTCATGCGCGAAGCGGGCCGCGCCGCCGCCGTGGGCGCCGTGCGCGTTCGAGCCGAAGACGAAGACCTCGTCCGCCGCCAGCCGCTCGATCCGCATCAGTGCGCCGCCGTGGCCTCGGCGTGGTTCGCGGAGTGCGTCCGGTAGACCTGCGCGTTGCGCAGCAGGCCGGCCTTCTCCTCCTCGCTGAGCTCCCGCCGCACCTTCGCGGGGACGCCGGCGACGAGGGACCCGTCCGGCACGACCGTGCCCTCCAGGACGACCGCTCCCCCGGCGATGAGGCAGCCGCTCCCGATCTCCGCGCCGGAGAGGATGACGCTCCCCATGCCGACGAGCGAGCCGTCGCCGATCGTGCAGCCGTGCACGACGGCGTTGTGCCCCACCGAGACGTCCCGGCCGATGACGACCGGGTGACCGGCATCCACGTGCACCGACACGTTGTCCTGCAGGTTGCTGCCCGCGCCGAGGGTGATGGCGGCGCTGTCGCCGCGCACGACGGCGTTGTACCAGACGCTCGCGCCCTCTTCGAGGGTCACGTCTCCGATGATGCGGGCACCGGATGCCACGAAGGCGGACGCGTGGATGCGGGGGCTGTGCCCCGACACGGACAGGACGGAGGCATCGTCGGCGATCGTCATGGTCCCGACGATATCGCGCACCGGCCCGGGTGCCGACACCGGTTAGCCCAGCCTCGGCTTGCTTGCGGAATGCCCGCTGCTGAGTAGCGTTGCACCCACAGCGGGACCGGACACCCCGCTGAAGGAGACGAAGCATATGAACGAGACGCACACCATCCCCATGAGCGCGACCGACCCCGAGGTCGCCGCCGGAACCGCGCAGTTCCTCACCCCCGTCGTGCTGGGACTCCAGGGCCTCGCCGTCAACGGCAAGCAGGCCCACTGGAACGTCCGCGGCAGCAACTTCATCGCGATCCACGAGCTCCTCGACACCGTCCTCGCCAACGCCCAGGGCTTCGCCGATGAGGCGGCCGAGCGCATCGTCGCCCTGGGCCTCCCGATCGACGCGCGGGTGTCGACGGTCGCCGCCAAGACGAAGCCGACGGCCGTGCCGGCCGGCTTCACGCAGTGGCAGCAGATCATCGCCGCCGTCGTGGGCGACATGGATGCCGTCATCGCCGACGTCCAGGCCGCCATCGACGGGCTCGACGAGATCGATCTGACCAGCCAGGACATCGTCATCGGCATCAAGGCCGGGCTCGAGAAGGACCGCTGGTTCCTCTCCGCCCACCTCGCCGGCTGACGCCGACACGCAGCGATCCGACGCCCCGGGCCCGTGCCCGGGGCGTCGTCGTGTCAGGCGACGTGCGTGAGCCGCCCCTGGAGCAGGGTCGCGGAGACCCGCGTGCCGCGCAGCGCGCCCTCGTCCGCGGTGAGCGGGTCGCGGTCGGCGACGACGAGATCGGCCACGCTGCCAGGGGCCAGCGCGCTCCCCGCCTCCGAACCCCCTGCGGTGGAGGCGGCCAGCGCGGTCGCGGCATCGAGCGCCTGCTCGGGTCGCCACGCGGGGCGACCGTCCCGGGTGCGCCACACGGCGGCCGCCATCGCCGCCCACGGATCGAGTGGGGAGACCGGGGCGTCGGAGCCGAACAGGAGGTTGGCTCCGGCGTCGGCGAGAGCACGCAGCGGGTACGGCACCGCGGTCTGCCCCGCCCAGATGGCGTCGGTCATGTCGCGGTCGTCCACGGCGTGCTCGGGCTGCACACTGGCACCGACCCCGAGACGGGCGAAGCGGGCGATGTCGGCGTGCGCGACGAGCTGCGCATGCTCGATCGTGCCGTGCGCGCCGGTCGCGGCGAACGCGTCGAGCGCGTACGTGTTGGCGAGGTCGCCGATCGCGTGCACCGCGGCGGCCATCCCCGCCGCCGTCGCGGTCGTGAGCAGCTCCCGCAGCTCCTCCGGCGACACGGTCAGCAGACCGTGGTTGTGCGGGTCTCCGGGATAGGAGTGCGAGCAGGCCGCCGTGCGCGTACCGAGCGAGCCGTCGGTGATGACCTTGAGCGGACCCATCCGCACGAGGCCCGCCGGATCCAGCGCATCGCCGGTCGCCAGCCCCTCCGCGATCGCCCGGTGCAGGAGCGCCGGGTACACACCGAACGACACGCGCGTCGTGTCGAAGCCGGCATCCAGCCGCCGCGCCCACGCCTCGGCGTTCCAGGCCATGTCGAAGTCGACGATCCCGACGACGCCGCGCCCCGCAGCGGCCTGCAGCGCCGCGGCGACGAGGCGGTCCCCCACCACCGGGTCGGCGGCGTTGAGGCGCCGCGAGATCTCGAACGCGGGCTCCTCGCGCAGGACGCCCGAGCCGTCGACCGGGAACCCCTCGCGCTGCAACGCGGCCGTGTTCAGCCACACGCTGTGCACATCCGCGTTGATGAGGTACGTCGGTATGCCGCCGGTTGCGGCATCGAGGAGCTCCAACTCCATGACGTCCGGCCACAGCGCGTCACGGAACCCCGCCCCGATGCGCCGGCCGTCCTGCAGGACCGGCGCGGATGCCGTCAGCGCGGCCGCCTCGCGCGCCGAGCGCGCCGCCCCGAGGTCGTGCCGCTGCGCCGCGAGCGCCCACTGCACGGTGTGCACGTGGTGATCCCAGAGCCCGGGCAGGACGTAGCCGCCGGCGGCGTCCAGCATCCTGCCGGTGCGGGGCAGGGCGCCGGCGGGGGCGATGTCGACGATGCGCCCTCCGCGCAGGTGCACGTCCACGGGGTCGCTGCCGAACGGGTCGAGCCGGTCGGCGCCGGTGAGCCGGGCGTCCGTGATGATGTCGACGTGCGCGCCGCGGTCCAGGCTCATCGGGCGTCCCCCGCGCGCCGCATGGCGTCGCGGGCGCGGCGCATCTCGGCGGGAAGCCGCGGATCGGCGTAGGGGCTGGAGCCCGCCTCGAGTTCCGCGATGATCGTGTCGACCGTCTCGCCGGGGCGGTTCTGGCTGAGCTTGCGCTTGGCGACGACCTTCGTCGGGGTCAGCCGGAAGCCGACGGTGCCCTGCGCGAGACGGCGCACGTACCCGGGGTCGTTCGGGGGCTCCCACAGGAGCCGGGGGCCCGGCAGCGCCGTCTCGAAACGCGCCACGAGCCGCTCCAGCACGCGCAGGTTCTCCTCGGGGCCGAGGATCTCCGGAATGCCGGAGAGATGCACCGAGACGAAGTTCCAGGTCGGCACGTTCGGACCGGCCGGGTACCAGCCCGGTGAGATGTACCCGTGCGGGCCCTGCACGACGACGAGCAGCTCGCGCTCGCCGAGACCGTGCACGGCGTCGTCGGGCTTGCCGACGTGGCCCACGATCGTGAGGTCGTCGCGGTCCTCATCCAGCAGCACGGCGTAGTGCGAGGCGACGAGTCCGTCCGGGGTGTCGCTGACCAGCGTCATCCACGGGTTCTGCTCGATCACGCGCCGCAGCTCGCCGACGTCGGTCATCGCGAAGCTCGGGTTCTGTCGCATGGCTCCCTCATCCCCTCGTCACGCCTGGCACCGCGGACACCAGTACAGCTTCCGGGCGGCCAGCTCCTCGAGCACGATGGCCGTGCCGCACACCCGACAGGGCAGCCCCGCGCGGCGGTACACCCAGTGCCGGTCGTCGCGATTGGCCATCGCGAGCCGGTACGCGGCCGGGTCCAGGTCGTCCATCGTCATCATCTGGCCGGTCTCGACGCCGATCGCGAGGAGCCGCACCCAGTCGCGCCAGATCTGCCGCACGATCTCCTCCGGCACCTCGCGACCGGGGGTGTGCGGGTTCAGGCGCGCGCGGAACAGCAGCTCTGCGCGGTACACATTCCCGATTCCGCCGACGACGCTCTGGTCCATAAGGAGGAGCGCGATCGAGGTGGGCTTACGGCGGACGACGGCGGTGAAGCGCTCCTCGCCTTCGGCAGGGTCGTCGACGAGGGGATCCGGGCCGAGCTTCGCGATCGTGGCCCCGACCTCGTCGGGAGTCTGCAGCACGCACGCCGTCGGGCCGCGCAGGTCCGCGCACGTCGTGTCGGTGAGCAGTCGCAGCCGCACCTGGCCCACGACCGGCGGCGGCCACTCGTCACCGTCTTCGCCGAGGCCCTGCGTCTGCTCGCTCATCCGGACGTGCACGCGCGTGCGACGCGGGGCGCCGATCGAGCTCAGCGAGTTCTCGCCCGCGTCGTCCAGGATCGGGGCGAGGTCGGTGCCGCGCTGATTCGTCTGCCCCATCCGGCCGTTCGCCGACGCGATGGTGGGATCGACGAGAATCTCCCCCGCGAAGTCCCACGCGCCGTACAGACCCAGATGCACACGCAGCCACAGGTCGTCCTCGAACGCGAGGAACATCTGCTTGCCCACGGCGCGCGCCGCCGTCGCCTCCCGCCCGGAGAGGAGCGCGGCCCCCTCGGCGAAACGACCCTGCGGGCTGCTGGCCGAGACGGTGCGGCCCACGAAGTTGCGGTCGAACTGGCGCGCGATGCGGTGGACGGAATGGCCCTCGGGCATCAGCCCGCTTCCGGGTCGATGGCGTCGGCGGACTCGCCGCCGTGCGGCGCCTGCGCGCGCGGGTCCGGCTCCAGAGACCCGTCGGTCTCGTATGCGGCCAGCTGCGCGATGCGGCGCGCGTGCCGCTCCTCGCCGGTGAACGGCGTCGCGATGAAACGGTCGATGAACGACGCCGCCTCGTCGAAGGTGTGCTGGCGCGCGCCGATGGAGATCACGTTGGCGTCGTTGTGCTCGCGTGCGAGCTCAGCGGTCGCGAGGTTCCAGACGAGGGCGGCGCGGATGCCGCGCACCTTGTTCGCGGCCATCTGCTCGCCGTTGCCGGAGCCGCCGAACACGACGCCGAGCGCCTCGATCCCGGCCGCCTGATCGCGGGCGACGGCCTCGGCCGCGCGGATGCAGAACGCCGGGTAGTCATCCAGCGCGTCGTACTCCAGCGGACCGTGATCCACGACTTCGTGGCCGTTCGCGGCGAGGTGGTGCTGGAGCTGGGTCGAGAATTCGAGGCCGGCGTGGTCGGTCGCGATGTGGATGCGCATGGCATCCATCCTAGGGACGCTCGTAGCGGGCGGATCCCGTCGCGCGACAGCGATATGATGATTCCATCATGCCATTCACCCGCGCCCAGCGACCCCTCTACGAAGTGAAGGCCAACCTCTTCAAGGGCCTCGCGCATCCGTTCCGGATTCGCATCCTCGAACTGCTCTCCACGGCACCCGAGCGCAGCGTCGCCAATCTGCAGGCCCAGACCGGGCTCGAGGCCTCGCACCTCTCGCAGCACCTTGCCGTGCTGCGCCGGCACCGGCTCGTGGAGTCCGAGCGGCGCGGCAGCCACGTCTTCTACCGGCTCGGCGACCCGGCCGTGGGGCGGCTGCTCGCGGTGGCCCGCGACCTCCTCGTCGAGGTGCTGGCCGCCGACGGCGACCTCCTCCGCGATGTCGCGACGCTCCCCGCGCTCGCGGCGCCGGAGACTCCCGAGGCCGGCCGCTCATGAACGAGCGCCCCGCCCCGACCCGTGCGCGCCGCGCCGCGGTCTTCCTCGCCGGCCTGCTGCCGTCGCGGGCCGACTACGCCTCCGCCCGCCGCACGTGGCGGCGCGACCTGCTCGCGGGCGTCACGGTGGGCATCGTCGCCCTCCCGCTCGCTCTCGGGTTCGGCGTCAGCTCGGGGGTCAGCGCGGAGGCGGGGCTCATCACCGCGATCGTCGCCGGCGTCATCGCCGCCGTGTTCGGCGGCTCGCACGTCCAGATCTCCGGACCCACCGGCGCGATGGCCGTCGTGCTCCTGCCGATCGTCGCGCAGCACGGGGTCGGCTCGGTGGCGACGGTGGCCCTGATCGCCGGGGTGCTGGTGCTCGTCGCGGGTCTCCTGGGGCTCGGCCGGGCAGTCTCCTTCATCCCCTGGCCCGTCATCGAGGGCTTCACGCTCGGGATCGCGGTCATCATCTTCCTGCAGCAGATCCCGCTCCTGACCACCGGTCACGCGTCTTCCGCGACCGACCACAGCAGCAACGCCGTGATCGCCGCCATCCAGGCCCTCACCGCCGCGGACCTCGGCTACCTGGCCTGGGCCGTCGGCGCCGTGGCGATCGTGGCCGCCTGCATGATCCTCGCCCCCCGAATCCACCCCGCAGTGCCGGGCTCGCTGGTCGGCATCGCGATCGTGACGGTGCTGGCGCTCCTGCTGCCGAGCCCGCTGGCCCGGATCGGAGCCCTGCCGGGAACCCTGCCCCTGCCGACGCTCCCCGCACTCGATCCCGCAGTGCTCCCGAGCCTCGTGGCACCCGCCCTGACGGTCGCCGCCCTCGCCGCCATCGAGTCGCTCCTCTCGGCGCGGGTCGCGGCGGCCATGGCCGACACGGGGGCCTACAACCCCGATCGGGAACTGGTCGGCCAGGGTCTGGCGTCCCTCGGCGCGTCGCTGTTCGGCGGGCTGCCGGCCACCGGCGCCATCGCCCGCACAGCCGTCAACGTCCGCTCCGGCGGCCGGTCGCGCATCAGCGGCATCTTCCACGCCGTCGTCCTGCTCCTCGTCGTCCTCGTCGCCGCCGGCCCCGTCGGGACCATCCCGCTGGCGGCGCTCGCGGGCGTCCTCATGGTGACGGCGGTACGCATGGTGCAGCGCGACACGGTGCGCGCGATCCTCCGCTCGACCCGTGCGGATGCCGTCGCCTTCGTGCTCACGGCGGTCATCACCGTGTCGTTCGATCTCATCGTCGCGGTCGTCATCGGCGTCGTCTTCGCGGGGGTCTTCGCGATCCGGAGCCTCTCCCGCGCGTCGGGGGTGCAGCGCGAGGCGCTCCCCGGCGACCCGGAGCCCGGGGACGAGCGCATCGCCGTGATCCGCTTCGACGGTCCGCTGTTCTTCGCCGCCGCCGACCGCGTCTTCGACGAGGTCAACGCCGTGCGAGGCGTGTCGGTCGTGATCCTCCGGATGTCGCAGCTCGAACTCGTCGACGCGACGGGAGCCCGCATCCTCGGCGACATCGTGCAGGCCCTGGAGCGTCGCGGGGTCACGGTGCTGCTCAAGGGCGTCCAGCCCCGTCACGCCGACCTGTTCCGGACGGTGGGTGTCCTCGGGTCGCTGCGCCACCACAATCATCTCTTCACCGAACTGGCGCCCGCGGTGGCGCACGCCCGCAGTCACGTGCGGCGCGAGACCGCGGGCGCGTAGTCTGGGGAGGTTGCCGCGGGCGCCAGCAGCGCCCGACCGCGGCATCCACCCTGACCTTGGGAGCCATGCACGTGCCTGGAGAGAACCTCACCCGCATCGAGGCGCAGGAGCGCCGCGCGATCGTCGACACCACCTCGTACGAGGTGAGCCTCGACCTCACGACCGGGCCGGAGGTGTTCCGATCCCGCTCGGTGATCCGCTTCACCGCCGCCGAGGGGGCGGCCACGTTCATCGACCTGATCGCCCGCACCGTCCACGCGATCACGCTGAACGGTCGCGCGCTCGACCCCGCCGCCGTGTTCTCCGACTCGCGCATCGCCCTGGACGGCCTGTCCGCCGACAACGAGCTCGTCGTCGAGGCCGACTGCCTCTACACGAACACGGGTGAGGGCCTGCACCGCTTCGTCGACCCCGTCGACGGCGAGGTCTACCTCTACTCGCAGTTCGAGGTTCCCGACTCCCGGCGGGTGTTCGCCGTGTTCGAGCAGCCCGACCTCAAGGCGACGTTCCAGTTCACGATCACGGCGCCCGCCGCGTGGAAGGTCGTCTCCAACTCCCCCACCCCCGAGCCGGTGCCGGCCCAGGACGGCGCGGCGACGTGGACGTTCGAGCCCACTCCGCGGATCTCGTCCTACATCACGGCGCTCGTCGCGGGCCCGTACGAGGCGACGTTCTCCGAGCTGACGAGCGCCTCCGGCCGCGTCATCCCGCTCGGCGTCTACGGCCGCAAGAGCCTCTGGCAGCACCTGGACGCGGACTACATCTTCGAGAAGACCCGCCAGGGCTTCGCGTACTACGAGGAGAAGTTCCAGGTCCCGTACCCGTTCGCGAAGTACGACCAGCTCTTCGTCCCGGAGTTCAACGCGGGAGCGATGGAGAACGCCGGCGCCGTGACGTTCACGGAGACCTACGTCTTCCGCTCGAAGGTGACGGATGCCGTGAAGGAGCGCCGGGTCGTCACGATCCTGCACGAGCTCGCGCACATGTGGTTCGGGGACCTCGTCACGATGAAGTGGTGGAACGACCTGTGGCTGAACGAGTCGTTCGCCGAGTGGGCGTCCACGATCGCGACGGCCGAGGCCACCGAGTGGACCGAGGCGTGGACTACGTTCAACGCCATGGAGAAGACCTGGGCGTACCGCCAGGACCAGCTGCCCTCGACGCACCCCGTGGTCGCGACGATCAACGACCTCGAGGACGTGCAGGTCAACTTCGACGGCATCACCTACGCGAAGGGCGGCTCGGTCCTCAAGCAGCTCGCCGCGTGGGTCGGGATCGAGGCGTTCTTCGCCGGTGTCTCGCAGTACTTCCAGAAGCACGCGTGGGGCAACACCGAGCTGTCCGACCTGCTGACCGAGCTGGAGGCCACGAGCGGCCGTGACCTCTCCACGTGGTCGCGGAAGTGGCTCGAGACGGCCGGCGTGAACACGCTGTCCCCGGAGATCAAGACCGACGACGCCGGGATCATCACCCGCTTCGCGATCGTCCAGACGGCTCCGGCGGACTACGCGACGATCCGCCCGCACCGCCTCGGTGTCGGCTTCTACTCGCTGACCGACGGCGCGCTCGTGCGCACGCACCGCGTGGAGATCGACGTCGACGGCGACCTGACCGAGGTCGCCGAGCTCGTCGGCATCGCCCGCCCCGACCTCGTCCTGCTCAACGACGACGACCTCGCGTACGCGAAGATCCGCCTGGACGACCGGTCGCTGCGGACGGCCATCGAGCACCTCGGCAAGATCAGCGACCCGCTCGCCCGCTCGCTCGTCTGGGGCGCGGCCTGGGACCAGACCCGCGACGCGGAGGCCTCCGCCTCCGACTACGTCGACCTCGTGCTCCGCAACATCGGCGCCGAGACGGAGTCCACCACCGTGCGGACGACCCTCGCTCAGCTGCAGCTCGCCGCGAACGCGTACGTCGCGCCGGAGAAGCGCGACGCGACACGGGAGAGGGTCGCCGAGGGCCTCTGGGCCCTCGCGCAGGCGGCGGAAGCGGGCAGCGACAGCCAGCTGCAGTTCGTCACGGCGTTCGCCTCGGCCGCGGCCACCCCGGCGCAGTGGGAGCAGGTCCGCGCCCTCCGCGACGGGCAGACCGCGCTCGAGGGTCTCGAGATCGACGCGGACCTGTCCTGGGCCCTGCTGGTCTCCCTCGCCGCGGGCGGGCTCGTCACGACCGCCGACATCGACGCCGCCCTCGCGGCCGACAACACGGCCAAGGGCGGCGAGTTCGCCGCACAGGCGAAGGCCGCCCTGCCGACCGTCGACGCCAAGCGCGCCGCCTGGTCGTCGCTCATCGACACCGCCGACCTGCCGAACACCGTCGTCCGCTCCGCGGCGCTCGGGTTCACGCACCCGGCCGGCGTCGAGGCGCTCCGCGCGTTCGTGGACGACTACTTCGACATGCTGCTGCCGATCTGGGAGGACCGCACCTACCAGATCGCGAACTACCTCATCACGGGCCTGTACCCGGCGCCCCTCGCGGACCGCGCGCTGCGCACGGCGACGCGGGCGTGGCTCGACGCGCACGGCGATGCCGCCCCGGCCCTCCGCCGTCTCGTGCAGGAGAACCTCGCCGGCGTCGAGCGGGCGCTGTCCGTCCAGGAGCGCGACGCCCAGTAGGCCACGATGACGACACTCTCCACCGATCCCGGCACGATCACGGATCCCGACTTCTGGCAGCAGCTGCTGACGTGGCTCGGCGATGCGGGCATCAGCCTGCTCATCGTGGCGGCGTTCATCGTGGGCGGGGTCCTCGCCGGGTGGGTCCTGAAATTCGTGATCCGCCGCGTCGTGAACCGGATCGTCTCCGGCGCGAAGAACAAGGCGAACGTCGACGACACGCAGGCGCTCGACCGCTCGCCGCTCGCGGCCATGCGCCTCGTGCAGCGGACCCGCACCCTCGGCTCGATCCTGCAGAACATCGTCAACGTCACGATCGTGATCGTCGTGACGCTGCTGGTGATCAACTTCCTCGCGCCCACGGCGCTGGGGTCGTTCGCCCTGCTCTCCGCGGCGGTCGGCGCGGGACTCGGCTTCGGCGCGCAGAACATCGTCAAGGACGTGCTGAACGGCATCTTCATCGTCGCCGAGGATCAGGTCGGCATCGGCGATGTCGTGGACCTCGGGCTCGCGACGGGCATCGTCGAGTACGTGAGCGTCCGGATCACCCACGTCCGCGACGTCAACGGCACGCTCTGGTACGTCCGCAACGGGGAGATCACCCGCATCGGCAACATGTCGCAGGGGTGGTCGCGCGTCATCGTCGATCTCGCCGTTCCCACCGACGCCGACATCGAGCAGGTGGAGAAGTCCATGCTCACGGCGGCGACGTCGCTCGTGAAGGACCCCAAGTGGCGCACGCGCATCCTCGAGGAGCCGGAGGTATGGGGCCTCGAGGCGATCACGGGTGAGTCGCTCGTCATCCGTCTCGTCGTCAAGACCCGCTCCAACGCGAAGGACGACGTCGCACGCGAACTGCGGATGCGGCTGAAGAGGGCGATGGACGACCTGGGCCTGTCGCTCCCGCAGATGAACTCCGTCATGCTGACGGGTCTGGAGGGCGCCCAGCGGGTGCGGGGCGCGAACCCGCCGCGCACCCGGCCCACCCCCGTCACCCCGGCCAAGGGCGTCTGGAAGGCCAAGAAGACCACGAAGGCGCAGGCCGCCGAGTCTCCGGCCGGCGACGACGCGAAGGACGCGAAATGACGGATGCCGGAACCCCCGCGCCGCTGAGCTTCTACGAGGAGATCGGCGGCCACGACACGTTCGTGCGGCTCGTGGACGCGTTCTATCGCGGTGTCGCCGGCGACGAGGTCCTCAAGCCCATGTACCCCGAGGACGACCTCCGGCCGGCGGCCGAGCGCCTCACGCTCTTCCTCGAGCAGTACTGGGGCGGGCCGAGCACCTACAGCGAACGGCGCGGGCACCCGCGGCTGCGCATGCGGCATGCGTCGTTCCATGTCAATCCCGACGCGCGCGACCGCTGGCTGCGGCACATGCGCACCGCCGTGGATGAGCTCGACCTCCCGCCACTGCACGAGGCGACGCTGTGGGATTATCTGCAGCGGGCCGCGTTCGCGATGGTGAACACCTTCGAGCCGACCGGCATCGGCCCGACGCGACCACCGGAGGCGACGAGCCTCCTGGCACATCCCGAGACGACGAAGGAGTCGTGATGACCGGAGCCCGGCAGACCCAGACGCATTCCGCGGACATCCTCGTGATCGGCTGGGGCCTGGCGGGCCTCGTCGCGGCCTCCGAAGCGGCCGCGGCGGGCAAGCGGGTCGTCATCGTCGACCAGGAGCCCCGCACCAACCTCGGCGGTCAGGCGCACTGGTCCTTCGGCGGGCTGTTCCTCGTCGACTCCCCCGAACAGCGCCGCATGGGCATCAAAGACTCCCCCGATCTGGCGCGCCAAGACTGGTTCGCCACGGCGGGCTTCGACCGCGACGAAGACCTCTGGCCACGCCGGTGGGCGGAGGCCTATCTGCAGTTCGCACACGAGGAGAAGCGCGCCTGGCTTCGCGCCAAGGGCGTCGGATTCTTCCCCGTCGTCGGCTGGGCCGAGCGCGGCGGGTACCTGTCGACCGGGCCCGGCAACTCCGTGCCCCGCTTCCACATCGTGTGGGGCACCGGTCCCGGCATCGTCGCGCCCTTCCAGAAGGACCTCGAGGACGGCGAGGCGCGGGGCCTCGTGACGGTTCTCCCCCGCCACAGGGTCACCGCTCTGACCGTCTCGGGCGGCGCCGTCGTGGGAGCCTCCGGCGACGTCCTCGCGCCCTCCGGTGCCGTCCGCGGTGCCCCGACGGCGCGGGAGACGGTGGGCTCGTTCGAGATCCGGGCCCCCGCCGTCATCGTCGCGGGCGGCGGGATCGGCGGCAACCACGACCTCGTCCGCGCGCAGTGGCCCGCGAGCCTCGGCGCCCCGCCGGCCTCGATGCTCTCCGGCGTCCCCGCCTATGTGGACGGGTCGCTGCAGCCGGTCAGCAGCGCCGCCGGCGCCCGGCTCATCAATGGCGACCGCATGTGGCACTACGTCGAGGGCATCCGGAACTTCGACCCGGTCTGGCCGCAGCACGGCATCCGCATCCTCCCGGGCCCGTCCTCGGTGTGGCTCGACGCTCTCGGAAACCGGCTGCCCGTTCCGCTGTTCCCCGGGTTCGACACCCTCGGCACGCTCGCGCACCTGCGGGCCACGGGTTACGACCACTCCTGGTTCGTCCTGTCCCGCGCGATCGTGGAGAAGGAGTTCACGCTCTCCGGCAGCGAGCAGAACCCCGACCTCACCGGCAAGGATCTCCCGCTCCTCGTGAAGTCCCGGCTCGGGAAGGGCGCCGCCGGTCCCGTGCAGGCCTTCCTCGACCACGGCGCCGACTTCGTGGTCCGCGACACCCTCGACGACCTGATCGCGGGGATGCAGGCGCTGCCGGGCGGGGAGAGCCTCGACGCCGACCGGGTGCGGACCGAGGTCGAAGCCCGCGACCGCGAGATCGACAACGACTTCACGAAGGACGCGCAGATCGCGATGCTCCGCTCCGCGCGCGCCTACCGCGGCGACCGGCTCGTGCGGACGGCCGTCCCGCACCGCATCCTCGATCCGAAGAACGGACCGCTCATCGCCGTGAAGCTGCACGTCCTGACCCGGAAGTCGCTCGGCGGCATCGAGACCGATCTGTCGGCGCGCGCGCTCGGCGGCGGCGGCGCGCCGGTGCCGGGCCTCTACGCGGCGGGTGAGGCCGCGGGCTTCGGCGGCGGAGGCCTGCACGGCTATCGCGCGCTGGAGGGGACGTTCCTGGGCGGCTGCCTCTTCTCGGGCCGCACCGCGGGCAGGGCGGCCGCGGCCGCCGTCTGAGGCCGCTCTACCGGCTCGCGCCGGTACGCCGCACGGCGGTGAGTCCCGGCGGGCCGGCCGTGCGGACGAGCACATGCCCGCGGGTGAGGCTCACCCGCGTCCACGCACCGGAGCGGCGCACGGCGGCGAGTTCGTCGCCGGCGATGAAGCCGAGCGCGAAGGCGGCGAACGCCGCGCCGAGCGGGATGCCGCCGAGGTCCTCGTCCGCTGCACCCCAGACGAGCGACCGGACGCGGTGCACGGCGTCGTCGCCGGCATCGGTCGGCACCTGCTCGGCGACCGCCGCGATGCCCCACTGGGCGCGGGAGGCGAGAAGGGATGCCGGGAGCGCGCCGGCGTCCGTCCAGCCGCCGCGCGGCGGGGAGATGCCCGCCCACGGCGCCGTCACGGAAGTGTCCGGAAGCCGGACCGTGTGCGGCTGGGTGCCCTCGGCCAGCGCGCCGGCGTCCACGGTCAGGTCGCACACGAGTTCGGGGTCGACCGGCAGGAACCGCATCCCCAGCACCGTCGGCACGGCCTCCAGCAGCGTCCGCGGGGCCAGCGGCGCCGACGACAGGGCGAGGACTCCCGCGTCGGCCCGAAGCCGCACGGCGCCGTCGCCGAGCCGCGTGGCGCGCCGGGCGAAGGTGAGGACGTCGGCGGCGGCCTGCGGGTCGGGGAAGCGGAGGCTCGGGGACATCCGCCCTAAGCTATCAGCGACGGATGCGCCCCGGCGCGGAGTGTGAGAGGGAGACCACGTGGCGGACGATCTGGACCCGGTCACCGGCCTGCTGTCCGTCCTTGATCTCTCCTCGGGCGATGCCCGCACGACGGAGGACATCTTCACGGGCGTCTCGCAGAACATGCCGACGGGCCGGGTGTTCGGCGGGCAGGTCCTCGCCCAGTCGATCATGGCGGCCGAGCGCACCCTGCCCGACGAGCGGATCGCGCATTCCATGCACGGGTACTTCCTGCGCCCCGGCGACTCGACGGCGGGCCTGACGTTCTCCGTGGACCGCATCCACGACGGCCGGTCGTTCTCGACGCGACGCACCCAGGCCTTCCAGCAGGGCGTCCCCATCTTCTCGATGATCGCGTCCTTCGAGCACGAGGCGCCCGGTCTCGAGCATCGCGCGCCGATGCCGGAGGGCGTCCCCGACCCGGAGCGCGTCGACAGCATCGAGGACCGCCTCCCGGGCCTGCACCCGATGACGAAGCGCTTCTTCGCGGACAGTCCCATCGAACTGCGGCACGTCTCCTCGCCGATCTACGTCGCCGTGGACGGCGCGCACGAGGCGCGGCAGGCGGTATGGATGCGGACGCGCCGGACGATCCCCGACGACCCGCGGCTGCATCGCGCGGCCCTCGCGTACATGAGCGACCTGACGATCCAGGAGTCGGTGCTGCGCGCCCACGGCATCGCATGGTCTCAGCCCGGGCTGAAGGTCGCGAGTCTGGACCACGCGATGTGGTGGCACCGGCCCGGCCGCGTCGACGACTGGCTCCTCTACGTGCAGGAGTCGCCGAGCGCCCGCGGCGGCCGTGGGCTGTCGACGGGCCGCATGTACACCCGCGAGGGTGAGCTGATCGCCTCCGTGGCCCAGGAGATCATGGTGCGGGTCCCCGCCGGAGAGCTCACCGCGGGCTGATTCAGCGGCGGTGGTTTCAGCGGCGGTGGCCGTACGCGATGGGCTCGCCGAGGTACGGCTCCCAGACGCGGCGCATCTCGTCGGAGAGGCGCGTGGGGCGCCCCGTCGCGACATCCACCATCACGACGACCGACGTCGCCCGCGCGTACAGCTTCTGCGGCTCGGCGCCGAGCGGGCTGTAGACCTCGTAGCAGACCTCGACGCTCGAGCCGCCGATCTTGCCGAACCACATCTGCACGTTCAGGGGCTCCCGCCCGTACGGAACGGGCGCGAGGTACTCGATCTCCTGCCGGGCGATGAGCGTCACGGTGCCGGCGGCGAGACTGGACTCCAGCACTGCCGTGTCCGGACCGGTCTCCCCCGCCTGCGGCAGCCAGAACACCCGCACCCGGGCTTCTTCGAGCAGCTTCAGCATCGCCGTGTTGTTGACGTGGTTGAAGGCGTCCAGATCGCCCCATCGCAGGTGGATGGGGACGTGCATCCGCGGGCTGTCAGTCACGGGTGAGCTTGCGGTGCGTCGAACGGTGCGGCTTGGCGGCGTCGGCGCCGAGGCGCTCGATCTTGTTGGCCTCGTACGATTCGAAGTTGCCCTCGAACCAGTACCACTGCGCCGGGTCCTCGTCGGTGCCCTCGTAGGCGAGGATGTGGGTCGCGATGCGGTCGAGGAACCACCGGTCGTGGGTGATGACCACGGCGCAGCCGGGGAACTCCAGGAGCGCGTTCTCCAGGCTCGACAGGGTCTCGACGTCCAGGTCGTTCGTCGGCTCGTCGAGGAGCAGCAGGTTGCCGCCTTCCTTGAGCGTCAGGGCGAGGTTCAGCCGGTTGCGCTCACCGCCGGAGAGGACACCGGCCTTCTTCTGCTGGTCGGGCCCCTTGAAGCCGAACTTCGACACGTACGCACGTGAGGGGATCTCGATCTTCCCGACCGTGATGATGTCCAGGCCGTCCGAGACGACCTCCCACAGCGTCTTGTTCGGGTCGATGTTGCTGCGCGACTGGTCGACGTAGCTGATCTTGACGGTCTCGCCGACCTTGAGGTCTCCGCCGTCCAGCGGCTCGAGGCCCACGATCGTCTTGAACAGGGTCGTCTTGCCGACGCCGTTCGGCCCGATGACGCCGACGATGCCGTTCGGCGGGAGGTTGAAGCTGAGGCCGTCGATGAGCGTGCGGTCACCGAAGCCCTTCTTGAGCTTCTTGGCGTCGATGACGATGCTGCCCAGGCGGGGGCCGGCGGGGATCTGGATCTCCTCGAAGTCCAGCTTCCGGGTGCGCTCGGCCTCCGTCGCCATCTCCTCGTAGCGCGCCAGACGCGCCTTCGACTTCGTCTGGCGGCCCTTCGCGCTGCTGCGGACCCACTCCAGCTCGTCCTTCAGGCGCTTCGCGAGCTTGGCGTCCTTCTTGCCCTGGACGTCGAGACGCTCCGCCTTCTTCTCGAGGTAGGTCGAGTAGTTGCCCTCGTAGCCGATGAGGCGACCGCGGTCCACCTCGGCGATCCACTCGGCCACGTGGTCGAGAAAGTACCGGTCGTGGGTGATCGCGATGACCGCGCCCTTGTACGCCTGCAGGTGCTGCTCGAGCCACAGGACGCTCTCCGCGTCGAGGTGGTTGGTGGGCTCGTCGAGGAGGAGCAGGTCGGGCTTCTGGAGCAGGAGCTTCGCGAGGGCGACGCGGCGCCGCTCACCACCGGAGAGCGGTGCGATCTCGGCGTCCCCGGGCGGGGTGCGGAGGGCGTCCATCGCCTGCTCGAGCTGCGAGTCGAGGTCCCAGCCGTCGGCGGCGTCGATCTCCTCCTGGAGCACGCCCATCTCCGCCAGCAGCGCGTCGAAATCCGCGTCGGGGTCGGCCATGAGCGCGGAGATCTCGTTGAACCGGTCGAGCTTCGCCTTGATCGCGACGCCCTCCTGGATGTTCTCCAGCACGGTCTTGGTCTCGTCGAGCTCCGGCTCCTGCATGAGGATGCCGACGCTGTAGCCGGGAGACAGCTTCGCCTCGCCGTTGGAGGGCTGATCCATGCCGGCCATGATCTTCAGGATCGTCGACTTGCCGGCGCCGTTCGGACCGACCATGCCGATCTTGGCGCCGGGCAGGAATGCCATCGTGACGTCGTCGAGGATGAGCTTCTCGCCCACCGCTTTGCGGGCACGGACCATCGAGTAGATGTATTCAGCCATAACGGCCCAAGTCTACGCGGGGAGCGGAGTGCGCCTCACCAGTCGATCGGGCGGGTCTCGCCGATGAGGCAGCCGCCGGCGGGCAGCGCGGGCAGGACGACGGCGGTGGGGGCCGGGGTGGAGGGCCCGACCTGTCCGATGAGGCACTCCCCCTCCCACGCGACGGAGAACTGGATGCTGTCGGCGGCATTGTCGACGGTGGTCCGGTCGTAGGTCACTTCCATGGCCGACTTGTCGAAGCCCGCCCCCGCCAGCGCGTCGATGTACGCCCGCCCCTCGACCGACTGCGCCGTCGCGGCGACCGTCTGCATGACCGCGGTGAAGAGCGGGAGGTTGTCCTCCGCCGACCCGTCCACCACGAGCGTGGGCCCCGCGGGCGTGGGAGTGGGCGTCGGCGCCGCCCAGGTCGGCGACGGCGTCGACACGGGGTCGACGGCTGTCGGCGCGCAGCCCGCCATCGTCGCGGCGAGGACCCCCGCGATCAGGGCCGCGACCGTCGATCCACGACGCCGGTGCGCGACGCGGCGGGTGGGGTGCCCCGTCGACGACGCAGAGGAGGCAGGCGACACGGGCACGGAGCGAGTCTAGGCGCGCTCCGCGCCTCGCTCAGAACGGGGCAGGCTCCGCGAGGGGGCTCCGCGCCCAGTCCGGCTCCACCTCGTCGTCGACCGCATCCGGATCTGCGCCGCCGTCCTCCGGCCCATTCGGGCCACCCGCCGGAAGCCCCGGCGCAGACCAGCTCGCGTCGGTCGTTGGCGCGGCGGTCTCCCGCTTCAGCGCGGTGAACCGGCTGGTTCCCCATTGCAGGTCCGGGCCCAGGGCGTCGGCGTCGATCTCGGCCTCGGTGCCCTTCTTCTCGCCGACTTCCCACGTGCGGATCTTCAGGGCGCCGGTGACGATGACGCGCTGGCCGCGCTGCAGGGACGCCAGGGCGTGCTCGGCCAGCTGCCGGTAGGCCGACACGGAGTAGAAGTTGGTCGTGCCGTCGACCCAGGCCCCCTGCGCGTCGCGGTGACGCTGGCTCGTCGCGAGCCGGAAGTGTGCCACCGGGATCCCGGTGCCGGTCTGCCGGCGCTCGGGGACGGTGGCGATGTTGCCGACGACGGTGATGCGATCGCTCATCGCGTTTCCTCTCTCACGGGCCGCGGACTCTCCGCAGGCCATGCTTCGGCATCCGAGTGCCCGTCGGATGCCGAAGCACCTCCACCCTGACCGGCACCCGCCCACAGGAACGGGCGAGCCGGGCGATCGGTGGAGGGCGGCGCGGAGAGAGGCGGTGGGGAGGAGGCGTCAGAGGCGGGCGTACTCGCCGAAGCGCGCGCGCACCTTGTTGACCTTCGGCACCGCGACGGCCAGGCAGTATCCCTGGCCCGGGTTCTTGGCGAAGAAGTCCTGGTGGTAGTCCTCGGCCGGGTAGAACGCGCCCAGCTCCTCCGTGGTCGTCACGAGACCGCCGTCCCACCACTCCGCCGCGCGCTCCGCGGCGGCGGCGAACGCCTCGCGCTGCGCGTCGTCGGCGGGGAACATGGCCGAACGGTACTGCGTACCGACGTCGTTGCCCTGCCGGTTCAGCTGACGCGGGTCGTGCATCGTGAAGAACGCGTCGAGGATGACGTCGCCGGGGATGACCTCGGGATCGAAGGTGACCTTCACCGCCTCCGCGTGCCCGGTCGTGCCGGTGCAGACCTGCTCGTAGCTGGGGTTCGGCGTCGTGCCGCCGATGTAGCCGGATTCGACCTCGGTCACTCCGCGCAGGGCGCGATATGCGGCATCCAGGCACCAGAAGCACCCGCCGGCGAGTACGTACGTCTCCATGTCGTCTCCGAATCTCGCGCCACGATCGGCGGCGCGTCACTGGACCGAACGTACATCCCCGCGCCGCTGTTCCCGACGCGGACGGGATGTCGGAGGGTGGACATATGTTCGATTCCGGGAAGGAGAGACGATGTCGATTCTGATGGAAGGACCGCCCGTGTCCGAGGCCGTGCGGCTGCTGCCGGTGGGTGCGGGGCTCTGGCGCGTCCTGGACGCCGCGGGGCGCGCGCTCGGGCATCTCGCCACCCGGGAGGACGGCGCGCGATTCGCCGCGCTCCGCTTCCATGCCGCCAGCGCGGGGTTCCGCGAGGTCGGCACGTTCTGGTCGGCGGCGGAGGCCGTGGAGTGTCTGCGGCTGTCCCGCTAGACCACGGCGTCCAGCAGGTCCGCACCCCGGAGCGGGGCATTGGACCGCACGGCCGGCCACGTGCGGGCCAGGATGTCGACGGCGCGCCGGAGCTGTTCCACCGGCGCCGTGAACGGCACGCGGAGGTGCCGGTCGTGGCCGCCGTCGACGGCGAAGCGGGCGCCCGCCGACAGGTGGAGCCCCTCGGCCCGCGCTGCGAGGACGAGCCCCGAGCTGAGCGGCGCGTCGAGGCCGACCCACAGCGAGACGCCCCCGGCCACGTGCGGCAGCCGCCACTCCGGCAGGTGGGTGCGCAGAGCGGCGGCCAGCGCATCCCGTCCCTCGCGCAGCAGGGCGGAGCGCTGCGCGATGACATCCGGCATGTGGCCGAGGACCCGGGTGGCGACGGCCTGCTCGAACTCGGGCGTGCCGAGATCGCGGTGCGGGCGGGCGGCCACCAGCCGACGGATGGTCTCCGTGTCGGCCCGGATCCACCCGACCCGCAGCCCGCCCCACACGGTCTTCCCCAGCGACCCGATGCGGATGACGTCGGCGTGCGGCAGGGCCAGGCCCGCCGGGCGCGGGTCGATCGCCAGGTCGCCGGTCGTCTCGTCGAGCACGAGGAGCGTGCCGGCGCGGTGCGCCGCGGCACCGATGACGTCCTGCTCGCGCTCGGTCATGCTCCGCCCGGTGGGGTTCTGGAACACGGGCATGAGGTACGCCAGGGCCGGATTCGTACGGGCGAACGCCTGCTCCGCCCGCTCGAGATCCCAGCCGTCGTCGGTGGTGACCGGGACGCCGACGAGTCGCGCACCCGCATCCCGGAGGGCCTCCGCCGCGTGCGGGTAGGTCGGCGTCTCGATGAGGGCGCGCTCGCCGCGGCGGAGGAACGCGGCGGCGACGAGGTGGATCGCGCTCTGCGCCCCCGTCGTCACCATGATCTGGTCCGCGGTCGTCGGGACGCCGCGCAGCGAGTAGCGGGCCGCGATGGCCTCGCGCAGGTCCTCCCGGCCGAGGATGTCGTACCCGGCGCGCGACACGATGGACGTGGCGTCCAGCGCGACCTCGCTCATGAGCCCGGCGAGACCGGGCCACGCGGCCGGGCTGGCCTGCTGCAGGTCGATGTCGTCCGGCGCGCCGGCGACGCGACCCGGCTCGCGGCGATGGAGCGGCAGGGTCACGCTCCCGGAGCCCCGGAGGCTCTCGATGTGTCCCGTCGCACGCAGGCTCCCGTACGCCGCGGCGACCGTCGTGCGGCTCAGCTGCAGGACCCCGGCGAGTTCCCGCTCGGCCGGCAGCGCCGTCCGCGGCGCGAGACGGTTGTCGAGGCAGAGCAGGCGGATGCCGTCGGCCAGCGCCTCATAGGCGGGATCGCGCGTGCGCCACCCGCCGAGAGCCTGCGCGAGGCTGCGCGCCGTGATCCGGGAGTCCATGCGAGCCACCATATCGGGATTGGACCGCTCACTGAGGGCCAATCGTGCGATTGGATGTCCTCATGCCCCGCCGCGTCGTCCAACTCCTCATCGGCCTCGTCCTCTACGGCGCCGGCTGCGCCGTCATGGTCCAGGCGGGGATCGGACTCGACCCGTGGACGGTCTTCGCGCAGGGCGTGTCCCGCCAGACGGGGATCGGGATCGGCTGGGTGACGAACCTCCTCGGGTTCCTCATCCTCCTGCTGTGGATACCGCTGCGGCAGAAGCCCGGCATCGGGACGATCGCGAACATCCTCATCGTCGGGACGAGCATGCAGGCGACGCTCGGCATCGTCCCGCCGATCACGGGCTGGCTCACCCAGGGGGTCGTCTTCCTCGGCGGGGTCGTGCTGGTCGCGCTGGCCTCGGGGCTCTACATCGGCGCGAACTTCGGCCCCGGGCCGCGCGACGGGCTCATGACGGGGATCAACGCGCGGTTCGGCTGGCCCATCTGGGCGGCCCGCCTCGCGGTGGAGGCGACGGTCCTGCTGGCGGGCTGGCTGCTGGGCGGCACGGTCGGCCTGGGGACCGTGCTCTTCGCCGTCCTCATCGGACCGCTCGTGCACATCGCGCTGCCGCCGTTCGACCACCGTCGGCGCGCGACACCCGCGCCCGCCACGCCGGCCGTCAGTGCTGGGTGAACCTCGGCCAGTCCGACCCGGGCGGGAGGTGCCCGTGCAGCGCGCTCTTCGCGATCTCCATGGACGGGTAGGTGCCGACGGAGGCGTCCGCGCCGGCGATCGTGACGGTGTATGCGCCGTCGACCTTGCGGATCGTCCCCACGACGTTGCTCTCCGCGCCGTATGCGACCCAGAGGGCGGTCTGTGACGTGGTGCTCATCTCCGAACTCCTTCCGACGGTCACGACGCTACGCGGAACGGCCGCGGGCCGCCAGAGGGACGTGCCCCCGACAGGATTCGAACCTGTGACCGGCGGATTAGAAGGCCGCTGCTCTATCCACTGAGCTACGAGGGCGCACTGTCAGGTTATCGCGCGGGCCGGGCCACGTCGGAAGCGCTCGTTAGGATGGCGGCATGGTGAGTGCCGCGGAGAACGATCGTCTCGTCTGGATCGACTGTGAGATGACGGGGCTCGACCCGGCGGTCGACGAGATCGTCGAGATCGCGATCGTCGTGACGGACTTCGAACTCCGCGTGCTCGACCCCGGCTTCCAGATCGTGGTCAAGCCGGACGACTCCGCCCTCGCGAACATGAACGAGTTCGTCACGAACATGCACGCGACGTCCGGACTGCTCGAGGAGATCCCGAACGGCGTGAGCCTCGCCGAGGCGGAGTTCGAGGCGCTCGAGTACATCCAGCGCTTCGTCGCGGAGGGCAAGGCGCCCATCGCGGGCAACACGATCGGCACCGACCGGATGTTCCTCGCGAAGTACATGCCGCGCATCGATCGCTGGCTGCACTACCGGAACATCGACGTGTCCACGATCAAGGAGCTCTCCCGCCGCTGGTACCCGCGGGCCTACTTCAACGCGCCGAGCAAGGACGGCGGGCACCGCGCCCTCGCCGACATCCGCGAGTCCATCCGCGAGCTCGCGTACTACCGGCAGGCCGTCTTCGTCCCCGAGCCCGGACCCACCAGTGACGCGGCGCGGGACGCGGCGGCATCCGCCGTGTCGTCGTTCGCCTCCGGGCTGTAATACACTGGTGGGGTTGCCCATGCACGGGCACTTGGTGGGTATAGCTCAGTTGGTAGAGCACCTGGTTGTGGTCCAGGGGGTCGCGGGTTCAAGTCCCGTTACTCACCCCAAGCACCCCCGCGGTGAGGCGTTGTCATGATCGAGATGGATGCCGACGCGTTCGACGCGATCGTCTCCGACGAACTCGACCGGCTGCCGGGGGACATGGTCGCCGGCCTCGACAACGTCGTGTTCGTCGTGGAGGACCGCCCCGAGGACGGCAGCCTCGATCTCCTCGGCCTCTACGACGGCCTCTCCCTCACCGAGCGCGACCGCTACGGCATGGGCGAACTCCCCGACCGGATCATCGTCTACCGCGAACCGCACCTGGATGTGTGCGCCGACGAGGACGAGCTGCGGGGCGAGGTGCACACGACCCTCGTCCATGAGATCGCGCACTTCTACGGCATCGACGACGACCGTCTGCACGAGTTGGGCTGGGCATGACCCTCACCCTCCCCCAGGACGACCTCGACCTCGCGCGGACCGCGTCGGGACCCTGGCAGACGGTCGTCTGGAACGATCCGGTCAACCTCATGAGCTATGTCGTGCACGTCTTCCGCGAGTACTTCGGGTATTCGGCGGCGCGCGCCCAGCAGCTGATGCTCGCGGTGCACCACGACGGGCACGCGGTCGTGGCGGAGGGGGCGAGAGAGCAGATGGAGCTGCACGTGCAGGCGATGCACGACTACGGCCTGTGGGCGACCGTGCGGGAGGCCGGCGCGTGACCGTGCCCGGCGTCGCCCTCGAGCTGACCGCGATCGAGGTCGCTCACCTGACCTCGCTCGTGGAGCAGTTCTCCGCCCTCGTGACCGAGCAGGAATCCGATGCCGGAGACCCGGCGATCGCGCGACTCGTCCCCGACGCCTATGCCGACGCCGACGCGGCGCGCGAGTTCCGCGCCCTCACGGAGAGCGACCTCCTGCAGCGGCGCGCCGCCGACGCCGGCCTGGTGCTGGCCACGCTGCTCCGCGACGGCGCCCCGCTCCGCCCGGAGGAGCTGGATGCCGTGTCGGCAGAGGCGGTGGTGAGCATCCCGCTGGATGGGGAGCGCCTGTCCGCGTGGCTGCGCACCCTCACGGCGCTGCGGCTCGTCCTGGCGACGCGCCTCGGCATCCGGACGGAAGCCGACGGAGACGTCGACGACCCGCGCTACGGCGTGTACGAATGGCTCGGCTACCGGCTCGAGGGGCTGCTGCAGGCGATCGACGGCTGACTCAGGGGACGTCGAGGACGTGCGTCGCCCAGCGCTCCGGCTCGTCGGTGCGGAGGTGCTGCTCCTCCTGCCCGGCCCACCGGTCCCAGTGCGGCCGGTACGCCTCTCCGTCCCGGGCGAGGGCGCGGGCCTTCCGCGACGCCGCGGGCGAACGCAGCCAGACGCGGACGTCGGCGAGGGCGGCCGTCTGCGGGGTGAGGATGCCGGATCCTTCGACGATGAGCGGGCGCGCGGGGTCGACGGCATGCGCCTCGGCAGGGCGCTCCTTCGCCCAGTCCCAACGCCGCCAGTGGCCCTCCTCGCCCCGCGCCAGGGCTTCCAGGACACCGTGCAGGACGGCTTCCACGCCCTGTTCGAGGCCGTCCCAGCCCGGGTACAGGGCGTCCAGAGCAAGCACCTGAACCTGGGGCAGCCGGGCGGAGAGCAGCGCCGCGAGGGACGTCTTGCCCGCCCCGGAGCGTCCGTCGATCAGGGTCACGCGCGCGTCGAGGAGCGCGGGGGCCAGCAGATCGGCGGCCGCGGCGAGGGCGCCGGCGACTCCGTCAGCGCTTGAGTGCACGGATGAGGCGGCTGAGCGCCCGTCCCGTGACCCACACGAACGGGATCGCGACGGCGACGAGCGAGACGAGGTTCGGCTCGAAGCGCAGGTCGTCGCCCTTGCGGATGTACGCTCCCAGCGGCACGGCGACACCACCGCCGCCCCCGCCGCCGCTGCCGCGGTCGTCTTCGCCGGCGCCGAATCCCGACCAGGTCATGGCGACGGGGATGAGGCGGACGCCGTCGACGTCGATCTGCTCTCCGTAGACGCTGTGGACGCCGAGGGCGGCGGTCTGCTTGCCGAGTTCCAGTGCGAGGTTGGGCATGGTCCCACCGTACTGCGCGGAGCGCGCGGGCGCGCGGGCTCTGCGAGGATGCTCAGCCCTGGTCGGTCTGCGGCAGGCGCGGGTTCGTGGGAAGCGCGTTGACGTCGCGGCGTGCCCCCAGGGTGCTCGCCCGCGTGACGGCGCCACCGCCGAAGCGGGAGCGGGCGCCGTCGAGGGCCTCGTCGACGCGGCGCCAGTCGGCGTCGTCGTCCCACAGCGCGAGCCCGAGCGATCCGGCGGGGCGCAGCTTCTCGCCGCGGACGCCGATGAGCCGCACCGGCTGCACGAGGTCGATGCGGTCGAACAGCTCGATGGCGACGTCGCCGATGCGCTGGCCGACATTCGTCGGCTCCGGGAGGGTCGCCGACCGGCTGAGCGTCGTGAAGTCGGCGAAGCGGAGCTTCAGGGCGATCGTGGACGCCTCCCAGTCGCCGTCGCGCAGGCGTGCCGCGACACGGTCGGCGAGGCGGCGCAGCTCGGTGCGCAGGACCGGGACGGCGGAGATGTCCTCGAGGAACGTCTCCTCGTGGCCGACGCTCTTCTCGACGCGGTGCGTCTCCACCTCGCGGGGGTCGAGTCCGCGGGCGAGCTGGGCGACCCGCTCCCCCATGGCCTTCCCGAGTGCGCGCTCCAGGACGGCCTGCGGCGCGTCCAGGATGTCCGAGACCAGGCGGATGCCGCGGGCCTCGAGAGCCTCAGCGGCCTTGGGCCCGACACCCCAGAGTGCGCGCACCGACCGCGCGGCCAGGAAAGCCCCCGTGTCGGCCGCGCTGACGATGAGCAGCCCGTCCGGCTTCGACAGGGTCGAGGCGATCTTCGCGACGTGCTTGGTCGCGGCGACGCCGATGCTGCAGGTGAGCCCGGTCTGCTCCTTCACGCGTGCGCGCAGCATGCGCGCGATCTCCCCGGGGGATCCCCACAGCCGCCGCGCCCCGCTCACGTCGAGGAAGGCCTCATCGATGGACAGCGGCTCGACGAGCGGCGTCACCTCGTGGAAGATCCGCATCACCGCGCGCGACAGCGCGGCATACCGGTCGAAGTGGGGCGCGACGACGATCGCGGTCGGGCACAGGCGCAGCGCCATGCCGGTCGACATCGCCGAGCGGACGCCGAAGCGACGCGCCTCGTAGGAGGCGCTGGAGACGACGCCGCGCCCCTCCGCGCCGCCGACGATGATCGGCTTGCCGGCCAGGCGCGGATCGTCGAGCACCTCGACGGACGCGTAGAACGCGTCCATGTCGACGTGCAGGATGCGGGTCCCGGTGTCGTCGGCGTCGTCGGGCGAGGCGATCCGTCCCGTCCCGTCACCGCGTCCCATACGACCATTGTCCCGGGTCCCCCGGACACCGCCAGCTCAGGACCCGGCGCGCTCCAGCACGAGCTCGCGCACGCGCGCCGCATCCGCCTGCCCGCGCATCGCCTTCATGACCGCACCGATGACGGCGCCCGCGGCCTGCACCTTGCCGTCGCGGATCTTCGCGAGGACGTCGGGCTGCGCGGCGAGGGCGTCGTCGATCGCGGCGATGAGGGCACCGTCGTCGGACACGACGGCGAGTCCCCGCGCGTCGACGACCTCCTGGGGCGAGCCTTCACCCGCGATGACGCCCTCGAGCACCTGGCGCGCGAGCTTGTCGGTGAGGGTGCCGGCGTCGACGAGCTTCTGCACGGCGGCGACGGCCTGCGGCTCGACGAGCGCGCTCGCCTCGACGCCCTGCGCGTTGGCGACGCGGGTGATCTCGCCCGTCCACCACTTGCGGGCGGCGGCCGGTGCGGCTCCCGCGGCGACGGTCTGCTCGACTTCGGCGAGGAGGCCGCCGTTGACGACGTCCTGGAACTCCAGGTCGGTGAAGCCCCAGTCGGCCTTCAACCGGCGCCGACGGATGGCCGGCGGCTCGGGCAGCGCGGCGCGGAGCTTCTCGATCAGCTCGGCGGAGGGCTCCACGGGAAGCAGGTCGGGTTCCGGGAAGTACCGGTAGTCGTCGGCATCCGACTTGGGGCGACCGGGCGAGGTCGTCCCCGTGTCCTCGTGCCAGTGCCGCGTCTCCTGCGTGATCGTGCCGCCGGCGGCGAGGATCGCCGCCTGACGCTGGATCTCGTAGCGGACGGCCCGCTCGACCGAGCGCATCGAGTTGACGTTCTTCGTCTCGGTGCGGGTGCCGAGCTTCTCCTGGCCGCGTGGGCGGAGGGAGACGTTGGCGTCGCAGCGGAGGTTCCCGCGCTCCATGCGCGCCTCCGAGATGCCCAGCGAGATCACGATGTCGCGGATCGCGGCGACGTACGCCTTCGCGATCTCCGGCGCGCGGTGCTCGGCCCCGAAGATCGGCTTCGTGACGATCTCCACGAGCGGCACGCCGGCGCGGTTGTAGTCCACGAGCGAGTACTCGGCCCCCTGGATGCGGCCGGTCGCACCGCCCATGTGGGTGAGCTTGCCGGCGTCCTCCTCCATGTGGGCGCGCTCGATCGGGACGGTCACGAGGGTGCCGTCGCCGAGCTCGATCTCGACGGAGCCCTCGAAGGCGATGGGCTCGTCGTACTGCGAGATCTGGTAGTTCTTGCCCAGGTCGGGGTAGAAGTAGTTCTTCCGCGCGAACCGGCTGGACGGCGCGATGGAGCAGCCGAGGGCGAGGCCCAGGCTGATCGAGTAGCGCACGGCGGTCTCGTTGACGACCGGCAGCGAGCCCGGGAGCCCCATGTCGACGGGTGCGACGAGCGTGTTCGGTCCCGCCTCGTGGTTCGCCGAGTTGGCCGGGTTGGCGGCCGAGGAGAACATCTTCGTCGCGGTGTTCAGCTCGACGTGCACCTCGAAGCCGAGCACCGGCTCGTACAGCTCGAGGGCCTTGTCGAAGTCGAGCAGCTTGTCCTTGGCCATCAGCGGGTTCCTCCGAGAACGGGTGCGCGGTCCAGGAGCGGTCCGCCCCAGCGGTCGACGAGCAGGGTCTCCACGGCGGCGCCGACCCGGTACAGGCGGGCGTCCTCCCGCGCGGGAGCGATGAACTGGATGCCGACCGGCAGCCCGTCCTCCTCGGCGAGGCCGGAGGGGATCGAGATGCCGGGGACGCCGGCGAGGTTCACCGGGATCGTCGTCACGTCGTTCAGGTACATCTGGATGGGGTCGTCGACCTTCTCGCCGAGCTTGAACGCCGTGGTCGGCGCGGACGGGGTGGCGATGACGTCGACCCGGGCGAACGCCTCGTCGAAGTCGCGCTGGATGAGAGTGCGGACCTTCTGTGCGCTGCCGTAGTAGGCGTCGTAGTAGCCCGCGGACAGAGCGTACGTGCCGAGGATGACGCGGCGCTTGACCTCGTCGCCGAAACCGGCGTCGCGGGTCGCGGCCATGACGTCCTCCACGGTGCCGCCGGGGACGTTCACGCGCATGCCGAAGCGCACCGAGTCGAACTTCGCGAGGTTGCTGGACGCCTCCGCCGGGAGGATGAGGTAGTACGCGGCGACGCCGTACTCGAAGTGCGGCGCGCTGACCTCGACGATCTCCGCGCCGGCGGCCTCCATGGCGGCCAGCGCCGCACGGAAGGAGGCGGAGACGCCGGGCTGGAAGCCGCTGTCCGGCAGCTCGGCGATGACGCCGACCTTGAGCCCCTTGAGGGCCTCACCGGTGGCGCCTTCGCGGGCGGCGGCGGCGAAGGAGGGCCACGCGTCGGTGAGCGACGTCGAGTCGTGCGGGTCGTGTCCGCCGATGACATCGTGCAGGAGCGCGGAGTCGAGCACCGTCCGGGAGACGGGGCCGACCTGGTCGAGGCTGGACGCCAGCGCGATCGCGCCGAACCGGCTGACGCCGCCGTACGTGGGCTTCATGCCGACGGTGCCGGTGACGTGCGCGGGCTGGCGGATGGACCCGCCGGTGTCGGAGCCGAGCGCGATCGGCGCCTCGAAGGCGGCGACGGCCGCGGCGGAGCCGCCGCCGGAGCCGCCCGGGATGCGGTCGAGGTCCCACGGGTTGTGGGTGGGGCCGTATGCGGAGTGCTCCGTGGAGGAGCCCATCGCGAATTCGTCCATGTTCGTCTTGCCGAGGGGCACGAGGCCGGCGGCGCGGGCCCGTGCCACGACGGTCGCGTCGTACGGCGACATGTAGCCCTCGAGGATCTTCGAGCCGCTCGTGGAGGGCATGTCGGTCGTCACGAGGACGTCCTTGATCGCGAGCGGGACGCCGGCGAGCCCGCCCAGCTGCTCCCCGCCGGCGCGGCGCCGGTCGATGTCGGCGGCGACGTCGAGAGCGTGGTCGCTGACGTGCAGGAAGGCGTGCACGTCGCCGTCGACGGCGGCGATCCGGTCGAGGTGCGCCTGCGTCGCCTCGACGCTGGACACCTCCCCCGCGGCCAGCTTGCCGGCAAGGTCGGCGGCGGTCAGGCGGGTGAGGTCGCTCACTGTTCTTCTCCCAGGATGGCGGTGACGCGGAAGCGGCCGTCGGCGGCATCCGGAGCGTTCTGCAGCACCTGCTCGACGGAGAGCATGTCGCCCGGCACGTCGGGACGGAACACGTTGTGCAGCCGGATGGGGTGGCTGGTCGCCGGTACCTCGGGGGTCGCGACCTCCGAGACCTTCGCGATGTTGTCGACGATGACGTCGAGCTGACCCGTGAGCCGCTCCACCTCCTCGTCGCTCAGCTGGATCCGGGCGAGGACGCCGAGGTGGCGCACGAGATCGGGGGTGATTTCAGACACCGGTCAAGTCTAGTTGCGCCGCCTGCACCGTCCTGTCCCGCCCTGTCGTAAGGTGAGGGCCGTGACGACGTACGACCCGCCTCGCCCCTGGATCGCCAGCTATGCGGAGGGGGTGCCGGCCGACCTCGGCCCGCTGGAGGGGAACCTGCTGGACATCGTCGCCGCCTCGGCGCGCGATTACCCGGACTCGCCCGCGCTGCAGTTCTTCGGCCGGACGACCTCCTACCGTCAGCTGCAGGATGCCGTCGACCGCGCGGCGGCGGGCCTGAAGGCGCTCGGTGTCGGGCCCGGTGACCGGGTCGCCCTCGTCCTGCCGAACTGCCCGCAGCACATCGTCGCGTTCTACGCGATCCTGCGCCTGGGCGCCGTCGTGGTCGAGCACAATCCGCTGTACACGCCCCGGGAGCTGCGGAAGCAGTTCGAGGACCACGGTGCGAAGACGGCGATCGTGTGGAGCAAGGTCGTGCGGACGGTGCAGGACTTCCCGGCCGACCTCGCGGTGCGCACCATCGTCACCGTCGACCTCACCCGTGCGATGCCCCTGTCGCTGCGCCTCGCCCTCACTCTGCCGATCCCGAAGGCCCGCGAATCGCGGGCGGCGCTGACCGAGCGCGTGACCGGCGCGACCGGGTGGGAGAAGCTCCTGCAGGCGACCCCGCTCCCGGCCTCCTTCCCCCAGCCGCGCACGGACGACCTCGCGATCATCCAGTACACGAGCGGTACGACCGGCACCCCCAAGGGCGCCGCCCTCACGCACCGGAACCTCCTCGCCAACGCGCGGCAGGCGCAGGCGTGGGTGCCGTCGATCCATCGCGGCGAGGGCTGCGTCGTGTACGCGGTGCTGCCCATGTTCCACGCGTACGGGCTGACGCTGTGCCTGACCTTCGCGATGTCGATGGGCGCCCGGCTCGTGCTCTTCCCGCGCTTCGATGCGGACATGGTGCTCGAGGTGACGAAGAAGCATCCGGCGACCTTCCTGCCGCTCGTCCCCCCGATCGCGGCGCGGCTGCTGGCCGTCGCCCGGGAGAAGGGCGTCTCCCTCGCCGGCACCGGCATCGCGATCTCCGGTGCGATGGCTCTGCCGCACGAGCTCGTCGTGCCGTTCGAGGAAGCCACCGGGGGCTACCTCGTGGAGGGCTACGGCCTGTCGGAGTGCTCGCCCGTCCTGATGGCGAACCCCGTCGCGGACAACCGCGTGCCGGGCACGGTCGGCCTCCCGCTCCCGGGCACCGAGTGCCGCGTCGTCGATCCGGACGAGCCGACGCGCGACGTGCCTCCCGGGCAGCCCGGGGAACTCGTCGTTCGAGGCCCCCAGGTGTTCGCCGGCTACTACGGCAAACCCGAGGAGACCGAGGCGGTGTTCGTCGACGGCTGGTTCCGCACCGGCGACATCGTCACGATCGACGAACGCGGCTTCGTGCGCATCGTCGACCGGATCAAGGAGCTCGTCATCACCGGCGGGTTCAACGTCGCGCCCACGGAGGTGGAGCAGGTGCTCCGGCAGCACCCCCGGGTCGCGGATGCCGCCGTCGTCGGGCTCCCGAACGCGACCTCCGGCGAAGAGGTGGTCGCGGCCGTCGTGCTCGACGGCGAGGGCGACGTCGACGTGGAGTCCATTCGCGAGTTCGCCCGGAGCATCCTCACGCCCTACAAGGTCCCCCGGCGGATCTTCGTCGTCGACGAGCTGCCCGTCTCGCTCATCGGCAAGGTGCTGCGCCGCCAGGTGCGCGAGTCGCTGCTGGCCCTCACCTCGGGGAGCTGACGGGCGTCAGCGCGCGCTGAACTCCCCCGGCCGCGGCTGGATCCACGACGCGTCGGCGTAGCCGTCCTCGTCGGGGAAGCGTCCGTCGCGGTCGTCGTAGGTCAACTGCAGCAGCGGCACCGAGAACTCATCGGGGCGCTGATCGAAGCGGTTGGCGGCGAAGGCGATGTGTCCCGGGTTGGGGACCGCCTCGAGACGAGAACATACCTACGACACTGGGGCGGAGTGGTTACTCGTCCTCCGCGTCGAGGGCCCCCGGGCCCTGCTCGACGAGGATCTTGAACTGCGCGGCGTCGATGATGCGGATGCCGAGCTCCTCCGCCTTGCCGAGCTTCGAGCCCGCACCGGGGCCGGCGGCGACGAAGTCGGTCTTCTTCGAGACGCTCGAGGCGGCTTTGCCGCCCGCCGCGATGATCGCCTCCTGCGCGCCCTCCCGGCTGTAGCCGTCGAGGCTGCCGGTCGCGACGACCGTGATGCCGTCCAGGACCCCGCCCGCGCTGCGGAGAGCGCCGGGGCCGGGGTGGCCGGGGATCTCCAAGCGGGCGCCGGCGGCTTCCCAGCGCTCGACGATCTCCCGGTGCCAGTCGACGTCGAACCACTCGATGAGGGAGTCGGCGATGATGCCGCCGACGCCCTCGACGGCCGCGAGCTCGTCGCGGGAGGCCGCGCGGATGGCCGCGAGCGAGCCGAACCACTGCGCCAGCGCGCGGGCGGCGACCGGGCCGACGTGCCGGATGCTGAGCGCGACGAGGAAGCGCCACAGGTCCTTCGTCTTCGCCTTCTCGAGCTCCTCGAGGAGGGTGAGGGCCTGCGCGGACGGCTGCGGGCCGGTGCGGCCCGCCTTCTTCTCGGCGGCGCTCGGGTTCCGCCGGAAGGGCGCGCGCGTCTTGACGGTGCCGTCCTCGTCCTCCTTCGGCAGCCCGGTCTCCGCGTCGCGGACGACGACCTCGATCGGCACGAGCTCGTCGAGGGTCAGCTCGAACAGCGCCGCCTCGTTCTTCAGCGGCGGGGTCTCCGGGTGGGAGGGTTGCGTGAGCGCCGCGGCGGTGACCTCGCCGAGCGCCTCGATGTCGAGGGCGCCGCGGGAGCCGACGTGCTCGACGCGGCCCCGCACCTGCGCGGGGCAGGCGCGGGTGTTGGGGCAGCGGAGGTCGATGTCGCCCTCCTTCGCGGGGGCGAGCGGGAAGCCGCACTCGGGGCAGTCCGCCGGCATGACGAACGCGCGCTCGGCCCCGTCGCGGAGCTCCACGACGGGGCCGAGCACCTCGGGGATGACGTCGCCGGCCTTGCGCAGCACGACGGTGTCGCCGATCAGGACGCCCTTGGCCTTGACGACGTCCTGGTTGTGCAGCGTCGCCTGCCGGACGACGCTGCCCGAGACGCGCGCGGGGGCCATGACGGCGTACGGCGTCGCCCGGCCCGTGCGCCCGACAGAGACGACGATGTCGAGGAGCTTCGTGTTGACCTGCTCGGGCGGGTACTTGTACGCGATGGCCCACCGCGGCGCCCGGCTCGTCGCACCGAGCTCGTCGTGCAGCGCGAGCTCGTCGACCTTCACGACGATGCCGTCGATCTCGTGCTCGACGTCGTGCCGGTGCACCCCGTAGTGCGCCACGAAAGCGAGGACCCCGTCGACGTCGTCGGCGGTGCGGAAGTACGGGCTCGTCGGCAGCCCCCACTCGGCCAGGAGGGCGTACACCTCGCTCTGCGAGGCCACGGGCGGGTCCGGCCACGCGCCGATGCCGTGCACGAAGAGGCGGAGGGAGTCCACGCGCGCCTGTCCGGCCTCGAGCTCCAGTCCGCTCTTCTTGTCGAGCTGCTGGCGCAGGCCGCCGCTCGCCGCGTTGCGGGGGTTCGCGAAGGCCGGGAACCGGCGGGCGGCGCTGCGCGAGGCCTTCTCCTCGTCCGTCCCCCGCGCGAGGGCCTCGGCGAGCACGCGATCGCGTAGCCGGGCCTGCAGGGCGTTGAGCTCGTCGAAGGCGGCGACGGGGATGAACACCTCGCCGCGCACCTCCACGATCGACGGGTGACCGGTGCCTGCCAGGCGCTGCGGGATGCCGGTGACGCGCAGCGCATTGACGGTGACGTCCTCGCCCACCCGCCCGTCCCCGCGGGTCGCCGCCGACGTCAGCACCCCGTCCTCGTACCGCAGGCTGATCGCGAGCCCGTCGATCTTGAGTTCGGTCAGCCACCGCACGGTGCGCCCGGCCGCCGACTGCGCCTTCAGGCACCAGTCGCGGAGCTCGTCCTCGCTGAAGACGTTGTCGAGACTCAGCATCCGCTCGGCATGCTCGACGGGAGCGAACATCGAGGACTCCGCGGCCCCGACCGTGAGGGTCGGGGAGTCCTGGCCCTGCAGTTCGGGGTGGAAGCGCTCCAGCTCCTCGAGCCGCCGCATCCACCCGTCGTAGGTGGCGTCGTCGACGATCTCGGCGTCGCGGCCGTAGTAGTTCTCCCGCGCTTCGATGATCAGCGTGGTCAGCCGTTCGGCTTCGGCCCGCGCTTCCTGGAGTGTTGCGGGCGTGGGGTCAGCGGCTTCCGTCACCCGGCAAGTGTATGGCGGGCTTCCGACATCAGACCGGCGCGGGGACGGCCGAGGTCGTGGTGTCGATCGTGAACTGGCCGATGACGCGCGTGCCCTCGTACAGCACCGCCGTCTGCCCGGGCGCGACCCCGTCGAAGGGGACGGCGGGCTCGACCGTGATGATGCCGTCCTCGATGCGCGCGTCCGCGTCGACGGGTTCGGCGTGCGCGCGGATCTGCACCTGGCACGCGAACGATTCGGATGCCGGAGCGCGCCCGGCCCACGTGAACCGCTCCCCCGCGATCCGCGCGGTCGCGAGCGCCTCCTTCGGCCCCACGACGACGGTGTTGCTGACCGGTCGCACCTCCAGGACGAAGCGCGGCTTGCCGTCCGGTGCCGGGACGCCCAGGGACAGTCCGCGGCGCTGACCGACCGTGTAGGCGTGGGCTCCCTCGTGCGCGCCGACGACGGCGCCCGACCGGTCGACGATGTCTCCGGCCGCGGCGCCGACCTTGTCGGCGAGCCATCCGCGCGTGTCGCCGTCCGGGATGAAGCAGATGTCGTGACTGTCCGGCTTCTGCGCGACCGACAGCCCGCGCTCGGCAGCCTCGGCGCGGACGAGCGCCTTCGACGGCGTCGTGCCGAGCGGGAAGTACGTGTGCGCGAGCTGCTCGGCCGTCAGGACACCGAGGACGTAGGACTGGTCCTTCGCGGCGTCGGAGGCGCGGTGCAGCTCCCGCCCCTCCGGTCCGTCGACGAGGAGCGCGTAGTGGCCGGTGCAGACGGCGTCGAAGCCCAGTTCCAGCGCGCGCTCCAGCAGGGCGGCGAACTTGATCTTCTCGTTGCACCGCATGCACGGGTTCGGTGTGCGTCCGGCACGGTACTCCGCCACGAAGTCGTCGATGACGTCGTCGCGGAAGCGCTCGGAGAAGTCCCACACGTAGAACGGCATGCCGAGCCGGTCGGCGGCGCGCCGCGCGTCCATCGCGTCCTCGATCGTGCAGCAGCCGCGGCTGCCGGTGCGCAGCGTCCCGCCGGCGCGGGACAGCGCCAGGTGCACGCCGACGACGTCGTGCCCCGCCTCCACGGCACGGGCGGCCGCGACGGCGGAGTCGACGCCACCGCTCATCGCCGCCAGGATCCGCATGGACTCCAGTCTACGAGCGGGCGGCTGACCGGGCGCCGGATGCGACGGCCCGCGCGTATGCGTCCGGAAGCGCGGCGACGAGCGCGTCGACGTCGGCGGCGGACGAGGTGCGGCCGAGGGTGAGGCGCAGGACCGACCGTGCCGCGCGCTCGTCGCGCCCGAGCGCCAGCACGACGTGCGAGGGCTCGGTGACCCCGGCCTGGCAGGCCGACCCGGTGGAGACGGAGATCCCGCGCTGGTCGAGGAGGAACAGCAGCGTCTCCCCCGCCGCCCCGGGGAAGTGCACATGCGCGTTGCCAGGCAGGCGCCGGTCGGGGTCGCCGAGCAGCTCCGCTTCCGGCACGGCCCGGCGGATGCCGTCGATGAGCCGGCGGCGGAGGGCGACGAGTCGCTCCGCCTCGGCGGCCCGCTCGGTGACGGAGGCCTCCAGCGCGGCGGCGAAGGCCGCCGCTCCCGCGACGTCCTGGGTTCCGGAGCGGAGGCCGCGCTGCTGCCCGCCGCCGTGGACGAGCGCCGTCGGCCGGGCGTGGCGCGACACCACGAGGGCACCGGTCCCGACGGGCGCGCCGACCTTGTGACCGGAGACGCTCAGCGCGACGAGGCCGTGCGGTGCGGCGCCCGGCCCGCGCCAGCGCCCGAACGCCACGTCGAGGTGCCCGGCGGCGCCCACGGCATCCAGATGCAGCGGCACCCCGGCCTCGGCGGCGGCCGCCGCCAGGGCGGCGGCGTCGTTGACGGTCCCGACCTCGTTGTTGGCGACGAGCGCCGTCGCAAGCGCCGCGCCGGGCAGCGCCGCCGCGAACGAGGCGGAGCCGATGGCGCCGAACGCGTCGAGGGGGACCGGGCGGATGACCGCGGACTGCGCGCTCTCCAGCCACCGCACGGCATCCCACGTCGCATGGTGCTCCCCGTCCGGGAGCACGACGGCAGCCGTGCCTTCGCCGCGCGACCACCAGAGGCCCTTGAGCGCGAGGTTGATCGCCTCCGTGCCGCCGGAGGTGAGGACGACCTCGATCGGATCGCAGTCCAGGGCGGCGGCGATCCGCTCGCGGGCATCCTCCAGGACGCGGCGGGCCTCCTGGCCGGAGCCGTGCACCGAGGAGGCGTTCCCGGTGATCTCGGTGGCCGCGAGCCATGCGGCGCGGGCTTCGGGCCGGAGCGGCGTCGTGGCCGCGTGGTCGAGGTAGACGGTCATCGCTCTCCCCTCGGCGTCACGAACGGCCTGCCGCCTAACTACTGTAGAGCGCATGGCCAGCCCGCAGCCGAGTGCTCCCGTCCTCGGCGCCCCCGAGTTCCTCTCCGCGCGCCTCGACGACCTCGGCGTCACGATGCACGACGGCGTCGGCACCCTGCGCGTCTGGTCGGGCGCCGCCGACGCCGTCGAACTCGTGCTCTTCGACGCCGTCGACCTGGACTGGATCACCGACACCCGGCCGCTCGCGCCCGTGGGCGGGGGCGTCTGGGAGGTCACGACCCCGGCGCTGCGGCCCGGCGCCCGCTACGCGATCCGCGTCGGCGGCCCCACCGGCGCGGGCAGCACGTTCAACCCCGCGACCCTCCTCCTGGAGCCGTACGCGAAGGGGCTCGCCTGGGGCGGCCTCGACGACTGGCGCGGCGTCGTCGTCGACACGTCCTTCGACTGGGGCTCGTCCCGCAAGCCCGCCACGCCCATGGACCGCACCGTCATCTACGAGGCCCACGTGAAGGGCCTCAGCAAGCGGCATCCCGGCATCCCGCCCGCGCTGCACGGCACGTATGCCGGCCTCGCGCACCCCGCCATGATCGAGCACCTCCTCTCGCTCGGCGTGACGGCCGTCGAGCTCCTTCCCGTGCACGCGTTCAGCACCGAGCCACGGCTGCTCAACCTCGGGCTGCTGAACTACTGGGGCTACAACACGCTGAACTTCTTCACACCGCACATCGGCTACGCGAGCGCGCAGAGCCGCGCCGGCGGACCGGATGCGGTGCTGCGCGAGTTCAAGGGCATGGTCAAGCTCCTGCACGAAGCCGGCCTCGAGGTCATCCTCGACGTGGTCTACAACCACACCGCGGAGCTGGAGCTGGGCGGTCCGCGGACGAGCCTGCGCGGCATCGACAACCGCGCCTACTACCGCCAGCACGACGACGGCGCCTACATCGACGTCACGGGCTGCGGCAACTCCCTCAACACCGCGACGGATGCGGCGTCCCGCCTCGTGCTCGATTCGCTGCGGTACTGGGCGAACGACGTCCAGGTGGACGGCTTCCGGTTCGACCTCGCGCCGACGCTGGGACGGGACGGCGACCATGTGTTCACTCCGGATCACCCGCTGCTGCGCGCGATCGTCGAGGATCCCCTGCTCGACGGGGTCAAGAAGATCGCCGAGCCCTGGGACGTGGGGATGGGCGGCTGGCAGACCGGCAACTTCGGCGACGGCTGGTCGGAGTGGAACGATCGATACCGCGACCGGGTGCGCAACTTCTGGCTGAGCGACGTGGACTACGCCCGCCGCGCATCCACGGCACCGGTCGGCATCGGCGGTTTCGCGCACCGGCTGGCGGGCTCGGCGAACACCTTCAGCGCCGAGCGCGGGCCCCTGGCCGGCATCAACTTCGTGACGGCGCACGACGGGTTCACGCTGCGAGACCTCGTCTCGTACGACGTCAAGCACAACATGGGCAACGGCGAGCACAACCGCGACGGCGCCGACACGAACCGCTCGTTCAACCACGGCGCGGAGGGTCCGACCGACGACCCGGCCATCCTCGCGACGCGCCGCAAGGCGATGCGGAACCTGCTCGGCACCCTCCTGCTCTCCGCGGGCGTGCCGATGATCACCGCGGGCGACGAGTTCGGGCGCACGCAGCGCGGCAACAACAACGCGTACTGCCACGATTCCGCGCTCACCTGGCTGGCGTGGGACCACGCGCCGTGGCAGGAGGACCTGTTCGCGCACGTCCAGCGGCTGCTGCAGGTGCGGCGGGAGAACCCGGCGCTGCGTCCGACGCGGTTCGCGCACGAGGAGCGGGCCGTGCCGAGCGCCTCGGTCATCGACTGGTACGACGAGCACGGCGAGACGATGTCCATCGAACGGTGGACCAACCCGGCGCACCGCACACTGCAGTACGACGCCCGCTCCACCCCCGAGCTGGAGGACCCCAACCGGATCCTCCTCATCGTCCACGGCGACGAATCGCCCATCACGGTGACGCTCCCCCGGATCCCGGGTGTGGCCCGATTCGTGCCCCTGTGGTCGAGCATGGATGAGCGCCCCGCCGACGATGGCGACCCGCTCGCACCGGGCGAGACCGTGCTGATCCCGGGCACCGCGATGCGGCTCTTCCGCGCCGAGTGAACCCGCGGCTCGCCGCCGCGGCTGTCGTCCGCAGACGCAACGGCGGTAGGTTCGATGGGTGGCCACGACGACGCGTTCCTCCGCCCCTGCCTCCGTGCGAAGCGACGGTCAGATCCCGTTGCGGCCGGCCGGCGCCGCAGCCCCGCCCGCCGACGCGGTGGCGGGGCGCATCCCCCTGAGCCTCGCCCGGCCGGGCGTTCCGGGAGGCCTGTACCGTCCGAAGGCGGTCACGGGAGAGGCGGTGCCGTTCGGCGTCACGGCCTACCGCGAGGGTCACGACATCATCGGCGTCCACGTGCGCCTCTTCGCCCCGTCCGGCGAGGAGACGCTGCACCGCCTGACGGCGCTGCACGACGGCTTCGACCGGTGGCGGACCCTCGTCGCTCCGCTCGAGCAGGGCGTCTGGCGCTTCCGCTTCGAGTCGTTCGGCGATGACTTCGCGACATGGGAGCACGCCGCCGACCTGAAGATCGCCGCCGGCGTCGACGCGCCGCTCATGCGGGAGATGGGCGCGGCGCTGTTCGACCGGGCGGCTGCCGAGAGCGCGCGGCCGGCCGCCGAACGGCGCGCCCTGGCCGCCGCATCCGCCACCCTGCGGGACACGTCCGTCGACGACGACGCGGCGCTCCTCGTCGTCCGCGACCCCACCATCGCGCGCTTCTTCGCCGACCGGCCGCTGCAGTCCCTCGTGACCGTCGGCCCCGACCTCGAGCTGCTCGTGGAGCGGGAGCGCGCCGGCGTCGGCGCCTGGTACGAGTTCTTCCCGCGCTCGGAGGGCGCGCGGCGGCTCAAGGACGGCACGATCCGCAGCGGGACGTTCCGGACGGCGGTCAAGCGCCTCCCCGCCGTCGCCGCCATGGGGTTCGAGGTCCTGTACCTGCCGCCCATCCATCCGATCGGCGAGCAGAACCGCAAGGGACCGAACAACACCCTGACCGCCGGGCCCGGCGACCCCGGCTCGCCGTGGGCCATCGGCTCCGCCGCGGGCGGCCACGACACCGTCCATCCCGACCTCGGCACCCTCGCGGACTTCCGCGCGTTCGTACGCGCGGCGCGCGCGGAGGGCCTGGAGGTCGCCCTCGACCTCGCCCTGCAGGCCGCCCCCGACCACCCGTGGGTCACGAGCCACCCGGAGTGGTTCACGACGCTCCCGGACGGCTCCATCGCGTACGCGGAGAACCCCCCGAAGAAGTACCAGGACATCTACCCGGTCAACTTCGACAACGACCCGGACGGCATCCGCGCCGAAGTGCTGCGCATCGTCCGGCACTGGATCGCCCAGGGGGTGAAGATCTTCCGCGTCGACAACCCGCACACCAAGCCCCTGCAGTTCTGGGAGTGGCTCATCCGGACCGTGAACGCGGAGGAGCCCGACGTCGTCTTCCTCGCCGAGGCCTTCACACGACCCGCCCCGCTGCAGGGGCTCGCGATGGCCGGCTTCCAGCAGAGCTACTCGTACTTCACCTGGCGGAACACGAAGGCCGAGCTGGAGGAGTTCCTCGGCTGGATCTCGGATGAGACCGCCGACTTCATGCGGCCGAACCTCTTCGTCAACACCCCCGACATCCTCACGGAGTACCTGCAGTACGGCGGCCGCCCGGCCTACAAGATCCGCGCCGCGATCGCGGCGACCGGTGCCGGGTCCTACGGCGTCTACGCCGGCTACGAGCTGTTCGAGAACGTGGCGCGGCCCGGTTCCGAGGAGAACATCGACAACGAGAAGTACGAGTACAAGCTCCGTGACTGGTCCGCTGCCGAGGCCTCCGGCGACTCCCTCGCCCCGTACCTGCGTCGGCTGAACGAGATCCGTCGCGCGCACCCGGCCGTGCGGCAGCTGCGCGGCCTCAGCATCCACTGGAGCGACGACGAGGCGATCCTCGTGTACGTCAAGCACCTCCCCGCGGCGCTGTCGCCGACCGGCGAGTCCGACACGATCATCGTCGTCGCGAACGTCGACCCGCACTCCACCCGCCAGACCACCGTCCACATCGACTCGTCCGAGTTCGGTGTCCCGCGCGGCCACGACTACGACGTCGAGGATCTGCTCACGGGGGCACGGTGGACCTGGAACCAGGACAACTTCGTCCGACTCGACGCGTTCGCCGAGCCCGTCCACATCCTCCACGTCAAGGGGCACCGATGAACCGACCGTCCGACTCCGTCCTCGACACCGTGGCGGCGGGCTCCTACTTCGCCCCGCACGACATCCTGGGGCCGCACGAGGAGGGCGACGGCTGGCTCATCCGCGCCCGCCGGCCCTTCGCGAAGACCGTGACGGCGGTCCTCGACGACGCCACCGAAGTCGAGCTCGCCCACGTCCGCAGCGGCGTGTGGGAGGGGCGCACCGCGGCCCAGCCGCACGCGTACGACCTCGTCGCCACGTACGACGGCGGACCGGACCACCGCGCCGACGACCCGTACCGGCACCTGCCGACGCTCGGCGAGCTCGACATCCACCTCATCCGGGAAGGACGTCACGAGCAGCTCTGGCAGGTGCTCGGCGCCCACGTGCGCCACTTCGCCGGCGTCGACGGGGTGTCCTTCGCCGTCTGGGCCCCCAACGCCCGTGCGGTCCGCGTCACCGGCGACTTCAACTCCTGGGACGGCGCCGGCCACGCGATGCGCTCCATGGGCTCGAGTGGGATCTGGGAGCTCTTCGTCCCCGGCCTGTCCGCCGGCACCGCCTACAAGTACGAGATCCTCACCGAGGCCGGCGCGTGGGTGCAGAAGGCCGACCCGATGGCGCAGTGGGCCGAGGTGCCCCCCGCGACCGCGTCGGTCGTGACGGAGAGCGGCTACACGTGGGCCGATGACGAGTGGATGACGGCGCGCGCGTCGCAGAGCCCGCTGGACAAGCCGATGTCGACCTACGAGGTGCACCTGGGCTCGTGGCGCCCGGGCCTCGGCTATCGGGACGCGGCCGACCCTCTCGTCGACTACGTCCTCGCGCAGGGCTTCACCCACGTCGAGTTCATGCCGCTCGCGGAGCATCCGTTCGGCGGGTCGTGGGGATACCAGGTGAGCGGCTACTACGCCCCGACGAGCCGCTTCGGCACTCCGGACGACCTCCGCTACCTCATCGACCGCCTGCATCAGGCCGGCATCGGGGTCATCATGGACTGGGTCCCCGGGCACTTCCCGAAGGACGAGTTCGCCCTCGCCCGCTTCGATGGGCGGGCGCTGTACGAGCACGCCGACCCCCGCCGCGGCGAGCACCGCGACTGGGGCACGCTGATCTTCGACTACGGCCGCAGCGAGGTCCGCAACTTCCTCGTCGCGAACGCCCTGTACTGGCTCGAGGAGTTCCACGTCGACGGTCTGCGGGTGGATGCCGTGGCATCCATGCTGTACCTCGACTACTCCCGCGAAGCCGGCGAGTGGGAGCCGAACGTGCACGGCGGCCGGGAGAACCTGGAGGCGCTCGCGTTCCTGCAGGAGGTCAACGCGACCGCCTACAAGCGCTACCCGGGCATCGCGATGATCGCCGAGGAGTCCACGAGCTTCCCCGGCGTCACCGCCCCGACGTCGCAGGGCGGCCTCGGGTTCGGCTTCAAGTGGAACATGGGCTGGATGAACGACTCGCTCGTGTACATGAAGCGCGACCCCATGTACCGATCGCACCACGAGGGCGAGCTGTCCTTCTCGTTCGTCTACGCCTTCACCGAGAACTTCGTCCTCCCGATCAGTCACGACGAGGTCGTGCACGGCAAAGGCACCCTGTTCACGAGGATGCCGGGCGACCACTGGCAGAAGCTCGCGAACATGCGCGCCTACCTCGCGTACATGTGGGGTCATCCGGGCAAGCAGCTGCTGTTCATGGGCCAGGAGTTCGGCCAGCTGTCGGAGTGGTCCGAGGGCCGGGGCCTGGACTGGTGGATCCTCGACCAGCCGCCGCACCGCCAGCTGCACGACTTCGTCGCCGCGCTGAACCGCGTATACCGCGACAATGCGCCGCTGTGGGCGCGGGACAGCGACGGGGACGCGTTCCAGCGTCTGGGCGCTCCCGCATGGAACCCGAACGTCATCGCCTTCGCGCGCCGCGACCACCACGGCAACACCGTGGCGGTCGTCTGCAACTTCTCCGGCGCCCCCATCCACGATTTCGCCCTCGACCTCCCCGAAGCCGGGGAGTGGTCGGAGCTGCTGAACTCGGACGCGCTGATCTACGGCGGCTCCGGCGTCGGCAACATGGGAACGGTGCACGCCGACGGCGCCGGCCGCGCGCACATGGTCCTGCCGCCCCTGGGCGTGCTGTGGCTCGGCCACCGGACCGCGGCCGGCGACGACGCGGTGTAGAAGACCGGTCTAGAAGAGCAGGCTGGAGAGCCGGCCCCGCGCGCGGATGACGCGGGGGTCGGCGGTGCCGATCAGGCCGAACAGCTCGAGGAGGCGCTCGCGCACGGGGGCGCGCTCGTCGCCCGGGAGCGACGCGAACAGGTCGAGCAGACGATCGAACGCGTCCTCGACGTGGCCGCCGGCCAGGTCGAGATCGGCGACCGTGAACTGGGCGGGGATGTCGGTCGGCGCGGCCGCGGCGGCGGCGCGGGCGGCCTGCAGGTCGACGCCCTGGATGCGCTCCAGGAGGCGGACCTGCCCGAGACCGGCGCGCGCGTCCTCGTCCCGCGGATTCTCCGCGAGAGCGCGCTCGTAGGCGGCGACGGCGCGCGTGTAATCGCCGGCTTCGATGGCGTCGAACGCCTCGAGATGCAGCGGCGGGAGCTGCGGCTCCTCGGCATCCGTCTCCGGCGCGTCCCCGACGGGGACGGTGCCGGTCACGCCGTGCTGAGCGGCGAGCTGGAGCAGCTGTGCGAACACCTCGCGCACCTGCTGCTCCGGGACCGCGCCCGTGAACAGGGGAACCGGCTGGCCGGCGATGAGCGCGACCACCATCGGGATCGACTGCGCCCGGAAACCCTGCGCGAGCTGCGGGTTCGCGTCGACATCGACCTTCGCGAGGACGAGCCGGCCGCCGAGCTCTGCCACGACCTTCTCGAGGATGGGGCTCAGCTGCTTGCACGGCCCGCACCACTCGGCCCAGAGGTCCACGACGACCGGGACGGAGCGGGACAGCTCCAGGACCTGCCCGAACGTCTCGTCGGTCGCGTCGAACACGAGCGACGGGACCGCGCCGGACGGCGCGCCATCGGAGGCCGCACCGGCGGCCTGGGCGGGCTGGGCTGCCCGCGCTCGGAGAGTGGACAGGTCGACGGCGCCGCGGAGGACGGCGCCGGGAGCGATGTCGCTCACTGATTCACCACCTTGGCAGAGAGGATGTTGGACGAGTAGCCCAGGAACCGGATGCTCTCGCTGGAGCTCTGGGCGGGAACGAAGAAGAAGAGCTGGTCGGCGAAGGTCGTCGTGAAGCCGGTGGCGGACTGCGTCACACCGGCGAGGGTCTTCACGATCGGGTTCGAGTCGACCTTGATGACGGCGTCGGCGTTCGTGGGGGTGACTGTGTCGCTCTCGTTGATCGTGACGGCCACGATCGCGCCGCTGTCGAGCGTTGCGAGGGCGACGGGGGCCTGCGTCCCCGCCGTGGCCGCGAACGTCAGCTTCCCGGTCTCCTGCCCCGTCTGGTTGAACTGCTCGAGCCGCCCGGCTCGGTCCCGCGCGACCTCCGCGCGGAACGTGTCGGTGTCCTCGTCGAAGAACGCGGCGAACTCACTGTCGTCGCCGTTGTTGAGGACGTCGGCGTACGCCGTGGCGATCTGATCCGGCGGGAGGACGAGGAAGGGCGAGTTGGGCTCGACGGCGGTGGCGCCGACGTAGTCGGGCGCGACGTTCATGCTGGTGTCCGCGGCGAGGTTCGCGATGTAGGTGAGCTTGTAGTCGGCCCACGCATCCTCCTGCGACATCGTCATGATCGTGGACTGCTTGTCCTGGGGGTCGTCGACGACCGCCATGAACGTCCGCGGCCAGCCGTCGAACGCCTGCGGGAGCACGAGCGAGAGCGGTCCGCTCGGGATCGGGTCGAGCGCGGGGTGGTCGGCGAGCTGGGCGCGCAGCGTGTAGTTGGTCTCGCGCTCCGCGAGGGCGGGACCCGCGAGCCTGGCCGCCGCGGCGGCGGCATCCTTCGCCTCGTCCGCTGTCGCGACCTGCTCGGCGATCCGCGTCACGATGCGCTGGGCCTGCGCCTTCGTGACGGCCGGCTGGCCCTGCCCTGCCGGGACGATGACGGTCTCGGTGGGCGTGGGGGTGGGTGTCCCGCCGAGCTGCGGCCACGCGTCGGCGGTGCAGCCGGTGAACAGCAGCGCGGAGACCGCGACGATGGGCACCGCCGCGAAGGCGCGCTTGCCCGCGGAGATCCTCCGCCGCGTCGGCGTGGCGCTGATGACGCCCTTGTCGGACCCCTCGACCGCGAGGTCGATGGGCTCGGTCTGCGCCATCGGCAGGCCCTTGCGGCGCGGGCCGCGGGAACGGCGCGCGTGGCGGAGACCGAGGATGTAGAGCACGATGCCGGCGGCCATGACGAGGCACCCGCCGACGATGAGCGGACCGGCCCACGGGGTCGTGACGCCGGTCGGCCAGGTCAGAGTGAGGCGGGACGGCGCGGGCTGCTCGCCGTCGGCCGCCACGAGCAGGCTCATCTCCTCGGGCAGCTGCAGCGACGTGACGAGCACGTCCTCCTGCTGGAACTCGTCGAGCCACAGGTCGGAGCCCGCCGGGGTGAGGGGGGCCGGTTCGGCGGTCTCCTCGCCCTCGGCCGGCTCCTCCGGCTCGGGAGCCGCGACGAACTCGGCGACCGGGTCGCCGTCGTCGTCGAGCGTCACGCGCACATGGTCGCTCGTGGCGAGCCACTGGGTCATGTCCGTCGTGCGCCCGTACGCGGCGAAGATCTCACCGTCGCCCCGCGCGCGGAGCGTCTGCGCGCCGCGGTGGCTGTTCAGGACGCCGCCGTCGACGACGATGTACGGAGCGGTCTCGTCGATCTCGATCGCGCGCGTCTCGGTCTCCGGGCCCTGGAACACGGTGCGCTGGGCGATGCCGGCACCGATCATCAGCGTGGCCAGCACGAAAGCGGCCACAGCCCACACGAAACGCACGAAACGACACCTCTCTGCCTCCGCGGCGCGCGGGGAGGCACAATCGACGTTCCAGACTAGCGAATACCGGCTGAATGTCGCCCGGGAGCGGGCGAGGCGTCCTCACGGAAGGTGGTCGCGTGCGTATCCTGACAGCACAGAGACCCCCCGGAAAGAGGGCCCGTGAAGATCCAGCATCCGTTCCGCACCGCGCTCATCGCGACCCTCGGTGTGGGAGTCGGCATCATGCTCATCACGAGCATCACGACCCTGCAGACCGTGCTGCTGTACGTGGGCACGGCCCTGTTCCTGTCGCTGGGCCTCGACCCGCTCGTGTCGTGGCTCGAGCGGCGTGGCCTCCCCCGGTGGGCGGCGCTGCTCGTCACCTTCGTGGGGGTGCTCGCGGTCTTCGCGGGGCTCATCCTCATGGTCGTGCCGATCATCGTGGGGCAGATCACACAGCTGGTGACCCAGATCCAGACGCTCGTCGAGGATGCCGTGGCCGGCACGTGGGACCCGGTGGACGCCGCGAAGCAGTGGCTGCACGACGCCTTCCCGCTGCTGAACGTGGACCAGGTCTTCGAATACGTCTCGAACTGGTACGAATCCCTCGACATGGGTGAGATCGGCCAGTCGGTGGGCACGACGGTGCTCGGCATCGGCGGGGGCATCATCGCCGCGTCGACCGGCGCCATCATCGTCCTCATCCTCACGATCTACTTCACGTCCTCCACGCCGTCGCTCAAGGCCGCCGTCTACCAGCTGGTCCCGGCCTCTAAGCGGGAGCGGTTCGTGGACCTGTCCGAGCAGATCACCGCGTCGGTGGGCTACTACGTCATGGGGCAGGCATCGCTCGGCATCATCAACGGGATCCTGAGCGCGATCTTCCTTAGCATCATCGGCGCCCCGTTCCCCGCCGTGCTCGCCGTGATCGCGTTCTTCTTCTCGCTCATCCCGCTCGTCGGAACGCTCACCGGCTCGGCGATCATCGTCCTGACCTGCCTCATCCCCGGGCTCGGCTCGCCGCTGACGGCGCTCGTCGCGCTCATCTGGTACCTGATCTACATGCAGGTGGAGGCCTACCTGCTCTCCCCGCGCATCATGAACCGCGCCGTCTCGGTGCCCGGCGCCGTGGTCGTCATCGCGGCCCTCGCGGGCGGTTCGCTGCTCGGGCTCCTGGGCGCGCTCATCGCGATCCCGGTGGCGGCCAGCATCCTCATCATCTACCGCCAGGTGATCATCCCGCGGCAGAACGAGCTCTGACCGCCGGTCGGCGGCCGCCGCTCAGCCGACGACCGCGCCGTGCCACTCGGTGGGCAGCGGCAGGGCGTCCGGGTTCACGGCCGCGACGATCTCCGTCAGCACGCGGCGGGTCTGCGTCTCCCCCACCCACAGGTGCTTGCCGCCGTCCACGGCGATGACGGTCGCGTGCCCGATGGGCGCGAAGCGGCGCCGGGCCTCCTCCGGGCGGAGGTAGTCGTCGAACTCCGGCACCACGACGATGACGCTCCGCGGGACGCCCTCCCACGCCGCGATGTCCTCGTCGGTCGCGCGGTGCAGCGGCGGGGAGAGCAGGATGATGCCCTCCACATCGTGATCCCGGCCGTACTTGAGTGCGAGCTCCGTGCCGAACGACCAGCCGACGAGCCACGGGCGGGGCAGACCGCGCTCGCGGACGAAGTCCATCGCCGCGGCGACGTCGAACGCCTCGCCGCGTCCGCCGTCGAACGCGCCTTCGCTCGTCCCGCGCGGAGAGCTCGTCCCCCGCGTGTTGAAGCGCAGCACCGCGAGGTCGGCGAGGGCCGGGAGGCGCCCCGCGGCCTTGCGCAGGACGTGCGAGTCCATGAACCCGCCCGCCGTCGGCAGCGGGTGCAGCGTCACGAGCGTCGCGACAGGCTCGGTCTCCGCCGGGAGCGCGAGCTCCCCCACGAGCGTCAGCCCGTCGATGGTCTCGAATGCGATGTCCTCGCGCCGCGCGGGCAGCAGGACGGGGCCGCGGATCTCCATGTCAGCTGATCCTCCAGCATGCCGTGTGCCAGTGTCGACGCGCCGCGAGGTCCGCGGCATCGCCCAGCACGCCGTCGGCGCGCCAGATGACGAGATGTGCGGTACCGGGCACGACGTCGCGCCCGCAACCCGGGCACGTGTAGGTCTTCTGCGCCTGTGCGGCGGAGACGGGCTGCACGGTCCACGCCGCGCCACGACGGGTCTCCGTGCGCTTCCAGCCGCTCAGCAGGCGTTCGAGGGAGTCGTCACCGGGTTGCGGGCGACGACGGTTCGACCTCGGCATGCGCTCAGTACCAGCCGACGCTCTGCGAGTGGCCCCACGCGCCGCACGGGTCGCCGTACCGGCCGGAGATGTACCCGAGGCCCCAGGCGATCTGCGTCGCGGGGTTGGTCTCCCAGTCGGCGCCCGCAGACGCCATCTTCTTGCCGGGGAGGGCCTGCGGGATGCCGTACGCACCGCTGGAGGCGTTGTAGGCGTTCACCCGCCAGCCGGATTCCTTCTTCCACAGCGCCACGAGGCACGCGAACTGGTCGTCGCCCCAGCCGCGGGCGGTGACCATCTCGTAGGCGATCGCCTGCGCGCTGCCGGGGTCGGGCGAGACGAACGGCGGCGACCAGGTCGACGACGTCGAGGTGCCGGTCCGCTTCTTCGCGGCCTCCGGGGTGGGCGTCGGGGTGGGCGTCGGCTTCGGCGCGACGTAGACCGTGTAGGTGAGGGCGCCGCGGTCGAGCGTCGTCGCGGTCCCCGCGTCGGCGACGTACGCCTGCGCGTCCTGGATGGAGCTCGCGTACAGCGACACCGGCTCGATCTCGCTGGCCTCCGCCTGCGAGACCGACGCGCCGACCGGGCCGATGTAGGCCGCGACGAACCCGGCGACCGCGAGGGCCGCGAAGACCGACAGCACACGGCGACGGCGGGACCAGCGGGCCGATGCCGGAGGCCGGCGGACGACGGGGGTCACCGGCCCCGCCACCTCTCGGGATGACGCGGGGATCAGCTCGCCTTCGGAAGTCACAGTGCCGCGAGTCTACCGGCTGGTCCGCGGTCGTGCCATCCGGGCGTCGCGGGACGGGCTCAGCCGACGGCGAGCATGACCTCGACGACGGCGTCCAGCACCGCATCCACCTGGTCCTCGCGGTAGCCCCGCCGCTGCATGCGGAAGGCGACGCTGCGCACCTGGTCGGCGGTGATGTGCTCACCGGATTCGAGGTAGCCGGCGATCTTGTCGGCGACGACGTCGACCTCGTCGACGCGGTAGCCGTACGTGAGCAGCCCGACCCGCTCGAAGCGGTGACCGCGCGGGCGGTTGAGCCGGTCGAGGATCTCCTGCCCGAGCCGGCGGGAACGCCCGACCCAGCCGCGCGCCCCCGCGCGGGACAGCGCGTGCTCCCGCTCCCGCGCGGCGAACGCATCCTCGAGGCGCCCGAGCGCGGCGTCCACCGCGGCGATCTGGTAGCCGTGCTTCACGAGCGGGAAGCCCACCTGGCGGACGTCGGCCGAGGAGATCCGCGCGTCGTCGTCGTCTTCGAAGGCGGCGCGGGCGACGGCGAGGAATTCGTCGACCGCGGCGATGTCGTAGCCCTTGAATCGGCCGGTCGCGAGCGGGAAGGGCGTCGACTCCGTGGTCGTGCCGATCGGGATTTCGGAGGTCATGCGCTCACCAGGGGGAAGAAGAGGAAGTACATCGCCAGCGCCGTGATCGTCGACGGCAGGATGGAGTCGAGCCGGTCGAGCACGCCGCCGTGCCCGGGCAGCCACGAGCTCATGTCCTTGATGCCGAGGTCCCGCTTGATCATCGATTCGCCGAGATCGCCGACGGTGGCCGAGCCGAGCACGACGAGGCCGAAGACGATCCCGACCCAGAACGGGACGTGCAGGAGGAAGATCCCCATCAGCACGGCGGCGGCCACGGCCGCGAGGGCGGCGCCCGCGAAACCCTCCCACGTCTTCTTGGGGCTGATGAGGGGCGCCATGGGATGCCGGCCGAAGGCGAGTCCGCTCGCGTAGGCGCCGGTGTCCGCGGCGACGACCGTCGCGATCATCGTGAGGACCCACAGCTCGCCCTGCTCCTGACGGAGGAGCACGAGGCAGAGGCTCCCGAGGAACGGGACGTAGAGCGGCAGCAGGCCGGCGACGAGCGCGTCCGAGACGACCTCGCCGTAGCGCCGGCCGTCCGCCGTCGCCATCTGGGCCATGAGCCGCCACACGACGAGGGTGGCGACCACGGCGAAGGTGATGACCCAGTGCGTCCAGTGGCCGGTGAAGTAGGCGGCGAGCAGGATCGCGGTGCCCGCGAGCAGCTGCACCACGAGGTCCACGCGACGCCCCGCCGTCTGCAGCGCGCGGGAGAACTCGAACAGGCCGAGGAGGCACACCGGGATCGCGAAGAGGAGGAAGATCCACTTCACGAACAGCAGCGCGCCGATCACGACGGCGCCGATCGCGATGCCGATGATCGTCGCCAGCAGCAGGTTCCGACCGGTCCGCTCGTTGATCCGCTCGTTGGCCTGCTCGAAATCGGTGCGGGCCTTCTCGATCTGCAGTTCGAATTCCGAGCGCGCCGCACGCACATGCTGCTGGAACGACGCCGGATCGACGGCGCGACGCGCGGCGCGCGACGTCGGCATCCGCTCGTCCGGCGCCGGGTCGCCGGATGACTCGGTCATGGGTGGTCAGACCTCGAGGAGTTCGGCTTCTTTGCGCGTGAGAGCCTCGTCGATGGCGTCCACGCGGGCGCGGGTGAGGGCATCGAGCTCCTTCTCCGCGCGCACGAGGTCGTCCTCGCCGACATCGCTCTTCAGCGCGTCGAGGTCGTCCTTGCCCTTGCGGCGGATGCCGCGCAGGTGCACCTTCGCGTCCTCGCCCTTCGTGCGGACGAGCTTGACGTACTCCTTGCGGCGCTCCTGCGTCAGCTCCGGGAGCGTCACCCGCACGATGTTGCCGTCATTCGTGGGATTCGCGCCCAGGTTCGGGGTGTCGCGGATCGCCTGCTCGATCGCCTTGAGGGCGGACTTGTCGTACGGGGTCACGATGATCGTGCGTGCCTCGGGATTGTTCAGGGAGGCGAGCTGCGCGAGCGGGGTGGGCGAGCCGTAGTAGTCCACGAGGATCTTCTGGAACATCTGCGGGTTGGCGCGGCCCGTGCGGACGGTGGCGAAGTCCTCCTTCGCCGCCTCCACGGCACGGTCCATGCGCGCTGTCGTGTCGGCCAGGATGTCGGCGATCACGGTCACTCCATTCGTCGGTACGTCGGATCAAGTCTAGTGCGGCGGGCCTCGGGCTCAGACGGTGACGAGCGTGCCGATCCGCTCCCCGAGGAGGGCGCGGGTGACGTTGCCGGCCGGCTCCATCCCGAACACGCGCATGTCGATCCCGTTGTCCATGCAGAGGCTGAACGCCGTCGAATCGACGACCTTGAGGCCGCGCTGCAGCGCATCGCGGTAGGTGATCTCGTCGATGCGGCTCGCCGTGGCATCCGTCTTCGGGTCGGCGGTGTACACGCCGTCGACGCCGTTCTTGGCGACCAGGACCTCGTCGGCGCCGATCTCGAGGGCGCGCTGGGCGGCCACGGTGTCGGTGGAGAAGTACGGCAGCCCGGCGCCGGCGCCGAAGATGACGACGCGGCCCTTCTCCATGTGCCGCTCGGCGCGGCGCGGAATGTAGGGTTCGGCGACCTGGGTCATCGCGATGGCGGACTGCACGCGGGTGGCAGCGCCCGCCTGCTCGAGGAAGTCCTGCAGGGCGAGCGCGTTCATGACGGTGCCGAGCATGCCCATGTAGTCGGCGCGCCCACGGTCCATGCCGCGCTGGCTGAGCTCCGCGCCGCGGAAGAAGTTGCCGCCGCCGACCACGATGGAGATCTCCACGCGGTCCACGGCCGCCGCGATCTCACGCGCGATCTGACCGACCACATCCGGGTTCACTCCGAGCTGGCCACCCCCGAACGCCTCGCCGGACAGTTTCAGGAGGACGCGTCGGCGTCCGGTGTTCTCATCGATCACAGGGGTGGGTTCCTCTCGTCGCGTGTGCAGACTATCGAATGGCGGGCATGGAAAAGGGCCCGCATCCGGAGATGCGGGCCCTTTCCACGACTACGCGCCGACCTTGAAGCGGGCGAAGCCGGTGACGGTGATGCCGGCGTCCTGCGCGACCTTCGCGACGGACAGCTTGTTGTCCTTCGCGTAGTCCTGGTCGAGCAGGGCGACCTGCTTGAAGAACGCGTTGACGCGACCTTCGACGATCTTCGGCAGGGCCGCCTCGGGCTTGCCCTCGTTGCGGGAGATCTCGGTGACGATCTCGCGCTCCTTCTCCACGTCGGCCTCGGGGACCTCGTCGCGGGACAGGTAGGAGGGGTTCGCGAAGGAGATGTGCTGCGCGATGGAGCGAGCCGTCTCGGCGTCGGCACCCGTGTAGGCGACCACGACGCCGACCTGCGGGGGCAGGTCCTTGCTCGTCTTGTGCAGGTACACCTGGAACGCGTCGCCGGTGAGCGTCCGGACGCGCCGCAGCTCGACCTTCTCGCCGATGATGGCGGCCTCGTCGGAGATGAGCTGCTCGACCGTCTGCCCGTTCGCGTCGGCGGCGAGGGCGGCCTCCGCCGAGTCGGCACCGGCAGCGGCAGCCGCGGCGAGCACCTTGTCGGCGAGGGCGATGAAGCGGTCGTTCTTGGCGACGAAGTCGGTCTCGCAGGCGAGCTCGATCATCGTGACCGCGCCGTTCTGCTCGGTCGCGGCGACGAGGCCTTCGCTCGTGGAGCGGTCGGCGCGCTTCGCGTTGCCCTTCGCGCCCTTGAGGCGCAGGATCTCGACGGCCTTCTCGAGGTCGCCGTCGGCCTCTTCGAGCGCCTTCTTCGTGTCGACCATGCCCGTGCCGAGCTGCTCGCGCAGCGCCTTGATGTCGGCGATGGTGAAGTTTGCCATGGGTGGTGGCTCCTTGGTTCGTGGTGTGGGAGCCCCGGCGGGCGGGTCACGCCCGCCGGGGCGACGACTTACTCGGCTGCGGGGGCCTCGTCGGCAGCGGCCTCGGCCGGAGCCTCGGTCTCGGCAGCCTCGGCCGGAGCCTCGGTCTCGGGGGCCTCGGCCGGAGCCTCGGTCTCGGCGTCGGCGGCGGGCGCCTCGGAAGCGGCCTCGGCCGGAGCGGACTCGAGGAGCTCACGCTCCCAGTCTGCCAGCGGCTCAGCGGCCTCGGCGGACTCGTCGGTGGGCTGGTGGCGCTGGATGAGGCCCTCGGCGGCGGCGTCGGCGATGATGCGGGTGAGCAGGCCCACCGAGCGGATCGCGTCGTCGTTGCCGGGGATCGGGTACTGGAACTCGTCCGGGTCGGCGTTCGTGTCGAGGATGCCGATCACGGGGATGCCGAGCTTCTTGGCCTCGTCGATGGCGAGGTGCTCGCGCTTGGCGTCGACGACCCACATGGCCGACGGCGTCTTCTGGAGGTTGCGGATGCCGCCGAGCGACTTGTGCAGCTTGTCCAGCTCGCGCTTCTTGAGCAGCAGCTCCTTCTTCGTGAAGCCGCTCTCGGAGGGGTTCTCGAAGTCGAGCTCCTCGAGCTCCTTCATGCGCGCGAGGCGCTTGCTGACGGTGGAGAAGTTGGTGAGGAGGCCACCGAGCCAGCGCTGGTTGACGTAGGGCTGGCCGACGCGGGTCGCCTGCTCGGCGATGACTTCCTGGGCCTGCTTCTTCGTGCCGACGAAGAGGATGGTGCCGCCGTGCGCGACCGTCTCCTTGACGTACTCGTAGGCCTGGTCGATGTAGGCCAGCGACTGCTGCAGGTCGATGATGTGGATGCCGGAGCGCTCGGTGAGGATGAAGCGCTTGACTTTCGGGTTCCACCGGCGGGTCTGGTGCCCGAAGTGGACGCCGCTGTCGAGCAGCTGGCGAATGGTGACGACGGCCATGGCCGTTCTCCTGTTCTGGCGCGCGGGCGCGCCCTGTTTCGGTTGTTCTCGCCGGACCGGAAGGTCGGCGGGCCTGGTGCCCGGCGCACACCCGCTCGTCCGCCGGAGCGGTGCGAGACCTGGGGTGTGGGATGCCACGCCGCGACTGTCCTTGCGGATCGCCGCACGCGCTGTGGGCACGCGGAGTCACCCCGACAAGCGAGGTGCGTCGTTCAGTGTATCAGTCACGGCGCTTCCTGCCCCGCAGGGCGGGGCATCCGCTCGTCCACCGATCACCGCTGCGGGATCCGCCCGGAGCGGCGGCCGGAGCAGGCTCCCGGCATGACCTTCTCGGCCCGTGCCGCAGCGGCCGCCGTCGCCGTCCTCCTGGCCCTGGGACCCGCCGCGGTCCCGCCCGCCGTCGCGGGCGGCGGGGAGCCCTCCGCGCCGCCGGAGCGCGGCGCCGCGGAGGCCGCGCGACTCGCCGGCTGGCGCTGGCCGCTGGACTCCTTCCGCATCACCCGTCCCTACGCGGCCCCCGCGCACCGGTACGGCCCCGGCCATCGCGGGATCGATCTGGAGTCGGCGGGCGCGGACCTGGTCCGCTCCCCCGCCGCGGGCGTCGTCGCGTTCGCGGGGCCCGTCGCGGGGCGCGGCGTCGTGACGATCGACCACGGGGGCGGCCTCGTCACGACCCTGGAACCCGTGTCGGGGATGCCGGTGCCGGGCACGCGGGTCGCCGCCGGCGACCCGGTCGGGTCGATCGGGCACGGCGGGCACGCCGCCCCCGGCGCCGTGCACTTCGGGGTGCGGGAACACGGCGAGTACATCAACCCCATGCTGCTCCTGGGCGACCTGCCGCGGGCGATCCTGCTCCCCTGCTGCTGACGTGGCCGATCGGTCCGCCCGGTGCGGTTGCGCGGCGCGCTCTGCTCTCGACGGAGCCCGCGCCCGCACCGGACGCACGTTAGGCGCGGGGATGCGCCAGCCGGTAGGAGGCCGTCAGCTTCTCGGCCGAGACGTGCGTGTAGATCTGCGTCGTGCCCAGGCTCGCATGGCCGAGGAGCTCCTGCACGGCACGGAGGTCGGCGCCGCCGTCGATCAGGTGCGTCGCGGCCGAGTGGCGCAGCGCATGCGGACCGACTGCACCGGCGCCGACCACGGGGCCGACCGTCCGGGCGACGATGTCGTACACGGCGCGCGGTCCGATCCGTCCGCCGCGGGCGCCGAGGAAGATCGCCGAGGCACGGGGCCCGGCTCCGGGGCCGGTCCCTCGCGCGAGCAGCGCCGGCCGCCCGCGCACGAGGTAGGCGTCCAGGGCGCGTCCTGCGGGCGCCCCGAACGGGACGATCCGCTCCTTCGAGCCCTTCCCGACGACGCGCACCGTGCGGCGGTCGCGGTCGACGGCGTCGAGGTCCAGACCGCAGAGCTCCGAGACGCGCAGCGCCGCGCCGTACAGCAGCTCGAGGATCGCGACGTCACGGAGCGCGAGGGGATCACCCTCCTCGTCCGCCACGGTGCGGGCGTCGTCCAGCAGCGATGCCATGGCCCCCGCCGTCGCGATGTGTGGGAGGGTGCGGCCCCGCTTGGGTGCGACCAGGCGCAGGCTCGGGTCGGTCCCCCGCAGTCCGGTCTCCACGGCCCAGTCGAAGAACCCGCGGGCCGACGCCGTGCGGCGCGCGATCGTCGCGCGTGCATCGCCCCGCTTGGTCGCCGTCCACAGCCATTCGCGCAGCGTCTCCAGGTCGACGTCGGCGATCTCGGGGTCGCCGCAGGAGCGGGTGAGGTCGGCGAGGTCGGCGCGGTAGGCGCGGACCGTCGCGGGCGAGAGGCGGCGCACGTCGGCGAGGTGTGCCGTGTACGCGGCGACCGCGGCGGAGATGCGCATGCGTCCAGCATGCCCCGCCCGCCCGGCGTGCGAGCGGCGACCCTCCGGCGCCGGTCAGCACCGCCGCCACCCGTCGACGCCGCGCGATGCGCGGCCTTCGAGCTCGAGGAGCCCGAGGAGCGCGGCGGCGTCACCGGCGGAGAGGCCCGCGCGCCGCGCGACCTCCTCCGCAGAGCGGGCGACGCGCACGCCCAGCGCGTCGACGACCCGCGTCCGGTCGTCGGTGCGTCCCCCGTCGTCCGCTGACATCGTCACGGGCAGCCCGAGGAGCTCCCGTACGTCGTCGGCGGCGGTGATGCACTGCGCGTCGGCCTCCCGCAGCAGCCGGTGACATCCCGCGGACGCCGCGCTCGTGATCGGACCCGGCACCGCTCCCAGCGGTCTCCCGAGGGACGCCGCGTGGTGCGCGGTGTTGAGGGAGCCGCTGCGCCATCCCGCCTCCACGACGACGGTCGCATGTGCCGCGGCGGCGATGAGGCGGTTGCGCGCGAGGAAGCGCCATTTGGTCGGCGTCGACCCGCAGGGCACCTCGGATGCCACGACGCCCGTCCGGGCGATGCGGTCGAGCAGGTCGCTGTGGCCGGCGGGATACGGGCGGTCGACGCCACCGGCGAGGAGCGCCACCGTCAGCCCGTCGACGCGGAGGGCGGCGCGATGCGCGGAGCCGTCGACCCCGTACGCGGCGCCGGACACGATCGTCGTCCCCGTCGCGCCCAGCTCTGCGGCGAGCTCCATCGCGACGTGCTCGCCGTACGCCGTCGCCGCCCGCGCCCCGACGAGCGCGACGGCGGATCCCGGGGTCAGCGGGCGCTCCGGCGCACCGAGGGTCCACAGCGCGACGGGCGCGTGCGGTCCCAGGTCGTCGAAGCCCGCGGGCCACTGCGGATCGGCGGGCGTCAGCAGGACGGCTCCGGCGCGCCGTGCGGCGGCGAAGGTCTCGCCCACGCCCTCGACGCGGGGATGCCAGCGCTCCCTCGCCTTCTTCAGGCTGGCGGGCTCGACGCCGGCTTCCGCGGCCTCCGCCTCGCGCCCGTCCGTCAGCACTGCGATGGCGAGCGCCTCGGCGGCGCCCCACCGGTCGCGCAACGCGCCGCCGGTGCCGTCGCCCGGCTCGGTGAGCGCCGACCAGATGCCCCGCGCGAACCGGTCCCGCGCGGCATCCTCGTCCTCCCCGGCCCCCCGTGCACCGGGGCTCCCCCGCAGCGCCGCACGCGCCGCGGCGATGGACAGATCGGTACCCCTCATGCGTGCGTCCCTCTCTTCAGGTACAGCGCTCGGCCGATGTCCGGCACCTCGAGCCGGCCGCGCCCCGCGAGGTCCGCCACCGACCACGCCACGCGCAGCACGCGGTCGAACCCGCGCAGCGTGAGCGACCCGCGGTGCAGCGCGGCATCCAGCGGGCGACGGATGAGCGGCTCCGGCGCGAGCGGTCCCGATCGCAGCCACGCCCCGGACACCTCGGCGTTCGTCCGCCACGGGGTCTCACGGAGCCGGTGGGCGGCGCGGGAGCGCGCCTCCGCGACGCGTGCCCGCGCCGAGGCGGTCGTCTCCGTGCCGCCGCCCGCCCCGGTGATCTGCGCGAGGGACACCCGCTGCATGGCCAACTCGATGTCGATGCGGTCCAGCAGCGGACCGGACAGCCGCGAGAGGTAGCGCCGGATCGCCATCGGCGGGCAGACGCAGGTCCCACCCGGCACCCCGTACACGCCGCACGGGCACGGGTTCGTCGCGAGGACGAGCTGGAACCGTGCGGGGAACGCGGCGCGGAAGCCCGCACGGTGGATCTCGATCCGGCCGGACTCGAGGGGCTGACGCAGAGCGTCCAGGGCGTGACCGCTGTACTCCCCCGCCTCGTCCAAGAAGAGGACCCCGCCGCTGGCGCGGGCGATCGCGCCGGGGCGGACGACGCGGCTCCCGCCGCCCACGAGCGCGGCGACGCTCGCACTGTGGTGCGGGGCTTCGAACGGGGGCGTGCGCGGGAGCCCCGTGACCGGAAGCCCCGCGAGCGAGCGGATCGAGGCCACCTGCAGCGCGGCGGTGTCGTCGAGATCGGGAAGGATGCCGGGGAGCCGCCGCGCCAGCATCGTCTTGCCGGCGCCGGGCGGCCCGCTCATCAGGAGGTGGTGACCGCCCGCCGCGGCGACGACGAGCGCATCCACGGCGTCGCGCTGCCCGACCACCTCGGCGAGCTCGGGCGGTTCCGTCTCCGCCTCCGGTGCGGCGGCGGCGGACGGGACGGGCTCCTCCTCCACCTCCGCGACGTCGAGGCCGTGCCAGCGCGCGACGTCGCGGAGGCTCGCGGCGCCGAATACCTCGACGCCGTCGACCAGCTCCGCCTCGGAGCGGCAGGCATGCGGGACGACGACACGGCGGAAGCCCGCCCGGGCGGCGGCCAGGACGGCCGGCAGGATGCCGGGCACTGGCCGGAGACGCCCGTCGAGGCCCAGCTCGCCCAGGTGCACCGCGCCGGCGAGCGAGTCCCGGTCCATCGGGTGCTCGGTCGCGAGCGCCGCGAGGGCGATCGCGAGATCGAGCCCCGTGCCCTGCTTCGGCAGGCTCGCCGGCGAGAGGTTCACGGTCAGCCGGCGCCGCGGCAGGGCGAGGTCGCTGTTCGCGCACGCGTTGTGCACGCGCTGATGCGCTTCGGAGATCGCCTTGTCGGCCAGCCCGATGATCGCGAACCCCGGGGTCTGGTTCGACAGGTCGGCCTCGACCTCGACGACGTCGCCGACGAGCCCGGTGAGCGCCACCGACCACGTCCGCCCGAGGCTCACGCGAGGTCCTCGATGTGCTCGAGGACAGCGGTGGCGGGATCCTCTCCCGTGATGGCGATGACGTCCAGGCGCAGCCGCCTGCCCCGCGCGGCAGCCGGATGCGCGGCGATCCACGCGCAGGAGAGCCGCCACAGCCGCGCGCGCTTGCGCGCGTCGACGGCCTCGAAGGGATGCCCGAACCACTCCGTCCGCCGCGTCTTGACCTCGACGACGACGAGGTCCTCCCGCGACGCCGCGACGATGTCGATCTCGCCCGCGGGGCAGCGCCAGTTGCGGTCGAGGATCTGGTATCCGCCGCCCCGCAGGTACGACGCCGCACGGTCCTCACCGGCTCGGCCCCGCTCGTCCTTCAATGCCATGACGACAGCGTCCCGAGCGGGTCACCTCGTCAGGGCGCGGGGTCCCGGATCCGTGCAGGAGGCCGCTGCGGCGGCATCCTGTGCAGGAGGCGATGCTCAGTCGAGCGAGAGCTCCTCGGGGAGCTGGAAGTCGCGGCGCTGCAGCTCCTCGACGTTGACGTCCTTGAACGTCAGCACGCGCACGGACTTCACGAACCGGTCGGCGCGGTAGATGTCCCACACCCACACGTCCTGCATCGAGATCTCGAAGTAGAAGTCGTGCTCGGTGTCCCGGCGGACGACGTTGACCTCGTTGGCGAGGTAGAACCGCCGTTCGGTCTCGATAACGTACTGGAACTGCGACACGACATCCCGGTACTCCTTGTAGAGCGCCAGTTCGAGTTCGCGGTCGTAGTCCTCGAATACTTCGTCGTCCATGGTGCTTCCATCCTAGGGTCGCGGGAGGGCAAGGTCACCGCCCGGTCGCGGCGCCGGCATCGCCGGGCGGGTCAGAAGAGCGTGGGGGCGTCGCCGATCGCCCAGGACGCGCGATGGTGGTCGCTCAGCCCGTGCGAGCGGATCGCCTCGCGGTGCTCGAGACTCGCGTAGCCCTTGTTGCGCGCCCACTGGTAGACGGGCACCTCGTCGTGCAGCCGGGTCATGAGGGCATCGCGCGCGACCTTCGCGATGACGGATGCGGCTGCCGCCGACGCGCAGTCGCGGTCGGCCTTGATGATCGGGGTGACGCGCAGCCCGGCACCCCCCGCCGGGGTGATGTAGTCGTGGTTGCCGTCGAGGATCACGATGGCGTCCTCCGGGACGATGCCGTGAGCGCGCAGGTCGGCGATCGCGCGGAGCGCGGCGAGCCCCAGGGCGCGGATGATGCCGACGCTGTCGATCTCGGCGGCGCTCGCCCACCCGACCGAGGAGGCGTTCACCCAGCCGGCGGCCCGGTCCGCGACGGCGGCGCGGTGGTGCTCTGCGACGAGCTTCGAGTCGCGGAGGCCCTCGGGAATCCGGCGGCGGGCGCCCGCGGCGTCCACGACGGCGGCACCGACGGCGACGGGCCCGGCGAGGGCCCCGCGCCCGACCTCGTCGCAGGCGATGACGACGGCGTGCTCCTTGAGCAGGCGCCGCTCGACGGTGAGCTTCGGGGTCGCGACGGTCATGGCGTCCCGGGGTCCGGGATGCCGGCGAAGACATCGTGATGCGCGTCGATGAACCCGAACCGCGAGAGCGGCCAGGTGAGCAGGAACGCGCGCCCCACGACGTTGTCGACGGGCACGAAGCCGCGCGAGGGCTGGTCGACGTTGTAGCGCGAGTCGCGGGAGTGGTCGCGGTTGTCGCCGAGCACCCACAGCGAGCCGTCCGGCACCGTGACGTCGAACGGGACGTCCTCCGGAGCGCTCTGGCCCTCCGCGAGGTTGAGGTACGCCGACTCGTCGACGGGGACGCCATTGATCTCGATCTGCCCGAGGACGTTGCAGCACACCACATGGTCGCCGGCGACGCCGACGATCCGCTTGATGAGGTGGTCCTTGCTGTCCGGTGCGGAGATCCCGACGAGGGCGAGCACCCAGTCGACGGCCTCGACGGCGAAGGAGCGGTCGGGGGCGGGCGTCTGCGGCAGCCAGCCGCCCGGGTCGCGGAAGACGACGACGTCGCCGCGGTCGTAGCCGCCGAACCGGGGAGTGAGCTCGTCCACCAGGATCCGGTCGTCGATCTGCAGCGTCTGCTCCATGGAGCTGGACGGGATGAAGAACGAGCGGACGAGGAAGGTCTTGACGAGGAAGGACACGACGACGGCGATGAGCACGATCACGAGCACGTCGCGGACGAGCAGCCAGAACCGGTGCGTCCGGCGCGGGGATGCGGGTTCGCCCGCGGCATCAGCGGCCGGGGCCGTCGTCTCCGAAGTCATTCCCGTCCTTCACACGCACACACATCTGCCGGTCGCCCCGCGACCGCCCTACCAGGGTCCCACATCCGCGCTGCCGCGCGTGCCGCCGCGCGCACGTCGGACAGCGCGATGCCCCGGGACCGACGAACGGTCCCGGGGCATCACGAGGTGATCGCGCCGCGTCTCAGCGGTCGCGCTTCTCCTTGATCTTGGCCTTCTTGCCGCGGAGGTTGCGGAGGTAGTACAGCTTCGCGCGACGCACGTCACCGCGGGTGACGACCTCGATGTGGTCGATGACCGGGCTGTGCACCGGGAAGGTGCGCTCCACGCCGACCTGGAAGCTGATCTTGCGGACGGTGAAGGTCTCGCGCACGCCATCGCCGGAGCGGCCGATGACGACGCCCTGGAAGATCTGGACGCGCGAGCGGTTGCCTTCCGTGATGTTGACGTGAACCTTCACGTTGTCGCCCGGCGCGAACACCGGGATGTCGTTGCGCAGGGATGCTGCGTCGACGGAGTCGAGGATCTGCATGATCGTCACTTCCTGCGACCGCCACAGGTCGATCGCGAGAGTTGAGGGAAAAGGATGGAGTGTGCCCCTGGCAGCCGAGACGGCGCCGTGCTCCCCTGAGGCAGAGCCTGTTCAGGGCACAAAGATTCATTCTGCCATGGATGACGGTGCGCTCAAAACCGGCTCAGGCGTCGCCGGTGCTCCGCTTCTCGGTCACGACGATCACCTCGTGCGGTTCCCGCGGGGTCTGGGACGGCGCGGGCGGCGGGATGTACCGGGCGCCGTCCGTCGCGCGCTGCAGCACGGCACCCGGCTTCGCCTCGCGGAACAGCTGCCACAGCATGAGCCAGACGAGGCCGATGAAGACCACGATCGCGGCGCTCAGCAGCGGCCAGAAGGCGGCCGGGGAGAAGAATCCGACCGCGATGGTGAGGAGGTGCCAGAGCCCGAAGCCGGCGACATCCCACCACGACAGGGTGCGGGTGTGCCGGACCGTGCCGCGCGCGCGGGCGAGGAGCGTCAGCAGCACCTGGCCGACGAGCACGGAGGGGATGGCGATGACGATGACCCAGAGCAGCGCCCAGCCGCTCGCGCTGAACGCGATCCAGCCGATCAGCAGCCACAGCGGCAGAATCAGCGCCGCCGGCAGGAGCCATTGGTAGAACGCACGTCTCAGCCACATGCCTTCGATGCTACGCCGGTCCGTCAGAATGGTCTCTGAGGAAAGGATCAGGATGATCGAGTTGCGCACGCCTGCCGAGATCGAGGCGATGCGGCCCGCGGGCCGTTTCGTGGCGGAGGTCCTCGCGACCCTTCGCGATGAGACCACGGTCGGCACGAACCTGCTGGCGATCGACCGGCGCGCGCACGACCTCATCCGCCGCGCGGGTGCCGAGTCCTGCTACATCGACTACCACCCGTCCTTCGGCGCGAGTCCCTTCGGCAAGGTCATCTGCACGTCCATCAACGACGCCGTGCTGCACGGCCTCCCCCACGACTACGCGCTCCGTGACGGCGATCTCGTCTCGCTGGACTTCGCGGTGTCCGTCGACGGGTGGGTCGCCGACTCCGCCGTCTCGTTCGTCGTGGGGACGCCCCGCGACGAGGACCTCGCCATCATCGACACCGCGGAGCGGGCCCTGGCGGCCGCGATCGATGCGGCGGTCGTCGGGCACCGCATCGGCGACATCTCGCATGCGATCGCCGGCGTCGCCCGGGCGGACGGCTACGCCATCAACACCGACTTCGGCGGGCACGGCGTCGGCCGGGAGATGCACGGCGACCCGCACGTGGCCAACGACGGCAAGCCGGGCCGCGGCTACCCGCTGCGCGCGGGCCTCGTGCTGGCGCTCGAGCCGTGGTTCCTGCAGACGACGGACGAGCTCGTCACCGACCCGGACGGCTGGACGCTGCGCAGCGTGGACGGGTCCCGCGGCGCGCACGCCGAGCACACCGTCGCGATCACCGATGCGGGACCGATCGTCCTGACCGACCGCTCATTCCTCGGCGTCGACTGACTCCGGCAGGAGGTCGGGCCGTCGCTCGCGGGTGCGCTGCACCTGCTGGTCGTGGCGCCATTGCGCGACGCGGCCGTGGTGGCCGCTGAGGAGCACGTCCGGCACGTCCCGGCCGCGCCAGGAGGCGGGCTTGGTGTAGGACGGGTACTCCAGCAGGCCGTCCTCGTGGGACTCCTCCACGAGACTCTCCGGGTTGCCCACGACACCGGGGATGAGCCGGCCGACCGCCTCGATCATGGCCATCGCGGCCACCTCGCCGCCGTTGAGCACGTAGTCGCCGAGGCTGACCAGGCGCACCTCGCCGAGCGTCGCGGCGTACGCGAAGACGCGCTCGTCGATGCCCTCGTAGCGACCGCAGCCGAAGACGAGGTGGGGCACCGCGGCGAGCTCGCGGGCCGTGGCCTGCGTGAACTGCTCGCCGGCGGGCGAGGGGAAGATGAACACGGGGCGGGCGGCGGGGTCCGCGGCGATCGCGTCGAGCGCCTCGCCCCAGGGCTCCGGCTTCATGACCATGCCGGCGCCGCCGCCGTACGGGGTGTCGTCGACGCTGCGGTGACGGTCGTGCGCGTGGTCGCGGAGATCGTGCACGCGGACGTCGAGGATGCCGCTGCCGCGGGCCTTGCCGAGGAGGGAGACCTCGAGGACGTCGAAGAACGCCGGGAAGATCGTGACGACGTCGATGCGCACGTCAGTCCTCGTCGGCCGGTTCCTCGGCGGGGGCGGTGTCCTCGTCGTCCGGCAGCTCTTCGAAGAGACCGGCAGGCGGCGTGACGGTCACGCGACCGGCGGCGAGGTCGACCTCGGGCACGATCGCCTTCACGAAGGGCACGAGGATCTCGCCGTCGCGGCCGGTGGGCGCGACGATGAGCATGTCCTGCGCCGGCAGGTGATCGACGCGCGCGACGCGCCCCACGACCGCACCGTCGCGGACGACTTCGAGTCCGACGAGCTGGTGGTCGTACCAGGCGTCCTCCTCGGCCGGCGCGGACGCGTCGTCCTGATCGATCCAGAGGATCGCGCGCACGATCGACTCGGCGCCGTCGCGGTCGTCGATGTCCTCGAAGAAGACGACGGGGTGCGAGTTCATCCAGCGGAACTCGCGGACCGTGACGGTCTTGCCGTGCCACGGCGAGGACTCCGGCACCTGGAGGGTGAACTCGGCGCCGGGTACGAAGCGCCCGTCCGGGTCGTCGGTGTACAGCTCGAGCTTGAGGGCGCCCTTGAGCCCGTGCGCCTTGACAAGACGGCCGACACGCAGCTGCGTGCGGGCCGGCTTCGCAGCGGACATCTCAGTCGTCCGCGACGTCGACGCGGACGCGCTTTCCGTCGGCCAGTGCGGACACGAGCGTCCGCAGCGCCTTGGCCGTGCGTCCGCCGCGCCCGATCACACGCCCCCGGTCATCGGGGTGCACGCGCACCTCGAGGACGTCGCCTCGCGGCGACGAGGAGGCGTTGATGGTGACATCGTCGGGGTGATCGACGATCCCCTTGACGATGTGCTCGAGCGCGGCGGCCAGCAACGGATTACTCTGCGTCGGCCTCGGCGGCGGGCGCCTCGGCGTCGGAGGTGTTGGACTCGGCGGGAGCCTCGGCCTTCTTGGCCTGGGGCTTGAGCACCGACTTCTTGCCGGCGTCGACCGAGAAGGCCGCCTTCGGCTCGGCGGTCTTCACCGTCGAGACGGCGTTCGCGTCGCCCTTGAAGGTGCCCCAGTCGCCCGTGAGCTTGAGGAGCGCCGCGACCTGCTCGGTCGGCTGGGCGCCCACGGAGAGCCAGTACTGCGCACGCGCGGAGTCGACCTCGATGAACGAGGGCTCCTCGGTCGGGTGGTACTTGCCGATCTCCTCGATGACGCGACCGTCGCGCTTGGTGCGCGAGTCCGCGACGACGATGCGGTAGTACGGCGCACGGATCTTGCCGAGGCGCTTGAGACGGATCTTGACAGCCACAATTCTCCTGAATGTGTAAGAGGTGATGAACGTCGCCTGGAGCGTGGGGTGCACACCCGGCGGGAGCTCTGGGTGGACGCGCCCCGCCGGATTAGAGGGTCGAGCGGGTGGTCCAAGGATCCATTTTGCCAGATCCGGACGGATGCCGCGAACCGGCCGCCGCGCGCCGTGTCAGACTGAGCGGATGACGGTGCCGTTTGCGACATCCGCCCGCTCCACGGTCGGGCTCGAATGGGAGATCATGCTCGCCGACGGGGCGACGGGCGACCTCGCGCCTCGCGCGCCCGACCTCATCGCGCAGGTCGAGGAGCCGACCGCGCTGGAACGCTATACCGTGACCGGCGAGCTGCTGACGAACACCATCGAGGTCACGAGCGGCGTCGGCGACACGGTGGCGGCGGCCGTCGACGACATCGCCGACGCGATCGCCACGGTCCGCACGGTCACCGACCCGATGGGACTCGAGCTGCTGTGCGCCGGCAGCCATCCGTTCGCGCAGTGGTACGACCAGCAGATCACCGACAAGACGCGCTATCACAAGCTCATCGAGCGCACCCAGTGGTGGGGGCGCAACATGATGATCTGGGGCATCCACGTGCACGTGGGCGTCGACGATGTCAACAAGGTGTTCCCGATCATCAACGCGCTGGCGGTGTACCTCCCGCATCTGCAGGCCCTCTCGGCATCCAGCCCCTTCTGGGCCGGCGACCGGACCGGATACGCCTCCAACCGTGCGCTCGTCTTCCAGCAGCTGCCCACGGCGGGGCTCCCTTGGCCCCTGGCCGACTGGAGCCAGTACGAGGGCTATCTCGAGGACATGGTGCGCACCGGGGTCATCGAGGACGCGACGGAGGTCCGCTGGGACATCCGGCCGGCCCCGCGCTGGGGCACCATCGAGATCCGTGCCTGCGACGGCATGTCGACCCTTCCCGAGCTCGCCGCCGTCGCCGCCCTCGTCCAGGTGCTCGTCGAGCACTTCTCGCGTGAGCTCGACGAGGGCCGCGAACTCCCCACCATCCAGCCCTGGTTCATCCGGGAGAACAAGTGGCGGGCGGCCCGGTACGGACTCGACGCCCGCGTGATCGTGGACCACGACGGCACGCAGCGTCTCGTCACCGATCACCTGCGCGAGACGATGGAGCGGCTCATGCCGGTCGCGGAGGAGCTGCACTGCGCACGCGAGTTCGCGGGCCTCGGTGCGATCGTCGAGCAGGGCGCGAGCTACGCGCGACAGCTGCGGGTGGCCGACGCTGCGGAGGGCGATCTCCGGGAAGTCGTCCAGCACCTCATCCGCGAGTTCCGCGCGGGCCCGACCCTGCGCGACCACCTGGCGACGCTGCGTCCCTGACGCCCGGCGGGCTGAGGCTCAGCCCTTGCCGAAGAGCTTCTGGATCTCGGCGAGGTCCGCCTCGGTCGGCTGCGGCGCACCGCCGCCGAGCCCGAAGCCGGAGCCCGTGGGCGCCGCAGCCGCGATGCCGGCGTTCTCCGCCGCGCGCTTGGCGGGGTTGCCGGACCGCGAACCCGAACGGCTCTTGGCCTGCTTGCCGCGCTTGCTGGAGGCGCCGGGTTTGCCGCCCATGGGGCCCATGCCGGGGATGTTGGGGACACCGCCGCGCGCGACGGTCTTCATCATCTTCGCGGCCTGCTCGAAGCGGTTCACGAGCGCGTTGACGTCGGTGACGGTCATGCCAGAGCCCCGGGCGATGCGCAGGCGCCGCGAGCCGTTGAGGACCTTGGGGTTGCGGCGCTCCCCCGGGGTCATCGAGCGGATGATCGCCTCGGTGCGGTCGATCTCGCGCTCGTCGAAGTCCTCGAGCTGCTGCTTCATCTGGCCCATGCCCGGCAGCATGCCGAGCATCTTCTTCATCGAGCCCATCTTGCGCATCTGCTGCAGCTGGCCGAGGAAGTCCTCCAGGGTGAACTGCTCCGTCGCGAGCTTCTCGGCGACCTTGAGCGCCTCCTCCTCGTCGAACGCGGCCTGCGCCTGCTCGATGAGGGTGAGGATGTCTCCGAGGTCGAGGATGCGGCTCGCCATGCGGTCCGGGTGGAACGCTTCGAGGTCGTCCAGGCCCTCGCCCGTGGAAGCGAAGATGATGGGACGTCCCGTGACGGATGCCACGGACAGCGCCGCGCCGCCGCGGGCGTCGCCGTCCAGCTTGCTCAGCACGACGCCGGTGAAGTCGACGCCGTCCTGGAAGGCCTTGGCCGTGTTGACGGCATCCTGGCCGATCATCGCGTCGATGACGAAGAGGACCTCGTCGGGGTCGGTGGCCTTGCGGATGTCGGCGGCCTGCTTCATAAGCTCCGCGTCCACGCCGAGCCGGCCCGCCGTGTCGATGATGACGACGTCGTGCTGCTGGCGTCGCGCGGTCTCGACGCCGTCGCGGGCGACGCGGACGGGGTCACCGGTGCCGTTGCCCGGCTCCGGTGCGTAGACGGCGGCGCCGGCCTGCCCGGCGACCACCTGCAGCTGGTTCACCGCGTTCGGGCGCTGCAGGTCGGCGGCGACGAGGAGCGGCGTGTGGCCGTCTTTCTGCAGCATCCGCGCGAGCTTGCCGGCGAAGGTGGTCTTTCCGGAGCCCTGCAGGCCCGCGAGCATGATGACCGTGGGCGGGTTCTTCGCGAACTGGAGGCGCCGCTGCTCGCCGCCGAGGATCGCGACGAGCTCCTCGTTGACGATCTGGACGACCTGCTGCGCCGGGTTCAGCGCGCGGTTGACTTCGTCGCCGAGCGCGCGTTCGCGCACCTTGGCCGTGAACTCCTTGACGACGGTCAGCGCGACGTCGGCGTCCAGGAGCGCGCGACGGATCTCGCGGACGGTGCCGTCCACATCCGCGGGCGTGAGCTGCCCCTTCTTGCGGAGGTTGCGGAAGGTCTCGGTGAGCCGGTCGGAGAGGGTGCCGAAAGTCGCCATGATCCGACGATTCTACCGTCGCGCGTCGGCGCCCGATTCCGCTGCGGGCTCCTGGAAGATCGTGACCTGCAGTCCGGCCGGGGCGCGGAGGCGCGCGTTGACGGAACGCCACGGCGTCACGCGCGGCGCCGCCTCCAGCCGGGCGCCCCCGGAGACGAGCGCGTCGGTCACGACGGCGGTGTCCGAGACCTCGAACCCGATGCGGATCGGCTCGCTCGGTGCGTCTCCGTCGGTCTCCACGGCATCGATGAGCGCGACCTGGGCGGCGTTGGCGAGTTCGAGCGTCGCCCGCCCGGCGTCCAGGATGGCGACGCGCGCGCCCGCGGGTCCCTCGTACGCGTCCTGCTCGCGCATGCCCATCGTGTCGCGGTAGAAGGTGAGGGCGTCCTCGAAATCCTCCGCGCGGGCGACGACGCGGAGCTGGCGGACCGGGCCGGGCACAGTGACGGCGGCGGCCGCGAGGGCCGTGCCCAGGAGCGCGGGCAGCGCCGTCCGCCCCGGGCCGACACAGGCCCACTGCGCGATCGCCGCCCACACGGCGCCGGCGTGCGCGGATCCCGCCACGGCGGCGGCCAGGCGGGGCGTCCCCGCCCGCTCGAGCCGGTCGGCGACGGCGACGGCGATGCGCGCCTGCCGGAGCGCGGCCTCCCGCCGCAGCTCGTCGACGAGCCCCATCGCCTCGCTGTTGGCCACGGCGAGGGCGAGGCTGTCCGCCGCGACGGTCACGCCCAGGGCCGTCAGCGCGGCGCGGACGTCGCCGGGCGCATCCGCTCCGGCCTCCGCGCGCAGCCGCTCCTCGAGTTCCGCGATCCGCTCGTCGAGCCCGCCCCACAGGATGTCGGCCTTCGACCCGAAGTAGTTGAAGAAGCTGGATCGGCTGACGCCGGCACGCCGCGTGATGTCCGTCACCGTCGTGGCGTCGTAACCCTGCTCGAGGAACAGCTCGCAGGCGGCGTCGGCGAGCGTGTCGCGCGAGGAGGCCCTGGGTCGTCCGCTGGTCACGCGCCCATCGTAACGAGCAGGTATTGTTGGACGCGGTCTATCAACGCCCGTCCCCGCGATCCGGAGGAGCGTCATGCTCGAAGTCCAGACGGTCGGCCTCGCGCCGGACCTCGTCCCCTACCTCGACGGCTGGGCGCTGCAGCGCGAGGTCCACGCCGCCGTCGTCGCCCGCGAACGGCCCGACACCCTGCTGCTCATGGAGCACGAGAGCGTCTACACGGCAGGTGCCCGCACGGCGCGCCACGAGCGCCCCACCGACGGCACACCGGTCGTGGACGTCGACCGCGGCGGAAAGATCACGTGGCACGGGCCCGGCCAGCTCGTCGGCTACCCGATCGTGCGGCTCCCGGAACCCGTCGATGTCGTGGCGCACGTCCGGATGCTGGAGGAGGTGCTGATCGGCGTGCTGCGCGGCTATGGCGTGGCGGGGCACCGGGTCGAGGGGCGCAGCGGCGTGTGGGTGCGCCGGCCGCTGTCCGAGGACAAGGTCGCCGCGATCGGGGTGCGCGTGCAGCGCGGCGTCACGATGCACGGCTTCGCCCTGAACTGCGACAACTCCCTCGCCGCGTTCTCCCGGATCGTCCCGTGCGGGATCTCGGATGCCGGCGTCACGACGCTCAGCGAGGCCGCGGGCGCCCACCTCTCCCCCGCCGACGTCGTGGACGCCGTCGCCTCCGCCTTCCGCACCGCCTCGTCAGCCGTCTCGGCAGGCGTCTCCGCGGCGGAGGTCGCCGCGTGAGCGCCTGCGGCACCGGTCCGGCGTCGCCGGCGGCGGCCGCGCCGGGCGGACGGAAGCTCCTCCGCCTCGAGGTCCGCAACGCCGCGACCCCGATCGAGCGGAAGCCGGAATGGATCAAGACGAAGGCGAAGCTCGGCCCCGAGTACCAGGCCCTGCATTCGCTCGTGAAGGAGGAAGGGCTGCACACGGTCTGCCAGGAGGCGGGCTGCCCCAACATCTACGAGTGCTGGGAGGACCGCGAGGCCACGTTCCTCATCGGCGGCTCGCAGTGCACGCGGCGGTGCGACTTCTGCCAGATCGACACCGGCAAGCCGGCGGACTACGACACCGACGAGCCCCGCCGGGTCGCCGAGAGCGTGCGGCGGATGCGGCTGCGCTACGCCACGGTCACCGGCGTGGCGCGGGACGACCTGCCGGACGGCGGCGCGTGGCTGCACGCCGAGACGGTGCGGCGCATCCACGCCGACAACCCCGGCACCGGCGTGGAGATCCTCGCCACCGACTTCAACGGCGACCCGGTGCTCCTGGACGAGGTGTTCGACGCGCGCCCCGAGGTCTTCGCGCACAACGTCGAGACGGTCCCGCGCATCTTCAAGCGCATCCGCCCCGCGTTCCGCTACGACCGCTCCCTCGGCGTCCTCACCCGCGCGCGCGACGCCGGCCTCATCACGAAGTCCAACCTCATCCTCGGGATGGGCGAGGAGCCGGAGGAGGTCGTCCAGGCGCTGCAGGACCTGCACGACGCCGGCACCGACATCATCACCATCACGCAGTACCTGCGGCCTTCGCCCCGGCACCTGCCGGTGGCCCGCTGGGTCAAGCCCGACGAGTTCGTCGCGTTCAAGGACGAGGCCGAGCGGATCGGTTTCCTCGGCGTCCTCGCCGGCCCCCTCGTGCGCTCCTCCTACCGCGCGGGCCGTCTCTGGGCGCAGTCGATGCTCTCCAAGGGACGCGAGATCCCCGAGGACCTCGCCCACCTCGCCGCCGACATCGCCCGCGACGGGGCGACCTTCGCCCAGGCGGTCTGAACTCGGGCGGTGCGGCTCAGTCGGCGCTCGTGACCGACTGGACCGCGCCGTCGGAGGTGAGGTTGACGAGGAGGACCTCGTCGGTCGCGTCCGGGTCGAGCGCGTATTCGAGGACCGCGAAGGGGTCCGAGCCGCCGTGCTCATCGGCGAGGATCGTCATGCTCACCAGCTGCAGCGACCGGATGATGTCCACGTGCACGTCGCCGGAGATGTCCACGAGGACATCCTCGATGCTCTCGCCCAGCTGCTCCTGCTGCTGCAGGATGTACTCGATGACCTCGCTCGTGCGATCGTCGAGCTCGTCGACCATCGCGTTGCGCGCCTGCATGTCGATGTCCTCGATCGAGGAGATCATGGCCGCCGCGACGTCCAGCGCGGCGGCGGAGACGTCGTCCTGATCGGGCGCGGTCAGGTCGACGGTGACCCTCTGGTCGCCGAGGTCGACGCTCTCGGACCAGAAGATCGATCCGTCGGGTCCGGACTCGAGGAGTCCGAAGTAGTCGTGCTCGATCGCCATACGCCCATGAAACCAGCCTCGCGACCCGGACGCGACCCCGGCCACGCCGAATCGCCGGATCAGTCCACGAGCGCGGCGGCGAAGACGTGCGGCGTGAAGCCTGTGAGGTCGCCGATGCCCTCGCCCTGGCCGAGCAGCTTCACCGGGATTCCGGTGCGCTCCTGCACCGCGAGGACGAAGCCGCCCTTGGCGGAGCCGTCGAGCTTGGTCAGGACGAGACCCGTGACGCCGGCGTGCTGGAGGAAGGCCTCCGCCTGCATGACGCCGTTCTGACCCGTCGTGGCGTCCAGCACGAGGAGCACCTCGCTGATGGGCGCCTGCTTCTCGATGACGCGGCGGATCTTGGTGAGCTCGTCCATGAGCCCGCCCTTGGTGTGCAGACGCCCCGCCGTGTCGACGAGGACGATCTCCGTGCCGGTGCGCCTGGCGTAGTCGATGGTCTGGAAGGCGACGGATGCCGGGTCCTGGCCCTCCTGCTGAGGACGCACGATCGCCGCTCCCCCGCGCTCGGCCCACGTCGCGAGCTGGTCGACGGCCGCCGCGCGGAAGGTGTCGGCGGCGCCGACGACGACCGTGCGGCCGAAGCGCTGCAGGTACTTCGCGAACTTGCCGATCGTGGTCGTCTTCCCGACGCCGTTGACCCCGACGACGAGGACGACGGCGGGGCGCTCGGTGAGGCGCAGCGTCGTGTCGAACTTGGCGAAGTGCTCCTCGAGGGTCTCCTTCAGCATCCGCTGCAGGTCGCGCGGGTCGGTCGTGCGGAACCGGTCCACCTTCTCGCGCAGCTCGTCGATGAGGCGCTCGGTGACATCCGGGCCGAAGTCCGCCGTCAGCAGGGCGGTCTCCAGGTCCTCCCAGGTCGTCTCGTCGATCGTGGGCTTGACGAACATGCCGCGCAGCGCGCGACCGAGCGACCAGGAGTTCTCCGCCATGTCTCCAGCCTACGGTTCAGACGGCTTCGCGCTCGCGCACGCGCTGCCCGACGACGGCGGAGACGCCGTCCTGCCGCATCGAGACGCCGTAGAGGGCGTCGGCGATCTCCATCGTCCGCTTCTGATGGGTGATGACGATGAGCTGGCTCGATTCGCGGAGCTGCTCGAAGACGCCGAGGAGGCGACCGAGGTTCGCGTCGTCGAGCGCCGCCTCGACCTCGTCGAGGATGTAGAACGGGCTCGGCCGCGCCTTGAAGATGGCCGTCAGCAGCGCGACGGCCGCCAGCGACCGCTCGCCGCCGGAGAGGAGCGACAGCCGCTCGATCTTCTTGCCGACCGGACGCACGGCGACTTCGATGCCGGTCGTGAGCGGGTCGTCCGGGTTCGTCAGCGAGATGCTCCCGGCGCCGCCCGGGAAGAGGATCGGGAAGACCTCGCCGAAGGCGGTCTTGGTGTCCTCGAACGCGGCCAGGAAGATCGTCTGCATCCGCTCGTCGAGTTCGTCGATGATCGTGAGCAGGTCCGTGCGGGTCTGCGTCAGGTCGGCGAGCTGCTCCGTGAGGAACGCGTGCCGCTGTTCCAGCGCCGCGAACTCCTCGAGCGCGAGCGGGTTGACGCGGCCGAGCTGGGCGAGCTTCCGCTCCGCGTCGGCGAGGCGCTTGCGCTGGCGGTCGCGGTCGTACGGGACGGGCTCGCCGTCCTCAGTGTCGGCCGGAATCGGCTGGTCGGGACCATATTCCGAAACGAGAATGTTCTCGTCGAGGCTGAGTTCGGACGCGACGCGCTCGAGCAGGCTCGTGACGTGCAGGCGCTTCTCGTGCATCTGGAGCTCGAGGCCGTGGACGCTCTCGGTGAGCCGGCTCAGCCGCTCGCGAACGGCGGCGTCCTGCGCGCGCAGCTGCGCCAGCTCCGCCGTCACGGCGGTGCGGGACTGCTCGGCGAGGGCGAGCTCGACGCGTGCCTGGGTCACGGACCGGTCGACGGACTCCAGGAGCGGCGGCAGCTGATCGGCGACCTCGGCGGCGAGCTCGCGCTGGGCGCGGCGGATGACGGCGCGCCGGGCCGCTTCCTCGGCGGCGGCGCGCTCGCGCTCGCGCTGCCGCTCCAGCTGGGCGACGCGCGCTTCGCCGGCGCGGACGCGTTCCTTGAGCGTCTCGACGTCCAGCCGGGCGCGCATCTCGGCATCGCGGGCGGCCTCGAGCGCCCCGAGGAGCTCGTCGCGGGAGGAGGCGTCGAGGATGGGACGCGGCGCGTCCTGCGCCTTCGCGAGCGCCGCGTCCGCGGTGCGCGCGGAGGCCTCGGCGTCGGCGACGGCGGCCTGTGCCTGGCGGACGCCGGCCTCCAGCCGCTCGCACTCCGCCAGGGCCGCCTCGTGGCGGAGGGTCGCGCGGTTGACCTGCTCGGTGTGCGCCGCCAGCGCGGCGTCGTGGGCGCGGAGGGTCTCCAGCGCCTCGCGGGTGCGGCGGCGGGCGTCGTCCCAGGCGGCCTGCGCGTCGGCCAGCGCCTCGCGGAGCGAGTCGGCGACGACGGCGATCTCGCCGAGGCGCTCGGCGGCAGCGTCCCGCTCCGCGGCGAGCTCGAGGCGCGAGCGTCCCGCACCCGATCCCGCACGGACGGTGTACTCCGTGACGATCTCCCCGGCGCGGGTGACGATCGTGACCGGACCGGCGCCCTGATCCGCCAGTGCGCGCCCGGCGGCGTGCGCGGCATCGAGGTCGTCGACGATCCCCACGGCGGCGAGCACGCCGAGGACACCCTCCGGCGCCGTCACGACGTCACGGGCCAGGACGACCCCCGGTACGCCGGACGGCAGGTCGGCGAGAGCGCGACCGGCCGCGACGGCGATGTCGACGGAGCCGAGGTCGGCGTCACGGGCCGTGCGCGCCATCTCGAGCGCGGCGTCGACGTCGTCGACGAGCACGCCTTCGGCGAGCGAGCCGAGGGCGGCGGCGATGGCCGCCTCGTAGCCGGGGGTGACCTTGACGGCGTCGCCGACGAGTCCGCGGATGCCGCGCCCGCCGCGCGCGATGAGCTCGGCGGCGGCGTTGCGGATGTCGAGGGCCCGGCCGAGCGCGGCGGTCTGGGCCGTCAGCGACTCGACCTCGCGCTCCGCGGCGTGCAGCCGCTCCCGCAGACCGCCGACCTTCGCCTCGAGGTCGGTGGCCTCGCGCTGACTGCGCTCGTAGCCGGCGGCATGCTCGGCCGAGGAGCTCTCCGGCACCAGGTCCGGGTCGACGCCGGCGAGGACCTCAGCGGCTTCGTCGCGGCGCTGCAGGGCCGCATCCAGTGCCCGCTGCTGCCGTTCCACGGCGGCGCGGACGGCGTCCAGGCGGGAGGCGGCGGCCTCCGCGGTGCCCCGCAATGCCGCCAGGCGCATGTCGTGCTCGGAGACCAGGGCGCTCTGCGCGGCGATGTCGACGTCGAGGGCGTCCAGCTCGGCACGCGCCCGGATGACGTCACGCGACCCCGCCGCGGCGGCATCCTGTGCGGCACCCAGCCCGCTCGCGATCTCGTCGATCTCGGCGCGGGCCTCGTCGATCGCGGCCTGGCCGACCGTGGCCACCTCGATCGCGAGCTGCCCGTCGTCCTCGAGCAGCGCGAGACGCTGCCCGGCGAGGGAGTGCAGGCTCCGCAGCCGCTCCTGGACCTGCTCGAGGGAGAACGCGACGGCGCGGGCCTTGTCGACGAGTTCCGATCGCTGCTGCGCTTCGAGGGACTCGATGCGGACCTTGAGCTGCTCGGCCTCGTCCTGCAGGACGAGGCGCTCCCCGTGCCGCTCCTGCTCGTTGCGGGCATGATCGGCGAGCTGGGTGCGCAGCGAGACGAGGTCGTCGGCGTAGAGCCGGGCCTTCGCGTCGCGGACGACCGCGGCGATGGTCGCCGCCTCGCGGGCGATCTCGGCCTGCTTGCCGAGGGGTTTCAGCTGCCGGCGCAGTTCGCCGGCCAGATCGCTCAGGCGGGTGAGGTTCGCCTCCATGGCGTCGAGCTTGCGGAGGGTCTTCTCCTTGCGTCGGCGGTGCTTGAGGATGCCGGCGGCCTCCTCGATGAACCCGCGACGCTCCTCCGGCGAGGCCTGGAGGACGGTGTCGAGGCGCCCCTGTCCGACGATGACGTGCATCTCCCGGCCGAGACCGGAGTCGCTGAGCAGCTCCTGCACGTCCAGCAGCCGGCACGTGTCGCCGTTGATCGCGTATTCGCTCGCCCCGTTGCGGAACAGCGTGCGACTGATCGTCACCTCGCTGTACTCGATCGGCAGGGCGCCGTCGCTGTTGTCGATGGTGAGCTGCACTTCGGCGCGGCCGAGCGGGCCGCGCGTCGCCGTCCCGGCGAAGATGACGTCCTCCATCTTGCCGCCGCGGAGCGTCTTCGCGCCCTGCTCGCCCATGACCCAGGCGAGGGCGTCGACGACGTTCGACTTGCCCGATCCGTTGGGTCCGACGATGCACGTGACGCCCGGCTCGAGGGCGAACGTGGTCGGCTGCGCGAACGACTTGAAGCCCTTGAGCGTCAGGCTCTTCAGGTGCATCCGGCCAGCCTCCCGACATGAGTGTCCGGTCCACCGTAGCCCACCGCACGCCGTGCCCTCTTGACGCGGAGGGCGAGTCGGGTCTATCGTCACTGATCGCGTCTGAAGTCGAGAAAGGAGGTCCCCGAAATGATGACCATCACCGCCACCACCGGAGCGTTCGCTCCGGCGTTCATGCGTCCGGGGACCGGCTCCTTCGGCGCCTTCCCGAGCCTGAGCGCTCGCGCCGCCTGCTGACGTCCGCACAGGAGGACTCCGTCCTCTTCGGGCTCGCGGTCTCCGCCCATCCGGCCTCGTCCTGATCGGCGCTCGGCCTTCCCCTTCGTGCTGCGGCACGATCTCCGCCGCGTTTCGCGGCATCCTTCACCCACTCCGAAAGAGAACCCCCATGAGTACTCTCCTTGCGCCGCAGCGCCCGTCGGGCATCCCCGATCCGCTGCAGCTTCCGGGCCGTGCCCCGCGCACGTCCCTCCCCGACCGCATCGCCATGCGGATCGCCCTGGCTCTGCTCCTGTGGAGCACACGGCCGACCGACAACCGGGACCGCGCCGCCGGCGCGCAGGCGCACCGGCTCCTGCGCGACCGCCGGATCCGCGAGCAGGAGTGGGCGCGAGCGCGCCTCCTCCTCCCGAACAGCCGATGACCGGTCACCCCGGCATCCCACAGAACGGAAATGACATGCAGACGACGACAACGGGCGTCGAGTTCCGGCGCCTGACCGTCCCCGCCGCGATCGGCGACGCGGACGACGCCGACTTCGTCGAGATGGTGCGCGTGCGCAACGCCGTCTACGCCGAGATCAACGGCAACGCCGACGACGACCTCACGCCGCAGGAGCTTCTCCCGCATTACGCGCCGGACCCGCACGAGATCCGGCTCATGTGGCTCGTCGTGGCCGAAGGTGCGATCGTCGGCCGCGTCGGCGTCGACCTTCCCCTGGAGGACGGGTCGAAGAACGCCTACTGGCTCGTGGAGCTGCAGCGCTCGCACCGCGGGCGCGGCATCGGCACGGCGGGGTACGCCCTCGTCGAGGAGGCGGCCCGGGAGCACGGCCGGACCGTGCTGCAGTCGTGGGCGACGCACCCCGACGCGCCGGGCCGCCGCCTCACGCCGCCGACGGGCTTCGGGGAGATCCCCGAGGACGACGTCGCCCGGTTCTACCTCCGCAACGGGTACACGCTCGAGCAGATCGAGCGCAAGAGCGAGCTCGACCTGGTGACGTCCGCCCCGACGGTGCAGCGCCTCCTCGCCGAGGCGGAGGCGAAGGCGACGGGCTACCGGGTCATCCAGTGGAGCCCGCCCACGCCGGAGGAGTACATCGACGGGTACGCCTGGACGAAGTCGCGCATGTCGACGGATGCACCCGCCGCCGGACTCGAGTTCGACGAGGAGACCTGGGATGCCGAGCGCGTTCGGCTGCACGACCAGCGCTACCTCGACGGCGGCCGCACGGTGCTCGTCACGGTCGCGCAGCACATCGACTCGGGAGCCATCGTCGCCTTCAACGAGCTGGCCATCGGACCGGACCGGACGCTCGCGACGAGCCAGGAGGACACCCTCGTGCTCAAGGAGCACCGCGGCCACAGGCTCGGGCAGCTCGTGAAGTGCGCGGGCCTGGCGCGCTGGCGCACCGAGATCGCGCCGGAGTCCCCGAAGGTGATCACCTACAACGCCGAGGAGAACCGGCCGATGCTGGACATCAACGAGGCGATCGGGTTCGTCCCGGTGTCCTACAACGGCGCCTGGAAGAAGGTCCTGCCGTGACCGTCCTCGGGACGGAGCGTCCGGTCGTCGTCCCCGTCGGAGTGCCGCGGCACATCGACGGGGACGACGCGCGCGACTTCCGCGCGCTGGCCGACGTCTTCAACACCGCGCTGCACCACGACCTGGGCCTCGACCATCTCCGCTGGGATGCCGCCGAGATGCTGCCCGCCTGGCAGGACCAGACCGACCGCCTGCAGGCGGGGTTCCTCGCCTGGCAGGACGGCCGCCCGGCGGGAGCCCTCGCGCTGACCGCGCCGCGGGAGAAGGGCGCCACCGAACTGGAGTTCGACCTGCTGGCGCTGCCGGATGCGCGGCGCGACGGCGCCGTCGAGGACGCACTGCTGCAGCGGCTCCTCGCCGAGGCCGCGCGCCTCGGACGCACGCACGTGCAGACCTACACACTGCACCGCGCGGATGCCGGCGGCGAGCGGATCGGCTCCCCCACGGGCTTCGGCTCCGTCCCGGTCGACCGGTACTCGCGGTTCTACCGCGACCACGGCTTCACGCTGCAGCAGGTCGAGCGCAACAGCATCCTGGATCTCACCGCTCCCCTGGACCGCGTGCAGGAGCTGTTCGCGTCCGCCGAGGCCGCGGCCGGCCCGCACTACCGTCTGCGGACGTGGACGTCGCCGACCCCCGCGCCGTGGCGCGCGGAGTTCGCGCACGTCATCTCGCGGATGTCGACGGATGCGCCCTTCGCCGGGCTGACCGTGACGGAGGAGACGTGGGATGCCGCGCGCGTCGCGCGTCGTGACGAGCGGCTCCGCGCCGGCGGACTGCTCGTCTCGGTGGCCGTGGTCGAGCACGTCCCGACCGGCCGGCTCGTCGCCTACAACGAGCTGACGATCGGCGCCGACCGGACGCGCCCGACGAACCAGTGGGGCACCCTCGTGCTCCGCGAGCATCGCGGTCACCGCCTCGGGACGCTCGTGAAATGCGCGAACATCCTGCGCTGGCGGGAGCTCGTGCCGCAGTCGCCCGTGATCACGACGTTCAACGCGGAGGAGAACCGCCCGATGCTGGACGTGAACGAGGCACTCGGCTTCACGCCGCTCACCGTCGCCGGCGCGTGGCAGCGGGTCAGCTGACCACGCGGGGGCGTCGCTGGCAGTGCGCGCAATAGTGGCTGGACCGGTTCATGAACCCGACCCGCACGATCGGGTGCCCGCACCGCGGGCACGGCTGACCCGTGCGACCGTAGGCGTTGAGCGAGTGCGCGAAGTAGCCGGCCTGCCCGTTGACGTTGACATACTGCGCGTCGAAGCTCGTGCCGCCCTCCGCCAGCGCCTTCTCGAGCACCGTGCGGACCTCCGCGAGGAGCCGCCGGACCGTCCGCGGCGACATGCCTGCCGCGGATGTCTCCGGGTGGATGCGGGCGGCCCAGAGCGCTTCGTCGGCGTAGATGTTCCCGATGCCGCTCGCGACGGTCTGGTCCAGCAGCACGCGCTTGACCGCCGACTTCTTCCGCCGCGTCGCCGTGACGAACGCGGCGTCGTCGAAGGCAGGATCCAGCGGGTCGCGGGCGATGTGCGCGACCTGGGTCGGCACCGTCGCCGCGTCGGTCCCCCACCCGCCCGGGGCGCCGTCGGCGGTCGGCACGAGGGCGTCGAGGGCGAGCGAGCCGAACGTGCGCTGGTCGGCGAAGACGACGGCGAGATCGCCGTGCTCCGGATGCGCGATGTCGAGCCGGATCCGCTCGTGCCGCTCCTGGGCAGCGCCGGGCGCACGCAGCAGGAGCTGTCCGCTCATCCCGAGGTGTGCCACGACCGCCTCGTCGGCGCCGCGCACCGGCATCCACAGGAACTTGCCGCGGCGGGCGGCGGTCTCGATGACCTGCCCGGTCAGCGCGCGCTCGAAGTCGACGCCGTCGCCGGTGTGCCGCGTGAGCGCCCGTTCGTCGAGGACCGTGACACCGAGCACGGTCGCGCCGGAGACGGCGGGCGCGAGACCGGCGCGGACGACCTCGACCTCGGGCAGCTCAGGCATCCGGCAGCTCAGGCACGGGCGGACAGCTCGCGCCACACGGCGAGAGCGGCGGCCATCTCGGCCTGCTTCTTGCTGCTGCCGCGGCCGTCGCGCTCCACGTCGCCGACCGTGACGGTCGCGGTGAACACGCGGTGGTGGTCGGGGCCGGCGGCCACGACGACATACTGCGGCGGCGCGAGATTCATGCGCGCCGCGAGCTCCTGCAGGCTCGTCTTCGGATCCATCGCGGCGCCGTAGCGCTCCGGGTCGGCCATGAGCGGCGCGACGAGGCGGAGGACGAGCGCCGTCGCGGCATCGGGACCGGCGGAGAGGAACGTCGCGCCGATGACGGCTTCCATCGTGTCGGCGAGGATCGAGTCCTTGTCGCGTCCGCCGGTCTGGTCCTCACCGCGCCCGAGGCGCAGGTGCGCACCCAGCCCGATGCCGCGGGCGACCTCGGCCAGCGCGACCGTCGAGACGACGCTCGCGCGACGCTTGGCCAGCGCACCCTCCTCCAGGCCCGGGTGACGCGTGTACAGGTGCACTGTCACGGCCTGGCCGAGGATCGAGTCCCCGAGGAACTCGAGGCGTTCGTTGTGCGCGATCCCGCCGTTCTCGTACGCGAACGAGCGATGCGTGAGCGCAAGCGACAGAAGCTCGGCGTCGATGTCGACCCCGAGCTTGTCGGTGAGCAGCTGGTGCTCGAGCGAGACCTCAGTCACGGCGCGGGCCGCGAGGATCAGACGTCGGCGACCTTGCGGCCCTTGTACTCCAGGAACAGCTCCGTGCCCTGCGAGTCGGTGACGACCTTGGCCTGGTGCGGACGGCTGTAGACGACCTTGCCGTTCTCCACGGTGGTGGTCAGCGTGATGGGCGCCGCCTTCCACTGGGCGCGGCGCGAACGGGTGTTGGAGCGGGAGACCTTCCGCTTCGGGGGGTTACCTGCCATGGCTAGCTCTTCTCTGTGTCGTCGGCGGCGGGGCGCGCTGCCTCGTCGTCGTGGTCTGGGGTGAGGGCCTTCAGCGTGGCCCAACGCGGGTCGATCGGAGCTTCCGGCACGGCATCCGGCGCCAGCTTCACGCCCGTGGCCGGATCGAGGCCGGGGCAATCCGGCTGGCACACCGGCTGGAAAGGAAGCGACAGGACGATCGCATCCCTGACCGGAGTTTCAAGATCCACGTGGTCGTCTTGAACCTCGAAGTCAGTCGCTTCCGATCCAGGATACCCGAAGAGTTCCTGAATCTCGACTTCGACGGGCTGCGTGATCTCGGTCAGGCAGCGTCCGCATTCGCCCGAGTACTGGGTCGCGATGTCGGCGGTGACGAGGATGCCCTCGTGGACGGACTCCAGCCGGACGGCGATGTCGATGGGCTCCCCCTGCGGGACGGACACCAGGCCTTCGCCCCATTTGGCGGGCGCGGCGACCTCGAGGTCGTGTTCGCGCATCTCGCCCGCGCGGTGCGAGATGTCGCGCACCGACAGGACGAAGGGACCGTTCATATGCTTTCTGACCACGGTCGTCAATGCTAGTCGGCGCCGGGACCACCGGGGCCCGCCGCGCAGGTGCGCCGGCTCAGAGTCCCCGCGCGCCGGTGTCCAGGAAGCGGGCCACCGGGCCCGGCACGAACGGCGACACGTCGCCGCCGAGCGCCGCGACCTGGCGGACGAGGCTGCTGGAGACGAGGGCGTGGGCGGGGTCGGGCAGGAGGAACACCGTCTCGATCTGCGCGAGATGCCGGTTCACGATCGCCATGGGGGTCTCGTACGCGACGTCCACCTGGGAGCGGATGCCCTTGACGAGCACCCCCGCGTCCACGTCGGTCGCGTAGTCGACGAGCAGGCCCATGCTCCACGAGGCGACGATGACGTTGCCGTCGACGTTCTCCTCGGCGATGGACTGCTCCAGCAGGCTCAGCCGCTGCGCGATCGGCAGCATGGCCTCCTTGCCGGGGTTGTGCACCACGAGGACGTGCAGCTCGTCGTACAGCGCCGCGGCCCGGCGGATGACGTCGATGTGACCCAGCGTCGGCGGATCGAACGATCCCGGGACGACGGCGATCCGGTTGTTCATGCCATCGAGCCTATCGGCCGGGCGGGTCAGTTCTTGGCCAGCGCCGCGCGCTCCTGCTGACCGACGCGGCGCCCGATCGCCGCGGCCAGGCCGGCGTGGCGGAGGAGCGCCGGGTCCTCGTCGAGGACCTGCTCCGCCGCGGCGCGGGCGAGCGCGATGAGGTCGGCGTCGGCGACGACGCGGAGGAGGCGCAGCGACGATCGTGCACCCGATTGCGCGTCGCCGAGCACATCGCCCTCACCGCGCAGTTCGAGGTCGACCTCGGCGAGCTGGAAGCCGTCCGTCGTCGCGGCGACCGCCTCGACCCGTGCGCGGGCGGGCGTGCCCTGCGGCGCTTCGGTCACGAGGAGGCAGAGTCCCGGGATCGCGCCGCGGCCCACCCGCCCGCGCAGCTGGTGCAGCTGCGAGACGCCGAACCGGTCGGCTTCGAGGATCACCATCGTCGAGGCGTTCGGGACGTCCACACCGACCTCCACGACGGTCGTGGCGACGAGCACGTCGATCTCCCCGCGACTGAACGCCTGCATGACGGCGTCCTTCTGATCCGAGGGCATCTTGCCGTGCAGGATCTCCACCCGGATGCCGTCGAACGCGGGGTGCCCCGCGAGCATCTCGTGCACCTGCACGACCCCCCAGCGGGTGCGCTCCTGCTCCCCTTCGAGCGTCGGCGGCTCCGCGCCGTCGTCCTTCGCGTCCTTCGCGTTCGCCTCGGCGTCGATCGCGGCGCAGACGACGAACGCCTGCCGCCCCTGCGCGACCTCCTCCGCGACGCGCTCCCACACGCGCGCGAACCAGCCCGGCTTCTCATCCAGCGGGGCGACGAAGCTCGAGATACCGGCGCGCCCGGCGGGCAGGGTGCGGATCGTGGAGACGTCGAGGTCGCCGAAGACGGTCATGGCGACGGTGCGCGGGATCGGCGTCGCGGTCAGCACGAGCACGTGCGGCGAGGTCCCCTTCGCGCGGAGCGTCTCGCGCTGCTCCACGCCGAACCGATGCTGCTCGTCGACGACGACGAGGCCGAGGTCGGCGAACGTCGTCGTTTCGCTCAGCAGCGCGTGGGTGCCCACGATGATGCGCGCCTGCCCCGCCGCCGCGCGCAGCGCCGCCTTGCGGCGCTCGGCGACGGGCTGCTGGCCGGTGAGGAGCGTCGGCATGAGCTCCGGCGCGAGCTGAGGGCCCAGCATCCGCGCGATGGAGCGCACATGCTGGCCCGCGAGGACCTCGGTCGGCGCGATGAGCGCGGACTGCCCGCCCGACTGGGCGACCTGCAGCATCGCGCGGAGCGCGACGAGGGTCTTCCCGGAACCGACCTCGCCCTGCACGAGCCGGTTCATCGGCCACGCTCCCTCGAGGTCGGCGGCGATCGTGTCGCCCACCGACACCTGGTCGGGGGTGCGCTCGAACGGCAGCGCCGCGTCGAAGCGGGCGAGGAGGTCGCCGGCCGGCCGGGAGGTCGCGGAGAGCATGCGGACGAACTGGCGCTGCTGCAGGAGCGCCACCTGCAGCACGAACGCCTCGTGCATCCGCAGGGTCTCGCGGGCCTGCTCGATCTGGTCGGGAAGCTCGGGGGCGTGGATGCGCAGGAGGGCGGTGCGGGCATCGAGCAGGCCGAGGCGCTGCCGGAGGTCGTCGGGGAGCGGGTCGGGGACGTCGCCGAGGACGGCGAGGACGATCTCGACGGTCTTCGCGATCTGCCAGCTCGTGACGGTGCTCGTTGCCGGGTAGATCGGGATGGGGAGGTTCTGCTTCGCCTCGGCGCTCGTGCGCGCCTGCCCCTCGTCGTCGAACATCTCGTAGTCGGGGTGGGCGAACTGCTTCTGGCCCTTGAAGTCGCCGACCTTGCCGGAGAAGATGCCCTGCCGCCCGACTCTCAGCTCGCTCTGCCGCCACGCCTGGTTGAAGAAGGTCAGGCTCACCGTGCCGTGGCCGTCGCTGATGACGACCTCCAGCAGCGTCCCCTTGCGGGCGCGCATGGGGCGGACGGAGACCGAGCGCACCTCGGCGACGATCGTCACCTGCTCCCCCACGGGCAGCGAGGCGATGGGCGTCAGCTCGCCGCGCCGGGCGTAGCGGCGCGGGTAGTGGTCGAGGAGGTCGCCGACTGTGGACATCCCGAACGCCCGTGACAGGGCGGACGCCGTCTTGCCTCCGACGACGCCGTCCAGACGGGACTCGAGGCTCACGGACGGCATGCCCCGAGTCTACGAGCGGTCGGGGACGCCACTCCCCCGCGGCCGCGTACTGTGTGAGCATGATCCGCCGCGCCGTCGCCCGCCTCTACTGGTCGCTCAGCCGCTGGACCCTGCAGACGGAGCCGGCCCCGCAGCGCCCGACGCTCCTGATCGGGGCACCGCACACCTCGAACTGGGACTTCGTCCTCATGCTCGCCATCGCGTGGCGCCTGGAGATCCCGATCCGCTGGCTCGGCAAGGACTCGCTGTTCCGGGGGTGGCGCGGACCGATCATGCGGCGGCTCGGCGGCATCCCCGTCGACCGATCCGACGCCGCGGGCGTCGTAACCGAGGTCGTGGACCGTGCGCACGCCGGCGAGGTCTTCGGCCTCGTCGTGACCCCGGACGGCACGCGCGGCGGCAACACGTACTGGAAGTCCGGCTTCTATCGCATCGCGCGCGAGACGGGAATGCCGGTGACCCTGGGCTTCGTGGACCGGACGACGATGACGACGGGCCTCGGCCCGACGATCGAGCTGACCGGCGACGTGGCCACCGACATGGACCGCATCCGCGCCTTCTACGCCGACAAGGCGGGCCTCCGCCCGCACCTACGCACCGAACCGCGGCTGCGCGACGAGAGCGGCGCGCCGATATCGTGAACAGGTGACGAGGATCATCGCGGGGCTCGCCGGGTCGCTCACCCTGGCGGTGCCGGATGCCGGGACCCGGCCGACGAGCGACCGGGTCCGCGAGTCGCTGTTCGGCTCGCTGGAGTCCGCCGACCGACTGCGCGGCGCCGCCGTGCTGGATCTGTACGCCGGCTCGGGCGCCCTCGCGCTGGAGGCGCTCAGCCGCGGCGCGGCATCCGCCGATCTCGTGGAGAAGGCGCCGCGCGCCGCGGCGGTCGCCGAGCGCAATGCCCGCGCCGTCGCGAAGGCGGTGCCGGGTGCCGCCGCCCGGGTGCACCGGATGACGGCGGACGCCTTCCTGCAGCTGCCGCGCGGCCCCTACGACCTCGTGTTCCTCGATCCGCCGTACGAGGGTGTCGACGACGAGGCGCTCGCCGCGACCCTCGCCCTGCTCGTCCCCCGTCTCGCCGAGGAGGCCACGGTGGTCATCGAGCGCGCCGCGCGCTCGCCCGAGCCGGCACTTCCCCCCGGCCTCGTCCTGGAGCGCTCGAAGCGCTACGGCGACACCGCCGTCTGGTGGGCGACCACGCCCTGACGCCCCGCCCACGCCTACCCGCCCGCCCCGGCCGCCCACCCGCCCGAGAAACCACATCGAGCATGAGAAACCGGCTCTGGCGTGGTTTCTCACGCCGGATGTGGTTTCTCGCGGCCGCGAGCCGCATGCGGCGCCCGGCGTGCGAGCCGGACGCCCGGCCGCGTCAGCCGCGGTGTGCGTCCCAGTCCTGGTAGGGGTCCCAGCCGCCCCGGCCCGCGGGCGGGGCGCCGCCGACGGTGACGGGGTGCGCGCCGCGCGGCGCCACGACGCCGGCCGGGCGGAAGCCCTCCGGCAGGGGGACGCCGGCCGGGAACGTCGCGAGGAGGGCGTGGTCCTCACCGCCGGAGAGCGCGAGCGGATCGCCGGGGCTCTCGAGCGCGATCGTCACGTCCGAGGCCTCCGCCATCCGGGTCGCATCGAGCACGAGGCCGTCCGACACGTCCATGAGCGCCGTCGCGCCGGCATCCGCCGCGACGGGCCCCAGCGCGATGGGCGGGGCGGGCCGCAGCTGCGCCGTCAGCGCCGCACGCTCCTCCGGTGACAGCGCGGCGAGGTCGACGGGGACCGGTTCGCCGAGATCGTCGCGGAACCGGTCGAACAGCACGGCGAGCCCCCGCGCGGCCTGCCCGAGCGCGCCGGCGACCGCGACGACGTCGCCGGGCCGGGCTCCGGAGCGGAGGACCGGCTCCCGCCCGTCCAGCACCCCCACCGCCGTCACGGCGACCGTGAGGGTGTCCGAGACCGTGAGGTCGCCGCCCTCGACGGCGCAGCCCGGGGCGAGCTCGTCGCAGGCCTCGCGGAGCCCCGCGGCGAGGTCCTCCAAGAACCGCAGCCGCGTCGCCTCGGGCGCCGCGAGGGCGACGAACAGCGCGGTCGGCCGCGCGCCCATCGCGGCGACGTCGGCGAGGTTCACGGCCGCGGCCTTGAAGCCGAGATCGCGGCCGCTCGACCAGGCGAGGCGGAAGTCGGGGCCGTGTACGAGCGTGTCCGTCGTGACGACGACACGGCCGTCCGGCGCGGCGAGCACGGCGGCGTCGTCGCCCGGCCCGACGAGGGCTCGCGACGAGCCCCGCAGCGCGCCGAGGATGCGGGCCAGCACCACGCGTTCGCTCGATCCGCCGACCGTCTCCCCGTCATCGCCTGGCATGCCTCCACGCTAGCCTGGAGTGGTGCCCCGCCCGCGCCCGACCGCCGTCCTCCTGGCCGTGCTGACGGCGTTGACGCTCACCGGCTGCGCCACCACGGTCTCGATGCAGCCCGCCGACGACGCGAACGATCCGCTGTGCGCGGAGGTCATGGTCCGCCTCCCCGACACGCTGGACGGCCAGCAGCGCCTGTGGACCGACGCGCAGTCCACCGCGGCGTGGGGCGACCCGTCCGCCGTCCTGGTGTCCTGCGGGGTCGTGCCGCCCGGGCCGACCGAGGCGCAGTGCATCACGGTGGCCGGCATCGACTGGATCGTCGACGACTCCGCCGCGCCGCGCTACCGGATCACGAGCTACGGCCGGACGCCGGCGGTCGAGGTGCTCACCGACAACGAGATCGTCGCGCCCACGACGGTGCTGGATGGCCTCGCGACGGCGCTGCAGCAGGTGCCCGCCCAGCGGCAGTGCACCTCGACGTCCTCGGTCCTGCCCTGACGGGCGACCGCTGACGCCGGATCCCCCGTCCGCTCAGGCGGCGCGGGCGATCTCGATGAGCTCCGTGATGAGCTCGGGGTAGGTCATCCCGGAGGCGATCCAGCACTTCGGGAACATCGAGATCGGGGTGAAGCCGGGCATCGTGTTGAGCTCGTTCACGAAGAACTCCGTCCCGGTGTAGAAGAAGTCCACCCGGGCGAGCCCTTCGCCGCCGATCGCCTCGAACGCACGGGCGGCGATCCGCTGCATCTCCGCGAGCTCGCCGTCGCCGAGGTCGGCGGGGCAGGTGAGCGCGACGCCGGGAACGTCGAGGTACTTCGCCTCGAAGTCGTAGAAGTCCCGGCCGTCCAGCACGATCTCGCCCGCGACGCTCACGCGCGGGAGCCCGCCGTCGCGCGCGGCCAGCACGCCGCACTCGATCTCTCGGCCGACGACGGCCTGCTCGACGAGCACGGTGCCGTCCTCCGCGAAGGCGGTCTCCAGCGCGGCGTCGAGCTCGCCGAGGTCCGAGACCTTGGACACGCCGACGCTGGATCCCGCGCGGGCGGGCTTGACGAAGAGGGGCAGGTCGAGGGCGCGGATGCGGCGCAGCCACAGATCCCGGTCGCGCGCGAGGTCGCGCCGGGTGACCGTCACCCACGGCACGACGGGCACGCCCGCCGCCTTCAGGACGCTCTTGGTGGTGTGCTTGTCCATCCCGATCGCGGACATCAGCAGGCCCGCGCCGACGTAGGGCAGGTCGAGCAGCTCGAGGAAGCCCTGGATCGTGCCGTCCTCGCCGAACCGGCCGTGCAGGATCGGGAAGACGACGTCGACCTCGCCGAGCGACCGCTCGCCGTCGGCGTCGCGGACGCGCAGTTCGCGGGACGCCGCGGAGTCCGGCCAGATGACACGGGTGCCGTTGTCGACGACCTCCGGCAGGTGCGCGGGGTCGAGCGAGAACTTGTCCGGCTCGTCGTCCTCCAGGACGTACGCCCCCTCGCGGGTGATGCCGATGGGGATGACGCGGTAGCGCTCGCGGTCAATCGCGCGGAGCACTCCCCCGGCCGTTGCGGAGCTGATCGAATGCTCGCTGGAGCGACCTCCAAAGAGCACCGCCACTGCCGCCTTGTCCATTCTGCGTCCTCTCGCCCTTGGGCTGGTCGTCGTCCGTCGTCAGGTGGGGCGCGATGTCGCGCGGGTTCATGGTGCCGTCCAGGACCATCTTGACCTGCTCGACGATCGGCATGTGCACGCCGGCATCCCGGGCCAGCTGCAGGATCGGCGCGACGGACGCGAGCCCCTCTGCGGTCTGGTCCATCTGCTTCACGACGTCCTGGAAGCTGTACCCCTGGCCGAGGAGCCGGCCCGCCGTGTTGTTGCGGCTGAGCGGCGACTGGCACGTCGCGATGAGGTCGCCGAGCCCGGCGAGCCCCTGCAGCGTCTCCGGCTGCGCGCCCTGCGCGACGGCGAAGTCCGTCATCTCCACGAGGCCGCGCGTGATGATCGACGCCTTCGTGTTCTCGCCGTAGCCGACGCCGTCGACGATGCCGATGGCGACGGCGATGAGGTTCTTCAGGACCCCGCCGAACTCCGTGCCGATGACGTCGGTGTTCACGAAGGTGCGGAAGTAGGCGTTGCGGGCGCGGCGGGCGACGGCTTCCGCGGTCTCCTGGCTCGTGGAGGAGATGACGGCGGCGGTGGGCTGCTCGCGCGCGATCTCCAAGGCGAGGTTGGGGCCGGATGCCACGGCGATCCGGGACGGATCGCAGTGCAGCTCCTGCTCGATGACCTGGCTCATCCGCAGGCCGGAGCGCTTCTCGACGCCCTTCATGAGCGACACGATGGGGGCGTCGGTGGCGGCGACCAGCGGGCGGACGGCCTTCAGGTTCTGGCGCAGGGCCTGGCTGGAGATCGCCAGGTAGACCTGTGTCGCCCCCTCGAGCGCGTCGGAGAGGTGGGAGGTCGCGGTCATCGACCGGGGCAGGTTGACGCCCGGGAGGTACTCGCTGTTGCGCTTGCCCTCGTTGATCTCCTGCGCGAGCTCGGACCGGCGGGCCCACATGACGACCTGCGCGCCGCCGTCGGCGAGCACCTTGCCGAACGTGGTCCCCCAGCTGCCGGCGCCGATGACGGCGACGCGGGGCATGGCGGCATCCTGCCTACGACTCAAGGCGGCCCGTCTCCTTCTGCCCGTGATCGGACGGGTTCCAGCGCTGCGCGGGCGGCGTTTCGCCGCGCAGCTCGCCGAGGAGCCGCGAGATGTCGGCCATGACGACATCCGTCGCTGCGACGAGGTTCGTGGGCGTGGCCTTCGCGCGGTACGCGTCGAGGTCCACGGGCGGGCCGAGGCGCACCTGCACGCGCTTGCGGAGCGGCCAGAGGCTGAGCCTGCCGTAGCGCGGCAGGATCTTCTCGACACCCCACATCGCGACGGGGATGACGGGGATGTCGCCCTCGAGCGCGAGCCGCACGGCGCCGGTCTTGCCGCGCATGGGCCAGAGGTCGGGGTCGCGGGTGAGCGAGCCCTCCGGGTACACGATGACGCCGCGGCCCTTCTCGACCAGCGACGCGGCCTGCACGATGGTCTGGCGCGCCGCAGAGGCGGAGGACGCCCGCGCGACGGGGACCATGCCCATCGAGGTCAGGAGCGGACCGAGCACCGGAACCCGGAAGAGGCTCTCCTTCGCCATGAACCGCGGAGCCCGCCCGAGCCGCCACGTCGCGACGGCCACGATCACGGGGTCGAACTCGCTGTAGTGGTTCGGCGCGAGGACGTAGGGGCCCTCCTGCGGCAGGTGCTCGCCGCCGGTGATCTCGATCTTCGCGATCAGCCCGACGACCGGGACGACGATGGCTGCGGCCGGCCAGTAGACGCTGGGCGCGGACTTCTCGGCGGAGGCCCGCCGCCGTGGGGAGCGCGGCACCGATTATCCGATGACGTCGAAGTCGGCGCCGACGGCGGCGAGCTTGTCGAGGAACTTCTCGTACCCGCGGCGGATGATCCCGATGTTGCGGACGGTCGACTGCCCCTCGGCCGCGAGGGCGGCGATCACGTAGCTGTACCCGCCGCGGAGGTCGGGGACGACGACGTCGGCGCCGTGCAGCGGCGTCGGGCCGTTGATGACGGCGGCCTGCTCCAGGGCGCGGCGCGGGACGCGCCGGTCGGGGCTCGCGATGCCATCCGGGTGCACGACGATGTCGGCGCCCATCTGGACGAGCGCGCGGGTGAAGCCGAGCCGGTTCTCGTACACGGTCTCGTGGACGATGGACTCGCCCTCCGCCTGCGTCAGCGCGACGATGAGCGGCTGCTGCCAGTCGGTCATGAAGCCGGGGTGCACGTCGGTCTCCACGACGACGGGCCGCAGCGCCCCGCCCCGGCGGAAGCGGATGCCGTCCTCGGCGATGTCGAAGTCGCCGCCGGCCTTGCGGAACACGTTGAGGAAGGTCAGCATCTCCTGCTGCTTGGCCCCGCCGACGAAGATGTCGCCGTCGGTGGCCAGCGCGGCGCACGCCCAGGAGGCGGCCTCGTTACGGTCGAAGATGCAGCGGTGGTCGTAGCCGCGGAGAGAATCGACGCCCTCGATGAAGATGACGCGGTTGGGCTCGTAGGAGATGATGGCGCCCATCTTCTGCAGCACCGCGATGAGGTCCATGATCTCGGGCTCGATGGCGGCGTTGCGGAGCTCCGTCGTGCCCTTGGCGCGCACCGCCGTCAGCAGCACCTGCTCCGTCGCCCCGACGCTCGGGTACGGCAGCTCGATGTCGGCGCCGCGGAGCCCCTCGGGTGCGGAGAGGCGGATGCCGCTCGGCAGCTTCTCCACGATCGCGCCGAAGGCGCGCAGGGCATCGAGGTGGAAGTCGATGGGACGGTCGCCGATGCGGCAGCCGCCGAGGTCGGGGATGAACGCCTGGCCGAGCAGGTGCAGCAGCGGCCCGCAGAACAGGATGGGGATGCGGGAGGCACCGGCGTGGGCGTCGATCTCCTCCATGTGCGCCGAGACGGCGCCGCGCGGGTCGAGCCGGAGGACGCCCTCGCCGTCGTCCTCGACGGTCACACCGTGGACCTCCAGGAGCGAGCGGACCACCTGCACGTCGCTGATGTCCGGGACGTCGCGGAGGACGCTGACGTCCTCCCCGAGGAGGGCGGCGACCATCGCCTTCGTCGCGAGATTCTTCGCGCCCTTGACGTCGACACGACCGGTGAGCGGTCGGCCGCCCCGGATCGAGAGGACCTCTCCGAGCTCGCTGTCCCCGTCCCCGGGGTTCGGCGTCGCCGACGCACTCAGCAGTGTGTTCATCCGGTGGACCTCACTTGTTGTTCGAGGGAACTCGGCCGCGTCCGCAGGATGTGGGACGGGCTGTTCGGGCTACGGGACGGGGATCGTCCGCGGCCGCCACGCCTCACGGCGCGCCTCGAACTGCGAGATCTTCTCTTCGTTGCGCAGTGTGAACCCGATGTCGTCGAGTCCCTCGAGGAGCCGCCACCTAGTGTAATCGTCGATATCGAAAGCGACTCGGAGATCGCCGATAACGGCGGTGCGCTCCTGCAGGTCGACCGTCATCCGGGCGCCCGGGTCGGCATCCACGGCCGCCCAGATCGCCTCCAGGTCGGCTTCCCCGATGACCCCCGTGACGAGCCCCTGCTTGCCCGCGTTGCCGCGGAAGATGTCGGCGAACTTGGGGCTCAGGACCACCCGGAACCCGTAGTCGCGGAGCGCCCACACGGCGTGCTCCCGGCTCGAGCCGGTGCCGAAGTCCGGGCCGGCGACGAGGACCGACGCGCCGGCGTAGGTCGGCTGGTTCAGGATGAAGTCGGGGTCCTGCCGCCAGTTGGCGAACAGGGCGTCCTCGAACCCGGTCTTCGTGACCCGCTTGAGGTACACGGCCGGGATGATCTGATCGGTGTCGACGGCCGAGCGCTTCAGCGGCAGGACGACACCGGTGTGCGTGGTGAACTTCTCCATGTCAGGCCTCCGCTGCGGTCAGGACGGGCAGGTCGCTGGGGCTCGCGAGCCGGCCGAGGACGGCCGTGGCCGCGGCGACGAGGGGCGAGACGAGGTGCGTGCGACCGCCCTTGCCCTGCCGGCCCTCGAAGTTGCGGTTGCTCGTGGAGGCGCAGCGCTCCCCCGGTGCCAGCTGGTCGGGGTTCATGCCGAGGCACATGGAGCAGCCAGCGAAGCGCCATTCGGCGCCGAAGTCGGTGAACACCTTGTCCAGGCCCTCCGCCTCGGCCTCCAGGCGCACGCGCGCCGACCCGGGCACGACCATGACGCGGACGCCGTCCGCTTTGGTCCGTCCGCGGATGATCGAGGCGAACTGGCGCAGGTCTTCGATGCGGCTGTTCGTGCACGAGCCCATGAACACGGCATCCACGGGCACCTCCTTCAACGGGGTGCCGGCGACGAGGTCCATGTACTCCAGCGCCCGCTGCGCGGCGACCCGCTCGTTGGGGTCGGCGAAGTCCTCCGGCGCCGGCACGACGCCGGACAGCGACACGCCCTGACCCGGGTTGGTGCCCCACGTGACGAAGGGCTCCAGCTCGTCGGCGTCGAGGAAGACCTCCGCATCGTAGACGGCGCCCTCGTCCGAGGGGAGCGTCCGCCAGTACGCGACGGCGTCGTCCCAGTCGGCACCGGCCGGCGCGTGCGGGCGGCCCTTGAGGTACGCGAAGGTCGTGTCGTCCGGGGCGACCATGCCGGCGCGCGCGCCGGCCTCGATCGACATGTTGCAGATCGTCATGCGCCCCTCCATGGAGAGGGCTCTGATCGCGGAGCCGCGGAACTCCAGGACGTAGCCCTGGCCGCCGTTCGTGCCGATCTTCGCGATGACGGCGAGGATGACGTCCTTCGCCGAGACACCGGGCTTGAGCGTCCCCTCGACCGTGATCGCCATGGTCTTGAACGGCTTCAGGGGCAGCGTCTGGGTCGCGAGGACGTGCTCGACCTCGCTCGTGCCGATGCCGAACGCCATGGCGCCGAACGCGCCGTGCGTCGAGGTGTGCGAGTCGCCGCACACGACCGTGATTCCCGGCATCGTGAGCCCCAGCTGCGGGCCGACGACGTGGACGATGCCCTGCTCCTTGTCGCCGAGCGAGTGCAGCCGAACCCCGAACTCGGCGGCGTTGCGGCGCAGCGTCTCGATCTGGGTCCGGCTCGTGAGGTCGGCGATCGGCTTGTCGATGTCGAGCGTCGGCGTGTTGTGGTCCTCGGTCGCGATCGTGAGGTCGAGGCGCCGCACGGGCCGCCCCTCGGCGCGGAGGCCGTCGAAGGCCTGCGGGCTCGTCACCTCGTGCACGAGGTGCAGGTCGATGTAGATGAGGTCGGGCTCACCGCCCTCGCCCTTGACGACGAGGTGGTCGTCCCAGACCTTTTCGGCCAGGGTGCGAGGACGATCGGGAATCGCAGTGCTCATGGTGTCTCGTTCTCCAGAAAGGGGATCACGCCCGCGACTCACTCCGCGACGAGGACGGGCTCAGAACGAGGTCTCGTCGCGGCCGCTAAGGAGGAGGCGAGTGATCCGCACGCGGCCAGATTACCACCGCGCGACCGGGCGCCCGCCCGGGTGCGGGCGTAACACCGCGTCGCAATCGCGGGTTCCGCAGGCGGCGGCGTGCGACGCTGAGGGCCGGAAGCAACGGGAGGACGCTGTGGGAGCGGGAACGGACGCCGGGTTCACGACGCGGCAGGTGCACATCGGGTCGGATGCCGTCCCCGCCACGCCGCGGGCCCTTCCGATCCACCTGACGGCGGGTTTCACGTTCGGCTCGTTCGACGACGCCGCCGCGCACTTCGGGGTCGGTGACGGCTTCGGCTACACCCGCACCGGCAACCCGACGGTGGATGCCGTGGAACGCAAGCTCGCCTCCCTCGAGGGCGGCGCCGAGGCGCTGCTGCTGGCCAGCGGCCAGGCGGCGCTCACGGTCGCCCTGCTGGGGCTCGTGGCCGCGGGCGAGCACATCGTCAGCTCGACGCACATCTACGAGGGCTCCCGCGGTCTGCTGCTGGACAACTTCGCCCGGCTCGGGATCACCGTGGACTTCGTCGACGACATCGCCGACCCGGACGCCTGGCGGCGCGCCATCCGCCCCACGACGCGCGCGCTGCTGGCGGAGTCGATCGCGAATGCGCGCAACGACGTCCTCGACATCGCCGCGGTGGCGGCCGTCGGCGACGAGCACGGCATCCCGCTCGTCGTGGACAACACGTTCGCGACGCCCTATCTCGTGCGACCTCTCGAGCACGGCGCCGCCGTCGTCGTGCACTCGGCGAGCAAGTTCCTGGCCGGCCAGGGGGCGGTGCTCGGCGGCGTCGTCGTCGACGACGGCCGCTTCGACGCCGCCACGGCCGCCGGACGCTTCCCGCACCTGACGGATGCCGCATCCGGCCCCAGCCTGTGGGAGCGGCACGGCGGACGGGCCCGCATCGCGTACCTGCGGGAGAGCGTCGCGCCTCGCTTCGGACCGACCCCCTCTCCGCTGAACGCCTTCCTCATCGGACAGGGGGTGGAGACGCTGAGCCTGCGCGTGCAGCGGCAGAGCGAGAACGCGCTCGCCGTCGCCCGGTGGCTCCAGGGCCGGCCGGAGGTCGCCCGCGTCGACCACGCCGGCCTCGCGTCGCACCCGACGCACGACACGGCACGCCGGTACCTCCGCGGCGGCTTCGGCTCGGTCTTCACGGTCACGCTCCGCGGCGGACTGCCCGCGGCGCGGACGGTCGTCGACGGCCTGCGCGTCATCACGCACATGACGCACCTGGGCGATGTCCGCTCGCTCGTGCTGCACCCCGCATCGACGAGCCACACCCACCGCACGGCGGCGCAGCAGCGCGCGCACGGAGTAGAGCCGGGGACGCTCCGACTGTCGATCGGGATCGAGGACGTCGACGACCTCATCGCCGACCTCGGCCGGGCGCTCGACGCCGTCTCCGCGACCGGAGCGGAGCCCGTCCCGGCGGACCGCGCGGATCCGGTGGTCGCGTGAGCCGTCTCCAGCACTTCGGATGGTTCCTCGCGCGGGGTTTCGGACCGCACGGCTGGGGGCATCCGTACCTCGACTGGAACTACCGCTGGACCGAGCCCACGCTCTACCAGGATGCCGTCCGCGCCCTCGAGCAGGCCGGCTTCGACCTCCTCATCATCGAGGACGCGCCCTCGCTCGGCTCCGCGGAGACGATCGACCTCCGCGTGCGCCAGGCGTTCGGCGGGCCCAAGCTCGACCCGCTGCTCCTCGCGCCGTACCTCTTCGCCGCGACGCGGCACCTGGGGGTCGCGCCCACCGTCAACCCCGCGGCGTACCTGCCGTACACGGCGGCGCGCCAGTTCGCGACGCTGCAGCACCTGAGCGGGAACCGCCTCGGCCTGAACGTCGTCACCGACACCGGGAGCGCGCGGCACTTCGGCGCCGCGCCCCCGCTCGGCCACGACGCCGCGTACGACCGCGCCGAGGAGTGGCTCGGGGGCATCCGGGACCTCTGGCGCAGCTGGCCGGACGACGCGCTCATCGCCGACCCGGCGCGCGGACGCTACGCCGACGGGACCCGCCTGGAGGCCGTCCGCCACCGGGGCGAGCACTTCGCCTTCGACGGTCCGCTGAACTTCGTGCCGTTCACGGACGGCGAACCCGTCATCGTCTCCCCCGGCGGCTCGGGACGCGGACTGGGCTTCGCGGGCCACAACTCCGACATCCAGCTCGCCCTCGCACCCCTGGACGAATCCAGCATCCGCGCGTACCGGGCGAAGATCCACGACGCCGCGCGTGCGGCGGGTCGCCGGCCCGAGGATGTGAAGGTCCTCTTCGCGATCCAGCCGGTGCTCGTGTCCTCGCCGGAGGAGGCCGACCGGCTCGTCGCCGCCTCGGCGCACCCGGATGAGGCGACGCTGCGGCAGATCGCCGAACGTCAGTCCAGCGACCTGGAGACCGACCTCACGGCCCTGGACCTCGACGCGCCACTGGATACGGCGGTGTTCGGCGAGCACGTGTCGCACGGCAGCATCCGACGGCTCGTCGGCGCGCACGGCCCGGACGCGACGCTGCGCGAGATCCTGACGGCGCACGCGCGCCTCGGGCGGCTGAGCGACGGCAGCGGGTTCGTCGGCACGGCGGGCGAACTGGCCGACCGCATCGAGGAGCTCGGGACGTGGGGCAACGACGGCGTGCTGCTGTGGGGCGACCTGCATCCCGTCACGGTGCACCGGATGCTGGACGAGCTCGTGCCGATCCTCCGGCGGCGCGGCATCCTGCGCGCGGAGTACGCCGACGGCGGTCTGCGCGCGAACCTCCGCTCGTTCTGACCACGCAGGCAGAGGCACCCCGGGAACCGAACCACGGGTGGGGGCCGGTCGGTCGACGGGCCCCCACCCGCCGTCCTCAGTCCAGGCCGTTCTCCGCGAGCCATGCGCTCGCGATGTCCTCGGGCGACTTCTCGTCGACTTGGGACTGCACGTTCAGCGACACGAGTCCCTCGGGGGTGAGCGCCGCGCTGACGGCGTTGATGACATCGGCGATCTCCTCGGCGATGTCGGCGTTCACGAGCGGGACGACGTTGGAGGCGAGGAACAGCGCCTCGGGATCCTCGAGGACACGCAGCTTCTGCGTTTCGATGCGCGGGTCGGCGGTGAAGACGTTCGCCACGTTGACCGTGCCGGCCACGAGCTCCTCGACGGTCGTGTCGCCCGTTCCCTCGAAGGCGACGTCGACGCCGTAAGTCGCCTTGAGACCCTCGGGCCCGTACGGCCGCTCGGCGAGCTCGGGCGGGCCGCCGAGGGTCAGCGGCACGGAGACGTCCGCCAGGTCGGCGATCGTGGTGAGGTCGTTCTCCTCGGCGAAGGCCTCCGTGACGGTGTACGAGTCCTGGTCGCTGGCGGTCGACTGCTCGAGGACGGTGAGCCCCTCGGGAAGCGCGTCGACCAGGGCGCTGTACACGTCCTCGGGACTGCGCGCCTCGGTCTCCGGGTCGTAGAACTGCAGCAGGTTGCCGCTGTACTCGGGGAACAGGTCGACCTCGCCGCTCTCCAGCGACGGCAGGTAGGCGTCACGCTGGCCGATGTTGAACGAGCGCTCGACCTCGAAGCCGGCGCCCTCCAGCGCCTGCGCGTAGATCTCCGCGACGATCTCGTTGGAGTAGTAGGCCTGCGAGCCGATGACGATCGCGTCGGTCTCGCCGCCGGGCGACGTGGTCTCCTCGGCGAGCGGATCGCTCGTCCCGCATCCGGCGAGAGCCAGCGATGCGGTGAGGGCGAAGGTCGCGATGCCGAGCACGCGCTTCTTCCGTGCTGTGAACATGTGCGTCTCTCTCTTTCTGTGGTGATGGGGTCAGGCCGGAACCGGACGGCGCCGGGAGGTCTTCGGAGCGGAGTGGCGATCGGATGCCGCACGAACGCCCCGCGGGACGGCGAGCCGCTGCGTGAGGGCGAACAGGCCGTCGACGGCGAGGGCGAGTGCCGCGACGAGCAGCGCGCCCCCCAGCACCATGTCGAACCGGCGGAGCGGGAGGCCCGTGATGATGTACTGCCCCAGTCCCCCGACGTTCACGTAGGCGGCGAGCGTCACGGTCGCGATCACCTGCAGCGTCGCCGCACGGATGCCGCCCACGAGGAGCGGCAGTCCCAGCGGCACCTCGATGCGCCACAGCACCTGCCACTCGGTCATCCCGACGGCGCGTCCGGCGTCGATCGTCGCCCGGTCGATCGCCTCGAACCCCGTGTAGGCGCCTGCCAGGAGCGACGGGATCGCGAGGAGCACGAACGTGATGACGGCGGCCTCGGGCTTGTGCAGGACGCCGAGGAGGAGCACCAGCAGGATGATGAGCCCGAACGAGGGGACGGCCCGCGCGGCCCCGGAGACGGCGACGACCACGTCGCGCCCCCGACCGGTGTGTCCGACGAGCCAGCCGATCGGGATGGCGATGGCGGCGGCGATGAGCACGGAGATGACGGTGAGCAGCAGGTGCTGGCCGAGTGCCTCCGGGATCGAGTCCGACTTCGACCGGTCCCCGCTCAGCAGCCACGCGATGGCGTCGATGATGAGGTTCATGCCGTGACCTCCGCGCGGACGACTTCCCGCTGCGCCGAGATGCGGGACGTGGCCGTCCGCCGCGTCCAGGGCATGAGGAGGCGACCGAGCAGGACGAGGGCGAGGTCGATCAGGAGGGCGATGAGGCCCACCGCGACGAGACCCGCGACCACCTCCGGGATGATGCGGCGCTGCAGACCGTTCGTGAAGAGGTAGCCGAGGTTGGTGACACCGATGAGGATGCCGACGGTCGCGAGCGCCACGGTGCTGGCGGCGGTCACGCGCAGCCCCGCGAGGATGACCGGCCCGGACAGCGGCAGGTCGACGGCCCAGAACCGGCGCGCCGTGCCGTAGCCGACGGCAGTCGCCGCGAGGCGGACGTCGGGATCGACCGAGGCCAGCCCCTCCGCCACCGACCGCGTCAGCAGGGCCACGGCGTAGATCGTGAGCGCCGTGATGAGGTTCGCCTCGCTCGTTGCGCTGATGCCGAACACGACCGGGAGGATGAACAGCAGCGCGAGGGAGGGGATGGTGTACAGGAGCCCCGTGATGCTGAGGATGGTCCCCCGAGCCGCGCGGTAGCGCCACGCCAGCCAGCCCAGCGGCAGGGAGACGAGGAGCCCGAACACGAGCGGCGGCACACTCTGCCGCACGTGCACGAGCGCGAGCTCGACGATCAGGTCGAGGTTGTCGAGGACCCAGTTCACGGGCCGGCTTCCCCGCGCAGGAGCGCTCCCTGCGTGCGCCCGAGGGCGTCGACGACGACGGTGCCGTTCGCCGTCTCCTTCAGGCGCAGCGCGCGCTTGCCGCGATCGGCGCCGATGAAGTCGGCGACGAAAGCGCTCGCAGGCGCCTCGATGATCTCGCTCGGGCTGCCGACCTGCGCGATGGCCGCGCCCTTTTCGAGGATGACGACCTGGTCGCCGAGCAGGAACGCCTCGTCGATGTCGTGCGTGACGAAGACCACGGTCTTGTCGAGCTCACGCTGCAGGCGGCTGACCTCCTGCTGCAGCTCGGCGCGGACGATCGGGTCGACGGCGCCGAACGGCTCGTCCATGAGGAGGATGTTGGGGTCGGAGGCGAGGCCCCGCGCGACGCCGACGCGCTGCTGCTGGCCGCCGGACAGCTGGCTCGGATACCGCTGCGCGAGAGACCGGTCCAGGCCCACGACGTCGAGGAGCTCGAGGGCCCGCTCGCGCGCGGCGCGCCGCGGCGTGCCCTGCAGGAGCGGCACCGTCGCGACGTTGTCGATGACCGAGACATGCGGCAGCAGCCCGCTGTTCTGCATGACGTAGCCGATGCTCCGCCGCAGGCGCACGGCATCCTGGCCCCGGATGGGATCGCCGTCGATGAGGATCTCCCCCGACGTCGGCTCCACCATCCGGTTGATCATCCGCAGCAGGGTCGTCTTCCCGCATCCCGAGGAGCCGACGAAGACCGTCGTCTTGTGCGCCGGGAGCACGAGGCTGAATCCGTCGACCGCCAGCGTGCCGTCGGGGTACTGCTTCGTCACATCGCGGAACTCGATCACGGGCGTCCCTCCCGGAGCCGCTCAGGCCCCACGTGCCACTCAAGCACAGGGTGGGGACACGGGGCACCGGGGTGTAACCCGGCGACACCGTCCGGTAAGGTCCCGTGCCGCCTGCCGGGCGTCAGTCGCGCTGCTCGACGTGCGGCTGCTCGACGTGCGGCTGCTCGACGGACGCGGGGGTCCCCTTCTCCTCCGCCACAGCGGCCGCGGCGGCGACCGGCGTGCCGGGCTCGTCGCGCCGGCTCTCGCGGGCCGAGGCGATGAGGCTCGCGGCCGTGGCGACCACCATCGAGACGATGATGACGCCGAGCGACATCCAGGTGGAGATGTCGGGCACCCACTCGATGTGCTCCCCGCCGTTGATGAACGGCACCTCGTTCTCGTGCATCGCGTGGAAGATGAGCTTCACGCCGATGAAGGCGAGGATGAACGCGATGCCGTAGTGCAGGTAGCGCAGCCGGTCGAGCAGCCCGCCGAGCAGGAAGTAGAGCTGGCGGAGGCCCATGAGCGCGAAGATGTTGGCCGCGAAGACGATGAAGGCGTTCTGCGTGATGCCGAAGATCGCCGGGATCGAGTCGAGCGCGAAGAGGAGGTCGGTCACGCCGATGGCCGCGAAGACGATGATCATCGGGGTGAACATCTTCTTGCCGTCCACGACCGTGCGGACCTTCGCACCGTCGTACGTGTCGCTGATGTCGACGGTGCGGCGCAGCAGCCGCACGATGAACGTCTCCTGCTTGACGTCCTCGTCGTGGTCGCCGCCGGGGAAGGCCTGCTTCCACGCGGTCCAGATGAGGAACGCGCCGAAGAGGTAGAAGATCGGCAGGAAGTTCTCGATGATTGCCGCGCCGAGCAGGATGAAGATGCCGCGGAGGACGAGCGCGATGATGATGCCGACCATCAGCACCTTCTGCTGGTAGCGGCGCGGCACCGAGAACTGCGACATGATCAGCACGAACACGAACAGGTTGTCGATCGACAGGCTGTACTCCGTGAGCCAGCCGGCGACGAACTGCCCCGCGTACTCGCCGCCTGCGAACATCCACATGAGCCCGGCGAAGACGAGCGCCAGCAGGACGTAGAAGAGCACCCAGAGGGTGGACTCCTTGTTCGACGGGATGTGCGGCCGCTTGATGATGAGCAGCAGATCCGCGATGAGGATGATGAGGAGGACGGCCATGGAGCCGATCTCGAACCAGACGGGGAGGTCCATTCGGGCCTTTCAGGAGGGGTGACGGAACGTCGAAAGTCTCTCCCCCGCAGGACTGCGGCGCGCGCCCGGGGTCTCAGCGACGGAACCCGTGATGACGGACGCGCGAGTTCGGGATACTCCCTCTCGCGCGTCCAAGGATACAGGGGGTGCCGCCGGCCGGCGTCATGAGGTCATGAGACGGTGTGACCGTGGACGACACTCCTGGGGTGAGAGACGATGAGGAGACCATGACCGAGCCGGCCGCCCGCACCGACGCCGCGCTCGTCGCTGCGGCGGCGGGCGGCAGCGACGAGGCGTTCCGCGCGCTGTACCGGGCGTACGTGCGACCGGTGTACTGGCTGGCGCACGGCATCCTCGGCAACGTCGTGGATGCGGAGGACGTCACCCAGGAGACGTTCCTGGCCGCATGGCGGAAGCTGCCCGGGATGGAGCTGGCGGGGGAATCACTCCTCCCCTGGCTCGCGACGATCTGCCGGTTCCAGTGCGCCAACCGCGTCCGGCGCCTCCAGCGCGACCGCATCCACACGGCGGCTGCGGCCGACGAGACGCTGCCGGCGACGGTGGACGTGGAGGAGCAGGTCATCACGGCGGCGCTTGCCGAGCGGATCCTCGCCGAGGTGTCAGCGCTCAGTCCCCTCGATCAGCAGATCTTCCGGCTGTGCGCCACGGAGGGCTACGCCTATCAGGCGGCCGCCGATCAGCTGGGCGTGTCGCACGGGGTCGTCCGCAATCGTCTCTCCCGCATCCGCACCCAGGTGCGGACCGCCATCGGAACGGAGGGGACATGAACGTCGAGGATGTGACGCTGCCCGAGCTCGCCGACGACCGCGTCGACGAGATGGAGAAGGCGCTGTTCGCCGCGATCGCCGCCGAGCGGGGCGCGCCGGCGGAGCGGCACGCCGTCGACGCCCGGCGGCGCGCACGGCGGGGACGCTGGTGGGTCGGCGCTGCAGCCGCGGCGGCTGTCGTGATCGTCGCGGCCGTCGTCGGGCCGCAGCTCGGCGGGCTCGGCGGCATCGGCGCGTCGAGCACGGCCGACGAGGCGGGCGCCCCCGAGGTCTGGGACGGAGGCAGCGAGGACGGACGGCTGTCCGGCGTGGATGCCGGCGCGGCAGCGGAGAACGGCGCGGCGTCGGAGGACGGTGCGCAGGCCGACGGCTCCCTCGCACGGGAGATCATCGCGACGGCGTCCGCGTCGGTGCAGGTGGAGGACGCGGCGACGGCGGCCCGGGAGATCGGCGAGGCCGCCGAGCGGGCGGGCGGGTACGTCGAGACGCTCAGTCTCGCGGGCGAGGGGCAGCCCGCCCCGGGTGTCATCCGAGACGGGGGCGACGTCTGGCCATCGCCGTCCGGCTCGTGGATCACGGTGCGGGTTCCCGCCGACGAGCTGACGGCGCAGACGCGCGGACTCGCGGAGGTCGGGGAGGTGATGGCGTCGCAGCTGGAGCGGCGCGACGTCACGACGCAGGTCGTCGACCTTCGCGCGCGCATCGAGGCGCTCGAGGCATCCGTCACGCGGCTCACGGCTCTCATGGCGGAGGCGACGTCGACGGCCGACCTGCTGTCGGCGGAGAGCGCGCTGGCGCAGCGTCAGGCGGAGCTGGAGTCCTACCAGCAGCAGCTCACGGCGCTCGACGACCAGGTGGCCATGTCGACGCTCACGGTGACGCTGTCCGAGCCGCAGGAGGTCGTGAAGGCCGATCCCGCGGGGTTCGGCGACGGCCTCGCGGCGGGCTGGAACGGTCTCGTGGCGACCGTCAACGGGATCGTCATCGGGCTCGGATTCCTGCTCCCCTGGCTCGTCGTGCTGGCCGGTGCGGCGCTCGTCGTGTGGGCCGTGCGGGCGGCGCGGCGCCGGCGGACGGCCGCCGCGAGGGCCTCCGCGACGACGCCGCCGGAGGCCTGAACGCGGACGCGGAGAGCGAGGCGCCGCGGAACCGATAGTGTGCAGACAGCGGCGCCCGCACCCCCGGAGGGCTCCCCCTCGAGACAAGAAGACGAATCATGTCGACCGCGGAAACGGCCGAGTTCACGGCATTCGGCCCCTGGGTCGACGACGTCACCGATGCGGCGGGCGTCCCCCGTCTCTACCGCGTTTTCCCGCTGGACTTCGCGAAGGCGGAACTGGTGCTGAAAGTGCCGCGGAACATCGCACGACGCGACGCCCATCCCGGCATGGACCTCTACGACGCGCTCCTGATCGTCGACGCGGAGGCGACCACGGTCCTCTCCCGGCAGGACGACACCTACACGACGCGTACGGTGCCGCATGCGGCACTCGTGGCGATCGTGGACTCCGTCCTCCTGCTCGACGGGCGTCTCGTCCTCCACGTCGACGAGGGCGAGCCGCTCGAGATCACCTACAACGGCTCGTCACAGGGCGTGATGAGCCGGCTGGCCACCGTGCTGCGGCGCCTCTCCCCGACGGAGCGCGACGGGTCGTCCGTCCTCGCCTCCGCCGGCCACCCCACCGGCGAGATCGGTGCGCTGGACGGCGAGCGGGACTACGCCCTCCTGGGCGCCTGGCGGGAGCTGGCCGGGCGGGAGCCCGCCGTGACGCTGGCAGGCGCCCACGGCTCCCGGCTTCTGCCGCCGGCGGGCGGTCTGGTGGCACGCCTCGTGGACCGGCTGCGACCGAGCATGCTGACGGCCGCGGTCGTGGGGACATCCCCGGACGGATGCCACGTCCTGCACCGCAGAAGGCATGTCGACACCGGGAAGACGACCGACCTCTCCCTCGTCCACACGTTCCTGTTCCCCCGTCCGACGGCGCGCATCGAGCACCGCGCCCACCCGCGCTTCGCCGACCTGCGCATCATCGAGATCGTCGACGGCGACGCCAGGATCGAATTCGTCGTGCCCGACGGCTCCACGACCGAGGCCACCCTGATCCGCGCCCGTTAGGTGCCCCTCGGCGCACGAAAAAACCCCCGGAGACCGGGGGTTTTCGTGTTGGTGACCCCAGCGGGATTCGAACCCGCGTTACCGCCGTGAGAGAGCGTTTTTGAGTCAAATCTGCAGGTTGACGCGGCCGAGAATCATTGTTTTTATGCGGTTCTATGCACCAAGTTATCGACACGTGTCGGTTTCAAATGTGGGCAAAATGTGGGCAAAGGCCAAGTTACCGCCCCATCCCGATTACCTCTGCGATGTCACATGACGATCCAGGGGACGACTCTTGCGTCATAGGCCGATTGATGGCCCGCCGGGACTGGAGGGTCCACTGTGTGGCCGGCTGGGGTCGTACGGTCCGGCACCGGGGAAGTACCGGTCGACGGTTGGTGCTCGCCGGGGCTCCTGGATTCGGACCTCCGGCGCAAGGCCGATATCGCGCGCGCGACTCATGAAGCGCGTCGCAGTGCTCTGACTGATCTTCAGAGTGTCGGAGACGAGCTTGAGCGGAGGGTAGCTGAGAGCGGTCGCGACGCGGTAGATCGCGATCGCGTCGAGGATGGAGTCTCTTTGCTCGCGTCCTTCCCGAGCGAGTTGGCGAGCGAGGAACACTCGGGCACCGATGGGCTGGCTCTCGCCGACATCCACTGTGACCACATCGAGTGCTGAATTCGTCATGATCCAGTGCGTGCGGACTTCACGCAGCACCTGGCTCGTGATGTCGACGCCTCCCCCCTCGCGCTCGAGGGCGGCGAATGCGACAGCGGAGCGACCGAGTGCTGCATCCCACTCCACGCGTACCGTGATCGTGCCAGGGACATCCTTTTCGCCCGATACGCGTGCGTGCCACGATCGCGGCACGCTCACTCCGCTCCCGAGATCGATCCGCTCGTCACCGATGTCGTACGTCTGCAGCTCCGCCATGGAACCCACTATTCCACTCCGCCGGAGAATTCGCGAAGATGACTGTCGATCTTGGCTCACATCTGTGGTACTTTGCGTCGAAGGGAGACTGACGCTGTTGGCTCAAACGTGAGGAAGGCCATGAATCGCTCATCGGATTGTCTGGCTCTGACGATGAAGGATGCCGCGAAGCTCGTCGGCGTCGACTACCGCACGATCAAGTTGGGCATGGAGAACGGGACTATTCCGTCGGTCCAACTGGGGCTGCGGCGAATGATCCCGCGCGCCGCACTCCTGCGCGTGTTCGGCGTCGACGCCTGATCACGAGTTGCTCCTGACGTTTCTGGATCACGGACCAGGAGAGGGCCCTCAGAGCGACAGCCCGCCGCGCGAGGCAGAAGAGTTCGGCGTAACCCCTGGTGTCGACGCCTCGAGTGATCGCGCGCGTGCCGCTCGCCGCAGCTCGGCGTCTGCCGCGCGCATCGCGTCCTGGATCGTCAGCTCGGTCGTGCCGCGCATCATCGTCGCGCCGATGTTGCCGATCGCATCCTGGTCGGTCCGGGCGATCGTGACGGCCACGTTCTGGTGCCGCCCGCGCGTCAGGCCGACGTAGAGGCCGGCCGCGTCGACATCCGGCCCCACCACTGCGGCATCCGTCGTCTCGCCTTGAATGCCATGCACCGTCGACGCGTACGCAAGTTGCAGGTGATCGAGCGCGTATTCGCGGCTCACCCGGCGAATCTCACCACTGTCACCGACCGAGGCGAGGTCAATGCTTGCATCCCAAATGTTGCGCACCACCCATTGCGCACGATTCTCAACCCCGGTGCGCGGATCATTGCGGCGGGTCTGCACGATGTCGCCAACCAGGATGTGCTGCTCCCCCATCCCCAGCGCCAGCGTCGTGGGATCCAGCTCACCGTCATTGAGCCGTCGTTGCTGGATGGCGTCGTTGATCGCGTCCGCCTCATCATTGGTACCGGCGACCAGCGCAACGCGCTTGCTGCGGGCGTGCCAATCGAAGTAGGCCGCGACCATTGCGTCGCGTGCTTCCTCCGCGCTGGCCACCCGCTGCACGTGCCCGTGTTCGAGCAACTCCCCCGCGACTTGGAGTGCGTCGTCGCGGTCGCGGGGGTTGCGGACGCGCAGCGTGAGCGCGGCGTACTCGGGATCGCTGAACCGGTGCACGGTGTCGAGTTCGACGGATGCTGTCGCGTAGCGCACCGCGGATGCCATCGCTCCTGCATGCCCGACCGGGAGTGCCTGGTTCGGGTCTCCCACCATCGCCACGCCGACACCGTGCTCGAGGGCGAGATCGACAAGCGCGGCCGCAGTCTGCAGGTCGACCATGCCGGCCTCGTCCACCACGATCCGATCGCCCCTCCGGAGGACGAATCTGGCTGGCCCGTCGTAGACAACCCCCGTCGTCGGGTCCGCCTCGCCGCGGGACAGACGCGCCCAGACTTGGGCTCCGGCGGAGTCAGTGTGCCAGCGGTAGCCGTGGTCGGCGAGCAGCGCGTGCAGGCTCGAGGCCGCGGCACCGACTTCGCGCGATGCGACCGATGCCGCCTTCCGGGTCGGCGCGACCACCAGCATCCGTCGCCGCTGTCCTGCCAGTCCCGCGTATGCGACGCGCAACATCGTGGTCTTGCCCGCGCCAGCCGGCCCGGTGACCGCCACCAGCCCACCCCTCCCCGCGATCGCGCCCGCTGCTGCGAGCTGCGAGGCATCCAGGGTGTCGATGTCCTCGATGGATGCTGCGGCACGACCTAGCTCGGTCGGCAGGAGTGAGCGGCCGGGTGAGGCGAGAGCATCGAGGCGCCCTGAGAGACGGATCTTCAGGCGCATCGTCTCGGTCGCCATGTACGCCTTCACATGACCGGGAATGTCCGCGCCCCCAGCGAGGCGCACGGACTTGCGATGCGCTCGTTCGGAGATCTCGTCGATCGTCGCGGTCAACGTGTCGCGCGGCGCGATCACGCCGCTGCGCGAGAGGGCGCGAATGGCGCCGGCACGAAGATCGAACGAGCTGAACCGGCCGCCAGAACGGGTCGACCGCGCGTCGGCGTCTACGACCGCAGCATCCGACAGCAGATCTAGGTCCAGCGCGTCCGTCGGCGTCGCGGTGTGCGCGATCGGAGACCGATCGCGGGTGAGTGCTGGATCGATAACCTCCAGCTCGTCGCGGACCGTTGCCTCCCAGGACTGCTCGTCCAGGTGGGCCGGCTTGTTCGGGCGCGACATCGCCCACGCTCGACGGTCAATCTGCGTCAGAACCCGGATGCTGGGGCGCGCACCGTCGTGCTCGGCGGTCCATACCGCAACCAGCCTCGCTCGGTTCCGCTCGATTTGCGCTGACCGACGCGAGAAGGGCCGTACCGCTCCGGCGAGCTGCGCCACCTCTCCGTCGTCATCGAGAGTGAATCCGTGGCGCGCGAGGGCGGCCATCCACTGCGGGTCAGTGCGGGCAGCGAGATCGCCTTCGGCATTGATCACCGTGTGCAGCTTCATCGCGACGCGTGAGTCGACGTTCGACCACTTGCCGTCCTCACCGAGGACCTTGATGTTCAACCACATATGACGGTGAGCGTGCGGGTCCAGCGCCCGTGAGCGACGATGCTGCAGCTCGACGACCTCGATGCGGGTGATGTCCTCTCGGATCAGCCCACCGTGACCACGGCGCGCGTTCAGCTCGCGCTGCCAGGTCAGCAGGATTTGATCCCGCAGCCGGTCCTGCAGCGCCTCAAACTCGGTCGCGAGTTCCGGATGCAGCAACGCAGCGATGCTGTACGACTTCGGGTGATTGAGCGTGCCGTCCAGCAAGAGGTCGGCGTCAGCGCTCAGCCGTTGCCGGCCGCGCTCCTCACCACTGACAGGGTCGTGGCCCGTGATCCACACACGAAGCCCGCCGGCAGTGAGTTCGTCGGCGGAGATGCGGCCGTGGTCGACGACGAAACGCGCAACAGTCGAGTCCGATGCCAGACCATACGCTTCGAGCGCATCACCACCGGACGCGTGCTGGAGATGAGCGTCACAGGTCCCCTCGAGCGCGTACGCAATCGCGTGTCGTACCCCTCGGGACTCAACCCCACGCTTCCACCGCTCAAGGCCACCTCGCATGCAGTCAGAGTAGGGCTGGTTTTTACGTTTGGCCAGGACTTTTTACGCCTTGAAGGTAGCTGTGGCGGGATGCGCCTAAATGGTACCGATCAGGCGCCCCACCGCGATGGGTGCCTGCGTGCATTGCTGTTCATCGGTGTTCCGGACTTGGACCGTTTCGGCTCCGACCCTGTCGGTGGCAGCCGCCGGGTTGTGCGTTGTGTTGCGCTGCTCGATCGAGGCCGCATGGCGACCAGGGCGATCTCTTGAGGCGAAGTTTCGATTCGCGTGTCGCCGACGCTCGAGTCTCCCCGCGGTCTCGAATGGCGCTGAACGACTATGGGCTTGCTCGCCACGACCCGCAGACAGAACGAGGGTCCTATTGCGTCGAACGCTCCAACTGCACCCCGGCTGACCCGTCGGACGGGACCGTGCTCAGGTGCGTTCTTCGAGCGCCCGCACGACCTGTCGAAATTCGTCTGGGGTGATCTCGCCGCGCGCAAGGCGTTCCTCGGCGATCTGACGCGCTGGGTTCGGCGCCGACGGAACCTGTCCCCCACGCGGAGACGAACCTGAAGCTGCGGTGCGGACGATCAAGATGATGACTGCCGCCAAGATGAGCAGCAACATCACGCCGCCGAATCACATCCAGCCCCACCCGAAGCCGTTTCCGTACATCATGAGCTGACCGCCCTTCTATCCGCCTGCCTGGCCGATCCGTGACTCCAGCTTGCGCTGAAGCTTGAGCGTCCCTATAGGTCGAACGTCCCGCGGTGCAAAGCACGGCATACTTCTCATGAACCTTCCCGGGGACATTGATGATTGCCAAGTCGACGGCTCCGAAACCGCGTGTCGTGGGTGATCGACGTAAAGACATGCGAGGCGCGTGTGCGGCCTCTTCGCGATGGATGCTACTCTGGGCATTAATCACCAGATGCATCTCGAAGGACTGGGTGCACGCTAGCGTATTAGTCAGCGTTCGATGTATAGTCATCGAGTGCTGACTATTACTTCCCGTCTAGATGTGATGAACCGACTCGGCCGCGCGATGGCGGACCCGACCCGCTCCCGGATCTTGATGTCCCTGCTCGAGGGACCTTCCTACCCGGCTGTGCTCTCCCGCTCGCTCGAGCTCTCGCGCTCGAATGTGTCGAACCACCTCACCTGTCTGCGAGATTGCGGCATCGTCGTTGCCGAGCCCGAAGGGCGGCAAACCCGCTACGAGATCGCTGACCCGCATCTTGCGGCCGCGCTCACGGCGCTGGTCGATGTGACGCTTGCCGTCGACGAGAACGCACCGTGTCTCGACGCAGCGTGCATGGTGCCCGGCTGCTGCGGAACGGAGGCGCAGGCATGAACTCCTCGCTGACAACTGCGCGTCGTACCACGCTGCACCGGCGGGTCCGGTTCATCGTCGGTTTCACGATCACGTACAACGTGATCGAAGCCATCGTCGCGGTCTGGGCTGGCGTGCTCGCATCGTCTGCCGCGCTGATTGGGTTCGGTCTGGACTCCGTCGTTGAGGTGCTCTCGGCCGCCGCGATCGCGTGGCAGTTCACCCGCAAGGATCCCGAGCGGTGGGAGAAGGTCACCGTCAAGGTGATCGCCATCGCGTTCTTCGCTCTCGCCGCATACGTCACCGTGGACGCTGTCCTGAGCCTGATCCAGGCGGAGGGTCCGGACCATAGCCCGTTTGGCCTGGGTATCACCGCTTTGAGCCTGCTCATCATGCCCCTGCTTGCCTGGTTCGAGGTCCGCACGGGACGTGAGCTGGACTCCAAGAGTGTGATGGCGGATGCTAAGCAGCTCATCCTGTGCGTCTACCTCTCCGGAGCAGTGTTCGTCGGCCTCATCCTCAACAGCCTGTTCGGCTGGTGGTGGGCCGACTCCGTCGCAGCGCTCGTCGTCGCGGTACTCGCGATCCGCGAGGGGCTGGAAGCATGGCGCGGCGACGTGGAATCCCCGTTCGAGGTCCTTGAGGACCTGGAAGATGACGATGAAGACGCAGAGGAGAAGATCCGATGACGCAGGGCCCATTCCGGGACGTCCCGATCGCATGCACGCTCCCGACCATCGCGGAAGCCAAGGCGCAGGTGGAGAAGTGGCAAGCGTTCGACGCGGACTATGTGCTCTCCTCAGAACGCACCGACTCCGAGCTTGTCGTCCACTACGCCAAGGTCGATGACTCGATCAGCCGGCTGCGGGAACTCGTCGAGGTCGAGCAGCGTTGCTGCGCGTTCGTGCAGTGGAACATTGACGAAAACGACAGTGACCTGCGTCTGATCGCGCGAGGCTCCGAGGAGCAACTCGCGGCGCTCAACGTGCCGACTCCACAGTACTGACCGCATGCCGCAGGTGCATCAATGATGCATCTAATGCAATACTGGCGGGGTGAGTTCTGGACATGGCGGCGCGACCGCGCTTCGGCTGCTTGGGAACGTGCGCCCACTGGACGAGAAGCAGTTCGTCTATGACGCCATGCTCGCGGGATGGAGCGATCAGCAGGTCAGTCGAGGCCTTGTGGCCTCGACGATCCAAGGCAGGATTCTCACGATTCGCCGGTTCGAGGCTTTCACGGGGCGATACCCGTGGGAGTGGTCAGTCGGCGACGTCGAGGACTACACGACGCACGCGAAGTCGGGAGCTCGTCCTGCGGCACGGTCGACCATCCGTGCGTATCAGATGATCATTCGGCTCTTCTGCGAATACCTCTGCGACGGGCGCTACGAATGGGCGGCCGAGTGCGAACGCCGGTTCGGCCAGGCACCGCAGCAGATATGCCATGAGTGGAACACCACCGCACACCTCGTCGACTACGAAGGGCGGGCGCAGCGCCGGGCGCTCACCTATGACGAACTCGAGCAGTTCTTCGCCGCTGCAGACGCGCGGGTTGAGTCCATTCTCGACCAGGGGCGGAAGGGCGCGCTGGCTGCACTTCGGGACGCGCAGATATTCAAGACGATCTACGCCTATGGTCTGCGCCGTGCTGAGGCGGTCGGTCTCGACGTCGCGGATATGCGCCCCAATGGCGCGGCTCCGCGCTTCGGTCGGTTCGGTGCCGTTGAGGTTCGCTGGGGTAAGGGCTCGCGTGGCTCCGGGCCGCGCCGACGTTCGGTGCTGACCGTGCCCGAGCTGGGGTGGGTCACCCAAGGTCTCGCACAGTGGGTGGATCACGCACGTTCTCGCTTCACGGACGGGACCGGCATGCTCTGGCCGACCGAACGCGGCAGTCGGGTCAGTCTTCGCTACATCGACATGAGGTTCGCAGCCCTCCGTGATCAGCTGGGTCTCCCTCCGGAGCTCAGCGTGCACGCGCTGCGCCATACCTACGTCACCAACCTGATCGAGTGGGGCTACTCGGAGAAGTTTGTCCAGGATCAGGTCGGCCACGCGTATGCGTCCACCACCGCGATCTACACCTCGCTCGGCGACGACTATAGGGCCCGCATGGTGACCCGAGCTCTCGCCCGAATCTATGGAGGAAACGATGCCGACAATCGCTGACCACAGCCCGATCACCTGGCAGTTGCGGCAGGTCATGGCCGTCGCGGGGATGTTCCATACGACCGACCTCATCGACCCGCTCCGGGAGCAGGGTGTGCACCTGTCCCGCGAGCAGATCTATCGCCTCGTGACGAAGACGCCCGAAAGGCTCAACATCGAGGTACTCGCCGCGCTTTGCCGCATCCTCGATTGCACACCCAACGACCTCATCGAGGTGGCCCCTGTGGCTGCAGCGCGCGCACCTCGCGCCGTCGGCGAAGCCCGCAGCAACGGACCTTCTATCGGTGCCCTCCGCCCGATCCCCGCGAAACTGCACCGTCCCACGGAGTGAGCGAGAGCGCGAGCCCTGGATGGAAGCGACGTTGCGACTCGTGCGGTCGCGACGTCGAGGCCAGGTACGAGATTCTCGAGCAGCGCATCTGCAACGCCTGCTATTCCCGTCTGCGTCGAAACGCTGCACCCTGCCCGGCGTGCGCCCAGATGAAGGTCCTGGCATTCCGGTCACACGACGGCGAGATCGTGTGCGCTGCGTGCACGGGTGTACCGTCACGGTTCGGATGTGCCAGGTGCGGGAGTGAGGAACACCTGACCGGCTCGCACTGTGGACGCTGCCGTCTTGAGGATCGTCTCGATGACGTCCTGGCAGATTCGAATGGCCGTATGCACCCGGCGCTTGCCCCGCTCCGCGACCACCTGCTCAGCGCCAGGGACCCGCGTTCGGCGGTCCGGTGGCTCCGCCGCGAACCCATCGACCGCACCCTCCGAGCCATGGCTCACGGTGAGAAGCCCATCAGCCACGAGGCAATCAACGAGCTCCCGCAATCGACGCGCGTCCGGTACTTCCGGCGAATGCTGATCGCTGCCGGCACCCTGCCCACCATCGATGTCCGACTCAACGACCTCGAGATCCGGAGCCGGGCATTCATCGACACCCTGCCCGCCGAACAGGCCATCATCGTCACCAGATTCTTCAAATGGGAGACGTTGCGGAAACTGCGCAGGCGGTCACTTGACCGGCCAATCAGCGTCGGAATGGCCAACGTCCACAGCTCCGAACTCCACAAGATCGCAGCCTTCCTCGCCTGGCTCGACGAGCACGACCTCGACCTCCCCACGCTCGAGCAAGTGACGGTCGACCGCTACCTCGCCCACCACGATCCCAACGTCACCATCGGGAGATTCCTCAACTGGGCAGCCCGACACCGAATCACCACACGCATCGACGTGCCCCGGTCCCCGTCCACCGTCTCGCCAGCCACCCTCGATGAAGAAGCCATCTGGGAGAAAGTCGACATCCTCCTCCAAGACAAATCCACCCCGATGTCGAGCCGGATCATCGGGCTGTTTCTTCTTGTGTTCGCCCAGCCGATCAGAGACTCCGTTCGGCTGAGACGCGAAGACGTCCAATTCACCGAAGGGCACGTCAAGGTTCAGTTCGGGACGACCCCAGTCATTCTGCCGCCTCCGATCGCCGACCTCCTCACGGAGCACCTCGACATGACACGCGACCAGCGACCATACGTCGGAGCGTCGCCCGGCTGGCTCTTCGAAGGCGTGATGCCGGAGCAACACTTGAGCGAAGCCAGCGTCCGATTCAACCTGAACAAGCACGGACTCCACGCTCGGATCATCAAACGCGCCAGACTCGATCACCTCGTACAGGTGCTCCCGGCGAGCATCGTCGCGGACATCACCGGAGTCACCGTCAATACAGCCATACGCCACTCAGCGAACACCGGAGCCGGCTGGGGAGCGTATCCCGAGCTGGGAGGCATGAGAGGGATCTCGACACGAACGAGTAATGCTGATTGCCAGTAACGAAAACAGCGTTTCAGGCACCATCCGGACACGAGCTCCCAGCCAGCCTGACGGTGGACGGTTCCTCGGTCTCGGCGATAGCTCACGGGTGTCCGTATCGGTGGGGATCGGCGTCGAAAGCCTTGGCGCATCCGATTGAGCAGAAGTAGAACGTGGTGCCGCCGTGCTCTCGGGTTGTGGCGGCTGTGGCGGGGTCGATCAGCATTCCGCAGACCGGGTCAGTGACTAATACTGTGTTGTCGGTCGTGTCGTCGGTGTGGTGTGTCATGGGATTCTCCTCGGGTTGGGGTCAGGCAGGGGACCGTCAGGATGCTGCGGGAGCGGGAGCGGGAGGTGAGGGCAGGCGCAGCCTCTTGAGCAGGAGCGCGTTGACGGCGACGATGACGCTGGAGCCGGACATGGAGATGGCGGCGATCTCCGGGCTGAGCATGATCCCCAGCGAGGAGACGAACACGCCGGCGGCGATCGGGAGGGCAACGGCGTTGTAGCCGATGGCCCAGCCGAGGTTCTGTCGCATCTTGCGAACGGTGCCTTTTCCGATCCGCAGCGCGATCGCGACGTCGAGCGGGTCGGAGCGCATCAGAACGACATCAGCAGTCTCGATGGCCACATCGGTTCCTGCGCCGATGGCGATGCCCAGGTCTGCTTGAGCGAGGGCGGGGGCGTCGTTCACGCCGTCGCCGACCATGGCAACCTTCTTGCCCGCGCATTGCAGCTCGGCGATCCGTGCGGACTTGTCCTCGGGGAGGACTTCGGCGATCACGGTGTCGATGCCCAACAGGGAAGCGATCCGCTTTGCCGTGGGTTCGTTGTCGCCGGTGAGCATGACGACCTCGATGCCAGCCTCGTGCAGGGCCGTGACCGCTGCGGCGGCGGTTTCTCGCGGCGCGTCCGCCAGCGCGATCACCCCCGCTGCCTCGCCGTCCACCGCGAATGCGATGGCGGTGCGGCCGGTGGAGGCCAGTCCGTGGAGGGCTGCCTCGATGGGGCTGATGTCGATGCCCTCGTCGGCCATCAAACGGGTGTTGCCCATCACCACGCGGTGGCCGTCGACGGTGGCGACCGCGCCGAGCCCGGTCACGTTCCGGAATGCGCTGGCGGTGCGTCGGGGGATGTTGCGGGCGTCGGCGTAGGCGACGACCGCCCTGGCGAGCGGATGCTCAGATTCGCGTTCCGCTGCGGCCGCGAGGGAGAGCAGTTCGATGTCGTTCATGCCGATCGGCAGGTAGTCCGTGACTTCGGGTTCGCCCTTGGTCAGAGTGCCGGTCTTGTCGAGGACGACCATATCGATATGGGCAGCGGATTCCAGGGCGCTGGCGTTCTTGAACAGCACGCCGCGTTTGGCGCCGAGTCCGGTGCCGACCATGATCGCAGTCGGTGTGGCCAGGCCGAGCGCGTCGGGGCAGGTGATCACCACGACGGTGATGGCGAACAGGATCGCCGTGGGCACCGGCGCGCCGGTGAGCCACCAGGCCAGGAAGGTGACCGTGCCGCCGATCAGGGCGACCAGGACCAGCCAGAACGCGGCACGGTCGGCGAGGCGTTGCCCGGGGGCCTTGGAGTTCTGCGCTTCCTGAACGAGGGCGACGATCTGCGCGAGGGCGGTGTCGGCGCCGACCTTGGTGGCCCGCACCCGGAGGGTCCCGGTGGTGTTGACGGTGGCCCCGATCACCTCGGAGCCGGGCGTCTTGAGGACCGGCAGGCTCTCTCCGGTCACCATCGATTCGTCGATCTCCGAGTCGCCTTCTTCGACGGTGCCGTCGGTCGGGATCTTCGCGCCGGGTCGCACCAGCATGAGATCGCCGGGGACGACGTCGGCGGTGGGCACCTCGACCTCTTCGCCGTCGCGGAGCACGACGGCGCGGGGAGGGGCGAGCTCGAGCAGGGTGCGAATCGCGTCGTTCGCCCCGCCGCGGGCGCGCATCTCCACCCAGTGGCCGAGCAGAACGAAGGCGGCAAGCACGGTGGCTGCCTCATAGAACACTTCACCGCCGCCGGTGAGGGTGACCGCCACGCTGTACAGCCAGCCGGTGCCGACACCGACCGCGACCAGCACCATCATGTCCAGGGTCCGGGCTCGGAGCGCGCGGAAAGCACCATCGAAGAAGATCCAGGCGGAGTAGAAGATCACCGGCAGCGAGAGGATCAGCGAGAAAACGTCATCGCGCAGCCCGAACGGTGCGGGAACGGTGAACCCCAGCACCTCCCGGCCGATCGGGGACCACAAGATGATCGGCACGGACAGCACGGCGGCCACGATGAAACGGTTGCGCATATCGCGGATCATCGACGCCATGGACATTCCCGCGTGGCTTCCGCCGTGCCCCATCACATCCTGCATGCTGCGGTCGGCCATCTCGTGGCCGCCGTGATCCGGAGCTTGGTGTGGGCCCTGGCTCGCGGGGGTCTCGCCGCCTACAGGTGCGGGGCTGGTCATGGCGGCGTGATCGTGAGCCGGGCTCGTCGGGCCCAGGGGCCGTGCATCCCCGGGCGGCGGCACGTGTGGTTCGGTCGGGGGCGGGCGGTGGTCGGTGTGCGCCGGCCGGGTGGGGTCGTCGGCGGGATCGCAGATGTGCTCGGGGACGGACTGCCCGGCGCAGTGGTAGCCGCACTCGATGATCCACTGCCGCAGCTGATCCTGTGAGGTCAGCTCCGGGTTGTAGGTCACGTTCGCGGTCTGGGAGACCGGGTTCGCCTCGACATCAGTGACACCCGCCTGCCGCAGCAGGGTGGCCTCGACCGTGGCCTTTGAGGACGCCCAGGACAACCCCTCGACTTCCAACACCACGGTTCGCGTCGTGTTGCTCATGATCTTCTCTTCTCGGTGATCGGCGGACGTCGGGTTCATTGTGAAGCGTCCGTCCTGATGACAGTCCGCCAGGTTTTTCCGGCGTCGGTGGTTATGCGCACTCCGCCCTCGTCAGCGATGGCGACAGCTCCGTCGAAGCTGGCCGCGATTGCCGAGGCGGCGCCGGTGGCGTGCCCGGCGGTCTTCCAGACGGCCCCCTCGGTCGTGCTTCCGGTCCAGATCATGCCGTCCGCATCGACCCCGATGATGCCCTCCTCCGCTGTCGGGTCGGCCGTGATCACCAGAAGCGCCGGGGCGTTGGCGACCGCGGTGAAGGTGATGCCGCCGTCGCGGCTGACCATCAGACCCTCCGGAGTGGTGGCAGTGACCACATCGGCTTTCATCGGGTCGATGCTGATGTCCCGTGCCGTCAGCGGGCCAAGGTCCTCCCAGGTCTGCCCGGCATCACCGCTCGCGGCGAGGACCGCCCGGTCGGACGGAAGCCCGAGGAGGAAGTCGGGGGCGGCGGGGGTGGCGGCGAGAAGGTGGAAGTCGGTGACGCCTGCCAGCGACACCTGTTCCCAGCCGGCGTCGCTGTAGCGGACCAGGCCCACGTTGGGGGCAGTGAAGGTGTGGTCCTGGTTGGCCGGGTCAGGGTGGCCGGACGCGAGGATGGTGTCCGCGTGGACGGTCAGTCCCATCGCATCGAAGGTGGTCTTCCCGACCAGGGAGGTGTCGTCGGTCGTCGGGTCGACCCGGTAGACACCGGTGTGTGCGCCGACCAGCACCGCCCCGTCCGGGTCGAAAGCGACGTCGTGGACGTGCGGTATGAGATCGAGCGAGGTCTCATTCTCGGGTACAGCCGCGCATGCGGCGGCGGTCAGGACAACCGTGGTGGCGAGGCCAAAAGCGGCGAGAGTGCGTGTATGTGTCTTCATGGTGGCGGTCTCCCTGGGTCGGGGGTCGGCCGTCGGGTGCGGCCGGCCCCTGACGGTCAGAGTGTCGCGAGAATCTCCTCCATCGTGGTGATCTCGGTGGTCTGTGAGGCGATGATGGCCTCTGCGAGGGCGATCACGTCGGCGTTCTGGCCGTTCTCGACTTCGGTCTGCGCCATGTCGATCGCGCCTTCGTGGTGGACGATCATCTGCTCCAGGAAGAGGCGGGAGGCCTCCGCACCGGTGGCGTCCTGGAGGGCTTGCATGTCGGTGTCCGACATCATCCCTCCGTGGTCCATTCCGTCCATGTCCCCCATCGGGGTGCCCCAGTCATCGAGCCAGGACTCCATCAGCTCGATCTCCGGGCCTTGGGCGGCCTTGATCTGCTCGGCCAGGGTGATGACGCGCTCGTCGATGCCGTCCTTGGCGAGGATCATGTCGGCCATTTCAACGGCTTGTTCGTGATGGGGAATCATCATCATCGTGAACTGCATGTCGGCGTTGTTCACGTCGGCGGCCGGGGATGCGGATGCCGACGAGCCCATTCCGGGCATGTTGGGCATCCCGCCGCTGCCGGTGGCGCCGGCGCAGCCAGCGAGGGCGAGCAGGGCGGTCAGGGTGATCGCGGCGGTCGCCGCGGCACGGTTCTTCATGTGGTTCTCCTCAGTCGTCTGTGTGGCGCGCACGATCGGTGTGATCGCGCGCGAAAGCTCGGCTGCCCTTAACGGGTCAGCGAGCTGCCATCACGTTCGACTGATGCAAAGAACGAGAAGAGAGGGTGGTCGAGACAGCGCTGCCCGGCCGGCGACCATGAGGGGTCCGGCCCGGCCGAACACGACACCCCAGCTGACGCCAGCGCGGGGCAGGAGGAAAAGCAGCGATACGACCAGGAGGGCAAGGACGCACGCCATCGCGAGCATGGCTTCATGCCCCCCGCAGTCCGGGCAACCGTCGTCAGCCGGTGGCGCATCGTGGCCGTGGGCGGCGCCGGCTTCCTGCACGGACACGGCGGCGGCAGGCTCGGCGTGGGCTGTCGGGGCGGCCAGCGCGTGCATGGCGAGCAGCCCGATGATGAGCGCGGCGGTGAGGGCGATGAGCAACAGCACAGAATGACCCAGCCCGGAAGGGCCGCGACGCAGATGCTGCGCGAGAGTGATCATCGAGAACTCACCTCCTCCCCTTCAGGGTAATCGTCCCTGGCGGCCGGCGTGGAACCGCCAGCCGCCAGGTCTCAAACGTGCTGCGGTTCCCGCGCCACGGGTGCGGTCGGCACCGTCGGCGCCGACGCTGGGCGGAACCGCCGCAGGCGGAGGCTGTTGGTCACCACAAACACCGACGACAGGGCCATCGCTGCGGCGGCAACCAGGGGGTTGAGCAGGCCGAGCATCGCGATCGGGATCGCGGCGATGTTGTACGCGAACGCCCAGAACAGGTTGCCCTTGATGGTGCCCAGCGTCCGGCGCGACAGCCGGATCGCATCCGCGACAACCAGGAGATCGCCGGAGGCGATGGTTACGTCGCTGGCGGCGATGGCGGCGTCCGTCCCGCCCCCCATCGCGATGCCGAGGTCGGCCGCGGCGAGGGCGGCGGCATCGTTCACACCGTCACCGACCATCGCCACCACACGCCCCGCGGATTGCAGCTGCCGGATGGCGTCGAGCTTTCCTGCGGGGGTGACCCCAGCCCGAATCTCATCGATGCCGACCAGCCCCGCGATGTGCTCGGCGGCGCCGGCGTTGTCGCCCGTGAGCAGCACGGGACGCAGGCCCAGGGCGCGGAATCGGGCGATCGCGTCCGCGCTGGTGGGCTTGAGGGTGTCGGAGACCGCGACGATGCCGAGGAAGTCCCCGTCGCGGGCGACCGCGATCACCGTGCCCCCAGCAGCCTCCAGCACCTCAGCCTCACCGCGAAAACGGATCGGCAGATGAACGGACCACTGGTCCTCCACCCACTCCGGGCGTCCAGCCACGACGAGCGAGCCTTCCAGAACGGCCTGGACGCCGAACCCGGCGTGCGATGCGAACGACTCCGCCACCGGTGCCGCGCCACCATGAGCGCTCGCGATGGCCCGCGCGACGGGGTGTTCGGATCCCCACTCCGCGCCGGCGGCGATCCGCAGCAACTCGTCATCGGTAACGCCGGGCGCCGCCGAGACGGTGTTGACGGTCATCGCGCCCTGGGTGATGGTTCCGGTCTTGTCCAGCACGATCGTGTCGACCTGACGGGTCTGCTCAAGCACCTGCGGCCCACGAATGAGGATGCCCAGCTGTGACCCGCGTCCGGTGCCGACCAGCAGCGCGGTCGGAGTGGCCAAGCCCAGCGCGCACGGGCAGGCGATGATCAGCGTCGCCACCGCAGCAGTGAACGCGACCTCGACGGACCCACCGACCAGCATCCACCCGACGAAAGCGACGATCGCCAGGAGGATCACGATCGGAACGAACACGGCCGAGACCCGGTCAGCGAGACGCTGCACGCGCGCCTTGCCGGTCTGAGCGTCATCCATCAGCCGCTGCATCCGCGCCAGCTCCGTGTCCGCCCCGACCCTCGTGATCTCGACGATCAGGCGTCCGCCAACGTTCACGGTGGCGCCCACGACGCGGGATCCGACGGTGACCTCGACCGGCACGGATTCCCCGGTCAGCATGCTGGCGTCGATCGCCGAGGCGCCGTCGACGACGAGCCCGTCCGAGGGGATCTTCTCGCCGGGGCGCACCAGCACCCGGTCCCCGACGGCAAGCTGTGCGACCGGAACACGCTGCTCCACCCCGCCGACGAGGCGCGTGGCGTCCTTGGCGCCGAGTTCGAGCAGGGCGCGCAACGCCTCGGAGGAGGACTTCTTCGCCCGGGCTTCGGCGTACCGGCCGGCCAGGATGAACACCGTGACGAGGGCGGCGACTTCCAGGTAGATCTCCCCGCTTCCCGCTTCCGGGCTGCCGAAGAGGGTGAAGGTCATGTGCATGCCCGGCATCCCCGCCATCCCGAAGAACAGCGCGTACAGCGACCAACCGAATGCGGCGATCACCCCGAGGCTGATCAGCGTGTCCATGGTGGCGGCGCCGTGGCGGGCATTCACGAACGCGGCACGGTGGAACGGCCAGGCGCCCCACACCGCGACCGGCGCGGTCAGGGTCAGCGCGAGCCACTGCCAGTTCGTGAACTGCAGCACCGGGATCATCGACACCAGCGCGACCGGCACGGCCAGGGCCGTGCTGATCAGCAGCCGGCGGCGCAGGGTAACCAGCTCGACGTCGTCGGCAGGTGTTGCGGCCGATGCGGACTCATCGATGATCGGCGCGGGAAGCGCCGCGGAGTAGCCGGCGGATTCGACCGCCGCGATCAGCTGCGCCGTCTCCACGCCGTCGGCGTGCACGCGCGCCTTCTCGGTCGCGTAATTGACCGTCGCCTCCACCCCCGGGATCTTGTTGAGCTTGCGCTCGATCCGGGTCGCGCAGGATGCGCAGGTCATCCCCGAGATATCGAGGTCCACATCGACGGTGCTCATGCGGGTGTGCCGGCGAGGGCGTACCCCGCCTCCTCCACCGCGGCTCGCACGCGTGCGGCATCGATCGGCGCGGCGCTGTGGATCGTGACCCGTGAGGTGCCGCCGGCGTTCAGGTCGACCGAGACGTTGTCGACACCGTCGATCGCGGAGATCTCCTCGGTGACGCTCATCACGCAGTGCGAGCAGGTCATCCCCTCAACCAGCAGTTCTTCGGTGATCGTAGATGCCGCGGGCTGCTTGTCGGGGACGGATGCCGCGGCGCAGCAGCTGCATCCGGCGGCGGAGTCGATCAGGCCCAGGTCAGTGCGCTCGTTCGTGGTCATGATGTGTGTCCTTTCGGTTCAGGGGTAGACGTCAGGAGCGGACAAGGCGAGCGATCGCCTCGTTCGCTTCTCGGATCTTCTCTTCGGCGACCGGGCCGCCTTCAGCTGCAGCCTCAGCGACGCAGTGGGACAGATGATCCGCCAGCAGCGACAACGCGACCGTCTCCAGCGCGCTCGTCGCCGCCGATACCTGGGTGAGGATGTCGATGCAGTACTTGTCGTTGTCGACCATTCGCGCGATGCCGCGCACCTGCCCTTCGGCCCGGCTCAGCCGCTTAAGCAGATCATCCTTGTTGCCCGCATACCCGTTCATGACTACATACTATACCCCCCTAGGGTATAGAGGGCGCTATGTCACGCTTAGCGCGCAGGGGCCGAGGAATGTCTCACGCACGCCCGTCAGCGGGAAGGACCCGCGCGTCCGGCGGCGGACAGTCCTGAACTACTCGGTGGTGGCCTCGTTCGCGCAGCTTCGGTCTGCTTGTCCGGAGAAGCTTGGCGCGGCTCGCGAGGCTGCCTCTTCCGGGGTGGTTGCCGGCCCGTTGGTTTGAATGTCGTCGATAAGCCAGTCCATCAGGAGGATCTCCCGTTTCTGCGCCTCGATGATCTCGACGGCCAGCTCGCAGACTCGCACGTCTTGTATCTGTGCGCGCTCGGATCGGGTGATGGCGAGGGAGTGGTGCGGGATCATTGCGTTCATGAACGAGGTGTCGCCGACGGTGATCTGGCTGCGATCGAGAAACGCGCCTCCGGCGATCAGGAGGATACCGACGCCGACGATGGCGATGTTCGCCTTGGTGTTCTTGTACATGTTCAGCATCCAGGCGATCATCACGAGCACCATGGCGCCGCCCATGGTGACGGCCATGAACACCCGGCTCTGACTGAAGCGGATGTGGCTCCACTCCCATGAGCCCACGAACATGACCCAGTACATGACGACCATGGCAGTGAGGATCATCGCCGCAAATCGCAGGTACATTGCACCCGACGTGCGGGGCTTGTCGTCTTCCGAGTGTTGGTGATCTGGGGTGTGCTGATCGTTATCGGTTTTCGACATCAGAGGCGTCCTTTCTTTGCTCGATCTGACGCTCTACAGGCTGCGCAGCAGTTCCTCACAGGCCTGCTCGCAGCGTCGGCATGATTCCGCGCACACACGGCAGTGCTCGTGCATGTCTGCGTGACGCTCGCACTCGTCTGCGCATGCTCTACATGCCGATCGGCACGCTTCCACGGCCGCGCGGGTGATGTTCGCGTCGTACCCGGTGTGCCGTGACAGCACACGCGCCGTGACCGCGCACAGGTCTGCGCAGTCCAGATTGGTGCGAATGCACTTCGTCAGCTCCGCGACCATCTCCTCGCTCAAGCAAGCGTCCGCGCACGCAGTGCAGGCCTGCGCGCACTCCACACACGCGTCGATACAACGCGCCAGCGCCCTCTCATCAACATTCCCGAGACTCTTCGGGTAGGTGCGCAGCATGTCCTCGGTGACCGTCATGGCCGTGTCCTTTCGAAGGGGTTTGAACGCCGGTAACGTAAGCCGCTCGCAACGCGCACAGTAAGGGCCTTGCATAGTCAACCGGGGTACGGTACCCGCAATAAGCGACGGCCGCGGGGTTGTGTCACCGGCGCAACCTCGCGGATGAGATGGGCGCCATGCGTGTGCTCGTTGGGCCCCTGGCGAAGATCCGCCGTCGGTACAGTAAGCACTGTATAGTCATCGAGTGCTGACTATCGCGAATCGCCTGGATGTCATGAATCGACTGGGACGGGCAATGGCCGACCCGACACGATCGCGGATTCTGATGACCCTACTCGGCGGCCCGAGCTATCCGGCTGTACTCGCTCGCGAACTGGAACTATCGCGGTCTAATGTCTCCAACCACCTCACCTGCCTTCGCGACTGCGGCATCGTGATCGCCGAGCCCGAGGGGCGTCAGACTCGCTACGAGATTGCTGATGGCCATCTGACCGTCGCGCTCACCGCTCTCGTGGATGTCACCTTGGCGGTCGATGAGAGCGCGCCGTGCGTGGACGCATCCTGCACGGTTCCCGGCTGCTGCGAGGTCGCGCCGTGACGACGCTCACGCCTGAGCGACGGGAGCGGCTGCATCGCCGTGTGCGGTTCATCGTTGCCTTTACGATCACCTACAACGTGCTCGAGGCGGTCATCGCGATCTGGGCGGGTGTGCTCGCCTCTTCTGCCGCTCTCATCGGGTTCGGTTTGGACTCTGTCGTCGAAGTGCTCTCGGCCGTCGCGGTGGCGTGGCAGTTCACCCGGAAGGATCCGGAGCGGTGGGAGAAGGCCACGGTTCGCGCGATCGGGCTCGCGTTCTTCGCCCTCGCGGGCTACGTCACCATCGACGCGATCCTGAGCCTCGTCTCGAGAGACGCCCCCGAGCACAGTCCGCTCGGCCTCGGGATCACCGCGTTGAGCCTGCTGGTGATGCCAGCGCTCGCCTGGTACGAAACGCGCACAGGTCGAGAACTCGGATCCAAGAGCGTGCTCGCCGACGCGAAGCAGCTACTGCTCTGTGTCTACCTCTCCGGCGCCGTATTCATCGGTCTGATTCTGAACAGCCTTCTCGGATGGTGGTGGGCCGACTCTGTCGCCGCGCTCGTCGTCGCAGCCCTCGCCGTCCGTGAAGGCATCGAAGCGTGGCGCGGAGACATCGAGTCTCCCTTCGAGGTCCTCAGTGAGATGAAAGAGGATGGCCGAGGATCCGCGTAATCCCGCGATTCTCGCCCGCGCGCAGCGACTCGCGCTCACCACGATGGCCTGACTCCGGACGGAGGCGATGTCGGGTGGCCTGTCTACACTCTCGAGCATGGGCAGCATATCCCCATACGATTCGGCGCAGGGCCGCCGGTACCGCGTGCGATACCGCAAGCCCGACCAGACCCAGACGGACAAGCGCGGCTTCCGAACAAAGCGCGAGGCCGAACTCTTTCTGGCGTCAGTCGAATTAGACAAGGCTCGCGGCGGCTACATCGATCCGGGTAGGGCGCGCGTCACGGTCGAGCAGTGGATGGCAATCTGGCTCTCGTCGCGCACCGACGTGCGGGCGACCACCCGAGATCGCATCGAGGGGATCATCGCTAAGCACGTCAATCCGAAGCTTGGACATCTGCCACTCAGCGACGTGACCCGACTGGGGGTGCAGCAATGGGCGTCCACGCTGCCTGGCGAACCTGCCACGGTCCGCAAGATCGTCCTCGTGCTATCGGGCGCACTTCAACTCGCCGTTGAGGATGGCCGTCTGTCTCATAACCCCGCCGCGACCCTGCGGCTGGCGAGGACGGTGCAGAAGCGTAAGCGGTACCTCAGCCATGCCGAGGTCGGAGCACTCGCGCAAGCTGTGGGCCGACAACCGAACGGCGCCGAGCTGGGCTACGACATCCTCGTGCTTGTACTGGCATACTGCGGACTCCGTTGGGGCGAAGCGTCGGGATTGCGTGTGAAGGACGTCGACCTGGAACGCAGCCGACTCAACGTAGAGGCCACGGTCGTCATGGTGAAGGGCCACCAGAGGGAGGAGGCGCCGAAGGACTACGAGCACCGGTCGATTCCCATTCCTGCTTTCCTCCGCCCGCACCTCGCCCGCCAGATCGCCGGCCGGTCCCCCCACTCACCGGTCTTCTACGGTCAGCGCACGGGTACGTGGTTGCGCAACGCGGTCTTTCGCCTCGGCTGGTTCAACGACGCGGCTGCCAGTATCGGGTTGACAGGCCTGACTCCGCACGAGTTGCGCCACACGGCGGCGTCTCTGGCGATCTCAGCCGGAGCGAACGTCAAAGCGGTGCAGCGAATGCTCGGCCATGCCAAGGCCAGCGTTACCCTCGACGTGTACGCCGACCTGTTCGAGGAGGATCTCGATGCCGTCGCGGTCTCGCTCAACGCGGCTGCTCTCCAGACGACTGTCGGCGACTTCTACGCTGTGGCTGAGACCGAGTAGACAAACCCCGCTTTGAGCCTCATCGCCCCGGCGAGCACGGCCTGACAGAGTGCGATCGCTGCGCCTCGGGACCTCAAGGCGAGACGGAGTGATGGTCAAAAGCCTGCAAAGACGCCCCGAAATCCGCGTTTCCAGCCGACCATCTGCAGGCAACGACTCTGGGATCCGTGGGCAAAATGTGGGCAGATCCGAACATCACCCACATGGACGTCCTCCGAGAATGACGAAAACCCCCGGATAACCGGGGGTTTTCGTTGGTGACCCCAGCGGGATTCGAACCCGCGTTACCGCCGTGAGAGGGCGGCGTACTAGGCCGCTATACGATGGGGCCGTTTCACGCAACCGTTCGATTATGCCATGCCGTCCGCGCCTCGGCCAAATCGAGGCCCGAGCTTGCCTCCACGCCCTCCGGACGCGTTGACTGGGGGCATGCGCGTCACCAAGCACGAACACGCCTGCCTCCGCCTCGAACGCGAGGGGAAGACCCTCATCGTCGACCCCGGATCCTTCACACTGCCTCTGGCGGACCTGCAGGATCTCATCGGGATCGTCCTCACGCACGAGCACCCCGACCACTGGACGCCCGAGCACCTCGACCGGCTGCTGAAGGCGGCGCCCGGCACCCCCATCTACGGGCCGGCCGGCGTCGCGGCTGCCGCCGCCGGCTTCGACGTCATCAGCGTCTCCCCCGGGGAGACGGTCGAACTGGAGCCGTTCACAATGGAGTTCTTCGGGGGGCGGCACGCCGTCATCCATGAGACCATCCCGATCGTGGACAACGTCGGCGTGCTCGTGAACGACGAGTTCTACTACCCCGGCGACTCCTACGCCGTGCCGGAAGGACGGGACGTGCGGCTCCTCGCCGCGCCGGTCGGAGCTCCCTGGCTGAAGATCGGCGAGGCCATGGACTTCGTCCTCGCCGTGGCACCGCGCCGCGCGTTCGGCACGCACGACATGACGCTGTCGCAGGTCGGGCGGGAGATGGGCCGGCAGCGCCTGCGCTGGGCGACGGAGCAGGACGGCGGCGAGTTCGTCGCGCTCGACCCGGGCGAATCCGTCGACCTCTGACCTCCCGACCGAAAACGACGGATGCCGCGGGCCCTCAGGGCTCCGCGGCATCCGTCGTCGGTGCGTGGCTCGGTTCAGGCCTCGGCGTCGTGGTCGACCTCGAGGAAGGCGGCGAGCGTGTCGAGAGCCGCCTCCGCGCCGTCGCCCTCCGCCTTCAGGGTCACAACGGTGCCCTGCGTGGCGCCCAGGCCCATGAGGCTCAGGATGCTGCCCGCGTTGAGGTCGGCACCGCCCGGGACGGCGATGGTGACCGGGACGCCGGTCTCCTGCACCTTCTGGACGAAGAGCTTCGCCGGGCGGGCGTGCAGGCCCGAGCTGCTCGCGATGGTGGCGGTACGTTCTGCCATGTCGTTCTCCTGTTCGGTTATGCCGCGACCGGGGCGACGACGGCTGCCTCGGCCTGGATGGGGTTCCTGTGGCCGACGAACTTCTTGAGCACGACGATCAGGACCGCTGAAACGACCGTACCCGCCACGAGCGCGACCAGGAAACCCCACACCGGGCCGATCGCGAAGAGGACGAAGATGCCGCCGTGCGGGGCGAAGCTCGTGACGCCGAACCACATGCTGAGCGCCCCCGTGACGGCACCGCCGACCATCGAGGCCGGGATGACGCGCAACGGGTCGGCAGCGGCGAACGGGATGGCGCCCTCGCTGATGAAGGCGGCGCCCAGCAGCCACGCCGCCTTGCCGTTCTCCCGCTCCACGGGAGTGAACAGCGGTCGCGCCAGAACCGTCGAGGCGAGCGCGAGGGCGAGCGGGGGCACCATGCCGGCGCACATGACCGCCGCCATGATGAGGTAGGGCGCTGTGTTGGCGTCCGATCCCGCAGCGAGGCCGGTCGTGGCGAAGACGTAGGCGACCTTGTTGACGGGACCGCCGAGGTCGAAGCACATCATGAGGCCGAGGATCACCCCGACGCCGATGACGCCGGCCCCGCTCTGGGTGAGCGCCGTGAGGCCGTCCGTGAGCCAGGTCATGAGGGTCGCGATCGGACGGCCGAGGAAGAGGATCATGAGGCCGGATGCCACGATCGACCCGACGAGCGGGATGATCACGACGGGCATGAGCCCGCGCAGCCACCGCGGCACAGACAGGCTGCCGAGCCACCACGCGACGACGCCCGCGAGGAGCCCGCCGATGATGCCGCCGATGAAGCCCGCGTTCATGGTGACGGCGATGGCGCCCGCCACGAAGCCCGGCGCGATGCCCGGCCGGTCGGCGATCGCGAACGCGATGTAGCCGGCGAGGGCGGCGACGAGGAAGCCCATGGACGTGGCGCCGATCATGAACGCGACGGAGCCGAGGTACTGGCCGAGCGGCCCCAGGTCGGACGTGATGTTCTCGGTCGGCAGGTTCCACAGCGAGTTGTCGATGATGACCTTCGCTGCATCGTCGGTGACGCGGTAGCCGCCCAGGAGGAACCCGAGGGCGATGAGCAGGCCGCCGCCGGCGACGAACGGGATCATGTAGCTGACGCCCGTGAGGAGGATGCGCTGGATGCGCGCTCCCCAGGACAGCTGCGCCGAGGAGGTCGTACTCGTCCCCGTGGTCGCGCCGCCGGCGTTCACCCGGGCGGCGGCCGGGTCGGCCGCGGCCGCGACGGCTTCCGCGATGAGCTGGCGGGGCTGCTCGATCCCCCGCTTGACGCCGGAGCGGACGACGGGCTTGCCCGCGAAGCGCCCGAGCTCGCGGACGTCCACGTCGGTGGCGAAGATGACGGCATCCGCATCGTCGATGACCTGCTGCGGCAGCGCCTGGTAGCCGCTGGAGCCCTGCGGCTCGACGGCGAGGTCGACGCCGGCGGCAGCGCCCGCGGCGGTGAGGGCATCGGCGGCCATGAAGGTGTGCGCGATGCCGGTCGCGCACGAGGTCACCGCGACGATGCGCGCCGGCCGGCCGTCGATCGTCGAGCCGTCCGGGACGGTCGCGGGGGCGGATGTCGTCGCAGACACCGCGGCGGATGCCGGGGCGGCCGGGACGTCCGAGATCGCGCCCCGGACGATCGCGACGACCTCATCGGGGGTCGTCGCGGCGCGGAGGCCGGCGAGGAAGTCCTCGCGCATGAGGCTCCGGGCGAGTGTGGACAGGACGGCGAGGTGCTCCTCGGCCGCCGTGTCCGGCGCCGCGATGAGGAACACGAGGTCGGCCGGTCCGTCCGGTGCTCCGAAGGCGACACCGGGCTTCAGCCGCGCGAACGCGAGGCTGGCCTGCGTCACCGCGGCGCTCTTGGCGTGCGGGATGGCGATGCCGCCCGGGAGCCCGGTCTCGTCCTTCTGCTCGCGCGCCCACGCGTCCTCGGCGAGGGCGGCACCGTCGGTGGCCCGCCCCTCCGCCGCGACGCGGGCCGCGAGGGCGCCGATGACGGCGCGCTTGTCGTCGCCGAGCGACTCGTCGAGGCTGACGAGTGCCGGCGTGATGGTCTCTGCCACGGTGACCTCCAGTGGTCGTTGTCGTTGTCCAGGTCGATGGGTGTCGTCGCGCGGCCGCGCGCCGTCAAGGAGTGAGCGCCCGCACCGGCACGTCGCCGGCGGGCAGGTCTGCGGGGGTGGGTGCCTGCGTGCCGGGGAGCGCGGCGGCGGCCGAGCCGTAGCGGATGCCGGAGCGCACGCACTCCTCGGATCCGGCGCCGGTGACGTGCGCGAGGAGGAACCCGGCGAGCGAGCTGTCCCCCGCCCCGACGGTGCTGCGGACGCGGGTGGGCGGCGGAGCGCCGTGCCAGGCGCCGGTCGCGTCGACGAGCACCGCGCCGGCGCCGCCGAGGGTCACGAAGGCCGCGGCGACCCGCTCGGGCACGAGGGTGCGAGCCAGCGTGTGCACCGCGTCGGCCAGGTCGGCCGATGGGTCGAGGTGGCCGCCGGTGAGCTCGACGAGCTCCTCGTCGTTCGGCTTGATGAGGTCGGGGGCGCCGCCGTCGACGACGGCGCGCAGCGCGGGGCCGGACGTGTCGACGGCGATCCGCGGTGCGCGCTCGCCCCACCGCGCACGCACGGCGCGGATGACGGTCACGTAGAAGTCATCGGGGAGGCCGGGGGGCAGGGAACCGGCCAGGACGACCCACTCGGCGCCCTCCGCCGCGCGGGTGACCGCGGCGACGAGCCGGCCGGCGTCCTCCGCGGACAGCACGGACCCGGGGAGGTTCAGCTTCGTGGTCTCCCCCGCCGGGTCGGTGATCGTGACGTTGGCGCGCGCCACGCCCGCCGTGTCCACCGGGAGCACCGGGATGCCGGTGTGCCGGAGGGCGGAGGCGAACGGGTCCTCCGCATCCAGCGGCAGGACCGCGAGGCTCTCCACGCCCGCGGCGTGCACGACGCGGGTCACATTGATGCCTTTGCCGCCGGCATCCTCCCGGGCTGACAGCGCCGCCTGCACGGCACCGCGCTGCAGCGGCTCGGCGAGCGTGATCGTGCGGTCGAGGGACGGATTGGCGGTCAGTGTGACGATCATGCGAGCCACACCTCCGTTCCCGCCTCGTCCAGCGCAGCCGCCAGCGCCGTGGACGGCGCGGCGTCCGTCACGAGGACGTCGATCTCGTCGAGGGCGGCGAAGGAGACGAGGAGCTCTGCGTCGAGCTTGTCGGCGTCGGCGACGAGGACCACGCGGCGCGCGGAGGCGACGATGGCGCGCTTGACCGCGGCCTCGTCCGGATCGGGGGTGCTCACGCCGAAGTCCGCGGAGATCCCGTTGGCGCCGAGAAAGGCGACGTCCGGTCGGAGGTGCCCGATGGCGGCGACCGTCTGGGCCCCGACGGCGGCAGCGGTGAGCCCCCGGACCCGGCCGCCGATGGCGGTGAGATTCACGCCCGCGGCACCGGCGAGGACGTGTCCGATCGTCATGGCGTGCGTGACGACCTCGAGGGGGCGCCCGGAGGGTCGGCCCGCGAGGAGCCGGGCGACCGCCGCGGTGGTCGTCCCTGCGTCGAGGTACACCGAGCCGGTGGCGCCGGAGGCCAGGGCGTCCAGGGCGCGGCGTGCGATGGCCTCCTTCGCCGCGCTGCGGCGTTCCGATCGCTCTGCGAGGGACGGCTCGATCGTGCTGGTGCGCGACGCCACGACGGCGCCGCCGTGCACGCGCTGGAGGACTCCGCGCTCCTCGAGGAGGGCCAGATCGCGTCGGACCGTCTCGGTCGTGACGGCGAACCGTTCGGCAAGCTCCACGACGGCGACCCGACCGTCCGCGACGATGAGCTGCTCGATGAGCTGCTGGCGCTCCATTGCGTACAAGATGACCTCCCGATCGGCAACACAGTACAACACACTGCCAACTCTTCGCAATGTTGTTTCAGTTGGCAGTGCGCAAACCCGAACGGCCGGCGCCGTCGCAGCGCCGAGGAACGCGCGCAGGCGTTTGTAGGATGCCTACAAGATACGGAGGCTCTCTGAATGTGAGACTGAGTGTCACTGATAGACCCGTGCGGCAGGCCCTCAGGAACGTGTGAACACCTGTTAGCTTCAGGGCACTTCCGCGACACAGCCGTCGCGGGCGATCCGTTCGCGGACCGCCGGTGGCGGCGATCCATCCCCGATCACGTGTCGGCCGGCGCCAGCCGGAGTGCCCGCCACGCCTGCCCCGCAGGCGCGAAACAACGGAGTCTCAATGACGAGTACCCACGCACACACCCACGGGTTGGGTATGCGCATCACGGTCATCACCCTCAGCGTGCTGCTGGCGGCGATGACGATCCTCTACTTCCTGACGGCGGCCAAGCTGACCGCGGGCGCCGCGGAACTCGATTCCGGGGCCGCGCGCGCGCAGGCGGGCGCCTCCGACGTCGCCGACGGCGCGAAGCGCCTGGCCGCGGGCGCCTCCGAGCTGACCGCCGGTGCCGCGAAGCTCAAAGACGGGGCGACCACGGCCTCCGACGGCGCCACGAAGCTCGCCGACGGCGCCACGTCCGCCGCCGCCGGCGCCGTCGCCCTGTCCACGGGCGCCCAGACCCTCGCCACGGGCGCCGTCACCCTCGCCGACGGCACCATCGCGAACCGGGACGGTGCCGTGCGGCTGCACGCCGGCGCCACGAAGGCCGCGGGCGGCGCGAGCCAGATCGCCGAGGGTGCCGGACGCCTCTCCGCGGGCATCGACACCGCCAAGGCCGGCATCGACCGCCTCGACTCCGGGGCGGGAACGCTCGCCGCCGGCGTGACGTCGGCCTCGGATGGCGGCGCGCAGCTCGCCACGGGCCTCGGCGACGCCGCTGACGGCGCATCCCAGCTCGCCGCCGGGATCGGCGGCGCGGCGACCGGCGCGCAGAGCGTCAAGTCCGGTGCCGCAGGGGTCGACGCCGGCGTCGCCGGCGCCCTCACCGGCGCGACCACCGCAGCCGCCGGCACCGTGCCGGTGGCCGCCGGCGCAGCCGACGTCGCCACCAACCTCGGCTCACTCCGCGACCAGATCGCCGGACTCGCCACCATGTTGTCGGCCGACCCCGCGAACGCCACGATCGTCGGCTACCTCCAGAGTTTCGCCGCTGCCGCCGGGAGCATCAAGACCGGGGCGGATGCCGTGAGCGGCGGCGCTGCCCAGGTACGGGACGGCGTCGCCGACCTCCGAGACGGGTTGACGACCCTGAAGACCGGCACCGCGACCCTCAGCGCGGGAGCCTCCGGCGTGTCGACGGGTCTGGACACACTCGCGACGAAGAGCGGCGAACTGGCGACCGGCCTCGCGACGGCCAAGACCAAGTCGGCCGAGCTGTCGGCGGGTCTCGGCAGGCTGAACGCGGGCGCCGCGGAGGTCTCCGGCGGTCTGTCCACGCTCCGCGCGAAGTCGGGTGAGCTGACCTCCGGCGGCACGACGCTCGCCGGCAAGACGAGCGAGCTCGCGAGCGGACTCTCCGAGCTGAACGCGGGCACGCAGCGCCTCAACGACGGCTCGCTCCGTCTCATGACCGGCGCACAGAACCTCGCCACGGGAGCCGGATCGCTCGCCACCGGTGCGACCTCGCTCGCGGACGGCACCGGCACGCTCGCCCAGGGCGCCGGCAGCCTCGCCACCGGCCTCGGTACGCTCTCAACGGGTACCGTGACGCTCGCGGACGGCACGACGCAGCTCGCGGACGGCGCGGGCACGCTCGCCGCCGGCTCGACCGAGCTCAGCGACGGCAACACGAAGATCGCGGACGGCACCGGGCAGCTCGCCGCCGGCACGTCGGGCCTCACCCCGTCGCTGCTGCCGTGGATGTTCGGCGTCGCCATCGCGGGCCTCATCGGCATCGCGCTCTGGATCGCGCACCGCATCGCGCACCGCAACCGCGTGCGCGGCCTCGTCAGCGCCTGACGCGGCACAGCGAACAGAGGGTCCCGGCCGATCGGCCGGGACCCTCTGTGCGTGGGGTGGGAGAGGCTCAGGCCTCGCTCATCGCGATGACCTCGGCCTGGCCGCGCGCGGCGAGGGCGGCCGCGCGCGCGGCGATGCGGCGTGCCTGCTCGGCTTGACCGGCATCCAGCGTCTCCTGGTCGACGGGGTAGCTCTCGACCTTGTTCACGCCGTTGTACTTCTCGATGTAGGCGTCGAGCTCGGGGCCGGAGGTCCAGGACGTGATGAGGCAGTAGCGGGGCTCGTCGCCGTAGTGCGCGGCGGCGTGCCAGAGGCGCTGCGTGTCGACGATCAGCTGCGCGCCGGCGGGGAGGGCGATGCGCGTCTCCTCGCTCGGGTCGGTGCGGTTCTCACGGAGGACGAAGTAGCTCGTCTTGTCGTCGGTGAGGTTGAAGAACCCGCGGACCACCCAGCCGGTGCCGTCCGGGTTCAGCCGGTTGTTGTCATCCTGGTGCAGGTTGTAGAGGCAGTCCGCGTAGGTGTTCGGCTGCAGCTCGATGATGCGGCAGCGGCCGACGTTGGCGCCGGGCTCCTGCGCGCGCTCGGTGAGCGTGGGGGCCTTCTCGGTCTGCGACGGGATCCACACGCCGTCCTTGTCGGTGCGCGGCGGCTTGTGGTTCCAGAAGCCGTTGCACTCGATCTCGCCCTTGGCGGACGCGAGCGGCGCGAACCGGGTGTCGCCGGAGGACTTCCAGTCGACGTACTCGATGTCGAGCCACTCCTTGGGGTCGATCTCCTTGTTGTAGCGGTCGAGGACGACGTAGCCGGTCTCTTCCAGCGCCGCAGACTTGATGTAACCCATGATCTGAATCATGCCCTTTCGTAGAGGACCAGCACTTTTTTACAGGTCCAACTGCGGCAAGCCTACCGAGGCGTCCTGCGAGCCTTCTGGAGCGCGGCGACTAAACTCGATCGGGTCCGGTGAGGAGCGATTCGGAGCATATGAGCACCGCCACGAATGTCGAAGCGACCGCTGTCAACACGATCGGCTGGCTCTCGGCATCCGACACCACGATCGTCGTCCCGGTGTATCAGCGCCAGTACCGGTGGGACATCGGCGGGTGCGAGCAGCTGCTGGGTGACATCCGCGCCGTCGCCGCGGCGGATGCCGGTCAGACCCACTTCATCGGCTCGATCCTCTCCACGGCGAGCACCTCCGATGAGGATGACGCGCAGCTCGTGCTGATCGACGGCCAGCAGCGCATCACGACGCTCATGCTCCTCGTGGCGGCCCTGCACCACACGCTGCAGGGGGACGATCCGGCGACGGCCGCCGAGCTCGAACGGGTCCTCGTGCGCACCGACGACCCGGCACGCACGAAGCTGCGCCCCCACCGCGCGTGGGCGGACGTGTTCGAGAGCGTGGTGCTGGGCGACCGCTCCCCCGCCGGCGAGGAGCGCGCGTCGCGGTTCGACGACAACTACGCCTTCTTCCGCAGCCAGATCCGTCCGGGCGAGGCCGCGCACATCTGGCGCGGCCTGCAGAAGCTCGAGCACGTGTCGATCACGCTCGGCGCGGAGGCGAACGCGCAGCAGATCTTCGAGAGCCTGAACTCCACCGGCGAGCCGCTGCGCGACCACGAGCTGATCCACAACTACGTCCTGATGGGCCTCTCTCACGCCGAGCAGAGCGAGATCGAGGAGCAGTTCTGGCTGCCCATCGAGCGCAACACCGGCGAGCAGATCGGCGGCTTCTGGCGCCATTACCTGGTCATGCTGACGGGGCGCGAGGTGACCGTCACCGGGGAGCGCGGGGTCTACGACGCGTTCCGGCACGAGTTCCCGCGTCTTGACGTCGAGACGCTCCGGGAGCGGGCGACGCAGTGGCGGGAGTTCTCCGAGATCTACCGCCTGCTCCTGGAGCCCGGCGAGGCTCCGGACGCCGAGGTCGGACGCCAGTTCGGCTACCTCAAAACGTTCGGGCGCGGCATGTATCCGCTCGTCATGCGGCTCTACCGCAACCACCGGCACGGCGTGCTGGGAGTCGACGAGCTGATCTCGGCCCTCGAGCACCTCCAGTCGCTGCTGCTGCGGAGGAAGATCGTCGGGATCTCCACCGACCGCCTCGTCGCCCGGCTGTGCCGCGCGATGGATGACGGTCGCGACGCGCTCGTCCGGGCGATCGCGCGCATCACCCCCTCGGACGAGCGCGTGCGCGTGGGGCTCAAGTACGGCGACCTGCCGCACGCGCCGTACGTCCTCGGGCGGCTGTCGGGGGTCGACGAGGTCGAGGGGCTCGACGTGGAGCACGTGTTCCCGCTCGCGCCGCCGGATGACTGGAGCGGCGACGGCGCGCGGCGCTGGGCCGAGTACACCGACGACGAGCAGAACAGCCACCGCGCGCTCGCGCAGACGCTCGGCAACCTCGCGCTCCTGGAGGAGGGTCTCGCCGACCGGGCGCTGGATGCATCGTTCGCCGTGAAGCGCGACCTGTACGCCCGGAGCCGCGTCGTCCCGACCCGCGAGCTGGCCGACGTCGAGGCGTGGGGCACGGCGGCCATCGCCGCCCGCACCGAGCACCTCACCGACCTCTTCGTGCGGGTCTGGGAACGACCGGCCGTCGTGAGCATCGACGACGACAACCTCACCCCCGTGCTAGATGCCAAGCGCCGCCGCGGCTGGCCGCGCGGGTGGCAGCGGGAGTTCGACTACGTCGAGTACCGCGGCGAGCACTGGGAGGTCAAGGACGTCAAGTACCTCTTCAACCGCATCTTCAAGCGGCTCTGGGCCGACTCCCGGCAGAGCGTCGTCGACTTCAGCGCGCGTCGTGGCGGACCGGTCTATCCCGCGATGGCGTGGAACGGCCCGTGGGATGAGATCGCCGAGGGCCAGTATCTCTACATGGGATGGGACTCGAAGTACATGCTGACCGCGGTGCAGGGCGTCCTCGACGAGGCGGGCTGGGCGTCGGAGGTGTTCGTCAAGTACTCCTACATCGGCGACGCGATGCGCTGACTGAACCGCGACCGGCACGCGCGCGTCCCGAAAACAGGAAAACCCCCGCCTGAGCGGGGGTTTTTCCTTGCTGGGGTACCTGGACTCGAACCAAGAACAAAGGTACCAGAAACCTCCGTGTTGCCAATTACACCATACCCCAAGGGGTCCGGCCGAAGCCGTTCCGAAGATCAAGCTTAGCCCACTCCGCGGGCCGCGCCAAACCGAGCGGCGTGTCAGCCGAGGTGCGCGACGAGCGCTCCGAGGCGTCGCAGCGACTCCGGCTTGCCCAGCAGCTCCATCGACTCGAAGAGCGGCGGCGAGACGCGGCGGCCGCTCACGGCGACGCGCAGCGGCCCGTAGGCGACGCGGGGCTTGAGCCCGAGTCCGTCGATGAGGGCCGCCGACAGCGCGTCCTGGATCGCCGCCGCGGCGAAGCCGTCGTCCGGAACCGCATCGAGGGCCGCGACGGATGCCGTCAGCACCTCCCCCGCGTTGGCGGGGAGGCCCTTGAGCGCATCCTCCTCGTAGACGACCGCGTCGCGGAACAGGAAGCCGAGGAGCCCGGGGGCATCGCCCAGGAGCTGCATGCGCTCCTGCACGAGCGGAGCGGCGGCGTCCAGGATCTCCTGCTGCGAAGCCGTCGGCGGCTCGCTGACGAGACCCGCGGCAGCGAGGTACGGGACGAGGCGGCCGGCGAAGTCGGCGGGCTCCAGCATCCGCACGTGGTCGCCGTTGATGGACTCGGCCTTCTTCTGGTCGAACCGGGCCGGGTTGGGGTTCACGTTCACGATGTCGAACGCGTCGATGAGCTCCTGACGGGAGAACACGTCGCGGTCGGCGGCGATCGACCAGCCGAGGAGCGAGAGGTAGTTCAGGAGTCCCTCGTGGATGAAGCCCTTCTCGCGCTGCAGGAAGAGGTCGGCCTTCGGGTCGCGCTTGGAGAGCTTCTTGTTGCCCTCCTCGCCGAGGACGAGCGGCATGTGCGCGAAGCGCGGCACGAATGTCGTGACGCCGGCGTCGATGAGGGCGCTGTAGAGCGCGAGCTGACGCGCCGTCGACGGCATGAGGTCCTCGCCGCGCAGGACGTGGGTGATGCCCATGAGGGCGTCGTCCACGGGGTTCACGAAGGTGTAGAGCGGGACGCCGCCGGCGCGGACGATCACGAAGTCCGGGAAGGAGCCGGCCGGGAAGGTCACCTCGCCGCGGATGAGGTCGACGTAGGTGAGGTCGTGGTCGGGCACCCGCAGGCGCCACGCGGGCTCGCGCCCCTCGGCGCGGAAGGCGGCCTTCTGCTCCTCGGTGAGGGTGCGGTCGTAGTTGTCGTAGCCGAGCTGCTTCGCGCGGCCGTTGGCCTCGTTGCGCGCGTCGATCTCCTCCGCCGTCGAGTACGACTCGTACACGGCGCCGGCGGCGATGAGCTTGTCCAGGACGCCGCGGTAGATGTCGTGGCGCTGCGACTGACGGTACGGGGCGTGCGGGCCGCCCTTCTCGACGCCCTCGTCCCAGTCGATCTCGAGCCAGGTCAGCGCATCGAGGAGCTGGCGGTAGCTCTCCTCGCTGTCGCGGGCGGCGTCGGTGTCCTCGATGCGGAACACCAGCTTGCCGCCGTTGTGGCGCGCGTACGCCCAGTTGAAGAGCGCCGTGCGGACCATTCCCACGTGCGGCAGCCCCGTCGGAGAGGGGCAGAAGCGCACGCGGATATCGGAGCCGGTGGCGGTCGTGGTGCGGGGATCGGGTGCAGAAGACATCCGGTCCAGTCTAGTTCGCGCGCGTGCGGCGACTTGGCGAGCGGGCTTCGGGCTGCGAGAGTCGGTGGATGCCGGGTTTCCATCACGTCGAGATGTGGGTCGCCGACCTGGATGCCGCCGCCGCGGAGTGGGGATGGCTGCTCGAGCGGCTCGGCCCTGCGGGGCACGACCGGCGACGCGCGGGAGTGAACCATCTGGCCTTCCTGGGTGGGCCGCACGCCGGCGGGCCCGACCAGTATGCGGGATGGCTGGAGAACACCGCCGGATTCAAGGCGGAGATCGTCGCCGAGGACTGAGCCGTCGGGGCTTCGGCCTGACGTCGGCAGACCGGTGGGAATGTCGGAACCCCCTGGCACGGTGGGCTCCGTTCGGCGGCCGGGATCAGCGCCGAGCGTAGGGCGACAGCACCGTGACCATGACGACGATGCCGAGCGCGACGAGCGCGAGCCCCCCGTAGCCGATCCAGCCCAGCACGACCCCGGCGAGCACCGAACCGACGGCGGCGGACAGCGTCATGATGGTGTCGCTGCGTCCCTGTCTCCTCGGCCGCATCGCGGTGAGCGTGCTCTCGGTCAGCAGCGCCGCGCCGCTGACGGTCGCCGCGCTCCAGCCGAGGCCGAGCAGGAACAGCGCGATGAGCACCGCGACCTGCGATCGCGGCGCGATCGCGGCGGTCACGAGCGACGCGGCGAGGATCCCCTGGCCGAGCAGGATCGTCGGCATCCGTCCCCACCGGTCGGCGAGGATGCCGAACAGCGGCGACAGCCCGTACATGCCGAAGACGTGCAGCGCGATCGTGACCCCCACGATCGTCGTGACATGCGCCGGGTCGAGGTGGGCGAGATGCACGGGGGTCATCGCCATGACGGAGGCCATGACGACGTGCGAACCGGCCACGGCGAAGATCGCGTACCGCGCGGCGATCGGGCGGTCGGTCTCGACGATGTGCTCGCGGCCGGCCTCGCCGCTGCGCGCGAGGCGCTGCGCCGTCAGGAGCGGGTCGGGCCGCAGCGCCGTCAGGTACAGCAGGAACGCGGCCACCTGCGCGACGAGCGAGAACGCATACGACCCGGTGAGCGGCGGCATCCCGATCGCCTGCCCGAGCGCCTCCCCCGGCGTCAGCATGAGCGGGCCGATGACCCCGCCGACCGTGGTCGCCCACACGACGGTGCCGAGGTCGCGTCCGCGCCGGCCGGATGCGGCCAGGTCGGTCGCCGCGAACCGCGACTGCAGGTTGCCGGCGTTGCCGGCGCCGATGAGGATGACGCCGACGAGCAGCAGCGGGAACGACCGGACCGCGGCCGCCGTGATGACCGTCGCGATCCCGATGAGCGCGAACAGGTTCCCGAGCGTCAGAGCGAAGCGGCGTCCACGGCGACCCGCGAGCCGCGCGAGGGGGATGGCGCAGAGCGCCGCGCCGAGGGTGACGGATGCGGTCGCGAGACCGGACAGCGAGTCCTGCCCGGACAGGTCGGCGGCCAGCAGTGCGCCCAGCGACACGGTCGCGCCGAACGCGATGCCGCCCAGCACCTGACCGGCCGCCAGCACCGTGACGGTACGCCGCTGCAGGGCGGCGACGGCCTCCGGGGTCGTGACGGCGGAAGCGTCAGGCATCGCGCACGGTGTTGCGCAGCACTCCGAGTCCCGTGATCTCCACCTCGACGACATCCCCCGCCTGGAACGGGCCGATGCCCGCGGGCGTGCCGGTCAGGATGACGTCGCCCGGCAGCAGCGTGAACGCTGCCGACGCGTAGGCGATGATGTCCGGCACCGAGTGGACCATGTCGCTGATCGGACCGTCCTGGCGCACCTCGCCGTTCACGCGCGTCACGACGCGTGCTCCGCCGTCGAGATCGAAGTCGGTCTCGATCGCGGGGCCCAGCGGGCAGAACGTGTCGAACCCCTTCGCGCGCGACCACTGGCCGTCGCTGCGCTGCAGGTCGCGGGCCGTGACGTCGTTGCCGATCGTGTAGCCGAGGACGTAGTCCAGCGCGTTCTCCGCCGGGACGTTCTTCGCGATCCGGCCGATGACGACGGCGAGCTCGCCCTCGAAGTCGGTGCGCTGCGACTGCACGGGCCGCACGATGGCGTCGTTCGGACCGATGACGGAGGTGTTGGGCTTGAGGAAGAGCATCGGCTCGGCCGGCGCCTCCCCGCCCATCTCGGCGGCGTGGTCGTGATAGTTCTTGCCGACGCACACGATCTTCGAGCGCGGGATCACCGGCGCGAGGAGGGTGACCTCGGACAGCGGCACGCGCTCCCCCGTCGTGTCGAACCCGGCGAACATCGGGTCGCCGGAGAGCACGACGAGGTCGGTCTCATCGACGATTCCGAAGCGGATGGCGTCGTGGTGGCTGAAACGGGCGATCCGCACGGCTCAGCCGTCCAGCCGGACGAGCCAGCCGTGGGTGTCCTCGGCGCGACCGTACTGGATGTCGGTGAGCTGCTGGCGCAGCTCGAGCGCGAGGGTGCCGCTGGGCTGGGCGTCCTCGAAGCCCTTGCCCTTGAGCGTCCCGATGGGCGTCACGACGGCGGCGGTGCCGCACGCGAAGACCTCGACGATGTCGCCGGATGCCACGCCCTCGCGCCACTCGTCGAGCGAGACCGCGCGGCGCTCGACGGCGTGACCGCGGTCCTCCGCGAGCTGCAGGATCGAGTCGCGCGTGATGCCCTCGAGGATCGACGGGGAGTGCGGGGTGACGAGCGTGCCGTCCTTGCGGACGAAGACGACGTTCATGCCGCCGAGCTCCTCGACGTTGCGGTCCTGGTCCAGGAAGACGACCTGGTCGCAGCCGTTCTCGTACGCCTCGGCCTGGGGCAGGAGGCTCGCGGCGTAGTTGCCGCCGGTCTTCGCGGCGCCCGTGCCGCCCTTGCCGGCGCGCGCGTAGTCCTCGCTCAGCCAGATCGTGACCGGCTGCACGCCGCCCTTGAAGTAGGCGCCGGCAGGGCTCGCGATGACGTAGTACGCGACCTTCTCGGCGGGCCGGACGCCGAGGAAGGCCTCCTTGGCGAACATGAAGGGCCGCAGGTACAGGCTCTGGTCCTCGCCGGAGGGCACCCAGGCGGCGTCGACGGCGATGAGCTCGCGCAGCGACTGCAGGAAGTACTCCACGGGCAGCTCGGGCAGCGCCAGCCGGCGCGCGGAGCGCTGCAGGCGGCGGGCGTTCTGCTCGGGCCGGAACGTGTGGATCGAGCCGTCCGCGTGCCGGTAGGCCTTGATCCCCTCGAAGATCTCCTGCCCGTAGTGCAGGACGGCCGCCGCGGGGTCGAGCGAGATCGGGCCGTAGGGCTGCACGCGGGGGCGGTGCCAGCCGCCGCGGGTCGACCAGCAGATGTCGACCATGTGGTCGGTGAAGCTCGTGCCGAAGCCGGGGCTCCGCAGGATCTCTTCGCGCTGGGCCGCCGACTTCGCGGCGAGGTTCTTGGTGACGGCGAACTCGAGCGGGGCGAGGTCGGTCTCTGTGAGGGTCATGTCAGTCCTGTTCCACGCGCTCCGTCGACGAGGGACGACGGGCGCATCCAGATTACGCCTGAACGCGCGCCGCGATCGCGTCGCCGACCTGCGCGGTCGTGCGGGCGGTGCCGCCGCGGTTCGCGATGTCCTCCTCGACCGCGCGGGTCACGCGCTGGGCCTGCGCCCCGAGCCCGAGATGATCGAGCAGCAGGGCGACGGAGAGGATCGCGGCCGTGGGATCGGCCTTCTGCTGGCCCGCGATGTCCGGCGCCGATCCGTGCACGGGCTCGAACATCGACGGGAACGCGCCGTCGGGGTTGATGTTCCCCGAAGCGGCGAGGCCGATGCCTCCGGTGACGGCGCCGGCCAAGTCGGTGAGGATGTCGCCGAAGAGGTTGTCGGTGACGATCACGTCGAAGCGGCCCGGGTTCGTGACCAGGAAGATCGTCGCCGCGTCGACGTGCAGATAGTCTACGGCGACGCCGGGGTGCTCGGATGCCACGGCATCCACGATGCGCTTCCACATCCCGCCGGCGTGCACGAGCACGTTCGTCTTGTGCACGAGCGTCAACTTCTTCCGGCGCCGCTCCGCCTGGGCGAACGCGTACCGCACGACCCGCTCGATGCCGAACGCCGTGTTGACGGACGTCTCGTTGGCCACCTCGTGCGGTGTGCCGGTGCGGATCGAGCCGCCGTTGCCGACGTACGGGCCCTCCGTCCCCTCGCGGACGACGAGGAAGTCGATCTCGCCGGGCTCGGCGAGCGGGCCGGGCGCGCCCGGGTACAGCTTCGAGGGGCGCAGGTTGACGTAGTGGTCGAGTTCGAACCGGAGCTTCAGGAGCAGCCCGCGCTCGATGTTGGCATCCTTCAGGCGCGGGTCGCCGGGGAGGCCGCCGACGGCGCCGAGGATGATGGCGTCCTGGCCCTTGATCGCGGCGAGGTCCTCATCGGTCAGGGTGTCGCCGGTCTCCAGGTAGCGCGCGGCGCCGAGGGAGAAGCGGGTCTTGTCGAACGTGACGTCGGCGTCGGCCGTGACGGCGTCGAGTACCTTCTCGGCCTCTGCGACGACCTCGGGGCCGATGCCGTCACCCGGAATGAGTGCCAGTTTGATGACGCGCGACATTGCTCTCCTCGGTCGGGGTGGGGGTCCCTCCCAGCGTACTGGCCGCGATGACCCCGGCCACGACGACCAGCCCCGCCCCGATGAGCGCCGTGACGCCGACGCCGGCGTCGAACGCATGGGCCGCGGCCTCTCGCAGCGCGGCGCCGAGGGTGGCGTCGAGGCCGTCGGCGGCGGCCATGGCGCCGGCGAGCGTCTCCCGTGCGGCGTCGGCTGCTGCGGCGGGAAGCCCTTCGGGCAGGACGATCCCGGACCGGTATAGCGCCGTCAGGATGCCGCCCAGGACCGTCGTCCCGAGCACCGCGCCCAGCTCGTACGCCGTCTCGGAGACGGCGCTCGCGGAGCCGGCCTTCGCGGGCGGGGCGCTCGCGAGGATGAGCTCGTTGGACACCGTCTCGGCCGCGCCGATCCCGAGTCCGAGCAGCACGAACGCGACGACGAGAAGGCCCAGAGACGCTTCGGCCGTCGACACGGCGACGAGGAGGTACCCGGCGACGGAGAACAGCATGGCGGTGGGGACGACGATGCGGGCGTCGACCCGCCGCGCGATGGGGACGATGACGAGCCCGGCGACGATCATCGCGAGCATGCCCGGGACGAGCGCGAGACCGGCGTCCAGGGGCGACATGCCGAGGACGAGCTGCAGGTGCTGCGCGACGAAGAAGAGGAAGCCGACGAGCGCGACGATGCTCAGCAGGTTCACCAGCAGCGCGCCGGTGAAGGTTCCCCGGCCGAACAGGCGCATGTCGAGCATCGGGGAGGCGGAGGTGAGCTGGCGCCGCACGAAGACGATCCCGAACCCGAGGCCCGCCACGACCAGGACGAGCGGCAGCACCCCGGCGCCGTGCACCGCGAACTCCTTGATCGCGTACACGATCGGGATCATCGTCAGCATCGACAGCACGATGCTGAGCGGATCGATGCGACCGGGGCGGGGGTCGCGGCTCTCCGGCACGAGGAGCGGCGCGAGGACCAGGAGCGGCACGAGGACGGGCACCGACATGAGGAACACCGAGCCCCAGGAGAAGTGCTCGAGCAGGATGCCGCCGACGATCGGGCCGAGCGCGGAACCGGCCGAGAACATCGCGGCCCACACCGCGATCGCGAACCGGCGCTGGTCGCGGTCGGTGAAGATGCTGCGCAGCAGCGACAGGGTCGACGGCATGAGCATGGCCCCGAAGACGCCCATCCCCGCGCGGGCTGCGATCAGCAGCGTCGCGGACGGCGCGAAGGCGGCGAGCACCGAGATGGCGGCGAAGCCGGTCGCGCCGATCAGCAGCATGCGCCTGCGGCCGAACCGGTCGCCGAGCGTCCCCATCGTGACGAGGAGGCCCGCGAGCACGAGGGGGTAGGCGTCGATGATCCAGAGCTGCTCGGCGCTCGAGGGCGCCAGGTCCAGGGCGATGTCCGGTAGCGCGAAGCTCAGCACGGTGTTGTCGACCGAGACGAGGAGCACGGGCAGCATGAGCACGACGAGCGCCGCCCAGCCGCGCCATCCCACCCGCGCTCCGCGGCTGTCGGCGAGGGCGATCTCTTCTGTCAGTGTCATCATGTTTCTATACCGTCCAGCCGGTATAGTAACAGCTGTGAGCAGACCCGCACGAGCCCGCGACAGCGTCCTGGAGGCGTATGAGCGCCTACTCATCGTCGAGGGACCGCGGCACGCGACCCTCGAGGCCACCGCCGCGGCGGCGGGAGTGTCCAAGGGCGGCCTGCTCTACCACTTCGCCTCGAAGGAGGCGCTCGATGAGGGGCTCCTGGGGCGCATGGAACAGCTGGCGCGCACCGACCTCGACGAGATGTCGGCGGCGCCGGGCGGGCTCGTGGCGGCCTTCCTGCGGACCTCCGTCATGGACGACTCCCCCATCGACCGCGCGCTCGTCGCCGGGTCGAAGCTCGCCCAGGCGGGAAGCCACGCCGCCGTCGATGCGCTGCGTCGCGTGCGGGAGCTCTGGGCGGACGCCCTCCGCCCGCACACGCGCGACGAGACGGCCGTGCAGCTCGTGCTGCTCGTGAGCGACGGGCTCTACTTCAACAACGCGCTCGGCACGGGTGCCGTGCCCGGCCCCGTGCCGGAGGGCGCCGAGATGGATGCGCTCATCGCGCTCGTGGAGCGTGCCGCGAGCGCGTGAGGATCAGGCCTCGGTGATCTCGATCTGACGGAACAGGTCGGCCTGGATCGCCGAGCGCACCTCGTCGAGGAGGTCGTCGGAGACCGGGGAATCGACCGTCAGGACCGACAGCGCCTGCGCACCGGCCGCACGCCGTGCGATCTGCATGCCGGCGATGTTGATGCCCGCTTCGCCGAACTTCTGGCCGTAGACCGCGACGATGCCGGGCCGGTCGGTGTACAGCATCACGATGTGGTGCTTCTCGATCGGCAGTTCGAGCGCGTAGTCGTTGATCCCGACGAGTTTCTCGATCTGCTTCGTGCCGGTGAGCGTGCCGGAGACCGACAGCTGCGATCCGTCGGAGAGCGCGCCGCGCAGCGTGATCACGTTGCGGTACTCGTCGGACTGATCGTCGACGAGGAGGCGCGCCTCGATGCCGCGCTGCTCAGCGAGGAGCGGCGCGTTGACGTAGGAGACCGTCTCGCTCACGACGTTGGTGAAGACGCCCTTGAGCGCGGCGAGCTTGAGGACCTTGACGTCGTAGCCGCTGAGCTCGCCGTGCACCTCGACGTCGAGGCTCGTGAGCGGGCTGTGCGCGAGGGCGGAGAAGATCTGACCGAGCTTCTCGACGAGCGGGATGCCGGGGCGCACGTACGGGTCGATGATGCCGCCGGCGACGTTGACGGCATCCGGCACGAGTTCGCCGCCGAGGGCGAGGCGCACCGACTTCGCGACCGAGACGCCGGCCTTCTCCTGCGCCTCGTCCGTCGACGCGCCGAGGTGCGGCGTCACGACGACGTTCGGCAGGTCGAGCAGGAGGGCGGCGGAGCCGTCGGCGGCCGGCGGCTCGCTCGTGAAGACGTCGAGGCCCGCACCGGCGATCTCGCCGGTCGTGAGGGCCTTGTGCAGCGCTTCCTCGTCGATCAGGCCGCCGCGCGCGACGTTGACGATGTACGCGCTCGGCTTCATGAGCCGGAACTGGTCGGTGGAGATCATCCCGGTGGTCTCGGGCGTCTTCGGCATGTGGATCGTGATGAAGTCGCTCTGCTGCAGGAGTTCGTCGAGCGTGACGAGCTGGGCGCCCAGCTGCTGGGCGCGCGCGCTCGTGACGTACGGGTCGTAGGCGATGACGTTCATGCCGAACGCCTGCAGGCGCGCGGCGATGAGCGCGCCGATCCGGCCGAGTCCGATGATGCCGAGCGTCTTCTCGAACAGCTCGGTGCCCGTGTAGGCGCTGCGCTTCCACTGGCCGGCGGCCAGCGACGCGTGCGCGGCGGGGACGCGGCGGGCGAGGCTCAGGATGTGGCCGATCGTCAGCTCCGCCGCCGAGATGATGTTGGAGGTCGGGGCGTTGACGACCATGACGCCGGCTGTCGTGGCGGCCTTGATGTCGACGTTGTCGAGGCCGACCCCGGCGCGGGCGATGACCTTGAGCGCGGGGGCGGCGGCGATCGCCTCGGCATCCATCTTCGTGGCCGAGCGGATGAGGACCGCGTGCGCCTCCGCGAGGGCGGGGAGGAGCGCCGAGCGGTCGGCCCCGTCCACGTTGCGGATCTCGAAGTCTGGACCGAGCGCGTCGATCGTGGCGGGAGAGAGTTCTTCGGCGATGAGGACGACAGGCTTGGACACGGTGGCAGACCTTCGGGGGCTCGCGGTTGCGACGGCGGGGTGGGATGCCGCGCCGCACAGCGTCGGGGCGTGGCAGGACCAGCCTACCCGCCGCGCGCAGAGCCCCCCGACCGTGTGACGTCGGCGGTCAGGCGATGAGCGAGGCGCCGCTGGAGAACACGTAGGAGATGATGTTCAGCCAGAACACGGCCGTGAGCCCGAGCCCGGCGAGCAGCAGGGCCGCGAAGTGCGCGGGCGGGCGGCGGAGTCCGAGTGCCAGGGCAGCGCCGAAGACGATGAGCGGGAAGAGCACCGCGAACAGGAGCACCGCCCAGCCGAGGCCGTTCAGTCCGGGGTTCGTCGCCTTGTCGATGAGGAACGCGACGGCGTTCCACACGGCGTAGGCGTAGAAGAGGCCGAACGCGCCGGCGATCGTGGCGGCGAGCCACGTCGGCATGCTCGCCCGGGATGCGGTCGTCTCGGTCACTGTCCCACCGCCCCGATCATGATGAAGGGCCACGGGATGAGCAGCACCGCTCCCCCGATGAGCCAGGCGAGGCGCACCCACGCGGCCGAGCCGCGCGTGAGCCACAGCGACACCCCGAACCACAGGGCCGGCGCGAGCACGGCGAGCCAGAACGCCGGCACGTACGCCGCCGGCGAGACGATGAGCATCGGCGCGACCGTGTCCAGGCGCAGGGCGCCGATCACCCAGCCGATCGTGTACAGCAGGTAGACGCCGCCCAGGATGCCGAGCGCGATGAGCATCGCGTTGCCGAGCGGCACGGGGGCTCCGGCGGGCGTCACGGTCCCGTCGGCGTCGATGCGTCCCACCTCGTCACTGCCGAGGCCCACGGCCCGGTAGCCGTCGGGCAGCGCCGGGCGCTCCGCCGCCGGCGCGGACGGCGCCGGATCGCGCTCGTCGACCGGGCTCGCGCCCACGTCGAGCGTCGGGTCGTCGTCGCCCTGCCAGCTGAGGGCGTCGTCGTCGCGTCCGGTGCTCACGCGTTCAGCGTAGCCGGGGGCGACGCAGCGCGTCAGGAGCGCGCCGCGGCGACGGCGGCGAGAACGAGCTCCGCGTCGGTCGTGTCGTGTCCCTCCTCCCCGCCGCCCGGGCCCGCCGGCGCCTCCCGGCCCGTGCGCCTCCGCGCCGACAGGTGCACGGCGCCGACACCCGCTCGGCGGAGCGCGGGGATGTCCGCGGGCGCGACGCCGCCACCCGCCATCACCTCGACGCCGTCGGCGCGCTTCACGTACGCGGTGAGTCGCGCGATGCCCTCGACCGACCGCGCCGCCCCACCCGAGGTCAGCACGCGCGAGACGCCCGCGGCGCGGAGCGCGTCGAAGACGGCGTCCGGCATGGGCGACGCGTCGATCGCGCGGTGGAAGACCACGGCCGCAGAGCCCGCGGCATCCCGCCAGCGCGCGAGGGCGGCGAGGTCGAGTCGCCCCTCGGCGGTCAGCCCTCCGACGACGACGCCGCCGACCCCGTGCGACGTGACGGCACGGATGTCGGCGGCGGCGAGGTCGATCTCCTCGCGGGAGTAGACGAAGCCTCCGCTCCGCGGTCGGACGAGGACGTTCACGAGCGCCGGGTCCACCGCGTCGCAGACGGCCCGGACGAGGCCGATCGAGGGCGTGAGTCCTCCGACGGCGAGCCCTTGCTCTCACCGGACGTGCTGCACGCAGGTGAGGTGCCAGCACGCCGAAGGCCCGGTCCTCTGTCAGGACCGGGCCTCCGTGGCTCGTTTCAAGCCGTACTCGGCGGGTAGCCGAGAGTCATTCAGCGTGCGGCGCTGCCCTCGACGTAGTCGCTGTCCTGCTGCTTCCACGCGAACAGGGCGCGCAGGTCCTTGCCGACCGCCTCGATGGGGTGGGCGGCGGCCTTCGCGCGCAGCTCCTGGAACTCCGGCGCACCGGCGTCCTGGTCGGCGATGAAGCGCTCCGCGAACGCACCCGAGCGGATGTCCGCGAGGACGGCCTGCATGTTCTCCTTGACGTGCGGGTCGATCACGCGCGGGCCGGAGACGTAGTCGCCGTACTCGGCCGTGTCGGAGACGGACCAGCGCTGCTTGGCGATGCCGCCCTCCCACATGAGGTCGACGATGAGCTTCAGCTCGTGGAGCACCTCGAAGTAGGCGATCTGCGGCTGGTAGCCCGCCTCGGTGAGGGTCTCGAACCCGTACTGGACGAGCTGCGAGACACCGCCGCAGAGGACGGCCTGCTCGCCGAACAGGTCGGTCTCGGTCTCCTCGGTGAAGGTCGTCTTGATGACGCCGGCGCGGGTGCCGCCGATGGCCTTCGCGTACGCCTTCGCGACGTCCCACGCCTGACCCGACGCGTCCTTCTCGACGGCGATGATGTCGGGGATGCCGCGGCCTGCGACGAACTCGCGACGCACCGTGTGGCCGGGTGCCTTCGGTGCGACGAGGATGACGTCGACGCCCTCGGGCGCCTCGATGTAGCCGAACCGGATGTTGAAGCCGTGCGCGAACGCGAGCGTCTTGCCGGGCGTCAGCTTGTCCTTGATGGACTCGTTGAAGATGCCGCGCTGGTGCTGGTCGGGCGCGAGGATCATGATGAGGTCCGCCCACTCGGCGGCGTCGGCGACGGACTTGACCTCGAAGCCGTCCTCCTGCGCCTTGGCGGTGGACTTGGAGCCGTCCTTGAGCGCGATGACGACCTCGACGCCCGAGTCGCGCAGGTTCTGCGCGTGCGCGTGGCCCTGCGAGCCGTAGCCGACGATGGCCACCTTCTTGCCCTGGATGAGCGAGAGGTCGGCGTCGGAGTCGTAGAAGATCTCAGCCATGGTGTGTGTTTCTCCTTGGTAGGGGTTCGAAAAGTTCAGCCGCGCAGGACGCGCTCGGTGATGGACTTGCCGCCGCGGCCGATGGCGACCATGCCGGACTGGGCGAGCTCCTTGATGCCGAACGGCTCGAGCGCGCGCAGCAGCGCCTCGACCTTTCCGCGGTCGCCGGTCACCTCGACGACGAGCGCGTCGGTGGCGTAGTCCACGACGGAGGCGCGGAACAGGTTCACGACCTCGATGACGTTGGAGCGGGTCTGGTTGTCGGCGCGCACCTTCACGAGCATGTGCTCGCGCTGCACGGATGCCGACGGCTCGAGCTCGACGATCTTGATGACGTTGATGAGCTTGTTCAGCTGCTTCGTCACCTGCTCGAGCGGAAGCTCCTCGACGTCGACGACGACGGTGATGCGGGAGAGCCCCGGCACCTCCGTGACGCCCACCGCGAGGGAGTCGATGTTGAAGCCGCGGCGCGCGAAGAGGCCCGCGACACGGGTCAGCAGACCGGGCTTGTCCTCCACGAGGAGGCTCAGGACATGCTTGCTCATCGCTCAGGCCTCCTGGTCGAACGCGGGCGAGTGCTCCCGCGCGTACTGGACGTAGCTGTTGCTGACCCCCTGCGGCACCATCGGCCACACCATGGCGTCCGCGCTGACGACGAAGTCGATGACGACGGGGCGGTCGTTGGTCTCCAGCGCCGTCTGGATCGCGGCATCCACGTCCTCCTCCTTCTCGACGCGCAGCGCGAGGCAGCCATAGGCCTCGGCGAGCTTGACGAAGTCGGGGATGCGGACGGTGTCGTGGCCCGTGTTCAGGTCGGTGTTGGAGTACCGGCCGTCGTAGAAGAGCGTCTGCCACTGCCGGACCATGCCCAGCGAGGAGTTGTTGATGATCGCGACCTTGATCGGGATCTGGTTGATGACGCAGGTCGCGAGCTCCTGGTTGGTCATCTGGAAGCAGCCGTCGCCGTCGATCGCCCAGACGACGCGGTCGGGTTCGGCGACCTTGGCGCCCATCGCGGCCGGGACCGAGTAGCCCATCGTGCCGGCGCCGCCGGAGTTGAGCCACGCGTTGGGACGCTCGTACTTGATGAACTGCGCCGCCCACATCTGGTGCTGGCCGACGCCGGCTGCGTAGATGCCCTCCGGTCCGGTCAGCTCGCCGATGCGCTGGATGACGTACTGGGGCGACATGAGGCCGTCGCTGGGCTGGCTGTAGCCGAGCGGGAACTCGTCGCGGAGGCCGTCGAGGTACGACCACCACTCCGCGATGTCGGGCTTGGCGGCGCCCGTCGCGCCGGAGAAGGCGGCGTCGAGGTCGACGAGGACCTCGCGCAGGTCGCCGACGATCGGGACGTCGGCCGTGCGGATCTTCGAGATCTCCGCGGGGTCGATGTCGACGTGCACGACCTGGGCGTCGGGGGCGAACAGCGCCGCCTTGCCCGTGACGCGGTCGTCGAACCGTGCGCCGAGCGCGATCAGGAGGTCGGCCTCCTGCAGGGCGAGGACGGCGGGGACGGTCCCGTGCATGCCGGGCATGCCGAGGTGCTGGGGGTGCGAGTCCGGGAACGCGCCGCGCGCCATGAGCGTCGTCACGACAGGGGCGCCGGTCGACTCGGCCAGGCGCAGCAGCTCGGCCGACGCGCCGGAGCGGATGACGCCGCCGCCGACGTACAGCACGGGCTTCTTCGCCGTGGCGAGGAGCTGTGCGGCGGCCTGGATCTGCTTGCCGTGCGCCTTCACGACGGGCCGGTAACCGGGCAGGTCGATCTTCGGCGGCCAGATGAAGGGCACCTCGGCCTGCTGCGCATCCTTCGTGATGTCCACGAGGACGGGCCCGGGGCGGCCGGTGGAGGCGATCTCGAACGCCGCCGCGATGGCGCCGGGGATCTCCGAGGCATCCTTCACGAGGAACGAGTGCTTCGTGATCGGCATCGTGATGCCGACGATGTCTGCTTCCTGGAAGGCGTCGGTGCCCATCAGGGTCGAGAACACCTGGCCCGTGATGCACACGATCGGCATGGAGTCCATGTAGGCGTCGGCGATCGCGGTGACGAGGTTCGTCGCGCCGGGGCCGGAGGTCGCGATCGCGACGCCCGTCTTCCCGGAGGCCGCGGCGTAGCCCTCGGCCGCGTGGCCGGCGCCCTGCTCGTGGCGGACGAGGATGTGCCGGAGCTCCGTGGAGTCCATGAGCGGGTCGTAGACCGGCAGGATCGCGCCGCCCGGGAGCCCGAACACATCGGTCACCCCGAGGAGCTCGAGCGAGCGGACGACGGCCTGGGCTCCTGTGAGGAGGGGCGCGGACGAACTGCGTGCGGGCGGCCGGGGCACGGCCGCAGTGTCGGATGACATGGGTGTGAGACCTCGTGATCGATGGGCGAGTGTGGGAGGGCCTAGCCGGTCGTCGCGCCCTCCGCAGCGGAGCGCACGAGCTTCGAGTACTTGGCCAAGACGCCACGGGTATAGCGCGGGGGAAGGGGCTCCCAGCCGGAGCGGCGGGAGCTCAGCTCTGCGTCGTCGACGAGTAGGTCGAGAGTGCGAGCCGCGATATCGACCCGTATCAGATCACCATCGCGCACGAAGGCGATGGGACCTGCGTCCACCGCTTCGGGTGCTATGTGGCCGATGCACAGTCCGGTTGTGCCGCCTGAGAATCGACCGTCCGTCAACAGTAGTACATCTTTCCCGAGCCCCGCGCCCTTGATGGCGGCGGTGATCGCGAGCATCTCCCGCATGCCGGGGCCGCCCTTGGGTCCCTCGTAGCGGATGACGACGACGCTCCCCGCCTCGATCTCCCCCGCGGCCAGCGCGTCGATGGCGCCGCGCTCGCGCTCGAAGACGCGGGCAGGCCCCTCGAAGACGGCGGCGTCGAAGCCGGCGGTCTTGACGACGGCGCCCTCCGGCGCGAGCGAGCCGTGCAGGATCGTGAGGCCGCCGGTGGCGTGGATCGGGTTGTCGAAGGTGTGGATGACGGTGCCGTCGATGGGGTCCGGGTTCAGCTCCGCGAGGTTCTCGGCGAGTGTCTTGCCCGTCACCGTCAGGGCGTCGCCGTGCAGGAGGCCCTCGTCGAGCATCGCCTTCATGATGACGGGGATGCCGCCGTGCCGGTCGACGTCGTTCATGACGTACTTCCCGAACGGCTTCATGTCCGCCACGTGCGGGACCTTGTCGCCGATGCGGTTGAAATCGTGCAGGGTCAGCTCGACCTCGGCTTCGCGCGCGATCGCGAGGAGGTGCAGCACGACGTTCGTGGAGCCGCCGAGCGCCATCGCGAGGGCGATGGCGTTCTCGAACGCCTCCTTCGTGAGGATGTCGCGGGTCGTGATGCCCTGACGCAGCAGGTTCACGACGGCCTCGCCGGAGCGGTGCGCGAAGTAGTCGCGGCGGCGGTCCGCGGCGGGCGGCGCGGCCGAGCCGGGGAGGCTGAGCCCGAGGGCCTCGGCGACGGAGGCCATCGTGTTCGCCGTGTACATGCCGCCGCACGCGCCTTCGCCCGGAGCGATGGCGCATTCGATGCGCTTGAGGTCGGCTTCGCTCATCTTCCCGGCCATGCACGCTCCGACCGCCTCGAACGAGTCGATGATCGTGACGTCCTTCTCGGTGCCGTCGGAGAGCTTGACCCAGCCCGGTGCGATGGAGCCGGCGTAGAGGAAGACGCTGGAGAGGTCCAGGCGGGCGGAGGCCATCAGCATGCCGGGGATCGACTTGTCGCAGCCGGCCAGCAGGACGCTGCCGTCGAGGCGCTCGGCCATCATGACGGTCTCGACGGAGTCGGCGATGACCTCGCGGCTCACGAGCGAGAAGTGCATGCCCTCGTGGCCCATCGAGATGCCGTCGGAGACGGAGATGGTGCCGAACTGCAGCGGGTAGCCGCCGCCGGCGTGCACGCCCTCCTTGGCCCCCTGTGCCAGGCGGTCCAGGCTCAGGTTGCAGGGCGTGATCTCGTTCCAGCTCGAGGCGATGCCGATCTGGGGCTTGTCCCAGTCCGCGTCCCCCATGCCGACGGCGCGCAGCATGCCGCGGGATGTGGTGGCCTCGATGCCGTCGGTGACGACGCGACTGCGGGGCTTGATGTCGATGGATTCGTCGGGTGCGGGCATTCTCGAAGTCTATTCCCGTCCGCGCGGGGTCACCGTGTCGCGCGCAGCTCGGCGAGCCTGGTGAGGAGGGCGGCGAGGGCCGCGGCATCCGGCACACGGTGGCGTGCCGCCGTCTCCCCCGGGCCGACGCGGATGCCGAGGTCCAGCCGCTCCAGCGCCGCCAGTGCGTCCTCGTCGGTGACGTCGTCGCCGGCGAACAGCACGGCCGTCGCTTCGGCCTGCGCCCGCAGCGCCCGGACGGCGGAGTCCTTGCCCTCCTGCCGGGAGGCGAACTCGAGGATGTCCTGCCCGGTGCGGCGACGCCACGCCGGCGCCCGCTCCGCGACGAGCGCGTCGATCGCGGCGGTCGCCGCCGCGGCATCCGCTTCCGAGGCCAGACGGGTGTGCAGACCGAACCCGAACATCTTCGCCTCGATCCACGCACCGGGCAGCGGCGCGACGATCTCCTGCGCGCGCCGGATGAGGTCGTCGCGCAGCGTGGCGTCCTCGTCGGCGTCCGCACCGGGTTCCGCGGCGTGCGCGGCGCCGTCGCCGTCCGGGTGCCAGAACTCGGCGCCGTGCGAGCCGGCGAGGTGGATGCGGGAGTCGGCGGTGTGCTCGCTGATCTCCTCGAGGTGCGCGAGGGTCCGCCCAGAGACGAGGGCGACGACGGTGTCCGGGAGGGCGGCGAGGCGCTCCAGCGACGTCCGCGCCTCCGGCAGCATGCGGGAGCGCATCGGCTCGTCCTGCAGCGGCGCGAGCGTCCCGTCGAAGTCGAGGGCGATGAGGAGCCTGGGGGTCCGGGCGAGCGCGGCCAGGTCGGCGTCGAGCGTCACGAGCGGGCCTGCCGCGCGGCATCCAGCGCCGCGAGGAAGTCGCGGGACCAGTCGTCGACGGTGTGGTCGCTCACGCGGCGGCGGAGCGCGCGCATCCGGCGGCCCTGCTCGGCGGGGGTCATCTCGATCGCGCGGACGATCTCGTCCTTGAGGGCGTCGATGTCGTGCGGGTTGATGCGGATCGCGCTGCCGAGCTCGTCGGCCGCGCCCGCGAACTCGCTCAGCACGAGGACGCCCCGGTTGTCGATGCGGCTCGCGACGTACTCCTTCGCGACGAGGTTCATGCCGTCGCGGAGGGCCGTGACGAGCATGACGTCCGCGACGAGGTAGAGGGCCACCATCTCCTCCCGGGGGAAGGACTGGTGCAGGTAGCGGATGGCGGTGTGCCCGACGGTGTCGACGGAGCCGTTGATGCGGCCGACCGCGAGCTCCACCTCGTCGCGCAGCTGCATGTAGGCGTCGACCCGCTCGCGGCTCGGGCTCGCGACCTGGATGAGGGTGACGTCCTCCACGTCGAGCCTGCCGTCGTCGAGGAGCTCGCCGAAGGCCTTGAGCCGGTGGCCGATGCCCTTCGTGTAGTCGAGGCGGTCCACTCCCAGCAGCACCTTCTTCGGGTTGCCGAGGCTCTCCCGGATCTCCGCGGCGCGCGCGCGCACGGCCGGGCTGTGCGCGAGCTGGACGTAGTCGTCGACGTCGATGGAGATCGGGAACGCCTTCGCGAGCGCGAGCCGCTCTCCCCCGCCGGGCTGCGGCACCGTGATGCCGGTCGCCTTCGTGTCGTAGCGCAGCTGACGCCGCACGGACCGCGCGAAGTTGCTGGCGTCGGCGACGCGCTGGAAGCCGATGACGTCGGCCCCCAGGAGCCCCTCGAGCACCTGACGGCGCCAGGGCAGCTGCGAGTACAGGCCGTAGGCCGGGAACGGGATGTGGTGGAAGTAGCCGATCACGAGGTCGGGCCGCAGCTCCCGGAGGAGCTTCGGGACCAGCTGCAGCTGGTAGTCGTGCACCCACACCGTCGCACCGTCGGCCGCGGCGGCCGCGGCGGCCTCGGCGAAGCGGCGGTTGACGCGGACGTAGGCCTGCCACCATTCGCGGCGGTAGCGGGGCGGGGAGATGACGTCGTGGTAGAGCGGCCAGATGGTGTCGTTCGAGAAGCCCTCGTAGTAGAGCTCCACGTCCTCCGCGGACAGCGTCACGGGGACCAGCTGCATCCCGTCGGTCTCGAACGGGTCGAGCTCCACACCGGCCTGTCCCGGCCATCCCACCCACGCGCCGTCGGTGCGCCGCATGAACGGGGCGAGCGCCGTCACGAGGCCGCCGGGCGAGCGACGCCACGGCTCCTCGGGGTCGTCGGTGCGGTCGACGGGGAGGCGGTTGGAGACGACGACGAAATCGGACACGGCAGCGTGGTCGGTCACGATGATCCTCTCGGCGGTGCGAACGTCCAGGCTAACAAGCCGCGCGTCCCGCGTGTCCGCCGGGTAGCGTGGAGCGCATGCGCAAGTACCTCTTCGGAACCGGGATCATCTCCGCCGTCACGAGCGGCCTCGCGCTGCTGCGCGGCATCCGCGGCAACGAGCCGTTCACGTGGCGCATCGCCCTCGCTTGGCTCAGCTGGGGGATCACCCTGGCACTGTCCGTCGGCGCCATCGTCGACACGCGTCGCGCCTCCCGCGGCAAGCTCATCGCCCAGGACTCGCCCGTCGCCGGCAAGGAGCAGAAGCTCCTGAAGCGCCGCCTGCAGCGCTGACGCCGGCGCCGCGGTCAGCCGCGCACCGCGGTCAGCCGCGTGCGCAGGTGCAGCGCTCGGCGGGGCCGACCCCCGCGAGAGCCTGCTCGATGTGCTCGCCGCAGCCGGCCCACGTGGTCTTGCCGCAGCTGTCGCAGGAGACGGGTCGGCACATGGAGGCTCCTCGAGGATCGTCGACGCTCGCGGTGAGCGTTCACCGACTCAGGATAAGCGCTTCTCCCTGACCGCCGCCCCCGCACAGGCCCACCGCGGCCGTGCCGGTGCCGCGCCGGACGAGCTCGTGCACGGCGTGCACGACGAGCCGGCATCCGGATGCCCCGATGGGGTGCCCGATCGCGATGCCGCCGCCGTGCACGTTGACGATGTCCTCGGACAGCCCGAGCTCGGCCTGCGAGCGGGCGACGACGGCGCCGAAGGCCTCGTTGATCTCCACGAGGTCGAGGTCAGCCGCCGCGAGGCCGCCCTTGCGGAGCGCCTGCTCGATGGCGCGCGCGGGCTGCGCGTGCAGGGAGTTGTCCGGCCCGGCCACCTGCCCGGACGCGCCGACGACGGCGAGGACCGTCCAGCCCTGCGCGTCGGCGTGGGCGCGGCTCGTCACGACGACGGCGGCCGCGCCGTCGGAGATCTGCGAGGAGTTGCCGGCCGTGATCGACCCGTCGGCGCTGAATGCGGGCCGGAGCCCGGCGAGCGTCTCCTCGGTCGTCCCCGGACGCACGCCCTCGTCCGCCGTCACGCGGATCGGGTCGCCCTTGCGCTGCGGCACCTCGACCGGCACGATCTCCGCGTCGAACAGCCCCGCCTCCTGGGCGGCCGCGGCGCGCTGATGCGAGAGCGCCGCGACGCGGTCCTGCCCGGCGCGGGTGACCTCGTAGGAGGCGTTGAGCCGCTCGGTGGAGGCGCCCATGCTCTCCTTGTCGTAGGCGTCGGTGAGGCCGTCGAAGGCCATGTGGTCCAGCACCTCGACGGAGCCGTACGTCCAGCCGTCGCGCGACCCCATCAGCAGGTGCGGCGCGCGGGTCATCGATTCCATGCCGCCCGCGACGACGACCGTCGCGTCGCCGGTCTGGATCATGCGCTTCGCGTCGATGATGGCGGTGAGGCCCGACAGGCAGACCTTGTTGACCGAGGATGCCGGCACGTCCCACCCGATCCCGCCGGCGATGGCGGCCTGGCGGGCGGGGTTCTGGCCGGAGCCGGCCGGGAGCACCTGGCCCATGATCACGGCGTCCACGGCGCCGGCGGGGATGCCGCCCTGCGCGAGCGCCCCGGCGATGGCGAAGCCGCCGAGCTGCGGCGCCGTGAAGGAGGCGAGCTGACCTTTGAGGCGGCCCTGCGCGGTGCGCGCGGCGGCCACGATGACGACGTCGTCGGTGTTCATGCGTTCCTCCTGAGCTGGTCCGGCACCCGCAGATCGGGCTCGGTGGCCGCCACGACCTCGTCCACCGTGACCCCGGGCGCCGTCTCCACGAGCACGAGCCCGTCGGGCGTGACGTCGATGACGGCGAGGTCGGTGATGATGCGGTCCACGACCCCCCGGCCGGTGAGGGGCAGCGTGCATTCGTGGACGATCTTGGGCGAGCCGTCCTTCGCGGTGTGCTCCATGAGCACCACGACCTTCGCGGCCCCGTGCACGAGGTCCATGGCGCCGCCGGGACCCTTGACCATCTTCCCGGGGATCATCCAGTTCGCGAGGTCTCCCGCGGCGGAGACCTGCATGGCGCCGAGGATCGCGGCGTCGATCTTGCCGCCGCGGATCATCCCGAAGCTCGTCGCGGAGTCGAAGTACGCCGCGCCCGGCAGAACCGTGACGGTCTCCTTGCCCGCGTTGATGAGGTCGGGGTCGACGGCATCCTCGGTCGGGTAGGGACCGACGCCGAGGATTCCGTTCTCGGACTGGAGCACGACCGTGACCCCATCCGGCACGTAGTTCGGGACGAGGGTCGGCAGGCCGATGCCGAGGTTCACGTACGAGCCGTCGGCGAGCTCGGCCGCGGCGCGCGCGGCCATGTCGTTGCGGGACAGCGCCATGTCAGGCTCCTTCCGGGATGTCGCGGCCGAGCGCTTCGGCGACGGAGACGGTCCGGCGTTCGATCCGCTTCTCGATGTCGCCGCCGACCTCGACGATGCGGTGCACGTAGATGCCGGGCAGGTGGATGCGGTCGGGGTCGAGCTCGCCGGGCTGGAAGAGATGCTCGACCTGCACGATGCACACGCGCCCGGCCATGGCCGCGAGCGGGTTGAAGTTCCGGGCCGCCTTGTTGAAGATGAGGTTCCCGTGGGTGTCGCCGGCGGCGGCGTGCACGAGCGCGAAGTCCGTGACGATCGCCTCCTCCAGCACGTAGTCGCCGGCGCGGCCGTTGAGCTCGAAGCTGCGGACGTCCTTGGCGGGCGAGGCCACGGCGACGCCGCCGGTTCCGTCGTACTTGCGCGGGAGGCCTCCCTCCGCGACCTGCGTGCCGACACCGGTCTGCGTGTAGAACGCGGCGATCCCCGACCCGCCGGCGCGGAGCTTCTCGGCGAGCGTGCCCTGCGGGGTGAGCTCGAGTTCGAGCTCGCCGCTGAGGAACTGCCGCTCGAACTCCTTGTTCTCGCCCACGTAGGAGGAGGTCATCTTGCGGATGCGCTTCGCGTTCAGCAGCACCCCGAGGCCCCAGTCGTCGACGCCGCAGTTGTTCGAGACGATCGACAGATCGGTCGTCCCCTGCGCGAGGAGCGCCTCGATGAGCGCGATGGGATTGCCGGAGAGCCCGAAGCCCCCGACGGCCAGGGATGCCCCATCCGGGATGTCGGCGACGGCCTCGGCCGCCGACGCGAACGTCTTGTCGATCACACTGCACTCCCTCGTGTCGTCCCCCCAGCATCCTGCCGCGCCGAGGGTACGACAAGGCGGGGTTTGCCATGTGGGAGCCGGGCCGCCTAGTGTCCATCATGTGGACACCCCGACCAGGACCGTGCCCGGCGCGCAGGCGATCGCCCGCGCCGCCGCGCTGCTGCGGCTCGTGACGGCGGGCGGCGAGCACGGACGCGGCGTGCAGGAGCTCGCCCGGGACGCCGGGCTCTCCCGGTCGACCGCGCACCGGCTGCTCACGGCCCTGCGCGCGGAGGGCCTCGTGGATCAGGACGAGCGCACGTCGCGGTGGATGCCGGGACCCGAGCTGTTCCTCATGGGCTCGGTGGCCGCGGCGCGTTATGACGTGACGCACCTCGCCGGCGACATTGTCCGCTCGCTCGCCGTCAAGACGGAGGAGAGCGCCTTCCTCTCGGTGCGGCGCGGCGATGAGACGGTGTGCCTGCTGCGCGAGGAGGGGTCGTTCCCCATCCGCTCCTTCGTGCTCAGCGAGGGCGTGCGCTTCCCGCTGGGCGTCGCCTCGGCGGGACTCGCGATCCTCGCGTTCCTCCCCGAGGCGGAGGGCGAGGCCTACTTCGCGCGTCATCCGGAGCTCGCCACGAGCTGGGGTGCGTCCCACGATGCGGACGCGCTGCGCCGGCGCCTCGCGGAGACCCGCGACCGCGGCTACGCCGTCAACCCGGGTCTCATCGTGGAGGGCAGCTGGGGAATCGGCGCGGCCGTGTTCGACCAGTCCGGCAGCCCGGCCTGGGCGCTGAGCCTCACGGGCGTCGGATTCCGGTTCGGGCCCGACCGGCTGCCGCTCCTCGGTCGCACGCTCCTGGCCCACGCGCACCAGCTGACGACCCGCATCGCGTCGGCCCGGCGCGGCGTCAGTCGAGCGCGCTGAGCTCCTCCCGGATGACGGCCGCCACGCGGCGGGCGCCGGGCTCGGACATGACGACGGTGTAGTGGTTGAGGTCGTCCCAGCGCTCGTGCCGCACGGCCGGATAGGTCGCCACCAGGCGCGCCGCGTGCTCCGGCGAGTACAGGCCCGGCGCCTCGTTCTGCAGGCCGCGCGGCACGGTGAGGAACCGCGTCGGGTGGCCGAGGGCCGCGAGGGCGTCGGTGACCGCCGTGCCGGTGTTGAGGTCGACGGTGTCCTCGAGGGTCGTCCGGTAGCTCGTCGCGGGACGCAGCGACCCGCCGCCGTCCGGCACCAGATCGTACGCCAGGTACTCCTCGAGCTCCGGCGTCCAGTCCGCCGCGAACGCCGGGTGCGCACGCCACAGGGCGAGGTAGGCGGCGACGTCGGGGAAGCGCATCGACAGGCGCTCGGCCGTGGGTCCGAGGATGGCGGCGACGAGCTCGTCGCCGGAGAGCCCCGGCGGGGTCGCGAGCGGGAGGCCGCCGTCGACGAGCAGCAGGCGCGCGAGCAGGCCGGGATGCCGGTGCGCGAACGCGAGCGACACGAACGCGCCCATGGAATGCCCGACCACGAGACCGGCCGGGATGTGCAGGTGCGCGAAGACCGCCGCGAGGTCGTCGGCGTGGGCGGCCATGCCGGCCGGTCCGCTGAGCTCGTTGCTGCGGCCGCGGCCGCGCAGGTCGGGGGCGACGATCCGGACGCCCGGCAGCGCCTGGGCGACGAGCTGCCAGGCGAGGTGCGACGCCGTGACGCCGTGCACCGCGACGACCGTCGGGGCATCGGGGGTGCCGTCCTCCCAGACCCCCACGCGCAGGTCGCCGCCGCGGACCGGCACGTCGAGCGTGCGATAGGTCCGCGTCATCGCGCCGTCCACCCGCCGTCCATCGTGTAGCTCGCGCCCGTGACCATGCCGGCGCGGTCCGACGCCAGCCAGCCGGCGAGGGAGGCGACCTCGTCGGCCTCGACGAGGCGCTTGATGGCGGTCTCGGTGAGCATGATCTTCTCCACGACCTCGCTCTCCGGGATGCCGTGCAGCGTCGCCTGGTCGGCGATCTGCTTCTCCACGAGCGGCGTCCGCACGTAGGCCGGGTTGATGCAGTTGCTCGTGACCCCGTGCGGCCCGCCCTCCAGCGCCGTCACCTTGGACAGCCCCTCGAGGGCGTGCTTGGCCGAGACGTACGCCGACTTGTAGGCGCTCGCTCGCAGGCCGTGGGCGCTGGAGATGTTGATGATCCGCCCCCAGGAGCGTTCGTACATCCGGGGCAGCACGGCGCGGATGAGGAGGAAGGGCGACTCGACCATGAGGCGGTGCATGAAGCGGAACCGCTCCGGGTCGAACTCGTGGATCGGGGCGACCGTCTGCACTCCGGCGTTGTTGACGAGGATGTCGACATCGAGGTCGAGCCGCTCCTGGGCCGCCGTGTCGGAGAGGTCGACGACCCACGACTCCCCCGCGACGGCCGCTGCCGCGTCCGCGGCGGCCTCCGCGTTGAAGTCGGCGACGATCACGTGCGCGCCGCGCGCGGCGAACTCGTGCGCGCACGCGAGGCCGATGCCGCTGCCCGCGCCCGTGATGAGGGCGCGCCGCCCCGCGAGATCCTGTTCAGTCATCCTCTGCTCCCTTGCTCGTCCGCGCCGCCAGCGCGTTCTGGATGAACCGCATCATGTGGTCGATCACCTCGGCCGGCATCGTCGCCGGGGGCTTGCCGTCGGCATCCCGCTCCCACAGCAGGAACCGCATGCCGATCAGCTCTCCTACGCCCATGAGCGCCCATGCCGTCACCTCCGGGTCGAGCCGGTCGTCGACGTCGCCGTGCTGCTGCGCGGCGCGCAGGCCCGCCTCGTACCCCTCGACGATGCGCGTGTAGTGCAGGCGCAGCGTCTCCGGGGACACGAACTCGGCCTCTCGCACGATCCGGTACAGAGCGGGGTGGGCCGCGGTGAAGCGGAAGAACCCCTCGAAGCCCGCCCGCTCCGCGTCGATGCGGTTCGCGGCTCCCGCCATCGCCTCGGCCATCGAGTGGCGGACGCGCCGGTTCAGGTCGACGACGAGCTCCTCGAAGATCTGCTGCTTGCCGTCGAAGTAGAGGTAGAAGGTGCCGAGGCCGATTCCCGCGCGCTCGGTGATCTTGACGATGGAGGCCTCGTGGTAGCCGACCGCCGCGAAGACCACCTCGGCGGCCTCCAGCAGCTTCCGGCGTGTCGCCACGCCCCGCTTGGTGAGCGGCTTGCCGGTCGTCGCCGACAGCGTGGCGGGCACCTGGCCGAGGGTCTCGACGTGGTCAGCGGCGCTCATGGGCGTCCTCCTGGATCAGGGCGATCGCGCGTTCGCGCAGCGCCGCCCGGGCGATCTTCTCGATGGTCGAGCGGGGCAGCTCGTCGAGGAAGCCGATGCGCACGGGCACTTTGAAGCCGGCGAGCTCGGCGCGCGCGTGGGCGAGCACCTCGTCCTCGCCGAGCGCGACGCCCTGGCGCCGGACCACGAACGCGACGCCGCGCTCCCCCCACACGGGATCGGGAACCCCGACCACCGCCGCATCGGCGACCCCGGGATGCAGCCGCATGGCGCGCTCGACCTCGGCCGGCGCGACGTTCTCGCCGCCGGAGATGTAGATGTCCTTTAACCGGTCGACGATCGTGAAGACGCCGTCGGCGCCCCGGTGGACGATGTCGCCCGTGCGCAGCCATTCCCCGTGCCGGGCGCGCGCCGTCGCGTCCTCGTCGTGCAGATATCCGGAGAAGACGCTGGGCCCCCGCACCCAGAGCTCCCCCGTCGCCGCGCCGTCCAGCGGAAGGAGGGTCGCCGGGTCGACGACGCAGACGTCGACGTGCGGGTAGGGCCGGCCCACGGCGCCGGGATGACGGAGGGCCTCGGCGCCGGGGAGGAAGAGGACGTTGGGCGCCGCCTCGGTGAGCCCGTAGCCCTGCGTGAGCGGCACCCCGGCGTCGGCCCACGCCGTCGCCAGATCGAGCGGCATCGTCGCACCGCCGACGAGGGCGACGCGCAGACTCCGGAGGGCCGAGCCAGAGAAGCGCGGATCGTCCGCGAGCTGCCGGTACTGGGTGGGGACGCCCATCATGGCCGTGACCCCCCGCTCGGCGATGAGCTGCAGGACGCGGCTCGGCTGGAACGACCGTTCCAGCACGACCGTCGCCCCGACCCACCAGGCGAGGAGGGGCTGCACATTCCAGGCGGCCACGTGGAACTGCGGGAGCATCGCGAGGACGACGTCGTCGGCGGTGAGCTGCATGGCCCCGGCCAGGGCGAGGTTGTTCCAGAAGCAGTTCGCGTGCGAGAGCACGACGCCCTTCGGCGCGGACTCGCTGCCCGAGGTGTAGATGACCAGCAGGGGGTCATCGTCGCGGACGGGCCGGAGCGGCGCCGCGGGGCCGTGCTTCGCGGGGACCGCGGCCTCGATCTCGGTCGTGCCGAGGAGGGCGACGGGCGGCCTGACCGCCAGGCGGCGGAGCGCCTCGGCCGCGACGCCGACGTACTCGTCCTCGACGAGGACGAGCGCGGGGTCGGATCGGTCCAATGCCTCGCCGAGCTCCCGCGGCGCGAGCCGCCAGGACAGCGGGACGAAGGCGACCCCGGCGCGCGCGCACGCGAAGAACACCACGACATGGTCGATGGAGTTCCCGGAGATCGTCGCGAGGCGATCGCCGGGGCCGTACCCGGCACGGCGGAGTCGCAGGGCGAGTTCACGGGCCCGGTCGTCGAGGTCGGCGTACCCGATCGTGACGCCGCGGTCGTCGATCGCCGTGCGATCCGGCGCCGCCGCCGCCCGGTCGGCGAGCCAGCGCCCCACGGTGTGCGGCCCGTCGCCGCCCTGATCCATCCCGAGGTCGGTCATGCGCGCGCTTCCACGGGGGCGTCGGCTTCCGCGGGGGCGTCGTCGAGCTGGCGCAGCTGCGTCCGCGTCCGCTCGCCCCGGCGCCGACGGATCGCGGAGTCGACGGTGCCGGCGATGCCGCCGGGCAGGAACATCACGACGAGGATAAACAGCACGCCGAGGAGGAAGAGCGGTTCGGACAGCGGGATGCGGAGGACGTCCGGCAGGGTCTCGATCCACTCCGCCCGCGCGAGCGCCGTGAGCCGCTGGTCGAGGATCGTGTAGAGCACGCCCCCCACGATCGCACCCCAGCGGAACCCGACGCCACCGAGGACCACCATGACGAGGACCGTGATGGTGAGGTCGGCGCCCACGGCGCTCGGCTGCGTCCCGGACTGCAGGAGCATGTACGCGATACCGGCGAGGGCGGCGCACCCCGCCGCGACGACGAAGACGATGAGCTTGGCCGTGTACGGGCGCAGCCCCAGCACCTGCACCCGCAGCTCGTTCTCCCGCGTCGCCTCGGCGAGGTGGCCCAGACGTGACCGGTCCACCCACAGCACCACGAGGTAGACGATCACGAGCACGATGAGCGCGAACCAGTAGAGGTTGCGCGTGTTGACGACCCCGACGAGCCACTCCGGAACCTGCGCGACGGGCAGCCGCATCCCCTCCTCGCCGCCGGTGACCTGCTGATTGCGGCGGACGAGGACCGAACCGGCCTGCGCGAAGGCGAGCGTGACCATCGCGAACGGGATGCCGGCGACGCGCATCGAGACGGCGCCGGTGACGACCGCGATGAGGAGCCCGCCGACGAGGGCGATGAGGATGCCGGGCCAGAGCGGCACCTCGAAGTACTTCAGCGCGATGCCCAGGCCATAGGCGCCGGCGCCGAAGTACAGGGCATGGCCGAAGGACAGCATCCCGGCCGTGCCGAGGAGCAGGTTGTAGGACAGCGCGAGCGCGGCGAACACCATGCAGAGGGACAGCAGCGCGAGGCTGCCGGGGGTGTAGGTCGGCCCCGGGAGGATCCCGGGCAGCGAGATGTCCAGGAGCGGCAGCACCGCCATGATCACGACGAGTGCCGCGCCGATGACGAACGGCAGGGCGGCGCCCTTCCGGCCGGGGATGAGCGTCGGGACGCCCGTGGTGACGGTCATGCGGTCCTCCCCATGAGTCCGCGCGGGCGGACCAGCAGCACGAGGGCCAGCAGCACGACGACGATGAAGTCGCCGGTGCCCTCCAGGTAGAAGTTCGCGAACTGCTGGAGCACGGCGACGAGCACCGACGCGATCGCGGCGCCGGTGAGGGAGCCGAGGCCGCCGATGACGGTCACGATGAACGCGAAGATGAGCAGCGTCGCCCCGAGGTGGGCCGACACGAAGGTCGAATAGTGCATCGCGAGCACGCCGCCGATGCCGGCCGCGGCGCCGCCGATCGCGAAGACGAGCGTGAAGCTCTTCCGCACGTCGATGCCGAGGGCCGTCACCATGGCGCGGTTCTCGACGCCGGCGCGGATGATCATGCCGTAGCGCGTCTTCTGCAGGAACAGCACGAGCGCGGCCAGCACGATGGCGGCGGCGATCATGAGCACCCAGTAGGTGTTCGGGATCTTCGCGCCGAGCACCTCGGTGGTGCCCTTGAGCCACGGGGGTCCCGCGATGTTGATGGCATCCGTGCCCCAGATGCCCTCGAACAGCGCGACGGCGGCGAAGGACAGGCCCACCGTGACGAGCACCTGCTCGATGTGCCGCTCGTACAGCGGGCGGATGAGGATGAGCTCGGTCAGCGTCGCGAAGACCGCGCCGACGGCGGCGCCCACGAGGATCGAGACGAGGAACGAACCCCAGGATGCCGTGCCGAGAGCCTGCGCGACCTGCCAGCCGATGAAGGCGCTGAGGGTCAGGAACGCGCCGTGCGCGAAGTTCAGCACGTGCATGAGTCCGTAGATGAGGCTGAGGCCTGACGCGACGAGGAAGTACAGCGCGCCGAGACCGATGCCGGTGAGGAGGATGAGGACGAGGCTGCTCACGCGTGCACCTCCGCGCTGACGCCGAGGAGGCGCATCGTGAGGGCGCGGTCGTCGAGGATCTCCCGGGCAGGCCCCGTGTGCACGACCCGGCCGCCGGCGATCACGACGGCGTCGTCGGCGAGCTGGCGGACGACGTCGAGGTTCTGCTCGACGAGCAGGATGGGGACGATCTTGGCGGCTTCCTGCAGCGCGTCGGCGACTTCGGCGACGATGCGCGGCGCGAGCCCCTTCGTGGGCTCGTCGACGAGCAGGAGGACGTTCTCGTTCAGGAGCGCCCGCGCGACGGAGACCATCTGCTGCTGGCCGCCGGAGAGCGTCCCGGCCATCTGACCCCGACGGGCCACGAGGTCGGGGAAGAGCTCGGCGACGAACTCGCGGCGGGGGTTCTTGGTGCGCTCGGCGAGGGCGAGGTTCTCGGCCACCGTGAGCTTGGCGAAGACCTCGCGGTCCTCCGGGACGTACCCCACTCCGCGCTGCACGATCCGGTGGGTGGGAAGAGAGTCGATGCGCTCCCCCGCGAGCGTCACCGCGCCGCGGCGGCTGATGAGGCCCAGGATGCCGCGGAGCGTCGAGGTCTTCCCGACGCCGTTGCGTCCGAGGACCGCCGTGATGCCCGTGGCCGGGACGGCGAAGGTGACGTCCTCCACGACCTGCTGGCCCGCGATGGAGGCCGACAGATGCTCGACGGTGAGGATCGGCGCCGTCATGCCGCGGTCCCGAGGTAGGCGCTCTGCACGGTGGGGTTCTCCATGATCTTCTGTGGCGTGTCGAACGCGATGATCGAGCCGGCGTACATGACGGCGACCTTCTCGACGAGCCCCATGAGGACGTCGATGTGGTGCTCCACCATGAGCACGGTGCACTGCTTGTCGCGCTGCATGTCGCGGATGTTCTCCACGAGTCCCGCGACGTCCCCCGACGCGACGCCCGCCATCGGCTCGTCCAGCAGCACGATGGAGGCGTCGGTCGCAAGGATCACCGCGATCTCGAGCTTTCGCTTGTCGCCGTGCGACAGGTCGCCGGCCGGGGTGTCGAGCTTGTGGGTGAGGCCCACCAGGGTCAGCTTCTCCAGCGCGAGGGCCGTCGCGGCGTCCGTCCGCCGCGGGAAGCGCAGGAGGGAGTAGTTGCCGCCGAGGGAGACCTGGGCCGCGAGCCCGACGTTCTCCAGGACGCTCAGCCGCGGGAACAGACTCGAGGTCTGGAAGGTGCGCCCCAGTCCCGCCCGCGCCCGCTGGGGCACGGACGAGCGGGTGACGTCGTCGCCGTTCATCAGGATGCGGCCTGCCGTCGGCCGCGCGACGCCGGAGATCACGTTGAAGAGCGTGGTCTTGCCGGCGCCGTTCGGGCCGATCACGCCGACCAGCGAGCCGGGCGCGACGTCGAGGTCGACATCCTTCAGGATGGTGGCTCCGCCGATCTGCAGGCCGAGGCCCTCGATGCGGAGCGCGGACGGGACGGGGCTCACGGTGCCTCGGCCGGTGCGACCTCGTCGGCGGCGACGGTGTCCACGAGCTCCGGGACGAAGCCGGACCCGTCGGCGACGAGCTTGACCTGGTACATCTCCTGCAGCAGGGCGTGGTCGCTCGCGCGCACCATCATGGCGCCCTTGGGGCCGTCGAACTCGAAGCCCTCCAGCGCCGAGATCATGGCATCCACGTCACCCTTGCCCTCTTCGATGGCGTGCACCAGCATGAGTGCCGCGTTGAACCCGTCCGGCGTGAACAGGTCCGGCGTGCCGCCGGCTGCCTCCACGGCCTCGACCATCGCAGCGTTCACGTCGTTGTCGGGAGCGCCGGCGAAGTAGTGGTTCAGGAAGCTGATCCTCTCGGACGCCTCGCCGTACGCGCCGAACGTGGCGGTGTCGCCGAGCCCGGTGACGACCGGGATGTCGTCGAGGACGCCCTGCTGGCTCATCGCCTGCCACATCGCGCCGGAGGTGGCGCCGGCCCACGCGACGAAGACGAGGTCGGGCTGGGCGGTCAGCACCTGCTGCGCGAACGGGGTGAACTCGGTCACGTCCTCCGCGACGAGGACGCTGTTCACGGTCGCGCCCTTGCCGCCGAGGATCGCCTTGACGGCGGCCTCGTTGCCCTGCCCGAACGCGTTGTTCTGCGCGAAGACCGTGACGGTCTTGCCGGAGATGTCGTCGAGGAAGGTGCCGGCGGTCGCGACGTCCTGCGCGGACTGGCGGCCGGTGCGGAACGTGTAGTCGTTGATGCCCGTGACGGCGTCGGCGGCGGCGGGGCCGGAGAGGAAGAGGACCTGGTTCTGCGCGGCCTGCTCGGCCACCGCCAGCGCGACGCCGGAGGAGGCGCTGCCGGCGAGGATGTTCACGCCCTCGCCGATGAGCTCCTTCGCGAGGTTGACGGCGGTGTCGGGGTCGCCCGCGTCGTCGCGGTAGTCGACCGTGATGGTCGTGCCGCCGACCTCGTTGGTGCCGTCGGTGGCGTAGTCGAGCCCGGCCTTGAAGCCGTCGAGATACTGCTTGCCGTATCCGGCCAGCGGGCCGGTCTCGCTCGTGATGACGCCGACCGTGATCTCCTCCGGTCCGGCATCCGCCGTGCCCGATGCGCTCGGGGCGGCGGTCGACGGCGCACAGGCCGCCAGAGCGAGGGCGGCCGTGGCGACCATGGACCCCAGGAGCAACTTCTTCGTAACCCGCATGTGCGTGCCTTTCACCATTGGAAGGGAGTCAGACCTGAGATGTGATTCAGGTATTGCCATCTTGGGCGTGCCGCGCGGAGATGTCAACAACACATGCACGAGGTATATATCTTGGCTATGCTTCTCGGGTGACCCGATCCGAGGACGTCCTCCATCTCATGCTCGGTGCGCACGCCCTGACCCGGATGGCGGCGCTGGACACCCGGTCCGAGACCCCCGCGGCACAGTGGCGCACGCTCAGCCTCCTGCGCGACCACGGCCCGCAGCGGCTCGGCGATCTCGCGCGCCGGAGCCGCATCAGCCAGCCCGGCATGACGCGCCTCGCCGGTCAGATGGCGGAGGCCGGTCTGCTCGAGCGCAGCGCCGATCCCGCGGACTCGCGGGCCACCGTGCTGTCCGCGACCCCCGCCGGACTCGCGGCCCTCGAGGCATGGCTCGAGGAGCTCGGTGCCGCGCTGACGCCGCGATTCGGCGACCTGAGCGACGAGGACTGGGAGACCCTGCGCCGCGCTGCCGCCATCCTCGCCCGCAAGACCGCAACCCCGGAAGAGAGCCGATGACCACCACCCCGACACCGCCCACCGCGCCCGGCATCTGGCGGCAGCCCGCACAGGTCTGGGCGGTCGCCTTCGCGTGCGTCGTCGCCTTCATGGGCATCGGGCTGGTCGACCCGATCCTCCCCGCGATCGCCGAATCACTGGAGGCCTCGCCCGTCGAGACGGAGCTGCTCTTCACGAGCTACCTGGTCGTCACGGGGCTCGCGATGCTCGTCACGAGCTGGCTGTCCAGCCGCATCGGCGCGAAGGCCACGCTGCTCATCGGCCTCGCCCTCGTGATCGTCTTCGCGCTGCTGTGCGCCCTCTCCGGCAGCGTCGACGCCGTCATCGGCTTCCGCGCCGGCTGGGGTCTCGGCAACGCGCTGTTCATCTCGACGGCGCTCGCGACGATCGTGGGCGCCGCCTCCGGCGGCAGCGCCGCCGCGATCGTGCTCTACGAGGCCGCCCTCGGCCTCGGGATCGCGATCGGCCCGCTCGTCGGCGGCATCCTCGGCGAAGTGAGCTGGCGCGGCCCGTTCTTCGGCGTGGTCGCGCTGATGGCGATCGCCTTCGTCGCGATCGTCGTGCTGCTGCGCACGCCGAACGAGACGCGCACCCCCACGGCGCTGTCGGCGCCGTTCCAGGCGCTCCGCCAGCCCGCGCTCGCGGTCCTCGCCGTAACGGCCCTGTTCTACAACATCGGGTTCTTCGTCCTCCTGGCCTTCTCGCCGTTCCCGCTGGGGTTCGGCGCCATGGGCATCGGACTCACGTTCTTCGGGTGGGGCGTCGCCCTCGCCGTCACGAGCGTCTGGGTCGCTCCCCTGCTGCTGCGCGGCATGCGCCGGACGACCGCCATGATGACCGTCCTGCCCCTCCTCGCGATCGACCTCGTGCTCGCCGGCCTCTTCGCCGCGAACCCGGGAGCCCTCGTCGTGTGCATCATCGTGGGCGGGCTGCTCCTCGGCGTCATGAACACGATCCTCACCGAGTCGGTGATGGAGGCCACCGACCAGCCGCGCTCGGTCGCCAGCGCCGCGTACTCCGCCGTGCGGTTCCTCGGCGGCGCCGCGGCCCCGCCGATCGCCGCCGCGCTCTGGCACGCCTTCAACGCGTCGGTGCCGTTCTTCTTCGCGGCAGGCTCCGTCGTCCTCGCGGCCCTGACGATCCTCCTCGGCCGGAAGGCCCTCGCACGCGTCGACGCGCACCGGGCGGACGCGGCGGAAGAGGCGGCCGCGGTGCTGGTCGGCGACGCCGCCTGAGAGGCCCGGCGCCGCATTCCGCGGCGGAAAAGGGACAGCCCCGGTGACTGGCGAGAGTCTCCGGGGCTGTTCCGTGCACCCCCAGGGACTTGAACCCTGAACCCACTGATTAAGAGTCAGTTGCTCTGCCGATTGAGCTAGAGGTGCGCGCTGTTCACACGAGGCGAACGAGGATCAACGTTATCATCCCGATGCGGTCGATCGCCAATCGGGGCCACCCCGGCCGTCTATCCTGGGAGACGTGACCTCCCCCTCCCCCTCGCCGTCCTGGAGCGCGCCCTTCGACGGTGACCTGGCGGAGGATCTGGCCCTGGCCCTGCGGATCGCGGATGCCGCCGACGCCGTCACGATGAGCCGCTTCGACGCCGCGGACCTCGACATCCGCACGAAGGCGGACGCGACCCACGTCACGGAAGCCGACCTCGCCGCCGAGCGCGCGATCCGCGAGGTTCTCGCGGAGGAGCGGCCCGGCGACGGCGTCTTCGGCGAGGAGTACGGCGTCACGGGCGACACCGCCCGCCAGTGGATCATCGACCCGATCGACGGCACCGCGAATTACCTCAAGGGCATCCCGATGTGGACGACCCTCATCGCGCTCGCGATCGACGGCGTCCCCCGCGTCGGCGTCGCCAGTCAGCCGGCGCTCGGGCGACGCTGGTGGGCGGCCACCGGCCTCGGCGCCTGGACGAACACGCCGGAGGGGACCCCGCGCCGGCTCGGCGTCTCGACCGTGTCGGACGTCGCCGACGCGAGCGTCAGCTTCCAGAGCATCGCGCAGTGGGACGAGGTCGGACGCAGCGACGACCTCCTCCGCCTCAGCCGGGCCGTCTGGCGCGACCGCGGCTACGGCGACACGTGGCCGTACATGCTGCTCGCCGAAGGCCGGCTCGAGTTCGTCGCGGAGTTCGGCGTGCAGGAGTACGACATCGCCGCCCTCGTGCCCATCGTGACCGAGGCCGGCGGACGGTTCACCGACATCGACGGGCGGGATTCCCTCGCGTCCCGCTCGTCCCTCGCGACCAACGGCATCCTGCACGACGCGTTCCTCTCCCTCATCCGCACCCCGTGAATCGAGAGCCCGCACGCATGCCTCTCCCCCGCCTCTCCCGCGCCGCGCTCCCGCTCGCCCTCGGCGCGCTCCTGTTCACCGCGTGCACGGGGACGCCGGGCGCGCAGCCGACCGAGGTCCCCACCGCACCGGCGCCGGGGGCCGATCCCAGCCCTTCGGCGGTGCCGACGACAGCGCCCGTGGACCCGGCCGACCTGACCTGCGAGAACCTCATCGCCCCGGACGCCGTGGCCGGACTGGAGGCGGAGGGCTGGACCTCGGAGGAGGGCGAGTTCGCCATCAACGACCTCGTGCTCGACGGCATCTCCTGCACATGGGCCCGGCCCGGCGACACGTTCGACGATCTCGTCGTCTTCGGCTGGGCGCCGATCACCGCCGACGAGGCCCAGGAGGCGCAGGAGCAGCTCGAATCGGTGGGGTGGACCGCGCAGGAGAGCGCCGAGGGGCTCTACCTCAGCGAGGCGGACGCGCAGAATCCGGATGCCGTCGGGACGACCTACCTCTTCGGGGACGGCTGGGTGACGATGTCCGACACGCAGCAGGGCCTGCTGCTGATCGAGCAGCCCGCCCGGTAGCCGCCCGGCGCCGACGGCGCCGCGGCGGCGCTAGCGGCCGTCCGCGAGTCCGTGCGCGACGATGTGACGGATGCTCTCCCGCGTCGCCCAGACGAATCCCTCGTGCGACCGCGCCGAACTGGCCCGCCCGGCGGGCGCGTCCGCCGGCGTCGGGGTGAGGACGAGGCGATCCGGGTCCGCCGCGAGGTACCGCTCGATCGTGCGGATGGCGGCGTGCTCGGCGGCCGTCACGAGCGGGGTCTGGTCCGCCCATCCCGACCGGCGCCGGGAGGACGGTGTCAGCTTTTCCGCATCGGCGAACCGCCGCATACCGGAGAGCGGGCGGTCGGCCCGGGACTCGCAGGCGCCGCTGACGAAGTAGAGGAGGCTGTGCTCGTAGACCCGCTGCGTCATCCGCGGCAGCGCGTCGGCCCGCTCGGCGGCATCGGTCATCGTGAAGATGCGCAGCCCGGCGAGCACCGGCGCCACGGCATCCGCTCGCAGGGTCAGCGCGAACCGCTCCGCGCTCGCGGAGGGGGCGAGGAGCACGACGTCGAGCCGGCCGGCGCCGGGCACCGCCCGCCACCGGTCGATGAGGTCGCAGGCGATCATGCTCCCGGCGCTGTGGGCGATCACTGTGACCGGGAGGGGCGGCGCGCCGGCCGCCTCGCGGTCCCGGATCGCCTCGAGCAGCACCGTCACCGCGCCCGTCGGCCCGAGATTGCGGCCGGCGTCCGCCGTCATCTCGTCCCACGCCGCGGCACCCACGCCGACGGCGCGCACGCACTCCTCGAGTACGCTCTGCCGTGGCCCGTGGAGCCAGCCGTACGGCTCGCGCGCCCGGAGCTCGTCGAGGACACCGAACGCGAAGGCCAGGAAGCTGTCGAAGGGCTCGAGCGGCAGCGCGCCGCGACGATCGCCTGCGATCCCGAAGACGGCCCGGTAGGTCTCCGGCGTGAGCGCGGCGCGGAGCAGGTCCCCGTTCAGTGCGTCCACTCCGCCCGCCCGGCGCCGCGGGGGCGTGCGCGCGGCGCGTTCGACCTCGGCCACGAGCAGCGGATCGCTCCGCAGCCGGCGCTCCAGCACCGGCCGCCGCTCGCCCTCCTCGGGCATCTCGGCCACGGCGTCCGCGAGAGCGCCGAAGATCACCCGCGCGGGACCCGCGAACGCATCGAGCAGGCTGTCGAGCAGTCCCGTCTCCCAGACGAGGAAGACCGGGTAGCCGCCGGAGCCCGCGATCTCCGGGGCCAGGCACTCCGCGGTCGTGAGAGCGGCCGAGGTGGTGACGAGCCCGCCGTGGATGTAGAGAACGAGCCCGCGCGGCGAGTCCCCGGCACGGCGGACCATCTCACGCACCTGCGCGCGCGTCGTGGGCGGGCCGGACTCGGCCAGCCTGCCGTCCCGAGAATGCAGGATGTGACGCTCCGCGAACATGTCGTGCTGCGTCATGCCGCCTCCTCGTCACGTCCCGACAGCGTCCCGTGCTGCGCCGACATCGGCAACCCATGTAAAGAATCCTTGACATCCACCCGGGACTGCCGCACACTTCGAATGTCAAGTTTTCTTTACACAGGATGCGACATCGGAGGGTGACATGGTCTACCAGGAGCGCAACACGTGGGCGGGGCTCATCGTGACGCTGATCGCCATGACGGCGTATGTCATCGCGCTCCTGCGCGCACTGGGCGAGCAGCCGGCATCCGAGATCGAGTGGTGGCCGATGATGGCGTGGACGATCGGCATCAGCATCGTCGCCGCCATCGCAGTGAGCATCGTCTGGGGAATCCTCGCCGGGATGCGCGACCCCGACGGCGCCGGACGCTCCGACGACCGCGATCGCGACATCGCGCGCATGGGCGACCGCGTCGGGCAGGCGTTCCTCGTGATCGCGGGGCTCGGCGTCATCGTGCTCTGCGCCGTGCGGGCGGAGCCGTTCTGGGTCGCGCACACGATGTTCTTCGGGTTCGCGGTCTCCGCCCTCGTCGGCGGGGTCGCACAGGTCGTCGCCTATCGCCGGGGACTCGTCTGATGGTCAAGCCGACCCGGGTGACGAACGACATCCGTGCGCACCGCGAGGCCGCCGGGATGACGCAGGCCGAGCTCGCTCGGCGACTCGGCGTCACCCGGCAGACCCTCATCGCCATCGAGCAGGGCAGGTACTCCCCCAGCCTCGAGCTGGCATTCCAGATCGCGCGCGAGTTCGCGCGCGGACTCGACGACGTCTTCCACTACCCGCAGGAGAGCTCCTCATGACCCCGCCGACCGCCACCATGACCGCCTGGACCCAGCACCGCTACGGCGGACCCGATGCCGTGCGCCCCGAGACCGCGCCCGTGCCGGTCCCCGCACACGCCGAGGTCCTCCTCCGGGTTCAGGCGACGGGCCTCAACTCCGCGGACGTGCGCGTCATGCGCGGTGACCCCCTGCTGCTGCGCCTCGCCTTCGGGCTCCGCCGACCCCGCACCGCGGTGCAGGGACGCGACGTCGCCGGCACCGTCGTCGCGGTCGGCGCCGACGTCGCCGCCGATCCCGCCGGCCTCCGCATCGGCGATGACGTCGTCGGCGAGATCACCGGCGGCGGACTGGCGACCTACGCCGCGGCGCGCGCGGACCGGCTCGTCCGTCGTCCGGCGGGCGTGGATGCCGTGACGGCGGCGGCCCTGCCGATGGCCGGCGGCACGGCGTGGCAGGCGCTCGCGCTCGCCGGAGTCGGCGCCGACGACGACGCGGCGGGGAAGCGGATCCTCATCCTCGGCGCCGGCGGCGGCGTGGGCACGTTCGCCGTCCGGCTCGCGGCGCTCCGCGGGGCCACGGTCACTGCCGTCGCCGGGGACCGATCCGCCGACGTCGTCGCGAACCTGGGCGCCGGCACGGTGCTCCGGCACCGCGCCGCCGACCTCGGGGCACTGCCCGCGGCATCCTTCGACGTCGTCGTGCTCATCGCCGGCGAGGACCGCCTGCGACCGCTGCGGCGCCTCCTCGCGCCGGGCGGGATCCTCGTGCTCGTCAGCGGCGGCGCGCATCGGGTGTGGGGGCCGATCGGGACGATCGTCCGCGGGATGCTCCTCTCCCGCCCGGCAGCCCGCATCCGCCCGCTCGCCGCCACCGCCCACCCGGAGATCACGGCGGACCTCGCCCGGCTCGCCGCCGCGGGAGACCTGGCACCTCACATCGAGCGCACGTGGCCCCTCGATGACGCCGGAGCGGCCCTCGCGCACGTCGACGCCGGGCACACCGTCGGCAAGGTCGTCGTGATCGCCTAGCGGCCTCACCCCACGGGCACCGGGATGCGGCCGAGCCGCATGAGGATCGCGAAGCGATCGGGCACGCCCCAGTGCTCGACGATGCGCCCGTCGTGGATCCGTGCGATGTCGATGACCGTGAAGCGCACCGGCCTGCCCGTCGGCGGCCCCAGGAACGGGCCGGTGTTGGTCGCCATGCCCTCCGCGCGGACCCACGCGGTGTCGCCGCTCTCCACGGCATCCTCGATCGTGAACCTCAGATCGGGCATGCCGCGGTGCACCTCGGCGATGGCGCGCTTGATCTTGCCGATCGCATCGGCTCCGACACCGGCGAGCCCGAACTGGTGCTCGACGATGCCGGGATCGCAGAGCTCGTCGACGATGTCGGTGTTCCCTGTGGCGAACCCCTCCTGCAGCATCCGCTCCAGCACGTTCGTCCGCTCATTCATGTCGTCCCCCTTGTCGTGCACCATCCCCGCAGTGACTGCAGTGGCACTGCATCGAGTGCGATAGCTACTGTGGACCTCGTGACCTCCGACGTCAAGCCCCCGGCTTCTGCGTACCGCCGCGAACAGGCGGAGGCGACGCGTGTCCGCATCGCCGAGGCGGCGCGGCGCCTGTTCGCGCGGGACGGCTACGGCTCGACGAGCATGGATGCCATCGCGAAGGCGGCGGGCGTCGCGGACCGCACGGTGTACACGGCGTTCGGCGCGAAACGGGAGATCCTCAACCTGATCTGCGAGCTCTGGCTCGCACGGGCGGGGGCGCGCGAGCTCGCCGAGACGATCCTCGCCGAGCCGGACGCGCGTGCGCGGCTCCGGGGCGCCGCGCACTGGCTGACGACGCTGTACTCGACCGATTTCGACGTCGTGCGCATCCTCGACGCGGCGATCGACGAGGACGCCGAGACCCAGACCCTCCTGCGCGGCAAGCTCCGCGGCCGGAACCGCGTCATGGACGCCCTCATCGCCTCGCTCGGCGACGACCTGGCGATCCCCCGGGCCGATGCGCAGGCGGTCTTCCGCGCGTATGCGGCCGCCGGGGTGTACGGCGAGCTCGTCACCGCGTCGGGCTGGTCTCCCGAGCGGTTCGAGAGTTGGCTCGCCGCCACTCTGGAGGCGCAGCTGCTCGGAGGCTGACCGCGCGCCGCCGGCTCAGTCCCGCAGCCATGGCGGCTGGTCGGCGGTCCTCCGCCGGGGGACGTACCGCTGCCAGGTGTGCCGGAAGGTCCATCCGCCGTAGGCGAAGAACGCGATCGCGGCGAATAGGCCGATCGCCGTGCCGACCCCGACGGCCCACCCCCACGAGCCGCCGGCCGTGCCGATGACCGCCCCCGCGACGAGACCGAGGACGCAGGCGTTCACGACGATGATGAGCATCATGGAACTGCCGAGCAGCACGCTGGCGCTGCGCCGGCGGAGGAACGAATAGGTCCGCTCCATCCCCGGCCGGTCATCGGCGACGGCGGCGAGGAAGATGTCCGCGACGGTCGGGTCGAGGTCGACGTAGGCGCTGCGCAGCCGGTTCATCGCGACGACATACATCATGTCCTCCTCCGACACGTTCATCACCCGCGTCTGCGTCATGAGGCCCACGAGCGCGAGGAACGCGAGGATCGCGATGGCGGCGCCGCCGAACCAGCCCTCGAATGCGGTCGCCTGGCCCAGGAGCCCGATCGTGACGAGACCCGCGGAGACGAGCGTCAGGAAGATCGTGATGCGCGTGAGTACCTCACTCTGCGCCGTGCCACGGGCCGCGAGGAGACCCCAGTGCTCGGTGGCGAGGATCTGCGCGCGCCGCGCCAGGGCGGCGTCGGACTCCGGGATCGGCGGCACCGCCTCGCTCAGGAAGGAGCCCACGCGCAGCAGGTTCCCGCTGCGATCGACGACCGCGAACTCCCGCAATCCGAAGTCCGTGTCGACGGGGGGTGTGATCCGGCTTCCCGTGGTCGGGTCGGGCACGACGATGCGCGCCCATTCGTCGTGCAGCGCCCGCGCGTCGTCGACGTAGAGATAGCACATCGAGGCCGAGCGGAGCGGGTCGACCGTGGGATCGCCGGAGAAGTGCAGCTCGATGTCACCACGGCCCAGGATGAGGTACTCCCACGTTGGCAGCGGCGCACCGCGGTTCTCGAAGCCGAGCGCGGTATAGAACCCGAGGGTCTCGGGGAGATCGCGGCTGAGGAGGATCGGCACGGCGCGGTTCATGAGTGCAGGCTACGCAACCTCGTCCTGCCTTCACACCGTCGGACGTGGCCGCTAGGGTCGCCGGCATGGACGACGAAGAGGGCCGGCTGCACCCCCGGGATTTCCACGCGACCCCCGGCGTGGGCGACTGGCGCGTCCTGTTCTGGGGTGCTCATGCGTTCTACCGCACGGACTCGTTCGCGCACGCAGCGGAATTCGTCGCCGCGATCGCCGCCGCATCCGCTGCGGTGGGCCACGAGCCGGACGTCGATGTCCGCCCGCAGGGCGTGACCGTCCGCACCTTCACGCACGAGGATGGTGCGCTGAGCCGGAAGGACGCCGAACTCGCCGCGGCGGTCAGCGCCGCGGCGCACCGGCTCGGACTCGAGCCCGATCCCTCGATGCTGCAGGTCGTCGGGATCGCGGTCGCGCAGGATGCCGGCACCGACACACGCCCCTTCTGGGAGGCGGCGTTCGGGTATACGCGCGTCGGCGACGAGGATCTCGTGGACCCGGTGCGCCGCGGTCCGCACCTGTGGTTCCACGAGCTCACGCCACCCCGCCCGGGCCGAGGACGCACCCACATCGACGTCTCGGTGCCGGCCGATCAGGCCGAGAAGCGAGTGCGCGCCGCCGTGCGCGCCGGAGGCCGCATCGTCGACGACAACGTGTCGATGAACTCCTGGACGATCGCATCCCCGGAGAACCACAAGGTCGACATCGCCGGCTGGGCCGACCTGGAGGCCTGACGTCGGCGTGGTGACCAGCATGCGCGCGCGCTTCCTCGGCCGCTGGATCCTCCTCGTGTCGATCGGCGAGGCGACGGGGTTCGCCGTCGCGGCGGCCGTCGCCGTCCTCACGATCGTCTGGGGCACGCCGGAACCGTGGCGGCTCCTCCTGATCGTCGTCGCCGGCGCCGTGGAGGGAGCGGCCCTCGCGACCGGCCAGTACGCCGCGATGGCCGCCCGCCGCCCGCGGCGGGCGCTGTGGATCGGCGCCACGGCCGGCGCGGCAGCCCTCGCGTGGCTCATCGGGATGCTGCCGAGCACGCTCGGACTGGACCTCGACCCCGCCGCGGCGATCCCCCTGCTCGTCGTCGGCGGGCTCGTCCTCCTGGCCACGATCCCGGTCGCGCAGTGGCTGGCGCTCCGCCGGGAGGGCGCGCGGCGATGGGTCCCGGTCACGATGGGTGCCTGGTCGGTCGCCGTCCTGTGGACCGCCGCGCCCTCACCGCTCGTCGACGAGGCCAGCCCGGTCTGGCTCATCGCCACCCTGTACGTCATCGCGGGGATGCTCATGGCCGTGACGGTCGCGAGCCTGACGGCGACCACCGCATGGTCGCTCTTCGGCGCGCCTGCCGTCGCACGGCATCGCCCCTGACCGGCCGGAACACGATCCGTTCGCCCGGGAAGAGGCCGCGCAGGTGATTCGTCAGTGCCGGAACGAGGCCTTCTTGTGCCACTTCCCGTTCACGATCTCCACGATCGTGCCGGGCACCTGGGGCCCAGCCGGGTCGAGCGAGATCGTCGTCCCCGCCCAGAGCGATCCGCCGCGGCCCGCTTCGATCGCGACGACGTTGGTCAGGTCGAGGAAGTGCGACTTCGTGCCGTTCCGGACGACGGAGATGGCGCTCGCGAAGTACTCCGCGACATAGATCTCGCCGCGCTGACCGATCGCGAGGTTGGTCGCACCGAGGAAGCCGGTCGCGATCTGCGTGGCGCTGCCGTTCCACGGATTGACCCGCCAGAGCGCCCCGCGCGCTCCCAGCACGGGCGACTCCGGACCGCCCGGCAGCGTCGTGACGTACAGCATCCCGTCACGCCCGACCTCGACGTCGGTCGGGACCGCCTCGAACCGGTACGGGATGCCCACGACGCAGTCCGGGAGGCTGAGCGCCGCGGCCATCTCGGACGTGATGGTCGTCGGCTGCGCGGGGAACACCGCCAGCGTGCTCACCCGGCCGGCGCTGTCCGCCGCGAGCAGCGCGTTGGCTCCGGCATCCGCGATCACCCACTGCCTGCCCCACTGCGTCACCGAGTACGCGTGCGAGTCGACGAGCCCGGTATAGCTCACCGGGAAACCGGCGGCCGTGAGCGCGTCGCTGACGCACTGACTCGGGTTCTCGACGCCGTAGGCGACGTCCTGGTCGGGGTTGTTCGCCTGCTCGTACGCGAGCGTGTCGGCGTACACTTTCGAACCGCGCGGGCCCCACAGGTTCAAGCCGCTGGCGGTGATCTCCTTCTCACCCTCGGTCGTCGTGAACGCGAGGGTCCTGCCGTTCTGCGACACCTCCACGCCCGATGCGCCCGGAGCCGGGTTCACGGTCGGCGTGATCGAGCCGTCCGCGGCGAGGGTGCCGACGATGCCCGCGAACCCGTCCGCGACGTGGACGTCCCTCCCGTCGATGTCGAGGTTGAACGGCGCGACGACCTGCGAGGACTTCACGACCGGGCCGGGCGCCGGCTTCGGCTTCTGACCGGCCGACGCCATGGTCGGCGTGGCGAGGATGAGCGCGAGAGCGGCGATACCGGCCCCGAGCGCGCGGAACTGCTTCATGACACCTCCGAATCCGGCCCGGCGATGCGGCCGAGCAGCGGGAATCCGGGCGGAAGCCGGTTGCCCCCCCGTACCGCCGTCCGGTGATGAAGATCGTCGCCGATGACGACCCGGCGCTCATTCTGGCCCTGTCGCGCCGCATCGTCAATGGCGCGAGCCGGCAACGAGAAGGCCCGGACCCCGCGCACATGGCGCGAGGGCCGGGCCTCCTCTGTGACAACGGCTTCGTGGAGATGGGGGGAATCGAACCCCCGTCCATCGCTGAGATACTGCGTCTTCTCCGGGCGCAGTCTGTGCAGACGTTCTGCTCGGCTCCGACCTTTGTCACAGACACCTAAGTCGACGAGCCCAGCCTGGGAAGAGTCCCGCGTGACGTCCAGACGCCGTCACGCAGCAAGATCCCTAGATGACGCCAGGGTCCGTAGCGGGATCGCCTACGGTCTGACGGAGTTCAGGCTCGCTTAGGCAGCGAGGGCGAACTCAGTGCGCTTGGATTCGGCACTTATAGTTTTGCAGAGATCGTTTACGAGATAACCCTGCATCCTCGGCCCGCTTCCCGCAGATTCACAGGCGATGTCGAAACCGATCATCCCCGTGGACCTTCGTGTGAAGGCGGCCGTTGTCACGCTGTGGAGTTGTGCTGCCGGGAACCGAGGCGCCCGAGCATTACAGCTTACCACGATCGACGCTCGCTCGGGCCACCCCCGCACCGCCCGGATACACTCACGGCATGAGCGAGGTCACGATCACGGTCCGCGGCGAACACGAGGCGCGCATCGCGCCCGAGCACGCCATCGCCCATGTCTCGGCGTCCGTCGACGGAGCCGAGCGCGGGGCCGTCGTGGAGAGGATCGCGGCGCTCGTCGCCCCCGTCCGCGACGACCTGACGGCCCGGAAGGCGTCCGGTGGGATCGCGGACTGGACGAGCCAGCGTGTCTCGGTGTGGGCGGACCGCCCGTGGAACAGCGAGGGTCGTCAACTCGATCTCGTGCACCACGCATCGGTCGAGCTCCGGGCGACGTTCACCGATTTCATGCTCCTCTCCGATTGGCTGAGCGACATCGCCTCCCGGGAGGGGATGCAGGTGGGGTCGGTGTCGTGGGAACTCGCGCCCGAGACCCGTGCGCGTGTCGAGCGCGAGGTCGCGACGCAGGCCGTGTCGGTCGCCGTCGAGCGGGCCACGGCGTATGCCGAGGCGATCGGACGCGCGACCCTCACCCCCGTCGAGATCGCCGATCTGGGCCTCCTCACCGACGGCGTCGCCCCCGCGGGCGGGGCGATGCAGATGATGAAGGCGTCGATGGGGCGGGATGCCGCCGGCTCCGCGATGGCGGAGTTCCATCCGGAGGACGTCGTGATCTCCGCCGGCGTGGAAGCGCGCTTCCGCGCGAGCTGACCAGGCCCGCCGGACTCAGTCGCCGGACTCAGTCGCCGAGGCGGTTCTTGGAGCGCATGGCGCGCTCTGCTTCGCGCTTGTCCTCGCGCTCGCGAATCGTCTGTCGCTTCTCGAACTCGCGCTTGCCCTTCGCGATGGCGATCTCGACCTTGGCCCGGCCGTCGGAGAAGTAGAGCTTCAGCGGGATGATCGTGTAGCCGCCGGCGCTGACGGCGTGCGAGATCTTCACGATCTCGTCCTTGTGGAGGAGGAGCTTGCGGGTGCGCTTCGTGGCGTGGTTGGTCCAGTGCCCCTGCGAGTACTCCGGAATGTGCACGGCGTCGAGGTACGCCTCGCCGCCGTCGATGTACGCGTACCCGTCGCTGAGGTTGGCTCGGCCTTGGCGCAGCGACTTCACCTCGGTTCCGGTGAGCACGAGGCCCGCCTCGTACGTCTTCTCGATGGCGTACTCGTGGCGCGCGCGACGATTGGTCGCAACGACCTTCTCGCCGCGCTCCTTGACCATTTCTTCTCCTCGGACAGCCGCACTGCGCCCGGGCGGCGCGCGACAGCCTGTCAGTCTATCCCGACCGGGCGCTCAGGCGCGCAGCCAGCGCCGGATCGCGAACCCGGCCGACACGGCCGCGAGCACGAGCCCGATCACGATGACGAGGGGGATGACGACCGCAGCGTCGCGCATGTTCACCCAGTCCGTGACGAAGTCCACCCGGCCGCGCAGGTACTGCTGCACGCCGAACTCCACCCCCGCGAGGATCGCGGCGCTCGCGAGCACCGAGCCGATGAAGGCCGCGAAGACGCCTTCCAGGATGAACGGTGTCTGGATGAACCTGTTCGACGCGCCCACGAGCCGCATGATGCCGAGCTCTTTCCGCCTGGCGTAGGCCGACAGGCGGATCGTCGTGGCGATGAGCAGGACGGCAGCGATCAGCATGAGCCCCGCGATCCCCACGGCGATGTACGTCGCGATCGTCAGGGCGGAGAAGAGCGGATCCAGGTACTGCATCTGGTCCTTCACCTCCTCGACGCCGTCCATGCCGCCGAACGCCTCCGCGATGACGTCGGTCTGGCCGGGGTCGACGAGGTTGACCCAGAACGTCTCGTTGAGCTGCTCGGGGGTGATGAAGTCGGCGTAGTCCTCCCCCATGAGGGCCAGCACGTTCGCGTACGCTTCGTCGCGGGTCTCGAAACGGATGTCGCGGACGACACCCGCCAGCGCGGGGCTCTCCAGCTTCTCGCGCACCTGGGCGACCTGATCCTCCGACGCGACGCCGTTGACGCACGTCGTGGTGGCGGCGTCCGCGCGGCACATGAAGACGGCGACCTGCGCGCGATCGACCCAGTAGTCGCGCATCTTGCCGATCTGCATCTGCATGAGCATCGCGGCGCCGACGAAGGTGAGCGAGACGAACGTGACGAGCACGACGGAGATCACCATGGAGGCGTTCCGCCGCAGTCCCGACAGGGCCTCGGCGAGGATGAGGCGGAATCTCATGTCGTCGGACCCACTTCGTCGTCGCGGCCTTCGAGCCCCAGCTTGCCGGTCACGTCGATCCCCTTCAGGCCGAGGTCGTCGAGGTCGACCTCGGGCGCGTCGATCATGATCGGGCGCGTGTGCGGCTGCGGCTCGTCCACGGGTGCAGGGTCGGTGACGACCGCGGGGGCGGATGCCGGCTGCTCCGGCGCGGGAGCGGCGGCGGCGATCTCCCGCTGCAGTTCGAGTACGGCCGTGAGTGCCGCGACGGCCGCGGCACCCCGCTCCGGCTCCGGCGCGAGGCTCGGCAGCGACGAGGTGTCGCCGTACCCGCCGTGGCGGTCGTCGCGCACCATGACTCCGCCGCGGAGCTCGATGACGCGCCGCTGCATCTGGTCGACGAACCCGGCCTCGTGGGTCGCCATGACGACGGTCGTGCCGCCGGCGTTGATGCGCGCGAGGAGCTGCATGATGTCGACGGAGGTGGCGGGGTCGAGGTTGCCGGTGGGCTCGTCGGCGAGGAGGATCTGCGGCCGGTTCACGAGTGCGCGGGCGATCGCGACGCGCTGCTGCTCACCGCCGGAGAGCTCGTGCGGGAACCGCTTGTGCTTCCCCTCGAGGCCCACGAGGGCGAGCACCTCCGGCACCGCCTGCTGGATGAAGGCGCGGGAAGACCCGATGACCTGCAGCGTGAACGCGACGTTCTGGAAGACGGTCTTGTTGGGCAGCAGCCGGAAGTCCTGGAAGACCGAGCCGATGTGGCGCCGGAAGTACGGCACCTTGCGGCTCGACAGGGTGCGCAGGTCGCGCCCGAGGACGACGACGCGCCCGTCGGAGGGCGAATCCTCGCGCAGGATGAGGCGGAGGCAGGAGGACTTCCCGGAGCCGGACGCGCCGACGAGGAACACGAACTCGCCGCGCTGCACCTCGAAATCGACGTCGCTGAGCGCCGGCTTGTTCGTCCCGCGGTACCGCTTGCTGACGTGCTCGAACCGGATCATGACCTGATGAGCCTATGCGCGCTCCCGCGGCGCGGGCCGAGCGACACCCGCGTGCCGTGGATCAGGCCGCGGTGAGCTCACCGCGGACGATGGAGTCCCCTGAGTGCCCGGGGTCGCCGCCGGTCTCCTCCTGGGAGATGTCGACGAGCGTGAAGGTGGACAGGTCGACGTCGTCGGGCACCGCGAACTCGCCGGTGGCGCCGTCGAGCACCCCCAGGCTGACGAGCGCGGACCCGTCGGAGGCGATGAGCCACACCTCGCGGTAGCCGTCGGCGGGGACGGAGGCGTCGAGGGTCACGACGACCCGCCGGTGCCCGTCGACCTTCTCGAGGACGGCTTCACCGGCCGCGCCCTGCCAGGAGGGGAACCCGTCGAGGGTGGCCTCGGCGACGATCTGCGGGCGCGGGGTCAGCAGGCTCACGGACGTCCAGACGCCCGCGACGATGACGACGGCGGCCGCGGCGCCCACCAGGGCGAGCAGAAGGCGCCGACGGGGTCGGCTTCCGCGGGCTCCGCGCCGCACGGCGTGCTGTGGGGCTGCCGGCTCGGGCGCGACGGCCTCGTCGAAGCCCAGCTCGGAGCTGATGGCATCCCACACCCGCGGCGGCGGGGTGAGGAGCGCGGCGTCGCCGCCGACGGAGCGGCCCACGGCGACGGTGCGTGCCAGCGCGGCCACCTCGGCGGCACAGGACGCGCATTCGGCGAGGTGCGTACGCTCGGCCGGGGTGGCGACCGGCTCGCCCATCGCGATGAGCGCCGCGACGTCCGGGTCAATATGCGACATGAGCGGCCTCCAATCGGGATCGCAGACGGGTGAGACTTCGGCGGATGTGACTCTTCACGGTACCCAGTGGCATGGCCAGTCGCTCGGCGATCTGCGCGTGGGTCAGGTCTTGGTAGAACGCGAGCGTCACGACGGCGCGGGCGTCCGGCTCGAGCTGCTCGATCTCGTCGGCGAGGACGATCGCATCGCTGACGTCGACAGGTGCCGCCACCGGCTCCTCCGCCACGGCGCGCATGGCCTCCTCGATCCGCGCCGTGCGGGAGCGGGCTTCGTGCGCGTCGGCGATCCGGCGCCGCGCGATGGCGACGAGCCATCCGCCGAGGGGGCCCTTGCCCGACTGGAACGAAGCCCGTGAGGTCCACGCCGAGACGAAGGTGCGCTGGGTGACGTCCTCCGCCTCCGCCCGGTCGCCGAGCGAGCGCACGGCGAGGGTGTAGACCAGCCGCGACCAGCGGTCGTACATCTCCTTCAGCGCGCGCTCGTCGCCCGCGGCGAAGCGTGCGCCGAGTTCGGCATCGTCCTCGATGGCGGGCTCCTTCCGGAAGGCGGCGGGCGGCGGGGCGACGAGGGTCATCATGCCTCCCGTGCGACGAGCACCACGTTATCGCTGTAACTGCGGGTTCGCTCGTCGAACGAGCCGCCGCACGTGATGACGACGAGGGAACGCGGCCCCTCGCGGGAGAACAGCTCGTCGACGGGGAGCTGCGCGCGCGGGATGTAGGTGACGCTCTCGACGACGTACGTCGTCGTCGTGCCGGCGGCATCGGTGACCGAGACCTGCTGACCCGGCTGCGCGTCGCGGAGCCGCGCGAGGGGCCCGAGCCCGTACACACGGGAGTCGACGTGCGCCGCGATGACGGTGGCGCCCGCCGCGTCGGCCGGGGCGGGGCCGAACCGGTACCACCCCGCGACGGCGGGATCCGTCGGTATCTCCATCGCCCCGTCCGCCTGGACGCCGACGGGATCGACCGGCATGTCGACGCCGAGGTCGGGCAGCACGAGCGCGGTCGGCTCCGGCGAGGGTACGGGCGGGGGCGTCGGGGTCGCCCGGACGACCGGCACCGACACCGACGGGGTCGGTGCCGGTGCCGCGGTCGCCGAGGCGGAGGGCGGGTTGGGGATCCCGCCCTCCGCGTCGGGGGTGGTGCAGGCCGCGAGGGTCCCGATCATCGCTACAGCGACGAGGGCGGGGAGCAGACGCGACATGGCCATCGGCGTCAGCGGCGGGCGTTGGCCGCGCGGACGGAGAGGACCGAGCCGGCCGCGACGGCGAGCAGCAGCGCGGCGCCGGCGCCGAACAGCCATCCGGTCGAGCCGTTCTCGGCGGCAAGGCCGGCCTCACCGGTGTTCACTCCGTCGGGGCCGGAGTGGAGGCCCGAAACGGTCTGGACGGCGAGGGCGAGGTTCTCATCCGCGGCGCTGCCCCACGCGTACACGATGGTGAGGGCGCCCTCCGAGACGGTGACATCGGCCGGGCCGATGACGGGGTCGGTGGTGCCGGCCAGCGCGACGGCCGCCGACACGGTGCCGGCTGCGAGGTCGAGCGAGGCCTCATCGGGGTTGGCGAGACCCGACACGACGGCCTGGCCGCCGGCCAGGATGTCCACGGCCGGGGCCGCGGCGACGTGGCGGACGGTCAGTCGACCCTGTCCCGCATCCGTGGCGGAGATGTCGTTGGTGAAGAGCTTCGCGGTGGGCGCCCCGTCGGCGTCCAGGTGGGCGACGGCGGTGTAGCTCTTGTTCGCCTCGAGCGTCAGCGTGATGGGACCGAGCACCGGGGCGGAGTCGTCCGCGGCATCCGGCGCCGTCAGCGCGACCACGTAGTCGCCGGCGGGAAGGTCGAGCGGGCCGGCGAGATCGCCGGGCTGGAAGTCGTCCAGCGTCAGCTCTCCGTTGACGTAGACGTCGACCGGGGTGTCCGGGATGCCGTGCAGGACCGACAGATCGGCCGTGGTGTCCGAGATGGCGTAGGCGGGAGCGAATGCGGCGAGAGCGGCGACAGCGCCGACGGCGATGCCCGCAGTGAGTGTCTTACGCACGAGGAACTCCTTATCGATGGGGCGCGACCTGTTTCGCGCTTCATCAAGGGATTCCCCCGCACACCGTCATTTGGATGCAGGCGAATGAAAAAAGTTCAGTCGTCGGTCTTGCGCTTGCGCCAGCGGATGCCGGCGGCGATGAGACCGTCCAGGTCGCCGTCGAACACGGCGGCGGGGTTGCCGACCTCGTATCCGGTGCGGAGATCCTTCACGAGCTGCTGTCCGTAGAGGAAGTAGGAGCGCATCTGGTCGCCCCAGCTGGCGGTGATGGTGCCGGCCAGCTCCTTCTTCTTCGCCGCTTCCTCCTCGCGCTTGAGGAGCAGCAGGCGCGTCTGCAGGACGCGCATGGCGGCGGCCCGGTTCTGGATCTGCGACTTCTCGTTCTGCATGGAGACGACGAGGCCGGTCGGGAGGTGGGTGATGCGGACGGCCGAGTCGGTCGTGTTGACGGACTGCCCGCCGGGGCCGGAGGAGCGGAAGACGTCGACGCGGATGTCGCCCTCGGGGACCTCGACCTCGACGGCCTCCTCCATAACGGGGATGACCTCGACGGCGGCGAAGCTCGTCTGCCGCTTGTCGGCGGAGCCGAAGGGGCTGATCCGGGCGAGACGGTGCGTGCCGGCCTCGACCGACAGCGTGCCGTAGGCGTAGGGCGCGTCGACCTCGAAGGTCGCGGACTTGATGCCCGCGCCCTCCGCGTACGAGGTGTCCATGACCTTCACGGGGTACTTGTGACGCTCCGCCCAGCGCAGGTACATGCGCAGGAGCATGTCGGCGAAGTCGGTGGCGTCGTCGCCGCCGGCGCCGGAGCGGATCGTGACGACGGCGGAGCGGGAGTCGTACTCCCCGTCCAGGAGCGTCTGCACCTCGAGCTGGCCGATGACCTTCTCCAGGTCGGCGAGCTCGGTGCGCGCCTCGGCCGCGGAGTCCTCGTCCTCCATCTCGACGGCGAGCTCGATGAGCACGTCGAGGTCGTCGAGGCGCTGCTCGATCTCGGTGATGCGGCGAAGCTCGGTCTGCCGGTGGCTGAGGGCGCTCGTGACCTTCTGCGCCTTCTCGACGTCATCCCAGAGGTCGGGTGCACCGGCCTCCTCGGACAGGCGCGCGATCTCCGCGGTGAGCCCTTCGACGTCGACCACCGCCTGGATGTCGGCGAAGGTGGCGCGGAGGGCCTGGATGTCGGCGGAGAGATCGAGTTCGAGCATGACAGTCCAGACTAACGTGGATGCGGTGACCGCCGCCGCCGACTCCGAACCGATCCGGGCCATGCTGTGGCGATTCGCCCCCATGATCTACGGCCCGACGTTGCTGTTCGCCCTCGGCGAGGGCGCCGTCATCCCGCTCCTGCCCGTCATCGCCGCCGAGCTCGGCGCCGACGTCCCGACCGCGGCGCTCATCGCCTCCGCCCTCGTGGTCGGCCAGCTGTGCGGCAACATCCCGGCGGGGTGGGCCGTCGCCCGGTTCGGGGAGCGCGTCACGATGGCAGGCGGCGGTACCCTCGCGATCGCGGGGGTCGCGGGCCTGCTCGCGGCGCCCAGCCTGCCCGTGCTGGCGGCATCCGTGTTCCTCGTCGGCTTCTGCGCGGCCGTCTTCGGCCTCGCCCGGCATTCGTTCATGACGACGCGCGTGCCGCTGGGCTTCCGCGCCCGCGCGCTGTCGCTCCTGGGCGGCACGTTCCGCCTGGGCATGTTCATCGGGCCGTTCGTCGCGGCGGGGCTGCTCGCCGTGTTCGCCGACGAGCATGCCGCGTTCTGGTTCTTCGGCGGATGCCTCGTCGCGACCGTGATCCTGGTGCTCGTCGGCGCCGACCCCGAGACCGAGATGGCGGCCGTGCGGGAGCCCGCCGCGACGGGCGACCCGCGCTTCGCGGAGGACACCGGGGAGGCGGTGACCGGGTCCATTCCGACGAGCGAGCGGGCCGGCGTCTTCCGCACCATGTGGCGGCATCGCGGCGTCCTGTCGCGGCTCGGGCTCGCCGCCGCGTCGCTGTCGGCGGTCCGGTCGACGCGTCAGGTGGTCCTGCCGCTGTGGGGCGTGTCCATCGGCCTGGATGCGCAGAGCATCGCCCTCGTCGTCGGCATCTCCGGCGCCATCGACTTCGCGCTGTTCTACGCGAGCGGACAGGTCATGGACCGCTTCGGGCGCCTGTGGGCGGCGTTGCCCGCGATGATCCTGATGGGCGCCGGCTTCCTCGCGCTGTCCGTCACGCACGACCTGGACTCCGCCGCCATGTGGTTCGCGATGTTCGCCGCCGTCCTCGGCGTCGGCAACGGCCTGTCCAGCGGCATCCTCCTGACCCTCGGCGCCGATGTGGCCCCACCCGCCGACCCGGCGCCGTTCCTCGGGTCGTGGCGCACCCTGACGGATGCCGGCGGCGCCGTCGCCCCGCTCCTCGTCTCCGCCGTCGCGGCCGTGTCGACGCTCGGCCTCGCGACCGCCGTCATGGGCGTCGTGGGGCTCCTCGGCGCCGGCGCGTTCCTGCGCTGGGTGCCGCGGTTCGTCCCCCGCGCCTGACCCGGCGGGTCAGCGCAGCGCGTTGCGGCTCGTGGCGGTCGCCCGCAGCACGACACCGTCGGGAACGAAGAGCGCGAGGATGGGCGGATGCCACGTCGCGGTGACGGTGACGCGCGCCGAGACGCCGTCGGGGGCCTCCGCGGAGACGAGCGTGGCCGTCCCGAGCGCCGCGACGAGGTCCGCGGCCTGGTCGCGGACACCGGCGTCGGTGAGCGTCGCGGACGCCTGGCCTCCCTCGACCGTCACGGTGAACCCGTCGGCGCCGGCGAGTGCGGCCGCGTCGGCGACGGCATCCACCCGCTTCTGCGCGAGATACAGGCTCGTGGCGTCCACGCACACGAAGACGAGGGCGAGCGCCAGCACGGCGTAGCCGATCGTGAGGAGCAGCACGCTCCCCTCATCGTCCCGTGGTCGCCGGGTCATCCGGTCCCCCAGAAGCGCGACACCTTCTGCGCCGTCACGGCCTCCACGGGCACCCGGGCGACGCGGTCCAGGTCGAGCACCGGCGGGACGAGCGGAAGCGGGACGGCGGTGGTCAGGGTCACGAGGAGCGTCGCGCCGGCGGACGGGCACGCGGCGCCGGCCGGGCGGCATCCGACGGAGACCTGCACGGCGCCCGGATCGATGCCGTACTCCTGCGTCACCGACGCGAGGATCTCCCGCGCGCGGGCGTCCGCGGTGGCGGCATCCGGGGCCGTCGCGATCGCCCGCGCGATGTGCCGCGACCCCGCCTCGACGCCGAGGGCGTGGGCCTGGATCGAGCCGAGGGCGACGATGAGGTACACGACCGGAACGAGCAGGACGAGGCCCACGAGGATGAACTCGAGCGCGGCCGCGCCGGTGTCCTCGTCAGTCCAGGCTCTCTGCGGGCGCATGACCGGTCACCTCCAGCCCTCCGGTCATGCCGAGCAGCCCGACGAGCGGCAGGGTCGCCGTGACCGTCACCTCGATGATCGGCTGACCGCCCGAGGATGCGTCCCGCGCGCTCACGTCCTGGACGAACACGTCCCCAACCGTGCGGGCGATGATCGCGGTCGTGCGCTCGGCACCGTCCCGCAGGGACGTGTCGGCGAGCGCCGCGTGGTACGCACCCTCGACGGCCGCATCGTGGACGACGTTGCGGACGTAGACGGCGAGGCCGAGCTGCACGACGGCGAGGGTCAGCACCGTCAGGAGCGCACCGACGAGGACGAACTCCACGGGGCTCGAGCCGCGGTCGTCCATCGCCGGCCTCAGAAGCCGGAGACGCGGCTGATCGCCTGCTGGAACAGGTCGGCCAGCGCGGGCCCGGCGAGCGCCCAGATCGCGACGACGAGTCCCGCCGTCATGAGCGTCACGAGCACCCAGCCGGGCACGTCGCCGCGTTCGTCGACGAGCGTGTCCTCCCATGCCGCCCTCACACGGCCCCAGCTTGTGCGGATCATCATCCGCCTCCTTTCCGACCGGTCATCCGGTCCCCTCACCCGTCATCCGATACCCAGCCGCAGCATGACGATGCCGGGGAACACGGCGAACAGCACCGACAGCGGGAGGATCAGGAACACCAGCGGGAGGAGCATCGCGATCTCCTTGCGCCCGGCCTGCTCGATGAGGGTGCGCTTGGCGTCCTCCCGCGCGTCGGACGCCTGCGCCTGCAGCACCTGCGCGAGCGGGGCGCCGCGGTCCAGGGCCGCGATGAGCTGATCGAGGGCCCGCGACAGGGCGGGCACGTCGAGCGTCCGCGCCAGCTCGCCCAGCGCGTCCGTGAGACTCGACCCCGTACCGGTCGCGAGGACGGCCCGCCGGATCTCGGCGGTGAGGTCTCCCGAGCCCACCTCGCCGATGCGGCGCAGGGCATCCAGCAGGCTCTCCCCGGCCGCGAGGCACAGGGCGAGGAACTCCAGCACGGTCGGCAGCTGCTCCTCGACACGGGCGACCCGCCGCCGTGCGGCGCCGGTCAGGTGCACGTCGCACAGCACGGCGCCCGCGCATCCGAGGATCGGCGGCGCGAGCGCCGCGGCCGCGGGATTGCCCGCGCTCAGCACGGCGACGACGGCGAGCGCTCCCCCGACCGCGACGCCGGCCACCGCCCACGCGAGCTGCCGGGCGCGGAAGGCGACGGCATCCTGCGCCCAGCCGGCCTGCCGGAGCCGGCGGTTGAGCGCCTCCGCCCCACCGAGCCCGGCGATGAGCCGGTCACGCCGGACCCGCCACACACCGAGCCCGACGGGCGGGGCGAGCGGGGTGAGGCCGAGCGGATCCGCGACGTCGCGCACGTAGGGCGCGATGCGCCGCGCGAGGCTCGGCGCCGCCCAGCGCGGCACCCGCTGGGCGGCCAGCAGCACGCCGGCTGCGAACGCGCCGCCGAGGACGATCGCGAGGGCCGCCTGCGTGATCATCCGAACCACCGCCGGGGCTCGGACAGGCGGCCGACCCGGAGCATGAGGCGGTAGGCGAGGACCGACACGGCCGCACCGGTGAGGATCACGACGACGCCTTGCGCACTGGAGTACGCCGCCGCGCCCTCGGGCCGCATCGACAGCAGCACGAGCACGATCCACGGCGCGACGACGCCGAGGACGGCGGCTCCTCGGATCCACGACTGGCGGGCCTCGACCTCGGCGCGCAGTGCCGCATCGGCGCGCACGGATGACGACAGCGCGCGCAGCACGGTGGTGAGCTCGGTCCCGCCCACCTGGCGCGCCATCCGGAGCGTCTCGATGATGCGGTCGCCGACCGGATCGCCGAGCGCGGACTTCAGGCGCAGGGCGCTGGAGTCGAAATGACCGGATGCCGCGACGTCGCCGGCGAATGCGGAGAAGGCCGGACGCAGCGGCGCCGGTGCCGACGTCGCGAGCGCGGCGACGGCATCCGGCAGCGAAATACCGGCGCGGACGGATGCGACGAGGAGGTCGCACACGTCGGGCCACAGCGCCCGGCGCGACCGGAGCAGCCGGCGAGCCCGGCCGCGCAGCCACACGGTGGGGGCGGCGGCCCCGACGAGCGCCGCGACGAGCGCCACCGCCGCCAGCGCGGTGAGGAGCCAGGCGACGGCGGCCGCGAGAACGGCGGCGCCGGCGGACAGGACGAGGAGGCGACCGGCGGGCGTATGCGCGAACCCGGCGGCCTCGAGCATGCGGGCGATGCGGCCGGGGGCGCGGGGCGGCGCCGCCGTCGTCCGCGGCGGCCAGAGCCACGGGGACAGCGTCAGCAGCAGCCCGGCGGCGAGGGTCGCGCCCCACACGATGATCATGTCCGCGCCGTCATGCCCAGGCCCAGACGGTCTCGGTCTCGGCGACCCCGTCGGCGACGCGGCCGGTGGGGGCGACGACCTCGGAGACGAAACGCCGGCCGTCGGCGGCACGCGCGCAGTGCACCACGAGGTGCACGGAGGAGGCGATCGCCGGCACGACGAAGCCGGCGTCGATGTTCCGCCCCGCGAGCAGCGGCAGGGCGGCGAGCTTGCGCAGCGCCTCCCCGGCGGAGTTGGCGTGCAGCGTCGCGGCGCCCGGCACGCCGGTGTTGAGCGCGAGGAGCAGGTCGAGCGCCTCGGCGTCGCGGACCTCCCCGACCACGAGCCGGTCCGGTCGCATCCGGAGCGCCTCCTTCACGAGGCGACGGAGCGTCACCTCCCCGGTCCCCTCGAGGCTCGGCTGGCGTCCCTGCATCGCGACGATGTCGGGGGCGCGCACGGCCAGCTCGAACGTCTCCTCGACCGTGACGATGCGGTGGTGGGCGGGGCATGCCGCGATGAGCGCGCCGAGGAGCGTCGTCTTCCCCGCCGCCGTCGCCCCCGACACGAGCACGGTGCGGCCGTCCGCCATCGCGGTCCGCAGCAGGTCGGCGATCTCCGGCGGCATGGAGCCGATCGCGACGAGGTCGTCGAGCCCGCGGTAGGCGGGGAGGAACTTCCGGATGTTGACGGCCCAGTGCCGCCGGGTGATGTCGGGGATGACGACGTGCAGCCGGGAGCCGTCGGGCAGGGACGCGTCGACGAACGGCTGGCTGAGGTCGACGCGCCGGCCGGTGGCGTGCAGCATCCGCTCGACGAGATCGCGGACGGCGTCGTCGGTCAGGACGACGGGGGCGCGTTCGCTGCGACCGGCCCGTGCGACGTACACGCGGTCCGGCGCGTTGATCCACACCTCCTCGACGCCCGGGTCATCGAGGAGCGCCTGCAGCGGGCCGTATCCCGCGACGCTCGCGAGCACGTCGCGGACGCAGGCCGCTTCGTCGTCGATGAGCTCGCCGCCGCGCCCGAGCGCATAGTCGTTGTGCCGCCGCACCTCGGCGCGCACGATCAGGGCAGCCCGGTCCGGCTCCCGCGCCGGATCGACCTGCTCGGCGCGCAGGCGCTCGCGCACGCGCTCGGCGACGGTCCGGGTCGCCGGCGCGACGTTCGGAGACAGCGACGCCAGGCTCACCCGAGGCATCCTGACAAGCCCTGGGCACGCCCGAGCAAGTTATCCACATCTTCCGGTGCTTGCTTTGTGGTCCGACCACAGCGACAATGGAGTGTGCTCACCGTTCCGCAGACTCTGACGGCGCAGGCCGATGCCGCGATCCACAAGACCGAGGGCCTGCGCGCTCCCGTGCGCTTCCTCGTCTCGGGGATGCTCGCCGGCGCCTACGTGGGCGTGGCCGTCGTCCTGATGGTCAGCGCTGCGGGGCCCTTCGCCGCCGCGGGCGAACCCGCCGTCAAGCTCGTGAGCGGCCTCGTCTTCGGGGTCGCGCTCACGCTCGTCGTCTTCGCGGGCGCGGAGCTCGTGACGTCCGCGATGATGATCCTCGCCCAGGGAACGCTCATGCGGGCGGTCCGCCCCCTCCCTGCCCTCGGGGCGCTGCTGTTCACCTTCGGCGCGAACATCCTGGGTTCGGCGGTCTTCGGCGGTCTCGTCGTCGCCTCCGGCGTCCTGCACTCCAACGCCGCCGCGGGCGAGATGATCCAGGACCTCCTGGCCGCGAAGGCGACCGAATCGCCCGCCGAGCTGTTCGTCCGCGGCATCCTCTGCAACATCCTCGTGTGCCTCGCGATCTGGATGTGCAACCGCCTCACCACCGACGGACCGAAGCTCGCCGTCATTTTCTGGGCGCTGCTCGCCTTCATCGCCTCCGGCTTCGAGCACGTCGTCGCGAACATGACGACGTACTCCATCGGCCTCTTCGGCGGCTACGAGCATGCGACGTGGGGGCTCTTCGGCGGGAACCTGCTCTGGGTCGGTCTCGGCAACCTCATCGGCGGCGCCGTATTCATCGGCGCCGCGTACTGGTTCGTCGGCGGTTCGCCGCGCTGGGACCGTCAGCTCGATCAGGCGCTCCCCCGCCCCGACGACGCCGCCGTCGAGGCCTGACGCGCTCGCTAGACTGAGGCTTCCGCGGGAGTGGTGAAATCGGCAGACACGCAGGATTTAGGTTCCTGTGCCTTCGGGCGTGTGGGTTCAAGTCCCACCTTCCGCACGAGCCGGTTAGGCTGGAATCTGCTGACCGCCGACCGCACGCACGACCGACGGGACCCCTGTGCACTCCATCGCTCTCATCCCCTGGCTCGACCCCGAACTGATCATCACGACGGCGGGCCCCTGGGCCCTCGTCGTCGTGTGCTTCATCGTCTTCGCCGAGACCGGTCTGCTGATCGGATTCCTCCTGCCGGGCGACACGCTGCTCGTCATCTCCGGTCTGCTCTCGCACCCGCAGGACTACGCCCCCAACGGCGTCTTCGGCATCAGCGTCTGGTGGGTGGCGCTGCTCATCGGACTCGCGGCGTTCGTCGGCGGTGAAGTCGGGTTCTTCATCGGCCACAAGGGCGGCCCGGCGATCTTCGAGCGCAAGGAGTCCGGCCTGTTCAGCCGGAAGAACGTCGAGCGCACCAACGCGTTCTTCGAGCGGTACGGCGGGCTGACGATCATCCTGGCCCGCTTCGTGCCCATCGTCCGCACGTTCGCGCCGGTCGCGGCCGGTGTCGGGCACATGCACAAGGGCAAGTACACGCTGTACAACCTCATCGGTGCGGTCCTCTGGGGCTTCGGCCTCACGATGTTCGGCTACCTCATCGGGTTCATTCCGCCGGTGGCATGGTTCGTGTCGGAGTACATCGACCTCATCCTGCTGGCCGCCGTCGGCGGCACGGCGCTGATCACGGTCTGGCACTACTTCTCCGAGCGGTACAAGGCCCGCAAGGCCGCCGCCGCCGGCGAGGACGTCGTCGTCGACCACGACGAGGCCGAGGCGCTGGTCCTCGACCCCGAGGTCTTCGACAAGGAGCCGGAGTTCGGCCGGCACGACGGCGACGGCACCGAGCCGCCCCGCGCGCAGGTCTGACTCAGGACGCCTTCTTCGTCGCCTTCTTCGCAGGCGTCTTCGCCGTGCTCTTCTTGGCGGGGGCCTTCGCCGCGCTCTTCTCCGCGGTCTTGTCGGCGGATTTCGCGGCCGGCTTCTTCGCCGCCGGCTTCGGGTCCTCCGCCGCCGCAGGCTTCGCGGTGCTCTCCCCGCGCGCCGCGCGGCTGCGCTCCACGCTCGCTCGGAGGGCCGCCATGAGGTCGATCACCTCGCCACCCGTGTCGGCCTCTTCGCGGTCGCCGAAGGTCTCCGACGTGTCCAGCGCGTCGCCCTGCTCGAGCTTCGCCTCGATCAGGGTCCGCAGCTCCTTCTGATACTCGTCGACGAATTCGTCGGGATCGAAGTCGCTCGAGAAGCTCTCCACGAGGGATGCCGACAGCTCGAGCTCCTTCTCGGAGATCTTCACCGGCGCGTCGAGCCCTGGGAATGCGGCCTCGCGCACCTCATCCGCCCAGAGCAGCGTCTGCAGCACCAGCACGTCGCCGCGGACGCGCAGGGCCGCGAGCCGCGTCTTCTGCCGCAGCGAGAAGCGCACGACGGCGGTGCGGTCGGTCTGCTCGAGCGTCTTCCGCAGCAGCACGTAGGCCTTCGGCGATGCGGAATCCGGTTCGAGGTAGTACGCACGGTCGAGGGTGAGCAGGTCGATCTGCTCGCTCGGCACGAACTCCACCACCTCGATCTCCCGGCTGCGCTCGGAGGGCAGGGAGGCGAGGTCGTCGGAGGTCAGGACGACCGTGCGCTCCCCGTCGTCGTAGGCCTTGTCGATCTCGGCGTACGGCACGACCTCGCCGTCGATCTCGCAGATCCGCTGGTACCGGATGCGCCCTCCGTCGGCCGCGTGCACCTGGTGCAGCGACACGTCGTGGTCTTCGGTGGCGGAGTAGACCTTGACCGGCACGTTGACGAGGCCGAAGGTCAGGGCACCCTTCCAGATCGCTCTCATTCCCCCAGTACACACCGCGTGGACCGATTCGGGCCAGAGGTTGCGCACTAGCCTTTCGTCATGGCAGGTGAGGGACAGCTCGTGCGCGTCGGCGACCGCCGCCTGCGACTGACGAACCTCGACAAGGTGCTCTACCCCGACACCGGGACGACCAAGGGCGAGGTCATCGACTACGTCACCCGCATCGCCCCCCTGCTGATCCCGCACGTGAGCGGCCGCCCCGTGACGCGGAAGCGCTGGCCCGAGGGGGTCGACGCGCCCCCGTTCTTCGCGAAGGACCTCGAGCCCGGCGCGCCGGCCTGGATCCCCCGGCATCCCATCGACCACTCGACAGGGGCGAAGGACTACCCGCTCGTCGAGGACGTGCCGACCCTCGTCTACCTCGCGCAGGTCGCGAGCCTCGAGCTGCACGTGCCGCAATGGCGGTTCGACGCGCACGGCGCCCGGCGCAACCCCGACCGGATCGTGCTGGACCTCGACCCCGGCCCCGGCGTCGGGCTCGCTGAGTGTGCGGAGGTGGCGCGCTGGTCGCGGGAGATCCTCACCGGGATGGGCCTCGACCCCTTCCCCGTGACGAGCGGCAGCAAGGGCATCCACCTCTACGCGCACCTGGACGGGACGCGGACGAGCGACGAGATCTCCGCGTTCGCGAAGGAGCTGGCCCGGCTCCTGGAGGCCGATCACCCCGACCTCGTCGTGTCGCAGATGTCCAAGAGCGCCCGGCCCGGCAAGGTGTTCCTGGACTGGAGCCAGAACAACGGGTCGAAGACGACGATCGCGCCGTACTCGCTGCGCGGCCGGGACCACCCGATGGTCGCCGCGCCCCGGTCGTGGGAGGAGCTGGCAGACCCCGGCCTCCGGCATCTCCGCTTCGATGAGATGCTCGAGCGCACGGACGAGGTCGGCGACCTCCTCGCGCCTCTCGCTCCGGTGGCCGCCTCGGCGGCCTCGGCCGGGTCGACCGGGAGCCTCGCCTCGTACATCGCCAAGCGCGACGCGGCACGCACGCCCGAGCCGGTCCCGGCCTCCCCCGCTCCGGGCGGCGACCCCGGCCCAGGCGCGGCGCGGTTCGTCATCCAGGAGCATCACGCGAGCCGGCTGCACTGGGACCTGCGTCTGGAGCGGGACGGCGTGCTCGTCAGCTGGGCCGTGCCGCGCGGCATCCCGGTCACGACGGAGAAGAACAACCTCGCGGTCATGACCGAGCCGCATCCGCTCAGCTACCTCGACTTCTCCGGCGAGATCCCGAAGGGCGAGTACGGCGCCGGCACGATGACGATCTGGGACCGCGGCGTCTACGACGCGGAGAAGTGGCGCGACGACGAGGTGATCTTCACCGCCGCGGGCGCCGAGGGCGGGCCGCTCGGCACCGTGCGGCTCGCGCTCATCCGCACGCAGGGCGCGGGCGAGAAGTCGCAGTGGCTGCTGCACCGCATGAAGGATGCCGCGCCTGCGGCGCCCGTGGCTGCCGCGGTGCCTGTGGCTGCGGCGGTGCCCGGGCGCGCACGGCCCCGGTCGCGCGGCGCCGCCCCGGACGCGGCACCCATGCTCGCGACGCCGTCCACCCCTACCCGGGCGGCGCAGGCCGCGCGGCGCTGGGGTGAGCCGTGGGTGGAGTTCAAGTGGGACGGCATCCGCGCGATCGGCGTGTGGGACGGGGAGCGCCTGCGGATGCGGGCGCGCAGCGGCACCGACATCACGGCCCGCTACCCCGAGCTGACCGGCGTCGACGTCGGTCTCGGGCCCGGGCCTGCGGTCGTCGACGGCGAGGTCGTCGCGTACGACGAGCGCGGGCGACCGAGCTTCCATCGGCTGCAGAGCCGCATGCACCTGACGAGGCCGCGGGAAATCGAGCGCGAGGCGCGTCGAACCCCCGTCACGTACGTCCTGTTCGACGTGCTGTCGGTGGGCGGGCTGGATGTCATGGACCGGCCCCTCACCGAACGCCGCGCTCTGCTCGAGGACCTCGTCGCGGGCGCCGATGCGGCCGTCGTCGTCCCGCCGGTGGCCGACGACCTCGACGCGGCGCTCGCGACGGCGACGGCGCTGGAGCTGGAGGGGGTCGTCGTGAAGGATCCGCGGTCGCGCTACCGTCCGGGGACCCGGTCGGAGGAGTGGCTCAAGGTGAAGCTGACCCGCACGCAGGACGTCGTGATCGGCGCGATCCGCCCCGGGAAGGGCGGCCGCACGGGCACCATCGGGTCGCTGCTGCTCGGGATCCCCGGCCCGGACGGCCTGCAGTACGTCGGCCGGGTGGGCTCCGGATTCAGCGAGGCCACGCTGCGGCTGCTGGAGTCGCAGCTTCAGCCGCTGCGGACCGACGAGAACCCGATGGTCGGCGTCCCGCGGGCGGACGCGTCGGACGCCCTGTGGGTGCGCCCGGAACTCGTCGCCGAGGTCGAGTTCGCCGAGTTCACCCCGGGCGGCACACTGCGTCACGCGCGGTGGCGCGGACTGCGCCCCGACGTGCGTCCCGAGGACGTGGTGCGGGAGGACGTCTGAGGCCCCGATCCGACGCGAGCACGCCCACCGATCAGAACGGGGGCGGATCGTGCTCGACGGAGACACCCTCCGGCACGAAGCGGACGGTCGCCGGCGGCCGGTCGCGATACCGGCGCCCCGTCGGCGCGATCCACTCGATGACCCCGCCGGAGAGCTGCCGCAGCCGCCAGGCGGTGGCGTGCTTGTCGGTGTGGTGCCGGCGGCAGAACAAGGCGAGATTGCCGACGGCGGTCGCGCCGCCGCGCGCGGCGTCCACCGTATGGTCGAGGTCGCAGCGGTGCGCCGCCCGCCGGCATCCAGGCGTCCGGCACCGCTCGTCGCGCACGGCGTGGTATCTCCGCAGCTCCGCGGAGGGCCGGTAGCGATCCACGGCGAGGACGGCGCCGGTATGCGGGTCGGTGAAGACGCGATCCCAGCCGGGCGCCGCGAAGGCCAGTCGCCGGGCGAGCTCCGGATCGATGGGGCCGTACCCCGCGAGCAGAGCGGGTGCACTCCCGACGCCGGCGAGCGTCAACGCCGGCACCGTGAGGTGGATGCGCGCGGCGATCGCGCCCAGGTCGGTGCCGTGCGCGATCGGCGATCCGCCGAGCAGCAGGTCGGCGAGGACGTCGGCGCGCGCCTGGTCCATGGTGCGCGGGTCGGCCCCGTTCCCGCCCTGGGCCAGGCGTTCGCGGCGGATCCCGGGCCCAGTGCGAAGGCAGGCGGGCGCGGCGACGTCGGCGCTCTCTGCGCCCGCCGGGTCGGCAGCGCCCGCCGGATCCGCTGCGCCCGCCGGATCCGCTGCGCCCGCCGGGCCGGCTGCGCCCGCCGGATCGCCCTCCCCGCCCTGCTGAGGTGCGAGCACCGCGCGGGCCATCTCGGTGAGGCGGTCGCGGATGCCATAGGCGAGCGGGGCGGGCAGGTCGGCGATGAGCCGCGCCATCCCCTCGTCGAGGTCGTAGACGCGCACCGACCGGTCATCGGCGGCGCGCGTCAGCCGGTCCTGGAAGGTGTCGGGGTCGACGGCGGCGGCCAGCGCCCGGACGACGGGGACGAGCCGTCCCGGCGATTCGGTCTCGGCGGCCGCAAGGGCGAGATCCTCGTAGCGGGCGAGCCGGTCGGGGTCGCCGATCGCCACCCCGGCCCGCACGATGGCCCAGGCGTGCGCTGCATCGATGCGGCCCTCCTCCCAGGCTGCGAGGGTCCGCGGCAGCCGTCCGACAAGGATCGCCGCGTCGCTCATCCGCCCCTGGACGGTGCGGTCGCTGGCCCGCATGGCCATGCCGAGTTCGAGCGCCACCTCGCGGAGCGGGAGGTCGGCCTGCGATCGTCCCTGCGCGCGGGACTCGGCCGTCCGGGCGATCACGAGTTCGGTCGCGTCGGCGAGGAGCCGCGCCTCCGCGGCCTGCAGCGCCGCCACGCGGCGTCGCGTGTCGATCAGGGTCGACACCAGCGCGTCCAGCGCCGGCCAGCCGAGCGCGTCACCGACCGCGTCCTGGACCGGATCCTCTTCGTGCCCCATGGCGACCTCCCGCGAGCGTCGCTCGCGTCAGCGGCTCCCGCGGATGGGCACGTGCGGGATGTTCTGTCTCCAGAGTAGGGACCCCCTCCGACATCGGGATCGACACCCGGATCGCCAGCGCGCCTCACGTGTGCGCGTCGTGGTCCTCGTGTCCCGCCGGCTCGAGCTGGAACGTCGAGTGCTCCACGTCGAAGTGATCGGCGAGGCAGGTCTGCAGGCGCGTCAGCAGCTCGCCGGAGCGCCCCTCCGCCATGACGTACGGCGCGACGACGACGTGCGCCGTGAACACCGGCGCCCCGCGCGTCAGCTGCCACACGTGCACATCGTGCGCGTCGACGACGCCGGGGGTGCCGAGGAGGTGCGAGCGGATGAGCGCCGGGTCGGTGTCCTTGGGGGCGCGCTCCCCCAGCACCTCGAACACCTCGCGCAGCAGCACGACGGCCCGCGGCAGGATCATCGCCGCGATGACGAGCGACGCGAGCGCGTCCGCCGGCATCCACCCCGTCAGGGCGATCACGATCGCCGCGACGATGACGACGGCCGAACCGATCAGGTCGCCGAGCACCTCGAGGTAGGCACCGCGCACGTTGATGCTGCGGCGCTGGGCCGCGCTCAGCAGGTACATCGAGACGCCGTTCGCGACGAGGCCCACGGCGGCCACGATCAGCATGAGACCGCCGTCGACGACCGCGTCGTCCGCCCGCACGAGCCGGCCGACCGCCTCGACGACGATCCACGCGCACAGGACGATGAGGATGACGGCGTTCGCGAGCGCGCCGAACACCTCGGCGCGCTGGAACCCGTAGGTGTGCCGGTCGTTCGCCGGGCGCGCCGCGATGACGCTCGCGATGAGCGCGATGACGAGCGCGGAGCTGTCGGTGAACATGTGCGCCGCGTCGGCCAGCAGCGCCAGCGACCCGGTGAGCACGGCGCCGGCGATCTGCACGATCATGACGGTCGCGGTGAGCGCGAGCGACATGGCGAGGAGCCGCTGATTGCTCGCCCCGCGGATGCCGTTCGGCGCGTGGTCGTGCATGCTCCGAGGCTATGCCCGCGGCGCACTCCGCGAGCGCATTGCGCGCCAGTCGGGAATGAGTCCGGTTCTCACCTGGGGCGCGCCGCCCGCGAGGCCGCCGGCGCCTAGGACAGCTCGGTCAGCAGGGGCGTGAGCGCGGCGAACGCGCGGGCGCGATGCGAAACCGCGTTCTTCTCCTCCGCCGACCACTGCGCGACGGTGCGCTCCGGCGCCTCCTGCCCGTCCGGGATGAAGACCGGGTCGTAGCCGAACCCGCCCTCACCGGCCGGCGCCGTCGCGAGCCGGCCCGGCCAGATGCCTTCGACGACCTGCTCCGACTCGCCGTGGACGATCGCGATCGTGGAGACGAACTGCGCGGTGCGGTTCGGGTCGGCGATGTCGGACAGCTGGTCCAGCAGCAGCTCGAGGTTCGCCATCGCATCCTTCCGGTGCCCCGCCCAGTAGGCGGAGAACGGCCCGGGAGCCCCGCCGAGCGCGTCCACGCAGATGCCGGAGTCGTCGGCGAGGGCGGGTAGGCCGGTGTGCGCCGCCGCCGCGCGCGCCTTGATGAGCGCGTTCTGCGCGAACGTCACGCCGTCCTCGACGGGCTCCGGGCCGTCGTAGCCGATGACCTCCAGGTCGGGCCGCGTCGCGGCGACGATCGCCTGGAACTCGGCGACCTTGTGCAGGTTGTGCGTCGCCAGGACGATCTGGCGTCCCGCCGTGGCATCCAGCAGCGTCACGCCGCGTCCACCGCAAGGGCCGCGGTCTGCGCATCACGCAGCGTCGCGCAGCCGGCGACCCCGAGCTCGAGCAGCGCGTCGAGTTCGCGCTTGTCGAAGGGCGCGCCCTCCGCGGTGCCCTGCACCTCGACGAACAGGCCGCGGCCGGTGACGACGACGTTCATGTCGGTCTCGGCGCGCACGTCCTCGACGTAGGCGAGGTCGAGCATGGGCTCGCCGTCGATGATCCCGACGGAGACGGCGGCGACCGAGTCGATGAGCGCCTTGGCGTTCTTGCCGACGAAGCCCTTCGCGCGGCCCCACTCGATCGCGTCGGCCAGGGCGACGTACGCTCCCGTGATCGCCGCGGTGCGCGTGCCGCCGTCGGCCTGCAGCACATCGCAGTCGATCACGATCGTGTTCTCGCCGAGCGCCTTCGTGTCGACGACGGCGCGGAGGGCCCGGCCGATGAGGCGGGAGATCTCGTGCGTGCGGCCCCCGATGCGGCCCTTGACCGCCTCCCGGTCGTTGCGGGAGTTCGTCGCGCGCGGGAGCATCGCGTACTCGGCGGTGACCCAGCCCTTGCCCTTGCCGGTGAGCCAGCGCGGGACGCCGTTCGTGAACGACGCCGTGCACAGCACCTTCGTCCCGCCGAACGAGATGAGCGCCGAGCCCTCCGCGTGCGCGCTCCAGCCGCGTTCGATCGTGACGGGGCGGAGGTCGTCGACGGCGCGGCCGTCGGCGCGGGTGATCTCGGTCATGTTGTCCTCTCAGGCCCGGGCGGGCGGCAGGTCGATGGCGCCGGTCTGCACGAGGCGGACGGCGGACACCTCGCGCCCCATCAGGCGGTGCGCGAGGCTCAGGAAGTCGTCGGCGGAGTCGCCGGTGGCCTCGTAGACGTGGGTGGGGACGGCCGTGGGGCTCGCGAGCAGGTCGCGGGAGACGAGCTGGCGGTAGACGTCCTTCGCCGTCTCGGTGTCGCTGGCGACGAGCGAGACGTCGGGGCCCATGACATAGCTGATCGCGCCCTCGAGGAACGGGTAGTGCGTGCAGCCGAGGACGAGCGTGTCGACGCCGGCGTGGCGCAGCGGCGCGAGGTACTCCTCCGCGACGGCGAGCACCTCCGGCGAGCCGGTGACACCGGCTTCGACGAACTCGACGAACCGGGGGCAGGCCTGCGCGAAGACGGTGAGGGTCTGATCGACCCCCAGCATGTCCTGGTACACCCCCGAGCCGATCGTCCCGGCGGTGCCGATGACGCCGATGCGGCGGTTGCGGGTCGTGGAGACGGCGGTGCGGACGGCGGGCCCGATGACCTCGACGACCGGCACGTCGTAGCGCTCCCGCGCATCGCGCAGCATCGCGGCGGATGCTGTGTTGCAGGCGATGACGAGCATCTTCACGCCCTCGTCGACGAGCGTGTCGAGCACCTCGAGCGAGTAGCGGCGCACGTCGGCGATGGGCTTCGGACCGTACGGCGAGTGGGCCGTGTCGCCGATGTACAGCACCGATTCGCTCGGCAGGAGCTGGGAGACGGCGCGAGCCACCGTGAGCCCGCCGACACCGGAGTCGAAGATCCCGATCGGCGCGTCATCCACGATCGTCCACCCTACCCGTCCTCGGTAGAGTGACCGGCATGAGCGTCGACGGCTTCGAGAGCACGGCCCTGTTCACCGACCGCTACGAGCTGACGATGATCGACGCGGCGCTCCGCGACGGCACGGCGCAGCGCCGGTGCGTCTTCGAGCTCTTCGGCCGCCGCCTGCCCGGTGCGCGCCGCTTCGGCGTCGTCGCCGGCACGGGACGGCTGCTGGAGATGCTCCGCGACTTCCGCTTCGGCGACGACGAGCTGCGGTACCTGCGCGACAACCACGTCGTGGATGCCGAGACCCTGGCCTTCCTGGAGGGCTACCGGTTCACCGGGACGGTCACGGGCTACCGGGAGGGCGAGCTCTACTTCCCGGGCTCCCCGGTCCTCACGGTCGAGGGAACCTTCGCCGAGGCCGTGGTCCTGGAGACCCTGGCCCTGAGCGTCCTGAACCACGACTCGGCGGTCGCGAACGCGGCGACGCGCATGAGCATCGCGGCCGGCGACCGTCCGCTGGCGGAGATGGGCTCGCGGCGCGCGGCCGAGCACTCCGCCGTCGCGGCGGCCCGCGCCGCCTACATCGCCGGGTTCGGCGCCACCAGCAACCTCGAGGCCGGGCGGCTGTGGGGCATCCCGACGATGGGCACGGCCGCCCACGCCTGGACGCTCCTGCACGACACCGAGGAGGAGGCGTTCCGCAGCCAGATCGAGGCGTTCGGCCTGGACACGACCCTGCTCATCGACACGTACGGCATCGAGGAGGGCGTCGCCACGGCGATCCGCGTCGCCGGGCCGGGCCTCGGCGGGGTCCGCATCGACTCCGGCGATCTGCCGACGGTGGCCGCCGAGGTCCGCGCGCAGCTGGACGCGCTCGGCGCGACCGGTACGAAGATCACCGTGACGAGCGACCTCGACGAGTTCGCCATCGCCGCCCTCGCGGCATCCCCCGTCGACGCCTACGGCGTCGGCACGTCCGTCGTGACGGGCTCCGGCGCCCCGACGGCGGGCATGGTCTACAAGCTCGTCGCCCGGCAGGATGCCGCCGGCGGGTGGGTGTCGGTGGCGAAGGCGTCGAGCGACAAGGCGTCCAAGGGCGGCCGCAAGGCCGCGTTCCGGACCCTCGAGCACGGCACCGCGACCCGCGAGCTCATCGTTGTCTCGGACGGCTTCGAGGAGGTGCAGACGGCGGCGGATCAGCCCGACGCGCGCGCCCTCCAGGTGACGCTCGTCGAGGGCGGCGAGGTGGATGCCGGCGCGCTCGGCCCCGCGGGCGTGCAGACGGCCCGTGCGCACCACCTGCGGGCGCGGGAGGAGTTGCCCGTGCGGGCGCTCGCGCTCAGCCGGTCCGACCCGGCGATCCCCACGGTCTTCGTCGACGTCGAGGGCTGAGCCCTCAGGCCATCATCGAGTCGTAGATCTCCTTGCACGTCGGGCAGACCGGGAACTTCTCCGGATCGCGGCCCGGCGTCCACTTCTTCCCGCACAGGGCGCGGACCGGCTTGCCGGTGAGCGCCGACTCGAGGATCTTGTCCTTCTTGACGTAGTGCGAGAAGCGCTCGTGATCGCCCGGCTCGAAATGCTCCTCCTTGAGGAGTTCCTCGAGCTCACGGTCGAGGGTCGCAAGACCCCCCTGGTCGGGGCTGTCGAGAGGCGTACTCATGCCTGCGAGTGTAGCCGGGGCGGGTCGCGGCCGGGGCCGTCAGACCGACTCCGCGAACTCCATGAGGCGTCCGCTGCCGCGGTCGAAGATCCAGCCGCCGAGGAGGATCCCGGCCGTCAGGACGAAGACGCCGACCCCCACCCCGGCCCACAGCGCGGTCTGCGCGTGCGTCGGGTCATCGGTGAGTGCGAGCCACGCGAACCACAGCGCCGGGGCGCTCAGGATCATCGCTCCGACGAGCACGAGGCCCTGCGCGAGCCCGCCGCCGGTGCGCTGCGGCTGCTGGAACGGACTGTCGCCCGGGCTGGAGACCGGGTAGGGCGCCGCGGCCGACGAGATCGACGACAGCCCCAGGCCGCAGAGGAAGAGGCTCGTGCACACGCCGACCATCGCCGGCAGGATCTCGGGGTTCCCGTGCAGCCGGACCGAGAGCAGGATGGCGACCGCGAGGAGCGGCACCGCGACGAGGCTGACCGGGACGAGCCGTCCGACGCGGTCGGCGGCGCCGCGGACGGCCCCGGCGAGATGCATCCACAGCGCCGAGGAGTCGTAGGCGAGGTCGTTGTGGGCCAGCCAGCCGAAGAAGAGGGCCATGAGCGGCACCGGCACGAGCGCCACGACCTCGACCGGCACGCCCACGAGGAGCAGCGGGACGACCGTGATGAGCGCGGCGATCGGCACCACCACGACGTTGACGATGTACCGCGCATCGCGGGACCAGTAGGTGAGGCTCCGGGCGGCCACGGCTCCGGCAGGAGTGCCGGGCAGGAAGGCGAACCAGCCGAGACCGCCTCGCACGCGGGTCGACCGCGGTCGCGGCGTCGTCGTCAGCAGATGCCGGACGAGCCAGAACCACAGCCCCGCGAGCACGAGGGCCGTGACGGCGGCGACGGCGAGCGGCGCGAGGTGCGCGTCATCGACCGCGAGTGCGGGGACGGCGGGGGCCGCCCCGAAGGGCGTGACGGCGAGGATGTCGACGGCGCGCTCCACCGGGGCGGGCACCCGTCCGCGCCACTGCCGCGAGGCGAGGTACCCGACGATCGGGACGACGACCACGAGCACCGCGACGAGGAAGAGACCGGTGAGCTCGCGGGAACGCCGGGGGCGCAGCACCAGCCCCGCGAGCGCCGCCGACACCTTGCCGAACAGGACGCAGATCACCCCGCCGAGGACGACGGCGAGGATGCCGGTGCCCGCGGGGACGCCGTGCGCGTTCCACAGGACGACGAGGCACGCCCCGAGGGCCGCGAGGGCGAGCACGGGGACGCTGATGAGACTCGCGAGGAGGATCGTGCCGGCGAGGCAGAGCGGATCGGCGCCGAGCACCGCGAAACGGCGCGGGTCGAGGGGATCGGCGAGGCCCGTGACGAGCGGCGCGATCAGGAACCCGAGGGTCACCGCCGCACCCCCGAGCACCGTGACGGCGCGCGCGACGTCATCCGAGGCGCCCCGAAGCGCGAGGATGCCGGCGCACCCGACGGCGACGACGGCCAGGAACGCCGCCGCGCCCAGCACCGTACGGGCCACGTGGCGGGCGTCGCCGCGGAACGCGCCGAGCAGCAGGTCGAATCTCAGCCGGAGAACGTGTGCAGCCATTCGAGGCCCTCCACGTCGCTGAGGCCTCCGGCGAGCTCCACGAAGCGCTGCTCCAGCGTCAGCTCCCCCCGCACCTCCGCGACGGTGCCCTCGGCGAGCACCTGACCGCCGACGATGACGGCGATCCCGGTGCAGACGCGCTCGACGAGCTCCATCCCGTGACTGGAGAGCACGACGGTGCCGCCGTGGTCGACGTACGTCGACAGGATGTCGAGGATGACGGAGCTGGAGAGCGGATCGACGGCTTCGAACGGCTCATCCAGCACGAGCACCCGCGGCGAGTGGATCATGGCGCCGGCGAGCATGACCTTCTTGGTCATGCCGGCGGAGTAGTCCGCCACGGGGCGTCCGAGCGCGTCGGTGAGGTCGAAGGCGCGGGCGAGGTCCGCGGTGCGGCTCGCCACGACCCCGGGCTTGAGCCCGCGGAGCACGCCGTAGTAGTGCAGGAGCTGCCGCCCGGTGAGGCGGTCGAAGGTGCGGAGCCGGTCGGGCAGCACGCCCATCAGCTTCTTGGCCCGCGCGGGATGGCGGGCGAGATCCACGCCGCCGACCTCGATGCGTCCGGCATCGGGGCGGAGGAGCCCGGCGATCATCGAGAGCGTCGTGGTCTTCCCGGCGCCGTTCGGCCCGACGAGACCGTAGAACGTGCCCGGCGGGATCGTGAGGTCGACCGCGTCCACGGCGCGTGTCGCCCCGAACACCTTCGTCACGCCGGCCAGGCGGACGGCTGCCACCATCCCCTCGACCTCCGTCGCCCCCTCCGGGTCGGGTTCGAAGACGAAGGCGTGCTCGGGCTCAGGCTCCGGCTCAGGCTCAGGCTCGGGTTCGGGTTCGGGTTCCGGTTCGGGTTCCGGTTCGGGCTCCGGCACCGGGACGGGCTCGGGCTCTGGTGCGGGTTCCGGCTGTGGTTCCGGCTCCGGCTCCGGTTCGGGAACGGGGAGGACCGGCAGCGGCGGGACGGGCGGGACGATGAGCGGCGGCTCCGCCCGCGCGACGACGGCAACCGGCGCGGGCTCGACCGGCTCCGCCTCGACCGGGGCGGGCTCGACCGGCTCCGCCTCGACCGGGGCGGGCTCGACCGGGGCGGGCTCCGCGACGTCGAACCGCGCCGCGGCGACGGACGCCGGGATCGGCGGCTTGGGGGGCGGCGTGGCGGTGCGGGGCTTCGGCGGGCGCGGCGGCACCGCCTTGACCGGCCGCGCCTGCGCTCCCGCGGCCTTCGCCGCCTTCGCTCCCGGGACCTTCGCCCCCGGCGCCTTCGCAGGCGGCGCCTTCGCGGCCGCCGCGGCGTCCGCGGCCGGGAGCGGCGGCAGCGGCGGCACGACCCCGGAGACGCCGGGAACGGCGTCCCGGTCGTCGTCAGGCAGTGGCAGCGAGGCGGTCACGCGACCCAACCTAGCAAGGCCCCTCAATCCCCGGTCGGGAATGAGCGCGCGGCGTCACAGGCCGCAGGATTGTCACGAATCCACAACGGAGGACCGACTTCCTGCGCCCTCCCAGGTGGCTTCGCTACCATTTGACGAGGCACGAAGGAGTGTCATTTCGTCTAACGGACAGTGAACACCTTTCAGGAGCACCTTTTGACTCTTCAGACCGTCATCCTCGCGGCCGGTATGGGCTCGCGGCTCGGGCGCAGCCTGCCGAAGCCCCTCACCGCGCTGAGCGACGGTCGCTCCATCATGCGCCAGCAGCACGACAACATCCGCGCCGCGTTCGGCTCGGACGCGCGCATCACCGCCGTCGTCGGCTACCGCGCCGAGACGATCGTGGAGGCGTTCCCCGAGGCGGAGTACGTCTACAACGACCGCTACGACGAGACCAACACGTCCAAGAGCCTGCTGCGCGCCCTCAAGGCCACCGGCAAGCACGCCGTCCTCTGGATGAACGGCGACGTCGTCTTCGACCCGCGCGTGCTCGGCCGCGCCGTCGAGTTCATCGAGCGAGACCAGTCCTTCGTCTCCGTCAACACCGCCAAGGTCAGCGACGAAGAGGTCAAGTACACCGTCGACGCGGAGGGCTTCATCCAGGAGCTGTCCAAGACGGTCACGGGCGGCATCGGCGAAGCCGTGGGGATCAACTACATCTCCCGCGCCGACAAGCCGGCTCTCATCGCCCAGCTCGGGCGCGTCGACGACCAGGACTACTTCGAGCGCGGCCTCGAGCTCGCGATCGTCGAGAACGGCCTGCGCCTGGAGCCCATGGACATCTCCGACCTCTACGCCGTCGAGGTCGACTTCGCGGAAGACCTGGAGCGGGCGAACCTCTTCGTCTGATCCCGCCCGTCCTCAGGGGTCGCTCAGCGGCCGCGCTTAGGATCGACGCTGTCATGGCAAAGGTGCACCGGATCCACTCGCTTCCCGCCGACGCCCCGTGGGAGGGCCCGCTCCCCCCGCCCGGGGCCGCGGAGCATCCGTTCGCCGTGCGCGCGCTCGATCGCGTCCTGGCGATCCAGCGTCCCGCCGTCATCGCCCACCTGCGGAGCGTCCGCCTCCGCCACCCGGACGCGACGGCGGCCGAGATCATCCGGATCCTCGAGCGACGCTACCTCGCGACCGTGACGACCGGCGGTGCCGCCGTCGGCGCCACCGCCGTCGTACCGGGCATCGGCACGGGGGTCACCCTCGTGCTCAGCGGCGCGGAGACCGTCGCGTTCCTGGAGGCGACGGCCCTGTACGCGCAGTCGCTCGCCGAGGTGCACGGCATCCACATGACCGATCCGGACCGTGCCCGCGCGCTCGTGCTGACCCTCATGCTCGGCCAGGAGGGCGTCGATCTCGTGTCGCAGCTCGCCCGCCAGGCGATCGGCAAGGGCACCCCGCGGGACAAGTACTGGGGCGAGATCGTCACGAAGTCGCTCCCCCGCGCCGCGATGGCCCCGCTCGTGGATCGTCTGAAGGCCGCGTTCGTGCGGCAGTTCGCCGCCCGCGGCGGGGCATCGTTCTTCGGCAAGGCGCTCCCCTTCGGCATCGGCGCGGCCGTCGGCGGCGCCGGCAACCACGTGCTCGGCCGGCGCGTCCTCGTCAACTCCCGGCGTGCGTTCGGGATCCCCCCGGTCGCGTACCCCGTCGAGCTGGAGCCGAAACCCGGCGCCAGCCGTGTGGAGCACACCGCCCTGTCGGGCGTCCGCCGGGTGGGCGGAGCCATCGCGGCGGCGGGTCGCGGAGCTGCCGACGCCGCGGCGTCGACGTTCACGCGCCGTCGCGGCGGGCGCGTGCTGCCCGCCTCGGACGCCGACGATCTCGCCGACGACTGACCTGTCGCCGACGCGACCTGCGGCGTACGCTCTGCCTCGGTAGATCGATCCGGGGGGACGTCTGGGGGTGTATCACGGCGGGGCCACGGCGCTCCTCTGGGTGATCGGATGCGCTCGCTCTGACCCCTGCAGGAGGTTGCCGTGCCTCATCAGCTCCCCGACGCCACCGACGTCCTGGTGGTCGGCTCCGGCTTCGGCGCGTCCGTCGCCGCGTACCGCCTCGCGGAGGCGGGCAAGGACGTCGTCGTCCTGGAGCGCGGGAAGGCCTGGGGACCCGGCGACTTCGCGCGCACACCCGCCGAGATGGCCGGCAACTTCTGGGATCCGAGCGCCGGCATGTACGGCCTGTTCGATGCGTGGACGTTCCGGGGCCTCGAGGGACTCGTCTCCAGCGGCCTCGGCGGCGGCTCCCTCATCTACGCCAACGTGCTGCTGCGCAAGGACCCGGCCTGGTTCGTGAAGGATGCGCCGCTGCCGGGCGGCGGGTACGAGAACTGGCCGGTCGGCTACGACGACCTCGAGCCGCACTACGAGGCTGTCGAGCAGATGATGGGCGCGACGCCGTACCCGTACCGCGACACCGCGAAGACGGTCGCCTTCGAGCGGGCCGCCGTGGACATCGGGATGCCGGCGTTCCGCCCGCCGCTCGCGGTGACCTTCGCCCGCCCGGGTGAGGCGCCCGAGCCGGGAGCAGAACTCCCCACCCCCGCGTACGGGAACCTGCACGGGCATCGCCGTGTCACGTGCACGCTGTGCGCGGAGTGCGACGTGGGCTGCAACACCGGCGCGAAGAACAGCCTCGACCACACCTACCTCTCCGCGGCCCGCCATCACGGCGCGGAGATCCGGACGCTGCACGAAGTGCGCGGCATCCGACCGGCAGAGGGCGGCGGCTACATCGTCAGCTACGTCATCCACGAGCCGGGGGCTTCGGGCGACACCTCGACGAAGGCGCTCCCCGTCCGGACGATCCGGGCGGGCCGGGTGATCCTGGGCGCGGGGAGCTTCGGGACGACGTACCTGCTGCTGCGCAGCCGCGCCGCCCTCCGCGGTCTGGGGCCCGCCCTCGGGTCGCGGTTCAGCGGCAACGGCGACCTCCTCACGTTCCTGATGGGCTGCACGCGGGACGGCGCGCCGCTGCGGGTCGACGGCGGCCGGGGCACCGTCATCACCTCCGCGATCCGCATGCCGGACGGCCAGGACGGCGACGGCGCGCGCGGGCGCGGCTTCTACATCGAGGATGCCGGGTTCCCGGCGTTCCTCACGTGGCTCGTCGAGGTCGCGCAGCTGCGCGCGATGGCGCGGCGCGGGGCGCGGTTCGGCTGGGAGTCCGTGCGCAACCGCCTCTTCACGGAAGGCCGCTCCAACCTCTCCGCGAGCATCGCGCAGCTGCTCGGCGACGGACACCTCTCCGGCAGCTCGCTGCCGCTCCTCGGCATGGGGCGCGACACGCCGGACGGCCGGATGTCCCTGCGCCGCGGACGGCTCGCGGTCGACTGGACGGTCGCGACCTCCCGGCCCTACTTCGCTCGGATGCGCGAGGTCATGAAGCGGATCGGCGCCGAGCTCGGCGCCGACGTCAGCGACAACCCGCTGTGGTGGCTCGGCCGCGTCATCACGGTGCATCCGGTCGGCGGGGCGCCCATGGGGCGTCACCCCGGCGAGGGCGTGTGCGACGCCTACGGCGAGGTGTTCGGCCACCCGGGTCTGCACGTGCTCGACGGCGCGGCCCTCCCCGGTCCCGTCGGCGCGAACCCGTCGCTGACGATCGCGGCCCTCGCCGACCGGGCGTGCACGCGGATGCTGGAGCAGCCGTGGCCGGAGCGCCCCCGCCGCGCCGAACCGGCAGTCCCCGCCGGCGTCGCCGGCCCTCCGCCCGCCGCCCGGGCGGATGCCACGTCGGTGTCGTTCACGGAGCGGATGGTGGGCCACGTGGCCCTCGGCGAGACCGACCCCCGGCGCGGGGCGGAGCGCGCCCGCTACCGGAACGACGACCTCGAGTTCGTCCTGACCATCACGGCCGCCGACATCGACGCCTTCACGGAAGACCCGCTGCACGAGGGCGCCGCGACCGGCCACGTCGACGGGGTCGCGCTGGGCGGGCGCTGCGAGGTCGAGCGCGGCTGGTTCCACCTCTTCGTCGACCCGCCCGCCCGGCCGGGCCGCCGCATGCTCTACCGGCTGTGGCTCCACGACGCCGCGGGTGACCCCGTCACGCTCGTGGGGGTCAAGGACGTCGCCGACGACGACGGCTTCGACCTCTGGCGCGACACCTCCACTCTGTACGTCCATCTGCTCGCCGGGCACGTGCCGCCGCCCCCCGCGCAGACCCCGGCCGAGCGCGCCGCGGCCCGCGCCGCCGCCGGCGACATTCCGGCCGGCGCCGACGTCCGCGCGGCGGGGATGCTCGTCATCAAGCCCCTCGACTTCGCGAAGCAGCTCACCACATTCCGCACCGACGGCCCCGCCGGAATCGCGGCGCTGGCCGCATTCGGGCGGCTGTTCCTCGGCGAGCTGTCGCGGGTCTACCTCACCGGCGACCGCGACGGAGCAGCACGATGAGGCGGCGCGAGCTCCTGGCCCTGGAGAGCGTCCTGGGGTTCGCGCCGGCCGGCATGACCCGCTGGCTCGATCCGCCCGCCCTCGCGCGCACCGCCCTGAAGGCCGGGATGGCCAAGGTGTTCGCCGACTACGGCGACAAGCGCGAAGTCCAGGCCGTGCTGCCGAGCGGCCCGGCGCCGCTGGCATCCCCCGTCGATGGAGACGTGTGGATCGACTTCGCCGCCGACCTCGGCGACGGCTTCGACGCCACGACGACCATTGCGACGCTGCTCGCCGCCCCCACCCTGTTCGTCGACACGCCCAGCGGGACCGACCTCGAGCTGCCCCGCGGCGACGTGCTCGTGCTGGGCGGCGACGAGGTGTACCCGGCGGCATCCGCCCGGGCGTACGAGAACCGCACCATCGGCCCCTACGCGACGGCGTTCCCCGCCGAGGCGGGGAACCCGAGCCCCACGATGCTCGCCGTGCCCGGCAACCACGACTGGTACGACGGGCTCACCTCCTTCCTGCGCGTCTTCGCCAGGGGCGCGCGGATCGGCGGGTGGCAGACCACCCAGACGCGCAGCTACTTCGTCGTCGCCATCGCGCCGGGGTGGTGGCTCGTGGGGCTCGACTCCCAGCTCGGCGAATACATCGACGAACCGCAGCTGGACTACTTCCGGGAGCACCTGACGGCGCATCTGCAGCCCGGCGACGGCGTCATCGTGTGCACCGCCGCTCCCGCCTGGGTGCACACCGCCTCGAAGGGCCCGGACGGCTTCAACCAGCTGCACTTCTTCGATCGCACGATCGTCCGGAACCGGGAGAAGTCGGGGCAGACCGAGCCGACCGGTGCCGCCATCCGCCTGTGGCTCACCGGCGACCAGCACCACTATTCGCGGTACGTCCAGCTGGGACCGGACGGCGAGCCCGACGAGGCGCTCGGCATCCAGGCGATCACGTGCGGGCTGGGCGGCGCGTACCTCGCCGAGACCCACCGCCTCCCGGAGACCCTCGAGCTGCCGCCGGCGGCCTCCCGGATGCGCAGCAAGGACGTCCCCGGCATGCCGATGCGGCGCGTGGGCCCCACCTACCCCGACCAGGCGACGTCGCGCCGTCTGTACCGTCGCGTGGCGAACCCGTTCTCCCGGTGGTGGCTGGGCTGGCGCAATCCAGGCCTCATGGTCGGGCTCGGCTGGGTGCAGTTCGTGCTCGCCTGGCTGCTGGGCGCCGTCGTCGGCCTCGTGCAGCCCGCGCCGGACAGCATCGGCGCGGTCCTGCGCGGTCCCGTCCCCACGACGGCGAGCGCGCTGGCCCTGGTCGTCGCGATCGCGCTCGGCAGCTGGCTGCTGCACTGGCTCACGAGCGTCCTGTTCGGCTGGGGCGGCGTCGTGGCGACGCTGGCGATCGTCTTCCAGCTGGTCGCCGGGTGCCTCACCCTCCTCGCGCTCGTGGGCCTCCTCCTCGCGGCGCGGTCCCTCGGGATGCCGCCGCTGCCGGGCATCGTCCTGCTCGGGGTCGCCGCGATCGGGTCGTGGGGCATCGGCGCCCTCCTCGGCACGGCGATGTTCGGCCTCTTCCTGCTCACGCAGCCGAGCGGCACGGTCGCCTCCTGGCGGATGTCGGCGCAGGCGATCGCCGACCACAAGGGCTTCCTCCGGATGCGGCTGCAGCCCGGCGGCAGCATCGAGATCCACACGATCGTCGTCGACCGCATCTGCACCGACTGGGCGACGACGACCGCGCCGGACGGCGCCCTGCGCGTCGTCCCCGCGACGCGCATCACCGGCGTCCGCCTCCTCGAGGGCCCCATCACCGTCGCGCGGAACCGCGGCGCGACGCCGGATACCGGAAAGGCACCCGCATGAGCGACACCCTGACACCCACCGGCACCCTCTCCCGCGCCGAGCACCGCACGGAGGTGCTCCCCCTCACCGCGCGGGACGGCCGCCCCCTCACGCTCGTGCACGTGCGGGGGCCGCAGGAGCCGCACCGGGGGCCCGTGCTGCTCGTCCACGGTGCGGGTGTCCGCGCCGAGATCTTCCGCCCGCCGATCCCGCGCACCCTCGTCGACGTGCTCCTGGAGGCCGGGTGGGACGTGTGGATGCTGAACTGGCGCGCCTCGATCGACCTGGAGCCGACGGACTGGACGCTGTGCGACGCCGCCGTGTACGACCACCCGGCCGCCGTCGAGCGGGTCCTCGAGGAGACCGGGGCGGCGAGCCTCGCCGCCGTCGTGCACTGCCAGGGCTCGACGTCCTTCGCGATGGCCGCCGTCGCGGGGCTACTCCCGCGTGTGGACCGCATCGTCAGCAACGCCGTGTCGCTGCATCCCGTCATCCCCACCTTCTCGGAGTTCAAGATCCACCGGCTCGCGCCCCTCATCACGCGCGCGACGCCGTACCTGTCCCCCGCGTGGGCGTACCGGTCGGACGGGTACTTCTCGCGCCTCGTCCGCCGCACCGTCGACGTCACGCATCCGGAGTGCCGGAACCTCGTCTGCCGCATGGTGAGCTTCACGTACGGGTCAGGGCACCCGGCGCTGTGGGCGCACCGCAACATCGACAAGGCAACGCACGACTGGATCACCGGGGAGTTCGGGCGCGTGCCGATGAGCTTCTTCGCGCAGATGAGCCGCAGTGTGCGCGCGGGGCACCTCGTGCCGGTGCGGGAGCACCCGGAGCTCCCGGACGACCTCGCGACGGCGCCGCCGCAGACGCAGGCGCGCTTCGCCCTCATCGCGGGCAAGGACAACCGGTGCTTCCTGCCGGACAGCCAGGCGCTCAGCTATGCGCACCTGGACCACCACCAGCCGGGCCGCCACGCCCTGCACGTCGTGCCCGGCTACGGGCACCTCGACGTGTTCTGGGCGCGCAACGCCTGGCGCGACACGTATCCGATCATCCTGAAGGAGCTGGCCTCATGACCTCGCTGTGGGCGCCGGTGCGCGCCGTCCTCTCCCTGCTGCCCTCGCCTGTGCCGGGTCGCCAGAGGCGTCTCCGCGGCACGCACGCCCGCGTCGACGGCATCCCGTACACGATGCCCGTGGACACGCAGGACGCGTCCTGCCTCATGGCCGCGTTCCCGATCTCCGCCGCCGCCGCGAAGCGGTTGCTGCCGGGAACCGCGCTGCACCCCGCGACGATCGGCTTCGGCGTCGGGGTGCTCCTCATCACCGTCGTCGATTATCGCAAGACCGACATCGGCGCGTACATCGAGTACTCCGTCGCCATCGCCGTGACGCACGGGCATCGTCCCCGGCTGCCGATCCTGCCGCTCGTGCTGCAGCGAGCCGCCGGGCTCGGCCAGTACGTCGTGGACCTGCCGGTGAGCACCGAGATCTCGGTGAAGGGCGGGAAGGGCATCTGGGGGATGCCGAAGCACCAGGACAGCCTCGACGTCCGCGTCTCGGCGCAGGCCGTCTCCGCGCTCTACGACCACGACGGGCAGACGGCGTGCCTCGTGGAGATCGCCCGACCGCCCCGCACGGCGCTGCCGCTGAAGCTCGCGGCCGACAACTACTGCGCCTACCGCGGGATGCTGATGAAGTCGAGCATCTACTTCTCCGGCGCGGCCGACATCGCCGTCGGCACGGCGGCGCGGGGGCGGCTGGTGCTCGGCGGCGAGCTCGCGCAGAGGCTGGCGCACCTGAAGATCGGCCGGAAGCCGATCGCGACGGTGTGGATCGAGAAGGCCACCGGGGTGCTCGACGACCACTTCGAGTCGTGGTTCCTCACGGCTCCCACGCAGCACGCGGCCGACGCCGTGCCCATGGAGGGGCTGGAGAGCGTCGTCGGCCTCGGTCGTGGCGAGGAGTGGCCGGCGCCCCCGGACCGCTCGCGCGTGTCCGAGGCGGTGTGACATGGGCGGCGCGGGCTGGGTGACGCTGATCGCGGCGCTGTACTTCGCGTTCGGCGCGTCGCTGTACATGGGCACGATGTGGACGCTGCGGCTCTTCCTCTTCCCGACGTGGCGGTCGCTCACACCCGACCAGGTGGAGGCGCACTTCGGCATCCCGACGCGACTGGCGACCGTCTTCTTCACGTGGATCGTGCCGGTGATGTTCCTCGCGTCGCTCTGGCTCATCGTCGCCGAATGGGGCAGCCCGCTGGTGTGGTTCGGGGCCGGCTGCCTCGCGGGGATCTTCGTGCTGACCTTCGTGGGGCAGGGTCTCATCATCCCGATCAACAAGCGGGTCCGCAGTGGCGAGGTCACCGACGTCGCCGAGCTGCAGGACCTGCTCCGGCGATGGATGGCCCTGAACAGCGTGCGCTTCTACGGCGCGACGGCGACGTGGGCCGTGATCATCGGGTACCTCGTGGTGCGGGGCGACCTCGTCGGAGCGCTGACATGACGCTCCGGGGCGTGCTCGCCGCCATCGGGTGGGGCACGGTCGGCACGGGGGCGCTGCAGGTCGTCGCCCCGGGCTTCGTTCTCCGCGCGATCGGCGGGGCGGACGAGAAGACGGCGCGGCACCTCTTCGGCACGGTCGGGATGTTCATGGTCGTGGTCGGCGGCCTCGTCGTCGGGACGCTGCGCTCGGCGTCCCCGGACCGGGCGGCGCTCGGCTGGGGCGCCGCGCAGAAGGCCGGCGCCGCGGCCGCGGTGGGTCTCGGTGTCGCACGCGGGGTGTTCGCGTCGGTCGCCCTGCTCGTGGCGGGGTTCGACGCGGTGACCGCGGTGCTGCTCGCGGTCTACCGGAACCGGCTGCGCTGATGCGGTCCCTCGTGCTGGCCGGCGGCGGGATGCGCGTCGCGTGGCAGGCCGGCGTCGTCCGGGCGCTCGAGGAGGAGGGGCTCACCTTCGACCACGTCGACGGGGCGTCCGGCGGGATCATGACCGCCGCGATGATGCTCTCCGGGGTCTCCGGGGTGGAGATGTGCGACCGGTGGCGCGGGCTGTCGGCATCCGCCTTCACATCGCTGCTGCCGCTGCACGAGTACCTCACGGGTCCCTGGTCGCTCCCCGCGATCGGCGACGCGGACGCCATCGTGCAGACGGTGCTCCCCCGGCTCGGCGTCGATGTCGAGCGGATGCGGCGGAGCGAGATGGCCGGCACGTTCCAGATCGTGGAGTTCACGACGAAGGAGTGCCGGGCGCTCGAGCCCGCCGATGTGGATCTCGAGCTGCTGGCCGCCGGGATGTCGCTGCCCGGCTGGCTCACCCCGCTGCGCCGCGGCGACGAGGTGTTCACGGATGCCGTGTGGGTGCGCGACGCGGGAGTCGCCGAGGCCGTGCGCCGCGGGGCGGATGAGATCTGGCTCGTGTGGTGCATCGGGAACACGCCGTCCTACGGCGAGGGACCGCTGGAGCAGTACGTGCACATGATCGAGATGAGCGCGATGGGCGCGCTCCTCGCCGACTTCGAGCTCGCCCGGGCGCTCGGCCGCGACTTCACGCTGCACGTCGTGGCGCCGCGGCATCCGCTGCCGCTGGACCCGGAGTTCTACCTGGGCCGGATCTCCTCCGACGCCCTCCTCGCGATGGGCTACCGGGATGCGCACGCCTACCTCGCGGGTCGATCGGCGGACGGCGTGCCGAAGGATGCGACGTGCACGCGGATGACGGATCCGCCCGTGTCGGTGCGGATCACCGACCGGCTGCGCGGCCGCGTCGGCGCGGACGAGGTCGAGGTGACGTTCACGGTCGAGGTTCCGCTGGCGGCCCCGGTGTCGGAGGGGTCTCTCGTCGGGGCGCTCGCGATCCCGGGCGAGGGGACGGTGTACCTCGCGGACGGCGCCGTGACGCTCGCCGCGGGCGCGCTGACCTACGCGGGGACGGTGCGCCGCGGCGGGCGGGAGGTGGATCTGCGGTGCACGCGCACGCTGCGGGACGATCCCGGCCCCGATGCATGGGGTGACTTCACGGAGGCGATGCTCGTGATCGACGAGGATGCCGGGACCGTGTCGGCGGGAGCCGGCGGCGTCGCACGCCTCCTCGCGTCGATCGAGCCTGTCGGTGCCCACGGCCTGATGCAGCGGGCCGACGCGGTGCGGCGGTTCCTCGCCCTCCTGGGATCGGTGCGCGTCTGACGAGACGGATGACGGAGACGGATGCCGGATTCAGGCGCACAATGGGCGCATGGGAATCTTCCAGACGCGCCCCGAAGAGCCGACCGAGTGGACCGGGCTCCCGTCGGAGCCGTGGCAGCCGCGGTCGCCCGTCGAGCAGCTGGGCGACGCGCCGAACGTCGAGTACACGATCTTCGGCGAGCCGGTCGGCGTGGAGACGATCGCGATCGCGCTGACGCCCGCCGAGCCCGCCGCCGTGGAGTCCGGCGACGGCGGCGACGGGGACTGAGCAACCGCGCGTGATCCCCGCCGCGGCTAGGCTCGACGGGTGGTCCCCGTCCTCATCGCCCTGCTTCTGCTGAACGCCGTCTTCAACGTCGTCGTCTGGCCCCGGTTCTACGGCCGCGTCGCGAAGGACCCGCGGGCACGGGATGACGCCGGCAAGCCGACGTCGTTCCTGATCGTGCACGCCGTCCTGATCGGGCTGGCCCTGCTGATCGCGCTGGCCTCGGCGAGCGCCGCGATCGTGGCGCTCACCGCCGGAGTCTGAGGGCGCTCAGGCGTCCGGCTCCTCCTCATCGTCGGCGTCCGCGAACGACTCGACGCCTTCGTCGTCGGCGCCCTCCGCGCCGGTCCGCTCGTGCCAGATCTCCCACTCGCGCATGAGATGCCCGACGGCCTCCTCGAAACGCGCGGTCGCGGCGCCGGGCGACGTGTCGCCGAAGTAGTGCTGCGACCAGTGCGCGAGGCGCGCGGTCACGTCGGGCTGCTGTGCGCGGGTGACGAGTGCGCCGACGTCGGCGGCATCCCGCGCGTCCAGCCACTCGCACTCCGACAGGTACCCCTCGTCGTCGATCACGGCGGACGCGTCGACGGGGCGCGTCACGAACAGCGCCTTCCCCGTCGCGAGCCTGTCGTAGACCATCGCGGAGACGTCCATGACCGCGATATCGGGCGCCAGCAGCTGCCAGTCGAGGTCGGGTGACTCGTCGAAGATGTGGTGCGCGGCCGGGTCGGCCGCGTTCGCCGCCGCGATCGCGGCGACGATGCGGCGGAGGGCCACGCCGTACTCCCGGTCGGACACCCCGGAGCGCGGGTGCGGACGGAAGACGAGCCGCAGCCGCGGGTCCGCGAGCACGGCGCGCGCGAGCGCCTCGCCGTGCGTCACGATCGAGCCGTACGACATCGAGGCCCGGTCCCCCTCCCACGTCGGCGCGTAGAACACCGTGGTGCGTCCGTCGGCGGGGTACGGGGCGGGCCGTGCCCCGAAGTAGTCGGCCTGCGGGCGGCCGATCGGCAGGGCGCGGCGGTCGATGTCGTAGTCCCACAGCGCCCCGCGCAGGCGCGCGAGCGCGGCATCCCCCGCCACGAACGCGTAGTCGTACGCGCCGATCTGGTTGCTGCGCATGTAGACCTTGTCGCTCTCGCCGTGGCTGATGAAGACGTGCCACCGGTGGCCGTACCGGAACATCTGGAAGTTCCGCGTGTTCTGGTTCACGTACAGCACGACGCGGATCTGCTGGGATGCCAGGACGCTCTCGACGTCGTCGATCGTGCGGGCGTACACGACGGGGAGCGGGGACTCCTTCAGCAGCGCAGCCGCGCCGCTCGCCGCGCGGGCGATGACGACGACCGGCCAGGTCTCGGCGAGCTTCGCGAGCGGGGCGTACCACTGCCGCATCTGGTACAGGTTCACGGGTCCGTCGGCGAAGTACACCGCGACCCGGAAGTGCCGCCGCGGGAGCGGACCGCGCTCCCGGTCCAGACGCTCCGCCTCCGCGATCGCCCCCCGGGAGCGCAGCGCCCCGGAGAGGAGTCGGACGACTTTGCGAGCATCCCCGAGAATCGACATCCTCCCAGGGTATCCGGGCCATGGGATGATCGACGGGTGCACGACGACGAGCCCGCGGACCGGGACGCCCCGATCCCCGCGCCCGGCTCCGGCGTCACGTTCGTCATGCCGGTGCTCAACGAGCACGACTATCTCGAGCGGGCCGTGGCGACCGTCCTCGCGCAGGAGCACGACGGGCCCGGCGAGCTCATCCTCGCGATCGGTCCCTCCACCGACGGGACGACGGCCCTCGCCCACCGTCTGGCGGCCGCCGACCCGCGCATCCGCGTCGTGGAGAACCCGGCCGCCCACATCCCGGTGGGGCTGAACCTCGCGATCCGCGCCGCCCGGTACCCGACGATCGTCCGCGTCGACGCGCACTCCGAACTCGTCCCGGCGTATACCCGCCGCGCCATGGAGACGCTGACCCGCGTCCGCGCCGCGAACGTCGGGGGCGTCATGCGCGCCGACGGCAGGACGGACTTCCAGCGCGCCGTCGCCCGCTGGTACAACTCCCCCATCGGGCTCGGCGGCGGCGCGTACCACTCGGGGGGCGCCGAGGGTCCGGCCGAGTCCGCCTATCTCGGAGTCATGCGCCGCAGCGTGCTGGAGGAGGTCGGTCTCTTCGACGAGACGATCCGTCGCGGCGAGGACTGGGAGCTGAACCTGCGCATCCGCCGCGCGGGGTACCGCGTCTGGTTCGACCCCGCCCTCGCGGTGACCTACTGGCCCCGGGAGAGCTGGGCGCGGCTCGTCCGGCAGTTCCGCTCCACCGGCACGTGGCGCGGCGAACTGGTGCGCCGCTACGGGCGCCGCAACGCGCTGCGGTTCTTCGCGCCTCCGCTGCTCGTCGTCGCCCTCGTGGCCTCGCTCGTCGTGGCGGGGCTGCAGCTGGGCGGTGTCCTCACCGGCACGGCCGCGCTCGCGGCATCCCTCGTGCATGTGCCCGTCGTGGCATATCTCGTGCTGGTCCTCGTCGTCTCGCTGGCGCCGGCCGGTGCGCGGGGCGTGCGGGAACGCCTGTGGAGCCTCGTCGTGCTGCCGTCGATGCACCTCGCGTGGGGGGTCGGCTTCCTCATCGGCATCACGCGCGGCGCGAAGGAGAACGTGGACACGTCGCGGCTGCGGCGGAACACGCCGCTGCCCTGACCTGCGACCTCAGGCGCGGTCGACGAACCCCTGGTCCAGGATGCGGGCGACCACCCGCTCGGCCGCGTGGCCGTCGTCGCGCGCGTTGAACCGCGCCCGCCAGTCCCGGTACGCCGCCGCGAAGCGGTCCGTCACGCCGGGATCGGCGAGGGCCGCCACGAGCTCTCCCTGCGTCGCGACGAGGGGGCCGGGCGCGTGCGCGGCCAGGTCGAAGTAGAAGCCGCGCAGCTCACCGCGATAGTGCTCGACGTCGGGTGTCAGGAAGTAGATCGGCTTCCCCGTCGCGGTGAAATCGAACATGACGGACGAGTAGTCGGTGATGAGTGCGTCGGCGACGAGGAGCAGCCGGGCGATGTCGGGGAACGTCGTGACGTCCAGGACCCGCGGACCGGTGGCGTCCGCCCCCGCGGCGAGGGTCCGCGAGTGCCCGCGGACGAGCACGACGGCATCCGCCTCGGCGGCCAGCGCCGCAGGGTCGAGGAAGTCCACCATCTCGGCGCGGTCGTCCCGCCAGGTCGGCGCGTACAGGAGCACCCGCTCCTGGGCCCCGATGCCGAGCTGCTCGCGGGTCGCGGCGCCGTCGCCGGTCACGAGCACGTCGTTGCGGGGGTACCCCTCGACCCACACGGGGCGCCGGAGGAACGCGTACGCCTTCCGCAGGATGCCCGCGGCGTACGGGTTCTGCGCGAGGAGCACGTCCCAGCGGCGGCTCTCCTTGAGGACGGCGGCGGCGCGCCGCGGGTCGAAGCCGGGACGGTGCAGGGCGAGGCGCTTGAGCGGGCTCCCGTGCCACGTCTGCAGCACGACCTGCCCGGTGCGGCGGGCGAAGCGGCGACGCAGCCAGTCGTTGACGACGAGGAGACGCGACGAGCCCCGTGCCCGCCACCATTCCGGGCTCCCCTCGACCACCGCGATCGCGCCGTCCGGGACGGCGACGGAGCGGTCCACGACGCTCCAGTACCGCGTGACGCCGGGCGCGACGCGGGCGAGCTCCCGGTCGATCGCGAGCGGATTGCAGCTGGCGTTTCGCCCGTAGAAGCTCTCGAAGAACACGGCGTTCTCGAGCCCTCCGGGGCGGGTCGCGTACCGGCGCTCGAGGGCGGCCTGCCCGTCGCCGGAGTCGTAGGCGGGGTCGATGGGCGGGCCGATGCGGAGCGTCGCGCCGTCGAGGCCGGCGCGGAGGTCCGGGAACATCGTCAGGGGGACGGATGCCGTGACCTCGGCCGGCCGTCCGTCGGCGTCGGTGAGCCCGACGCGGTAGTCGCCGGCAGGCAGCGGCAGCTCCGGCCCGCCCCAGCGTGCCGCGCGCAGCGGCAGGACGGCGCGCCACCCGGCCGGGTCGGAGGTGACCTCGGACGTGCTCCGCGCGCGCGGCCCGACCGCCTCGAGGGCCCGCGGAGCGGCCCCCGTCCCCGTCACCACGAGCGCACCGCCCGCCACGTCGAACTCGGCGTTCACGTCGTCCTCCCTCGCGTCAGTCCGGCGCGCACGGCCGTATAGACGCGCTCGGTGTTGCACCCGTCGCGGTGCGCGTGCATGCGTGCGCTGAGGGCCGCCGCCTCGGCCCGCGCCCGGTCCCGCTCCCCCGGATCGGCCAGCAGCCTCTCGAGCCGGCCGGTCGCCTGCGTCCAGGACGGGGCGACCTCGTCGCCGGCCACGTCGGCATACGTGCCGTAGAAGCCGCGGCGTGCGCCGTACGCCTCGATGTCGGGCGCGAGGAAGACGCACGGCAGCGGCACCAGCGCGGCGTCGAACGCGAGCGAGGAGTAGTCGGTGACGAGCACGTCGAGTCCCGGCAGGAGCGGCGTGACGTCGGCCACGAGGTCGCTGCCGAGCAGCCGGATGCGATCGGTCGCCGCCGGCGGCGTGTAGTCGCCGGCGCCGAGGGGATGCGAGCGGATGAGCAGCACGGCATCCTGCGCCGTCAGCATCTCCGTCAGCTGCGTCCACTGCTCGGCGGTCGGCACGGCCGGGTCGGGTTCGCCGTCGCGCCAGGTGGGCGCGTACAGGATGAGCCGCGTGCCGGCGCCGAGCGGGCCGGCGACCTCGCCGATCGCCGCGCGGGCGCGGGCGCGGCGCTCCTCCGCGGTGCCGCGGGAGAGGACGTCCACGCGCGGTTCGCCGGTCACCAGCACGCTCTCGTGGTCGAGCCCGAACGCGGATTCCAGCCGCCCGCGGACGAGCTCGGACGCGGCCGGGAGCAGGCGGATCCCGCGCTGCGCACGCCGATAGAGGACCGCGAGGAGGCGGCTGACGGCACCCGAGGCGACCGGCACCGGGCTGCGCGTCGTCTCCGCGGAGTCCAGGCCGATGCGCTTGAGCGGTATCCCGTGCCACAGCTGCACGATGAATGCGCCCGTGACGGCGTACCGGTTCACGTCCCCGAGTCCGTGCGTCACGACGACGACCCGCGCGCGCGCCGTCCGCCAGAAGCCGCGGAGCGACTGCTTCGGGACGTGCGGGATGCCGCGGGCCGCCGCCTCGGCGGCGTCCCGGGCGCCGCCGGTGAGCCACACGGCCCGCTCGCCCGCGACGGCGGCACGGTCCCACAGGGCCAGTGCGCCGTCGGCGATGCCGACGGCGCAGCCGAACACCCACTCGTCGCGGGACCGCGGGATGAGGATCGTGGCGAGGCGTCCGAGGAGGTACAGCGGGATGCGCACGAGCTTCCCGGCGTTGCCCGCGCCGAACGAGAAGGACGCCACCCCGCGAGCCTATCGCGGGGTGGCGTCCTGGTCCGGGAGCAGAGCGCTTACGGCGCGAGCTCGCCGAGGGTGACCTCCACGGACGCGGTCTTGCCGCCCCGCAGGTAGACGACCTTCGCGGAGCTGCCGGCCGCGAGGGCCCGCACCTGGGCGGTGAGGTCGGTGGCGTCCGAGATCGGCACGCCGTTGAACTGGGTGACGACGTCACCGGCCTTCAGGCCCGCCGCATCCGCCGCGCCGCCGTTCGTCACCTCGCTGATGTATGCGCCGGCCGTCGTCGCATCCTCCTGGCTCGCCGCGTCGCCGACCATCGCGCCGAGGAGACCGTGGGTGGCCGCGCCGTCGGCGATGATCTCGTCCGTCACGCGCTCGACGATGTTCGACGGGATGGAGAACCCGACCCCGATGGAGCCGGACTGGCTGGAGGAGGAGCCGCCGGCGGTCGCGATGGCGACGTTGATGCCGATGAGCTTGCCCTCGTCATCCACGAGCGCGCCGCCGGAGTTGCCGGGGTTGATCGCCGCGTCGGTCTGGATGACGGCGATCGAGATCGTGCCGGCCGATCCGGACTGCTGCCGGCCCTGCCCGAAGTCGAACTGGAAGGGACCGTTGCCGTTCTCGTCGTCGGGGTTCTGCTCGGTGTCCTGCTCGGTCTCCGGCACCGCCGACGAGGCGATCTGGATGGAGCGGTTCAGGGCGCTGACGATGCCGGTCGTGACCGTGTTGGACAGGCCCAGCGGGGCGCCGATCGCGATCGTGCCGTCGCCGACGTTGAGACCCGCGGAGTCGCCGATCTCGATGGGGGTGAGATCCTCGGCGCCGTCGAGCTTGATGACGGCGAGGTCGTACATCGGGTCGAGTCCGACGACCTCGGCCGAGTAGACCTTGCCGTCGCTCGTGGTGACCTTCAGGTCGGGCGAGTCGGTGGCGCCGTCGAGGGTGACGACGTGGGTGTTCGTGACGACGTAGCCGTCGGCCGAGAGCACGACGCCCGAGCCGGTACCGCCGGCCGACGACGAGCTCGCCGAGATCGTGACGACGCTCGGGAGCACCTTGGTGGCGATCGCGGTGGTCCGGTTCACGCTGTCGGGATCGTTGACCGTCACGGTGGTCGGACCGCTCTGGACGACCGTCTGCGCAGCCGGGAAAAGGGACCCGCCGGCGGCGGCGGCGCCGAGACCGGATGCCCCGCCCACGAGGGCCGCGGCGACCATGATCGCGACGATCTTGCCGGCGCCGACCTTCCCGCCCTCGGCGGGCGCCGCAGCGGCGGGCTCCGGCGCCCGCTCGGCGTAGGGCTGGGTCGGCTGGGTCGGGAACGCCGGCTGGCCGGACGTCTGGGGCGACGTCGCACCGTAGGCGGGTGCCTGCGGCGCCGTGTACGGCGGCTGCGCCGCATAGTCGGGGGCCTGCGGTGGCAGCGGTGGACGCGGCGGGATCCCGGAAGCGTCGGCGGCGCGCTGCGGATCCGGCTGCGGATCGGGCTGCTGCGCGGGGTTCTGCGGTTCGTCGGTGGATGCGGGGTTGTCGCTCATGATGGTCCTCTTTCCCAAGCCCCTTCAGGATGCCCCGGGTTTCTGTGCGTTTCTTATGCCAGGCCCCCGGCGACCCTATGCGTGTAACGTGAGCGCGATGCGAGCGATTCCGGGTGCCTGGCGGCGGACCGCCCGCGGGGCGGGACTCCTCGGCGAGGACGGCTCGGCGGCGCCGACCATCTTCGCGGAGATGAGCGCTCTCGCGGCCCGCACGGGAGCCATCAACCTGGGCCAGGGCTTCCCCGACGAGGACGGTCCTGCGGAGGTCCTCGAGGCCGCCCGTGCGGCGATCGCGGCGGGAGCGAACCAGTACCCGCCGGGGCGCGGCATCCCGGATCTGCGCGCCGCGATCGCCGAGCACCAGGAGCGGTTCTACGGCCTCCGCCTCGACCCGGAGACCGAGGTGCTGGTCACCGCGGGGGCCACCGAGGCTCTCGCCGCCGTGATCCTGGCGCTCGTGGACTCCCCCGACGACGAGATCGTCGTCTTCGAGCCGTACTACGACGAGTACGCCGCGTGCGTGGCTCTCGCCGGCGCCCGGCTCGTCACCGTGCCGCTGCACTGGCCCGACTTCCAGCCCGACCCGGACGAGCTCCGCCGCGCGGTCACGGACCGGACGCGTCTCATCCTCGTCAACGACCCGCACAACCCCACCGGCACCGTCTTCGCCCGCGAGGTCCTGGATCTCGTCGTGGAGCTGGCCGAGCGGCATGACGCGATCATCGTGACCGACGAGGTGTACGAGCACCTCGTCTTCGACGGGCCGCACACGCCGCTCGCGACCCTCCCCGGTGCCGCGGCGCGGACGCTGTCGATCTCCTCGGGCGGGAAGACGTTCTCCACGACCGGATGGAAGATCGGGTGGGTGACCGGTCCCGCCGATCTCGTGCAGGCGGTCCTCACCGTCAAGCAGTACCTCACCTACGTCGGCGGCGCACCCTTCCAGCCGGCCATCGCCGCCGGGCTCCGGCTCCCGGACGAGTTCTTCACCGGCATCGCCGCCACGATGCAGGACAAGAGCCGCATCCTGGGCGAGGGCCTCCGCGCGGCGGGCTTCGCCGTGTCCCGGCCGGCGGGGTCATACTTCACGGTCGCCGACGCCGCCCCGCTCGGCGCCGAGGACGCCGCCCGGTTCTGCCGCGCGCTCCCCGACCGCGCCGGCGTCGTCGCGATCCCGCTCACGGCGTTCGCGACTCCCGCGCGGCAGGACGAGTACCGCACGCTCGTCCGGTTCGCCGCCTGCAAGCGCGTCGACGTGCTCGAGGAGGCCGCGGCGCGCCTCAGTCGCGCGCAGTGACGCGGAAGCGGCGCAGCGCCAGCGACGGGTTCACGCGGCGCACCCGCGTCACGGCATCCGCGTCGACATACGCCACCGCGACGTCGCTCGTCGTCCCGATGGCGGCGATCTCCACGCCCTGGGGGTCGACGATCATCGACGCGCCCACCCCGAGCGGCGGCGGGTGGTCGGCCGCCGCGACGAACACCGTGTTCTCGATCGCGCGGGCGTGCAGGAGCGTCCGCCAGTGGTGCTCCTTGAGCGGTCCGCGCACCCACTCCGCCGCGACGAGGAGGACATGCGCGCCGGTGTCGGCGAGCACCCTCCCCACCTCCGGGAAGCGCAGGTCGTAACAGGTCATGAGGGCGAAGCGGAGCGAGTCGACCTCGAACGTCTCCGGCGCGGCGATCTCACCGGGCTCGACCCAGTCCGACTCGCGCTGGCCGAACGCGTCGTAGAGGTGCAGCTTGCGGTAGGTCGCACGGATGCCGTCCGCCCCCACCGCCACGACGGTGTTCCGCACCCGCCGGCCGTCGCCGGCGCGCTCCAGGAGCCCCGCGACGACGACGACGCCGTACCGCTCGGCGAGCCCCGTGAGCGCCTGCGTGAACGGGCCGTCGATCTGCTCGGCGTGAGCGGCGAGCGATTCGTCGAACGGGTCGGTGAAGTAGCTGGAGTACTCCGGGAAGAGCACGACGCGCGCGCCGCGACCGGCCGCCCGCGCCACGAGCTCCTCGATCAGCCGGAGGTTCGCCGCGACGTCCGCCGTCGGGCCGAACTGGGCGACGGCGACGGGCACGGCGGAGGCGCTCATGTGTCGCGTCCCTTCTGCGCGCGCAGCACCAGCGGGATGGCGACCCACAGCACCGCGATGATGACGCCGAGCACGATCCCGGCGGTCCAGGATGCCGCGTCCCCGACGACGACCTCGAAGATGAAGGCCACGACCCCGACGAGCAGCAGCGACACGGTCAGGAGCGCCGTCATGAGCGCGGCGTGACCGTACGCGACGACGGTCTGCTTCGCGCGGTGCCGGAACAGGAACCGGTGCAGCGCGACGGGAGCCAGCGCGACGATCGCGCTGAGCGCGGAGCCCACGACGAGGGTGAGGTAGAAGGTGCGCTGGCCGGGCGTCAGATCGGCGAACGCCGGCTGGAAGGCGAGGGCCAGCAGGAAGCCCGTGATGATCTGCGTGCCGGTCTGGAGGACCCGCAGCTCCTGCAGGACATCGTTCCAGTTGCGGTCGGCGCGCTCATTCGGCGTCTCCGCGCGGCCGTCCGCGGTGTCGTCCGCGGTGTCGTCCGCGGTGTCGTTCGCGGTGTCGTCGCGCGAGCGAGCCCTGTGCGGGTGCGGCGGCGTTGACATGTGCCCATCCTCCCCTGCCGGGGCGTCGGCGGGCAACGCGTGCATCCGGCCCCCGGAAGGCATGTTAGGCTTTTCATGTGCCGCGGGGTGGAGCAGCTCGGTAGCTCGCTGGGCTCATAACCCAGAGGTCGTAGGTTCAAATCCTGCCCCCGCAACCAGATGAAGAAGGCGTCCCGCACGGGGCGCCTTCTTCGTTTCCCCCACGGGCTCGGCTACCGAGGCCCGTCACCGTCCGACGAGGGCCTCCTCCATCTCGGACAGGAAACGCACGACGACCTTCAGCTCGTCGACCTCGTATCCCGACATCGCCCCGCGCATCTTCCGCATCCGCTCGCCGAAGCGCCGGTAGAACTCCGCCCGGGCATCCTCCGTCAGCACGACGATGCGGGCGCGGCGATCGGTGGGATGCGGGAGGCGCTGCAGATGCCCGCTCTCCTCCAGCCGCTCCAGCAGCTTCGTCGTGGACGCCGACGTGATGGAGAGGTGCTTCGCGATGTCGTGCGGCTTGACGAGCTCCCCCCGCTGCTCGCGGAGGATGAGCATCCGCATGGCCGCGAGGTCCGTCGCGTTCATGCCCATGTCACCGCGCAGATCGCCGTGCATGCGATCCATCGCGTCGGTGAAGGCGCGCACGGCCTTCATCGCCTCCATCATGAGGTGATCGTGATCTGTCTGCGGGACCCACCGCTGCGTCACGTGGACACCTCCGGGTCGGTTCGGTATGCTCAATCGAAATCGCTAGCTAAACTAGCAAAAAACGAGGCGAGATGTCAGACACAGAACACGTCGTCCTACTGGACGAAGACGGCCGCGAGATCGGCACGGCACCCAAGTCGAGCGTGCACGGCACGGATACGGCCCTTCACCTGGCCTTCTCCTGCCATGTCTACAACTCGAGCGGGGAGCTCCTGGTCACCCGTCGCGCGCTCGGCAAGACGGCGTGGCCGGGTGTCTGGACGAACTCGTTCTGCGGTCACCCCAAGCCCGCCGAGCCGGTTCTGACCGCCGTGCACCGCCGTGCCGAGTACGAGCTCGGCATCACACTGCAGGACGTGCGGCTCGCCCTCCCGCTCTTCCGGTACCGCGCGGTCGACGCGTCCGGGATCGTCGAGCACGAGATCTGCCCCGTCTACACGGCCGTCACCGACGATGAGCTCGTGCTGAACCCGCTCGAGGTCGTCGAGTCCCGCTGGGTCGACCCCGCCGACCTCGGCTCGTCGCTCGTGACGACCCCCTGGGCGTTCAGCCCGTGGCTCGTCCTGCAGGCCGAGCAGCTCCACCTCTTCCGGTCCCCCGAAGTCCGCCGCGCCTCATGATCACCGTCTCCCCCGCCGCCCGCGAGGCCGTCGACGTCGAGATCGACGCGTCGCTGTCGCGACTGCAGGCCCGCACCGCCCGCCGGGGCCCGTCCGCGCGGGCGCTCGCGGACGCGACGGCGCGCGCCGCCGCCGGCGGGAAGCGCCTGCGTCCTGCGCTCGTCGTGGCCTCCTTCGAGGCGTTCGGCGGCAGCGCGGCGGAGACCCGCGGCGTCTCGCAGGTCGCCGCGGCGTTCGAGCTGCTGCACACGGCGTTCGTCGTGCACGACGATCTCATCGACCGCGACACGCAGCGCCGAGGCGCCCCGAACGTCGGCGGGGAGTTCCGGGCGCGCGCCGGCGGTGCCGGCGCCACCGCCGACGGCGCCGCCCTCCTCGGCGACGCCGCCGCCGTGCTCTCCGGCGACCTGCTCCTCTTCGAGGCCACGCGCATGGTGGCCACGGCCGCCCTGCCCGACGCGACCCGCGCCGCGCTGCTGGAGCTCCTCGACGACGCGATCCTCGTCTCCGTCATCGGCGAGCTGGCCGACGTCGAGCACGCCGTGCTCCCGGACTACCCGGACACCCCCGCGCTCCTGAACGCCGCGCACGACAAGACCGCGGCCTACTCGTTCCGCGCACCCCTGGCCGCCGGCGCCCTCATGGCAGATGCGACGGCCGCCGAGCGCACGGCGGTGGAGACGATCGGCGGGCTGCTCGGCCTCGCCTTCCAGCTCGTGGACGACCTCATCGGCACCTTCGGGACGGCGGAGCAGGCCGGCCGGGAACCCGGCGCCGACCTGCGCGAGGCCAAGCGCACGCCGCTCATCGCGCTCGCCCAGCACTCCCCCGCGTGGCCGCGGGTGAGTTCCGCCCTCGCCGTCGCGCACACCGGCCCCATCGCGCTGCGGGCCGCGCAGCGCGAGCTCGACGCGAGCGGAGCCCGCGAAGAGCTCATCACGCTGGTGCGCGAGACGCTCGCGCAGGCGCAGCGGCTCGGGGCGGAGACGTCGCTGGGCGCTCCCGTCGTGAGCCTGCTCGCCCAGCTCGCCACCGCGATCGACGAGCGCATCCCGTGAGCGCGGAGATCCCCGACCTCGACCGCTACGACCGGGTGGCCCGGGAGGCGGCGGCGACCGTCATCGCCGCCTACTCGACGTCCTTCGGGCTCGCGTCCCGCCTCCTGGGGCCCCGCGTGCGCCCGCACGTGCGGAACGTCTACGCGCTCGTGCGGATCGCCGATGAGATCGTCGACGGCACCGCCGCCGACGCCGGCCTCGCGCCCGCGACGCAGCGGCTCGTGCTGGACGAGCTTGAGGCGGAGACGCTCACGGCGATCGCCCGCGGCTTCAGCGTGAACCTCATCGTGCACGCGTTCGCCCAGACCGCGCGCGAGTGCGGCATCGGCGCCGACCTCGTGCGCCCCTTCTTCGCCTCCATGCGGACGGACCTGGACCGCACGGTCCACGACGCCCAGTCGCACGAGGCCTACGTCTACGGATCCGCCGAGGTGGTGGGGCTCATGTGCCTGCAGGTGTTCGTCTCCGCGGGGGCCCCGGCTCCCGCCACCGCCGCCCCGGCGCTCGTGAGCGGTGCGCGGCGGCTCGGCGCCGCGTTCCAGGACATCAACTTCCTCCGCGACCACGCCGACGACGCGCACCGGCTCGGCCGCGACTACCTGGGGGTCGAGGCGGGAACGACCTCGCGGGCCGAGGTCCTCGCCCGCATCGACGGCGACCTCGCCGCCGCGGCCGCCGTCATCCCGGATCTCCCGGCGGACTGCCGCCGCGCCGTCACGACGGCCCACGACCTGTTCGCCGAGCTCGCCAAGCGGCTCCGGCAGGAGCCCGACCCGGACGCTCGCGTGCGGGTCCCGAACGCACGGAAGGCGGGCATCGCGGTGCGCGCCGCGGCGTTCGGCCGGCCGCGGCGGTCGGACTCGTGAGGCCCACGGCCGCCGTCGTCGGCGCCGGCATCGCCGGCCTCGCGACGGCCGCGCTCCTCGCGGAGGAGGGGTACGACGTCACGGTCGTCGAGGCCCGCGACGTCACCGGCGGACGGGCCGGATCGTGGGAGAGCGACGGATTCCGCTTCGACACGGGCCCCAGCTGGTACCTCATGCCGGAGGTCTTCGACCACTTCTTCCGCCTCCTCGGCACGACCGCCGACGCCGAACTGGACCTCGTCCCGCTCACCCCCGCGTACCGCGTCTATGCCCAGCCGCAGGGTCCCGGCGCCGGTGAGCACGTCGATGTCGTGTCGGGCCGCGACCACGCCCGCGCGCTGTTCGAATCCCGCGAGCCCGGTGCCGGCGCGCAGCTGGACGCCTACCTGGACTCCGCGGCCGACGCGTACGAGCTCGCCGTCACGCGGTTCCTGTACGACACCTACGAGTCGTACGCCGGGCTCCGCGACCGGACGCTCCTGCGCCGGCTCCCCGCCCTCGCTCCCATGCTCACCCGGTCGCTGCAGTCCGTCATCGACAAGCGCTTCCGCGACCCGCTGCTGCGCCGCATCCTCGGCTACCCGGGCGTCTTCCTCGGCACCTCCCCCTACGAGGCGCCGAGCCTGTACCACCTCATGAGCCACCTCGACCTCGACGAGGGCGTGCTGTACCCTCGCGGCGGCTTCACGGAGGTCATCGCGGCCGTCCAGCGGCTCGCGGAGGCCCGCGGCGTGCGGATCCGCACCGGCACCCCGGTGGCGCAGATCCGCACGCAGGGCGGCCGGGCGACCGGACTGCGGCTGCGGGACGGCGAGGTGCTCGAGGCCGATGTCGTCGTGTCCACCGCCGACCTGCACCACACCGAGACGAAACTCCTCCGGGACGACGAGCGCACCTACCCGGAGTCATGGTGGCGCAAGCGCACGGCGGGGCCGGGCGCGCTCCTGCTCCTCCTCGGCGTCGACGGCGAGCTGCCCGAGCTCCCGCACCACACGCTGCTGTTCACGGATGCGTGGAAGGAGAACTTCCAGGCGATCTTCGGCACCCGGACGGTGCCCGACCCGGCGTCGCTGTACATCTGCAAGCCGAGCGCGACCGACGACACCGTCGCACCCGCCGGGGCGGAGAACCTCTTCGTCCTCGTCCCCGTCCCCGCCGACCCGGGGCTCGGCCACGGTGGTGTCGACGGCGACGGCGATGCCCGCATCGAGAAGCTCGCCGACGCCGCCATCGCGCAGATCGCCCAGTGGATCGGCGTCCCCGACCTCGCGGCGCGCATCCGGGTGCGCCGCACGATCGCGCCGGGGGACTTCGCGGACGACTTCGGCGCCTGGCAGGGCACGGCGCTCGGACTCGCGCACACGCTCCGCCAGAGCGCGCTCTTCCGGCCCCGCAACGCCTCCGCGAAGGTCGACGCGCTGCTGTACGCCGGCGGGTCGGCCCTGCCCGGCATCGGGCTGCCGATGTGCCTCATCTCCGCCGAGCTCGTCGTCAAGCGGCTCCGCGGCGATCGCAGCGCGGGTCCGCTCGCCGAGCCTGCGCGGACGGGCGGCTGAGGTGCCCGGAGCGTATCTGCTCGCGCTGCTCGTCTCGGCCGCCGGCGTCGCCGCCCTGGACGCCCGCGGCCGGCTCGTGCTGTGGCGGCGTCCCCGGCGAGCCGCGGTCGCGATCCTCATCGGGACGGCGTTCTTCCTGATCTGGGATGCCGTCGGCATCGCGACCGGCGTCTTCGTGAAGGGCGGGAGCCCGCTGCTGCTGGGGATCGACCTCGCGCCGCACCTGCCGCTGGAGGAGCCCGTCTTCCTCGCGTTCCTCTGCTACCTCGCCCTCGTCGTCCACGCCGCGGCGCTCCGCCGCCTTCACACGCGAGCCACCCGGGGGCGCCGGGCATGACCTACCTCTGGATCGTCCTGCCGTTCGTCGCGCTCACCGCAGCCGTGACCCTCGCGACCCTGCGGCGCCCGCGCTTCGCGCGGCGGATGGGCGCCTCCGGCATCGCGGCCGTGATCCTCGGCATCCTCACCGCGATCTTCGACAACGTCATGATCGCGGCGGGGCTGTTCACATATCCCGCCGACCGGATCAGCGGCATCCGCGTGGGACTGGCGCCCGTCGAGGACTTCGCCTACCCGCTCTGCGCGGCGTTCCTGCTGCCGGCGCTCTGGGTGCTGCTGCAGCCGCGGGAGGCCGAATGAACGCGCTGACCGTCGCCCGGGAGCTCTTCGTGTCCTCCCGCCCCGTGAGCTGGATCAACACGGCGTACCCGTTCGCGGCGGCCTCCCTGCTCACGTCCCGCGAGATCGACGCGACGTTCGTTATCGGGACGCTGTTCTTCCTCATCCCGTACAACCTCGCGATGTACGGGATCAACGACGTCTTCGACTACGAGTCCGATCTCCGCAACCCCCGCAAGGGCGGCGCGCACGGCGCCGTGCTCGATCGCCGCATGCACCCCATCACCCTGTGGGCCGCAGGCCTGTCGTGCCTGCCGTTCGTCGTCTACCTCGTCGTCGTGGGCTCACCGGCGAGCTGGGCGGTCCTCGCCGCGAGCCTCTTCTTCGTCGTCTTCTACAGTGCGCCGCCCCTGCGGATGAAGGAGCGGCCGTTCGCCGACTCGGTGACCAGCAGCATCCACTTCTTCTCCCCCGCCGTGTACGGGCTGGTCCTGGCCGGAGCGACGTGGACGTGGCAGCTGGGTCTCATCCTGCTGGCCTTCGCGCTGTGGGGCGTCGCCTCGCACGCGTTCGGCGCCGTCCAGGACGTCGTCGCCGACCGGGAGGCGGGCATCGCCTCGATCGCGACGGCGCGCGGCGCCGCGTGGACGTCGCGGTTCGCGCTCGTCTGCTACGCCGCGGCGGGCATCGCGATGCTCGGGACGGCCTGGCCGGGGCCGCTCGCGGCCGTCGCCGTCACCCCGTATCTGGTCGCCGTCTGGCCGTACCGCAGCATCCCGGATGCCGACTCCGCGGCGGCGACGGCAGGATGGCGCCGCTTCCTCTGGATCAATCAGATCGCGGGCTTCCTCGTGACGCTGCTGCTGATCTGGTGGTGGACGCTCACCGCGTGAGCGTCCACCACCCTCAGATCAGGCGGGTCACTCCTCGAGGGCGAGGAGCTTCTCGAGCGCGGCCGTCAGGCGGGCGTCCGCCTCGCCGTACGCGGCCCAGTCGCCGTCCTGCAGCGCGGCCGCGCGGTCGAGGAGGGCCTGGCGGGCCTCGTCCAGCGCCGCCTGCATCTCATCCACCGGGATGCCGGGGTCGGCCGGATCGTCGGGTGTCGGCGTCTCGGACGGGTCGGGGCTCGGGGTGACCTCCCCGTCGCCGGCGCTCGCGCCGGAATCGCCGCCGAAGAGCTCGTCGAGCGCTTCCTGCAGGGTGTCCTCGAAGGCGACCTCGTCGCCGAACGCGACGAGGATCTTCCGCAGCGTCGGCAGCTGCGTGCCGCTGGAGGCCTGCACGAACACGGGCTGGACGTACAGCAGGCCACCGCCGACCGGGAGGGTCAGGAGGTTGCCGTTGAGCACCTCGGACTGGCCCTGCTTGAGCAGGTTCAGCTGCGAGGAGATCGTGTCGTCCGAGTTGAACGTGTTCTGCACCTGGCCGGGGCCGGGAACGCTCACGTCGGCGCTGATCTCCAGCATCCGGAGCTTCCCGTAGCCCTCCGCCTTCTTGCCGTCGGCGTTGCCGGCGTTCGAGTCGACGGCGAGGTAGCCCATCAGGACGTTCCGCGCGTTGTCGCCCACCGAGGCGGGGATGAACGAGGTGAACATGGAGAAGCTCGGGGCGTCCTGGCCCGGCATCTGCATCGTCAGGTAATACGGCGGCTGCAGCACCGTGGTCTTGGACACCGGGTCATCGGGCGTCTTCCAGGCGTTGTCCCGGGCGTAGAAGGAGGCCGCGTCGTCGACGTGGTAGGTGCCGAGCATGGCGCGCTGCACCTTGAAGAGGTCGGTCGGGTACCGCACGTGGCTCATGAGGTCGCCGGACATCTCCGAGATCGGCTCGACCGTGTTGGGATAGATGTTCTGCCACGCCTGCAGCAGCGGGTCTTCCTCGTCCCACGCGTAGAGGGTCACCGATCCGTCATAGGCGTCGACGGTGGCCTTCACGGAGTTGCGGATGTAGTTGACGTCGTCGAGGGCCACGCGGGGCGCCGTGTTCGTCGTGTCGCTGATCGCGTCCCGGAGGCTCACGATCGAGGAGTACGGGTAGTTGGCGCTGAGCGTATAGCCGTCGACGATCCAGACGATCCGGCCGTCCACGACGGACGGGTACGGGTCGTTGTCGAGCTCGAGGTACGGCGCCGCCTTCTTCACGCGCGTCACGGGGTCGCGGTCGTAGAGGATCTGCGACTCGTCGTTGATGGCGTCCGAGAACAGGATGTCGGTGGACTGGAACTTCATCGAGTAGATGAGGCGGTTCAGGACGCTCCCCACCTCGGGGCCGCCGTCTCCGGAGAACGTGGTCTTCGTCTGCGCGGCGCCGTCCGAGCCGCGCGGGTAATCCAGCTCGATGTCGTCGGTGCCGTCCGGCGCGCCCACGATCGAGTACAGCGGCGAGGTCTCGCCGAAGTACACGCGGGGCTCGTACTTCTCGCCGTCGGTGAGCTCACCGGCGGTCGGGATGCCGCGCTCGAGGAACTGCGGGTTGCCGTCGGCCGTGCGCGCGTTGCCCTTGGCCGCGACCATGCCGTAGCCGTGGGTGTACACGAGGGTCGTGTTGTACCAGGACGCGGCCTGCCCCAGCTGCGTCATGTCCAGCTCGCGCACCGACACGACGGCATCCTGCGACGTCCCGTCGATCTCGTAGCGGTCGACGTCCATGGGGTCGGTGAACTGGTAGTAGCCGCGGTACTGCTCGAGCTGCCGGATCGTCGGGCTGATGATCGCCGGGTCCATGATGCGGATGGATGCCGTCGTCTCGGCGTCCGCGCGCAGCTGGCCGGGGGCGGCGTCGGTGACGGCCTGGAAGTCGCTCTTCTCGAGCCCGTCGATGCCGTACGCGAGCTTCGTGGCGTCGATGTTGCGCTGGTAGTACTCGCTCTCCAGGTTCTGCTGGTTCGGCCGCACCTGGATGTTGAAGAGCACCCACGGGTAGGCGACGCCGACGACGAGGGAGGAGACGATGAGGAGGCCCGTCGCGATGAGCGGGAACCGCCACCGGCCGATGACGGCGGTGACGAAGAAGAGCAGCGCCACGATCGCGGCGGCGATCGCGAGGATCGTCTGGCCGGGGATGATCGCGTTGACCTCGACGTAGGCGGCACCGGTGATCCGGTCGCCCTCGGAGAGCAGCGTCTTGTAGCGGTCGAGCCACAGGCTCGCGGCCTGCACGAGGAGGTAGACGCCGGCGATGATCGCGAGCTGGATGCGCGCGGCCTTGGAGATGCGCAGCTCCCGCTGGCCGATCCGGACGGAGCCGTAGAGATACGCGACGAGGGCCGTCACGACGAGGCAGACCAGCAGGACGGCGGACGCGAAGCCGAGGACCGCGCTGTAGGCCGGCAGCTGGAAGAGGTAGAACCCGGTGTCCAGCCCGAACTCCGGGTCGGCGTCGCCGGTCGTGACGCCGTTGCGCCACAGCCAGATGGTCTCCCACTGGGCGGAGGCGGCGAACCCGGCGAAGAAGCCGAAGAACACCGGGATGCCCCACATCGCGAGCCGGCGGAGCGGTTCGACGACCTCCTGGTAGTGGTCCAGCTGCGAGCTCAGCCGTGCGTAGACGGGGCGGAGGCGGTACGCGAGCTGGATCGCGGCGAACACCGGGAGGGCCATCGCGACGAAGCCGACGAGGAACATCACGATCCGGGCGGTCCACTGCGTCACGAGCACGCCGTCGAAGCCGAGCTGGCGGTACCACAGCCAGTCGGCGAAGAGGCTCGCGAAGACGAAGAAGGCCACCACGAGCGCGGCGATCACGACGAGCGTGATCGTCACTGCACGGCGGAACGGACTCGGTGTGGCCTGGGTCGGCGCAGAGGTCGTGGTCACCCGTCCATCCTAGGCGGGGGCCGGAGGGCGGGCGCCGCACCCGGCGAACGCTCAGCCGGCGTCGCAGGTGGGCAGGTCCGCCAGGTCGCCGTCGCTCCGGATGGCCGCTAGCACGTCCTGCGCGTCGTCGAGCGTCGCGACCGCGAAGACCTGCAGATCGGCCGGGACGTGCCCGGCGACCTCGTCGCAGTTGTCCGCGGGCGCGAGGAACCACTCGGCCCCGGCGTCCCGGGCGCCGTAGAGCTTCTGGCGGATGCCGCCGATGGGGCCGACCGTGCCTGCGGCGTCGATCGTGCCGGTCCCGGCGACGTCCGCGCCGCCGTTGAGCTCGCCGGGGGTGAGCGTGTCGATGATCCCGAGCGCGAACATCATCCCGGCGCTCGGCCCGCCGACGTTGTTGAGCTGGATCGTGACGTCGATCGGGAAGTCGTAGTCGTGCAGCGTGCTCACTCCGATCAGCCACGTCGACTCCCCCTCGATCTCGCCCTCGCGCGGCGTGATCGATTCGGTCAGCTCCTCGCCGTCCCGTTCGACGGTGAGCTCGACGGGGGCGCCGTCGCCGGCGTTGATGATCTTCCGGAGCGTCTCGGTGTCGGTGAGGGGTGTGCCCTCGGCCGCGCGGATGATGTCGTCCGGCTGGAGGATGCCCTGCGCCGCGGAGTCGTCCGTGAGGGAGTGCACCCGCACCATCGGGTGGACGTCGTAGCCGAGCTCGACGAGCGCCGCGGCGGTCGCCTCCTTCTGCGAGTCGACCATCTGCACGGCGCTCTGCTCGTTGCGCTGCTCGGTGGACTGGCCCTCCGGGAACACCTCGTCCAGCGGCAGCACCGCCCGCGAGGAGTCGAACCAGGCGACGGCCAGTTCGAACCAGGACGGCGTGCGCTCGCGGTTGCCGACGACCTGCACGGTCAGCAGGTCCAGGGATCCCGCGGTCGGGAAGGTCTTCGCCCCGTCGACGGAGATGAGCGGCACGTCGGCGCCGTCGGAGCCGGTGGCGGTGCCCAGCGTGTTGAAGACCGGGCCGGGTCGCTGGATGACGTACGTCGTCGGCAGGACCGTGAGGGCGAGGAGCGCGATCAGCGCGACGGTGAGCGCCCAGATCCCCGTGGTCACCGTGCGCGACATCCGACGGCGCGGCGCGGGGGTGATCGTCACGTTCTCGTCGAACAGTGCCACGGGTGACCTTCCTGAGCCGGTCGTTCGCGGCCGGCGTAAGCGCGAGGTCCCCGTGCGCGGACTGCGCGGCGAAGACCCCGACTAGCGTAGAGCGAGACGCCTGCTCCCTGCTGAAAGGCCCCTGCACATGGCTGAGGACGACCGCTCCCCCGAAGACGAATTCCAGGAGCTGCTGCGCAACCTCCTGGGAGGTCAGGGCGGCCTCGACCCCGAGGCTCTGCAGCGCCTCTCCGGCCTCGGCGTCGACCCGGCGATGCTGCAGCAGATGATGCGGCAGATGCAGGGCGTCTTCGCCTCCGGCGCGGACGGCATCGATTGGAACGCGGCGAAGACGCAGGCGCTGCACCTCGCCAACAAGGACGGCCTCAGCATCTCCGCCGGCGACCGCCAGGACTTCGACCATGCGTTTTCGCTCGCGACGCTGTGGCTGAGCGAGGCGACGTCGATCTCCGACCTCGCCGCCCCGGCGCGCGCGCTCACCCGCGGACAGTGGGTGGAGGCGACGCTGCCGGTGTGGCAGGAGCTCGCCGAGCCCGTCGCCAACTCCATCGCCGATGCCATGACGGCGGCCATCGACGCGCAGACGCCCGAGGAGATGAAGGGGATCGTCGCGGGCGCCGGACGCCTCATGCGCACCGTCGGCGGGTCGCTGTTCGCGGCGCAGCTCGGCGCCGTCATCGGCCGCCTCTCGCTCGAGGTGGTCTCCGGCGGCGACGTCGGCATCCCCGTCATGCCGGACGGCGACGCCGCCATCCTGCCGCAGAACTTCGCGGACTTCCGCCGCGACCTGGAGATCGACGAGGAGCAGCTCGCCCTGTACCTCGCGACCCGTGAGCTCGCGCACGCCCGGCTGTTCCGGCACGCGCGCTGGCTGCGGCTGCACGTGATCTCGCAGGTGACCGACTTCGCCCGCGGCATCCACGTCGACATGGACGCGCTCGAGGAGCTCGCGTCGCGGTTCGACCCGTCGGCGCCGGAGGAGCTGAAGGCGGCGCTGGAGAGCGGCGCCCTGCTGCCGCAGCGCTCCGAGTCCCAGACGACCGCCCTCACGCGGCTGGAGAACCTCCTCGCCACGATCGAGGGCTGGGTCGACGTCGTCACGGCCGACGCGACGCAGCGCCTGCCCGCCGCGGACCGGATCGCCGAGGCGGTGCGCCGCCGGCGGGCCGTGGGCGGACCGGCCGAGCAGGCGATGGGTTCCCTCGTCGGCCTCGAGCTGCGACCGCGCCGCCTCCGCGAGGCGGCGGCCATGTGGCGTGCGGTGACGGATGCCGTCGGCACCGAGGCGCGCGACAGCCTGTGGGACTACCCCGACCTCATGCCGACCGCGGAGGACATCGACGACCCGGCCGGACTCGTCGCGCGGCTGCAGGCCCGCGCCCGCGGCGAGGAGCCCGCGCGCGATGCGTTCGACGACGCGCTGGACGCGCTGCTGGACGAGGCGGCCGCGGGACGGGATGCCGAGACGTCCGCGGACGACGGCGCGGACGACGGGGACCCCGGAGACGACGCTCCCCAGGACCCGCGACCGGTTTGACGCGGCGGGGCTGCGGCGCCTCCTCCCCAGCGAGGTGCCGGCTGCGCCGTGGGCGTCGGCTGTGGAGCATCCGCACCCGGGAGGATCATCGGGCGCACAATCGGCAGATGCTGCGCCTCGCCCCCTCCCATCCGCCGCTGTGGCGGAGCCCGTCCAGCATCCAGCTCGGTCCCGAGTCCGTCGCCCGCGTCGACGATGTCGCGCCGTGGCAGGAGCGCCTGCTCGACGCGCTCGTGGACGGCATCCCGGATGCCATGCTGCTGCCCCTCGCGGCGAGCTTCGGCGCCGCGCCGGGCGAGGCGGATGCGTTCCTCCGGCGCATCGGCGGCGCCCTCGGACGGGTCCCCGCGACGGCTCCACGCGTGCGCGTCGAGGTGCCCGAGTCGTTCGGGCGCGACGAGACGGAGATCCTGCTGGCAGGGCTCCGCGGCGGCGGCCTCGACGTCACAGGCTGCACGGCGTGGCCCGTCGAGGACGGCGGCCCGCGCCTCCCGGTCGTGGCGGTCGCCTTCCGGCTGCTCGATCCGCTGCGCGCCGCACGGCTCGTCTCCCGGGATGCGCCGCACATCCCGGTCGAGCTGGCCGGGGACCGGGTCACGGTCGGGCCGCTCGTGATCCCGGGTGTCACGGCCTGCCTCGCGTGCCTGCACGCGCACCGCCGCGACGGCGACCCGACCTGGCCGCTCGTGGCCGCTCAGCTGCTCGCGCGGGGGCCGGCGCCGACCGAGCCCGCGCTGCTCCTGGAGGCCGCGCTGCTGGCCGCCCGGCTCGTCGGCGGCGGCGTCCCGGGGGCGTCGGTCACCCTCAGCGGCGAGAGCGTGCGGCGGAGCTGGCACGCCCATCGACCGCACGCAGCGTGCCTGTGCCAATCTCCCGCAGGAAGCGGGACGGCTGACGCTCGCGATGCCCGCCCGTGCGCGCCCACGACAGCGTCAGCGTTCGCGCGGCCCGCGTGATGCCGACGTAGGCGAGGCGGCGCTCCTCGTCCACCTGCTCGAAGGTCGTCGCGTAGGAGATCGGCAGAAGCCCTTCGGCGAGGCCGACGAGGTGCACGTGATCCCACTCGAGTCCCTTCGCGGCGTGCAGGGTCGCGAGCGTGACGGTGCGCATGGACGGTTCGTGCTGGTCCTTCGCGCGCGCCGTGAGCGTGTCGGTGAAGCTCCGCAGGGTGGTGCCCTCCGGCGCCTCCTCCGCGAGCCGCAGCAGCGCCGCGCGGGCCTCCCACGCGTCGCGGAGCGCGCCGCCGGCCGGCGGCGGCTCGTCGGTGAGCCCCAGGGAGCGCAGCACGTCGCGGACGGCCGCGACGAACGTGGTCTCCACGGGCGCGACCGACGCGCCCCGCAGCGCCAGGAGCGCCTGCCGCACCTCCGGGATGTCGAAGAACCGCTTGCCGCCGAGCACGGTCGCCGCGACGCCGCGGGCGGCGAGCGCCGCGAGCAGCGGCGCGGACTGCGCGTTCGCGCGGTACAGCACGGCGATGCGGCGGGGATCGACGCCCGCCGCCGTCTGCGCCGCGACCGCCGCGGCGACGCCGCTGGCCTCGGCCGCGTCGTCCTCGTACGCCCGGACCTCCGGCGTCGGTCCCGGCGGGGCCGCCGAGACGAGCTCGAGCGCGCCGGGACGGCCCCGCATGAGCTCGTTGGCGACGGCGAGGACGGCGGCATCCGACCGGTAGTTGCGCTCCAGCCGCACGACGTGCGCGTCCTCGTACCGGTCGGCGAACTCCAGCAGGTAGCGCGGTTCGGCGCCGGCGAACGAGTAGATGGTCTGGCTGGCGTCGCCGACGGCGCAGAAGTCCTGACGGTCGCCGAGCCACAGCTCCATGAGGCGGTGCTGCAGCGGCGAGATGTCCTGGAACTCGTCCACCGTGAAATGGCGGTACTGCTCGTGGACGGCCGCCTGGACGCGCGGCTCGGACTCCAGCATCCCGGCGCACGCGAGGAGGACGTCTTCGAAGTCGAGCTGACGGCGCTGGTCCTTGAGCTTCTCGTAGGCGCGCTGCAGGTCGACGAGGGCGCCGAGTTCGACGCGGCCGAGACCCTGCGGGCGCGCGGCGGCGTCCTGCTCGATCGTCCGCATCGTCACCTTGCGCGACTCGATGCGGCTCGCGACGTCCCGGAGGGTCGCACCGTCCAGCCGCATGCGCAGCGCATCGGCGGCCTGCCCGAGGAGGCGCACCTTGTTGTCGACGATGCTGGGCGCGGTGTCTTTCGCGACCTGCGGCCAGAAGAAGTTCAGCTGCGCGAGCGCCGCCGCGTGGAAGGTGCGGGCGGCCACACCCTCGACGCCGAGCGCGCGGAGACGGCCGCGCATCTCGCCCGCCGCCTTCGCCGTGAAGGTCACCGCCATGACGCGGCCCGGCGAGTACGCGCCGGTGTCGACGCCGTGGGCGATGCGATGCGTGATGACGCGGGTCTTGCCGGTGCCGGCGCCGGCGAGCACGCACACCGGTCCCCGGAGGACGGATGCCGCCTCCCGCTGGCGTTCGTCCAGGCCCTCGAGGGCGCGATCGCTCATCCGGCGTGCCAATCGAGGATGAGGCGGTGCGCGATGGACGCGGTGCCCGGGAGGCCGAAGTCCGCCTCGCCGCGCAGCGCCACCGCGATCTCGTCGCGCGTGAACCAGCGCACGTCGACGATCTCCTCGCCGTCCGCCCGCGCGGCGGCGGCGTCGACGGCCGTCGCGTGGAAGCCGAGCATGAGGGAGCGGGGGTACGGCCAGGCCTGCGAACCGAGGTAGCGCAGGTCCGTGAGGTGCACGCCGGCCTCCTCGAAGATCTCCCGCCCGACGGCGGACTCGAGGGACTCCCCCGCCTCCACGAAGCCGGCGAACGTCGAGTACCGGTTCTGGGCCGCCCACAGGGCGTTCTTGCCGAGCAGGATGCGCTCGCCGTCCGCGCTCAGCACGGCGACGATCACGGCGGGATCGGTGCGCGGGAAGTGCTCACGCCCGCACGCGGGGCACGTGCGCGCCCAGCCCGCGGAGCGGATGACGGCACGCGTTCCGCATGCCGGGCAGAACGGCGCGTCCAGCAGCCAGCGGCCGAGACTCAGCGCTTCGACGAAGGCGCCCGCATCGGAGGCGGACAGCTCGCCGCCGATGACGCGCAGCGACTCCCAGCCCGGCGCGTCGACGGGCGTGGGGGCGGCGGAGGGGAACGCGGCGACGAGGACGGGGGCGCCGGCGTCATCGCGCCCGAGGAAGGCCCACTCCCCGTCGCCGTGCACCTCGGCGGGGGTGACGTAGTGCAGGGCGGCTCCCGCCACGGGGGCGCGGTCGCCGTGCACGACGAGGACGTGCGTGTCGCCCGCCGCGCGCAGGCGGTCGACGAGTCCGTCCTCGAGCCGCTCGTCGGCGGCCCGGTCCAGGCTCGCCCGCGCCAGAGCGGGCGGCGGGAAAGACTCCTGCGACGTCATCGAGGACCTCTCTTGCCGGGCGTGGCGCGTGGGCGCCGGGGCGTGCCCCGCCTACCCTGGGGGCATGGCACGCTCACCTCTCACTCTAGCCGCGTCGGTGACGTCCGCCCTCCCCCGGATCGGGGTCGTGAGGGTCGGCGCGCTCACCGAAGGCTCGTCGGGACGGTACGACAGTGCCGTCGCGACCCTCGATGACGGCCGCCGGGTCGTCGTCCGCGTGCCCGTGGACGTCGACGCCGACGGCGACCTCCGGGCGGAGGCCCGGGCGCTGCGCGCCCTGTCGGCCGGCGTCCGCGGCGTCCTGCCCTTCCGTGCCCCCGATGTGCTGGGCGAGACGACGGTGGACGGCATGCACGCCCTCGTGCAGACCATGCTCCCCGGCTACCGGGTCGATGCGGCGCACATCCCCGCCGGCCCCGGCGTCGCCACCGCGATCGGCCTCGCCCTCGCCGCCGTCCACGACCTGCCGGTCACGGTCGTCCGCGACGCCGGTCTCCCGGTGCTCACCGCGATGCAGGTGCGCGATGAGGTCGAGCGCCTGCTCGACCGCGCCGAGGCCACCGGTCGCCTGCCCTTCGGGCTCCTCCGCCGCTGGAGCACCGCCGTCGCCGCCGACGTCCTGTGGCGCTTCGAGACCACGGTCGTCCTCGGCGGCGTGGAACCGGCATCGTTCGTCCTCGAGGACGACGAGGACGGCGTCCCCGCCGTCACGGGGCTCCTCACCTGGGGTGGGCTGAGCGCGGGCGACCCGGCGACCGACCTGCGCTGGCTGGCATCGGCGACGGACGCACGCGAAGACGTCCTGGACGCCTACACGCACGCCTCGCACCGCGCGCCGGATGCGCTCATCGCCGAGCGGGCGCGGCTGCACGCCGAGCTGGAGTTCGCGAAGTGGCTCGTGCACGGCCACGCCGTGGGTGCGGAGTCGGTCGTCGGCGACGCCGTCGCGCTGCTGGAGGCGTTGGACGAGAACGTCCGCGACGAGCCGCCGCTGACGCAGCCGCGGGTGACCGTCGACGACGCGTTCGCCGCGATCCGTCGCGTGCCGGACGCCACCGGCGAGGTCGACACGTCGATGCACACCGACACGTACGACGCCGGCACGATATCCGCGTTCGCGATGGACGACGCGGATGACGCGGACGGTCCGGCGCCCGACATCGAGACGATGCCGATCGAGCTGTCCGACTGGTCGCCGCAGAGCGTCGCCGCGCACACCGGCGACGTCGCCCGCACGGCGGGCGCGCGCGCTGCGGAGGCCGACGCCGCGGAGGCCGAGGACGACGGCGACGACCCCGGCACGTCGGCGCGCAACGCCCTCCGCCGCTGGACCGGCACGGCCTGACCGCGCCCCCGGCTCAGCCGCGCAGCACGAGGTCGTCCGCGACGTAGTACAGCGCGACGTCGATCTGCTCGAGCGGGACGCCGTGCTTGGCGTGATACGCGCGACGGTACAGCTCGAGCTGCATCATCCGCTCCCGGCGCTCCTGCGGGGTGCGCGGCGGTCGCCCGGTCTTCCAGTCGACGATCTCGATGCGGCCGTCCGCCCGGCGGTACACGGCATCCAGCTTGCAGATGATGACGTGCGGCTGCCCGTCGCCGAGGGCGTCCTCATCGGCGAAGTCGATCTCGGTCTCCACCTCGATGGGCTGCAGCGACGCCCACTCCGAGGCGAGGAAGTTCGCGATGAGCCGCTCGAGGGCGTCGGCGTCCGGGTGCGCCGCGCCCGGCGTGTCGTCCTCGGCCTCCCACAGCGCGTCGTCGATCGACATCCCGAGCCCCGTGAGCCCGGACCGCTGCTCGACCCAGGCGTGGAAGAGGGTGCCGAGCCGGGTCTGCCGGTAGGGCCGCTCCGGGAGCGGCCGGGTCGCGGCGGCGACGGCGGCGGCGTAGTCGGTGGCGAAGTCCTTGAACCGCGATGCGGGGATGCGGGTGGGGGCGCGTCCCGTCCCGCCGGCGGCCCGGGACGCCCGCTCGGCGAGCAGCAGCGCGAGATCGCGGGACGGCTCCGCGGGGGGCGCGGCCTGGGCCGCCGCGACGGCCGCCGCGGCGCGCTCCACGGCCAGTCGGCGACCGCCGAGGGCGTCGAGGGGCCACTGCAGCAGGCGCCGCTCCCCCTCGAACGGGTTCTCGCCGGGCTCGATCTCGGGAAGCGACGCGCCGAGGGCGTCCGCGATCTCCCGGAGGAACGGGCTCGCTTCGCGCGGCTTCTTCGTGCCCGACCAGCTGGAGCCGGTGAGCAGCAGGCGGTCGCGCGCGCGTGTGACGGCGACGTAGGCGAGACGGCGCTCCTCCGCGATCTGACGGGCCCGATTCTCCTCGCCGAACGCCTCGAGGGCGTCCCGGAGGTGCTGCTGCGTCGGAGCCTCGTGCGCCTCCCACGCCAGGCGGGGCAGCCACCGGGCGTCGCCGCGGAACGAGTACGGCAGGACGCCGAAGCCGAGCCAGCCCTGTCTGTCCTTGGAGCGGGTGGGCAGTTCGTCCTCCACGAGCCGCACGACCGCCACGGCATCCCACTCCAGCCCCTTGCTGCCGTGGATCGTGAGGAGCTGCACGACATCGTCCTCGGGGGGCTCGGTGCGCGGTGCGAACTCGTCGAGGCGCTCCGCATGGTCGAGCCAGGCGAGCAGGCTCGTGAGCGACCCGCTCTCGTCGGTCGCGAGGAAGCCGTGCAGCTCGTCGACGAACGCGCGCAGCTGGTCGCCCGCGATCCGCGCCGGGCCGCGCGCCTCGTTTGCGGCGAGCTCGACGTCCAGCCGCAGCTCCAGCTCGATGAGCCGGACGAGCTCGGGGATCGGCATCCCCGCCGCCCGGCGGAGACCCGCGAAGACCCCGGCCGCATCGCGCAGGCGTTCCCGCGCCGCGGGGGTGAGCTCGGCGAGCCAGCCGTGATCGGCGGGATGGCGCAGCACGAAGTCGAGCGCGTCGATGAGGGAGCCCTCCTCGTCGCCGGCCGATGCCCGCATCCGCTCCGCGATCTCGGGTTCGAGGGGCTGCAGGGCCGCGTCGTGCCGCGCGATCCTCCGTCCGAGCTGCGCGAGCGCGCGAAGGTCGGCGAGACCGATCGCCCAGCGGGGGCCGGCGAGGAGGCGGAGGAGCGCGGACCCCGCCCGCGGGTCGCTGATGACGCGCAGCGCCGCGACGACGTCGACGACCTCGGGGGTGCTGAGGAGACCGCCGAGTCCCAGGATCCGGTGCGGGATCGCGCGCCGGCCGAGGGCGTCGGCGAAGCGGACCATGTGCTTCTTGCTGCGGAAGAGGATGGCGCCGGTCGTCGCCTCGCCGGTGCGCTGCACGCGGATGTCGGCGAACCACGCCGCGACCCGCTCGGCCTCGGCGTCGATGTCGGCCTCGAATGCGATGTCGACGCGTCCGCGCGGGGCACCGGGGCGGGGCCGGAGCGGTTCGACCGGCACCGGCGAGGAATCCGCGAGCGGGGCGAGCACGGCGCCCGCCGCCGTCAGGACGTCGTCGCTGTTGCGCCAGCTCGTCATGAGTGAGAACCGGGCGCTGGCCCCCGCCGCCGAGAACGCGGCCGCGAAGTCCCCGAGGTTTCCCGCGCTCGCCCCGCGCCACCCGTAGATGGACTGGTGCGGGTCGCCGACGGCCATGACCGCGGTGTCGCGGAACGCGGTGCCGAGGAGGTCGGTCTGCACGACCGAGGTGTCCTGGTACTCGTCGAGGAGGACGACGCGGTAGCGGTCGCGGAGCTCATCCCGCACAGCCGCGTGCCCGCGGACGATCTCGACGGCACCGGCGACCTGGTCGGAGAAGTCGATGACCCCGAGGCGGCGCTTCTGCGCGGCGTACTCCCGCGCGAGGTCGACGAGCACGGCGAGTCCGCCGACCGCCGTCGCCGCCTTCGCGACGTCGGCGTACACGGTGACGCGCGCCGACGTCGATTCGCGGCCCCGCACCGTGGCGAACCGGGCGGGGAACGCGGCGAGCTCGTCGAGGTCGACGAGGTTGTCGGTGGCGTCGCGCGCGATCCGCAGGGCGGCGTCGATGACGGTGCGCAGCGCCTCCTCCCGCTCCTCGAGGCGCGGATCGTCGGAGTCGAGCACGACGCGGCGCATGAGCAGCCACGCCGCCGATTCGCTCAGGACCGCGACCTCGGCGTCCCGGCCGACCCGGACGGCGTTCTCCCGCACGATCTGGTCGGCGAAGGCGTTGTAGGTCGCGACCGTCGGCCGGTGCAGGAGGGCATCGCCGTCGGGGGCGGCGGGGGTGCTGCCGCCCAGCTCGTCGAGCGCGAGGCGCCGCGAGGACGCGCCGGCGCCGGCGCGCTCCAGTCGCGCGAAGACGTCGAGCCGGCCCGCGGCGTGCAGGTCGGGCAGGAGCGGCAGGAGCCCCCGCGCCTCGAACTCGGCGAGCCGCTGCAGGCGCAGGTGGATGCGCTCGGCGAGCTCCCCCGCGGCCTTGCGCGTGAAGGTGAGGCCGAGCACCTGGTCGCGGCGGACGAGCCCGTTGGCGACGAGCCAGACGACCCGCCCCGCCATCGTCTCCGTCTTGCCGCTCCCGGCGCCCGCGACGACGAGCGCGGGGGCGAGTGGCGCGGCGATGACGCGGGACTGCTCGGCCGTCGGCGGGAACTGTCCGAGCGCCGCCGCGATGGTCTCCGGGGAGAGGGTGCGGGCCGAGGCGGTCATGACGCGCTCACCGCCCCGATCGTGTGGATGCGGCAGAGCCCGTACGAGTGGTCGTCGCGGCAGTGCTCCTCGTACGGCGCCGTGAAGGTCGTGCCGCGCATGACGCGGACGGCATCCTGCACGCGGCCGAGGAACGCCGCGCGCGTCTCCTCGGTGAACGGTGCTTGGCGCGGCTCCGCATAGTCCTTCTTCGTCGCCGTGGGGCGCAGCACGAGGAGCTTCGCGCCGCCTCCGGGGTGCCCGGCCGCCTCCGGGATCGCGCCGGACTCGAAGGCGAGCTGATACGCCGCGAGCTGCGGGTGGTCGCCGACCTTCTCATCGGTCTGCGGCTCGCGCTTGCCGGTCTTCAGATCCACGATGACGACGCTCCCGTCGCCGGTGAGCTCGACGCGGTCGATGTAGCCGCTGAGGATCGCGCCGTGCGCGGCGCCCTCCTCGACGGGGATCGGGATCTCGAAGTGCGGCTCGACGCCGATGAGGCGCCCGCCGGACGCCTCGAACCGGCGGAGGTACACGGCCAGGCGCCGGACGAGCTCGCGGGCCCGCGTGCGCTCGGCGCGGTCGCGCCACGCGGACTCGAAGTCCAGCTCGCCCCAGCGCGCCTCCACCACGGCCCACAGCGACTCCTCGTCGATGCCCTCGGCATGCTCGAGCGCGGCGTGCACGATCGTGCCGAGGCCGGCGACGGCGCCGCCGCTGTCGCCGCCGAGGTCGCCGATGACCCAGTTCAGCTCGCACTCGTCGAGCGTGTGCAGGCGGGACGGCGAGACCCGCACATCTTCCCGGTCGAGGTCGCGCAGCGGCGCCGTGGAGGTGGGTGGCCGGATGCCGTACCACTCCGCGGGGTCGGCGCCGGCGACGCCGGCTGCGGCGAGGAGCGCGAGCTGCCCCGCGGCGTGCGTCTGCGCCGCGGCGCTCGACCGCGGCTCGGTGAGGACGCGGCGATGCTGGGCGACGAGGCCCCGCAGCGACAGCGGGTGCTCGGGTCCGACGCCGTCCGCGGGCGGCAGCAGCTCGAACAGGGCGCTGGGCCCCGTGTCGTCGTCGTCCACGGCCGTGACGACCAGGAGCGCGCGGGCCCGCGAGACGGCACGGGCGAAGAGCCGCAGTTCGTCGTGCAGCACGCCGCGGCGCCGGTCGACGGCATCCGCATCCCCCGGCGCCGACAGCCGCCACGTCTCCAGGAGGCTGCCGCGCGCCCGCAGGTTCGGCCACACGCCGTCCTGCACGCCGGCCACGACGACGGTGTCGAACTCGGTGCCGAGCGCGGCCGCGGGCGTCAGCACCTGCACGACCCCGTCCGGGGCGGGGCCGCCGAGGCGGTCCTCCGCGACGTCGGAGTCGAGGACGCCGCGGAGGAAGGCCAGCGGCGCGGTGCCGTCGTCGCGTTCGCCGTGCCGCTTCGCGGCCTGGAACAGGGCCACGACGGCGTCGAGCTCGCGCCCGGCCTGCTCGGCGAGCGGACCGTGCCCGGCGGCCGCGGCCTGCCAGGCGCGCTGCCCGTCGAGGCTCTCCCATGCCGTCCACAGCAGCTCGTGCGCGGTGGCGTCGGACTCGAGCTGTGTGCGCAGCGCCGCGATGGCCGTGCCGATGCGCGCGGCGCGCCGCGCCTCGCTCGTGTCGACGAGCGCGAACTCGGCGGGGTGCGCGAGCGCGGACGCGAGCAGCGCCGCCCCGGTCGGTTCGACCGTGCCGGGCGTCGCCGGGGCGCCCGCCGCCTGGCGCAGGGTCTGATGACGCAGGGTCTGATGACGCAGGGCGGTGCGTAGGCGCCGCAGCTCGACGGGATCCAGGCCCGCGCCGCGCAGCGCGTCCCCGACCTCGTCGTTCGTCCACTCGGCGCTGTCGCGGGCGGCGAGGAGGACCAGGCGCAGCAGGTCCCGGACGGCGCGGGCGCCGGCGAGCGGTGCCCCCTGCCCCGTCGCGCGGGTGGGGACCTCGCGTGCCGCGAGCTCGGCCTCCAGGGTCAGCACCTGCCGCGTGTCGTGGGCGATGACGACGCAGTCCGACCACGGGACCCCGGCGTGCACGTGCCGTTCGCGGAGCAGCCGCGCGATGGCGTCGTGCTCCTCGGCCGGGGATCGCAGCGCGAGGGCGCGCACCGTGCCGTCCGGTTCCGCGGCCGTCGGGCGCTGCCGGTGCGCGACGACGCCCGCCGCCCCGATCCGCGATGTCACCTCGGCGGTCAGGTCGCGCTGCCCGGGAGTGCCGCGGTGCACCACGGGGAGGACGTGGACCCGACCGGATGCCGCGAGCCGCGCGAAGTTCTCCGGCGTCGCGCCGCGGAACGCGCCCGATGCGACGTCGGGGTCGCCGAAGGCGAGCACGGCGATGCCGCGGTCGCGGCAGGCCTCAAGCAGCTCCACGCCGCCGAGGGTCAGCTCTTGTGCGTCGTCGACGAGGATCGCGCGGAGCTGCGCGAACGCGCCCTGCGCGCCGCCGCCCGCCCGCGCGAGACCCACGGCCTCGCGCACGAGGCCCGCGGCATCCCGATGCGCGCCGCGCATGTCGGCGCGGACGCGGTGGTACTCCCGTGCGAACGACGCCATCGACGCCCAGACCGGCCGGTCCTCCGCGGCGGCCCGCGCCGCGAGCGCGTCCGGCTCGATCCCGAGCGTCGTGCACTCCGCGAGGAACGCCCGCACCTCGGTGCGGAACCCGCGGGTCGCGCGGACCTCGGCGGGCAGCCAGTCGGGCCAGCGGGACGGGCCCGCCTGCTCGTCCTCCGCGTCGCCGGCGAGGAGGTCGGCGACGAGCTGATCCTCGTCGGGTCCCGTCAGCAGCTGCGGAGGCTCCGCGGCCGTGCGGACCATCTCGGCGCGCACGAGCTGATACGCGAATGCGGCGACGGAGCGGGCGAGCGGTCCCGTCGTGGCGACCCCGACGGCGAGGGCGAGCCGGTCGCGCAGGGAGGTGGCCGCCTGCCGGGTCGGGGTGAGCACGATCAGCGCCTCGGGGGGCATCCCGTCGGCGACGAGCCGGGCGACCCGCTCCACGATCGTGCGGGTCTTGCCCGTGCCCGGCGCGCCCACGACGACGCCGGACGCATCGGGCGGAAGGGTAAGCACGGTGCGCTGCGCCTCGTCGGTGTCGACGGGGAGCGGCGGATGACCCATGCCCTTCACGCTAGCGGCCGCCGCGGACACCGTTCGCCGACAGCGTGCAGCAGCGCCCGCGCCGCGCGTCGACCCCTGTGCACGGTGTCGTAGCATCGAGATGCGCCCGCCCTGCGGGCCGGAAAGGCAGTCATCCGTGGACATCCGCATCGGCATCACGAACACCGCACGAGAGCTCAACTTCGAGTCCGACCAGTCGGCCGACATCCTGAAGAAGACCGTCGCCGACGCGTTCGCCGAGGGCGCGGCCATCGTGACCTTCGCCGACACGAAGGGCAACAGCTACGTCGTCCCGACGGCCGGCATCGCGTTCATCGAGATCGGGACCGAGGAGTCCCGCCGCATCGGCTTCGTGGCGTGACGTGCTGATCCTGCTGGCCCTCATCTTCGGGGCGGTGTACGGGGCGGTGCTGCACTTCACGATGCGCGGGCGCGCCTCGCGCGGCGTGGCGCTGGCGCCGCTCCTGGGGACCGTGGCCGCCGGGCTGGTGTACGCCGTCCTGACGTGGGCGGGCCTGGCCGAGACCGTCTGGATCTGGCTCGCCACGATCGCCGTCACGGCGCTCGTCGTGCCGCTGGTCCTCACGCTGCTGTCGCGCCGCCGCACCGCGCACGACGCGCACGAGCGCGCCCGCCTGCGCCTGAGCTGACCGCGCCGGCGGCGTCCCGGGTCGGCGCCCGCGGCATCCCGTTTCGGGGGCGCTTCGCGCCGCCTCGGGCGCGCCGAAGCGACGCGGACCGACCCCCATCCCGCGCCGCGGGCTGCGAAGCCGCGAATCGGGGGCGCTTCGCGCCGCCTCAGGCGCGCCGAAGCGACGCGGAGCGACCCCGATCGGCGCCCGGAGCACGTCGCGGCGCCCGGTTCAGGCGTCGAGGCCCATCTGCGCCATGCGGCGCGAGTGCGCGGCCAGCAGGTCGGTGAACACCGGCTCGACCTTCTTCTCCCCCGCCGCGTCGAGGGACAGGGGGCGCAGCGCCGCGCGGGCGATGAGCAGCGTGTCACCGACGAGCCGGCGCCCCCACATGCTCAGGAGCGACTTCCACTCGGCATCCGCCGCGAGGGCGGCCGTGACGATCTCCACGATCGCCTGCCGGTCGTCGTCCCCGCGCAGGATGCCGGCGACCCGGCTCCCCGTCGACCCGTAGCTCGCCGAGAGCGCGAGGTAGAAGTCGTCGAGCATGCCGGCCGTGATGTGCACCGACAGCATCGTCTCGAGCTGCCGCGCGCCGTGCGTCGCGCGGCGGAACGCGTCCAGCGGCTCCCGGAACGGGAGCATGAGGCCGAGCGGGTCGTCGCCGCGATCGCGGATGAGCCCCACGAGCTCACGATGCTTGTTCAGCGCTGCGCCCGCGGCGAGGGACAGCGACTCCTTCTGGGAGAGCTCCGGCGTCGGCGCGATCAGCTCGCTGAGGGTCTCGAAGTAGCCGAGCTGCAGGTACGCGGCCTGACCGAGGAACGTGTCGATGTCCGGCGCGAGCTCTTCGAAGTCGACCCGGCGCACATCGCCGTGATCCCCGCGGGAGCGCACCTTGAGGGTGCGTGCGGCGGGCGAGCTGCGCTGCCAGAACCAGGTGACCACGCCCCCAGCCTAGAGGCGCGGGCATCGCCATCCGGGAAGCGCGGGTCGGCTCGGGTAGGCTGGTCGGGTCCCGGCGACGGATCGGGACCACCGCGCCTGTGGCTGAGTAAAGGGCGTGGACCCTCTCACCCCCGGCGGCTCTCACCGCCAGACAGGCTTTCATCGTGACGACCTTCACCGACCTCGGAGTCGATCAGGACATCGTCGACGCCCTCGCCGCCAAGGGCATCGTCGATTCGTTCCCCATCCAGGAGCAGACGATCCCGCTCGGCCTTCCCGGCCAGGACATCATCGGCCAGGCCAAGACCGGCACCGGCAAGACGTTCGGGTTCGGCATCCCCGTCGTCCAGCGACTCGGGCTGAACCCCGAGCCCGGCGTCAAGGCGCTCATCGTCGTCCCCACGCGCGAGCTCGCCGTCCAGGTCTACGAGGACATGGACATGCTCACCTCCAACCGCTCCACGAGCATCGTCGCGATCTACGGCGGCAAGGCGTACGAGGGGCAGATCGACCAGCTCAAGGCCGGCGCCCAGATCGTCGTCGGCACCCCCGGCCGGCTCATCGACCTGAACAACCAGCGCCTGCTCGACCTCTCCCACGCGACCGAGGTGGTCCTGGACGAGGCCGACAAGATGCTCGACCTCGGGTTCCTCCCCGACATCGAGAAGATCTTCTCCAAGCTTCCCGCCGTCCGGCACACGCAGCTGTTCTCCGCGACGATGCCCGGCCCGATCGTGGCGCTCGCGCGGCGGTTCATGTCGAACCCCATCCACATCCGCGCCACCGACCCCGACGAGGGGCTCACGCAGGCGAACATCAAGCACCTCGTCTACCGCGCGCACTCGCTGGACAAGGACGAGATCATCGCCCGCATCCTGCAGGCCGAGGGCCGCGGCAAGACCGTCGTCTTCACGCGCACCAAGCGGGCCGCGCAGAAGCTCGTCGACGAGCTCAACGACCGCGGCTTCAACGCCGGCGCGGTGCACGGCGACATGAGCCAGGAGGCGCGCGAGCGCTCGATGGCCGGGTTCAAGGCCGGCAAGAAGGACGTCCTCATCGCCACCGACGTCGCCGCGCGCGGCATCGACGTGGACGACGTCACCCACGTCATCAACCACACCATCCCCGACGACGACCACGCGTACCTGCACCGCGCGGGCCGCACCGGCCGTGCCGGCAAGACCGGCATCGCCGTGACGTTCGTGGACTGGGACGACATGCACAAGTGGGCGCTCATCAACCGCGCCCTCGAGTTCGGCCAGCCCGAGCCCGTCGAGACCTACTCGTCGAGCCCGCACCTGTACACCGACCTCGACATCCCGGCCGGCACGAAGGGTCGCATCGTGACGGCCCCGAAGACCCAGACGGTCCGCACGCAGCCGCCCGCCCGCGCAGCGGATGTCGCAAGCGGCGACACGACCGAAGGCGGCACGCGCCGCCGTCGCCGTCGTCGCTCGGGCGAGGACCGCGTCGGGGCGACCTTCGCGGACGGCGCGGAAGACGCCGCGGCGCCGGCCGCCGCGTCCGCCGACGGCGGTGCGGAGTCGCGCGAGGCCGACGGCGCCGGCACGCACGACGGCGCCGGCAAGGAGCACCACGACGGCAAGCCGGCCCCGCCCCGCCGTCGTCGCCGCCGCCGCGGCGGCTCCGGCGCGGGCGCTCCCGTCGCGGGCGCCTGACCCGCCGGGTCGTCGGCTCGGCTGAGCTCGGCTCAGGTCACGGGTAGACGGGCTCGCTGCCCGTCGCCCGCGCGATGATGCGGGCGACCATCTCGGGGCTCGTGGTGTTCTCCCCCGGCAGGTTCGGCTTGCCGAGACCGTGGTAGTCGCTCGATCCCGTCGCGATGAGGTCCCGGCGCCGGACGAGGTCGCGAAGGGTCCCGAGCGCCGGCTCCACGTTCTCCCGGTGCCCGAGCTCGAAACCGGCGAGACCGGCGTCCAGCATCCGCTCGAGGAGGCGGTCCGGCAGGAGCCCGGCCCGCCCCGCCGGATGGGCGATGATCGGCACGCCCCCGGCGTCCGCGATCGCCGCGACCGCCGTCACGGGATCCGGCGCGTACAGGGACACGTAGTAGTCGCTCTGCGGACTCAGGATGCCGGCGAACGCCTCGCCCCGGTCGCGCACGAGCCCCTTCTCCACGAGGGCGTCCGCGATGTGCGGTCGCCCCACCGTCGCCCCGACCGCGGTCTGCGCGACGATGTCGTCCCACTCCAGGTCGTAGTCCCGCCCGATGCGGTCCGCCATCGTGCGGGCCCGGGTGACGCGCGAGGAGCGGATGCGGTCGGTGAGCGCGCGGAGCCCCTCGTCGTCGGGGTCGAAGAGGTACCCGAGCACGTGGATGCTCCGCCATTCGTGCTTCGCGGAGAGCTCCATGCCCGGCAGCAGCGTCATCCCGAGGGAGGATGCCGCCTCGGCGGCCTCCGTCCACCCGGACGTCGTGTCATGGTCGGTCAGGGCGACGGTGCGCAGGCCATGCCGGTGCGCGGCGGCCATGACCATCGCGGGCGGCTCGGTGCCGTCGGAGTGGTCGGAGTGCAGGTGCAGATCGGCCCCGCCGCCCCCGCCGTATGCTCCCGCCGCCATGTTCCGAGAGTAGCGCGCGTCCGGATGCCGGAGCGGGCGCGCGCCGCGTCCGAGAACTCCCAGACAGCTGTCATAGAGTCGCCGACGTGCTGCGTCTGCTCGGGATCCTCGTCACGCTCGTCGTGGCGATCGCGAGCGCCGTCGTGACGTGGCCGCAGTTCTTCCGCCTCGAGCGCACGTTTCCGTTCGCGCAGGTCGTCTCGCTCCGCGGCGTCGTGGTCCTCGCCTTCCTCGTGCTCCTCGCCCTCGCACTGCTGCTGTGCCTCATCCGTCCGATGCGCGCGTTCGCGGCATCCCTCGCCGTCATCGCGGTGCTGGGCGCCGTGGCCAACGCCGGCGTCCTCACGGTGCGGGGGCTCGGCACCGACGCGCTTCCCGCCAAGACGGCGTCCGCCGTGCGGGTCATGACCTGGAACACCGCCGGCGCCGCGACCGACCCGCAGCTGGTCGCGAAGACCGCCGTCGCGATGCAGGCCGACATCGTCTCGCTCCCGGAGACGACGATCGAGACCGGCGAGGAGGTCGCGATCGCGATGCGCGAGATGGGCCGGCCGATGTGGGCGCACCACGAGGAATTCGACGGCTGGGATGCCAACTCCACGACCCTGCTGATCTCCCCCGACCTCGGCGAGTACTCCGTCGTGGAGTCCAACGCGGGAGGTACCACCAACACCACGACGGTGCCCACCGTCGTGGCGATGCCGGTGGACGGCTCCGGCCCGGTCGTGGTCGGCGCGCACGCCATCGCCCCCCGCCGCGACGACACGGCCGAGTGGCGCGCGGACCTCACCTGGCTCGCCGACCAATGCGCCGCCGACAGCGTGATCATGGCGGGCGACTTCAACGCGACGGTGGACAATATGGGCCGCCTGGGCGTCGACGGCGGCACGCTCGGACGCTGCCACGATGCAGCCGTCGCGACGGGGAACGGCGCCGTGGGCACGTGGTCCGCCGCGTACCCGAGCCTCCTCGGCACCCCCATCGACCACGTCATGGCAACGGACGCGTGGCGCGCGACGGGCTCCGTCGTGCTGCGTTCGCTCGACGGCGCCGGCGGCGACCACCGTCCGCTCGTCGTCCAGCTCGAGCCCGCAGGCTGAGGGGCGACGCCGCGCCGCGACGGTGGGAGACTGGTCGTATGAGCGACAGCGACACGATCGCCGAGACCGAGGCGACCACGAACCGCAAGCAGCCCTTCCCGAAGGGCTTCCTCGACACGATCTCCACGGGCTGGGCCGAGCGCCCCGACCAGCATCCGCCGCAGCGGGACGCCGCGCCGTACGCCGCGGCCCGGCGCGAGGTCGTGTCCGCCGCCTTCCCCGGCCGCCGGCTCGTGTTCCCGGCGGGGTCGTACAAGCAGCGTTCCAACGACACCGACTACCCGTTCCGCGCGCACTCGGCGTTCTCGCACCTGACCGGCTGGGCCAGCGACGCCGTCCCCGACTCGGTGCTGGTGTTCGAGCCGACCGACACGGGCCATGACGTCACCCTCTATCTCCGCGAGCGCGCCGACCGCACGACGGCGGAGTTCTACGGCGACGCGTCGATCGGCGAGTTCTGGATCGGCCCGCGGCCCGCGCTGGCCGGCGTCGCGGCCGAGGTGGGCATCGCGACCGCGCACATCGACGCGTTCACGCACGTGGACGGCGAGCTCGTCCTCGACGAGGACGCCGACCTGACGCGCTTCGTGTCGGAGATGCGACTCGTGAAGGACGAGTACGAGATCGCGCAGATGCGCCTCGCCGTCGAGGTGACCGCGCGCGGGTTCGACGACATCGTCGCCGACCTGCCCCGCATCATCGCCACGCCGCGCGGAGAGCGCGCCGTCGAGGGCGTCTTCCACCTGCGGGCCCGCACCGAGGGCAACGGCGAGGGGTACGACACGATCGCGGCCTCCGGGCCGCACGCGTGCTACCTGCACTGGACCCGCAACGACGGCGCCGTGGTCCCCGGCGACCTCATCCTCATCGACGCGGGCGTGGAGGTCGACAGCCTCTACACCGCCGACATCACGCGCACGCTCCCGGTCTCCGGCACGTTCACCGACATCCAGCGGAAGATCTATGAGACGGTGCGCGAAGCCGCCGACGCGGCATTCGCGGCGGCCCGTCCGGGTGTGAAGTTCCGCGCCGTGCATGAGGCCGCGATGGCCGTCATCGCGCGACGCACCGCCGAGTGGGGCCTGCTGCCGGTGACGGCCGAAGAGGCACTGGATGCCGACACCGGCGGCCAGCACCGCCGGTACATGGTCCACGGCACGAGCCACCACCTCGGCATCGACGTGCACGACTGCGCGCAGGCGCGGCGGGAGATGTACTACGACGGCCTCCTCGAACCCGGCATGGTGTTCACGATCGAACCGGGCCTGTACTTCCAGATCGACGACCTCACGGTCCCCGAGGAGTACCGCGGCATCGGCGTGCGGATCGAGGATGACATCCTCATGACCGAGGACGGCCCCGTCAACCTCTCCGCGGACATCCCGCGGACGGCGGACGAGGTCGAGGCCTGGATCGCGCGCAGCGCGCGGTGACGGCCTTCACGCCGCCGCCGGCGTTCACGACCCGCCCGCAGCTGACCGGCACGTTCGGCATGGCGGCGTCCACGCATGCCACGGCCACGGCGACCGCGCAGGCCGTGCTGGAACGCGGCGGCAACGCATTCGACGCCGTCGTGGCGGGCGGGTTCGTGCTGCACATCGTCGAACCCCACCTCAACGGCCCGGGCGGGGATCTCGTGGGCCTCTTCCAGGCCGCCGGCGGCCCCGCGACGGTGCTCGCGGGGCAGGGCCCGGCGCCGGCCGGCGCGACGATCGCCCACTTCCAGGCGGAGGGCCTCGACCTCGTCCCGGGCGCGGGGGGCCTCGCCGCCGCCGTCCCCGGCGCCGTCGACGCCTGGCTTCTGCTCCTCCGCGACCACGGGACGTGGGAGCTCGCCGACGTCCTGGGCTACGCGATCGGGTACGCGCGCGACGGGCACCCGCTCCTCGCAGCCGCCGCCGCCACGATCGGGCGCGTCGCGGGCCTCTTCCGGGAGGCCTGGCCGTCGTCGGCGGCGCTGTGGATGCCGGACGGCGAGGTCCCGGATGCCGGAGCGCTCGTGCGGAACCCGGCGTACGCCGCCGTCCTGGACTCGCTCGTCGCCGCCGGCCGCGGCGCCGCCTCCCGCGAGGGACGCATCGACGCGGCGCGCGTGGAATGGAAGACCGGCCTCGTGGCGCACGCCGCTGCGGACTTCCTGTCCCGGCCGCACCGGCACGCGACCGGCACCGACCACGCCGGTGTCATCACGGCGGCGGACTTCGCGGCGTTCGACGCCGGCTACGAGGAGCCTCTGACCGTCCCGTTCCGCGGGCACACCGTCGCGAAGGCGGGCGCGTGGTGCCAGGGGCCGGCGCTGCTGGAGGCGTTGCGCATCCTCGAGCCGTTCGACGACGAGCACCTGGATCCGCAGACGCCGCTCGGCGCGCACACGATCGTCGAGACGCTCAAGCTCGTCCTCGCCGACCGCGACGCCTACTTCGGCGACGGGGCCGACGTCGCGGCACTCCTCACCGAGGACTACGCCGCGCAGCGCCGCGGCGAGATCGGCGAGACGGCATCCCGCGCCTGGCGCCCCGGCTCACTCCCCGGCCGCACCCCGTTCCGCCCGCCGCTGCACACCGACGACGGCACCCCCGCGCCCGTCGCCGGCACGGGCGAGCCCACCGTGAGCCGGACGGGACAGACCCGCGGGGACACCTGCCACATCGACGTCGTGGACCGCTGGGGCAACATCGTGGCGGTGACCCCGTCCGGCGGCTGGCTGCAGTCCTCGCCGGCCATCCCGGAACTGGGCTTCTGCCTCGGGACGCGGCTGCAGATGTGCTGGCTGGACGAGGCGTCGCCCGGGGCCCTCCGTCCCGGCATCCGGCCGCGGACGACGCTGAGCCCCACGCTCGTGCTGCGCGGCGGCACGGCGGTCATCGCGATGGGGACGCCCGGCGGCGACCAGCAGGACCAGTGGCAGCTGCCGATGCTGCTGCGGATGCTCGCGGGCGGCTATTCGGCGCAGGAAGCCATCGACGCGCCCACCCTGCACACGACGGCGCTCGTCGATTCGTTCTGGCCGCGCACCTGGACGCCGGCGGGCGTCGTGGTCGAGGACCGCGTGGGCGAGGAGGCGATCGCGGGTCTCCGCGCCCGGGGGCACGACGTCCTGCGGGCCGGGGACTGGTCGCTCGGGCGCCTCTCGGGCGTGGGCGTCGACGGCGACACCGTGTGGGCGGCCGCGAACCCCCGCGGGATGCAGGGCTACGCCACCGGGCGCTGAACCACGCCGCGCATCCACTCGGCCAGAAGGGGTGCCAGTCCCGCGCCGACCTCGTCGGCGGGGCGCTTGGCGCCCTTGATCTCGAACGAGTGACCGCCGCCGGTGATCCACGCGATCTCGGCGTCCTGGCAGGACGCGACGGCCTCCTCCAGCTGCGTCAGCGGGTGGATGAACGGGTCGCCGGTGCCGGCGACGAACAGCTGCGGCGGCACCACGTGCGGCAGGTGCGCCGTGCGGGCCTTCGCGGGCTCCCCCGGCGGGTGCAGCGGGTAGCCGAGGTACACGAGCCCGGCCGGGCTGATGGTGGAGGCCGCGGCCGCCATCGACGCCATCCGCCCGCCGTAGGACTTGCCGGCGGCGAACCGCGGCAGCTCGGGCGCACGCTCGGCGAGGTCGGCCAGGGCGGCGCCCCACGTCGCGATCGCGTGCGGCGCGGGTCCCGGCATCCGCCGTCCCGCCTCCCGGTAGGGGAAGGTGAACCGCAGGGCGGCGATGCCGGCCTCCACGAGTCCCGCGGCGAGGCCCGCGAGGAACGGGTGGTCCATGCCGGCGCCGGCGCCGTGCGCGATCGCGACCGCCGCCCACGGTTCGTCGGGGCTCTCGAACGCGGCCGAGACCTCCACCTCACCGGCGGGCAGCGCGACGCGGATGCCGCTCATGGTCGGGGGGCGAGCGGGGGGTCGGCGGGCGGCTCAGGTGCCGGGGCGGGCGGCGCGGGCTCGGCGGTGGGTTCCGGTGCCGGGTCGACGCGCTCCCCGTACCGCGGCGGCTCCGCCGGGGAGACATGCGGCGGCGACTGCGGCGGCACGGCGGGCGGGATGACCGCCGTGCCCGCGACCGGCGCGGGCAGGGTCGTCACCGACGACGCGGCACGGCCGGACGCCTCGCGCGCCTTCTGCAGGCTGCGCGGCAGGACCGTCACCTCGTAGTGGTCGGCGACGACCTGCGTCACCGACGTGTAGTCGCGCCGGCGGCGCAGGATCGAGTAGCTGATGATGCTCATCAGCATCCCGATCGCGATGCCCACGAGCATGACGCCGATGAACAGCTGGATGACGGCGCTGGGGTTGCCGAGCACGAAGATCGCGGAGAACAGCAGACCCAGCAGGATGCCGTTGATCGCGCCCGTGCGAGCCGCCGCGGCGTAGCCGAGCCGGCCCGTGATCGTCTCCACGGAGCGCAGCCCCCGGCCGACGATCGCGATGTCCTTCGCCGGGATCTCGGCCTCGATGAGCTTCGACACCGCCTTCTGCGCGCCCTCGTAGGAGGGGTAGTCCGCGATCGTCTCGCCGTGCTGCTGCGGGGTCCCGCCCATCATGCTCACGGGGTCCATCTTGTCACGCGCCCCGCCGGTGCTCACCGGGTGCGGCGGTCTACGCTGGTGAGGTGAGTACGCAGAGGGTTTTCGTGGCGCGCCTGACCGGCTGCACCGTCTTCGACCCTGCGGGCGACCGGCTCGGCAAGGTCCGCGACGTCGTGGTGATCTATCGCCGCGACGATCCGCCGCGCGTCGTCGGGCTCGTCGTGGAGATCCCCGGCCGCCGGCACGTCTTCCTCTCCATCGGACGCGTCACCTCGATCGCGACGGGTCAGGTCATCACGACCGGCCTCATCAACGTGCGCCGCTTCCAGCAGCGCGGCGGCGAGGTGCGCGTCATGTCCGAGCTGCTGGGGCGCCGCGTGTACTTCACCGACGGCTCCGGCGAGGCCGTCATCGAGGACGTCGGGATCGAGCGCGACCGCCTCGGCGAGTGGGACATCGGCCAGCTGTTCCTGCGCAAGCCCAAGACGAGCGCCTCCCCCTTCGCGAAGGGCCCCACGACGTTCGCGGCCTGGTCCGACGTCCGGGAGAGCCAGGTGCCCGGCGAAGCCCAGTCCGCCGAGCAGCTCGTCGCGACCTACTCCGAACTGAAGCCCGCCGACCTCGCCAACACGCTTCTCGACCTCCCGGAGGAGCGACTGCTCGAAGTGGCCGAGGAGCTCCCGGACGACCGGCTCGCGGACGCCCTGGAGGAGATGCCCGAGGACGATCAGGTGCACATCCTGGAAGCCCTGGGCGAGGAGCGCGCCGCCGACATCCTCGATGCCATGGAGCCCGACGACGCCGCCGACGTGCTCGCCCAGCTCACCGAGGAGCAGCGCGAGGAGCTCCTCGAGCTCATGGAGCCCGAGGAGGCCGAGGACGTCCGCGCCCTCCTGAAGTACGCTCCGGAGACCGCGGGCGGTCTCATGACGAGCGAGCCCATCGTGCTCTCCGCCGACGCGACGGTCGCCGAGGCGCTCGCGCTCATCCGCCGGCACGAGCTGCATCCCGCCCTCGCCGCCGCCGTCTTCGTGACGCTCCCGCCGTACGAGACGCCCACCGGCCGGCTGCTGGGGACGGTGCACTTCCAGAAGATGCTGCGCTACCCGCCGCACGAGCGGCTGGGCGCGATCATCGACGACAGCCTCGACGCGGTGCCCTCGACGGCCTCCGCCGCGGAGGTGGCACGCCTGCTCGCGAGCTACAACCTCGTCTCGGTGCCCGTCGTCGATCCGGCGCACCGCCTCGTCGGCGCCGTGAGCGTCGACGACGTGCTGGACTACCTGCTGCCCGAGGACTGGCGGTCGCACGACGGCGACGAGGAGGCCCTCGCCCCCGCGACGACGCCGCCGAGGACCACCGCCGCGAAGGCGAGGAGGCGCTGATGGCCCGCAACCCCCGTCAGGTGTCGCTGGACGCGCCGCGCGGGCGCACCGGGATGCTGACCCGCTCGTCGCAGCCCTCCCGCGACCGGTTCGGTCGCTTCTCCGAGGCGTTCGCACGCGGCATGGGCACGTCCGGGTTCCTCATCGGGATGACGCTCTTCGTCGTGGTGTGGCTGGCATGGAACATCCTCATGCCGCGCGCGTACCAATTCGACCCGGCGGAGACGAATTTCACGCTGCTGACCCTCATCCTGTCGCTGCAGGCCTCCTACGCCGCGCCCCTCATCCTCCTCGCGCAGAACCGCCAGGACGACCGCGACCGCGTGCAGATCGAGCAGGACCGCCAGCGCGCGGAGCGCAACCTCGCCGACACGGAGTACCTGGCCCGCGAGGTCGTGGCGCTGCGCATGGGCCTCAGCGATCTGACGAACGAGCTCGTCACGAAGGACACCCTCCGCCAGGAGCTGCGGAGCCTCCTCGAGCAGCTGGACGAGCGCGACGCGGCGCCGGGGCGCACCGAACGCCCCGCGCGGCCATGACGGCGCCCGGCGACGCCGTCCGGCGCGCGGTGGCCGCGGTCATCGACCCGGAGCTGCGCCGTCCGCTCGGGGAGCTCGACATGATCCGCGGCGTCGCCGTGACCGGCACCCGGGCCCGCGTCGAGGTCGCGCTGACGATCGTGGGCTGCCCGGCCTCGGACCGCATCGAGCGCGACGTCCGCGCCGCCGCGGCCGCGGTCCCGGGGATCGACGAGGTCGAGGTGGCGCTGGGCGTCATGACGCCCGCCGAGCGCTCCGCGCTCACGGAGCGCCTCCGCGCCGGCCGGCCGGCGCGGGCCATGCCGTTCGGCCCGGACTCCCTGACCCGGGTCGTCGCCGTGACGAGCGGCAAAGGCGGCGTCGGCAAGTCCACCCTCACGGCGAACCTCGCTGTCGCGCTGGCCGCCCGGGGGCTCGCGGTCGGGCTCATCGACGCCGACCTGCACGGCTTCTCCATCCCCGCCCTGCTCGGCCTCGTCGGCGACGACGGCCGCCCCCCGCAGCCGACGCGGCTCGACGACCTCATGCTGCCGCCGGTGGCGTACGGCGTGAAGACCATCTCGATCGGCATGTTCCTGCCCCGCGACTCCCCCGCCGCCTCCGGCGCCGTCGCGTGGCGCGGGCCCATGCTGCACCGCACCGTCAACCAGTTCCTCACCGACGTCTTCTTCGGCGACCTCGACATCCTGCTCCTGGACATGCCGCCCGGAACCGGCGACGTCGCCATCTCGGTCGGCCAGCTCCTCCCGCACGCCGACGTCCTCGTCGTCACGACGCCGCAGGCGGCGGCCTCCGACGTCGCGGTGCGGAGCGGTCTCGTGGCCCGTCAGACCGGCCAGCGGGTCGTCGGGGTCGTGGAGAACATGGCCGCCCTGACGCTCCCGGACGGGTCGCGGCTGGACCTCTTCGGCTCGGGCGGCGGGGACGCCGTCGCGGCGGCGCTGTCGACGGATGCCGAGACGGTGCCGCTCCTCGGCTCGGTCCCCCTGAGCCCGGCCCTCCGCGCGGGCGGCGACGCCGGCAGACCCGTCGTGGCCTCCGACCCCGACGATCCGGCCGCGCAGGAGATCACCCGCATCGCCGCCGTCCTCGCCGCGACGCCGCGCGGGCTCGCGGGACGCTCCCTGCCGGTCGCGCCGCGCTGATCAGGTCGCTTCGGAGTCGAACGGCACGTCGCCGGTGACCTCCGGCACGGGGCGCGCGGGCGCGGTGGCCGCGATCGCGGCCCCCGCGCTGACCGCCTTGACGGTCGGGACGGGCGCGTCCTCGAGCAGGGCATCGCGGATGATGCGTCGCGGGTCGTACTGCCGCGGGTCGAGCTTGCGCCACTCGACGTCGTCGAACTCCTCGCCCATCTCCTCCTTGACGCGGGTCTTCGCGCCCTGCAGCCACTCGCGCACGCGCATCGTCAGGCGGGCGAGGGCCTCGGCGTAGCGCGGCAGCCGCTCCGGCCCGACCAGGAGCGCGGCGACGACCAGGATGAGGAGGAACTTCTCCCAGTCGAGCCCGAAGAACATGCCTCCAGGTTACCCGTGCGCCTCTCGGCCCGAGCGCCGCGCGCGCCATAGGCTGAACACGGAGGTCCAGGCATGGCCGAGAACGACGCGATCCGCAGGTTCGCCGAAGAGGCGACGATCGAACCCGACGCGATCGGGCGGGCGCGTGCGCACGCCCTCGAGATCGGCGCCGACCCGATCAGCGCACCCGTCGGCGCGCAGATCGCCGTGATCGCGGCGGCGACGAACGCCCTCAACATCGTGGAGATCGGCACCGGCGGCGGCGTCTCGGGACTGTGGCTCCTGCACGGCTCGCCGCGCGCGACCCTGACGACGATCGACAAGGAGCCGGAGCACCTGGCGCTCGCCCGCGCCGCGTTCGCGGATGCGAAGATCCCGCCGGCCCGCGCGCGGTTCATCACGGGCCGCGCCGCGGAGGTCCTCCCCCGCATGAACGAGGCGTCCTACGACATCGTCCTGGTCGACGCCGACGCGGACGGGGTCATCGAGTACGTCGAGCACGGCCTGCGCCTCGTGCGCGCCGGCGGCACCGTGCTGGTCCCGCGCGTCCTCGCCGGCGGCGCCGTCGCCGACCCCGTCAAGCGCGACCCGCTCACGAGCGCCTACCGCTCGCTCATCCAGGAGACGCAGTCCTCGCCCGCCGTCCTGGGCGCCCTGTCGATCGTCGGCGAGGGTCTCCTGCAGCTGACGACCACGACGCCGCGCTGACCGGCATCCCGGGAGCACCCCGGGAATGACGAAACGGCCGGTCCGAGGACCGGCCGTCGCGTGCGGATTCTGTCAGACTGCTCCGACGACGCCACCCAGTACGCCGTGGAGCTCGCGTGCCTCTTCGTCGTTCACCGACACGACCAGACGGCCGCCGCCTTCGAGCGGGACGCGCACGATGATGAGGCGCCCCTCCTTCACGGCCTCCATCGGTCCGTCACCGGTTCGCGGCTTCATGGCTGCCATTGCGGCTCCCTTTCGTCGTAGGACTACCCAGTCAAGTTTAGCGGGAATGGCGGACACCGGCCGCGCGGGGTACCCGGGCAGCCGCTCTGCGGGCCGTCAGGGGATCTGGTAGTAGGTGTTCCCGAGCGCCAGCATGTTGTAGATCCACCACCACTGCCCGAGAAGGCCGAGCGCCAGCATCCCGCCCCGCCATGCCCATGATCGGGGGACGGCGAGGGCGCCGTACAGCGGCGCGAGCGGCAGGAGGAGGCGGAAGAGGCTCGACTGCGGGAAGAAGACCGCCAGCAGATAGACGAGGTACGCCGCCGACCACAGCCGGATCTCCGTGCCGAGAACGCGCACCTGCGGCGCGAACAGCAGCGCCGCGGCCACCGCGAGAACGCAGGCCGCCAGGGATATCCAGCCCCACCACTGCGGCAGCCCCCACAGCCGGAACCAGAGCGCCGAGGCCTGCACGAAGCCGTCGAACGGCCGGAACGGGGCGTCCGGGTCACCCGTCCAGGAACGGCGCCAGGACAGCTCCGTCTCCAGATACGCCCCCGGCTCGCCCGTGACGAGTCCCGCGATCACCTGCCAGGAGAACCCGACGGCGGCGGAGAAGAGCCCGAGCGCGACGATGTGCACGATCTCGCGGGCTCCGAGGGCATCGCGGCGGCGGCGCCCCCACCGCGCGATGCCGTACAGGGCCAGCAGCAGCGCGAACGCGAGCACGCCCGGCCGGGTGTATCCCATCAGCGGAATGAGCAGGTACAGCCACCCGAAGCGGCGCCGCTGCAGCGCCCGCAGCGCGAGGAGCAGCCAGAGCAGGAACAGCGACTCGGCGTAGCCCATCTGGAAGAGCGCGGCGAGGGGGCCGCTCGCGAAGAGCGCGACGGCCCACAGCGCGGCGGTGCTGTCGAGGCGGCCCCGGAGCAGTGCGTGCAGCGCGAGGCACGCGAGGTAGCCCGCGACGAGCGAGATGAGGACGGCCGCGACGGGGTAGCCGGTGACGAGCCCGAGAATGCGGGCCAGCGCCGGGTAGACCGGCATGAACGCCCAGGCGTTCTCCGCGACGGCGCCGGACTCGTCGCGCGGCAGCTCGGACGGGTACCCTCCTGTCGCGACGAGCCAGTACCACTGCGCGTCCCACCCCATCGAGAGGGAGCCGACGGTGGCGTCCGCGCCGAACCGGGATGCCGGGCCGGAGATCTCCGCGGCGAGGAGGAGGAAGAGGGTCGTGAGCGCCCGCGCCGCGAGGTAGACGATCGCGATGCGCAGCGCCGGCCGGGTCCCGGCGGGAGGCGACGCCGTCAGGGCGCCGTCAGCCACGCCCGCAGGCCCCGCTCGACGTCCTCGATCTGCGCGAGCGGCACCCGCTCCTCGTCGTGGTGCGCGAGGTGCGGGTCGCCCGGGCCGTAGTTGACGGCGGGAACGCCCATGGCGGAGAACCGCGCGACATCGGTCCAGCCGTACTTCGGGCGCGGCTCGGCCCCGACGGCGGCCACGAACTCCTGCGCGAGCGGCGCGTCCAGACCCGGGCGCGCGCCGGCGGCGAGGTCGGTGATCTCGACGTCGAAGCCGGCGAACACGTCCCGTACGTGCGCTTCGGCCTCCTCGCCGCTGCGACTCGGGGCGAAACGGTAGTTGACCTCCACCTCGCAGAGGTCGGGGATGACGTTGCCGGCGACCCCGCCGGAGATGCGGACGGCGTTCAGGCCCTCGCGGTAGACGAGGCCCTCCACCTCGACCTCGCGCGGGTGATACTCGGCGAGACGGGCGAGGATGGGGGCGGCCTTGTGGATGGCGTTCTCGCCGATCCACGCGCGGGCGCTGTGCGAGCGCACGCCCGTCGCGCGCACGCGGGCGCGCAGATTGCCGTTGCAGCCGCCTTCGACCTGGCCGTTCGAGGGCTCGCCGAGGATCGCAAAGTCGCCCGCGAACAGGTCCGGGCGGGTGCGGGCGAGGCGGGTGAGGCCGTTGAGGTCGGCATCCACCTCCTCGTGGTCGTACCACATCCAGGTGAGGTCGACGCGCGGCGCGGCGAGCTCGGCGGCGAGCTTCAGCTGCACGGCGACGCCCGCCTTCATGTCGACGGTGCCGCGGCCCCAGAGGTACGCGGTGCCGTCCTCCGTCACGTCGCGCGTGGGGACGTTCGCGTTGATCGGGACGGTGTCGATGTGACCGGCGATCACGACCCGCTGGGCCCGCCCGAGCTGGGTGCGCGCCACGATCGTGTCCCCGTCGCGGAAGACCTCGAGGTGCCCGAGCGCGCTCACAGCCTCGAAGATCGCGTCGGCGAGGGGGGTCTCCTCCCCCGACACGCTCGGGATGTCGCAGATCGCGCGCGTCAGGTCGACGGAGGAGGCGGTGAGGTCGAGCCGGGGCATGGCGTCGAGTCTACCGAGGGCGTGCCCGGCTCCCGCGGCCGATACCCTGGAGGGATGAGCGACGGACGTTGGGTGTGGGGCGCGGGGCTGGCGACGATCGGTGCGAACGGCACCGTCCTGGACACGTGGTTCCCGGAGCCCGCCGCCGGCCGCGCCCCCGCCGACGTCGACACGGCCTCCCTCGCGGCGCTCGCGGGGCCGGATGAGCGCCGCGCCGTCGTCACCGAGGTCGTCGTCCTGGAGATCGACCTGGATGCCGCGCCCGCGGGCACGAGCGATGCGTACCTCCGGCTGCACGCCCTCTCGCACCTCCTCGTCCGCCCGAACGAGGTCAACCTCGACGGCATCTTCGGGCACCTGCCGAACATCGCGTGGACCAATGCGGGACCCGTGCACCCCGACGACGCCGCGCGCCTGCGCCCGCGGCTGCAGCGCGCCGGCATCCAGGTGCAGGGGCTGGACAAGTTCCCGCGCCTCACCGACTACGTGACGCCCCCGGGCGTGCGCATCGCCGACGCCTCGCGCGTGCGCCTGGGCGCCCACCTCTCCCCCGGCACGACCGTCATGCACGAGGGCTTCGTCAACTTCAACGCCGGGACGCTCGGGGCCTCCATGGTCGAGGGACGCATCTCGCAGGGCGTCGTCGTCGGCGACGGCAGCGACATCGGCGGCGGCGCATCCATCATGGGGACGCTCTCCGGCGGGGGCGCGCACCGCGTGTCGATCGGCGCCCGGACGCTCCTCGGCGCGAACGCCGGCATCGGCATCTCCCTCGGCGACGACTGCGTCGTGGAGGCGGGGCTGTACGTCACGGCCGGCACGAAGATCGTGCTGAGCGCCGAGCCGCCGCTGCACGACGGCTCCCGGCCCGTCGTCAAGGGCGCGCAGCTGTCCGGGCAGAACGGCCTGCTGTTCCGCCGCAACTCGCTGACCGGCGCCGTCGAGGCGGTGCGCCGCGAGGGCGTGGGCGTCACGCTCAACGAGGCCCTGCACGCCTGAGGCGCCCCGCCCTATGCTCGGGGAATGACCAGACGAAGGCTGCCCAAGCGCCTGTACGAGGCGGAGCTGGCGCGCCTGCAGGCCCGCCTCGTGGACATGCAGGCCTGGGTCCAGGACACCGGCGCGCGCGTCGTGGTGATCTTCGAAGGACGCGATGCCGCCGGGAAGGGCTCGACGATCAGCCGCGTCGCGCAGTACCTGAATCCCCGCGTCACCCGGATCGTCGCGCTCCCGACCCCCACGGAGCGGGAGCGGACGCAGTGGTACTTCCAGCGCTACATCGCGCACCTGCCCGCCGCCGGCGAGATCGTGCTGATGGACCGGTCCTGGTACAACCGGGCCGGTGTCGAGCGCGTCATGGGGTTCTGCAGCGACGCCGAGTACCACCGGTTCCTCCACCAGGCGCCGATCTTCGAGCGGATGCTCGTCGAGGACGGCATCCTGCTGCTGAAGTACTGGTTCAGCGTCTCCGACGTCGAGCAGGAGCGCCGGTTCCGCTCGCGCAACGACGACCCGATGCGCCGCTGGAAGCTGAGCCCGAACGACGTGCTGTCGATCACGAAGTGGGAGGACTACTCGCGGGCGAAGGACGCCATGTTCGTGCACACCGACATCCCCGAGGCCCCGTGGCACGAGGTCGACAACGAGGACAAGCGGCGCGGACGGATCAACATGATCACGCACCTGCTCGACCAGATCCCGTACCGCGAGGTCACCCGGCCGCCGATCGAGATCCCGCCACGGCCCGAGCCGCGGGGCTACGTGCGGCCGCCCATCGAGCTGTCCGGCTACGTCCCGGACCGGGCAGCGCACCTCCTGGGCGACGCGGCGGCGGACTGAGTCAGACCGCGCCGGGGTAGTCGCGGGCGGGCGCGCCCACGTAGAGCTGCTGCGGACGGCCGATCTTCGTCTGCGGGTCGTACTGCATCTCGCGCCAGTGCGCGAGCCAGCCCGGGAGCCGGCCGATCGCGAAGAGCACCGTGAACATGCGCGTCGGGAAGCCCATCGCCTTGTAGATCACGCCGGTGTAGAAGTCGACGTTCGGGTAGAGGCGGCGCTCCTTGAAGTAGTCGTCGCTGAGCGCGAGCTCCTCCAGCTCCTTCGCCAGGTCCAGCAGCGGGTCGTTGACGCCGAGGGCTTCGAGGACCTCGTCGGCGGACTCCTTGACGAGCTTCGCGCGCGGGTCGTAGTTCTTGTAGACGCGGTGGCCGAAGCCCATGAGCTTGACCCCGTCCTCCTTGTTCTTGACCCGCTCGACGAAGCGCTGGACGCTCTCGCCGGAGTCGCGGATGCGCGCGAGCATGTCGAGCACGGCCTCGTTGGCGCCGCCGTGCAGCGGGCCGTACAGGGCGTTGATGCCGGCCGAGACGGAGGAGAACTGGTTCGCGCCGGTGGAGCCGACGAGCCGCACGGTCGACGTCGACGCGTTCTGCTCGTGGTCCTCGTGCAGGATGAGGAGGCGCTCCAGGGCGCGGGACATGACCGGGTCGACCTCGTACGGCTCGGCGAGGACGCCGAAGTTGAGCTTGAGGAAGTTGTCCACGAAGCTCATCGAGTTGTCCGGGTACAGGAACGCCTGGCCGATGCTCTTCTTGTGCGCGTAGGCGGCGATCACCGGCAGCTTCGCGAGCAGGCGGATGGTGTTCAGCTCGACGTGCTCGGGGTTGTTCGGGTCGGACTGGCCCTCGTAGTACGTGGAGAGGGCGGCGGTCGCGGCGGACAGCATCGACATGGGGTGGGCCGTGTGCGGGAGGGCGGAGAAGAAGCGCTTCAGGTCCTCGTGCAGCAGGGTGTGGCGCCGGATCTTCTCGTCGAACTCGCCGAGCTCGTCGGCCGTCGGCAGCTCGCCGTAGAGCAGCAGCCAGGCGATCTCGAGGTAGGTCGAGTTCTTCGCGAGCTGCTCGATCGGGTAGCCGCGGTAGCGGAGGATCCCCTGGTCGCCGTCGATGTAGGTGATGGCCGACTTCGTGGCCGAGGTGTTCACGAACCCGTAGTCGAGGGTCGTGTGCCCGGTCTGCTTCGTGAAGGTGGAGAAGTCGACGCTCGGGACACCCGCGGTACCCGGCAGGACCGGCAGCTGCGCGGTCCGGTCACCGACGGTGACGGTGGCCATCTGAGGGGTGTCCGCGTTGCTCACGCAGCCTCCTTGGATCGTCCGATGGGGTTCATTACAGCCTAGTCCGCGTGCGGGCCTACTCCGTTCGGCGCCAAAGGAACGCCGATTGCGTAGTGGATTCCCTACGAATCGCGGAGGGGTGATGCGGTCAGCCGCGCCGCTGCCGCGGTGATCCGCTCGTCGCTCGCGGTCAGCGAGAAGCGCACGTGCTGCGGGAAGCCGGTGCCGTAGAAGTGGCCGGGCCCGGCGAGGATGCCGCGTTCGGCGAGGCGCCCCATGGTGGCCCAGGCATCCTCCCCCGCGGTCGCCCAGAGGTACAGCCCGCCCTCGCTGTGGTCGATGCGCAGCCCTGCGGCCTCGACGGCGGGGCGGAGGACGGCGCGGCGGGCGCGGTACAGCTCCTTCTGCGCCGCGACATGCGCGTCGTCGCCGAGCGCCGCCGTCATGGCGGCTTGCACGGGCGCCGGCAGCATGAGTCCGAGGTGCTTCCGGGCCGTCAGCAGGCGCGCGACGATGGCGCGGTCGCCGGCGAGGAAGGCCGCGCGGTAGCCGGCCAGGTTCGACTGCTTGCTGAGCGAGTACACCGACAGGATGCCGGTGGCATCGCCGTCCGTGACGCGCGGGTCGAGGATGCTCGGCACGGGGGTTTGCGCCCACTCGCCGTCCCAGCCGAGCTCGGCGTAGCACTCGTCGGAGGCCAGCACCGCGCCGAGTTCCCGCGCGCGCCGGACGGCCGCGCGGAGGTCCGCCACGCCGAGGACCCGGCCGTCCGGGTTGCCCGGCGAGTTCAGCCACACGAGGCGCGTGCCGGCGGGCCAGTCGGCAGGGTCGTCGCCGGGGAGGGGCGTCGCGCCGACGAGACGCGCACCCACCTCGTAGGTCGGGTAGGCGGCACGGGGGTGCACGACGACGTCGCCGGCGCCGAGCCCGAGGAGGAGCGGCAGCAGCGCGACGAGCTCCTTCGATCCGACCGTGGGCAGCACCTGGTCGACGCTCAGCCCGGGGACGCCGCGCCGCCGCGCGTACCAGGCGACGACGGCTTCACGCAGGGCGGGCGTGCCGACGGTCTGCGGATAGGCGTGCGCGTCGGTGGCGGCGCGCAGGGCGTCCGCCACGACATCCGGCGTCGGGTCGACGGGCGAGCCGATCGAGAGGTCGACAATGCCGTCCGGGTGCGCCCGCGCGGTGCGGGCGTAGGGGGCGACGGCATCCCACGGGTAGTCGGCGAGGTCGCTGACGGCCACGGCGGGACTCAGTGGCTCTGCGGAGGGAGCGCGGCGATCACGGGGTGATCCTTCGCGATGACGCCGACCTTGGCGGCGCCGCCCGGCGAGCCGATGTCCTGGAAGAACTCGACGTTGGCGGTGTAGTAGTCCTGCCACTCGTCGGGCAGGTCGTCCTCGTAGTAGATCGCCTCGACGGGGCACACGGGCTCGCAGGCGCCGCAGTCGACGCACTCGTCGGGGTGGATGTACAGCGACCGTTCGCCTTCGTAGATGCAGTCGACGGGGCACTCGTCGATGCAGGCTCGGTCCTTGACATCCACGCACGGGAGGGCGATCACATACGTCACGGGGACCAGTCTAGTTCGTGGTCGAGGGGCGGGTCGTCGACGGCCACGCGACGACGATCGCGACGATGATCGGCACGGCGAGGGTCCAGACGATGCCTGTGGAGAGCTGCCCGTCCTCCGGCGCGGGGACGACGACGGAGCCCCCCGGACCGCGCCCGGAGAAGACGAGCGTCGCGACCATGGCCCCGAGGCCGGTCGCGAGCGCCGCCCAGCGGTCGGAAGTCAGCAGACGCACCGCGAGCAGGAGCGCGCCGATGCCGACCACGGCGACGAGGAGTCCGAGCGGGAACCAGCCCCACTGCGCGGCCTGGCCGACGGTGCCCGCCACGCCGTACACCGCGCCGGTCAGGAGGGCGACGGCCCAGGTCCCCACACGCGCCACCGACCCGTTCATCGACACACCCACCGCGTCAGTCTAGGCGGCGCTCAGGCCGCCCATCCCCACAGCCGCAGGAGCGCCGCGACGACGGCGGCGGCGATCACGACGACGAGGAAGGGCGCCCGCAGCAGGAGGAGGCCCGCCGCGGCCAGCAGGGCAGGGACCCGCGCGTCGACGACGACGTCCTGACCGGCGCCGAGGGTCTGGACGGCCACGAGGGCCGCGAGGAGGGCGACGGTGAGCAGGTCGGTGATGCGCGACGGCGTCGGCGCCTCGAACCAGCGGGGCGGGATGAGGTAGCCGAGCGTCTTGAGGGCGACGCACACGATGGACGCCACGAGGACGGCGTTCCAGAGGGTCACGGCAGCCCCTCCCGCTCCGGGACGTCGTCCGGCTCGGCGCCGGGCGGCTCCCCCGCTCCCAGCCAGTTCGTCCAGCCGACGACGACGGCGACGACGGCGGCGAGGAGGACCGGCAGCCCGGGCATCAGCACGGGCGTCACGGCCGTCGCGACGACGGCCGCGGCGACCCCGACGGCGATCGCCTGCCGGCGTCGGAGGCGCGGCCAGAGCAGCGCAAGGAAGGCCGCCGCGGCGGCGGCATCCAATCCGTACGCGCGCACATCGCCCAGCACGTCGCCGAGGAGGGCGCCGGCGAGGGTCGAGAGGTTCCAGCCGAGGTAGATCCCGATGCCGGTGACCCAGAACCCGATCCGCCGGGCGGGGAGCGAGGCCTGCGCGAGGGAGACCGCCGTGGACTCGTCGATCGTGAACTGCGCCGCGGCCGCGCGCCGCCAGAAGCCCTCCCCGACGACCGGCGACATCCGCAGCCCGTAGGCGATGTTGCGGGCCCCCAGGAGACCCGCCGACGCGATCGCGGCGGGCGCGGCGGCGAGGCCGCCCGCGCCGATGACGCCGACGAAGGCGAACTGCGACCCTCCCGTGAACATGAGGAGGCTCAGGACGCAGGTCTGCCAGACATCGAGTCCGGATGCCACCGCGAGCGCGCCGAAGGACACGCCGTACGCGCTCGTGGCGAGTGCCACGCCGAGACCGTCACGCCAGGCGCGGCGTGCCTCGTCGCGTTCGGCCGGCATCCCCGATCAGGCGTTCGCGTCCTGGCGCTTCAGCCGCGCCGTGGCGCGGCCGCGGGCGGTCGCGTCGAGCTCGACCTTGCGGATGCGCACGATCTCCGGGGTCACCTCGACGCACTCGTCGTCGCGGGCGAACTCGAGGCTCTCCTCGAGGGACAGCTGCCGCGGGGGCGTCATCGACTCGAAGGAGTCCGAGGTGGAAGAGCGCATGTTGGTGAGCTTCTTCTCCTTCGTGATGTTGACGTCCATGTCGTCGGCGCGGGAGTTCTCGCCGATGACCATGCCCTCGTAGACCTCCTGCGTGGGCTGCACGAAGAACGACATGCGCTCCTGCAGCGCGATGATCGCGAACGGGGTGACGACGCCGCTGCGGTCGGCGACGATCGAGCCGTTCTGGCGCGTCACGATCTGACCTGCCCACGGCTCGTAGCCGTGCGAGATGGCGTTGGCGATGCCGGTGCCGCGCGTGGTCGTGAGGAACTCCGTGCGGAAGCCGATGAGGCCGCGGGAGGGGACGACGAACTCCATGCGCACCCAGCCGGTGCCGTGGTTCGTCATGTTCTCCATGCGGCCCTTGCGGGCGGCGAGCAGCTGCGTGATGGCGCCGAGGTACTCCTCGGGCGCGTCGATCGTGAGGTGCTCGAACGGCTCGTAGGTCTTGCCGTCGACCTTCTTCGTGACCACCTGCGGCTTGCCGACGGTGAGCTCGAAGCCCTCGCGGCGCATGTTCTCGACGAGGATCGCGAGGGCGAGCTCGCCGCGGCCCTGCACCTCCCACGCGTCCGGACGGCCGATGTCGACGACCTTGAGCGAGACGTTGCCGATGAGCTCCCGGTCGAGGCGGTCCTTCACCATGCGCGCCGTGAGCTTGTGGCCCTTCACCTTCCCGACGAGCGGGGAGGTGTTCGTCCCGATCGTCATGGAGATGGCGGGGTCGTCGACCGTGATGGCCGGGAGGGGACGGATGTCGTCGGGGTCGGCGATGGTCTCGCCGATCGTGATGTCCTCGAAGCCGGCGATCGCGACGATGTCGCCGGGGCCGGCGCTCTCCGCCGGGTAGCGGTCCAGGGCACGGGTCTTCAGCAGCTCCGTGATCCGGGCGTTGCTGGTCGTGCCGTCCGAGCGCACCCAGGCGACGGTCTGGCCCTTCTTGAGGGTGCCGTTGAAGACGCGCAGCAGCGCGAGGCGGCCGAGGAACGGCGAGGAGTCGAGGTTCGTGACCCACGCCTGCAGCGGCGCCTCGTCGTCGTACGCGGGAGCCGGCACGTGCTGGAGGATCGCCTCGAACAGCGGCTCGAGGTCGCCGTTGTCGGGCAGCTCGCCGTTGGCGGGGCGGTTGCGCGATGCGGCGCCGGCGCGGCCCGACGCGTACACGACGGGCACGTCGAGCAGCGCGTCGACGTCGAGGTCGGGCACGTCGTCGACGAGGTCGGACGCGAGGCCCAGCAGCAGGTCGTGCGCCTCCTCCTCGACCTCGGCGATGCGGGCGTCGGGGCGGTCGGTCTTGTTGACCAGCAGGATGACGGGGAGCTTCGCCTCGAGGGCCTTGCGCAGCACGAAGCGGGTCTGCGGCAGCGGACCCTCGCTCGCGTCGACGAGCAGCACGACGCCGTCGACCATGGACAGGCCGCGCTCGACCTCGCCGCCGAAGTCGGCGTGACCGGGCGTGTCGATCACGTTGATCGTGACGGGGCCGTCGGTCGCGTGGAGGCCGGAGTAGGTGATCGCCGTGTTCTTGGCGAGGATCGTGATGCCCTTTTCGCGCTCGAGGTCGTTGGAGTCCATGGCGCGCTCCTCCATGTGCTCGTGCGAGCCGAAGGAGCCCGTCTGGCGCAGCATGGCGTCGACGAGGGTCGTCTTGCCGTGGTCGACGTGCGCGACGATTGCGACGTTGCGGAGGTCCGGACGGAGGGCATGCGCCATGAAGATGTTCCTAAGCAGAATGGGGGTGCGCCGGGATGCCGACGTTCCATTCTACTCGGCGATGCTGAATCCGCCGTCAGCGACTACGCGTGCGGCAGCTCCGGCGGCAGACCGGGCTCTCCCGACACGCCGCCGGCGACGGGCCGCGAGGGCGTCTCGTCGTCGTCGACCTGCACCCCGGAGGCCTTCAGCTCGTCCAGCACGCGGCGCCGCTCCTCGCGGCGCACGGCCTGCTCGGTCGGGTCCGGGACCGGGATCGCCGCGATGAGGCGCTTCGTGTACGCCTGCTGCGGGTTCCGGAGGATCTGGTCGGGCGTCCCCTCCTCGACGAGCTTGCCGTGGTTCATCACCACGATGCGGTCGGCCAGGCGGTCGACGACGGCGAGGTCGTGGCTGACGAACAGGCAAGCGAAGCCGAGTTCGGCCTGGATCTCCTCGAGGAGGTCGAGCACGCGCGCCTGCACCGACACGTCGAGCGCGCTCGTGGGCTCGTCGGCGATGAGCAGGTTCGGCTTGAGCGCGAGCGCCCGGGCGATGCCGATGCGCTGACGCTGGCCGCCGGACAGCTCGTGCGGGTAGCGGTTGCGGAAGGAGCGGGGCAGCTCGACCTGGTCGAGCAGCTCCTCCACCCGGACGCCGATCTCCTTGTCGGTGAAGTCCCCGAGGAGCTTCAGCGGCTCGCCGATGGACTCCCCGACGGGCCAGCGCGGGTTCAGCGACGAGCCCGGGTCCTGGAAGACGATGCCGATGTTCTTGCGGAGCTCGCGGAGGTCGCCGGGCTTGATGCCCACCATCTCCACGCCCTCGACCTTCGCCGAACCCTCCTTGAAGGGCAGCAGGCCGATGGCGCCGCGGGCGACCGTGGTCTTCCCGGAGCCCGACTCCCCCACGAGGCCGACGATCTCGCCGGGGTGGATGGAGAAGCTGACCTGGTCGACCGCGCGGAAGGCGGGGACGCGGCGGCGGCCCGGGTACTCGATGACCGCGTCGCGCAGCTCGAGGACGGGGGTGCCGGCGCGGACCGTCTTGCCCTCGCTCGTGTAGCCCAGGCGCGGGACCGCGGCGAGCAGCTCCTGCGTGTACGGGTGCTCGGGCTCGTCGAAGATCTTGTGCACGGTGCCGCGCTCGACGACGTCGCCGGTGCGCATGACGATGACGTTGTCGGCGAGGTCGGCGACGACGCCGAGGTCGTGCGTGATGATCACGATGGCGCTGTTGAGGCGCTTGTGGAGGTTGCGCAGCAGCTCGAGGATCTCCGCCTGGATCGTGACGTCGAGCGCCGTCGTCGGCTCGTCCGCGATGAGCAGGTCGGGGTCGCACGAGATGGCCTGCGCGATCATGGCGCGCTGGCGCTGACCGCCGGAGAGCTGGTGCGGGAAGGAGTCGAACGCCTTCTGCGGGTCGGGCATCTCCACGAGGCGCAGGAGCTCGAGCGCGCGCTCCTTCGCCTGGTGCGGCGGCATGTGGCTGTGCACGCGGATCGACTCGACGATCTGGAACCCGATCCGGTACACGGGGTTCAGCGCCGTCATGGGCTCCTGGAAGATGACGGCGATCTTGTTGCCGCGCACCTTCCGGAGGTTCTCCGTGGGGGCGTTGAGGATCTCGAGACCGTTGAGCTTGACGCTGCCGCGCGAGCGGGAGTTCGGCGGAAGCAGTCCCAGGAGGGACATGCTGCTGACCGACTTGCCGGAGCCGGACTCGCCGACGATGGCGAGCACCTCGCCGGGGTGCACGACGTAGTCCATGTCGCGGACCGCATTGACCCATTCGCCGTTGACCCAGAAGTCGACCGCGAGGCCGGAGACCTCGATGATCGGCGCATCCTTCTCCGTGGAGTGCGCGAGCTCGTCAGTGATGTCGACCGTGCTCATACCGAGGCACCGTCCTCTCCCGTGGGTCGTGAAAGCATGAAGTCATGAGTGTGCAGCAGCCGGCCGAGCCCATCGTCTTCCGATCGATGTTCGGCATCGTGCTGACGGTGGTGATGTGGGCGATCGCCGCCGCGGGGATCGTCGCCTCGGTGCTCACCGGCGCGGGTGCGGTCCCTGTCGCCCTGCTGGGCGCGCTGGCCTGGTTCGTGTGGCTCGCCTACTGGCGGCCGTGCGTCGTGACCGATGCGCGCGGCGTGGTCCTGCGGAACCTGCTGAGCGACGTGGACATCCCGTTCGATGCGATCGAGGACGTCGACACGCGTTACTCGCTGCAGGTGCGCGCCGAGGGCCGCGTCTGGTCGGCGTGGGGCGCACCCGCGCCGGGCGGCGCGTCCGCCATCCGCTCCGGCACGCGGCGTCCGCGCGCCGGCGACCACGAGTCGTGGCGCGACACTCCCCGCGCGGTGCGCGAGGCCGGGTCGGCTCGCCCCGGCGACGCCGTGACGACCGCCTCCGGCGCGCCCGCGACGGTGATCCGCCGGGAGCTGGAGCGTCGCGAGCGCCACGGCATCCGCCGCGACGAGACCGCGCGCGTCACGGTGACGCGGCATCCCGTTCTGACGGCCGTCAGCGCCGTCGTGCTGCTGCTCGCCGCCGCCGCGGTGCTGCTGGGCGGCTGACACTAGCCCCGCCCCTTCGCACCGAGCACGGGCTCCGCCGCGCCGGCGTCCGGCTCGACGGTCTCCGCGTCGCGGCGGAAGACCTTGTCGAAGACCTGGCGGTACGGGCCCTTCTTCCCGGGCATGCGGCGCTGGCGCGGGTCGAACGCGTCGCGGAGGCCGTCGCCGATGAAGTTGACGCACAGCGCGATCGCGATGATGAACAGACCCGGCCACCAGAACAGCCACGGCCGCGAGGCGAAGGCGCCCTGGTACTGGTTGAGGATCTGGCCGAGCGACACGTCGGGGCTCTTCACTCCGACGCCGAGGAAGCTCAGGGCCGCCTCGGTGAGGATGGCGCCGGACATGAGCAGCGAGATGGCGACGATCACGACGCCCATGGCGTTGGGCAGGATGTGCTTGAACAGGATGTGCGTGTTCGCGGCGCCGGCGACCCGGGCCGCGTCGACGAACTCGCGCTCGCGGAGCGAGAGGAACTCGCCGCGGACGAGTCGCGCGAGCGCCGTCCAGCCGAACAGGCCCAGCGCGATCGCGAGGACGGGGGCGCCGAACTCACCCGTGGCGCGGCCGATGACGGCGGCGAGGATGAGGAACGGGACGATGATGATGATGTCGGTGAAACGCATCAGGACCGCGTCGACCCAACCCCGGTAGAAGCCGGCGACGGCGCCGATGACGATGCCGAGGACGCCGGCGACGAGCCCGTACAGGAGCATCACGATGATGGACTGTTGCGCCCCGCGCATGACGAGCGCGAAGATGTCGCGGCCGATCTCATCCTGACCGAACGGGAACGCGCCGAAGTCGAACGGGAGCACCCAGGTCGGGGCGCCGCCCGGCAGGGCGACGTCGAAGCGGTCGAGGTAGGTGTGCGGGTACCAGCCCGGGATCTTCAGGCCGAAGATGTCGAATCCGACGGAGGAGTAGATGAGGATCGCCATGAGGCCGAGCGCGACCATCGCGGACAGCGCGCCGCGGTGCCGGAAGAAGCGGCGGCGGACGATCGTGCCCTGGCTGAGGCCTTCGACCTCGCGCTGCTCGATCGTCAGGACCTCGTTGATCGAGGACGTGGGAGTCGGTTCTTTGCGTGCCATGTCAGTTCACCCGGATCCGGGGGTCGAGCGCCGAGTACGTGAGGTCGGCGATGAGGTTGAAGACGATCGTCACGATGCTCGTGATGAGGAAGATCGCCATCACGGTGTTGAGGTCGACCTGGAGGATCGCCTGCACGAACATGCGTCCGACGCCGTTCCAGCCGAACACCGTCTCCGTGATCGCCGCGCCGCCGATGATGCCGCCGATCTCGAACGCGATGAGCGTCGTGATCGGGATCATGGCGTTGCGGAAGGCGTGCCGCATGATGACGGTGCGCTCGCTCAGGCCCTTCGCCCGCGCCGTGCGCACGTAGTCCTGGTTCATGACCTCCAGGAGGCTCGCGCGGGAGTAGCGGCTCCACGCGGCCAGCGACAGCAGCATGAGCGCGAGGGTCGGCAGCAGGAGGTGCGTGAACTGGTCGAGCGTCTGGATCCAGACCGACCCCTTGAGGTTCGGGGTCGAGGCCCCGATCGTCGCGATCGGACGCCCCTTGGTGAGCGAGACGTAGTCCGGCCAGTACTGCATGATCCGGTCGACGAGGATCAGGATCGACGACACGACCGCCGTGATGATGCCCGCACGGACCGACGACGCGCGTTCGTCGCCGCCGAAGATGTAGGCCGCGCCGATCGCGATGCCGATCATGACGGCGAACACGATGAGCCACGACAGGTAGTTCGGGACGTAGAAGAAGAGGTAGTTGAAGGGGAACCACAGCGCGGCGCCGGCCACCGCGACGGTCAGCGCCGTGTAGATCACCTTGCGGTTGGAGAAGCCGGCCGTCACGAACACGACGGCGAACGCGGCCGCGACGCCGATCAGCAGGATGCCGAGGATGCCGAGCTGCGGCGTGTCGAGCCAGCCGGTGTACAGGACGAAGAACAGGCCGGCACCGACGACGAGGGTCGCGACGCCGAAGTTGAGGAAGTACTTCCGCGCCGCCCCGCCGACGATGCTCGCCCAGACGAATCCGAGCACCACCGCCGCTATGACCACGACCCATGGCGCGAGGACGGGATCTGCGAGGAAGTTGTTGAAGCCGATGGCGACGTACATCTTCAGCAGCTGCGCGACCCAGAAGACCGGGAGGGAGAAGAAGAGGAACGCGACGAAGGTGACCGAGTAGTCGAAGCCGCTGTACTGCCGCAGGGCCGTGGCCATGCCGATCGAGATGCCCAGCAGGATCGCGAGCACCGTTGCCGCGGTCACGAGCTGGACGGTCTGGCCGATGCCGATGCCGACCTGGGCGGCCACTTCCTGGCCCTTGATGTTGAATCCGAGGTCGATGTCACCGATGAACATCTTCAGGACGCCGCCCAGCCAGATGAAGTAGCGGAGCGGGGGTGGCACGTCGAGGTTGAGCTGCGAGATCTTCGCCGCGATGAGCGCGTCACGGTTCGGCGCGGTGGACTGGCGCAGGTCCTCGAGGGGGTCGCCGGCGTAGGCGGCGAGGATGTAGATGAGATAGCTCGCCGCGAAGACGATGAGCACCGCTGCGATGAGGCGGCGGACGATGTAGCTGAACACGTTCGAGTGGTTCCCTCTCTCGTGAGCCCGGGTGAAGGCCCAACGTAAGACATTACGGCACCGGTTCGCGATGCCTCATGCCCAGGGGAAGGGGGCGCCGGCGTGCCGGCGCCCCCTCCTGTACGGGTTTTACCTGATGGTCCTCAGGATTTACTCCGCTGCGGCGTCCGCCGGAGCCCACTCCCAGAAGTTCCAGAAGTAGGTCGGGCTCAGGAAGCCGGGAACCACGCCGGTCGTGTCTTCGCTCCAGGCGGTGATGCCGGGGAACTGGAAGATCGGAACCGACCAGGCCTGCTCGCCGATGATGCGCTCGGCCTCGGCCTGGAGCTTCACCTGCTCGTCCACGTCCGCCGTGCCGGCGAGCTCGTCGAAGATGTCGTCGAGCTCGGGGACCGACCAGCCGTAGTAGTTGTTCAGGCCACCGGTCTGGTAGTTCGCCGCCGACTCGCCCACGGCGGTCGAGGTGGACTGCCAGCCGAACAGGGCTGCGTCGTACTCGCTCGTCGCGGTGCCGAGCGCCGTGCCCCAGTCCTGACGCGACGCGTCGACGAGCGTGAAGCCCGCTGCCTCGGCGTACGGCTGGATGAGCAGGAACTCCTGCTTGCGGCGCTCGTTGGTGTTCGAGAACAGCAGACGGACGGTCGGGTTGGTGGCGCCGGCCTCAGCCAGCAGCGCCTTCGCGCCGTCGACGTCGGGCTCGGTCATCTCCGGGTAGCCGTTGACCTCGGCAGCGGCCTCCGCACCGGGCGTGCCCGGGAGGAAGATCTGCGAGTTGCGCAGCTCGGCGTCCGGCTGCAGCGGCTGGATGAGCTTCTCGAGGATCTCCTGGCGGGGGATGATCGAGAGGAACGCCTGACGGACCTTGAGGGCCTTCTCAGCGTCGCCGCCGTAGGTGGCCGGGTCGAACGGGCCGCCGTTGGTGACCTGGAGGTCGACGTGCTCGTAGGTGCCCTCCGGGGAGCCTTCGTACTCGACGCCGGGGACGCCGGCCTCGAGCAGGCTGGCGATGTCAGCGGTGGGCTGGCCGGACGCGATCGAGATCTCGCCGTTCTCCAGCGCCGTGATCTGCGCCTGCATGTCGGGGATGACACGGACCGTGATGGTTTCGTACTTCGGCGACGGGCCCCACGTGTAGTCGGGGTTCGCCTCGAGGGTCGTGTAACCGTCCGTCGCGTTGATCTCGGTGATCATGTACGGGCCGTTGCCGAGGAGCTGCAGCGGGTTCTCCGGCGTGCCGGAGGAGAACTTGTAGTCCTGGTTGTACGACTTCGAGACCGGCGCGAGCCACTCGAGGTCCTTGTCCTGGATGGCCTTGACGAGGTCGTCCTTGGCCTTCTCCTCGTCGCCCTCCTTGTACTCGTCCGGGTACGCGAGCATGACGGTGCCGTGCGCGGCGACCTCGGCGCCGGTGAGGGCGAGCTCCCAGTCGACGTAGAACTCGTCGTAGGTCATCGTGATCGAGCGGCCGTCGTCGCCGATCTCCGGGGTCTCCGAGACGAGGTCGAGGCCGTAGTCCTCGGACGCGCCCGTGTTCCAGAACGTGCCGCTCTGGCCGGTGAGCTCACCGGTCTCCTCGTCGACGGTGCCTTCGCCGTCCTGGAGGTGGGTCGTGTTGGCGGCCCACTGCAGGAGGAGGTCGGCGGCGTCGACGGGGGTGCCGTCGGTCCACTTCACGCCGTCGTTGATCGTGTACTTGACCGTCAGCGGGTCTTCGGAGACGAGCTCGTACGTGCCGAACTCGGTGTCCTGCACCAGTTCGCTGTCGGCGTCGTAGTACGAGAAGCCCGACTTGGCCATGTAGTTGACGACGGCGTTCGACGTCGCGTTGGTGTCGGCGAGCCCGTCGTTCCATGCGTAATAGAAGTCGTTCCAGGCGACGGTGATGCTCGTCCCCTCGATGACCTCCGACTCGCGCGGCGGGGTGCAGCCGGAGAGCACGAGAGCTCCCACAGCCACAACGCCCACACCCGCGACCAGACGTGTGATCTTCACTCTGATTCCTCCTGTGCAGGGATATGTGTTCTCTGCGAAGGCCTGTGGCATTCGCTGAACACGGATGAGGAAACCATAGGCAAAGCGGCATCACTGATCAAAACCAAAGCGCAAAGCGTTACATGCTCTTTACTCAGCGTGCGCATGATGTGGCAATCTGACAACGTGCCCGCACCGCCGTCCGCCCCCGCCTGGCCCGTCGGTACCGGCCGGACGCGGCTGTGGTGGGAGATCGCGATCGTCCTCGCGCTCTCGATCGGGCGCTCGGCGGTCTACTCGGTCGTCGCGCTCGTCCAGGCCCTCACGCGCGACGTCGCCCTGGGCGATCAGCAGACCTCGCTGAACCCGGGGGCGAGCGCGCAGGAGTTCTGGGATGTGCTCTCCCAGTTCCTCAGCCAGCTCTTCGCGTTCGCGCCCATCGTGCTCGCCGTCTACCTGCTGTGGGAGCCCGGCGTCTCGGCGCTGCGCCGGATCGGGCTCGACTTCCGCATGTTCGGGCGCGATCTGGGGGCCGGCCTCCTGTTCGTCCTCGTGATCGGGGTGCCAGGGCTCGCGCTCTACGCGGCGGGTCGTGCGCTCGGGATCACGGTGCAGGTCAACGCGTCACCGCTCGACCCCTCGTGGTGGACCATCCCGCTGCTGCTGCTGGCCGCGCTCCGGGCGGGCCTCACGGAGGAGGTGATCCTCCTCGGCTACCTCTTCGATCGGCTGCGACGCCTCGGCTGGGGCACGTGGACGATCATCCTGTCCACGGCGGCGCTGCGCGGCGCCTACCACGCGTACCAAGGGTTCGGCTCGATCATCGGCAACGCCGCGATGGGCATCGTGTTCGGATGGGCCTACCAGCGCTGGGGCCGGGTCATGCCGCTGGTGATCGCACACGTCGTCATCGACGTCGTCGCCTTCGTGGGGTATCCCCTCGCCGCCGCGCTGCTGCCCGGCGTGTTCGCTCCGCCGGTCGGCCCCACACCGTCCCCGACGCCGTCATCCTCCTGAGCCCCCGCCGGGCACCGGCAGGCTGTGCCACGTTCGGAACACCAGCGCGGATGCCGCGTCGGCGTCACGGGCGGCGCACACCGCGATCAGCTGCTCGTGGCGCTCGAGCGACGTGAAGCGGTCCAGCGACAGGAAGCGCAGCACCTCGGCGCGGCGGAGGACCGGGCTGTACCGGTCGAGGACGGCGACGAGCGCGTCGTTGCCGGACGCCCGAACGAGCACGTCATGGAAGTCGTCGTCGGCGGCCACGGCCGCGACGGCGTCCTCCGCCGCGAGCGCCGCGCGGAACCGGGCGTTGGCGTCCCGCATCCGGTCGAGGTGCTCCTCCGACAGGGCGGGGACGGCGGTGCGGGCGGCGAGGGCATGCATCGCCGCGACGACGTCGCGGGCGTCGCGGACGGCGTCCTCCTCGAGTTCCGCGACGGCCGTCGACCGGCCGGGGCGCGCGACGACGAGCCCACTCTCGGCGAGACGCAGCAGCGCCTCCCGGACGGGCGTGCGGCTCACGCCGAGCCACTCCGCGAGGTCGCCGTCCTTGAGGTTCTCCCCCGGCGCGAAGGTGCCGTCGACGATCGCGTCCCGGAGGCGGGTGTGCACGTCGTCACGGAGGAGGGAGCGGCCGAGCGAGCCGGACGTCGCGGGGATGGGCATGCGATGTATTGCACACAGGATTCCGCGCCGCGTCAAACCCGCCGGCGCCGCGACTACGCGAAGGCCTCCGGCGGGGGGCAGGCGCAGACGAGGTTCCGGTCGCCGTACGCGTTGTCGATGCGGCGGACGGGCGGCCAGTACTTCGACCGCATCTGGGCCCGCACGGGGAAGACGGCGCGCTCGCGGCTGTACGGGTGGGCCCACTCCCCCACGACGACGGATTCCGCCGTGTGCGGGGCGTTCACGAGCGGGTTGTCATCCGCGGGCCACTCGCCGGCGGCGACGGCATCCGCTTCCGCGCGGATCGCGACCATCGCCTCGATGAACCGCTCGATCTCGCCGAGGTCCTCCGATTCGGTGGGCTCCACCATAAGCGTACCGGCGACCGGGAACGACATCGTCGGCGCGTGGAAGCCGTAGTCGATGAGCCGCTTCGCGACGTCGTCGACGGTGATGCCGGTCTGCTCCTTGAGCGGCCGGAGATCGAGGATGCACTCGTGCGCCACGAGCCCGCCCGCACCGGCGTACAGCACGGGGTAGTGCGCCTGCAGGCGGTGCGCGATGTGGTTGGCGGCGAGCACGGCGGCGCCGGTCGCGTCCCGCAGTCCGTCCGCCCCCATCATCCGCACGTACGCCCACGAGATCGGCAGGATGGATGCGGAGCCGTAAGGCGCCGCCGAGACGGGTCCGCCGTCGAAGACGAACCCGCCGGCGTGCTCGGCGCGCTGCGCGAGCGGGTGGCTCGGCAGGTACGGCGCGAGGTGCGCCTTGGCCGCGACGGGGCCGACGCCCGGGCCGCCGCCGCCGTGCGGGATCGCGAACGTCTTGTGCAGGTTGAGGTGCGACACGTCGCCGCCCAGGTCGCCGAAGCGCGCGAAGCCGAGGAGGGCGTTGAGGTTCGCGCCGTCGACGTAGACCTGGCCGCCGGCGTCGTGGACGGCGCCGGTGATCTCCCGCACGTCGTGCTCGTACACGCCGTGCGTGGACGGGTAGGTGATCATGAGCGCCGCGAGACGGTCCGCGTGCGCCGCGATCTTCGCGCGCAGGTCGGCGAGGTCGACGTTGCCCGCCTCGTCGCAGGCGACGACGACGACGCTCATGCCGGCCAGCACGGCCGACGCCGCGTTCGTGCCGTGCGCGGACGACGGGATGAGGCACACGTCCCGGTGCGCTTCGCCGCGTGCGTGATGGAAGCCGCGGATCGCGAGGAGTCCGGCGAGCTCGCCCTGCGAGCCGGCGTTGGGCTGCAGCGAGACGGCGTCGTAGCCGGTGACCTCGGCGAGCCAGGACTCGAGCTGCTCGATCATGACGAGGTAGCCCGCGACGTCCTCGGCGGGCGCGAACGGGTGCACGCGGGCGAACTCGGGCCACGACACCGCCGCCATCTCGGTGGCGGCGTTGAGCTTCATGGTGCAGGACCCGAGCGGGATCATGCCGCGGTCCAGCGCGTAGTCGCGGTCGGCGAGCTGCTTGAGATAGCGCATCATCGCCGTCTCGGAGCGGTGCGTGTTGAAGACGGGATGCGTGAGGTACTCGTCGTCGCGGCGCAGGTTCGCCGGCACGGCCGTCTCCGTGGCGACGGCGAACGCCCGCATGTCCTGGCCGTCGAACGCCTGCACAAGGGCGTGCAGCTCGTCGATCGTCGTCGTCTCGTCGACCGAGATGCCGACGGAGTCGCTGTCGCGGAACCACAGCTGGAAACCGCGGCCGCGGGCGAGCTCGACGAGCTCCCCCGCGCGTCCGGGCGCACGGACGACGACGGTGTCGAAGAAGTCGTCGTGCAGCACCTCGTGGCCCGCGGCGACGAGCCAGTCGCGCAGCAGGACCGCCTTGCCGGCGACGTCCTGCGCGATCGCGCGGAGCCCGTCCGGGCCGTGATACACGGCGTACATCGACGCCATGACGGCCAGCAGCACCTGCGCCGTGCAGATGTTGCTCGTGGCCTTCTCGCGGCGGATGTGCTGCTCGCGGGTCTGCAGCGACAGACGGTAGGCGGGGTGGCCTGCGGCGTCCTGCGAGACGCCGACGAGGCGGCCGGGCAGCTGGCGCTCGAGACCCGCACGGACGGCGAGGTAGCCGGCGTGCGGGCCACCGAAGCCCATCGGCACACCGAAGCGCTGCGTCGTGCCGACGGCGATGTCGGCGCCGAGCGATCCGGGCGAGCGCAGGAGCGTCAGTGCGAGCAGGTCCGCGGCGACCACGACGAGTCCGCCCTGCGCCTGCACGGCGGCGATGACCTCGGACGGGTCCCACACGCGCCCGGTGGCGCCGGGGTACTGCACGAACGCGCCGAACACGTCGATGTCCTCCGGCGGCGGCGACTGGTCGTACGCCGTCTCGTGCAGCCGGATGCCGAGGGCCGCCGCCCGGTGCGCGAGGAGGGCCTTCGTCTGCGGGAGCGCATCGGCGTCGACGAGGAAGACGTCCGAGCGCGACTTCGACGCCCGGCGGGCGAGCAGCATCCCCTCCACGACGGCCGTGGACTCGTCGAGCATCGACGCGCCCGCCGTCGCGAGACCGGTCAGGTCGGTGACCATGGTCTGGAAGTTGATGAGCGCCTCCAGGCGCCCCTGCGAGATCTCCGGCTGGTACGGCGTGTACGCGGTGTACCAGGAGGGGTTCTCCAGCACGTTCCGGGCGATCACCGACGGCGTGACGGTGTCGTAATAGCCCAGGCCGATGAGGCTGCGGGCGGGCCGGTTGAGCGCGGCGAGACCGCGGAGCTCGGCGAGCGCCTCGGCTTCGCTCGCCGCCGGCGGGATGACGCTGTCGCGCACGGGCGCGACGTGGATGGATGCCGGGACCGCGCGCTGCACGAGCGCGTCGAGGCTGTCGTACCCGAGACCGTCCAGCATCTGCCGCTGCGCGGCGGCGTCGGTGCCGATGTGCCGGGCGGTGAAGGGGACGGTCACTGATCGCCGCCCGTGAGCGCGACGTAGGCGGCGCGGTCCAGGAGGGCGTCGACGGCGGCCGCGTCGACCCTGACCTTGATGAGCCAGCCGGCCTCGTACGGCTCGGCGTTCACGAGCGACGGGTCGTCCACAGCGGCGTCGTTGATCTCCACGACCTCGCCGGACAGCGGCGCGTACAGCTCGCCGACGGACTTCGTCGACTCGATCTCGCCGCACACCGCGTCGGCGGTGACGTTCGTGCCGACGGCGGGCAGGTCGACGTAGACGACGTCGCCGAGCTTGTCGGCGGCGTAGTCGGTGATGCCGACGGTCGCGACGTCGCCGTCGACGGCGACCCACTCGTGCTCGGCGGTGTACTTCAGGGCGGTGAGATCGGTCATGTTGTCCTCCGGTAGAAGGGAAGGGCGGTCACGGTGGCGGGGATGGCGGTCCCCCGCACGTCGATGGTCAGTTCGGTGCCCGGCGCGCTGAGGCCCGGCGCGACGTAGGCCATCGCGATCGGGTGACCGAGCGTCGGGCTGAGGGCCCCGCTCGTGACCTCACCGACGACGGCGTCGGCGCTGCGGACCGGGTAGCCGGCACGGCCGGCGCGGCGGCCCTCGGAGACGAGGCCGACGAGGACGGGCGCGTCCTCGGGGAGCGGTGCGGCGAGGCCGCTCTGCCCGACGAAGGACTCCTTGCCGGCGGCGACGACGCGGCCGAGGCCGGCCTGTGCGGGGCGGACGTCGAGGGACAGCTCATGGCCGTACAACGGCATGCCGGCCTCGAGGCGGAGCGTGTCGCGGGAGGCGAGCCCGGCGGGGACGAGTCCGCGGTCGGCCCCGGCGGCGCGCAGCGCGTCCCAGAGCGCCACGGCGGCGGCCGCCGGGACGAGCAGCTCGAACCCGTCCTCGCCGGTGTAGCCGGTGCGGGCGACGAGCAGCGGCTCGCCCTCGAACGTCGCGCGGACGGCGGCGTAGTACGGCAGGTCGGCCAGCGGCGACTCCCACCCCTCGATCCCCGCCGTGGCCTCCACGACCGAGCGGGCGAGCGGACCCTGCACGGCGAGGAGGGCGAAGCTGTCGCTCGCGTCCTCGACCGCGACGCTTCCGGCGAACGCCTGCGCCCGCTCGGCGAGCGCCGCGGCGACGGGCTCGCGGTTGCCGGCGTTGGCGATGACGAGGTACCAGCCCTCGTCGAGGCGGTAGACGATGACGTCGTCGAGGATGCCGCCGGATTCGGCGAGGACGAGGCTGTACTTCGCCTTGCCGAGGGCGAGGGTGGACAGCCGTCCGGCGAGCGCGTAGTCCAGGAACGCTCCGGCGTCGGGGCCTTCGACGATGAACTCGGCCATGTGCGAGATGTCGAAGAGGCCCGCGGCGGTGCGGACGGCGTGGTGCTCGGCGAGGTCGGAGGTGTACCGGACGGGCATCTCCCACCCGCCGAAGTCGGTGAAGGACGCGCCGAGCGCCTCGTGGCGCTCGCGGAGCGGTGTACTGCGGGGCGATGTCATGAGTTCTCCCGACGCGGACGGGCGGACGCCGGGATCGGCATCCGTGAACTCCCCCTCTGTCATGGGCCTGAGAGCTTCACCGGGCGCACAGGCCCGGCTTTCACCGTCGGCGGATTCGAAGAATCGCTTTTCAGAGCGGCCGGACGTGGGCGGTACGCGGACCTGAGAGATTGGCGGGGAGGCTTGCTCCTTCGGTGCCCGACCCGCGTGCGCGGCGGTGCGGGGCTCTCCCGCACACGTCATGCGGCCTGTCTTCAGTTACCTGCTCAGCATAGCGGCAGGGATCACCCCAGACACCGCCCCGTGGAGACGGCATCGTCCGCGCTCGAGACGCGGTCGAGGACCGGCAGCAGCTCGGCGTTCGTCATGGCGAATCCGCGTCCGCTGCCGTCGTCGCCGCGGGCGAAGACGACGCCGGCGACCTGACCGTCCGCCGTGAGGAGCGGGCCGCCGGAGTTGCCCGGCTGCACCGCGGCCTGGAGAGCGAAGATCTCGCGGGGGGTCGCGGACTCCTCGTAGATGTCGAGCACGGGGACGACGCCGGCGGAGAGGACGTGGGCGGGGGTGCTCGTGAACGGTCCGCCGAGCGGGTAGCCCTGCACGACGGCGGCAGACCCGGCCGCCAGCGTCTCGACGGTCGGAAGCGGCGCGGCGTCGAGCCCCTCCACGGCGAGGGCGGCGAGGTCGTCGACGGGGTCGAAGTAGACGACGCGCGCGTCGCGCGCGGCACCGCCGGGAAGCTGCACGAGCGGCGCGTCGACCCCCGCGACGACGTGCGCGTTCGTGATGACGAGCCCGTCCTCCGCGACGAACCCCGAGCCGGTGACGCTGACGCCGCACGCGTACGCGGTGCCGCTGATCCGCGCGACGGAGGCGGCGGCCGCCTGGAGCTCCGGGTCGTCGAGGGCGACCGCCGGCGCCGTGGGCGCGACGGTCGGGCCGATGAGCTCGGCCAGCTGCTCGCCGACCCGCGGGATGCCCTCGTCGATCACGAGGGAGCGCAGCTGCGCGACGGCCTGATCCACGGCCGGCGGCGTGATGCGGTCGATGAGGTCGAGCACGCGGGAGGAGGCGACCGCGGAGGAGAGGCCGGGGATGCCGGCCGCCGTCACCGACGCCGACACGAGCAGCAGCACGACGGTCGCCGCCAGCACGTTCAGCACGGCGCCGAGCCCGCGGTCGAGGATCCGCAGCTTCGACCGCTCCACGCCGCGACGCAGCGCCCGCCCGACGGCGGATCCCGCCACGCCGCCGAGCACCACGATGCCCACGGCCGCTGCGGCGAGGGCGGCGCCGCGCCACTCCGCGACCGGGATCACCCTGCCGAGGAGGGGCACCAGCAGGAGGGCCCCGACGGCGCCCGCGACGATTCCCGCGATCGTGCCGGCGGTGGCGACGAAGCCGCGCAGGATGCCGGCGAGCAGCGCCACGATCAGCACGAGCACGATGAGGATGTCGACCACGCCGCCAGCGTAGGGGGTGCACCTGATCGCGAGCTCTTCTTGCGCTTCGTGTCAGCGTGACTATAAGATGGCGGCGATCAGTTAGGGTCACCATGACACAAACCGGCATCCGCCTGGCCGTCTCGACGGTGATCTTCAGCCTGCGCCGCCACGGCGGCGACACGCGACCCACCGTCGTCCTGCCGCTCGTCCGCCGCACGCGCGACCCGCACGAGGGCCGCTGGGCGCTCCCCGGCGGCTGGCTGGGCGCGGAGGAGAACCTCGAGGTCGCCGCCTCCCGCACCCTCCGCGAGACGACCGACCTCTCGCCCAGCTACCTCGAGCAGCTGTACGCGTTCGGCGACGCCGACCGCTCCCCCTCGCGGGTCGTGTCGATCGTGTACTGGGCGCTCGTGCGGGAGGACATCTCCCGCACCGCCTCCCCGCACAACGTCGCATGGTTCGACGCCACCGCGCTCCCCCGGCTCGCGTTCGACCACAACCAGATCGTCGGGTACGCGCTCTGGCGGCTGCGCAACAAGGTCGGCTACAGCCGCATCGCGCACGGCCTGCTCGATGACGAGTTCAGCCTCGCAGAGCTGCGCGAGGTGTACGAGGCGATCCTCGACCGGCGCCTCGACCCGGCGAACTTCCGACGCCAGGTCGAGAACTCCGGCACCCTCATCCCCACCGAGGCCTTCCGCACCGGCAGCCACCGGCCCGCCCGCCTCTACCGCTACAACCACGACGTCGAGCTGGCCGATCGCGGCCCGCTCCCCCACCGCGTTTTCCTGAAGGAACCGTCATGACCACGACACCCCTCACCCTCGACCGCCGTCCGGGGAGCACCCCCGACCCCAGCGTCGACCACGAGATCCAGGCCATCGTGGCCGGCAGCACGCTCGGCGCGACCTGCAACACCGATCTGGCCGCCGCGCCCTGGACCTTCGACGCGCGGCCCGGCTACGGTCCCGGCTCGTCCATGGGCGACGTCATCCCCACCGGCGCGCCCCGCCAGGGCGAGCTGCCCGCCGCCTACCGCGAGGCCTCCGAACCCGAGCTCGCGGAGCGCATCCGTGCCGCGAAGGCGCTCCTCGGCGACCGCGTCGTCGTGCTCGGCCACTTCTACCAGCGCGAAGAGGTCATCGTGCACGCCGACTACGTCGGCGACTCCTTCCAGCTCGCGAACGCCGCGAAGGCGCATCCCGAGGCGGAGGCCATCGTCTTCTGCGGCGTGCATTTCATGGCCGAGACCGCCGATCTGCTCTCCGGCACCGAACAGGCCGTCATCCTGCCGAACCTCGCCGCCGGCTGCTCGATGGCGGACATGGCCGACATCGACCAGGTCGAGGAGTGCTGGGAGCAGCTCGCCGATGCGCTCGGCGACCTCGACACGCCGGATGCCGAGGGGCTCCTGCCCGTCGTCCCCGTCACCTACATGAACTCCTCGGCCGCCATCAAGGGCTTCGTCGGGCGTCACGGCGGCATCGTCTGCACGTCCTCGAACGCCCGGACGGTGCTGGAGTGGGCGTTCGCGCGCGGCCGCCGGGTGCTGTTCTTCCCCGACCAGCACCTCGGCCGGAACACCGCGAAGGCCATGGGCGTGCCGCTCGAGCAGATGCCGATGTGGAACCCGCGGAAGCCGTTCGGCGGGAGCACGCCGGAGGAGCTCGCGGACAGCCGCGTGATCCTGTGGCACGGGTTCTGCTCCGTGCACCGCCGGTTCACCGTGGACCAGATCGACCAGGCGCGCGCCGAGCACCCCGGGGTCCGCGTCATCGTGCACCCCGAGTGCCCCATGGCCGTCGTCGACGCGGCCGACGAGTCCGGGTCGACCGACTACATCCGGAAGGCCATCGAGGCCGCGACGGAGCCGACGACGTTCGCGATCGGCACCGAGGTGAACCTCGTGCAGCGCCTCGCCGCCGCCCACCCGCAGCACACGATCTTCTGCCTCGACCCCGTCGTCTGCCCCTGCTCGACGATGTACCGCATCCATCCCGGCTACCTGGCGTGGGTGCTGGAAGGGCTCGTCGCCGGCGAGGTGCGCAACCGCATCACCGTCCCCGCGGACGTCGCCGAGCCCGCCCGCGTCGCCCTTGAGCGGATGCTGGCCGCCAAGCCCCCGGCAGCGCCGGCCGCCGGCTGGGAGAACGCGTCATGAGCGTGCACGTCGTCGTGGTGGGCTCCGGGATCGCCGGGCTCACGGCGGCGCTGCACGCCGCGGACGCCGGCTGCCGCGTGACGCTCGTCACGAAGGACGTCCTCGAGCACGCCAACACGCGCTTCGCGCAGGGCGGCATCGCGGGCGTCATGTTCTCCGACGACCGCGCGGAGGACCACGAGCGTGACACCCTCACCGCCGGCGCGGGTCTCGGCGACCCCGCCGCCGTGCGGGTGCTCGTCGAGGAGGGGCCCGCGCGGATCCGCGAGCTCGTCGCGCTCGGCGTCGCCTTCGACCGGGGGGCGGACGGCGAGTGGGTGAAGGGCCTGGAGGCGGCGCACTCCTACCCGCGCATCCTGCACGCCGGGGGCGACGCGACCGGGACGGCGATCGAGAAGGCGCTCGTGGCCCGCCTCCGCGGCGCCCAGGACGGCGGCCTGCGCGTCATCGAGCACGCGTTCCTCGTCGATCTCGTCGTGACCGGCGGCCGCGTCTCGGGGGTCGACCTCCTCGTCGGCGAGGCGCCCGGTCGGGCGGGTGCGCGTGCGCGGATCGACGCCGACGCGGTCGTCCTCGCCACCGGGGGCGCGGGGCAGCTCTACGCGCACACGACGAACCCGCCGGTCGCGACCGGAGACGGGATCGCGGCGGCGCTGCGGGCCGGGGCGGCGGTGGCCGACCTCGAGTTCATGCAGTTCCACCCCACGGTCCTCCCCGGCGACGAGGCGTTCCTCGTGTCCGAGGCCGTGCGCGGCGAAGGCGCGACCCTGCTCGACGACGCCGGGCGCCGCTTCACCCTCGACGCGCACCCCGACGGCGAGCTCGCGCCGCGCGACGTCGTCGCGCGCGCCATCGCGGAGCAGATGGAGCGACAGGACGGGCGCCCGGTGCGCCTGGACGCGACGCACCTGCGCGCGGACCCGGAGCAGACCGCCGCCTTCCTGGCCCGACGGTTCCCCACGATCGATGCCGCCGTCCGCGCGCGTGGCCTGGACTGGGCGCGGGAGCCGATCCCCGTCGTCCCGGCGGCGCATTACCTGATGGGCGGCGTCGCCACCGACCTCGCCGGCCGGGCGAGCCTGCCGGGCCTCTACGCCGTGGGCGAGGTCGCCCGCACCGGCGTGCACGGCGCGAATCGCCTCGCGTCGAACTCGCTCCTGGAGGGCGCCGTGTTCGGGGCGCGCACGGGCGACGTGATCGCCGCGGATGCCGCGGGCGGCGCCTGGCCCGTCCGCCCCGCCGCTGTACCGGCGGCCGTCGGCGCCACGGCCCCGGCCCGCTCCGCGCCGCCGTTCTCCCGCGCGGCGCTGCAGCACCTGCTGTGGGAGGACGCCGGCCTCGTGCGGGATGCCGACGGGCTCGCACATGCGGCATCCGTCCTGGCGGGCTGGCGCGGGGAGCACCGCGCCGCGCGCACCGAGGCCGAGCTGGAGGACGAGAACCTCCTGCTCGTCGCCGAGCACCTCGTCGCCGCGGCCGGCGCGCGGCGGGAGAGCGTCGGCGCCCATTTCCGGCGCGACACCGTCCTCGAAGCCGTCGTCCTGGAGGGGGCCGCCTGATGCTCGCCCGGGTGCAGATCGAGCGCGCCGTGGCCGCCGCCCTCGAGGAGGACGCCCCGTGGGGCGACGTCACGAGTGCGTACCTCATCCCCGAGGACGCGGTCGCGACCGCGGAGCTCGTCGCCCGCGAGGCCGGCGTCTTCAGCGGCGGCGAGGTGTTCACGGCCGCCTTCACGCTCACCGATCCGGCGACGCGGGTCGAGCTCGCGGTGCGGGACGGCGACGCGTTCGCCGCCGGCGACCGGCTCGCCTCCGTGCACGGCCCCGCCCGCGCGGTCCTCACGGCCGAGCGTGTCGCGCTGAACTTCACGCAGCGGATGAGCGGCATCGCGACGCTGACGACGCGCTACGTCGCGGAGGTCGCGCACACCGGCGCACGCATCGCCGACACCCGCAAGACGACGCCCGGACTGCGGGCGTTCGAGCGGCACGCCGTGCGCTCCGGCGGGGGGCACAACCATCGACACTCGCTGTCGGACGCCGTGATGGCCAAGGACAACCACCTCGCGGTGCTCACGGCGCGCGGGGCGTCGGTGACGCAGGCCCTGCAGGCCGCCATCGCGCGCCTGCCGCACACGACGCACGTCGAGGTGGAGGTCGACCGGCTCGACCAGATCGACGCCGTCCTCGCGGCGGGGGTGGGGACGATCATGCTCGACAACTTCTCCCTGGCGGACCTCCGCACCGGTGTGGAGCGGATCGCGGGACGCGCGACGGTCGAGGCGTCCGGCGGCGTGTCGCTGGCGACGGTCCGCGCGATCGCCGAGACGGGCGTCGACGTCATCTCCGTCGGCGCGCTGACGCACTCCGCACCGGCCCTCGACCTCGGCCTGGACGTGCGCATCGAGGCGTGATGCTCTACCTCGACCACGCCGCGACGACACCGGTCCGCCCCGAGGTGCGGGACGCGATGCTCCCCTACCTGGGCGAGCGGTTCGGCAACCCGTCGAGCCACCACACGGTGGGCGAGGCGGCCGCGGCGGCCCTCGCGGACGCCCGCGCGCACGTGGCGGCGCTGCTCGGGATGCGCGCGGGCGACGTCGTGTTCACCTCCGGCGGCACGGAGGCCAACAACCTCGCCGTGAAGGGGATCGCGATCGCCGCGGCGCTGCGGTCCGGCAGACCGGCGCACGTCGTCACGACGCCCATCGAGCATGAGTCGGTGCTCGCCTCCTGCGCCTACCTGGAGCGGGTGCACGGCTTCGCGGTGACGCGCGTGCCCGTCGACGGGCACGGCCGCGTCGACCCGGACGAGGTCGCGGGGGCGCTCCGGGATGACACCGCCCTCCTCACCGTCGGGTACGCCAACAACGAGATCGGGACGGTGCAGGACGTCGCGGGTCTCGCCGCCGTCGCCACCGGGGGACGCGTGCCGCTGCATCTGGATGCCGTGCAGGCGGCCGGCTGGCTGCCGCTGGCCGGCACCGGCGCCGACGCCCTGTCCATCGCGGGACACAAGATCGGTGCCCCGCCGGGCATCGGCGTGCTCGCGGTGCGCGGACGGATCCCCCTCGAGCCACTGCTGCACGGGGGCGGGCAGGAGCGCGAGCGCCGCAGCGGCACGGAGAACGTCGCCGGCGCCGTGGGGTTCGCCGTCGCGCTGGAGGCGGCCGAGCGCGAGCGGGCCGCGGACGCCGCACGCGTCGGCGCGCTGACGACGGCGTTCATCGCGCGGGTGCTCGACCTCGTCCCGCAGGCGCGGCTCACCGGCGACCCGGTGCGGCGGCTGCCCGGGACCGCGAGCTTCACCTTCGAGGGGACGAGCGGGGAGGCGGTGCTCCTCGAGCTCGAACGGCGCGGCGTCGTGTCCTCGAGCGGCTCGGCGTGCGCCGCGGGCAGCGACGAGCCCTCGCACGTGCTCCTCGCGCTCGGCATCCCGCCGCAGGTGGCCCAGACCGCCGTGCGCTTCACGTTCGGGCACGCGGCGGCACCGGGCGACCTCGCCGCGCCGCTGGCCGACGCGGTGGCCGCCTCCGTCGCGACGGTACGATCGGGCAGGTGAGCTCGCCCGCCGCCCCCGCCACGGTCACCGTCATCGTCCCCGGCCGCGACGTCGCCGCCTACGCGCCGGAGGCGCTGGACTCCCTCCGCGCCCAGACCTTCCCGCACTGGCGCGCGATCCTCGTCGACGACGGGTCGGCGGATGCCACCGCCGGCATCTTCGCGGCGGCGGCGGACACGGACCCCCGGTTCCGGCTCGTCCGGCACGAGCGGTCCCGCGGCCTCGGCGCCGCGCGCAACGCCGCGCTCGACCTCGTCGACACGCCTCTCGTCGCCTTCCTCGACGCCGACGACGTCCTCACCGCGACCGCGCTCGAGGTGCTCGTCGGCTCCCTCACCGCGAGCGGCAGCGACTTCGCCGTCGGGGCGTACGTGCGGCTCCGGCCGGACGACGACGGCGGGTACACCCCGGGCGTCGTGCAGCCGTGGGTGGCGGCATCCACCTCGCCGGCGCGCCAGGGGACGACGCTCGCGGAGCATCCGGAGGCATCCGGCAACATCGTCGCGTGGTCGAAGGTCAGCCGGATCGAGTTCTGGCGCCGGCACGGCCTGCGCTTCCCGGAGGGGCGCGCCTACGAGGACCAGGTCGTCGCCCAGCAGATGTACAGCGGCGCACGGGCGTTCGATGTCGTGCCGGATGTCGTCGTGCTGTGGCGCGAGCGCGCCGACGGCTCGTCGATCACGCAGCACAAGGACTATCTCGGCGTGCTGACGGACTACCTGGCGGCGATGCGGAACGGGATCGCCGTCCTCGACGCGGCGGGTCAGCGCGCCGCCGCGCGGGCGCGCGTGCGTCTCATCCTCGACATGGACGTGCCGCCGCTCATCGAGATCGCCCGCACGCACCCGGACGCGGCGTACCGGCGCCTGCTGGGGGCGTTCATCCGCGAGCTGGACGACCGCGCCGAGGAGGAGTCCGTCACCCTCGCGGACGCGTCCGCTGCGGCCCTCGCCGCCGCGCGACTGTGGTGACCGGCTCCCTCAACTGAGGTCGGGCCAGACCCGCTCGGGCAGCGGATCGGCCGCGAGCCGGACGGCGGGGGCCGCGGCGCCGTCGTCGGGCGCCTTGTCGGCGCGGCGCTCGGGATGCGGGGGCGCCGGGGCGGTCTCCTCGTAGCCCTCGATGCGCGAGGCCGCCATCTGCTGCGCGGCGAGCTCGGCGTACAGGCCGCCCCGCTCGAGGAGTTCGGCGTGCGTGCCGGACTCGACGATCTCGCCCGCCTCGATGACGTGGATGACGTCGGCGCCGATCACCGTGGACAGGCGGTGCGCGATCGAGAGGGTCGTCCGTCCCCGGGCGGCCTCCTCCAGTGCGTCCTGCACGACCCGCTCCGAGACCGTGTCCAGGGCCGAGGTGGCCTCATCCAGCAGCAGGACCGGAGGGTCCTTCAGCAGGACGCGGGCGATCGCGATGCGCTGCTTCTCCCCACCGGAGAGCCGGTAGCCGCGCTCCCCCACGACGGTGTCGTAGCCGCGCTCGAACCCGGCGATGATGTGGTGGATGTTCGCCGCGGTGCACGCGGCCTCCAGCTCCGCGTCGGTCGCATCGGGCTTGGCGTAGCGGAGGTTCTCGCGGATCGTGGCGTGGAAGAGGTACGTCTCCTGCGACACGATCCCGATGTGGTCGATGATCGACTCCTGCGTGAGGTCGCGGACGTCGGCACCCGCGAAGAGGACGGCGCCCTCCGACGCCTCGTACAGTCGCGGCGCGAGATAGAGGATCGTCGTCTTGCCTGCGCCGGACGGTCCCACGAACGCGATGTGCTCGCCGGGCTCGGCCGTGAACGAGACGCCGCCGAGCGTCGGGCGCGTCTCCGGGGCGGCATCCGGGTAGCGGAACACCACATCCCGGAACTCGATCCGTCCGATCGGCCCGGGCGCGCGGGCGACCGGGATCGCGCCCGGGCGCTCCTGGATGGCCGGGACGAGGTCGAGGTACTCGAAGATGCGGGCGAAGAGCGCGGCCGAGGTCTGGAGGTCCAGGGCCACGCGCATGAGTCCCATCAGGGGCATGAGGAGCCGCGCCTGCACGGTCGTGAAGGCGACGACGGTGCCGGCCGTCACGGCGCCCTCGCCGCCGGCGATGAGGTAGCCGGCGACCAGGTAGATGATCGCGGGGACCGAGGCCATGAGCACCTGCACGACGGCGAAGAAGCCCTGGCCGCTCATCGCGCGGCGCACCTGCAGGACGACCTGGTTGGCGTTCTCGTCCTGGTAGCGGGCCGACTCCGCCCGCTGCCGGTTGAACGCCTTGGACAACAGGATGCCGGACACGCTCAGCGTCTCCTGCGTGATGGAGGTCAGTTCCGAGAGCGACTCCTGCGTCTGCCCGGCGATGCGGGCGCGCACCTGGCCGACGCGTCGCTGCACGACGATGAGGAACGGCATGAGGATGACGGCGATGATCGTCAGCCGCCAGTCGATGATGATCATCGCGACGAGGGCCGACGCGACGGTCACGGCGTTGCCGAGGATGCTCGTCACCGTGTTCGTGAGCACGCCGGAGACGCCGCCCACGTCGTTCTGCAGGCGGGATTGGATCACGCCCGTCTTCGTGCGCGTGAAGAAGCCGAGTTCCATCGACTGCAGGTGCTCGAAGAGGCGCACCCGCAGGTCGCCCGTGACGCGGTTGCCGACGGTCGAGGTGAACCACGTCTGCGCGACGCCGAGCCCGGCCGAGAGCAGGAACAACCCGATCATGAGGAGCACGAGGCGGATGAGGAGCGGCAGGTCCGGCCCGGAGTCGTCGACGGGGAAGAGCGCGTCGTCGAAGATCCGCTGCACGATGAGCGGCGGGATGACGGCGATGGCGGCGCCCAGGATGACGAGCACCGCCGTGACGGCGATGCGCCCGAGGTAGGGGCGGAAGAGGGCGATGACACGCGGCCCGAGATCGGGCACGTGCGGCGCGTCGGCGTTGAGCTTCTTCTGCGCCGCCTCGTCGACACCGCGGAATCCGGCGCCGCGACCGCCGGGGCCTCCCATGCTCATCCGGTCAGCCTAAGCGACCGGCGTCAGCGCAGGCTCGTGACGAGATTGATCACGGTGGCGAGGATGACGGCGCCGAACAGGTACGCCAGGAGGGTCTGGGCGACGACGATGCGCCGGATGGCGTTCGTGCGGACGCTCGTGTCCGCGACCTGGTAGGTCATGCCGAGCCCGACGGAGAAGTACACGAAGTCGGAGTAGACGGGGTCCTCGTCCTGGTTGAAGTCGATGCCGCCCTCGGGCGGGGTGTAGTAGACGTGCGCGTAGCGCAGCAGGTAGTCCACCTGGATGAGCGCCCACGACGCGGCGACGGCGATCACCGCGACGCCCGCGAGCACGAAGGCGCGGGCGGGATGCGCCGAGCCGGTCTGCAGCAGCACGATGACGACCGCGCCGAGGCTCGCGAACCCGCCGATCAGGACGACGAGACGTGCGATCGGGCGGCCAGGATCCTCCGCGGTCGCGTGCGCCCGCGTGCGCACGGCATCCATCGGCCAGATCAGCACGAGCACCCAGATCACGTCGGTGAGGGCCAGCACCGACCAGCCCGCCAGGAGCGCACCCGCCCAGCCGAGCACGGGGACCAGCAGGACGGCGGCGGCCGCGCCGACGGCGAGGGCGATGAGACCGCGGACGAGCGCGGGAGAACGACGGGCCGGATGCGCCATGACCGAATGGTGGCACCCGGTGCGGGAATGCGACGTCCGACCCGGCGGTTATCGTGAGAACCCGTGCCGGATCCGGCAGGGGATCCCCGCACTTTCCGCCCGACTGGGAGGCCCTTTTGGCGACCGACACCGACACCGCCCGCCCATCGCAGGGTGTGCTGAGTCCTGAGGAGGGGCGCGTCGTCTGGCTGCTGCTGGCGGCGGCGTTCGTCGCGATCCTGAACGAGACGACGATGGGTGTCGCGATCCCGCACCTGATCGGCGACCTCGGCATCACGGCCGTCGCGGCGCAGTGGCTGACGACGGCGTTCATGCTGACGATGGCCGTCGTCATCCCGATCACGGGGTTCCTGCTGCGCCGGTTCACGACGCGTCAGGTGTTCATCGCCGCGATGAGCCTGTTCTCGCTCGGGACGCTGACGGCGCTCCTGTCCCCCGGTTTCGAGGTGCTGCTGGTCGCCCGTGTCGTGCAGGCCTCCGGCACGGCGATCATGATGCCGCTGCTGATGACCACGCTCATGACGATCGTCCCGCCGCACGCCCGCGGCCGGATGATGGGCCGCGTCTCGATCGTCATGTCGCTCGCGCCGGCGATCGGGCCGACGATGTCCGGCTTCCTGCTGGACACCCTCAGCTGGCGGTGGATCTTCGGGATCGTGCTGCCGATCGCGCTCGTCGCGCTCGCGATGGGGGCGCGGTGGATCCACAACCTCGGCCAGGCGACGCGGGCACCCATCGACGTGCTCTCGATCATCCTCTCCGCATTCGGGTTCGGCGGACTCGTCTACGGGCTCAGCCAGATCGGCGGGGCGCAGACGCACGGCGGGACGGCGGCCGAGGCGGCCGCGCAGAGCCTGTCCACCGTGTCGCTCGTCGTGTCGCTGAGCGTCGGGGTGCTCGCGCTCGCGCTCTTCGTGTGGCGTCAGCTGCTCCTGCAGCGCGTGGACGATGCCCTGCTGGATCTCCGCGTCTTCCGCAGCGGCAATTTCTCCCGCTCCATCGCGCAGATGACGCTGCTGTCGATGGCGTTCTTCGGGACCATCACGGTGCTGCCGCTGTACATGCAGAGCGTCCTGGGCATCTCCCCGCTGGAGACCGGGCTCGCCGTCCTCCCCGGGTCTTTGCTGATGGGACTCGCCGGTCCGGTCATCGGCCGCATCTACGACGCCAAGGGCACCCGCGTCCTGCTGGTGCCCGGATCTATCATCGCGATCTCGATGCTGTGGGTGTTCACGACGTTCGACGAGAACACGGCACTGTGGAGTATCATCCCCGCCCAGACCGCCCTGTCCCTCGGCCTCGCACTGTCGTTCACGCCCCTCTTCACCGCGTCGCTGGCCTCGCTCACGCCGAAGTTCTACGCGTACGGCTCGGCGATCCTCGGCACGGTGCAGCAGGTCGCCGGCGCCGCCGGCATCGCGGTCCTGGTGACCGTCATGGCCGGTGTCACGGCCGCCCAGCGCGAGGCGGGGGTCGCCGAGCAGGTCGCCGGCGCCGCCGGCGCGCACGCCGCGTTCCTGCTCTCCGCCTGTGTCGCGCTGCCGCTCCTGATCGGCGCGTTCCTCATCCGCAAGCCCGCCGACGACCTCGAGGGCGCGACACCCGCGATGCACTGACGCTCCCTCGACGCCGGGCGGCGGCGGTGGCATCCTGAGTCCCACCGATCAGGGAGGGGCAGGCGATGATCATCACGACACCGGCACCGGAGAGCGCCGACGGCCACGTGGCGGCGATGTACGCGGGCGATATCGAGACCGACGGATTCGTCTACCGGCACACGCGGGCGATGGCCGTGAACCCGGAGGCGCATGCCGCGTTCGAGGATCTCGTCCATGCGATCACGCCCTCGATCGGACCGCGCATCTACGAGCTCGTGACCCTTGCGGCCGCCGGCGCGATCGGGTCGCCGCACTGCCTGCTGGCGCACGGCCGGAAGGCGCTGCGCGGCGGGGTGATCGACGAGGAGGAGCTCATCCGGCTCGCGCGTGATCCCGAGGACGCGGAACTGGATCCCGCGGAGGTCGCCGTCATGCGCTTCGCCGTCAAGCTGTCGACGGCTGCGGGCGAGATGACGGATGCCGACAGCCAGGAGCTGCGGAATGCAGGCTTCACGGACCGGCAGATCGTCGACATCACGCTGGCGGCCGCGGCGCGGAACTACTTCAGCCGGGCCCTGCTGGCGCTGTCGGTCGACGTCGACGAGGTGCCCGGACTGACCGGGCGGGTGACGGACGCGCTGCTGTCGCCGCTGACCCGCTGAGCGGGTCGCATCACGCGGTCTGCGTCAGCTGCAGCAGCCGCCGCCGCAGCAGGAGGCGCCCTCTTCGGCGACCGTCAGGAGGTTCTTCTCGTCCGGCACGGGCTGCAGGGTCGGAGTCGGGAGGTTCGAAGTGGCCATGTCTCGATGCTACCCGGCGATCCGGTCATCGGGTCGCTTCGCACGTCGGGCAGTACTGCCACGAGGCCGCGGCATCGTGGTCGAGGATCGTGTCGCCGCACACCGGACACGTCTGTCCGCCGCGGCCGTGTACCCGCATGGCGGCGACCTTCGCCTCTTTCAGGCGGTGCGGCGGAACGCCGCGGCGTGCCGCGGCGGCGTCCCGGAGTGTCGTCGTGACCGCGCCGAAGAGGCGTTCCCGTTCTCCCTCGTCGAGCGGGGAGCCGTGGCCCAGCGGGGACAGCTTCGCGGCGTGCAGGATCTCGTCGGAGTAGGCGTTGCCGATGCCGGCCAGCGTCTCCTGTTCCTGCAGGAGGGCCTTGAGCTGCTTGCGTCGCCCCGAGACCGCGCGGTCGAGGTCGGCCTGGCCGAACGCGGGGTTGAGCGGGTCGGGACCGAGCTTGGCGAGCGCCGGCACGGAGAGCGGATCGTCCACGACGGACAGGCCGAGGGAGAGCCAGTCACCCGCGTCGGTGAGTTCCAGCAGCGCGCCGTCGAGCGGCAGACGGGCGATGACGGGTGCGTCATCGGGCGCCGCCTCCCCATCCCAGCGCGCCCAGCCGGCGCGGCCGAAGCTGATCACGAGATGCGCGGCGTCGGTCTGGAGGTCGAGGTGCTTCCCGAACCGCCGGACGCCCGTGATCGTGGCACCCGAGAGCTCCGTGAGGGGACGGTCACGCGTCTTCAGCGCGCGGAACTCGTCGAGGTCGACGGTCTCGATGCGGCGTGAGACCGCGTGCTCGGCGAGGAACTCGGCGAGCGCCTGGACCTCCGGCGACTCCGGCATGCCGTCATCCTGCCACGCGGCTGCGACGTTCGGTCTCGTCCGGGAGGTCGGTGACGGGGATGACGACGACGTCCTGCATCTTCCAGTCCATCTCGCTGATCGCATGCCGTGCGGCCTCCAGCTGCGCGACGGTGACCTTCCGTCGGTGCGGCACGACGAAGGCCTCCACATGGAAGACCTGGCCCATGTCGCGCATCCGCACGCCGGCCTCGCCGATCCACGGCTGCGCCTCGAGCGCGTCGACGATCCGCCCGATGAGCGGCTGCGCCTCGGCGTCGTCGTGCGTGCGCGCCCGCTGGTCGATGAGGTCGAGGATCGCGGAGCGCGCGTTCTTGTACCCGTCCCACACGATCCCGGCCGAGATGAACAGGGCCGCCGCGCCGTCGAGCCACCACCACCCGAGGCCGATCCCGAGGACGCCGACGACCGACGCGACCGTGGTCGTCCAGTCCGCTTTGGCCATGTCGGCATCCGCGAACAGGACCTTGTTGTGAAGGGTCGGGGCGAGCTTGGCCTTGGCATGTCCGTAGAAGAACGGCCCCACGACGATCAGGGTCATGACGGCGACCATGAACCAGCCGAGCCAGATCGTCTGGCCGAAGAGGTAGACGGTGCCGATCGCGGGGTGCTCGGCGCGCAGGAGCCCCAGGACCGACTCGACGGCGAGGCTGCCGCCGATCGCGAGCAGGGCGACGCCCGCGACGAGGTGCCCGACGCCCATCGCACGGTGGAGGCCGTAGGGGAACGCGCGGGTGGGCTTGCGGCGGATGAGGAGGAGGGCGACGAGGAAGGAGATCTGCGGGATGAGGGAGAGCATGTCCTCGATCCAGGCCGTCTTCATCGCCTGAGAGCCGCCGACGACGAAGGCGATCAGCACGATCGTGACGACCGTGTACCCGATCGTGAACCACTCCCAGCGGACCGCCGAGCGCAGAGCCCGCTGCTGCTCGGGGGGAAGATCGGTGCGCCCCATGCTCTTCATCGCCGGAGCTCCTCATCCAGATACGCCTCGAGCGCCGATTGCGTCGCGTTCTCCCCCATCGGGAGGAGGAACACGACCGGCGTGTCCTCGGCACCGTCGATGCCGGTGAAGCCACGCGTGACCGACACGCGGTCGCTCCACGGCGTCTGGTCGGTCATCCCCCCGACCGCGAGGTCGAGCGCGCCGGACTCCAGGGCGTCCACGAGCGCCTCCTCGCTGTCCACCTCCCACGTCACCTCCGCGCCGCGTGAGCGCGCGAATCCCTCGACGAGGTCGACGAGGCTCCCCGCGACATCGTCGCCGGAGACCCGGACGAGCGCGCCGCTGGGCGAGGCGCCCGCGCGGAGCGTCCCGTCCGCGTCGATGCGCGCGAGCGTGCCCTCCGGGTCGGTGGGGATGCCGCACCCGGTCAGGGCGAGCGCCAGGGAGGCGACGGCGAGGATGCGCAGCACACGCGGCACGGCGGCTACAGCCCCTTTCCGCCCGTGACGGGGAGGACGGCGCCGGACACATACGACGCGGCCTCGGACGCGAGGTAGACGTAGGCGCCCGCGAGCTCGGCGGGCTGGCCGGGGCGGCCGAGCGGCGTGTCCTTCCCGAAGCTCGCGATGCGCTCCGCGTCCCAGCCCGTCGCCGGGATGAGCGGCGTCCAGATCGGGCCCGGCGCGACGGCGTTCACGCGGATGCCCTGCTCGCCGAGCTGCTGCGCGAGCGCCTTGACGAAGGCGACCTGGGCGGCCTTCGTCATGGCGTAGTCGATGAGACCGGGCGACGGGTCGAAGGCCTGGATGGAGGACGTGACGATGATGGACGCTCCGGGAGCCAGGTGCGGGACCGCCGCGCGGGCCGTGAAGATCATGCCGTACAGGTTGGTGCGGAAGACGCGGTCGAACTCCGCCGTCTCGAGGCTCTCGAGGCTGTCCCGGTCCTTCTGGTACGCGGCGTTGAGCACGACGATGTCGAGGCCGCCGAGCGCATCGACCGTGTCGGTGACGATCCGCGTCGCGAACGACTCGTCCTGAATGTCGCCGGCGAGAGCCAGCCCCCGCCGCCCCTCGGCCTCGACGAGCGCGACCGTGTCGGCGGCATCCTCCGCTTCTTCCGGGAGGTGCACGATCGCGACGTCGGCTCCCTCGCGCGCGAAGGCGATCGCGACGGCGCGGCCGATTCCCGAGTCGCCGCCGGTGATGAGGGCCCGCCGGCCCTCGAGGCGCCCCGAGCCGGTGTAGCTGGTCTCGCCGTGGTCGGGTTCGGGCATCGTCTCGTCGGTGAGGCCGGGCTGCTCCTGCTCCTGCGCGGGGAAGCCGCCCTCGGGGTGCTTCGTGCGGGGGTCCTGCGGGGTGTCGCCGGCGGGGGTGCTCATGGGCGTTCTCCTGTGGTCGGGGGTGGCCGGGGTGGTCCGGATGTTCACGCTAGGCGTCGCCGGTGGCGCGGCGAAGGGGGTTGACGCGGCGATGTCAACCCCTCGCTGTGCGGCGGGGACCGTGCTTACGCTCGGGGCATCGAGAAGGGATCGGAAGATGCACCACGACAACGAGCAGGATCACGAACTGGAGAACGCCTCGGATGCGGAGCGGGACACCGCCGAGCCGAAGGCCGGCGGTCTCGGCGAGGACGGGACGATCCCCGCAGAGGCGGACGGCGTCGCGGCCGGTCACACGGGTGTGACCTCGACATTCGAGCCGGAGGAAGACGAGGACGCGCCGGCCTGATATCCGAGCGGTCCTCGCACGACGGATAGACGTCGGAATGTCGGAGGCCCTCCCTACCGTTGGGATATGAAGTTCTCTTCGACCGACGTGGATCCGCAGGGCGACCTGTGGAGCGACCCCGCGTTCGTCGACGAGTACCTCGCCGCGCTGTGCGACGAGGCCGACGGCCGGTTCGCCGGCCAGGCCCGCGTCCTCGGTGAACCGGACGACGGCGTCTTCGACGAGGTATGCGACTCGCCCGCGGACGGCTCGGCGCTGGCTCTCCTGGAGGATGCCGCGGTGCGGGCACGGGCCCTGAGCGCCGCGCAGGACCAGGCGATCGCCGCGATCCTGGATGACGCGGCCGCGGATCCCGGCCCGTGGGTCGGACCGGATCCGACCCTCGACCCCGCCTTCAAGCTGCCGCCGCACGACCCCGTCCACGCTTTCCGCGCGCGGCGTCGCGAGTTCGCCGTACGTGCCGCGGTCGCCGACATCGCCGTCCGACTCCGCCTCTCGGAGCTGGGCGTGCGCGGCCGTGGACACCGCGCGAGCGTGCTGCAGGAGCGCTGCCCGCAGCTGTGGTCGCTGTGCGTGGCGGGCACGGTCTCCGAGCAGAACATGGCGGCGGCCGCAGTGCTCGCCGACACCCTCCCGCCCGACGCCCCGGAAACGTGGGCAGCGTTCGACTCCACCGCGTCGCCCGCCGCCGTCTCACTCGCTCCGGGCCGCTTCCGCATGCGCGCTCGGACGATCCGTGAGCGCGTGCATCCTGAATCCCTGGAGGAACGGCATGCGCGGGCACGCGAAGACCGCGACGTCAGGCTGACTCCGCTGCTGGACGGGATGTCGCAACTCACGGCCCTTGTTCCGGCCGACAAGGGCGAGCACCTCCTGCATACGCTCGACACCGCCGCCGCGCACCTCGCGGGCGTCGACGGAGAGACGCGCACCCTCGCCCAGCTGCGGGCCGACGTACTGTGCGACCTCACGTCACCGGACGCACCCGCCGGCCCCGGCAAGCCCGCCGTGTCGGTGACGGTGCCGGTGCTGACCCTGCTGGGCGCCTCCGACGAACCCGCGACGCTCGACGGCTACGGACCGATTGATCTCGACACCGCGCGACGCCTCGCCGGCGAGGCGACCTCGTGGACCCGCATCCTCACCCACCCGATCGACGGCACGGTCCTCGACCTCGACCGCACGACGTACCGGGTCCCCGTCGCGCTCCGGCGATGGCTCGGCGTCCGCGATCCGGTCTGCATCTTCCCCGGATGCGGGCGCCCGTCCGCCGACTGCGACATCGATCACCGACAGGCCTGGGCCCACGGCGGACGGACCGCGGCCGACAACACCGCACCGCTCTGCCGGAGCCATCATCGCGTGAAGCACGAGACGCTGTGGCGTTGCGAGGAGGAATCCGGCGATCTCGTCTGGGTCAGTCCCAGCGGGCTTCGGGCCGGCGTCGATCCGCCGCCGTTCTAGGCTCCCCCGCCGCCGCCCTTCGCCTGACCCTCCAGCATCCGGTCCCGCACTTCGCGGCGAAGCACCTTGCCGATGAGCGAGCGCGGCAGGTCGTCCATCGCCACGATCCGGCGCGGGACCTTATAGGCGGCCAGGCGGGTGCGGCAGAAGTCGCGCAGCGCTTCGACGTCGAGGACCGCGCGCTCGCGCAGGACGACCGCGGCGGCGACCTCCTCGCCTCCGCTTGACCGCGGGAGCGCGACGACGGCGGCGGCCGTGACGTCCGGATGCGAATCGAGCGTCGCCTCCACCTCGCTCGGCGACACGTTGAATCCGCCCGTGATGATGAGCTCCTTGAGCCGGTCGACGATCGTGACGAAGCCGTCCGGCGACACCGAGGCGATGTCGCCCGTGCGCAGCCATCCGCCGTCGATCAGGGCCGCCTTGGTCTCCTCCTCGCGCTGCCAATACCCCTGGAACACCTGCGGCCCGCGGACCAGGAGCTCGCCGGTCTCCCCCAGGGGCCGGTCCACGGTGGGGTTCTCGGGGTCGACGACGCGGATCTCCGTGCTCGGGAACGGCACACCCACCGTGCCGGGGCGGCGTGACGGGCCCATGGGGTTGCCGACGGCGACCGGCGAGGTCTCCGTCATCCCGTACCCCTCGACGAGCAGACCTCCGGTCGCCTCCTCCCACCGGGTCACGGTCGACACGGGCAGGCTCATGGCGCCGGAGATCGCGAACCGGACGCCGGAGAGGTCGATCTTCCCACGGGACGCCGCGCGCGCCAGCTGGTCGTAGATCGGCGGCACCGCCGGGAGGAACGTCGGCGGGCTCGTCCGCGCCGCGTCGATCATGAGGTCGAGGTCGAACTTCGGGAACAGCACGAGCTTGGCGCCGATGCTCATCGCGAACGTAAGGCAGAGCGTCATCCCGTACGCGTGGAACAGCGGCAGCACGGCGTAGAAGGTCTCCTCGCCGTCGACGAGGCCCGGCACCCACGCCCGCCCCTGCATCGCGTTCGCGAGGAGGTTCGCGTGCGTGAGGATCGCACCCTTCGGCATCCCGGTCGTCCCGCTCGTGTACTGCAGCACCGCGATGTCGGAGAGCACGGGCCCGCGGACACGGCGCGACAGCCGCCGCTGGTCGACGACCCCGCTCCACGCGTGCAGGTGCTTCGCACGCGGTCGGGTGGTGAGCTGCGCCCGAGCGGTCCGCGCCTTCGGCACCGGCAGGCGCAGCGCGAGACGCGTCCCGAGCGGCAGCGCCGTCGTGAGGTCGACGCTGATGATGTGCGCCGGTCGCACGTCGTCGGGGAAGCCGGCCACCACATCCGCCGTCTTGTCCCACACGATGGCATGCCGTGCGCCGTGATCCTCGAACTGGTGGCGCAGCTCCCGTGCCGTGTAGAGGGGGTTGTGCTCCACGACGATCGCTCCCAGGCGCAGCACGGCGTAGAACGCGACGACGTGCTGCGGGCAGTTCGGCAGGACGATCGCGACGCGGTCGCCCTTCACGACGCCCAGACGCCGCAGTCCTTCCGCGGCGCGCTCGATCTGCTCACCGAGACGGGCGTAGGTCGTCGTGGCGCCGAAGTACTCCAGCGCCGTGCGCTTGCCGTACGCGCTCGCGCTCAGCGCGATCATCTCGGGAAGGGTCTGCGACGGCTCGTCGATGTCGGCGGGAACACCGTCGGCATACGCGGAGAGCCACGGCCGGTCGGCGTAGGGGGTGCGGGGCATACCCCCATCATCCTCCCGATCGCACCTCCGCGATGAGCGCCTCGACGCGCCGGCGGATCTCGTCGCGGATCGGGCGGACGGCGTCGATCCCCTGTCCGGCGGGGTCGTCGAGCTCCCAGTCCTCGTAGCGCTTGCCGGGGAAGATCGGGCACGCGTCGCCGCAGCCCATCGTGATGACGACGTCCGATTCGCGGACGGCATCCACCGTCAGGATCTTCGGCGCCTGCCCGGCGATGTCGATCCCCTCCTCGGCCATCGCCTGCACGGCGACGGGGTTGATCTGGTCCTTCGGCTCCGAGCCGGCGGACAGCACCTCGACGTCGTCGCCGGCGAGCGCGCGCAGGTAGCCGGCGGCCATCTGCGAGCGACCGGCGTTGTGGACGCAGACGAAGAGGACGGTGGGCTTGTCGGTCATGAGGTCTCCTGGTGAGGGTCGGTGCGCTGTTCGGCGCGGCGGCGTTCGATGAGGATGGTGTCCCGCCACGTCCCGGCGTGGGGGCCGCGTACGGAGCGGGCGATCCGATCGCGCCGGCCCACCACGCGGAACCCGGCGGACTCGTGCAGTCGCAGACTCGCGGCGTTCTCGGGGAAGATGCTCGACTGGATCGTCCATACGCCCAACTCCTCCGCCGCCGCGACGAACGCTGCCAGCAGGAGCCGCCCGACCCCCTGCCCGCGGGCAGCGCGATCAACGTAGACGGAGTGCTCGATCACGCCGCGGTACGCCTCGCGGGCCGAGACGACGGACGCCGCCGCCCAGCCCTGCACGCGGTCGTGTTCGTCGACGGCGACGAGGCGGGGCGCCGCCAGCCGGCCGGCATCGAAGTCGTCCCACGTCGGGGGGTCCGACTCGAACGTCGCCTCGCCCTCCTCGATCCCCTGCCGGTAGATGTCTTCGACGCGTTCCCAGTCCGCACGCCTCATCGTCCGCACACGGATCACGAGCAGCATCCGCCGGCCTGGTCGGTGGAGCACACGCCGGTCGCGGGGAGCGTCAGCGTCACGGTGGATGCCGCGGCGGTGTCGCCGGCGAGCCATGCGACGACGGAGCGCACCTGCTCGTACCCCGTGGCCAGCAGGAAGGTCGGCGCCCGCCCGTAGGACTTCATCCCCACGATGAAGAACCCGCGCTCGGGGTGCGTGAGCTCACGGAATCCGTGCGGCTCGACGGTGCCGCACGAGTGCACGTTCGGGTCGATGAGCGGAGCCAGGCGCTTCGGCGCCTCGACGATGTCGTCGAGGTCGAGCCGGACCTCGCGGAGCATATCCAGATCGGGGCGGAAGCCCGTCGCGTTCACGATGACGTCGGTCTGGTGCCGCACGAGCTCACCGCGTCGGCGTCCGATCAGCACGGCGGCGTCGCCGTCGCGCTCCGCGCGGAGGATCTCGAACCCGTCCAGCACCGCGATCTCCCCGCGCGCCGCCGCCCGGTCGACCCGGCTGCCGAGGTGGGCACGCCCGGCGAGCTCGTCGTCGGGCGAGGACGACACGCGCACCGCCCGTGCGCCCCGGATGAGCCACGTCACCGTCGTCCCCGGCTCGTCGCGCGCCAGCCTCACGAGGGCGAGCAGCGTGTTGGCGGCGGAGTGCCCGGCGCCCACGACCGTGACGCGGCGGCCGGCGAACGTCGCGCGGTCGCCGTCGAGCACGTCGGGCAGCGCCGCCGTGACGCGGTCGGCGATCGCGTCCAACCCCAGCAGGTCGAGTCCGTTCGAGGACAGCGGGTTCGGTGAGGTGTACGTCCCCGACGCGTCGATCACGGCGCGCGCCGTCTCCTCGGTGACCGCTCCGGATGCGTCGCGCAGCCGGAGCACGAACGGCGTCGCCGCGCGGGCGCGGGTACGGGTGCGGTCCATCCCCTCGCGGGCGACGGCGACGACCTCGACGCCGGTGCGGATGCGGCGCTTCATCTCGTCGACCTGGGAGAGCGGGACGAGGTACTGCTCGACGAGCTCCGTCCCGGTGGGCGCCCGTTCCGGTGTCGGGAGCACCCACCCGCCGGCCGCGAGCAGGCGATGCGATGCCGGGTCGACGAGGTGCTTCCACGGGGAGAAGAGCCGGATGTGACCCCACGCGCGGACGCTCGCGGCGACGTCGTCGCCCGCCTCGTACACGACGACGTCGATTCCGCGCTCGAGGAGGTTCGCGGCCGCGGCGAGGCCGATCGGCCCGGCGCCGATGACCGCGACGGGAAGGGTCGCCAGCCGGTCGCCGGTGGCGACACGGGGGGTGAGATCGAGCAGGGTCATGCGGACTCCGAAAAGACAGGAAAGGGACACGAAGAGGACATCGATGGTCTTCGATGTCCAGTTCTACCCGGGGTATCGACAGTTGTCAATATCGACTAGCATCAATGCATGGTCACCCTCGAATTGACGGACATCACCGCGGCGACGTGCAGCGCTCCGCTGCTGCGGGAGCCGCTGTCAGCCGACGAGGCGGAGACGCTCGCGAAGACGATGAAGGCCCTCGCCGACCCCGCCCGGCTGCGCCTCCTGTCGATCGTGGCCGCGTCGAAGGACGCCGAGGCGTGCGTGTGCGATCTCATCGAGCCGCTCGGGCTCAGCCAGCCGACGGTCTCGCACCACCTCAAGATCCTCACGACCGCCGGGTTCCTCACGCGCAGCAAGCGCGGCACGTGGGCCTACTTCGCCCTCGTGCCGGGTGCCATCGACCGCGTGGCGCACGTGCTCTCGACGCCGGCCTGAAGTGCGGGCGATGAGCACGATCTCCGCCCGTCCGGCGCGCCTCGGGCCGCTGGACCGTTTCCTGCCGGTCTGGATCCTCCTCGCGATGGGCGTCGGCATCGCCCTGGCCGTCTTCGCGCCGGGTTTCGGCGACCTGCTGCACGCGGCATCCATCGGGTCGGTCAGCATCCCGATCGCCATCGGCCTACTGGTCATGATGTACCCCGTGCTCGCGAAGGTGCGGTACTCGGATGCCGCCGTGATCGCCCGCGACCGTCGGCTGCTCGTCACCTCGCTCGTCCTGAACTGGCTCATCGGGCCGGCCCTCATGTTCGCCCTCGCGTGGCTGCTCCTGCCCGACCTGCCCGAGTACCGCACGGGCCTCATCATCGTGGGGCTCGCGCGGTGCATCGCGATGGTGCTGATCTGGAACGATCTCGCGTGCGGCGACCGTGAGGCGGCGGCGTTCCTCGTCGCGCTCAACTCCGTCTTCCAGGTGCTCGCGTTCTCGGCGCTGGGCTGGTTCTACCTTCAGGTGCTCCCGACCTGGCTCGGCCTGCCGACGACGAGCGCGGAGTTCTCGGTGTGGGCGATCACCGTCAGCGTCCTCGTCTTCCTGGGTGTTCCGCTCCTCGCGGGGTACCTGTCCCGGACCCTCGGCGAGCGCCGGCGCGGTCGCGACTGGTACGAATCGGTGTTCCTGCCGAAGGTGACCCCGCTGGCGCTCGGCGGGCTGCTCTTCACGATCGTGATGCTCTTCGCGCTGCAGGGCGAGCAGGTGATCGCGCGGCCGCTCGACGTCGCGCGCATCGCGCTGCCCCTGCTGGCGTACTTCGCGGCCATGTTCCTCGTCGGATTCCTCACGGGTCGGCTCGCCGGTCTCGGCTACGAGCGCACCGCGACCCTCGCCTTCACCGCAGCGGGGAACAACTTCGAGCTCGCCATCGCGGTGGCGATCGGCACCTTCGGCGCCACGAGCGGCCAGGCGCTCGCCGGGATCGTGGGTCCGCTCATCGAGGTGCCGGTGCTCGTCGGGCTCGTCTACGTCGCGCTGTGGCTGCGTCCGCGCCTGTTCCCCGGCGGACCGTCCGAGCCGGGAGCGGAATCGCCCGCCGTGGGAACGCCTATCCTGAGCAGGTGACGACCGCCGACCCGAGGAACGCCCCGTGAACATCACCGCGCTCACGCGTTTCGTCGCCGCCGCCGAGGAGCTGCACTTCCCGCGCGCGGCGCAGGCCCTCGGCATCCCCCTGCCCGCGCTCTACTCCTCGATCGACAAGCTCGAGGCGGAGGTCGGCCACGCCCTCTTCACGCGGGACGGCGCCACCCCGCGGCTGACCCCCGCCGGCACGCTCCTCCTCGTCGAGGCGAAGGAGCGGATCGCGGCGGAGCCCGCACCGGAGCAGAAGCCGACCGCGCCCGCAGGCGGGAAGGCGAAGGCGTCGAAGGGGAAGGGGCGCGCACCGGTCGTCAAGGGACAGCCGAAGCCGTACAAGAAGCGCCAGGGGCGCTGACCGCCTACAGCTCGGTCACCCGCCCGGACTCGACGCGCCAGTGGCGGTCGGTGCGCACGGTCTCCAGCATCCGCCGGTCGTGCGTGACGAGCAGCAGCGTCCCCTCGTACGTCTCCAGCGCCTCTTCGAGCTGCTCGATCGCCGGGAGATCGAGGTGGTTCGTGGGCTCGTCGAGCACCAGCAGATTGACGCCGCGCGCCTGCAGGAGGGCCAGTCCCGCCCGCGTCCGCTCCCCCGGCGACAGCTCGTCGACCGGCCGGGTCACATGGTCGGCCTTGAGCCCGAACTTCGCCAGCAGGGTGCGCACCTCGGCGGAGGGCATCTCGGGGACGGCGGCCTCGAACGCGTCGGCGAGCGGCCGGGCGCCTGCCAGCAGGGAGCGGGCCTGGTCGATCTCGCCGATCTGCACGCTCGCGCCGAGACCCGCCGTTCCCTCGTCCGGCGCCTGCTGGCCGAGGAGCGCCCGCAGCAGGGTCGACTTGCCGGCGCCGTTGGGCCCCGTGATGCCGATGCGCTCCCCCGCGTTGACCTGCAGCGAGACGGGGCCGAGCGTGAAGGAGCCCTGCCGGAGCACGGCGCCGCTCAGCGTCGAGACGACCGAGCTGGAACGCGGCGCGGAGCCGATCGTGAACTGGAGCTGCCACTCCTTGCGCGGTTCGTCCACCTCGTCGAGGCGGGCGATGCGGCTCTCCATCTGGCGCACCTTCTGCGCCTGCTTCTCGCTGGATTCCGTCGCGGCCTTGCGGCGGATCTTGTCGTTGTCCGGCGACTTCTTCATCGCGTTGCGCACGCCCTGGCTCGACCATTCCCGCTGCACCCGCGCACGCGCCACGAGGTCGGCCTTCTTGTCGGCGAACTCGTCGTACTTCTCCCGGGCGTGCCGGCGGAGCGTCGCGCGCTCCTCCAGGTACGAGTCGTAGCCACCCCCGAAGACGCGGTTCGAGCCCTGGGCGATATCGAGTTCCAGGACGCGCGTGACGCACCGGGCGAGGAACTCGCGGTCATGGCTGACGAGCACGACCCCGCCGCGGAGTCCGCGCACGAACGCTTCGAGGCGCTCGAGCCCGTCGAGGTCGAGGTCGTTGGTGGGCTCGTCGAGGAGGACGATGTCGAAGCGGGAGAGAAGGAGGGCGGCAAGACCCACGCGGGCCGCCTGCCCGCCGGAGAGGGAGGTCATCAGCGCGTCGGCCGGGTCGTCGCCGAGGTCGAGCCCGAGGTCGGCCAGCACGACGGGGAGGCGTTCGTCGAGGTCGGCGGCACCGCTCGCGAGCCACCGGTCCAGCGCCGTCGAGTAGGCGTCCGCGGGGTCGACACCGGGCGCGGCCAGGGCGGGGTCGCCGAGTGCCGCCGCTGCGGCATCCATGTCCTTCGTCGCGTCCGCGCAGCCCGTCCGGCGCGCGATGTACGCCGCGACGGTCTCTCCCGCGAGGCGCTCGTGCTCCTGGGGAAGCCAGCCGACGAACGCGTCCGCCGGGGCGAGCGACACCGTGCCGCCCTGCGGCTCGTCGACGCCGCCCAGCAGCCGCAGCAGCGTGGACTTGCCGGCTCCGTTCGCGCCGACGACCCCGATGACGTCGCCGGGGGCGACCGTGAGGTCGAGCCGGTCGAAGAGGGTGCGGTGACCGTACCCGCCGGCCAGGCTCTGCGCCACGAGTGTTGCGGACATCCCTCCATCCTCCCATCGAGGGTGGCGGGGCCCTGCCATCCCCGCCCCCGCCTGTCAAGGCGGGCGCGCTCGGCGGAGCGGCGACCTACCCTCACCGGCATGGATGATTCCGGCACGACCCCTGCCCGCCGCGTGAACGTCGTCGTGATCGGGGGCGGCAACGGCGGCCTCTCGGTCGCCGGGCGCCTCCGGCGCGCCGGCGTGACGGACATCGTCGTGGTCGAACCGCAGACCGACCACTACTACAAGCCCCTCTTCTCGCATGTCGCCGGCGGCACGGCCCGCGCGAGCGAGGCGGTGCGCCCGCAGGCAGATGTCACGCCACGCGGCGTGGAGTGGGTGCAGGATGCCGTCGCCTCCGTCCTGCCCGAGGGGCCGCCTGCAATACGAGCACCTCATCGTCTCTCCCCCGCCGGTGCCTCCAACTACCTGTTCGACCTCGCCGCGAAGGCATCCCCTCTCCTGCGCGATCTCCGCGCGGGGACGGTCGCCGGGTCGTCCTCCTCGTTCCGGACCCGACGATCTTCGGCATCCCGGAGATCGATGCCGAGCTCGAGCGCAAGGTCGCCGAGTACGGCATCGAGGTGCACACCGCGGCGCGGGTGACCGAGATCGACGCGGAGGCCCGCTCCCTCATCTTCACGACCGGCGCCGGCCACGCGCAGACCATCGCCTATGACGCGCTGCTCGTCGAGCCGCCGCAGTCGGCACCGCCCTTCATCGCGGAGAGCGGGCTCGCGGGCACGGACTCCGGCGGGTTCGTGGACGTCGATGTGCGGACGCTGCGGCACGCGCGGTTCTCGAACGTCTGGGCGCTCGGCGATGCGGCGGGCACGACGAACTCGAAGTCCGGCGGCGCCCTCCGCCCGCAGACGAAGGTGCTCGCCCGGAACCTCGTCGCCGTGCTGCGCGGTCGGGAGCCGGAGGCACGCTACGACGGGTACGGCGTCTGCCCGTTCACGGTCACCCGCTCCACCGCGGTCTTCGCCGAGTTCGACGACCAGCGTCGCCTGACCCCCACCCTGTGGCGCACGTCGTACCGGGAGAGCCGGCGGAACTGGATCATCGACCGCTACGTCTTCCCGCAGGTCTACTGGCACCTGATCCTGCAGGGCCGGGCATGAGGCGGCCTCAGCCCGCCTCGTCGAGCCCGGCGCACAGGTACTTCGGCGCCTGCGAACGCCACGCCTCCGACACGAGCTCGTCGAGATGGTCCGCGTCGATGGCGGCCATGCGGAACGCGATCTTCGGCTCGCCCCAGCCCGTCGTGCGCGGCAGGAAGACCTCGGGCGCCATCTCGCGGAGCGCGAGCGCATCGAGCGGGTCGGCGACCTTCACGCCGACGACGAGCTCCGACGCGATGACGGCGCGGACCCCCTCCGGGATGCTCGGCCACGGGTGGCACTCCCAGGCGTAGAGCTTGCCACGCACGAACCACGCCGCTCCGCCCGTGGTCGTGCGTTCTTCGCTCCCGGGAAGCGTCGCCGCGATGCGCCGGACGTCGTCGAGGGAGGGCATGGTGCCAGCGTAGGTCGCGGCACCGACAGTCAGCGGCGGTGCCGGATGCCGAACACGAAGTACGCGGCCGGCCCGATCCAGTTGACGAGGATCGCCGGGATCCAGGCCGGCTTCGGCCCGCGCACGTCGGCGGCCGAGCGCAGGGCCAGATCCCAGAACGCGAGGAAGGCGAACGCGATCTGCGCGACGCCGATGATGCCGAGCCCGACCTTCGCCGCAGGGGAAAGGTCCGTCTTCTTCGTGGTCATGTCTGTACCTCCGTCGCTGCACGCGCTCCACTCCACGGTAGTGCGCGAGCGACGGCCGTGTGCGGGTTCCGGCGCGAGCGGCTCAGCCGAAGACCGCCCGCCCCAGCGATGCGTCGTTCACGCGCGCGATAAGCGCCGCGGCGCGGTCTTCGGCGACCTGCACGGTCATCCCCGCCTCGGTGCCGTGCTGCACGGCTTCGAGCGTCGCGGCGTGCGCCTCCAGCTCGCGGCGCACCGCCCCCTCGACGGAGTACGGCACCGTGATCCGCACCATCCGCATCCGGATGAGCGGCACGCGGTCGGCGCCCAGTAGCGCCTGCGCCACCGCATCCGTGTAGGCGCGGACAAGCCCGCCCGCGCCGAGCTTCACTCCCCCGAAATAGCGCACGACCGTCGCGAGGACGCCCTCGAGTTCCTGATGCCGCAGCACCTCGAGCATGGGCCGCCCCGCGGTGCCGCTCGGCTCGCCATCGTCGTGGGCCGCCGAGTGCCCGCCTGCCATGAGCGCCCAGCAGACGTGCCGCGCACCCGGGTGCTCGGCGCGCAGCCCGGCGACGCGCGCGACGGCCTGGTCCCGACCGGAGACGGGCTCGACGCATCCGAGGAAGCGACTCCGCTTGACGAGGAGTTCGCTGTGGCCGGGTCCGGTGAGATTGAACGGCATCCTCAGACCTCCTGCCTCACGCCAGAGTACAACCCCGGATGGGACGACCCGCCGAGGTTTAGGCTGGGAACGGCGGACGGGTGAACGAACTCGGAATCGACCGGAGACGCCGTCTTCCGTTCGAGAGAGGAAGAACCCATGAAAGCCGCGAGATATTACGGTCGCGAGGACATTCGCATCGAGGACATCGAGCAGCAGCCGCTGCAGCCCGGCACCGTGCGCATCGACGTCGCCTGGACGGGGATCTGCGGGAGCGACCTGCACGAGTATCTCGACGGTCCGATCTTCGTGCCGCCGGCAGGCCATCCCCACCCGATCTCGGGCGAGTCAGCCCCGATCACCCTCGGACACGAGTTCTCGGGCGTCGTCCGTGAGCTCGGCGAGGGCGTCACCGACCTCGAGGTCGGCCAGCATGTCGTCGTCGAGCCGTACATCATCGATTCCGCAGTCGACACCGGCCCGGAGAGCACGGACTACCACCTGTCGGAGAACATGAACTTCATCGGTCTCGGCGGACGCGGGGGCGGCCTCGCGGAGAACATCGTCGTCGAGCGCCGCTGGGTGCATCCGGTCGACAGCTCTGTTCCGCTGGACGAAGCCGCGCTCATCGAGCCCCTCTCGGTCGCGCACCATGCGGTCATCCGTTCGGGGGCGCGCGCCGGCCAGTGGGCACTCGTCGGAGGTGCCGGCCCGATCGGCCTGCTCACCGCTGCCGTGCTGAAGGCGGAGGGGGTGAACGTCGTCATCTCGGAGATCAGTTCGCTCCGCCGCCAGAAGGCGCTCGATGCCGGTGTCGCCGATGTCGCGCTGAACCCGCTCGAGGTGGACGTGGTGACCGAGGTCAAGCGGCTCACCGACGGTCGCGGCGCGGACGTCGCCTTCGAGGCGACGAGCGTGCAGGCGGTGTTCGACACCCTGCTCGACGCGGTGCGCCCGCAGGGCGTGGTCGTGGTGATCTCGATCTGGGGGCACCCGGCGAGCCTGGACATGCAGAAGCTCGTGCTCAAGGAGATCGACCTCCGCGGCACGATCGCCTACGTGAACGACCACCCCGCCACGATCAAGCTGGTGGAAGACGGCAAGATCGACCTCAAGCCGTTCATCACCGGGAAGATCGGCCTCGACGATCTGGTGTCCAAGGGCTTCGACACGCTGATCCACCACAACGAGACCGCGGTGAAGATCCTCGTCTCGCCCAGCGGAGCCGGTCTCTAGGGCCTCATCGAAGGCCCGGTGCGGGAGCCGGACGCCGGCCCCGCACCGGGCCTTCGCCGATCCGCGGCGTCACACGTTGAAGCGGAACTCCACGACGTCGCCGTCCTGCATGACGTAGTCCTTGCCCTCCAGGCGCGCCTTGCCCTTCGCGCGGGCCTCGACGACCGAGCCGGTCGCGACGAGGTCCTCGAACGAGATGACCTCGGCCTTGATGAAGCCCTTCTCGAAGTCGGTGTGGATGACGCCGGCCGCCTGCGGCGCCTTCCACCCCTTGCCGATCGTCCACGCGCGCGACTCCTTGGGGCCGGCGGTCAGGTACGTCTGCAGGCCGAGGGTGTCGAAGCCGATGCGGGCGAGCTGGTCGAGTCCCGACTCCTCCTGACCCGTGGATGCCAGGAGCTCGGCGGCATCCGCCGGGTCGAGGTCGATGAGCTCCGACTCGATCTTCGCGTCGAGGAACACGGCCTTCGCGGGCGCGACGAGCGACTCCAGCTCGGCCTTTCGCGCGGGATCGGTGAGGACGGCCTCGTCGACGTTGAAGACGAAGATGAACGGCTTCGCCGTCAGCAGGCCCAGCTCCTTGATGGGGGCGAGGTCGAGCGTGGACGCCGACAGCAGCTCGCCGCGCTGCAGCGCGTCGCGCGCGGCGACGGCGGCCTCGAGGACGGACGGGTCGAGCTTGCGGCCCTTGACCTCCTTCTCGTACCGCGTGATCGCCTTCTCGAGCGTCTCGAGGTCGGCCAGCTGCAGCTCGGCGTTGATGGTCTCCATGTCGTTGCGCGGGTTCACGGCGCCCTCGACGTGCACGACGTCGGCGTCGGAGAAGCCGCGGACGACCTGCGCGATGGCATCCGCCTCACGGATGTTCGCGAGGAACTTGTTGCCGAGACCCTCACCCTCGCTCGCGCCGCGCACGATGCCGGCGATGTCGACGAACGAGACGGCGGCGGGCAGGATCCGCTCGCTGCCGAAGATCTCGGCGAGCTTCTCCAGCCGGGGGTCGGGGAGGTTCACGACCCCGATGTTCGGCTCGATCGTCGCGAACGGGTAGTTCGCCGCGAGCACCTGATTCTTGGTCAGGGCGTTGAAGAGCGTCGACTTGCCGACGTTGGGGAGACCGACGATTCCGATGGTAAGAGCCACGGGCATCCAGTCTACGTGGCGGGATCGCGCGGCCCCGCCCCGTCCCTACGGACGGACCGCCCGATCCGTCGCTACGGACGGACCGCCCGATACGCACGGGTCACGTACGGCAGCTCGACGGCGGCATCCCCCACCGCTTCGATGTCGTCGAACAGTTCGGCGATCTCGCGATCGATGCGTGCGCGCTCCTCCGCGCCCGCCGTGATGATGTAGCTCCGCGAGCGCACCATCGCCGTCAGGGTCGCCCGCGTCATCGGGCGGGACCACCGCCACTCCTCCGCCTCGAGCCCGGTGAACGGCGCCGCGACGGGCGGATCGCCCGCCGCGAGCATCTTCTCCGCATTGCTGCCCTGCATGATGGCTGTCAGGCGCGCCACCCAGGGAACGCTCTCGTCGCGGATGTTCCAGATGAGGCCCAGCACGCCGCCGGCGCGCAGCACGCGGGCGACCTCGGCCGAGGCCGCGACGGGCTCCACCCAGTGCCATGCCTGGCCGAGGACGACGGCGTCGACGGACGCCTCCGGGAGCGGGAGCTGCTCGGCCGTGCCGGTGAAGGTCGGCACGCCCCGCACGGCGCCCCGCAGGGCCGCGAGCATCTCGGGGTCGGGATCCACGGCCACCACCTCGGCACCCAGCTCGACGAGCGCGCGCGTGAGCTTCCCGGTCCCCGCGCCCACATCCGCCACGCGCGTCGCCCGTCCGTCCCGGGCGGCGGGCGCCAGCATCCACGTCACGGCGGCGGACGGGTACTCCGGACGGCCCTGCTCGTACGCTCCGGCGGCACGGCCGAACGAGGTCGACATCTCCCGATCGCTGGTCACCATCCGACCCTACGTCGGACGACCTCGGCGCGCCTCCCGGACCGGGCGCCCGACCGGCGCGAGGGTGAAGTCGTGGCCCTGGATTTCACCGCGATCGACTTCGAGACGGCGAACTCCTCCAGCGCCTCGGCCTGCGCCGTCGGGCTCGCCCGGGTCCGTGACGGTCGCATCGTCGCGACGACGGGCTGGCTCATCCGGCCTCCCGCCGGGCACGATCGCTTCTTCGAGCTGAACACCGGCATCCACGGCATCCGGGCGGAGGACGTCGTCGGCGCGAAGACGTGGAGCGAGCAGCTGCCCGATCTCGCCGCGTTCGTCGGCGACGACGTGCTCGTGGCGCACAACGCCGGCTTCGACATGGCCGTCCTCCGGCGCGCCTGCGACGTCACCGGCGACACCGTGGCCCCCTACCGCTACGTCTGCAGCCTGCAGGTCGCCCGCAAGAGCTACGACCTGCCGTCCTACCGGCTCCCCCTCGTCGCCTCCGCCGCCGGCTACCTCGACTTCGCGCACCACGACGCGACAGCCGATGCCGCCGCATGCGCGCACATCATGATCGACGCCGCGCAGCGTGCCGGCGCCGTGGATGTCGTCGAGCTCGCGATGCTGCTGGGCCTGCGCGTCCCGCAGATCCCGGTGCCCGCCGAGGCGCCGGTCCCGGCGCTGCTCCCCGCCGCGGTCTGAGTGTCGCGCGGCCGGTGTCGCACCCCCACGGCATCCTGACGGTATGGATGCCGTCATGTTCACCGTCGTCGCGATCGCGTGCCTGTTCGCCGGGCTGCTCGCGGGCTGGTTCGCCGGCGGCGCGCGCACCGCAGAGCGCTCCGCCGCCGCCCGCGAAACGCTGACTGCGCGCCTCGCCGCCGCCGAGGCGGCGCGCGAGGCCCTGGCTGCGCAGCTGGATCAGCAGCGCGCCCTGCACCGGGAGCTCGGCGCCCAGTCCCGCGCCGACCAGCTGGCGGCCCAGGAGCGGGAGCGGCGCGAGCAGCTGGTGCTGCGGGCCCTCGCGCCCGTCCAGGAGACCCTGCAGACCATGCAGCAGAAGGTCGACGAGCTCGAGCGCGAACGGCAGTCGCAGTACGGGTCCATCGCCGAGCAGCTGCGCCGCGCACAGCAGTCCGACGAGGCCCTGCGGGCGACGACGGAATCGCTCGCCGGCGCGCTGCGCTCGAGCTCCGCGCGCGGCGTCTGGGGCGAGACGCAGCTGCGGCGCATCGTCGAGTCGGCCGGCCTCACGCGCTTCGTGGACTTCGAGACGCAGTCCTCGATCAGCTCGGATGCCGGCGCGGGCCGCCCCGACCTCGTCGTGCGCCTTCCCGGCGACAAGGCGCTCGCGGTCGACGCGAAGGTGCCGCTGGACGCCTACCTCGAGGCGAGCGCCATCCCCGTGACGGCGCAGGGAGAGGAGGGCGCGCGGCGCAAGACGCTCCTGGAGAAGCATGTGAAGGCGGTGCGCGCGCACGTGGACGCGCTCGCGAAGAGGTCGTACTGGGCGGGGCTGCGGTCGAGCCCCGAGTTCGTCGTCTGCTTCATCCCGAGCGAGTCGCTCCTCGCCGCGGCGCTGGAGGAAGACCCGTCACTGCTGGACTACGCGTTCGGGCGTCGCGTGGCGCTCGCTTCGCCGGTGAACCTGTGGGCGGTGCTGAAGACCGTCGCCTACACGTGGACCCAGCAGGACGTCAGCGACGAGGCCCGGACCCTCTTCGAGCTCGGCAACGAGCTGTACCACCGCCTGGGCGGGCTCGCCGGACATGCGGAGGACCTGCGCCGCGCGCTGGAGCGCACGGTCGACAGCTACAACCGGCTCGTCGGGTCGCTCGAGACGCGGGTCCTGGTCAGCGCCCGCCGGTTCCCGGGAATCGATGAGACGAAGCTGGATGCCGTGGCGGCGCCGGCGTTCGTGGAGAAGACGCCGAAGCGCGTGACGGCGCCGGAGCTGACGATGCCCGAGACAACCGTGGAGGAGCCCTCGCTCGTCGCGGATGTGGGCGAACTGCGGGCCCGGCTCGAGGGGGAGGAGGGGCTCAGCCGCCCGGGAAGAAGTTCATGAGACCGACGACGGCGGCCGAGACGACGACGAAAGCACCGATCATCCACCATGCACTGACCTGGTGACCCTCGGGAGCACGGCGGCGCAGCAGGACGTCGGGACGACGCGCCGGGTCGATGGGGACGGTCAGCTGCCCGGTCCTCGGACTGCTCGAAGCTGCGGTCATTAGGTCTCCCGATGTGCATGGACGGCGAACAATGTCGCCGCTGACACGCTGACCATTGTGCCAGAGGCGGATGCACATTCCCTGTGTCGGCACGCAGGCGGTCGTCTCGATCCGATCACGGAACGAGGATCACCGCGTCGGGGCTACAGCCACTTCGACGTGAGGTGCTCCGAGGTGATCCGTCGCATCGTGCCCGAAGCCCCGCGCAGCACGACGCTCTCGGTGAAGAGGTAGTCCGCGCCGGCGCGCCGCACGCCGGCGACGAGCTCGCCGTTGGTGACGCCCGTCGCGACGAAGATCGTGTTGCTGCCCTTCACGAGGTCGTCGGCCTCGTAGACGTGGTCGTCGAGCTTGAGTCCCGCGTCGATCCCGCGCTGCTTCTCCTCGTCGTCCCGCGCCCACAGCCGACCCTGGATGTGCCCGCCGAGCGCCTTGATGGCGCACGCCGTGACGATGCCCTCGGGGCTGCCGCCGATCCCGACGCACATGTCCGTGCGGGCGTTGTAGCGCGCCGCGTTGATCCCACCGGCGACGTCGCCGTCGCTCATGAGACGGGTGCCGGCGCCGGCCTCGCGGATCTCATCGATGAGCTTCGCGTGCCGCGGACGGTTCAGGACGGACACGACGAGCTCATCGACGGGCTTGTCGAGCGCCTTCGCGAGGCGGCGGATGTTCTCCCCGATCGGCAGGCGGATGTCGACGACGCCGACCCCGGCGGGGCCCGTCACGAGCTTGTCCATGTAGAAGACGGCGGACGCGTCGAGCATCGTCCCGCGGTCCGAGACCGCGAGCACCGACAGCGCGTTGTTGCGGCCCTCGGCCGTCAGGGTCGTCCCGTCGATGGGGTCGACGGCGATGTCGCACTGCGGGCCGCGCCCCGTGCCGACATGCTCGCCGTTGTAGAGCATGGGCGCGTTGTCCTTCTCGCCCTCGCCGATCACGATGACGCCGTCGAAGTTCACCGTCGACAGGAACGCACGCATCGCGTCCACGGCGGCACCGTCGGCGAGCTCCTTCTTGCCCCGTCCGATGAACGGAACCGAGCGGATCGCCGCGGCCTCCGTCGCACGCACGAGCTCGAGAGCCAGGTTGCGGTCCGGATGAAGGGGACTCATGTCTGCAGTCAGGCTCACCATGTCGTCAGCCTACGACCCGCCGCGACGCGGAACGGAGGATTCGTGCCCCGCCGGTGCGAAGGATTCGCGATTCTTGCCAGATCGGCAGGACCGCGGCGGGGGTTTGCACGGCTCCCCCGCTGACCCGGGCAACCCCGCTTCGCTAGAGTGACCGTGGAACACCGAACCGCACGCAATGCCCATATGAGGAGCTGACATGCCCGTCGCAACCCCCGATCAGTACGCCGAGATGCTGGACCGCGCGAAGGCCGGTGGCTTCGCGTTCCCGGCGATCAACGCGGCGAGCTCGCAGTCGATCAACGCCGTCCTCCAGGGACTCACCGAGGCCGGATCCGACGGCATCATCCAGGTCACGACCGGCGGCGCCGACTACTTCGCCGGCCACACCGTCAAGGGTCGCGCGCGCGGTGCCATCGCGTTCGCGAAGTTCGCGACCGAGGTCGCCAAGAACTACCCCATCACGGTGGCGCTGCACACCGACCACTGCCCCAAGCCCGCCCTCGAGGACTTCGTCCTGCCGCTCGTCGCGGCATCCGAGGAAGAGGTCAAGGCCGGTCGCGAGCCCCTGTTCCAGTCGCACATGTGGGACGGCTCGGCCGTACCCCTCGACGAGAACGTCGCCATCGCGAAGGACCTGCTCCCCCGCCTGAAGGCCATCAACGCCATCCTCGAGGTCGAGATCGGCGTCGTCGGCGGCGAGGAGGACGGCGTCAAGCACGAAGGCTCCAACGAGGCGCTCTACACGACGACCGCAGACGTCGCGAAGGCCGTCGAGGCGCTCGGCCTCGGCGACCAGGGTCGCTGGATCGCGGCGCTCACGTTCGGCAACGTGCACGGCGTGTACAAGCCCGGCAACGTCAAGCTCCGCCCGGAGCTGCTCGGCGAGATCCAGGCCGGCATCGCCCAGCGGTTCGGCACGGGCGAGAAGCCCCTCGACCTCGTCTTCCACGGCGGCAGCGGCTCGACCCCCGAGGAGATCGCCCTCGCGGTCGCGAACGGCGTCGTGAAGATGAACATCGACACCGACACCCAGTACGCCTTCACGCGCTCGGTGGCGGGCTTCATGTTCCAGAACTACGACGGCGTGCTGAAGGTCGACGGCGAGGTCGGGAACAAGAAGGCCTACGACCCGCGCGCCTGGGGCAAGATCGCCGAGACGGCGATGGCGGCCCGCGTCGTCGAGGCGACGCAGCAGCTCGGCTCGGCGGGGCACTCGATCAGCGCCTGACCCGCACCACCTCGATGCCCCGGCCCCGGCGGTCGGGGCATCGTCGTGTCCGGTCCGCTACGGCGCGCGATAGCCGTCCAGGAGGGCCGGTGCCTCCTCGGGCCGGTGCTCGACGACGATCTCATCGCCCGCCTGCACGGTGCCGCCCTTGACGACCCGCAGGTACGGCCCCGGTCGCTGCGCCGCGAAGAAGCGCTTGACCCAGCCGCGCTGCTCGGCGCCGCCCATCCAGCGCGCGAAGGTCTGGCAGGGGGTGCGCGGCATCGTGACCTCGACCCGCACGACCGCGCCGATCCGCCAGATCTCCCCGATGCGGGCGGCGTTGACGTCGATGCCCGTCGTGCGCAGGTTCTCGCCGAAGAGACCCGGCGGCACATCGCGGCCGAGCTCCCGCTCCCAGTACTCGGCGTCCTCCTGCGCGTACGCGTAGAGCGCCTTGTCGAGTCCTCCGTGGTGCTTGCGGTTCGCCTGCACATCGCTGCGGACGCCGTAGGGTCCGATCCGCACCGGCGTCTCCAGGGGCCGCTTGTCGATCGCGGTCACCCCGTTGGTCCCGCTGTCGGGGTGCAGCCGGTGCACGGCGCACACGGCGAGGAGATGTGCCATCGGATCAGCGCTCCGTCCTGTTCGAGGTCGCGGCTCAGCCGCCGAGGCCGGAGAAGTGCCGGGCGATCGCCGGGTCGCCGAGCAGCGGGACCGTCAGCAGGGAACTCACGGCGAGGAAGGTGACGATCGCGCCGACGAGCGGGATCCACCAGGTCAGCCGGCGACGGGAGAGCGACCGCCACGAGATCAGCGCCGTCAGCACCCACCCGGCCGCGAACACGACCGCGCCGATCGCGCCGAACTGGGCACCCTGCGCCGTGTTGCTGAACTGCTCCTCGATCCCCGCCATCTCCATCCACGCCTCCGCGAACGCCGCGAAATCGAGCAGCTGCGGCACGGCGGTCAGCACCGTCACGAGACCGTAGGCGAGGAGCGCCAGGGTGATGACCCGGTCCGCCGTCCGCGAAGGCCGCGCCGCCGTCGTGGTGGGACGCGGTGTCGGCGGGTGCGGGACGTAGGGGGCTTGGTCAGGCGCGGGCGCCTGCGGCACCGCGGCGGGCTCGGGTCGGCGGATGCGCGCCCGCTGCTCCTCCGGGGTGGCGTACTCGCCGTACTGGGGGCGCGGGCGCGGCTCCTCCGGCGTGCTCACGCCGGGGCCTCTCCCTCGCCTGCACGGCCGCTGACCCGCCCGCCGAGGGCGCGTTCGTCACGGCGCCCGGACGAGTCCTGCCGCAGCTCCTTGGGCAGGGAGAACAGAAGGTCCTCCTCCGCGGTGCGGATCTCCTCGACATCGCGGTAGCCGGCGCCGCCGAGCTCGTCGAGCACTTCGCGCACGAGGACCTCGGGGACCGAGGCGCCCGACGTGACGCCGACGGTCTCGACACCGTCGAGCCAGGACTGCTGGATCTCGTGCGCGTAGTCGACGCGGTACGCCGCCTGCGCGCCGTACTCCAGGGCGACCTCGACGAGCCGGACGCTGTTCGAGGAGTTGGCGGAGCCGACGACGATCACGAGGTCGGCATCCTTCGCGACCTTCTTGATCGCGACCTGACGGTTCTGCGTCGCGTAGCAGATGTCGTCGGACGGCGGATCCTGCAGCTGCGGGAAGCGGACCCGGAGCCGGCGCACCGTCTCCATGGTCTCGTCGACGGACAGCGTGGTCTGCGAGAGCCAGACGACCTTCGAGGGGTCCTTCACCTCGACGACATCGGCGTGATCGGGAGAGTTGACGACCGTGATGTGCTCGGGAGCCTCACCGGCTGTCCCCTCCACCTCTTCGTGGCCGTCGTGCCCGATCAGCAGGATCTCGAAATCGTCCCGTGCGAAGCGGACGGCCTCGCGGTGCACCTTCGTCACGAGCGGGCACGTCGCATCGATCGCCTGCAGTCCGCGGTCGGCGGCGGCCGTCACGACGGCGGGCGAGACCCCGTGGGCGCTGAAGACGACATGCGCGCCCGGCGGCACCTCATCCACCTCTTCGACGAAGATGGCGCCCTGCGCCTCCAGCTCCGTGACGACGTGGATATTGTGGACGATCTGCTTGCGCACGTAGACGGGCGCACCGAACCGCTCGAGCGCCTTCTCCACCGCGATCACCGCCCGGTCCACGCCTGCGCAGTAGCCGCGCGGGGCGGCGAGCAGGATCTTCTTGTGTCCGTTGACGGGGTTATCCTGGAGCCGCCCGCGGGGCCCCGGGATACGGGGCGAAGGCAGACGGACGGCGGTTGTGCTCACACGTCGATTCTACGGATGCCCCGCTGAGCGCGGGCCGAAGGGTGCTCATGACGTCGTTCCAGGCTGCCGCCGGGGAGACCCCGCCGCCGGATGCCGTGCACCCGCGCGACTCGTCACCGCAGACGCCGACGTCGGTCTCGCGTCTCGGCGAGACGGTCCGGGACTTCGTGCAGCGCTGGGGCGCGGTGTGGGTCGAGGGGGAGATCACGGCGTGGAACAAACGCGGCGGTCACGTCTTCGGCCGTCTGAAGGACGCCACCGGCGACGCCTCGATCTCCTTCCGGCTCTGGTCCTCGACGCTGCAGCGCCTCCCCGACGACCTCGCGGTCGGTGATCGCGTCATCGCGTGCGTCAAGGGCGACTACTACGTCAAGAGCGGCGAGTTCAGCTACACCGTCTCCGCGATGCGGCACACGGGGCTCGGCGATCAGCTGGAGCGGCTCGAGCGACTGCGCGCGACACTGCGCGCCGAGGGGTTGTTCGACCCCGCCCGCAAGCGTCCCCTGCCCTTCCTCCCGCACGTCATCGGCCTCATCACGGGCGAACGCAGCGACGCCGAGAAGGACGTGCACCGCAATGCCGAGCTGCGCTGGCCGGAGGTGCGGTTCCGCACCATCCACGCGGCCGTGCAGGGCGACCGGTGCGTCCCGGAGACCCTCGCGGCCCTCGCCGCGCTGGATGCCGATCCCGAGGTCGACGTCATCGTCATCGCGCGCGGCGGCGGCGACCCGCAGACCCTGCTCGGCTTCAGCGACGAACGCCTCCTGCGGGCGGTGGCCGCGGCATCCACCCCCGTCGTCTCGGCCATCGGCCACGAGAACGACCATCCCCTCCTCGACGACGTCGCCGACGTCCGCGCGTCGACCCCGACGGATGCCGCGAAACGGGTCGTGCCGGACGTGTCGGAGCAGCGCGCCCTCGTGCAGCAGCTGCGCAGCCGCGCCCGGACGCGCTTGACGCAGCGCGTCGCGCACGACATCGCCCAGCTCGAGCAGCTGCGCTCCCGTCCGGTCCTCCGCGACCCGGAGTCGATGCTCTCCGCCCGCGCACAGGAGGTGTGGACGCTGCTCAGCCGCGGCCGCGACCAGTCGCGCCGGCGGATGGATGCCGCCACCCGGGCGACGGCGGAGCTGCGCGCGTCGCTGCGGGCGCTCTCCCCCGGTGCGACCCTCGCCCGCGGGTACGCCATCGCGCACATCGGTGACGGCGTCATCCTGCGCGACGCGGCGCAGGCACCGGCGGGTGCGCCGGTCGTCGTGACGGTCGCGCGCGGGTCGTTCGCCGCCCGCTCCGAGGGGGAGGTCGCCGAGTCCGCGACCCCCGCCGCCGTCGACGAGGCGTCCGCGAGGCCGCTCTAGGATGGAAGACATGACCAGCGAAGGCGCCGCCGACGTCTCGAGCCTCACGTTCGAGCAGGCCCGCGACGAGCTCGTGCGCGTTGTCGCCGAGCTCGAGCAGGGCGCTCCGACGCTCGAGGAATCGCTCCTGCTGTGGACGCGCGGAGAAGCCCTCGCGGCCCGCTGCGAAGAGTGGCTGCGCGGCGCCAAGCGCCGCCTCGACGAGTCCCGCCCCGCCGCCGACGTGGTGTCGTGATGGCCACGACACCACGCATCGTGGCCGAGCTGGGCCGCCCCGAGACACCCGAGGAGATCGCCGACCGGAAGGCCGCGTCCTCGCAGGCCTATCGCTCGAGCAAGACGTTCCGGAACCTCATCACCGCGCTCCTCGTGACCCTCGCCGTCGTCGCCGTCATCATCGCCGCGGTCCCCCGCGGGTCACTCGACGAACCGGAGCCCGTCGATGTCGCGGCCGCCGCCGCGCAGGCGCAGGAGCGGGTCGAGCATCCCCTCCTGATCCCGGAGGTGCCGGGCGACTGGCGCGCCAACTCGGCGCGGATGGAGGGCAGCGTGTGGCGCGTCGTGTACGCGCCGGCGACGGGCTTCGTGCGCGTCGCGCAGGGCATCGGCGTCGACGAGACGTGGGTCTCGCAGACGCTCGGCGGCTTCGCGCCCTCGGGTGACATCGCGATCGACGACGTCGACTGGGAGGTCTACGAGATCCCCGCGTCCGCCCGCGCCGACAACATCTCGTACGCCCTCGCGACCCGCGCCGGCGGGGACACCGTCCTCATCTACGGTGCGACCGACGCCGCCACGGCGGCCCGCGCCGCGGAGGGCGTCGCCGACCAGGTCCGCCGACTGCAGGAGGAGACGCCGTGACCGATCGCCCAACCCCCGCCCAGGTGTGGTCCGAGATGCAGCGCGGCAACGCGCGCTTCGTCGCCGGCGAGCCCCGCCACCCTCGTCAGGACGTCGAGCGCCGTCACGAGCTCGCGCACACTCAGACGCCGCGCGCGGCGCTCTTCGGCTGTGCCGACTCGCGCCTGGCGGCTGAGATCATCTTCGACAAGGGTCTCGGCGACCTCTTCGTCATCCGCAACGCCGGCCAGGTGATCTCCGACTCGGTGGTCGGGAGCCTCGAGTACGCCGTCGCCGTGCTCGATGTGCCCCTCATCGTCGTGCTCGGCCATGACGAGTGCGGCGCCGTCCGCGCCGCGATCGACTCGGCATCGCTGGACTCCCCCGATCTGCCGGCCGCCATCTGGCGTCAGATCGCGCCGATCGTCCCTGCCGTTCGCCGCGTGCTGCGCGCGGGGGCGGGCAAGAGCATCACGCCGGAGTCGGTGGATGCCGAGGAGGTCGGCCGCGAGCACCTGCGCGACACCGTGACGGAGCTGCTGCACAGCTCCGAACTGATCAGCGATGCCGTCGCCGCGGGACGCCTCGGCATCGTCGGGGCGAACTACCGCCTCGGCGAGGGCACCGCCGTGCCCGACGTGATGGTCGGCATCGCCGGCTCCGCCGCCTGACCCGCCTTTCCCCACACACCCCACCCCAGGAAACGAGGACGTGACCGCCATGGCCGAGATCGAGTACCGCATCGAGCACGACACGATGGGAGAGGTGCGCGTTCCCAAGGATGCGCTCTACGCCGCCCAGACGCAGCGGGCGGTGGAGAACTTCCCCATCTCGGGCAAGGGCCTGGAGTCGACGCAGATCGCGGCGCTCGCGCGCATCAAGAAGGCCGCGGCCCTCGCGAACAAGGAGCTCGGCACCCTCGACGGCGCCATCGCGGATGCCATCGCCGCCGCCGCCGACGATGTGATCACCGGCCGCTACGACGAGCACTTCCCCGTCGACACGTACCAGACCGGCTCCGGCACGTCGTCGAATATGAACATGAACGAGGTCCTCGCGAACCTCGCGACGCAGAAGCTCGGGGCCCCGGTGCACCCGAACGACCACGTCAACGCGTCCCAGTCCTCCAACGACGTCTTCCCGACCTCCGTGCACATCGCCGTGACGCAGGCCCTCATCGACGACCTCATCCCCGCGCTCGACCACCTCGCCGTGGCACTGGAGGCCAAGGCGGAGCTGTGGAAGGACGCCGTGAAGTCCGGCCGCACGCACCTCATGGACGCCACCCCCGTCACCCTCGGCCAGGAGTTCGGTGGGTACGCCCGCCAGATGCGCCTCGGCATCGAGCGTGTGCAGTCCGTGCTCCCGCGGGTCGGCGAGGTGCCGCTCGGCGGCACGGCCGTCGGCACCGGCATCAACACGCCGCTGGGCTTCCCGCAGAAGGTCATCGCGCTGCTCGCCGCCGAGACCGAGCTGCCCATCACCGAGGCCAAGGACCACTTCGAAGCCCAGGCCAACCGCGACGGCCTCGTCGAGGCGTCCGGCGCCCTCCGCACCATCGCGGTCTCGCTGACCAAGATCAACAACGACATCCGCTGGATGGGATCCGGTCCCAACACCGGTCTCGGTGAGCTGCACATCCCCGACCTGCAGCCGGGCTCCTCGATCATGCCGGGCAAGGTCAACCCCGTCGTCCCCGAGGCGACCCTCATGGTGTGCGCACGCGTGATCGGCAACGACGCGACCGTCGCGTGGGCCGGCGCCTCCGGCTCGTTCGAGCTCAACGTCGCGATCCCCGTCATGGGCACGGCGCTCCTCGAGTCGATCCGCCTCCTCTCCAACGCGATGCGCGTCCTCGCCGACAAGACCGTCGACGGGCTCGAGGCGAACCTCGAGCGCAGCGCCGCGTACGCGGGCATGTCGCCGTCGATCGTGACGCCGCTGAACAAGCTCATCGGCTACGAAGCCGCCGCGAAGATCGCCAAGCACTCGGTCGCCAAGGGCATCACCGTGCGCGAGGCGGTCATCGATCTCGGCTACCTCGAGCGGGGCGACCTGACCGAGGCGCAGCTCGATGAAAAGCTGGATCTGCTCTCGATGACCCACCCTGGTTGATAATCAAGGTGTGAACCGCTCACCGGCGGACGATACCCGTCGCTCCCGCACCCTCGGCCTGGTGCTCGCCGTCGTGTCCGCCGGCTACGCCGTGGCGGCGCTCGGCGTCGGGATCGTCCACGCCGTGATCGGTCAGCCGATCAGCTGGGCGGCCGTCGCGCTGTACGCGGCGGTCGCCGCCGCGAGCGTCGTGGTGACCGGGATCGTCGGCTGGGCGGTGTTCGCCGCGGACCCCACCGACTCCACCGGCGGCGATTCGGCGGAGACGTTCTTCGACGCGCAGCGCCGCCTCCTCGACGACGTCCGCCATGAGCTGAAGACCCCGATCACGATCGTCCGCGGACATCTCGAGGTCATGGACCCCAGCGACACGGAGGACGTCGCCGCCATCCGGGAGATCGGGATCGCGGAGCTGGACCGCATGACGCGGCTCATCGGCGACATCGACCTGCTCGCCGACGTGGAGATGGACCGCCTCCCGATGGGCAACGTGGACGTCGCGAGCCTCACGCAGCGCGTGTCCGAGCTCGTCGGCGTCATCCCCGGCCACACCTGGAGCGTCGAGAACACGGCGGATGCCGTCATCCGCGGCAATACCGACCGCCTGCTGCAGGCCTGGCTGCAGCTGGCCGACAACGCGGCGAAGTACACGCCAGCGGGTGCCGCCATCGAGGTCGGCAGCGCCGTGAACGCCGGCGGCGCGCAGCTGTGGGTGCGCGATCACGGTCCCGGCATCCCGCCGGCCATGCGGCACCGCATCTTCCGTCGGTTCGACCGCGGGACCGGTAAGCGCGCCGTCGGCGGGTCGGGCCTGGGCCTTGCGATCGTCGACGCGATCGCCAAGGCGCACGGCGGCCACTGCGCCGTCTCGGACACCCCGGGTGGCGGAGCCACCTTCACCCTCGAAGTCCCCATCGGCACGCGGGCGGCACTGCCGACGCCCGTGCGCGCTGGAGACGTCGTCATACAGAGAGAGGCCACCGGATGACACGCATCCTCGTCGTCGACGACGAACCGCACATCGTCTCGCTCGTCACGCGCGGCCTCCACGTCGAGGGCTACGAGACGGTGACCGCCGATGACGGCCAAGCGGCCCTGGACCGCGCGCTCGAGGGCGACATCGACCTCATCGTGCTGGACGTCGGCCTGCCGAGCATGGACGGGTTCGAGGTGCTGCGGCACCTGCGCGCCCGGGGCAGCGGCATCCCGGTGATCATGCTGACGGCGCGCAGTTCCACACGCGACGCGATCGAAGGGCTGGATGCCGGCGCCAGTGACTACGTTCCGAAACCGTTCGCGGTGGCCGAGCTCCTCGCCCGCGTGCGCTCGCGCCTGCGGGAGCGCACGTCCAGCACCGCGCCCGTCATCCTCACCCGCGGGAACGTGACCCTGGACATCCTGGGGCGGCACGCGAGCGTCGGCGGCCGCGATGTGGACCTCTCCGCGCGCGAGTTCGCCCTCGCCGAGCAGTTCCTCCGCCACCCCGGCGAGGTCCTCACCCGCGAGGTCCTGCTGAGTCGCGTGTGGGGCCTCGACTTCGACCCCGGGTCGAACGTCGTCGACGTGTACGTGCGGTACCTGCGCTCCAAGCTCGGCGCCGACAACATCGTCACGGTGCGCGGCGAGGGGTACCGCTGGGACTGACGGAAGGATCCCCGGGGCGGCGCCCCGGGGATCCCGCCTTCCCGATGGTCAGCTGAGCTCGGCGGCCTCGAGGAGTTCGGTCACGAGCGCCGCGATGGCGGAGCGCTCCGAGCGCATGAGCGTCACGTGCCCGAACAGACCGTGGCCCTTGAGCGTCTCGATGACCGACGCGATGCCGTCGTGGCGACCGACGCGGAGGTTGTCGCGCTGGCCCACGTCGTGCGTGAGCACGACCCGCGAGTTCTGGCCGATGCGGCTCAGCACCGTCAGCAGCACGTTCCGCTCCAGCGACTGCGCCTCGTCGACGATGACGAACGCATCGTGCAGGGAGCGTCCGCGGATGTGGGTCAGCGGCAGCACCTCGAGGAGGCCCCGGTCGACGATCTCCTCGACGACGTTGCCGGAGACGACGGAGCCGAGCGTGTCGAAGACCGCCTGACCCCACGGGTTCATCTTCTCCTGGGCGTCGCCGGGCAGGTAGCCGAGCTCCTGGCCGCCGACGGCGAACAGGGGGCGGAACACGAGGATCCGCTTCTGCTGCTGACGCTCCAGGACCGCCTCGAGCCCGGCGCACAGGGCGAGGGCGGACTTGCCGGTCCCGGCGCGCCCGCCGAGCGAGACGATGCCGACCTCGGGGTCCAGCAGCAGGTCGATCGCGATGCGCTGCTCGGCCGAGCGGCCGTGCAGCCCGAAGACGTCGCGATCCCCCCGGACCAGCCGGTACTCCCCGTCGCCGGTCACCCGGCCCAGGGCCGATCCCCGTTCGGAGTGGATCACGAGGCCGGTGTTCACCGGCAGCCCGATGACGTCGGCGCTGGAGGCCACCTCGCTCTCGTACAGATCGCTGACGTCGTCGCCCGACACGTCGATCGCCGCGATCCCGGTCCACCCGGAGTCCACGGCCTGCTCGGCGAGGTACTCCTCCGCGTGCAGGCCGAGCGAGGCGGCCTTCACGCGCATGGGAAGGTCCTTGGAGACGACCGTGACCGACTGCCCCTCCTGGGAGAGGTGCATCGCGACGGAGAGGATGCGCGTGTCGTTGTCGCCCAGGCGCATGCCGGCGGGGAGGACCGTCGGATCGGTGTTGGTGAGCTCGACGCGGAGCGTCCCGTCCTCCCCCACCGGGACGGGGAAGTCGAGGCGCCCGTGCTCGACCCGGAGTTCGTCGAGGTGCCGCAGCGCCTGGCGCGCGAAGTACCCGATCTCCGGGTCGTGGCGCTTGCCCTCCAGTTCCGTGATCACCACGACGGGGACCACGACGGAGTGCTCGGCGAAACGGAAGAAGGCCCGCGGATCGCTCAGCAGGACCGAGGTGTCCAGCACATACGTGCGGAGATCCTGGTCGGCGGCCCGTCCGTGTGCGGACGCGCCTTCCTGAGTGACACGGCGCTGCTTCTCTGGTGCTCGTGTGATCACAACCCACTCCCGCCCCGGGTGGTTTCACCCGGCAGTCACGAGTCGACCGTTGGCCACGAGTCAGTGGAGAGGCCGACCCGACCGGGCACCATGCCCGATGTGATGACCGTACGTCCGGGGTGCGACGCGCAGCGCAAGCGACACGCCGCGCCGTGTGGCGCGCAGGTTAACTTCCGGAGACGACGACGTCCGTCGCGCCGGAGGTCGCCTCCAGCGCCATGCGGGCCGCGGAGGCCTCGGCCAGCGCATCGCCCAGCAGCAGGAACGTGTCCGCGCCGGTGCCGATGTGCGGAGAGAGGCGGATTGTGCCGCCGCGCGCCGTGGCCGTGACGCCGTGGTTGGCGAGCGCCGCGGCGAGATGCCCGGCCTCGGCCGGCTCGGGTTCCAGCGCGACGATGCCGGCGTGACGCTCGCGGTCGGTGAGGACGGGCACGCCGTAGCGGTCGGCGAGGGCCATGATGTCGCGCGCCCGCTCCCGCAGCTGCGCCGCGATCCCGGCGACCCCGGCGGTCTGGATCTCGCGCAGCGCGGTTGCGAGCCGTGCGGCGGCGAGCGGGTCAGCGGGCGAGACGGTGTACGCGGCGGCGGTGCCCAGCGGAGCCGGGACGCCGATGGTGGACAGATCGCCGTCCATGCCGGCCACCCCGGACAGGACCGGCTCGATGCGCTCTCGGGCGCGCGCGGAGAACCAGGCGAAGCCCGTTCCGCGGCCGGCGCGCAGCCACTTGTAGCCGTTCCCGCAGACGACGTCCGCGGCAGTCCAGTCGGCCTCCACGACACCGAAGGCCTGCACGGCGTCGACGATGAGGAGCCGGTCGCCGATGACGTCGCGCAGCGCGGCCAGGTCGGCGAGGTAGCCGGTCCGGTAGTCCACGAGGCTGACCGCGACGGCCGTGGTCTCGTCGGTCAGCGCCTCGCGCACGGCATCCGCCGTGACCGGGCCGCCCGGCAGGTCGTGCACACGGAGCATGCCGCGGGCGTCGGCGGCGCGCCGAGCCGTGACGGTCAGCGCGGGGAACTCCCGCGGCGAGAGGAGCAGTTCGCCGGTGACGCCGTACAGCGCCTGCATGAGGCCGTGCGTCGTGGACGGCTGCAGCGTGACCTCGTCGGCGGCGACGCCGAGCAGGGCGGCGAGGAGCCCCTGCGCCTCCGGGACGCGGGACGAGACGAGGTCGATGCCGCTGCGCCGGCCCGTCCCGAGCAGCTCGGCGTCGGCCTGCGCCTCGGCGCGGACCGCGGGCGAGAGCGGGCCGAAGGACGCCCAGTTGAGATACCCGGATTCCGCGTCGAAGGTCTCGAGGTAGGGCTCCAGGTCGTTCACATGTCCATTCTGGCACGCGGAGTCCGGCGATCAGCCCCCGTAGCGGCGGTCGCGGGAGGCATAATCCCTGATGGCGCGGAGGAAGTCGACCTTCCGCAGGTCGGGCCCCAGGGCCTCCACGAAGTAGAACTCGGAGTGCGCCGACTGCCAGAGGAGGAAGTCGCTGAGCCGCTGCTCCCCCGACGTGCGGATGACGAGATCGGGATCGGCCTGGCCGACCGTGTAGAGGTGTTCGCCGATCTGCTCGGGGGTGAGGTTCGCCGCGAGGTCTTCGAGCGATCCGCCGTTCTCGTGGTGCTGCGCGAGGATGCTCCGGACGGCGTCGACGATCTCGCTGCGCCCGCCGTAGCCGACCGCGAGGTTCACGTGCAGACCGGTGTTCTCCCGGGTGCGCTCCTGCGCCGTCGCGAGCACACGGGCCAGCTCCGCGGGCAGGATCTCGGCGCGGCCCACGTGCTGGACGCGCCAGCCCGGTTCGTGCGAGAGCTCGTCGGCGAGCTCCGCGATGATCTCGATGAGATCGGCGAGCTCCTTCGAGTCGCGCTTGCTGAGGTTATCCGTCGAGAGGAGGTAGAGCGAGACGACGCGGACGCCGAGGTCATCGCACCACCGCAGGAAGTCGTGCATCTTGGCCGCCCCGGCGCGGTGCCCGTCGGCGGCGGTGGGGTACCCGGCCTGGCGGGCCCAGCGGCGGTTGCCGTCGATCATCATCGCGACGTGGTGCGGGACGGTCTCCGGCGTGAGCCTGCGCCGCAGGCGGGAACTGTAGAGACGGTAGAGCAGTCCCCGTCCGTCTGCAGCGCCTGAGCGTGTCACCCCCCTACGCTATCGCGCCGTCCGCCGTATGTAGTGGCAGGCATACGCCGACGCGTAGAGTCGGGCCGTGACCCGACCTGCATCGGACGCCGGCGCCGAGATGCCGGAGCTTCCGCTCATCGAAGCCGCGGCCGTCGATGCCCAGGTCGAGCTGCGGCCGACCTGGCGCGGCTGGATCCACGCCGGCACGTTCCCCGTCGCGATCGTCGCGGGCATCGTCCTCGTGTTCGCTGCGGAAGGCGCCGCCGCGACCTGGGCGTGCGTCGTGTTCGCGGTGTCCTCGCTCCTGCTGTTCGGCAACTCCGCCCTCTACCACCGCTTCGACTGGGGCCCCCGTACCAAGGCGATCCTCAAGCGCATCGACCACGCCAACATCCTGCTGCTCATCGCCGGGACGTACACGCCGCTGTCCGTGCTGGCCCTGCCGCCCGAGAAGGGCAGCCTGCTGCTGATCCTCGTCTGGTCGGGTGCGCTGGCCGGCATCCTCTTCCGCGTCTTCTGGATCGGCGCGCCGCGCTGGCTGTACGTCGCGCTGTACCTGCTGCTCGGCTGGGCGGCCGTCATGTACATGGGCGACCTGCTGCAGGCGAACGTCGCGATGATGCTCCTCGTGGTCGTCGGCGGCCTGCTCTACACGGCCGGGGCCATCGTCTACGCCCTGAAGAAGCCGAACCCGTGGCCCGGCCATTTCGGCTTCCACGAGATCTTCCATGTCTGCACGGTGCTCGCGTTCCTGTGCCACTGGACCGCGAGCCTGCTCATCGTGCTGGACCCGGTCGTCCCGTCGCTCGGCGGCTGACCCCGCCGTCAGCGGGCCGGGTCGACGTCCTGGTCGTCGACGTCGGTGGCGCGGTCGGCGGCGCGGCCCTCCGCAGCGGCCTGCTCCTCGGCATCCAGTTGCTCGTTGACGTCGGCACGGTACCCCGCGCGGCGGATCCGGCGCAGCATGTCGATCAGCAGGAAGACCACGGCGACCGCGATCACCGCGATGGCGACGAAGCCGATGAAACCGGGGGTGACGTCCTCCGGGTCGACGCCCGAGGTCCCCGACGGGGTCGGAGTCGTCGCCAGCCACATCAGCACGTCCATGGGTCCTCGTTCCTCGTCGCAAGCGAATAGCCTGGAATCCCAGCCTAGATCGGATGCCGCATGACCACCGCCGCGATCGACCGCAAGCTCGCCGACCGCTACGGGCGCTCCCGCCCGGGGTCGCGGCGCGCCCGCTGGGTCGTCATCGGGCTCGTGGCCGCGGCGCTGTTCGGCTACGTCGCGTGGACGACCTGGAGCAGCGCCGCCGACTCGGTCGACTACGACACGACCGGCTTCGTCGTGCATGACGCCCACCGCGTCACGGTGACGTTCCAGGTGACGGCCGACCCCGACACCGCCTTCGCCTGCGCCGTGGAGGCACGCGACGAGGAGCACGGCGTCGTGGGCTGGCGGGTGATCGAATACGCCGCGGAGCCGACCCGCAGCCGCGCCTTCAGCGAGGACATCCCGACGACCGCCGAGGCGACGACGGGATTGGCGACCTCCTGCTGGATCCCGTAGTCTGAGACCCACCTTCGCGCCCCGGCTGCTTGCCGGGGCGTTCGGTTTACGCCCCGCGACGCAAGGAGATGACGTGTCCAGCGACAGCAACGCCCCCTTCCTCACTCAGGACGCCTACGACCGGCTCGCCGCCGAGCTCGAGCACCTGTCGACGACGGGCCGCGAGGAGATCGCCAAGCGCATCGAGTCCGCCCGCGAGGAGGGCGACCTCAAGGAGAACGGCGGCTACCACGCCGCGAAGGACGAGCAGGGCAAGCAGGAGGCCCGCATCCGGACGCTCCAGCAGCTGCTGAAGGACGCGAAGGTCGGCGAGGCCCCCGAGGCGGGCGGCGTCGTGCAGCCCGGCACCGTCGTCACAGCCGTCGTCGCCGGCGGCGAGGAGGTCTTCCTCCTCGGCAGCCGGGAGATCGCGAGCGTCTCCGACCTCGACGTCTACAGCGAGGCCTCCCCGCTGGGCGCCGCGATCCTCGGGCTCAAGGAGGGCGAGAAGACGTCCTACACGGCGCCCAACGGCCGGGAGATCGCCGTCGAGGTCGTCAAGGTCGAGACCTACACCGGGCAGTAGGCGTCAGTCCCGCACGACGCGCGGCGCGTAGCCGGCATCCTGCAGGATCGAGATCACCTGCGCGCGGTGCTCCTCGCCGCGCGTCTCCACGCTCAGCTGCAGGATGACCTCGCTGATCTGCATCCCCTGGCCGTGCCGCGTGTGCAGCACCTCGATGACGTTCGCGCCGGCGATCGCGAGCAGCTCCGACACACGCGCGAGCTGACCGGGACGATCGGGCAGCGGCACCTGCAGCGTCATGTACCGACCGGATGCCGCGAGGCCGTGCGCGACGACCCGCTGCAGCAGCAGGGGGTCGATGTTGCCGCCGGAGAGGATGGCGACGGTGGGTCCGGTCGCCGTCACCTTGCCGGCGAGGATCGCCGCGACCCCAACGGCGCCGGCCGGCTCGACGACCTGCTTGGCGCGCTCCAGGAGCACGAGCAGGGCCCGGGCGATGTCGTCGTCGGTGACCGTGACGACCTCGTCGACGAGATCCCGGATGATCTCGAACGGGATGTCGCCGGGGCGGGCGACGGCGATGCCGTCGGCGATCGTCGGTGTCGTCGCGACCTCCAGCGGGGTGCCGGCGGCGAGCGAGGCGGGGTAGGCGGCGGAGTTCTCCGCCTGCACGCCGATGACACGGACGGTGCGGCCCTCCTGTGCGGCGCGGGCCTTCACGGCCGCCGCGACCCCGGCGATGAGTCCCCCGCCGCCGATTCCCACGACGAGGGTGTCGAGGCCCGGCACCTCGTCCATGAGCTCGAGGCCGAGCGTCCCCTGGCCGATGATGATGTCGCGGTGGTCGTACGGCGGGATGAGGATCGCGCCGGTGCGCTCGGCGAACTCCGCCGCGAGCCGCAGCGGGGTCTCCACCGTCGCACCCTCGAGGATCACCTCCGCGCCGTACCCCCGGGTCGCGAGCAGCTTCGGCACGGGCACGCCGAGCGGCATGAAGATCGTCGCGGGGATGCCCAGCTTCTGCGCCGCCAGGGCGACCCCCTGCGCGTGGTTGCCCGCGGACGCCGCCACGACGCCGCGCGCCATCTCCTCCGGTGTCAGGCGGGAGAGCCGGTAGACGGCGCCGCGGATCTTGAACGACCCGGTGCGCTGCAGGTTCTCGAGCTTGAGGTGCACGGGGGCCCCGAGCACGTCGGAGAGGTGCTCGGAATCCTCCAGGGGCGTGTGCACGATGACGTCGCGCAGCAGCGCGGCCGCGTCCTCGAACTCCGCCAGGGTGGGATGGGTCATGTTCACTACCTCCGTCACGCGGGGGCCTTTCTGCTGCGCGGAACGGTGCTCCAGATGAGGTCGTCCGGGGGTGGCCGCAGGCCCGTCTCCCACCCGCGGCGGGACAGGTAGATCCAGACGACGTTGAAGAAGGCGGCCAGCGGCACGGCGAAGAGGGCGCCGGGGATGCCGGCGATCATGGCGCCGCCGGCGACGACGAGCACGACCGCGAGGGGGTGAACCTTGACGGCGGATCCCATGAGGAGCGGCTGGAGGATGTGACCCTCGATCTGCTGCACGCCGAGCACGATGATCAGCATCCACAGGGCGATCCACGGCCCGTTGTAGACGAGGGCGAGGAAGACGGCGAGGGCGCCGGTGATGACGGCGCCGACGAACGGGATGAACGCGCCGAGGAACACCAGGACGGCGACGGGGATCGCCAGCGGCACGCCGAGGAGGAACGCGCCGAGGCCGATGCCGGTGGCGTCGATCGTCGCGACGAGCAGCTGCGTGCGGGCGTAGTTGACGACCGTGACCCAGCCCTCCCGGCCGGCGCCGTCGACGGCCGGCCGCGCCCGCTGGGGGAAGAGGCGCACGGTCCAGCGCCAGATCCCGGCGCCGTCGGCGAGGACGCACAGCAGGATGAAGAGCGTCAGCAGCGCACCGGTCGCGACGTGACCCACGGTCGAGCCGATCGCGAGCGCCCCCGACCAGAGGAGGGATGCCTGCTCCTGCAGGAGGGCCCAGCCCTGATCGAGGAGGTCGTCGATCTGCGCGGGCGTGAGGTGCAGGGGTCCGGCGATGAGGTACTGGCGGAAATCGGCGACGGCGCCGACCGTGCGGGCCTGGACGGCGGACCATTCCCGTGTGATCTGCCACACGGCGAGCCAGATGAGGCCCGTGACGATGGCGAGCGTGCCGAGGACCGTGATGACGATGGCGAGCCAGCGCGGGAAGCGCGCCCGCAGCAGGAAGCCGAACGCGGGCCACACGAGCGCCGTCACGAGGATCGCGACGAGGAGCGGGATGACGAGGAGCTTCAGCTGGATGACGAGCCAGATCGCGACGCCGATCGCGCCGGCGATGAGGAGGAAGCGCCAGGAGTAGGCGGATGCGACGCGGAGACCCCGGGGGACGCTGTCGGCGGCGTCGGAGATCACGGTCCGGGGGCGCAGAGCATCGAAGAAGCCGCCGCGGGGCTTGTCTTCTGGACCGGTCACCTCGTCAGTCTAGGCGTGCTCACGTTCCCTGTCGGGAATGCGGGATGCCCCGCCGGGCCGGGGTCAGCGACCGACGACCTCGACCCCGAGCCACCGGGCGAGCTCGGCGATCTCGGCGTCCACGGCCTCGGCCGTGGCCGTGTCGAATGGCGTGTCCTCGTGCACGGCATGGACGCGGAGCACGCCCGCTCGGCGATCGGTCTTGGCGTCGAGCTTCCCGACGAAGCGGTCGCCGTGCAGGATCGGGAGGGCGAAGGAGCCCCAGCGGCGCTGCGCCGCGGGTTTGTACATCTCCAGGAGGTACTCGTAGCCGAAGAGGGCCAGCAGGCGCTCGCGGTCGAAGACGAGCGCATCCATCGGCGAGAGGAGGGCGGTGCGCGGGGCGAAGCCGTCGAGGCGCTCGAGCGCTGCCCCATCCACACGCCACGTCCCGTCGACTCCGTCGACGACCGCCTCCTCCCCCACGGTCGCGGGATCGACGTCCTCCTCCGCCGTGACGAGCGCCTTCGCACGGGCGATGCCGAGGGCGCCGAGCCGGCGCTCCGCCCGCTCGCGGGCGGCGTCGGCGGGTGGGATGTCCGGGAGCCCGGCCGGATACACACGCTCGGCGAGGTCGAACACGCGGCCCTTCGCGTCCCGGGAGGACACCGCGACCTGCCCGTTCGCGACGAGGATCTCGAGCATCTGCGTGCTGTTGCGGCTGTGCGTCCAGCCGGTCGAGCGCCACGAGACCTGCGCGGTGTCCGGGATCTGCGCGGCGCGGAGGGGACCCTCGTCGCGCAGGCGCGCGAGCACCTCGCGGCGGAACGACTCGTTCACCCTCAGCCACTCCCGCGGCTGCGCATAGCGCGGGGACGCCGCCATCTCGTGGCGCAGGAGCGGCAGATCGCTCATGATGCGGTAGGCCCCGCGCCACTCGAACACGTCCCGGTCGACCTCGACGGCGCGCACGAGATCGGCGTGCTGATAGGGCCACCACAAGCGGCTCCACAGGATGTGGTCGGCGCTGGGCGCGATGGTGGCGGCCGGGTCGATGTTGACCGACGTGAGCGCGTAGATGGTCTCCACGATCCCGGCGGGCCGGTGATCGTCGAGCAGCTGCGCCGCGACGGCGATCCGCCGCGCATCGACGGCGGTGAGGTGCCGCATCCCGACCCGGACTCCGCCGCGCCGGCGTCAGAACTGGATGCGGGGCGGCTCCGCGATGGCGGCGCCGTCGACGACCTCGAAGAACTCCCGCTCGGAGAATCCGAGGTTGCGGGCGAACAGGTTGTTCGGGAAGACCTTGATCTTCGTGTTCAGCTCGCGCACGCCGCCGTTGTAGAACCGGCGCGAGGCCTGGATCTTGTCCTCCGTGTCGACGACCGACTGCTGGAGCTGAAGGAAGTTCTGGCTGGCCTGGAGCTGCGGGTACGCCTCGGCGACCGCGAACAGCGACTTCAGGGCCTGCTGCATGTGGCCCTCGGCGACGCCCGCGTCGGCCGGTGAGCCGGCGGCGAGGGTCTCCGCGCGGGCACGGGTCACGTTCTCGAAGACGGCCTTCTCATGAGCCGCGTAGCCCTTCACGGTCTCGATGAGGTTGGGCAGCAGGTCGGCGCGACGCTTGAGCTGCACCGTGATGTCGCTCCACGCCTCGTCCACGCGCACGTTGAGCGCGACCAGCGAGTTGTACGTGGCCCACAGGTAGATCCCGACGATCACGATCAGACCGACGACGATGACTACCGGGATCAGCCATTCCATAGCACTCCCATCGATATGTTGTTCATCCTAGCCACCGGGACGACAGGCGCCCCACTCCCGCCCGGGTACTCCCAGGCGTTACCCACCGAGGACGCGGTCGAGGTAGACGTTGCGGAAGAGGCGGGCGGGATCGAGGCGGTCGCGGAGCGCCACGAAGTCGTCGAACCGGGGGTAGCGATCCCGCAGCTCGGCGGCGTCGAGGGTGTGCATCTTGCCCCAGTGCGGACGTCCCTCGTGGGCGAAGAGGACCTCCTCGACGGCGGTGAAGTAGGCGGCCGGGTCCACCTTCGCGTAGCGGTGCACGGCGATGTACCCGGACGCGCGGGCGTGCGCCGTCGACAGCCACAGGTCGTCGGCGGCGGCCGTGCGCACCTCGACGGGGAATTCGATCCGCCAGCCGTGGTCGGCGATGACGCGCTGCACAGCCCGGAAGGCGTCGGGCAGCCGGTCCAGCGGGACGGCGTACTCCATCTCGCGGAAGCGGACGCCACGCGAGGTGGCGAACACGCGGTGCGAACGGTCGGAGTAGGTGCGGTTCCCCCATACCGAGGCGGAGACGCGGTTGATCGTGGGGACGAGCGGGGGCAGCGCTCGCCCCAGGGAGCAGACGGCCTGATGGAGGGTGTTGCCGAGAAGGGTGTCGTCGATCCACGCGCGCACGGGATGCTGCGGGGCCACCGGCTCGTCACCGGGCAGCCGCGTGTTGGTCTTCGTGAGCGCGGCATCCGTGTGCGGGAACCAGTAGAACTCGAAGTGGTCCGCAGCCGCCGCCCGCGCGGGTAGGGCGCCCAGGACGTCGGCCATCGGCTCGGGCCGCTCCACGGCGCGCAGGCCGAACGCGGGGACGCACTGCAGCGTGACGTCCACGAGCACGCCGAGGGCGCCGATGCTCAGTGCGACGGCGGGGAGGAGCTCGCTGTTCTCGTCCTCGGAGACCGTGAGCAGCGCGCCGTCGGCTGTCACGAGGGTCGCGGCCACGACCTGCGTGGCGATGCCGCCGAAGCCCAGCCCCGTCCCGTGCGTGCCGGTCGAGATGGCGCCGGAGATCGACTGGCGGTCGATGTCGCCGAGATTCGGCATGGCGAGCCCGTACGGCTTCAGCAGCGCCGGGATGCGCTGCAGCCGCGTGCCGGCGAGGAGGCGCACGCGGGCGCGCTCACGGTCGACGTGCACGAGGCCGGAGAGGTCGGCCAGGTCGAGCAGGACGCCCGGCGCCACCGCGATGCCGCTGAAGCTGTGCCCCGCGCCGATGGCCTTGAGGGGCAGTCCCCGCGCCGCCGCGGCGCTCACCGAGCGGCGCACCGCGGCCACCGTGGAGGGGAATTCCACGCGCACCGGGCGGACCCGTTCGGTGCGCCCCCAGTTCTCCCAGGTGCCGCCGGGTCGTGTCACAGGAAGCTCTTCCCTTCGCCTCGATACGTGGGGACCTCGCCGACGCGTGCGCCGCCGGCCACCAGGTGGAACCGGTCGACGCGCTCCGACAGCTCTCCGCTCTTGGCGTGCCGGAACCACACGCGGTCGCCGACGGTGAGCCCCCGGGCCGCCTCGCCGCGGAGCGGCGTCTGCACTTCGCCGGCGCCCTCCCGGCCGAGGGTCTGCAGGCCCTCCGGCCAGACCGGAAGCGGTTGGCGGGAGGCGAGCGCCGGGCCGGAGGCGATCCAGCCGCCGCCGAGGACCGTGACGATGTCCGGCGCGGGCTTGCGGACGACCTCGAGGGCGAACGCCGCGGCGGGCGCCGGCGTGAAGGCGCGGTAGCCGTCGAAGAGGTGCCCCGCGAGCAGGCCGCTGCCGGCCGTCGTCTCGGTGACGGCGAGGTCGGATGCCGTGGATTCGAGGGAGCCCGTGCCGCCGCCGTTGACGAACGCGAGCGGCGCGATGCCCCGCAGCGCCGCGACGATCTCCCCGCGCCGTTCGCCGAGTTCGCGGCCGGAGCGCCGCTGCATCCACCGCACGACGGTGTCACCGGAGCCTGCGGCATCCGGCTGTCCGGCGATCTGCGCCTCGTACATCATGAGGCCGACGAGCGAGAACCCCTCCCGCCGGACGATCGCGCGCGCGAGGCGCTGCACGTCGGCGACATCGTGCACGGGCGAGCGCCGGACGCCGATGTGCCCCAGGATCGGGGCCCGCCAGGACGCGTCGACGTCGATCGCGACCCGGAGCGCGGGGCGCCGCCCCGCCGGCACGACGGCGTCGATGAGGTCGAGCTGGGCGAGGTCGTCGACCATGAGCGTGATGCGGGCGGCCGCGACCTCGTCGGCGGCCAGCGCGGCGATCGCGGCGCGATCGACGCTCGGGTAGCCCAGCACGACGTCGTCGTGCGTCTCGGCGAGCCAGAGCGCCTCCGGCAGCGTGAACGCGAGGATGCCGCGGTACCCGGCGAGGGCGAGCGTCGCGGCGAGCACCTCCCGCACCCGGATGGACTTGCTCGCCACCCGGATGGGAACGCCGCTGGAGCGGATCACGAGGTCCAGGGCGTTGTAGCGCAGCGCGTCGAGATCGATCGTCGCGATGGGTCCGGACAGGTCGGAGATCGCCGCCGTCCGGGCCGCCCAGTAGTCCGCGGGCTGCGTCCACGGCTCGGCGCCGGTGGGTCGGCCGAGGAGGTCGAGGCTCATGGCGGGGGGGCTCCTCGGCGGTGCGGCGGTGGGGGCGGGTCGGACCGGGTCCCACCCGCGGTGGTCCCGGGTGTCGGACATGTCCGTGCGGCCACACTACCGCCCGGGCGGGACGGCGCGGCGGGGCCATTTGCACGGCGCGTGCATCCCGCATCCGAGGGGGACCGCCCGGTATCGTCGCACTCGTGGACCAGACCGACCCCCCGCGATCCCAGGAGCCCTCGACCGAAACGGCCGTGTGCGTCGTCCTCGGGTACGACTGAGCGCCGCCCGTCAGCCGAGGCGCTCCGCGAGCGCCACGATGATCCCCTCGGGGCCGCGCACGTACGCCATCCGCCACACGCCCTCGTAGGCGCCGCATGATGATCTCGGACCGTGCGTCGGGGATGCCGGTCACCCGTGTCGATGAGCTCCCCGCTCAGAGATCCGGACCGAGGGCACTTGGCCCGGCGTCGCCGGCGGCGGAGCCCTTCAGCTCTACGAAGATCGCGTGCGTCGTCGTCTGCCCGATGTTCTCGCCCGCATGACGCTGAGCCGCGAGCCAGACCGCCCGATGCGCGGGAATGTCGACGTCTCGCTGTCCGGCCTCCGTCGTGAGCCGGCGCCGGACCTCGCTGAGCGTCACCATGACGCTGTTCGGATGGACATGGGGCGTCGTCCGATCCCCCGGCTCGTCCCGGTACTCCAGGACGCGGACGACGTCGTTCTCGAACAGCGTGCGGTAATGCTCGGGGTTCGTCGACACGGGATCCTCATCGACCATGGTCGTGAGGGTACTCCGGGCGTCGGGAGTCGGACAGTCCCGCCGCGCGAACGGATCCTCAGGCGGTGACGTGCCCCCACTGGGACTCGAACCCAGACTGAAGCGATTTTAAGTCGCCTGCCTCTGCCATTGGGCTATGGGGGCGTGGTGGCGTCACCGCCGGTCACGCCACCACGCTAGCCGGTCAGCCGGCGGACTTCGCCGTGGCGGGGAGCTTCCCGGCGGGGGCCTTCTTGGCCGGGCTGCTCTTCTCCGGCGCGACGGCCGGAGCCTCGGGCGCCGCCGGACGCGGACGCGCGGCGAACTCCTCGAAGACGTACCGGGGGTTCTGCACCGTCTGCAGCGACACGTTGTCGCGCGTCAGCCAGAAGTTCTGCCACCAGTCGCCGACGACGCGGAACTTGCGCTCCCACGACGGCATCGCCAGGCCGTGGTAGCCGCGGTGCGCGACCCACGCGATGAAGCCCTTGAGCGCGATCTTGCCGGACTGGAAGACGCCGTTGTAGAGCCCGAGGCCGGCCACGGCGCCGAGGTTCTTGTGGACGTACTCGTTGGGCAGCTCGTCGCGGAGGACGGCGACGAGGTTCTTCGCGAGAAGCTTCGCCTGGCGTACGGCGTGCTGGGCGTTCGGCACGCAGTACCCGCCGACCCCGCCGCCGGTGAGGTCGGGGACGGCGGAGACGTCGCCGGCCGCCCAGGCGCCCTCGACGATCTCCTCCGGCGTGCCGACCCGCAGGTCGGCGCGGGTGCGGATGCGGCCGCGCTCCTCGACGGGCAGGTCACTGCCGCGCACGACGGTGGGGTTGGCCATGACGCCCGCGGTCCAGATGATGAGGTCGGTCGGCAGCACCTCGCCCGTGGAGAGCTCGACGTTGCCGTCGACGGCGCCGGTGACCTGCGTGTCCAGGTGGACGTACGCGCCGCGCTTGGCGAGGTCCTTCAGGACCCACTCGCTCGTCTTCAGCGAGACCTCGGGCATGATGCGCCCCATCGCCTCGATGAGGTGGAAGTGCGTGTCCTCGAAGCGCAGCTGCGGGTAGTCCTTCAGCAGCGAGGATGCCAGCGCACGGACCTCGGCGAACACCTCGATGCCGGCGAAACCGCCGCCCACGACGACGACGGTGAGGAGGCGGTCGCGCTCGGGGCCCGCGGGCAGGTTGGAGGCGCGCTCGAAGTTCGTGAGGATGCGGTCGCGGATCGCGACGGCCTCCTCGATCGTCTTGAGGCCGATCGCGTTGTCGGCGATGCCGGGAATCGGGAACGTGCGCGAGACGGCACCGGCCGTGACGACGATCTGGTCGTACGGCTCCTCCCAGGAGTCGCCGATCTCAGGCGTGATCGTCGCGACGCGGTTCGCGTGGTCGATCCCGGTCACCTTCGCCGTGACGACACGGGTCTTCTTCAGGTGACGGCGCAGCCCGACGATGACGTGGCGCGCCTCGATCTCACCGGCCGCGACCTCCGGCAGGAACGGCTGGTAGGTCATGTACGAGAGCGGGTCGACGATCGTGACCTCGGCCTCGCCCTTGCGCAGGTGCTTCTCGAGCTTCCAGGCGGTGTAGAACCCCGCATAGCCGCCTCCGACGATGAGAATCTTGGGCACAGTGCTAGTCACAGTCGGAAGAACTCCTTGTATCAACGGCTCGGCGTACGCGAGTCGCGCGCCGATCTGATGCGTCGGACAGCAGCGGTGACGCCGAGCGCCACCATTATAGCCGCCAGGGTTCCGGCCACGAGCGGGACCGTCCCGTAGCGAAGCGTCTCGGGACTCGGCAGCAGCGGTGAACGGGGCTGTGCGACGGGGTCCGCGGCGGGCAGCGGCGGGATCTCCACGGGGGCGACCGTGGGTGTCGGCGCCGGTGCTGCCTCCGCCCTCCGGAACACCCGGATCCATTCGCTGAGGCTGCCCATCGGGTTGGCGCTCACGGCCGCGACCGGCGTCTCCACTGCGGCGGCGGCGTCGATGAGCCCGTACCCGTACAGCGCGCTCGGAAGCCGCGTCACCCCGGGCACCTGCTTGGCGGTGCGGATGAGCCGGTTGATGACGTTGGGGGCGTCCAGGTCGGGGTGTGCGGAGCGGACGAGTGCGGCGATCCCCGCGACGATGGGTGCCGCGCCGCTCGTGCCGTTCCACAGCACCATCTGGCCGTCGGCGGAGACGCCGAGGAGCTCTTCGCTGGGCGCCGCGATGCCGATCGTGATGCCCTGCGTCGAGGCTTCGCGGCTGGCGTTGCCGGCCTTGTCGACGCCGGCGACCGTGAGCACGCCCGGGATGGTCGCGGGAGCGCCGACGATGTCGGTGCCGCTCCCCTTGTTGCCGGCGGCGACGACCACGACGACGTCGTGCTCGAACGCGTAGAGGAACGCGTCATCCCAGCTCTCGTCCCAGTCCAGCGTGTTCGTCGTGAACGACATGTTGATGATGTCGGCGCCGTTGTCGACGGCCCAGCGGATCGCGTCGGCGACCTGGTCGACGAAGGGCACGGATGCCGACGCGCCGAAGCCGATCGACAGCGACAGCAGGCTCGCCTCCGGCGCGACGCCGATCATGCCGGCATCCGCACTCGTGCCGCGCCCCGCCGCGAGGGACGCCACCCAGCTGCCGTGGTTCGCGTCGACGGCGCCGACGGGCGTGCGGCCGTCGGGCGAGCCGACGCCGGAGAAGTCCTTGCCGCCGGTGACGGCACCGGCGAACTCGACCGGCGTGCGGCCGATGCCGGTGTCGATGACGGCGATCGTGACGCCCTTGCCCCGGGAGGTCTTCCAGGCCTCGCGCACGCCGTAGTCGTCGAGCCAGTACTCGGCCGCGCGGATCGGGTCGGTCTGGGCGGTCCCGGGCCGCTCGCCGACCGGCGCGGCGGCGGCGGCGGTCGCCCCGACGGTCGTGACACCCAGGGCGAGCGACACGACGAGCGCGGCGGCGAGCCGCGTCACGCGCCCCGTCACGTCGCCGTCCGCGGGTGGGCGCACGTGCAGCGCTCCGGTGACCAGTCGCCGCGGGCCAGCGCGCGGTCCCCGATCGGGTTCACCCCGGGGCCCGCGGCCAGCGCGTGACCCGCGAGCGCGTGCAGGCACTTCACACGGGTCGGCATCCCGCCGGCGGAGATGCCCGCGATCTCCTCCACCTCCCCGTAGGCGGCACGATCGGCGAGGTACGCGGCGTGCGCGGCCGCGTACTCCGCCTGCAGCTGCTCATCACCGGCCAGCTCGTCGGCCAGTTCCCGCATCACCTGCGTGGCCTCGAGGGCGGACATCGCCGCGGTCGCCCCGGGGTGCGTCAGGTAGTAGAACGTCGGGAACGGGGTGCCGTCCGGAAGCCGCGGCTCCGTCGCCACGACCGTGGGATTACCGCACACGCACCGCGCCGCGATGCCGACGACACCGCGCATGGGGCGACCCAGCTGCTCCCGCATGACGTCGAGGTCGGCGGGTGTCGCAGGCGTCAGAGGGGGCACCCCTCCAGGGTACCGGCCGTCGCCTGGCGGGACGCTGGGTCGCGCATGCCGCGCCGGCCGGCGAGGTCAGCCGCCGACGGCGACGGTGCGGGCGAGGCCGGCGTTCGCGACGGAGCGCACGAACTGCGTCATCCAGTCGCCCGTCGTCTCTTCGACGTCCTCGCTGACGGGGGCCTGCTCGGGCGGGATCACGCCCTGCGGCAGGTCGTCGTCCACGAGGTAGACGACGTCGCCGGGCTGGACGTAGTAGAGCCGCTCACGCGCCTGGGAGGTGATGTAGGCGGGGTCCGCCCACCGGTCGCGCTCGGCCTCGAGGGCCACCACCTGCTCCTCGCTCAACCGCACGCTCTCCTGCAGCGCGGCGATCTGCTGCCGCTGATCGAGGTACGTGCCGAGAGTCGGGACGAGTGCGAACGCGGCCAGCACGACGAGCCCCAGCATTATGCCGGAGAACGCCGAGAGGCGCACTCCCCCGACCCAGTCGCGGACGTCGACCGTGCGGCGGGCAGGGGAAGGGGGAGCCGTCGTGTTGCGCACGGCTCCCCCTCTCCTCGATCTGTCAGGCCTTGTAGCGCGGGAAGGCGGCGCGGCCGATGAACTCCGCCGCGTCACCCAGCTCCTCTTCGATGCGCAGAAGCTGATTGTATTTCGCGACGCGCTCGCTGCGAGCGGGCGCGCCGCTCTTGATCTGACCCGAGTTGACCGCGACCGCGAGGTCGGCGATCGTGGTGTCCTCGGTCTCACCGGAACGGTGCGAGAGCATCGTCGTGTAGCCCGAGCGGTGCGCGAGGTCGATGGCATCCAGCGTCTCGGACAGCGTGCCGATCTGGTTCACCTTCACCAGCAGCGAGTTGGCGGCGCCGAGCTCGATGCCGCGCGCGAGGCGCTCCGGGTTGGTGACGAACAGGTCGTCGCCGACGAGCTGCACGCGCTTGCCGAGCTTCTCGGTGAGGGCGGTCCAGTTCTCCCAGTCGTCCTCGGCGAGGGCGTCCTCGATCGTGACGATCGGGAACGAGTCGACGAGGTCGATGTAGTAGTCGGTGAGCTGGTCGGCGTTCCAGTCCTTCTTGTCGAGGCGGTACACGCCGTCGTTGAAGAACTCCGTCGCGGCGACGTCGAGGCCCAGGGCGATGTCGGTGCCGGGCGTGAAGCCGGCCTTCTCGATCGCCTTGACGAGGAACTCGAGGCCCTCGCGGTTGCTGGGCAGGTCGGGGGCGAAGCCGCCCTCGTCGCCGAGGCCGGTCGCGTAGCCCGCGGCCTTCAGCTCGCCCTTGAGGACCTGGTAGACCTCGGCGCCCCAGCGCAGCGCCTCGGAGAAGCTCTCCGCGCCGAGGGGGGCGAGGAAGAACTCCTGCATGTCGATGCCGTTGTCGGCGTGCTCGCCGCCGTTGATGACGTTGAACAGCGGGACCGGCAGGATGTGCGCGTTCGGGCCGCCCAGGTAGCGGAACAGCGGGAGGTCGGCGCTGTCGGCAGCGGCCTTCGCGACGGCGAGGGACACGCCGAGGATGGCATTCGCGCCCGTGCGCGACTTGTTCTCCGTGCCGTCGGTCTCGATGAGGATCTCGTCGATGATGCGCTGCTCGGCAGCCTCGACGCCTTCGATGGCAGGGCCGAGCTCGTCGATGACGGCCGCGACGGCCTTGAGGACCCCCTTGCCGCCGTACCGGCTCTTGTCGCCGTCGCGCAGCTCATACGCTTCGAACGCTCCGGTTGATGCGCCGGAGGGGACAGCCGCACGCTGGACGATTCCGTCGTCGAGCAGCACCTCCACTTCGACGGTCGGGTTGCCACGCGAATCCAGGATCTCGCGTGCGCCTACAGCCTCGATCAGTGCCACAGGGGTACTCCTTGCTTGTGGAGGATGGATCACGGAGCGTCGTCGGTCCGTGGTCGAGTCTAGTGATGCCGGTGCCGGGGCCACAGGGCACCGGCCGGATCAAACGACGAGGGCGACGGCGATGCCGTCCCACCCCTTCGCGTCCAGCGTCTGCAGCGCCGTCGCGTCGAACCGCGGATCGGACCCCAGCATCCGGAGCCCCGCCCGCACGCCGACGATCTGGGGGTCCTCGTCCCCGGCATCCGCGATGCGACCCGATCGGACGACATTGTCCACGACGACGACGGTGCCCGGGCGGCCGAGCCGCGCGGCCCAGTCGAGGTAGATCGTGTTCGACTCCTTGTCGGCGTCGATGAAGACGAGATCGAAGGGCTCCTCCCCCGCGAGGGTCGGGAGGACCTCTGCCGCCCGGCCGAGTTTGATCTCGACTCTGCTGCCGACGCCGGCACGGTCGAGGTTCTCCCGCGCGAGCGCGGCGATGCGCGGCTCGGCTTCGATCGTCACGACCCGCCCGTCGTCAGGCAGGGCGCGGGCCAGCCAGATCGTCGAGTACGCGCCGAGCGTGCCGATCTCCAGCACGCGGCGGGCGCCGGCGATCCGGGCGAGGAGGTGGAGGAGCTTGCCGTTGACGGGCGCGACCTCGATGGCGGGGAGGTCGGCGGCGTTCTGACGCCGCACGGCCTCCTCCAAGGCGGGGTCGTGGCCGACCAGTTCGTCGGCGAGGTAGCCGTCGACGGCGAGCCAGGCGTCGCGGCGGGGCAGCGGATCGGTCATCCGCCCAGCCAACCGCACCGCCGCGCCGCGCGCCAGAGGCGGATGCGATTGTCGGATGCAGACAAGCGATGTGCGCGGGACTGTGAGGTTCCGGCACACTGCCGGGCATGCGTGTGACTCCCCGCCGATTGGCCCTGGGCATGAGCCTGTGGTTCCCGAACCTCTTCAGCGGCATCCGCGTGCGCGAGTTCTCCGAGGACTGGACGCACGCGCGCGTCGAGCTGCACGTCAACGTGCTCACGCGCAACTACGTGGGAACGGCGTTCGGCGGGTCGCTGTCGGCGATGACCGACCCGTACTTCTTCATGCTCGTCATGCACCAGCTCGGACGCGACTACGTCGTGTGGGACACGCGCGGGGAGATCGAGTTCCTGACGCCGGGGCGCGGCGTGCTCACCGCCGAGTTCGCGGTGTCGCGGGAGAAGGCCGAGGAGCTGCGCGAGCGCGCCCGGGGCGGCGTGAAGGTGCTGGAGTGGTTCGACACGGAGATCACCGATCGCTCCGGCACGGTCGTGGCACGGGTGCGGCGCGAGGTCTATGTCCGCGAGAAGCGTCGCGTCACGGCCTCGGCAGACTGACGCCGGGGTCCGGACGGGTCATGCGGAGACCCCAGCGCCGCGGCACCGCATCCACCACATCGCCGGTGCAGCCCGTCGCGCGGTCGAAAGCAGCACACGCGGTCGAACTTTCCGCAGCGCGTGCCGCTATCGGCAGCGCGAAGCGTGGGCGAGCTCGGCCCGGGCGGCCTTGGACATCCCGATGAGGTTGCGCCCGCCCATGACGGCGAGTCGGAGGCGGGCCGAGCGCTCGCCGATCGGGACGATGACGGCGGCGCGCTTCCCTCCACCGAGTTCGGCCACCTGCTCATCGGTCAGCTCGATGGCCGTGGCGGGGCCGTTCGCGGGCAGGACGGTGCGGACATGCAGCCACATGAGGACGATCATGCCCGAGGGGAGCGGGCACAGATGGGCCCCGGGTCAGGAGAGGGGCTTGAGCTCCAGCTGCTCGCGGGTCGCGCCGGCGGCGACGGTCGCGAACGACGTGTAGCCGTCGGAGGCGGCCCGCTCCAGGAGCGCTTTGAGGTTCTTCGTGCGCTGCTCGAGGCGCACGCGCATGCCCTCGGCGACGAGGGAAGCCTTGAGGGCGACGAGCTCGGCGACGGGCACGTCACGGTCGTGCACGAGGACGACGGCGGACGCGCCGGTGTCTCCGGCGTCGGGGGCGAGGTCGACGATCCGCTCGAACCCGATGGAGAAGCCGACGGCCGGCACATCCTGGCCGAGGAACCGGCCGATCATGCCGTCGTAGCGGCCGCCGCCGCCGAGCGAGTAGTCCACGGAGGGATGCGCGAGTTCGAAGATCGTCCCGGTGTAGTACCCCATGCCCCGGACAAGGAACGGGTCGAAGACGAGCGGGACGCCGGACTCGTCGGCGCCGCGCGCCGCGGCGACGGCCTCGCCGATGCCGACGAGGTGCGCGACGACGTCGCCGGCGGCGCCCTCGGGCAGCGCCCTGCGGATCTGGGCCTCGCCGTACGGGAGGAACTCGCGGGTCTGCGGGCGGCGCAGGAACGCCCCGAACGCGGCGACGGCGTCCGAGGTCGCGCCGCGCTCGGCGAGCTCGGCGATGACCCCGTCGGGGCCGATCTTGTCGAGCTTGTCGATCGTGATGAGGACGCCGGGCCGCTCGTCACCGGTGAAGCCGAAGCCGTCCAGCATCCCGTCCAGCACCCGGCGGTCGTTGATCCGGATGCTGCCGCCCGTCAACCCCAGCGCGTCGAGGGTGTCGAGGCTCGCGACGATGAGCTCCGCCTCCGCGCGGGCCGTGGCATCCCCGATGATGTCGATGTCGCACTGCACGAACTGCCGGTAGCGGCCCTTCTGCGGGCGCTCGGCGCGCCACACCGGCGCGATCTGGATGGAACGGAAGACCGTCGGCAGCTCGCCGCGGTGCGTCGCGTAGAACCGGGCGAGCGGCACGGTCAGGTCGTAGCGCAGCCCCAGGTCGCTGAGCGCGGCCGGGTCCTCGGCGGCGGCGCGGATGCCGTCGGCATCCAGGCCCCGGCGCAGCAGGGTGAAGGCCAGCTTCTCGTTGTCACCGCCGATGCCGGCGTGCAGCTTCGCGTAGTCCTCGACGACAGGCGTCTCGATCTCGTCGAACCCGTGCGCGCGGTAGCGCTCCCGGATGACGGCGAGTACGCGCTCGCGGCGGGCCTTGTCGGCGGGGAGGAAGTCGCGCATGCCGCGCGGCGGGTTCACGGATGCCACAGGATGATTCTCTCAGGTGGCGGAAGAGGCCTCGGTCTCCCTGATCTCCGCCTCCAGGATCCGCAGCCGCTCGCGCAGCGCCCGCTCGGCGTCCCAGCCCTGCGCGCGGGCCGTCGCAACGAGGGCGAGGAGGGCGTCGCCGAGCGCGGATTCGTCTGCAAGCACCGGTTCCGCGCCGTCCGCCACCGGCGGTGCGGGCACGCGCGCCTGAGCGGCCTTGCCGAGCATCTTCTGCGCCAGCGCGAGGGCGGGCATGTGCGGCGAGACGCCGTCCAGAACGCTCGTGCGCGCACTCTTCTCCGCCGCCTTCGCCGCGTTCCAGTGCACGAGCACCTCTTCCGGCGTGCGCGCGACGGCGTCGCCGAAGACGTGCGGATGCCGGCGCACCATCTTCTCGGTGAGCCCGCGTGCGACGTCGTCGATGCCGAAGGGCTCCGCCTCGTCGCGCGACGCGATCTCGGCGTGGAACAGCACCTGCCACAGCAGATCGCCGAGCTCTTCGCGGAGCTCGGCGCGCGAGCCGCCCTCGACGGCGTCGATGAGCTCGGCCGCCTCCTCCACGAGGTACGGCACGAGCGCGCGATGGTCGATCCGCTGCGACCAGACGCACCGGTCGCGGACCGCGCGCATCGTGTCTGCGGCGGCGCGCAGCGGGTCGGCGGCGGCGTCGGTCATGCGGCGGCTCCCTCGATCGTCAGGCGGCGGTGGCCTTCAGGCGACGATGGTACGCGGCCCGCCAGGCGACGAGGGCCGACGAGGCGACGAGCGCGATCGCGGATCCGGCGAGCACGCCGAGGGTCGCGTGATCGCGGACGGCGGCGTCCCCCGCGAACGCCAGCCCGGCCAGCAGCAGGGACACCGTGAAGCCGATGCCGCCCAGCGCGCCCGCCGCCGCGAAGTCGCCGAACGAGAGCCGGTCCGACCCCCCGCCGAACAGCCGCTGGGCGAGGAGCCCGCCGCCGACGATGCCGATGAGCTTGCCGACGGGCAGCGCCAGGGTGACGGCCCAGAAGGATGCCGACAGCGCGCCGCCGACCGCGGGGATCACGACGAGCGCCGCGGAGAGCGCGAACAGCGGGAGGATGAGCCCGTTGACCGCGGGCTCGAGCATGTGCCGGGCACGCAGTGCCGGCAGCTGCGCCATCGCGAGGCCCAGGAGGACGCCGGCGATCGTCGCATGCACCCCCGAGGCCAGCACGAACACCCAGGTCGCGACCGACAGCACGACGACGACGGCCCAGACGCCCACCGTCATCCGGTCGTCCCGTGCCCGGGTGAGCACGGCCACGGCGGCGGCCGTGAGAAGCGCTCCGAGGAGCCAGCCGGCCTGCACTCCGTCGGCGAAGAGCACCGCGATGAAGACGATGCCGATGATGTCGTCGAGGATCGCCAGGGCGAGGAGGAAGACGCGCACCCCGCTCGGCAGCCCACGCCCGAAGACCGCCAGCACGCCGAGCGCGAAGGCGACGTCGGTGGCGGTGGGGATGGGCCATCCTGCGGCCTGGCCGCTCTGACCGCTCGCGGCGACGACGGCGAGGTACACGGCGATCGGCACGAGCACGCCGCCGGCCGCCGCGATCGCCGGTTGCACGGCGCGGCGCTTGTCGGCGAGCTCCCCCTGCGTCAGCTCGTACTGCAGCTCGACGGAGACGGTGAAGAAGAACACGGCGAGGAGGCCGTCGGAGATCCAGTGCCCGACGGACAGGTCCAGCGGCGTGCCGGGGATGCCGAGATGCGCGCCCTGCACGGCGAACGCCGCGTCGCCGAGCGGGCTGTTGGCCAGGAGCAGTCCCGCCGCCGCGGCGGCGAGGAGGAGGACGGCGGGGAAGCGTGCAGAGCGCAGGAGTGGCATGCGGGCCTTTCGGGGGTCGGCTGATGAGCGCCGACCAGACTTCCCGGCTCACCTGCCCGCGATCCTATACGCGTCACGACGGGCGCGCCGGGCCGTTAGCGTAAAAGGATGCGAGAACCCACGCGCACCGAAGCCATCGATCTGGTCGGCCGGGCCGACGCCGAGCAGGAGCTTCCCGAGCAGATGCGGGCCGACGTCCGGCTGCTCGGCGGTCTCCTGGGGCAGGTGCTGCGCGAAAGCGGCTCGCCGGGCCTGTACGACGACGTGGAGCGGCTGCGCCTCGCGACGATCGCGGCCTACACGGACGAGTCGCCGGAGGCCTACGCACGCGCGGCGGAGATCGCCGAGTCGTTCACGGTCGAGCGCGCCGACGAGGTCGCTCGCGCCTTCACGGTGTACTTCCACCTCGTGAACCTCGCCGAGGAGTTCCAGCGCGTGCGCGTGCTGCGTGAGCGCGACGGACGCCCCGACCGGGAGGACGCCACCGACTCCGTCGCCGCCGCGTTCGTCCGCCTCGCCGCGGAGGTCGGCGACGACACGGCGCTCCGGCGCCTGCAGGCCCTGCGCTTCCACCCCGTCTTCACGGCGCATCCGACGGAGGCCCGCCGCCGCGCGGTGTCCACGAGCATCCGGCGCCTCGCGGGACTCCTCCGCGAGTACGACGCCTCGCTGCGCGGCGGGGCCGATGAGCGCCGCGCCGGCCGCCGGATGCTGGAGGAGATCGACATCCTCTGGCGAACCGCTCCCCTCCGCGCCGAGAAGCCGTCGCCCACCGACGAGGTGCGCGCCATCATGGCGGTGTTCGACGAGACGCTCTACACCGCGGTGCCGCACGTGTACCGACGCGTCGACGACGCCCTGCAGGGTCCCGCCGCCGGCGGCCGGGCGCCCGTCGTCCGCCCGTTCGTGCGGCTCGGCACGTGGGTCGGCGGCGACCGCGACGGCAACCCGTTCGTGACCGCCGCCGTCACGAAGAAAGCCGCCGCCATCGCCTCCGAGCACATCCTGCGCGGCCTGGAGCGCACGGCGGACACCGTGGCGCGCGCGCTCACGCTGTCGGCGGAGACGACGCCGCCGAGCGCCGAGCTCACCGCCCTGTGGCAGCGGCTCGCCGCCGCCGACGAGGACGGCGCCGCCGATGCCCTCAAGCGCGCCGCCGCCGAGCCGCACAAGCGCGTCCTCATGCTCCTCGCCCGCCGGATCGCCGCGACGCGCGCCCGGGACGCGGACCTCGCCTACCAGGATCCCGCCGATCTCCTCGCGGACCTCCGGGTCGTCCAGGGCTCGCTCGTGGCCGCCGGCGCCGCCCGGCAGGCCTACGGCGGCCTGCAGCAGCTGCTCTGGCAGGTCGAGACGTTCGGCTTCCATCTCGCCGAGCTCGAGGTGCGTCAGCACTCCGCCGTGCACGAGAAGGTCCTCGCGGAATGCGAGGCCGGCGGCCCCCTCAGCGCGCAGGCCGAGGAGGTGCTCGAGGTCTTCCGCGCCATCGCGCAGATCCAGAAGCGCTACGGCCCCGGCGCCGCGGGGCGCTACATCGTCTCGTTCACCCGCACTGCCGCCGACCTCGCCGCCGTGCATGCGCTGGCCCGGCACGCCGTCGGCCCGTCCGGCCGGATGCCGGTCCTCGACGTCATCCCGCTGTTCGAGACGTTCGCCGACCTTCAGGCAGCCCCCGGAGTGCTCGCCGAGATCGTGCAGCACCCCGATTTCGCGGCCCGTCTGGAGGCGACCGGCCGGCGGCTGGAGGTCATGCTCGGCTACTCCGACTCGTCGAAGGACGTCGGCCCGGTCGCGGCGAACCTCGCCCTCTACGAGGCGCAGGCGAAGATCGCCGCGTGGGCGCAGGACAACGCCATCGCGCTGACCCTCTTCCACGGCCGGGGCGGCGCGCTCGGCCGCGGCGGCGGACCGGCGAACTCCGCGATCCTCGCGCAGCCCCCGCACTCGGTCGACGGCCGGTTCAAGCTGACCGAGCAGGGCGAGGTCATCTTCGCCCGCTACGGCGACCCCGCGATCGCGATGCGTCACATCGACCAGGTCGCCGCGGCCACGCTCCTGGCATCGGCGCCCTCGATCGAGAACCGCAACCGCGCCGCCGCCGAGCGGTACGCGGAGATCGCCGCGACGATGGACACCGCGTCGCGGCACCGGTTCTTCTCGCTCGTGAAAGCGCCCGGCTTCGCCCCCTGGTTCGCGACCGTCACACCCATGGAGGAGATCGGGCTGCTCGCGCTCGGCTCCCGCCCCGCCCGCCGCGGGTTGTCGGTGGAGTCCCTCGAGGACCTCCGCGCGATCCCGTGGGTGTTCGCGTGGTCGCAGGCCCGCATCAACCTCGCCGGCTGGTTCGGGCTGGGCACGGCGCTGGACGCCGTCGGCGACGAGGACCTCCTCCGCCGCGCCTACGAGGAGTGGCCGCTGCTGCGGACCGTCATCGACAACGTCGGGATGAGCCTCGCCAAGGCCGATCAGCGCATCGCGCGCCGCTATCTCGCCCTCGGCGACCGCCCGGACCTCGCCGACCTCGTGATGGCGGAGATGGCGCTCACCCGCGAATGGGTCGTGCGGATCACTGGAGGCGGCGACCTGCTCGCGAACAAGCCGGTCCTGCAGCGGGCCGTGAAGATGCGCGACCCGTATGTGGACGCGCTGTCGCTCCTGCAGCTGCGGGCGCTCCGGGCCCTGCGGACCGCCCCGGAGGGTCAGGACGTGCAGGGCTGGCAGCGCCTGCTGCTGCTGTCCGTCAGCGGGGTCGCGGCCGGCCTGCAGAACACGGGCTGATCAGCCGCCCGCCGGCGCCACGCGGGGTTATCGTGTGCGCATGGACGGGAAGACGGCGGTATCCGCGGAGGTCTGCCCCTCGTGCGGCTCCTTCGACGTACGGGCGATCGAGCCCAGGTGGTTCCAGGTCGACATCGACCGGCGCCCGGAACTCGACCGCGGGTGGGCGGAGCACATCGACTTCGCGTGCCGGGAGTGCGGCCTCAGCTGGACCTGAGCGCCGTCAGTCGACGCGGCGGTCGTCGGCGTGCCGCGCGAGCGACGAGCCGTACCGCTCCGTGAGCTGCATCATGAGGTCGGGGGTCTCGCGGTCCAGGCCGAAGACGTAGCCGGGGAAGTCCAGGTCGTGCTGCAGCTCCCAGATCTCCTCATGCCGGTCCGGGGAGAGGAGCCGGGCGGGGTCGCCCACCGCCACCCAGCCGATGGGCACGACGGTCTCCGGCGGCAGCACCGTGCGCAGGTGCACGACCGCGTTGATGCGGACCTCGCAGCGCTCCCCCACCCGTGCCCCGTTGAAGACGCGGGTCCCGGTGGCCAGGAACACCTCGTCGGCGATCGTGGCGCCGGAGATGCTCGCCATGGGCCCCACCAGCACGTGCGAGCCGATGCGCACCGCATTCACGGACGTCGCCCGGATGAGGGCGTTCTCCATGACGATGACGTTCTCGCCCAGGATGACGGGTCCGCCCTCCGCCGTGATGACGGCGCCGTGCAGCACCTGGCTGCCCGCGCCGATCGTGACATCGCCGGAGATGACGGCCGTGGGCGCCACGACGGCGTCCGGGTGGATGCGGGGCTGCGCCCCGAGGTGCTCGAATCGCATGGCTGCTCCCTCGCGTCCCCGCCAGCGTATCGGCCCGTCATCTGGACGGAAGCCCGCGCGACCGGGACTAAAGTTGTAGTGGCCGCTCGCGCCGACATTCCCTCTCCCGGCAGGAAGCTCCACTGTGCCTGAAACCGCTGTGTCCGAAACCGCTGTGCCTGAAACCCCCCTCTCCCCGCTGCCCGACTCGGTGCGCTCCGTCTTCGAGGGGGTCGTGGCCCGCAACCCGCACGAGCCCGAGTTCCAGCAGGCGGTGCACGAGGTGCTGCACTCCATCACCCCGGTCCTGGAGGCGCACCCGCAGTTCGTGGAGGGCGGCATCCTCGAGCGCATCGTCGAGCCGGAACGGCAGATCATGTTCCGCGTGCCGTGGGTCGACGACGGCGGGAAGCTGCAGGTCAACCGCGGCTACCGCATCCAGTTCTCCTCCGTCCTCGGCCCGTACAAGGGCGGCCTCCGGTTCCACCCGTCGGTCAACCTCTCGATCATCAAGTTCCTCGGCTTCGAGCAGATCTTCAAGAACGCCCTCACCGGGCAGGGCATCGGCGGCGGCAAGGGCGGCAGCGACTTCGACCCGCACGGGCGCTCCGACGGCGAGGTCATGCGGTTCTGCCAGTCGTTCATGAACGAGCTGTACCGCCACCTCGGCGAGCACACGGACGTGCCGGCCGGAGACATCGGCGTCGGCGCGCGGGAGATCGGCTACCTGTTCGGCCAGTACCGCAAGATCACGAACCGGCACGAGTCCGGCATGTTCACCGGCAAGGGCGTCCAGTGGGGCGGCGCGGAGGTGCGCACCGAGGCGACCGGGTACGGCGCCGTCTTCTTCGCGCAGGAGATGCTCGCGGTGCACGGCGAGCGCCTCGACGGCAAGCGCGTCGCGGTCTCCGGCTCGGGCAACGTCGCGATCTACGCGATCGCGAAGGCCCGCCAGCTCGGCGCGACGCCCGTCACGGCATCCGATTCCTCCGGCTACATCGTCGACGACGCCGGGATCGACCTGGATCTCCTCCGTCACCTGAAGGAGGAGAACCGGCTCCGGATCTCCGAGTACGTCACCCACCGCCCGCAGGCCCGCTTCGTCGAGGGCGCCCGCCCGTGGGAGGTGCCGGTGGACATCGCCATCCCGTCGGCGACGCAGAACGAGCTCGACGAGCACGACGCCCGCGCCCTGATCGACGGCGGCGTCCGAGCCGTCGCCGAGGGCGCGAACATGCCCTCCACGCCCGCCGCCGTCGCCGCCCTGCAGGCCGCCGGCGTGCTGTTCGGCCCCGGCAAGGCGGCCAACGCCGGCGGCGTCGCGACGTCCGCGCTGGAGATGAGCCAGAACGCGGCGCGCCAGCGCTGGGGCTTCGAGGACAGCGAGGGGAAGCTTCACGCCATCATGCGGGATGTGCACCGCGCCTCGTTCCAGGCCGCCGAGCGCTACGGCGCCCCCGGCGACTACGTCGTGGGAGCCAACTCGGCCGGTTTCGAGCGCGTCGCGCACGCCATGCTCGCGCAGGGCGTCATCTGAAGCGCAGGATGACAGCGTGACCACCACGCCCACCGCGGCCGGCTCGCCCGCCAAGGTCTCCACCCTCACCCTCTCGACGTTCGTCGTCGGGTCGATGGTCGGGGCCGGCGTCTTCTCCCTGCCCGGGCAGTTCGCCGGCTCGGCGGGCGTTGCGGGCGCCCTGCTGGCCTGGGCGCTCGCCGGCACCGGCACCCTCATGCTGGCGCTCGTCTTCCAGCGTCTCGCCGTGCAGGCCCCGCACCTGGACGCGGGCGTGTTCGCGTACGCGAAAGCCGGCTTCGGCGACTACCTCGGCTTCGTCTCCGCGTTCGGGTACTGGGCGAGCGCCGTCGCGGGCAACGTCTTCTACTGGGTGTTCGTGACTACGACGCTCGGCGCCGTCTTCCCCGCCCTCGGCGAGGGCGATACCCCGGCCGCGATCCTCGTGGCCTCGGCGGGGCTGTGGCTGTTCTACGCCCTCATCCGCCGCGGCGTGACGCAGGCCGCGGCCCTGAACCGCGTCGTGACGATCGCCAAGGTCGCCCCGATCGTGCTGTTCGTCGTGCTGTGCCTGTTCGTCTTCGACCCGACCGTGTTCGCCGCGAACTGGACGGGCGGCATCGACGCCCCGCCGCTGTGGGACCAGGTCACCTCGACCCTGCTCGTCACCGTGTTCGTCTTCATCGGCATCGAGGGGGCGAGCGTGTACTCGCGCCACGCGCGGCGCCGACGGGATGTCGGGCGTGCGACGCTGTTCGGGTTCCTGAGCGTGCTCGCGGTCTTCGCGTCGGTGACGCTCGTGTCCTACGGCGTCCTGCCGCGCGCCGAGATCGCGCAGCTCCGGCAGCCCTCGATGGCGGCGATCCTCGAGGAGGCGGTCGGCCCGTGGGGCTCCGTGTTCGTCGGGGTGGCCCTCATCGTCGCCGTGCTGGGCGCCTACCTCGCCTGGACGCTGATGGCCGCCGAGGTTCTCCTCGTGGCCGCGCGCGCCGGGGTGCTTCCGCGCCCGCTGCGGCGCGTCGACGCGAAGGACGTGCCGGTCGGGGCGCTCACCATCACGACGGCGCTCGCGCAGCTCATGCTCATCGTCGTGCTCTTCTCCGACAACGCGTTCGACATCGCGCTGGACCTCACGAGCGCGCTCATCCTCATCCCGTACGTCCTGTCCGCGGCGTTCGGTCTCAAGCTCGCGCTGACGACGCCCGGCCCGGTGCGCGTGGGCGCCGTGGTGGTCGCGGCGCTCGCGACGGCGTACACGGCGTTCCTGCTCCTGGCCGCCGGAGCGACGTACGTGCTGCTCTCGCTCATCGTGCTGGTGCCCGCGACCGCCCTGTTCGCGGCGGCGAAGCGGGAGCGCGGCGAGCGGGTGTTCACGCCGGCCGAGTGGGTCGTGTTCGCGCTCGCGGTCGCCGGCGCGGTCACCGCGGCGGCGCTGCTGGCGACCGGGGCCATCGGGCTCTGAGGCTCAGGAGCCGGTCGCCCCGTCCGCGGGTGCCGGTGTCTCGGCGGCCGGCAGGGGGAAGAGCTGGTCGAGCAGCTGCGCCGTCCAGGTGATGAGGTCGGCGTCCACGACGCTCTCCCCCCCGGCGGTCGGGAGCGGGACGATCATGGCCTCCCCGCCGGAGAGGATCTTCGCCTTGGGGTGCAGGCGCTGCATCCGCACGCGAAGCGAGTCGGGCAGGTGCGCGGGGGCGATCCGCAGGTTCGGTCCCATCGCGACGACGTCGGTCAGGCCGGAGCGTGCGGCGCGGCGCCGCAGGCGGGCCACCGCGATGAGGCCCTCGACCTCGCGCGGCAGGTCGCCGTAGCGGTCGACGAGCTCCTCCACGACGAGGTCGATGGTCTCGTCCTTCGCGGTGGCGGAGGCCGCGCCGGAGAGCTTCTGGTAGGCCTCCAGGCGCAGGCGCTCGCTGTCGATGTACGACTCCGGGATGCGGGCGTCCACGGGCAGCTCGAGCCGCAGCTCGGCGGGCCCCTCGGTCTCCTCCCCGCGGAACGTGGAGACGGCCTCCCCGATCATCCGCAGGTACAGGTCGAAGCCCACGCCGGCGATGTGCCCGGCCTGCTCGGCGCCGAGCATGTTGCCGGCGCCGCGGATCTCGAGGTCCTTCAGCGCCACCTGCATGCCGCTGCCGAGGTCGTTGTTGACCGCGATGGTCTCCAGGCGGTCGGCGGCCGTCTCGCTGAGCGGCTTCATCTCGTCGTAGAGGAAGTACGCGTACGCGCGCTCGCGGGCGCGTCCGACGCGGCCCCGCAGCTGGTGCAGCTGGCTGAGCCCGTACTTGTCGGCGCGGTCGATGATGATGGTGTTCGCGTTGGCGATGTCGAGGCCGGTCTCGATGATCGTCGTCGAGACGAGCACGTCGGCGCGGCGCTCCCAGAAGTCGTCGACGACCTGCTCGAGCGCGTGCTCCCCCATCCGGCCGTGCGCGACGGCGATGCGCGCCTCCGGGACGAGCTCGGCCAGCTGCGCGGCGACGCGCTGGATCGACTGCACCCGGTTGTGCACGTAGAAGATCTGCCCCTCGCGCAGCAGCTCGCGACGGATCGCGGCGGCGACCTGCTTGTCGCTGCGGGGGCCGACGTAGGTGAGGATCGGATGCCGGTCCTCCGGCGGCGTCTGCAGTGACGACATCTCCCGGATGCCGGTGACCGCCATCTCCAGCGTCCGAGGGATCGGCGTCGCGCTCATCGCGAGGATGTCGACGTTCATCTTCAGCTTCTTCAGCTTGTCCTTGTGCTCGACGCCGAAGCGCTGCTCCTCGTCGATGATGAGAAGGCCGAGGTCCTTGAAGATCACCTGGTCGGTCAGGATGCGGTGGGTGCCGATGACCATGTCGACGGTGCCGTCCAGGACGCCGTCGAGCGTGTCGCGCGCCTCCTTGTCGGTCTGGAAGCGCGACAGCGGCCGGACCTTGACGGGGAACCCTGCGAACCGCTCCGTGAAGGTCTCGAGGTGCTGCTTGACGAGCAGCGTCGTCGGCACGAGCATGGCGACCTGCTTGCCGTCCTGGATCGCCTTGAATGCCGCACGGACGGCCACTTCGGTCTTGCCGAACCCGACGTCGCCGGACAGCAGCCGGTCCATCGGGATCGGGCGTTCCATATCGGCCTTGATCTCGTCGATCGTCTGCAGCTGGTCCGGCGTCTCCGCGAACGGGAACGCCTCCTCCAGCTCACGCTGCCACGGCGTGTCCGGCCCGAACGCGTGCCCCTTCGCGGCCATGCGCGCCGAGTACAGCTTGACGAGCTCGACGGCGATGTCCCGCACGGCGCGGCGGGCCTTGCCCTTGGCGGCCGCCCAGTCGGTGCCGCCCATCTTCGACAAGGTCGGGGCCTCCCCGCCGACGTAGCGGGAGAGCAGGTCGAGCTGGTCGGTGGGGACGAAGAGCTTGTCGCCGGGGTACCCGCGCTTGGACGGCGCGTACTCCAGCACGAGGTATTCGCGGGTCGTCTTGACGGCGTTCCGGCCGCCGGTGGAGACCTCGCGCTGCACGAGCTCCACGAAGCGCCCGATGCCGTGCGTCGTGTGCACGACGAAGTCGCCGGCCTTCAGCTGCAGCGGGTCCACGACATTGCGACGGCGGGAGGCGAGCTTCTTCACGACCCGGGAGTCCGAGCCGATCGTGCGCCCGTAGAAGTCGCTCTCGGTGAAGACGGCGAGTTTCGCGTCAGGTGCCTGGAACCCGTTCTCCAGGGTCGCGACGACGGCGACCGCGATGCCGGGCGGCGGCGGCTCCTCGACCCGCTCGACGGTGCGGGCGGCGATGCCGCGTTCGGCGAGGACGTCCCGCGCGCGGTCGACGAGCCCGGTGCCGGACGCGGCGACGACGACGCGCCACCCATCCGCGAGGAGCGTGGCGATGTGCCCGGACGCGCCGTCGACGTTCCCGTGGAAGGACGGCACGGCCGACCCGGCGACGCGCACGGCGCCGTCCGGCGCACCTTCGACGCCGTCGGCGGCGATCTCCGCCGAGCCGGAGTCGAAGGTGCTGAAGCTCCACCACACGCCGCCGCGGGCGGCGGAGGCCTCGCGGAGGGCGGGCAGGGTGAGGAAGTCGCCCTCCCCCAGGTCGATGGGCGTGTCGGCGCCGGCGGTCGCGGCGCTCCACGCCGCCTCCAGGAACTCCCGGTTGGTCTCGGTGAGGGTCACGGCGCGTGCGACGGCGCGCTCCGGGTCGACGAGGCCGACGGCGGTGCGGGCGGGCAGGTAGTCCACGAGCGGGACGACGGCGTCGGCGACCGCCGTGAGGAGCGATTCCATCCCCTCGACGGGGATGCCTTCGGACATCTTCTCCAGCATGCCGCGCAGGCCGGGGAAGCGGTCCCGGAGCTCCGCGGCGCGGCGGCGCACCTCGGGGGTCAGCAGCAGCTCGCGGCTCGCCGTCATGAGGACGTGGGAGATCTCGCCGGGAAGCGAGCGCTGGTCGGCGACGGAGAACGCGCGGATCTGGTCGATCTCGTCGCCGAAGAACTCCACCCGGTACGGGTGGTCGGCGACGGGCGGGAAGACATCGAGGATGCCGCCGCGGACGGCGAACTCGCCGCGCCGCGAGACCATGTCGACGCGGTGATAGGCGAGTTCGACGAGGCGCCGGATGACGGCATCCAGGTCATGGCCGCGCCCGCCGACGGACAGCTCGACGACGCCGGCATGGTCGAGACCGGACGCGAGGGGCTGGGCGGCCGAGCGGACCGAGGCCGTCACGATGAGGGGCACCGTGCCGTCCCACGCGGCGACCTGCCGGAGCACCTCGAGGCGCTTGCCGACGGTCTCGGCGCTCGGGCTCAGCCGCTCGTGCGGGAGCGTCTCCCACGCCGGGAAGTGCAGGACGAGGGCGCCGGGCACGAGGCACTCCAGCGCCGTCCCCACGCTCTCCGCCCGGCGCCCGGTCGGCGCGATGACGAGGAGGGATGCCGGGAGGCCGGCCGCGCGACGGCGATCGAGGAGACCCGCGAGCACGGGGGCGTCCAGGCCCGGAGTGAGGGAGAACTCGCCGTCGACGACGGCATCGCCCATGGCATCCCGGAAGGATTCCGCCTGCTCGAGGGCGCGCACGATCCCGGGAACTGTCACCGGATGAGTCTATGCCCGGGTGCGGACACGGGCCTCACGGGCGGGGCGCGTGGTGCTTCTGCTGCGCGGCGACGAGGCCCTCGGCGATCAGCTGCTCGACGGCGTCCGCCGCGTCCGACAGGACGAGGGGAAGGTCCTTCCGCTCGCTCCCGCCGAACGCGTCGAGGACCCAGTCGGCGGGGTCCTGCCGACCGGGCGGACGCCCGATGCCGACCCGGACGCGCGGGAAGTCGGCGGTGCCGAGCGCTTTCGCGACGTCGCGGACGCCGTTGTGACCGCCGTGACCGCCGCCCACCTTGAGCTTGAGCGAGTCGAACGGGATGTCGAGCTCATCGTGGATGACGACGACGCGCTCGGCGGGGACGCCGTAGAACGATGCCAGCGCGGAGACCGGCCCGCCGGAGACGTTCATGAACGAGTTGGGCTTGGCCAGCACGATCTTCGCGGCGCCGGGACGCAGCCAGGTCTCCGCGACCCGGGCGTTGGCCTTGTGCGCGCGGAGGGTCTCCGAGCGTCGCGCGGCGAGCTCGTCCACGACCATCTGGCCCACGTTGTGCCGGGTCATCTCGTACCGCGGACCGGGATTGCCCAATCCCACGACCAGCCAGGTGTCGGCCATGGCGCCCTCTCCCTTCGACGACGGAGCCCGCCGCCACCAGTATCGGTGGAGACGGGCCCCGGGACGTGCGGTGCGGATTACTCGGCGGCCGCGTCGCCGGACTCGGCGCCGGCCTCTTCGCCTGCCGCGGCGGAGGCGGCGTCGGCGGCCTCGTCGTCGGCGGACGGGCCGGAGGGGGTCGTGATCGCGACGATCAGGGTCTCCGCGTCGGTGACGAGCGAGGAGCCCTTGGGCAGCTTCAGGTCGGCGGCGGTGATGTGCGCGCCCTCCTGGAGACCCTCGATGTCGACCTCGATGTGCTGCGGGATGTGCGTGGCCTCGACCTCGAGCAGCACCGTGGCGTTGTCGAGGTTGACGATCGTGCCGGCGAAGGACTCACCCGTGACGACGATGGGCACGTCGACCTGGATCTTCTCGCCCTTCTTCACGACGAGGAGGTCGATGTGCTCGATGATCTGGTGCACCGGGTCCTTCTGGACGTCCTTGACCAGCGTGAGCTGCTGCGTGCCGTCGACCTCGAGCTCGAGGACCGCGTTGGCGCGGCGGATGAGCAGCGCGACCTGGTGGCCGGGCAGGGCGACGTGGACGGGGTCGGTGCCGTGTCCGTAGATGACGGCGGGGATCTTGCCGGCGGCGCGGAGGCGGCGGGCGTAGCCCTTGCCGAAGCTGTCGCGCAGCTCGGCGAGGACCTTGGTGTCGGTCTCGGTCGACATGGTTGTTCTCCTTGCGGGGCCTTCGCGGCCCAGATGTGGTCTGTGTTTCGACTCGAACGCATGCGCGTGAGGAAAGCCGCGAAGCCTGCATCACCGCGTCGATCACGGATGCCTGCTGCACCCCTCGCCGAAGTTGTCCCTCAGTCTATCAGCGCGCCCGATACGATGAGGACGTCACATCGGACGACGGAGGAACCCATGGAATACGGCTGGATGTCGCACGCGCTGGGCTGGATCATCGGCATCATGACCGTCGCCGCCACCCTAGGCGCCGCGGGCGCCCTGTTCTCGATGGGCCGCACCGCCTACCGCAAGGACTGAGCCCCGGTCAGCCGGCGGCCTCGCCGCCGAGGCGGCGCTTGAGCAGCGACGCCGCACGATCGACGACCGCCACGAGGTCGGCGTCGTTGGCGATCCGGACGCCCTGCTCGTCCGCCGCGAGCGGCTCGAGCACCGCGAGCTGCGAATCCAGGAGCGCCGGCGGCATGAAGTGGTCGCGGCGGGACATGCGGTGCGCGAGCTCGGTCACCGGCACGACGAGCTCGACGAACACGGCGTCCGGGGCAGCGACACGGATCCGGTCGCGGTAGACGCGGCGCAGCGCGGAGCAGGCCACGACGAGGTGCGACTCCCGCGCGAGGACGCGGCCCACGACGTCCAGCCACGGCTCCCGGTCGGCATCCGTCAGCGGGATCCCGGCCGCCATCTTGGCGACGTTGGCCGCGGGGTGCAGGTCGTCGCCGTCGACGAATCGCGCACGCACCTGCGCGGCCAAGGCCGCTCCGACGAGCGATTTCCCCGAGCCGCTGGGCCCCATGACGACGATCCGCATGATCGCATCCTGTCACGCGGCGGCGGGCGATCCGGGAGCACGGGTACGCTGAAACGGTCCCCCGCACACCTCGAGGAGTCTCACAGTGCCCGAAGCAAGCGCGAACATCGGAGTGGTCGGCCTGGCCGTCATGGGTTCGAACCTGGCCCGTAACCTCGCCAGCCGGGAGGGGAACACCGTGGCGGTGTTCAACCGGTCGCGGTCCAAGACGGATGAGCTGGTGGCGGCGCACCCGGAGGCGGGGTTCGCGCCGGCGTTCTCCTATGAGGAGTTCGCCGCGTCGCTGGTGAAGCCGCGCACGGCGATCATCATGGTCAAGGCCGGTGCGGGGACGGATGCCGTGATCGACGCGTTGACGGGGGTGTTCGAGCCGGGCGACATCATCGTCGACGGTGGGAACGCGTTGTTCACCGACACGATCCGGCGGGAGAAGGCGGTCCGGGCCACCGGGATCAACTTCGTCGGCGCGGGGATCTCCGGCGGCGAGGAGGGCGCCCTGACCGGACCCTCGATCATGCCCGGCGGGTCGGATGAGTCCTGGGTCACCCTCGGCCCGATCCTGAAGTCGATCGCGGCGGTCGCGGAGGGGGAACCGTGCGTCACACACGTCGGGCACGACGGGGCCGGGCACTTCGTGAAGATGGTGCACAACGGCATCGAGTACGCCGACATGCAGCTCATCGCCGAGGCCTACGACCTCATCCGCCGCGGCACCGGCAAGACCCCCGCCGAGATCGCCGACGTGTTCGCGGAGTGGAACGCCGGCGAGCTGGAGTCCTACCTCATCGAGATCACCGCCGACGTGCTGCGCCAGACCGACGCCGCCACCGGCCTCCCCCTCGTGGATGTCATCCTCGACCAGGCCGGCGCCAAGGGCACCGGCGCCTGGACCGTGCAGACCGCGCTGAACCTCGGCACCCCCGTCTCCGGGATCGCCGAGGCCGTGTTCGCCCGGTCCCTCTCCTCCCACCCGGAACAGCGGGCCGTGTCCCGGGATCTGCCCGGCGCGGAGGAGGAGCTCGAGGTCGAGGACGCCGACGCGTTCATCGAAGACGTCCGCCTGGCCCTGTACGCGTCGAAGATCGTCGCGTACTCGCAGGGGTTCGACGAGATCCGCGCCGGCGCCGCGGAGTACGACTGGAGCATCGACCTCGGCGCGATCGCGAAGATCTGGCGCGGCGGCTGCATCATCCGCGCCCAATTCCTCAACCGCATCTCCGACGCCTACCAGGCGACCCCCGACCTGCCGGTCCTGCTGACGGCGCCGTACTTCGTCGACGCGCTCACCCGCGCCCAGGCCGCGTGGCGCAACATCGTCGCCACCGCGGCGACCGCCGGCATCCCCGCCCCCGCGTTCTCCTCGTCCCTGGCCTACTACGACGGGCTCCGCGCCGAACGCCTCCCCGCCGCGCTCATCCAAGGCCAACGCGACTTCTTCGGGGCGCACACCTACCAGCGCACCGACAAGCCCGGCACCTTCCACACGCAATGGTCCGGCGACCGCACCGAGATCGAAGCCGAGGACACCCACTGACGACGAGCCTGCAGGCGCGCACGGTGATCGCGCGCCTGATGTTGGCTCCGCTGTCGCTGGGCTACCTCGTCGCGGTCGGATGGATGACGCTGAGCGTGCGTCCGTACGGCGAGGACATCGGCGGCGTCGTGGACCGGCTCCTGGAATGGCTGTCGCGACGCCCGGTCACCGAGTGGGTGACGTTCCGGTGGCTGGAGTTCTTCGCCAATATCGCGATGTTCGTGCCGCTGGGCGTGTTCGTGGTGCTGTGGTTCGGCGTCCGGCGCTGGTGGCTCGCGCCGCCGATCGGCTTCGTCTTGAGCGCGGCGATCGAGATCGCGCAGCTGCAGCTCCTGCCGTCGCGGTTCGCAGATCCGCGCGACCTCGTCGCGAACACGACGGGGGCCGTCCTCGGCGCGGCCGCCATGGTCTTCCTGTGGTTCCTCCTCGCGAGCGCTCCCGCGAGGAGGCGACGGTGACCGCCGGCGTCAGAGCCAGCCGCGTCTCTTGAACACGAAGTAGAGCCCGAGGCTCGCCCCGACCATGAGCGCGACCGCGAACGGGTATCCCCACGGCTGGTCGAGCTCCGGCATGAAGCGGAAGTTCATGCCGTACACGCCGGCGATGAGCGTGGGCGCGAAGCCGATGGCCGCCCACGAGGAGACCTTCTTGACCTGGTCGTTCTGCTCGAGGCTGACCCGGGTCATCTCGCGCATCTGCTCGTTGCGGCGCTGCTCGACGAGCGTCGCGTGGATCGTGAGCGCGCTGTCCAGCGTGCTGCGGAAGGCGGCGACGCGTCCGTCGACGTAGCGGGCGCGGTCGGCGACCTCGGCGAACGGCGCGACCGAAGACACACCCTGCTTCTTCGCGACGACGCGTCCGAGGCGCTCGATGATCTCGGCGAGGGGCGCCGTCGCATGGTGGAGGTCGATCACCTCGCGCTGGAGCGCGAAGATCCGGTGGGAGACATCCTCCTCGTCACCGAAGAGCTCCTCCTCGATCTCGTCGATGTCGTTCTCGATGCCGTCCATGACGTCGCGGTACCCGCGGGTGACGTACTCGCACACCGCCCACAGGACCGCGTACGGCCCTCGCGTGACAATGTCCGGGTACTGCTCGAGAAGGGTCCGCATGCGCTCGAGGTCCACGGCGGGATGCGCGGACACCGCGAAGACGAGATGGTCGCCGACGACGACGTCCACCTCGTGGCAGTGCACGCTCTCGGTGCGGTCGGTGTACTCCGCGGGCTGCATGACGAGGAACAGCCGGTCGCCGAAGTGGTCGAGCTTGGAGCGCTGGTGCGTACGGGTCATCTCCGCGATGCCCAGACGGTCCAGGCCCAGCTCCTCGCCGAGGGCGACGACCTCCTCGGGCGTCGGTCCCTGCAGGCCGACCCACAGCATCCCGTCCTGCTCCCGGGCGAGGGCGAGGCCCTCCGCGGGGGAGATCCCCTCCCGAACCCGCTCGCCGCGGACGTAGACCACGGTGCGCGCTGTCGCCATACGCACACCCTACGCGCGGGGTGGGACTGGTCCGCGTCAACGCGTGATCTCTGTCATGAACCGCCTCTGGAATCCCGGAACGGAACCCGAGATTCACAGGGAGCGCATAGCGACGCCCATAGGAACCCCATAGCATCGCGGTCACAATGGAGGACATGACCACCGCCGCCCCTGCCCTCCGCCGCGCCGACGGCTCCGCCCTCCGCGTCCTCGTGGTCGACGACGAGCAGATGCTCACCGACCTGCTCTCCATGGCGCTGCGGATGGAGGGCTGGGAGGTCAAGGCGGCCGGTTCCGGGTTCGAGGCGCTGGCCGCCGCGCGGGAGTTCGACCCGGACGCCATGGTGCTCGACATCATGATGCCGGACCTCGACGGGATGGCGGTCCTGCAGCGGCTGCGCCACTCCGGCAACGACGTGCCGGTGCTCTTCCTCACCGCCAAGGATGCCGTCGCCGACCGGGTCGCCGGTCTCACGGCCGGCGGCGACGACTACGTCACGAAGCCGTTCAGCCTCGAGGAGGTCGTCGCGCGCCTCCGCGGCCTCATGCGCCGCGCCGGCACCGCGACCGCCGGCGGGGCCGACCCGATCCTGCGCGTCGGCGACCTGTCCCTCAACGAGGACTCGCACGAGGTCGAACGCGCCGGCACCGAGATCGAGCTGACGGCCACCGAGTTCGAGCTGCTGCGCTTCCTCATGCGCAATCAGCGTCGCGTCGTATCCAAGGCGCAGATCCTCGACCGGGTCTGGAACTACGACTTCGGCGGACGCTCGAGCGTCGTCGAGCTGTACATCTCCTACCTGCGCAAGAAGCTGGATGCCGGCCGGGAGCCGCTCATCCACACGGTGCGCGGCGTCGGCTACATGATCAAAGCGCCGCAGTGAACGACCCGGTCAGCGAGCGGACCCGCACGAGGACGCCGCGCCGGCCCTGGAGCCTGCAGGCGCGTCTCATGGCGACGGTGATCGGCATCGTCGCCCTCATCCTCGTGGGGAGCGCCGTCGCGATCGGCGCCGGCGTGGGCGACGCGCTGTCGAAGTCGCTCAACGCCAACCTGGAGGCCACAACCCGCCAGCTGCAGCTGTTCGAGCCCGGCCCCCTGCAGAACGTGCGCCGCGCCGACGAGGCCCTCGCACAGGGCCCCCTGACCGACGGCTACCTGCTCCTCGTGGACTCGCCGTTCGACGGGGTCTCCGGCGCCGTCATCGTCGCCGACGACGACCTAGAGGTCGCGCCCCTCACCTCCACCCAGATCCACGCGCTCCGAGCGGAGGCCGCCACGCGCGGGTTCTCCACCGTGCGGGTCCCCGGACTGGGCAGCTACCGGGTCACCCCGTTCACGGCGGGAACGGTGACCGGGATCGCGGGGCTCCCCCTCAGCGAGCTGGAATCGACCCTCGCGGAGATCCTGACGACGATCCTCCTCGTCACGATCGGCGGCCTCCTGCTGCTCGCCGTCGCGGTGGCCCTCGTCATCCGGCGCTCGCTCGCGCCGTTGCGCGCCGTCGCCGACACCGCGACGCGGGTCGCGGCGCTGCCGCTGGCCGAAGGCGACGTCACGATCGCCGAGCGGGTGCCCGCGGAGGAGGCCGACGACCGCACCGAGATCGGGCGGGTGGGCGCCGCGCTGAACACGCTCCTGGACCACGTCGGCTCGTCGCTGACGGCGCGCCAGCGCAACGAGGAGCGGATGCGGGCGTTCGTCGCGGACGCCAGTCATGAGCTGCGGACGCCCCTCGCCTCCATCCGCGGCTACTCGGAGCTGTCGCTGCGCGGCATCCGGCAGAGCCGCGAGGCCACCGGCGAGAGCCGCGCCCTCGCGGAGGCCGCGGCGCAGAACACCGAGCAGGCGCTCGAGCGCATCCAGGCGCAGTCGCTGCGGATGACGACGCTCGTGGAGGACCTGCTGCTGCTGGCGCGCCTGGACGAGGGGAAGGAGCTCGTGTACGGGGCCGTGGACCTCACGCGTCTCGCCGTGGAATCCGTCGCGGACGCACGGGCCGCCGGCCCCGACCACGAGTGGGCGCTGGAGGTCGACGACGCGCCGGTGGTCGTCGCCGGCGACGCCGCACGGCTGCATCAGGTGACCGCGAACCTCCTCGCGAACGCGCGCGTGCACACGCCGGCCGGCACGCACGTCACGACGACCGTCACGGCCTCCGGCGGCAGCGCCGTGCTCCGCGTGCACGACGACGGGCCCGGCATCGATCCGGCGTTCGCCGGCGGCCTGTTCGAGCGGTTCGCCCGCGCCGACGCCTCCCGCGCCCGGCAGACCGGCGGCACGGGTCTCGGGCTCTCCATCGCCAAGGCGATCGTGGACGCCCATCACGGCACCATCACGGTCCAGAGCGTCCCGGGATCGACGACGTTCGAGGTGCGCCTGCCGGCGCGCCCCGCCGACCCGCCCGCCTGACCGCCCGGTCAGCCGGTCAGTAGCCGGAGAACGCGTCGGTCGTGATCGACCGGGCCTTCTCCAGCGCCGGCGCCAGGTCGGCGATGAGCGCGGGCGGGCCGGAGATGTAGGCGTGCCGGGCGGCGATGTCCGGCACGACCTGCAGCAGTCCGTCGGCGTCCAGCCGCACGCCCTTCGCCCAGCGCCAGTGCGCGGGGAGGTGCGCCGGCTCGGTGCGGGTGAAGACGATGACGGGGACCCCGGAGGCCTCGAGATCGTCGCGGAACGCCAGCTCCTCGGCATCCGACGCGACGTACACGAACACGATGTCCCGGTCCTCCTGAGCGAGCCGCGTGTGTCGCAGCTGCGAGACGAACGGCGTGACGCCGATGCCGGCGGCGACCATGAGCACGGGCGCGCCGGCGCGCTGCGGCAGCACGAAGTCACCCCACACCCCCGTCACCGACAGGGTCTCCCCCGTCCCGAGGGCGGCGAGGGCCTTCTTGTAGCTGGACTGCGACCCTTCGCGGAGTGCGATCTTCACGAGCGGCAGCTCCTCCGGGGAGCTGACGATGCTGAACTCCCGGCGCGTCCCGCGGGCATCCGGGTGGGGGTGCGGCACCTCCAGCTCGAGGTACTGACCCGGCGCGAACCGCAGCCCTCGCTTGGCCTGGAACGTCAGCTCCCGGACGGTCGGGGTCAGGGCGCGACGCTCCACGAGGGTGAGGCGCACGGCCGAGCGGACGGCGAAGGCGAACGCGACCAGGTTGCCGACCAGGAGCGCCCGCTCCTGCCCGAGCGTGACCTCGCCGATCGCCAGGGGCCAGCCGGCGAGCACACCGACGACCGCCGCGACGAGGAACTGCTGCCTCCGGCGGGGCGGCAGGGTGAGGGGCTCGGAGAGCATGAAGGCGCCGAGGAACAGGAACGGCGAGGACCACAGGATCTGCCAGAACACGGTGCCGAGGTCGAAGGCGAGCCCGGCCTGCTGGAACTGGGCGGACGCCCGGATCACGGCGACGGCGACCGCGACGACGAGGAAGACGGCGATGACGCGGATCTTCTCGGTGCGCAGCAGCACGATCAGCCCGAAGACGATGACGGGACCGGCGAGGAACGGCGATCCCACCCACCACGAGGATGCGCCGAGCGCGGGGAGCCACACGCTGAGGATCGTCAGGAACGCCGCGCCGACGGCGGCGGGGTTGAAGATGTGCCGGCCCTGCCAGGCGAGGACGTACTTCGAGGCGGAGGCGACGATCCCCGCGATCGCGGTTCCGACGAGCTCCCACGGCTCGAGCGTCGGGCGCAGCACGAACAGCAGGATGAGGACGGTGATGAGCGAGGACTCCCACCGCCACGAGCGGTGCAGGATGCGGTGCGCGACGGCGTCGGTGGCGGCGCAGGCCGCACCCAGCACGAGCCACGTCACGACGAGCTCGAGCGGCGTCGGGGCCACGACGCCGAAGAACGTCAGGACGAGGGCGATGGCGCCCAGGGCGGCGAGCGCGAACACGACGAGGCGATACATCGACACGCGTCCGATGACGGCGAACGCACGGTTCCACAGGGCAGTCAGTCCGCTCATGAGTCCACGCTATCGGCCCTCAGGAACAGCTCGGCGCGGCATCCCGGCGACCATTCGACGCGCCCGTCGGTCGTCATCCGCACCCAGGACACGTCGTGTGCGGCGGCGAATGCGGGCCCGCCGTCGAAGAACAGCGCCGTCGCCGCGGCATCCGCCGTCATCGCCGCACCGGCGACCGCCCACGTCGCCGCGATCGTACGGACCGGCTCCCCCGTCCGCGCATCCAGCACGTGGTGCAGGCCCGCGCCCCACGCGCGCCGGTTGACGGCCGACGCGCAGAGCGCGGCGTCGGTCACCTCCCACACGCCGATGGCGCGGGCGGGGTCGTAGGGATGCTCGAGCGCGATCCGCTGGGTCGTCCCCCGCACGGCGAGATCGCCGCTCGCGTCGACGACGACGGGGCCGTCGACGGCGGCCGCCACGAGGTCGACGAGGCGGCCCTTCCCGAGCGCGCCGACGTCGACGATTGCCGGCACGGTGAGGGTCAGCATCCCGTCCGCCCACCCGAGCCGGTCGGTCCAGTCGGCCGGCGCCGCCTCCGCCCCCGCGTCGTCGAAGCCGTAGGACGCGTCGTAGCCGCGCCGAGCGAGCGCGGCGCCGACGAGCGGGTTCACGGCGCCGGCGGTCGTCGCGGAGAGCGCCGCGTAGAGGTCGAGCATCGCGGGGCCGTCCGGTGGGAGCGGGACGGCTCCGGCCCCGCGGGCCAGCGCCGTCACGAGCGAATCGGCGCGGAACCGCGACCACGCGCGGTCGAACTCCTCGATGAGCGCGCGCACCTCGGCGCGCACCGCCTCCGGGACGGGCGCAGCGGTCTGCACGTGCCACCGCGTGCCGATCGCCTCGAACTCCCAGCCGGAGGAGGCGCCCGGCGTCACGCCGACGCTTCGGACCGGATGGCCTCCAGCGCGTCGTTGAAACCGCCGCTGGTGAGGGACGAGCCGGCGACGCGGTCGAGGGAGATCTCGTCGATGTCCTTGCCGAGCACCTCGTCGGCGATGCCGCCGATGAACTCGGACTGGTACCGCCCGGACTCCGGGTTCTGCGGGTCGCCCGTCACCTCCACGTCGGTGATGACGTCGCCGGCGAGGGTGACGGTGACGGCGATGGTCTCCAGCGTCCCGCCCCCGTCGATGTAGGACCCGTCCGCGGAGTAGGTGCCGTCGGCGTACGTCGCGGCGCCGGCGCTGCCGGTCTCCCGCGGGGTGCTCCCGGCGTCGCTCGGGTCGTCCGTCGCGGCGGAGGTCGTGCCGGCGCAGCCCGCGAGTGCGGCGAGGCCGGCGACGGAGACGGCTGCGGCGACGGCGGCGCGGCGGGGCAGAGCGGTGGTACGGATCATGGCGGTCCTCTCGGCAGGCGGTTCCGGCATCCTCACGGACCAACCTATGCGGTTCCTCGGAACGCGGACGCGGCGAGGTCGGCGGCGGTCACCGCCGGCGGAGCCACTTCAGCACTTCGACGACGAGGAAGATCACGACGGACAGCGCGAGCGGCAGGAGCCAGTCCTGTGCCGCGAGCGGCCGGGAGTCGAACAGCGCGTTCATGAACGGGACGTAGGTGTAGATCAGCTGGAAGACGATGAGCGCCAACGCCGACCACCAGATCACCGGGTTGCCGCGGAGCACCTGTGTCGTGAGGCTGGAGCGCGACAGGAACCGGCAGTTGAAGAGGAACGCCAGCTGCCCGAGGGCGAGCATCGTCACGGCCTCCGTGCGGGCGTAGACGACGTCGTGGCCGGCCGCGACGACGATCCCGAAGATCGCGAGCGTCGCCCCGCCGATGAGGAAGGACACCGCGAGCACGAAGCCGAGCTCCCGCATCGAGATGATCGAGCCGCCGGGGCGGCGGGGCGGGCGGGTCATGATGCCCGCCTCGGCGGGCTCGTAGGCGAGGGCGAGCGACAGGGTCACGGCGGTGACCATGTTGACCCACAGCACCTGGACCGGGGTCAGCGGCAGGGTGAGTCCGAAGACGACGGCGATGAGGATGACGAGGGACTGCGCGCCGTTGGTCGGGAGGATGAACACCACCGACTTGCGGAGGTTGTCGTAGATGCGCCGGCCCTCGCGGATGGCGCTGCGGATGGTGGCGAAGTTGTCGTCGGCCAGGACGATCTCCGCCGCCTCCTTCGTCGCCTCGGTTCCCTTGATGCCCATCGCGACGCCGACGTCGGCCCGGGTCAGGGCGGGGGCGTCGTTCACGCCGTCGCCGGTCATCGCGACGACCTCGCCGTGCGACTGCAGCGCGCGGACGATCCGGATCTTGTGCTCCGGGCTCGTGCGGGCGTACACGTCGACGTCCCGGACGACATCCTTGAGCTGTTCCTGGCTGAGGGCCTCCAGCTCCCCGCCGGTGAGGACGCGCACGTCGCCCTCCGCGCCGACCAGGCCCATCTCCCGGCTGATCGCGAGCGCCGTGCCGGCGTGGTCGCCGGTGATCATCTTGACCCGGATGCCGGCGGCGTGGCAGTCCGCGATCGCCTCGATGGCCTCCGGTCGCGGCGGGTCGAGGATCCCCCACAACCCCAGGAACTCCAGGTCCTGCAGGTCGTCCATCGCGACCTCCGCCGCGCGGGTGGGTTTGCGGGCGCCCGCGAGCACACGGAGGCCCTGCGCGCTGAGCTCGTCGACGGCCTGCTCCCAGAACGCACGGTCCAGGGGCGCGGAGCCGTCGGCGCCGCGCTGGGTGAGCGAGCGATCCAGCAGCCGGTCGGGCGCGCCCTTGACGAGGATGGCGCGCGCGCCGTCCGGCGACTCGTTGAGGGTCGCCATGAACTTGTGCGCGGAGTCGAACGGGACGACGCCGATGCGGCGCGCGGCCTCCCCGGTGGCGCCGCCCTTGAGCGCGACGACCTTCAGCGCCCCTTCCGTCGGCTCGCCGACCAGCATCCAGCCCTCGCCGTCCGCCACGATGTGCGCGTCGTTGCAGAGGGTTCCGGCTGCCAGGAGCGCGGCGAGGTCGCGCCCGGAGGCGAGGTCGCCGTCCTCGTCGAGGATGTCGCCGTCGGGCTGGTAGCCGAGACCGGTCGTCTCGTACCGGCCGAGCGGGGTGACGAGGCGGCGCACCGTCATCTCGTTCTTCGTGAGCGTCCCGGTCTTGTCCGAGCACACCGTCGTGACGGAGCCGAGGGTCTCGACGGCGGGGAGCTTGCGGGTGATGGCGCGGCGGCGCGCCATCTGCTGCACGCCGATCGCGAGCGTGATCGTGACGAGAGCCGGCAGGCCCTCCGGGATCGCGGCGACCGCGAAGCCAATGGTCGCCGACGTCAGCTCGCCGAGCTCCATGCCGTGGAGGTACTTGCCGATGAGCAGCATGACGACCGCCATCCCGAGGATGACGAGCGTCAGCACCTTCCCGAACGCGGCCAGCTGCTTGGTGAGCGGTGTCGCGAGGCTGCCGGCGTCGCCGACGAGGGCCTGGATCTTCCCGATCTCGGTGCCGGCGCCGGTGCCCGTGACGATGCCCCGCCCCTGACCGCCCGAGACGATCGTGCCGGAGAAGGCCATGCAGGCGCGGTCGCCGATGCCGGCGGACTCCGCGACCGGCTCGTCCTGCTTCGAGGACGGCACCGATTCGCCGGTCAGCGCGGATTCGTCGATCCGCAGCTGGTGCGCCTGCGTGAGCCGGAGGTCGGCGGGGACCTTGTCGCCCGGCGCGAGCCGTACGAGGTCTCCCGGGACGAGCTCCGCGGCGGGGATCGTCGTCCACCCGCCGTCGCGGCGGACGCTCGCGTCGGCGGACAGCATCCCGCGGATGCCGGCGAGCGCCTTCTCGGCGCGCCCCTCCTGCACGTACCCGATGACGGCGTTGATGATCGCGACGGAGACGATGACCCAGAAGTCCAGCCAGTCGCCCATGATGGCCTTGATCGCGGCGGCGGCCAGCAGGATGTAGATCAGGGTGTCGTTGAAGTGTCCGAGGAACCGCAGCCACGCGGGCGTGCGCTTCGGCTCCGGCAGGACGTTGCGGCCGACCGCCTCGAGGCGCGCGGCGGCCTCGTCGCCGGTGAGCCCGGTGTCCTCCGCCCGCAGGGAGGTGAGGACGTCGGCGATCGGGCGGGCGTGGGCTCTGGTGAGAGAGAGGTCGGTGGGGACCGTGGCCATGCCCGGAGTCTAGGACCGGCTACGCGGCGCCGTCGAACATGCTCGTGACGGAGCCGTCCTCGAAGACCTCCTTGATCGCGCGCGCCAGCAGCGGTGCGATCGGGAGGATCGTGAGGCCGGGGAAGATCTTCGCGTCCGGGATCGGCACCGTATCGGTGACGACGACCTCGTCGATGGCCTCATCCTGGAGACGCTCGACGGCCGGGTCGCTGAAGATCGCGTGGGTCGCGGCGACGATGACACGGTCGGCGCCGTTCGCCTTCAGCGCCTGCGCCGCCTTCACGATCGTCCCGCCGGTGTCGATCATGTCGTCCACGAGCAGGCACACGCGCCCCTGCACGTCGCCGACGATCTCGTTCACGGTGACCTGGTTGGCGACGTTCGGGTCGCGGCGCTTGTGGATGATCGCGAGCGGCGCATCGAGGCTGTCCGACCACGTGTCGGCCACGCGCACGCGGCCGGTGTCGGGAGAGACGACGGTGAGCTTGGCGCGGTCGGCCGCGGACAGGTTCTTCTGGAAGTACTCCAGCAGCACGGGCTTGGCGAAGAGGTGGTCGACGGGGCCGTCGAAGAAGCCCTGGATCTGCGCGGCGTGCAGGTCGACGCTCATGACGCGGTCGGCGCCGGCGGTGCGCAGCAGGTCGGCGACGAGGCGGGCGCTGATCGGCTCGCGGCCGCGGCCCTTCTTGTCCTGTCGGGAGTACGGGTAGTACGGGGCGACGACGGTGATGCGCTTCGCCGACGCGCGCTTGGCGGCGTCGAGCATGATGAGCGTCTCCATGAGCCACTCGTTGACCGGCGGGCCGAACGACTGGATGAGGAAGAAGTCGCAGCCGCGAATGGAGACCTCGAACCGGGTCAGGATCTCCCCGGACGCGAACGTGCGGTGCTCGGTGGGGACGAGCTCCGTGCCGAGGGCGTCGGCGACGGCCACGGAGAGCGCCTCGTGCGAGCGTCCCGAGGCGACGACGAGGCGCTTCTTGGTCTTGGCGACGAGGCCGGGGGCGATTCCGCGTTCCACGTCGAGATCAACCTTGTTCTTCTTGCGCGACATCGTCCGCTTCCTGTGCTGAGCGAGCCCGGGCCGCCGCATCCGCAGCGCCCGTCCCCGGTCGGTGGTTCTCGACCCACCCCTCGACATTGCGCTGAGGGGCGACGCTCAAAGCGAGCGCTCCGGGCGGAACATCCTTGCGGATGACCGCACCGGCGCCTGTCTTCGCGCCATCTCCGATCCTAACGGGCGCCACGAACACGTTGTGCGACCCGGAGTGCACCTCGTCGCCGATCTCGGTGCGGTGCTTGGCGATGTCGTCGTAGTTCGCCGTGATGGCGCCGGCGCCGAGGTTCACTCCGCGGCCGATCGTCGTGTCGCCGATGTAGCTCAGGTGCGGGACCTTGCTGCCCTCGCCGATGGTCGCGTTCTTGGTCTCCACGAACGTGCCGATCTTGCCGCCTGCGGCCAGCTGCGTGCCCGGGCGGAGGTAGGCGAAGGGACCCACGGTCGCCGCGGCGCCGATCACGGCGAGCGTCGCGTCGGTGCGCCGGACCGTGGCGCCCTCGCCGACCTCGCAGTCCACAAGGCTCGTGTCGGGTCCGATCGTCGCGCCGGCGGCGACGACGGTCGCGCGCAGGATGTGGGTGTTGGGGAGCACCGTGACGTCCGCGGCGAGCGTCGCGGTGACGTCGATCCAGGTCGTGGCGGGGTCCTGGATCGTGACGCCCTCGAGCTGCCAGCGGCGGACGGTGCGCGCGTTCAGAAGACGACCGGCCTCGGCGAGCTGGGCGCGGTCGTTGACGCCGAGGGTCAGCGACACATCGGGGGCGATGGAGGCGGCGACGGCCAGCGCGTCGCGGCGGAGCAGGCCGATGACGTCGGTGAGGTACTTCTCCCCCTGCAGGTTGTCGGTGCCGACGCGGGCCAGCTGGGTGCGCAGCGCCGTCGCCTGGAAGACGTAGACACCCGCGTTGATCTCACGGGTGGCGGCCTCGTCCGCGGTGGCATCCTTCTGCTCGACGATCCGGTCGACGCCGCCCTCGGCGTCGCGGATGACGCGTCCGTAGCCGGTGGGGTCCTCCACGATGGCGGTCATGAGCGTCGCCGCGGCGGCGCCGTCCCGGTGGCTGCGGACGAGCGCCTCGAGCGTGTCGTAGTCCAGCAGCGGGACATCGCCGCTGAGGACCAGGACGTCGCCGGTGAAGCCGGAGAGACGGTCCAGTGCCACCTCGACGGCACGGCCGGTGCCGGGGATCTCGTCCTGGTCGACGACCACGACCTCCGGCGAGACTCCGAGGACGGCGTCGGCGACCTGGTCGCGCTCGTGGCGCACGACGACGAGGACGTGGGCGGGGGCGAGGTCGCGCGCCGTGTCGAGCACGTGCCCGACGAGCGGGCGACCGCCGATGCGGTGCAGGACCTTCGGAAGGGCGGACTTCATCCGCGTGCCCTGCCCCGCGGCGAGGATGACCACGGCGAGCGCGTCGTCGAGTGTGTTCTCCGTCATGCTCCGCCGCCAGGACTCGAACCTGAACCTCACAGCTCCAAAGGCTGTCGTGCTGCCATTACACCACGGCGGACCACGACCCCGGACTCTGCCCGGGACCGCCCGTCAAGTCTGCCATGCACCCGGCGCGCTACCGGGTGACCTTCACCGTCAGCGGGGCGCTGGAGGTGGCCCCGGCGGCATTGCGGAACTCGACGCGGTACACGTGCGTGCCCTGCGTGGCGCCGGTGACGGCGAGGTTCGCCGTCTGCGCGGCGGGGGTCCGTGCGGTGAGCGTCCCCTCGGACACGAGGACCCCGTCGGCGTAGAAGCGGTACGAGGTCGCGTTGGTCCCCCACCACATGTTCGCCGTCACGGTGTACGCGCCGTCCCGGTCGTGGTTGTCGTGGCTGAGCACGGGGGTGCCGGGGTTCGCCGCCGTGACCGTGACGGTGAGGGGGGCGAGGGTGGTCTCCCCCGCCGTGTTGGCGAGCACCGCGGTGTACCGGTAGGTGCCGTTGCCGCGGCCCGTGACCGGGATGACGGCCTTCTGCGCCGTCATCCCGTTATAGGTCAGCGGCACCGCCGTGACGAACACGCCGTTCTCGTAGAGGCGGAGCGACGAGGCGTTCTGTCCCCACCACAGGTTCATGGTGATGCGGTAGTCGCCGTCCAGGAGACCGGTGTCCCACCCGTTGTCGTGCGAGAGGACGCCCTTCGCCGGCGCCGCGGTGGCCGTGTCGGCATCCGTCCGGACCAGTCCTGCCCGCACCTCGGCGAGGAGCGCCGTGGCGTCGGCGACGAGCTGTGCGCTCGGCCAGTCGGCGGCCACGACGATCCGGGCCTTCTCGAGGGCTGCGCCGACGGGGGCGTAGGACCAGTCGGTGTAGTCGGCGGCGTCGAGCGCGGCGAGCGCATCGGCGGCGGCGGCGAGGACGGCGGTGTCGACCCGGTCGCCGGCGCGGGTGAGCCGCACCTCGTCGATCGTGCCCCACGCGCCGGCGGACAGGGTGCCCCGGACCGCGACCGTGAGGGAGCCGTCGGCCTCGACCGTGACCGCGGGCGTCGTGCCCGTCCGCCACGCCTGCCAGCCGTCCAGCGCCAGCGGCGCCGTCGCGGTGCCGGCCGTGGTGGTGGCGGCGAGTGTCAGCCGGTCGCCGGCGGCTTCCCCGTCGCCCTGCGTCGTGGCGGAGAGCGTGTAGGTGCCCGGGGTGACGCCGGTGATCCGCTGCGTGACCGCGAACGTGTAGGGCGTGTCGCTCCAGAAGCTGACGGCGCGCGCGCCGGCGGCCGCGTCGGCCGTCGCCCCGATGGAGGCGCCCGTGCCGGTGACCTCCCACATGGACGTGTCCGCGGCTTCGAAGCCGGGGTTCTGCACCCACTGGCGGGGCGTCACGGTCACCGTGGCGCGGGCGGCGAGGCCGTCCTCGGTCGTCCCCGTGACGGTGTAGGCGCCGGCGCCGTGGATCCAGTCCACCGCGTCCGACCACCGGACGTCCTGCTCGTCGAGGGCGCCGTTCCAGCGACGCACCTGGACGGTGGCGGGAAGGTCGACCGGCTCGCCCTCCACGACCGTGACCTCGACGGGGAGGACGACGGGCACCGGCTCCTCCCCCACCAGCTCGAGGTCGTCGAGGGCTCCTTCCAGGCGGGCGAGCGCGGCGGCGACCTTGTCCGCGGCGGGGGCCGCCGAGGCCAGCACGACGCCGGCGATCTCGAGGGCGTCGTCGAGCCCGGCGAGCGAGGCGGGCGTGATGATGCTGCGGTCCAGTGCCTCCGCCCGGTCGACGGCGGCCTGCAGTGCCGACGTGTCCGCCGGAGCGGCGGCGGCGCGCGACAGCACGATGTCATCGACCGTCCCCCACGCACCGGCGGGCAGGGTGGCGGTGATCGTCACGGTGGCGGTGCCGCCGGCCGGGACCGTCACGGCATCCGTCATCGGCGTGTGCCAGGTGCGCCACCCGTTGAGCTCGAGCGGCGTCGTCGCGGTGGCACCGCCGGTCGCGGCGAGGCTCAGGCGCAGCGTGCTGGCGGCATCCTCCCCGTCGCCCTGGACTGCGACGGATGCCGTGTACGACCCGGCGTCGAGCCCGGTGACCTGCTGCGACAGCGTGAAGGAGTACGCCGAGCCGGAGTAGAAGTGCGCGGAGCGCGTGCCGGAGTGCGGGTCGTCCGTGGCGCGCAGCGTGAGGGCGGCGCCCGTGCGCGTCCACATCGACACGTCGGCGTCCTCGAAACCAGGGTTCCGAAGATGGTTGACGGCGCGGACGGTGACGGTGGCGGTCGTGGCGTGACCGGATGCCGTCTCGCCGGAGATCTCGTAGACGCCCTGGCCGGAGATGTACGCGGCGGCCTCCGACCAGGTCACCGCCTCCTGCTCGGTGGAGCCGTCGTTGTAGGTGATCCCCACGGTGGCCGGCAGCGTGATGGGGGCGCCGTCGACGAGATCGACGGCGGGGTTCTCGACCGCGGTCACCTCGCGCGGCGCGACGGCGCCGGTGCGGGCGTAGGCGAAGACGTTGAGGGACTCCACGGGCGTGCCGTCGTACGCGAAGAGGGCCTGGTTCTCCCACGCGGAGCCGCCGTACCATTCGCCGGCGTCGTCGGGGTCGTATTCGGCCGCGTAGCTGGATGCCCAGCCGGAGCCGAACTCCTCCCACAGCAGCCTGTTCTGCTCGAGCTGTGCGGCCGGGCCGACCGGCAGCCACGCCGGCTCCCAGTAGAAGACGCCGATGCCGGCCGCGCCGACGTCGACGACGGCCTGGATGACGTCACGGACGGCGGTCGCCTGCCCCTGGACGCTGAGGGGGTACTGCGTGGCCTCGCCCGGCAGGTCGATCGTGTTGCCGTGCCCGTCGCCCTCCTCCAGCGTGCGCGCCCACGACGTCTCGGCGACCATGACCTTCTTGCCGTACGTGGATGCCACCTGGGACAGGACGCGCGTGAGGTTGCCGAGCGTGCCGTGCCAGTACGGGTAGTACGACGACGCGAAGACGTCGTAGTCCACGCCGTAGGTCTGCAGGTTCGCGGCGTACCCGGCGTAGCGCCCGGTCGTCTCGGGGTTGGTGAAGTGCACGGCGACGAGGGCGTCCGCGAAGACGGCGCGGACGGCGGCGGAGCCCGCCGAGAAGATCTGCGCCATGTTCGCGAAGCCCGTGACCCCGGCGACGGCGTTGTTGGTCTCGTTGCCGACCTGCACCATCCGCACGTCCACGCCGGCGGCGGCGAACTGCTCGAGCGCGTCGGTCGTGAACGCCCCGACGGCGGCGGCGGTGTCCGCCACGGACAGCCCGGCCCACGCCTTGGGCGCCTTCTGCTTGCCCGGGTCGGCCCAGAAGTCGGAGTAGTGGAAGTCGACGAGGACGCCCAGTCCCGCGGCCGTCGCGCGCTCCCCGATCTGCACGGCGCGGTCGACGCCGACGTTCCCGCCGCCGTAGCCGTTCCTGTCCGCGTCGAAGGGATCGTTCCACACGCGCACGCGCACGTCGGTGATGCCGTGATCGGCCAGCACGTCGAACAGGTCGGCGGGCTGCCCCGCGTCATCCCGGAACACCACGCCGGACTCCTCCAGCGACAGCACGGACGACACGTCGACGCCGTTGATGAAGTCGGCGGGGAGATTCTCGACCTTCTGCACGACGATGCCGGCCTGGACCGGCCCGTCGTCTGCCGCGGCGGGCGCCGCGAGCGTCCCGAGCCCGAGTGCGAGGGCGGCCGTGACGGCCGTCATCCGCCATGTGAGTCGTGCGCGCATGCTGTCGATCCCCTTCGATCGCGGGTCGACGCCACCGTCCACCCCGCCTGTTACCGGTCACAGTAACAGGCGTCGGCGCGGAGGTCCATGCCCCTTCGCGATAATGGCCGGGTGACCAGCGAGCATGACGAAGTCGACCGGATCGTCGAGGCATGGGGCCGGCAGCGCCCCGACCTGGACTTCTCCCCGCTCGAGGTCCTCTCCCGCGTCGACCGGCTCTCCCGGCACCTCGACCGTGCGCGCCGCGAGGCGTTCCGGCGCAGCGACCTGGAGCCGTGGGAGTGGGATGTGCTCTCGGCGCTCCGCCGCGCCGGGGAGCCGTATCAGCTGAGCCCGAAGCAGCTGCTGCAGCAGACGCTCGTCTCCAGCGGCACCATGACGAACCGCATCGACCGGCTCGTGGGCCGCCGGCTCGTGCGCCGCGAAGCCGATCCCGGCGACGGGCGCAGCATCCTCGTGACCCTCACCGAGGAGGGCCGCACGCGCGTGGATGCCGCGATCACGCGCCTCGTCGACGCCGAGGCGCTGCTGCTCGGCGTCCTGTCGCGCTCGGACAGCGACCGCCTCGCGGGCCTCCTGCGGAAGCTGAGTCTCAGCTTCGACACCTGAGCGCCCTCTACGCTGGGAGGGACATGGCGCATCTTCTGGGGGCCGAGGCCCTGCACCTCGAATTTCCGACCCGCGTCGTCTTCGACTCCGTCTCGCTGGGCGTGGACGAAGGCGACCGCATCGGGGTCGTCGGCCGCAACGGCGACGGCAAGTCCAGCCTGCTGCGCATGCTCGCGGGCCTGCAGGCACCGGACGCCGGCCGCGTGACGGTGCGCGGCGGGGTGACCGTCGGCGTCCTCGACCAGGCCGAGACGCTCGACGACGACGACACCGTCGGCAACGCGGTCGTCGGCGACATCCCCGAGCACGAGTGGGCCGGGGACGCCCGCGTGCGCGAGGTCATCTCGGGGCTCGTCGGCGACCTGCCGTGGGATGCGCCGCTCTCCTCGCTCTCCGGCGGGCAGCGGCGCCGCGTCGCGCTGGCGCGCCTCCTCACCGGCGACTGGGATGTGCTGTTCCTCGACGAGCCGACGAACCATCTCGACGTCGAGGGCATCGCCTGGCTCGCGGAGCACCTGAAGCGCCGGTGGAGCGCGGGCTCCGGGGGGCTCCTCGTCGTCACGCACGACCGGTGGTTCCTCGACGAGGTGTGCACCGCGACGTGGGAGGTGCACGACCGTCTCGTGGAGCCGTTCGAGGGCGGGTACGCCGCGTACATCCTGCAGCGCGTCGAGCGCGACCGGCAGGCCGCCACGATCGAGGCGCGCCGGCAGAACATCGCCCGCAAGGAGCTCGCCTGGCTGCGGCGCGGGGCGCCCGCCCGCACGTCGAAGCCGAAGTTCCGGATCGACGCGGCCAACGCGCTCATCGCGGATGTGCCGGAGATCCGCGACCGCGTGTCGCTGCAGTCCCTCGCCGTCTCGCGGCTGGGCAAGGATGTCGTGGACCTCCTCGACGTCGGCGTCTCCTACGGCGAGCGCGCGGTGCTGCGGGATGTCGAGTGGCGGATCGCGCCCGGCGAGCGCACCGGCATCCTGGGCGTGAACGGGGCCGGCAAGTCGACGCTCCTGGGTCTTGTCTCCGGCACCGTCGAGCCGACCGCCGGCCGCGTGAAGCGCGGCAAGACGGTGAAGGTCGCGACTCTCACGCAGCGGATGGACGAGCTCGACGAGCACATGGCAGACCCGGTGCGCGTCGTCATCTCCCGGCTCCGCACGAGCTACACGATCGGGACGGGCTCGAAGGCGCAGGACCTCACCCCCGGTCAGCTGCTGGAGCGGATGGGGTTCTCCTCGGAGCAGCTGTCCACGCCCGTGAAGGACCTCTCCGGTGGGCAGAAGCGACGCCTGCAGCTGCTGCTGATCCTGCTCGACCAGCCGAACGTGCTCATCCTCGACGAGCCCACCAACGACCTCGACACCGACATGCTCGGCGCGATCGAGGACCTGCTGGACTCGTGGGCGGGGACCCTCCTCGTCGTCTCGCACGACCGGTACTTCCTCGAGCGCGTCACCGACCAGCAGTTCGCGATCCTCGACGGACGTCTCCGGCACCTGCCCGGCGGCGTCGACGAGTACCTGCGGCTGCGCCGCGCGCAGGACAGCGTCACCCCCGTCGCCTCCGCTGCGTCCTCGGCGTCGGCGCCCGGCCTGTCCGGCGCGGATCGCCGCCTGGCGGAGAAGGAGCAGTCCGCCCTCGAGCGACGGATCGCGCGGCTGCAGAAGGAGATCGGGACGCTGGACGTCGAGCTGACGTCGAGTCAGGATGCCGGGTACGACCACCTGACCGGGCTGTACCGGCGGCGCGACGAGCTGACCGAGGAGATCGGCCGGCTCGAGGACGAGTGGCTGGAGCTCGGCGACCGCCTGGAAGCCTGAACCGGGCGGGTCAATACCAGATGCTCAGTCGCGGTGCGACGTGCCAGGACAGCAGACGCGCGGCGGCGGCATCCGCCCCCTGCACGCGTCCGGCGCGGGAAAGCGTCAGCAGCGACACGCCGCCCAGGCAGGCTGCGGACAGCTCTGCGATGCCGAGCCGCACGTGCGGGACGCCCGCGGGCGCGGCGCCCTCCGCCCGGGAGACCGCGCCGCGGCCGTCGGCGTCGACCTCGAGGAGGAACCGCCCGCCGGCGAGATCGAGCGGGTCTTCGACGTCGAGCAGGACGGCGCCGGGCGCGTCGTAGCGCCGCGAGCCGAGGACGGCCGGGATGTCCAGGATGCGGACGTACTGGTGGTCGCGGACGGTCACGGTGGCCGCGCGCCGGTCGTCGATCATCCACAGCACCGGCTCGTCGGTGGCGGCGAGATCCGCGTGCACCTCGCCGACGAGGTCGAGCTCGAGGACGAACCGCCAGAGGGCCGCGTACGCGTCGGCACCGTTGGCAACGAGCCGGGAGAGCGCCGCGGTGCCCTTCGTGAAATCGTCCTGGTGGGAGCGGATGCGGTACGCGAGGACGCCGCGGACGGCGCCGGACGGGTCGGTGTACTGCACGCAGCGCACGTCCCCGCCCTCGTGCGCGTCGGGTGCCGTGCCGGTGAAGCGGTCCTCGTGGCCCGGCGGCAGCGCGATCTCGCCGGGGGCCTCCCGGCGGGTGCGCTCGTGCAGCCGCGCGATGAGGTCCTTCGCGTGGGCGCGGGTGACGAAGTCGACGCGCCCCTCCGGGCGGGGTCCGATCCAGTTCGCCCGCTTGGTGTCGATCTTCAGGTCGGCGCTCTCCGTCGCGACGCCGAAGCCGTACCGCCCGTAGAGCGTGGATTCGGACACGGTGAGCATCGCGGCGGGAAGCCCCTGCGCGGCGGCCGTGCGCAGCTCGCCCTCCAGCAGCGCACGGGCGACGCCGCGACGACGATGCGTCGGGGAGACGGTGACGGCGCTGATCGCACACGCCGGGACCGCCGTCTCCCCGGGGAGGGTGAGGTCGCCGATCCAGGACGCGATCGTCGCGACGGGCCCGGCGGATGCGGCGGCCGGGGCTGCGGGGTCGTACACGCCAGTGAGTCGCTTGCCGGCATTGCGGTCGCGGCCGGCCGCGATGTGGGCGGGGGTGCGCTCGCCGTCCTGGAAACCTCGGGCCACGGACTGCAGCCAGCCGTCGACCTCGTCTCCGGCGACGGTGCAGTAGTCCAGGCCGCGGTCGTGGAGGGCGCGGCGGGACGCTTCGTCGACGGGGGCCTGCTGCCAGGTATCGGTCATGTGAAGGACACCACCTTCGCTCCGGCCACGGGGCCGTGGACATGCAGGACGTCGTGACCGGCCGCGACGAGGTCGGCACGGAGGTCGCGGGCCGCGGCGTCGGAGGCCGCGAGGAAGGCGACCGTGGGGCCGGAGCCGGACACGAGACCGGCGAGCGCACCGTAGCCGACGCCGGTCTCGATGAGCGTGTTCAGCTCGGGACGCAGGTGGCAGGCCGCGGCCTGCAGGTCGTTGCGGACCGCGGCGGCCAGGGCGACCGGGTCGCCGGCGCGCAGCGCCTGCAGCACCGCAGGGTCGACGGCGGGCGTCCCGCGCGGCGGCGTGATGTCGGGCTGCGCCCGCAGACGGTCGAGCTCGGCGTAGACGGTCGGCGTGGACAGACCCTCCGCGTTCGTCACGAGGACCCAGTCGAACCGGCCGCGGGCGAGCGCGGGGGCGAGCTCGTCGCCGCGACCCGTGCCGACGGCGGTGCCGCCCAGGAGGGCGAAGGGGACGTCGGCGCCGAGCCGGGCGGCGAACTCGTGCAGGCGGGCCGACGACAGGCCCCCGTCCCACAGCGCGTCGCACGCGACGAGGGCCGCGGCCGCGTCCGCGGACCCGCCGCCCATGCCGCCGGCGACCGGCACGCCCTTGCGCAGCTCGAGGTGCACGCCGCCGGGCTGGTCGAGCTCGCGGGCGACCATCCGCGCGGCACGGACGGCGAGGTTCCGGTCATCCAGCGGCACATCGCGGACGTCCACGGCGCCGGTCACGGTGACGCGGAAGTCGTCGGCCGGGGTGGCGATGACATCCTCGTAGGCCGAGACGGCCTGGTAGACCGACGCGACGTCGTGGTACCCGTCGTCCTGCACGTCGCCGACGTCGAAGAAGACGTTGAGCTTTCCGGGGGCACGCACGTGCACCCGGTCGCGGACACCGAGGAGGCTCACGCGGTCGCCGAGTCCGCCCAGAGGTCGACCTCGATGCTGTCCGAGAGGGCGTCGATCCGCTCGAGCTCCGCCGTGTCGAACGCGGGGCCGTGCAGGGCCGCGAGGTTCTCGTCCAGCTGCGCCGGGCGGGATGCGCCGATGAGGGCCGAGGCGACCACCGGGTCGCGGAGCACCCACTGGATCGCCATCTGCGCGAGGCTCTGCCCGCGCTCCTTCGCGATGACGTCGAGGCTGCGCAGCGCCGACAGGCCGTGGTCGCTGAGCCGGCCGCCCGGCAGCGAGGAGCGCTGCTGGGCGCGCTCGGCGGTGCCGTCGCCGAGGTACTTGTCGGTGAGGAGGCCCTGCGCGAGCGGCGTGAACGCGATCGCGCCCATCCCCTCCTGGCGGAGCACGCCGGTCAGGCCGTCCTCGACCCAGCGGTTGAGGATCGAGTACGCCGGCTGGTGGATGACGAGCGGCGTGCCGAGGTCACGGGCGACGGCCTTGGCCGCGGCCGTGCGCTCGGCGCTGTACGAGGAGATGCCGACGTAGAGGGCCTTCCCCTGCCGTACGAGGGTGTCGAGGGCGCCGATGGTCTCCTCGATCGGCGTGACGGTGTCGACGCGGTGCGAGTAGAAGATGTCGACGTAGTCCAGGCCCATCCGCTGCAGCGACTGGTCGGCGCTCGCGAGCAGGTACTTGCGCGACCCCTGCGTCCCGTACGGGCCGGGCCACATGTCCCAGCCGGCCTTGGACGAGACGATCAGCTCGTCGCGGTAGGGGGCGAAGTCCTCCCGCATCATGCGGCCGAAGTTCGTCTCCGCCGACCCGTACGGGGGTCCGTAGTTGTTCGCCAGGTCGAAGTGCGTGATGCCCCGATCGAACGCGTGGCGCAGCAGCGCGCGCTGGTCGTCGAACGGGATGTTGTCACCGAAGTTCCACCACAGACCGAGCGAGATCGGCGGCAGATACAGGCCGCTGTCGCCCACCTGTCGGAAGGAAGCTCCCAGGTAGCGCCCGTCTGCGGCGGTGTAGGGTCGGTGCAGGTCTCCTCCCCGCGTAGGCGGGAAGCGGTCATCGTCGGTCACCGTCCCAGCGTATCCGCCGTCCCATACGCGTGTCCCGGAAACGTCACCGTAACCCCGTGGTTCCGCATGTGAACCCGATACATCGAACGGAGGCATCCATGGCGCGTCTTTCCGCCCTTCCCGCCCAGCCCGACCTCTGGGCGGCTCTGCTCGAACGCGACGACATCGTCCTGCACCGCGGGATGCTGCACCTCGCGCACGACGACGTCACCCCCGGTCAGGCGCGCATCGCCGACCTGCTGCTGACGGCAGACGCCCTCGACGGCGCCGGTGTGGCGCACCTCCTCATCCGGCACACCTCCGATGTGCCCGCCCTCGTCGTCGACATCGCCGACCGCGACCGGGCCATGACGGCCCTGGCGGCGCGCGGCGCGGACGAGCCGCTCTACATCAAGCCCACGACCGGTTCGGCCGTTCCCGCGATGGAGTTCGCCGGCACAGCGACCGGGCCCTCCGCGGTCCGCGTCTTCCGGCCGCGCGTCGCGCGCACCGGCGGGCTCCGGTACGGCGCGTCGTACGGTGCGCGGCTGGAGTTCTGGCGGTTCGGCGAGGAGCTCGTCGAGGCCCCGCACGCGAACGCGCTCACGCGCCGCACCTTCCCCGCCGAAGACCTCTCCGCCGGCACCGTGGAGCGCTACGGCCGCACGTGGCGGACCGTCGGCGGCATGTTCGACCCGCACCCGGGCGAGTTCACCGGGGAGATCGACATGGTCTTCTCCTGGGTCGACGGGTCGTCGACGGACTTCCAGCGTCAGCGGGCGGCGCAGCTGTCCGAGTACGTCGTCGGCGAGGGCGATGCCGGGCCCGCCCGCTACCGCCATGTCGACGAGCTGCGCTACGCCCTGCGCAGCGTCTACATGTACGCCCCGTGGGTGCGCCGCATCTTCATCGCGACCGACTCCCCCGCCCCGGCGTGGCTCGTGGACCACCCGCGCGTGACGATCGTGCGGAGCGAGGAGTTCTTCGCCGACCCGTCGGTGCTGCCCACGCACAACTCGCACGCCGTCGAATCGCAGCTGCACCGCATCGAGGGGCTGTCGGAGCACTTCCTGTACTCCAACGACGACATGTTCTTCGGTCGTCCCGTCGCGCCGGAGCTGTTCTTCTCCCCCGCGGGGATCTCGTCGTTCGTCGAGTGCGACGTGCGCATCGGGACGGGTCCGACCCGCGTCGCGCGCAGCGGCCACGACAATGCGCTGCGCGTGAACCGCGCGCTGCTGCAGGAGCGGTTCGGCCGGACGATCGTGCGCGACCTGGAGCACTGCGCGGCGCCGCTGCGGCGGAGCGTCATGTTCGAACTCGAGCGGGAATTCCCGGAGGAGATCGCCCGCACGGCGGCATCCCGGTTCCGGTCGGCCACCGACGTGTCGGTGACGAACTGCCTGTACCACTACTACGCGCAGGCGACCGGGCGCGCGATCGCGTCGACGGCGCCGCGCGTGCGGTACTACCAGACGACCGCCGCGGCGTCGCTCGGCCGCATGGAGCGCCTCGCGAACCGCAAGGACGTCGACATGTTCTGCCTCAACGACGGGGGCGAGACCGAGGTGCCCGAGAAGGTGCGGGTGCGCGCGGTCACGTCGCTCCTGGAGCGCCTGTTCCCGGCGCGGCCGCCGTGGGAGGCCGCGGACGTCAGCGCAGCACGGTCAGCGGCTCGGTCGGCGGAGCAATCCGCGACGCGCTGAGCGACGTCTGGATGCCGGCGGCCTGAAGGCGCCGGAGGGCTTCGCCCGCGTCGATGTGCTCGAGCGGCCGGGGCGCGTCGATCGGTACGACAGAGTGCACGATCGTGTCGTCGTAGACGTGCACGAGGTTGAACGCCTGCGCACCGTCCTGCGGCCTCGTGCCGCCGACGGGGACCGTGAGGTCCTGCGCGTAGCAGGTCGAGGAGGCGACCGACACGGGGACACCGGCGAACGTCGCGAACGTGGAGTAATGCAGGTGACCCGCGATGATGCCGCGCACGTCGGTGCCGCGGATGATCTCGGCCAGGCCGGCCTGATCGCGCAGCTCGACGGTGGAGGCCAGCGGAAGGACGCTGGGGATCGGCGGGTGGTGCATCGCGAGGATGGTGCCGAGCGGAGCCGGGGTGGCCAGCACATCGCGCAGCCATTCCCGCTGCGCGGGCGTGACCTCGCCGTGATGGTGTCCGGGGACGCTGGTGTCGAGCGTCACGACGCGGAGGCCGTCGAGCTCGTCGACGCGGTCGACGGGACGCAGCGGGTCGGCGCTGCCGTCGTCGTCGAGGAGGCGCGCCCGGAACGCGGCGCGGTCGTCGTGGTTGCCCATCACCCAGAGAAGGCGGGCGCCGAGGCGCTGCGCGAACGGTTCGACGAGCGCGCGGAGGACGCCGTACGCGGCAGGCTCGCCGAGGTCGGCGAGGTCGCCGGTGAAGACGACCGCGTCGGGACGGAGACCCGAGGCCTCGATCCCGTCGAGGGCCCTCGTCAGGCTGGCGGCCCCGTCGACGCTGTCGAACAGGTGCGGGATTCCCGCCCGCAGATGGGTGTCGCTGATGTGCAGCAGGATGCGTTCGGCAGCCGGGTGCTCGGCGCGGCGCATGGGTTCCCTTCCCGTCGGGACGGATCGAGCGGGCCGATCCGCGGTCGCGCCAATGTTACCGGGAGGTTTCCTGTACGCCGGGTGAACGCCACGCGGCGATTGCGATACGCGTGAAGTCGTCGATGCTGAGCTCTTCCCCGCGCGCCGTGGGTGCGACCCCCGCGGCCTCCAGCACTGTGACGGCGTCGGCGGCGGTGCCGCCGAGGACGGCGGCGAGGGCCTGCCGGAGCATCTTGCGACGCTGCTGGAAGGCCGCGTCGACGATGCGGAAGGTCGCGAGGCGCTCCTCCTCGCTCCCCCGTGGCTGCGGATCGCGTTCGAAGGCGACGAGGACGCTGTCGACGTTGGGGACGGGCCAGAACACCTGACGCGAGACCGTGCCGGCGAGACGCCAGCGGCCGTACCAGGCCGCCTTCGCACTGGGGGCGCCGTAGACCTTCGATCCGGGTGGGGCGGCGAGGCGCTCGCCGACCTCCGCCTGCACCATGACGACACCGCGCGCGAGGTGCGGGAACGTCTCCATGAAGTGGAGGAGGACCGGCACGCTGACGTTGTACGGCAGGTTCGCCACGAGGACGTTCGGGTCACCGGGAAGGTCCGTGACGCGGAGCGCATCGGCGTCGACGACGGTGAGGGCGCCGTCGGGGACGCCGTGCGCGGCGGCCGTGCCGGGCAGGCGCGCGGCGAGCCGGTGGTCGATCTCGACCGCCGTGACGATCGCTCCGGTCTCCAGGATGGCGAGCGTCAGCGAGCCGAGGCCGGGCCCGACCTCCACGACGCGGTCGGCGCCGGTCACGCGCGCGGTGTGCACGATCTTGCGGACGGTGTTGGCGTCGACGACGAAGTTCTGACCGAGCTTCTTCGTCGGGGTCACGTCGAGGTCGGCGGCGAGCGAGCGGATCTCGGTGGCGCCGAGGAGCGTGACGGGCATGCCTCAACAGTACCGAGCGGCATCCAGGCGATCGTCACACGCTGTTCACGGGCTCGGAACGACCCCGTCGCGCGCGCGGCGGAGACTGGATGTCGCGCCGCCGTCGCCGCACACGTGTACGCGTCCATGAACGGTCCGGGGGGTCCGCATGACGATTTCGGCGTTGCCCAGCAATCTCACGAGGCTCGACGGCCGCGGGCACGCAGTGCGCGCGGCCGAGACCTCCGCACTGTTCGTCCTGGTCGCGGTGTGCGCGACCATCGGCGTCATCGCCTACATGCTCTTCCTGCTCAATCCGGCCAACCGGGGCGACCTGCTGCCGTACGGGATGGTGATCGTCGCCGAGTCCGTCCTCGTGCTCCAGGCGCTCCTGTCGATGTGGACGATCCTCGCCTCGGGATACGAGCCGCGTGACTTCGCCTACCACGAGGCGAAGCGGCAACTGATGGCCCGGGATGACGGCCGCGGCGACGACACCCTGCACCTGGATTCTCGCCCGCTGCTCATCGACGTGTTCATCACCGTCTACGGGGAGGCGCCGGACGTGGTCGCCCGGACGGTCCTCGCCGCCGTCGCACTGCGGGGGGCGCACCGCACGTGGGTGCTCGACGACGGCCAGTCCGATGAGATCCGCCGGATCGCCGCGGAGCACGGGGCGTGGTACGTGCGACGACTGAGCTCCCACGGCGCCAAGGCGGGGAACATCAACCATGCGCTGACGATCGCGAAGGGCGAGCTGTTCGCGGTCTTCGACGCCGATTTCACCCCCGACCCCGACTTCCTGATCGAGACCGTGCCGTTCTTCACGGACAGCAACGTCGCCTTCGTGCAGACGCCCCAGGCGTACAACAACCTGCACACGGTCATCTCGCGTGGCGCCGCCTACATGCAGTCGGTGTTCTACCGATTCATCCAGCGCGGCCGCAACCGGTTCAACGCGGCGTTCTGCGTCGGGACGAACGTCATCTTCCGGCGGGCAGCGGTCGATGAGATCGGCGGCATCCACACCGACTCGAAGTCCGAGGACGTGTGGACCGCCCTCACCCTGCACGAACGGGGATGGCGTTCGGTCTACATCGCCGACATCCTCGCGGTCGGCGACGCACCGGAGACCATCGAGGCGTACAGCAAGCAGCAGCTGCGCTGGGCGACCGGCGGATTCGAGATCCTTCTGACCCACAACCCGCTCAGCCCGCGGCGCCGCCTGACGGGTGACCAGCGCATCCAGTACCTGGTCACCGCGACCTTCTATCTCACCGGGATCGTCCCCGCGCTGCTTCTGCTCGTGCCGCCTCTGGAGATCTACTTCGACCTCCGGCCGATGAACATCGGCGTCACGGCCGTCACCTGGGCGGTCTTCTACGCCGGCTTCTACCTCGTGCAGGTCGTGCTCGCCTGGTTCGTCGTCGGATCCTTCCGCTGGGAGACGCTGACCCTCGCGACGGTGTCCTTCCCGATCTACGCGAAGGCACTGTGGAACGTCATCTGCGGGCGGGATGTCGGGTGGCATGTGACGGGCTCGGGCTCCCGCCGGTCGCCGTTCGACTTCATCGTGCCGCAGCTGCTGTTCTTCGCGTTCCTCGGCCTCACGTCGGTCGTGGCGATCGCGCGCGACGTGCACAACGGCACCCTCGCGCTGGCGACGGCCTGGAACCTCACGAACACGCTGATCCTCGCGGCGTTCATCGGTGCCGCCTTCCGCGAGCGGCGTCGGCCGCCGCGGCCTCTCGCCGCGCTCCCCACGGCGGACGCGCCCCGTCCGATCACCGTGGTGGCCCGGCCGCTGCCGGCATCCGATTCCTCGAGGTCGCCCGCGCCGTCAGGACTCCGGGCGGAGGACGCCCGATGACCTGGCCGAACCGGATCCGGCTGTTCGTCGGACTTCTCGTGGTCCTCGCCCTCGTCGGCGGCGGCACGCTCGTCTTCACGCAGCGGCAGGCACGTGTCGAAAGCGACACCGCCGCCATCACGGCCGAGCAGTTCGCGGTGGGTGCCCCCTATCCCGGCATCGTGAGTGCGTCGAACGTGACGCCGGGCGCTGCTGTGCGCGCGGGCGACGTGCTCTTCGAGATCCGGAGCCCCCTTCTGGCCCGCGACCTGGCCACCGAGTCGGTGACCGCCGACGATCTGGGAGTCGCCGTGACCGCCGAGGGCACCTTCGTCGTGACCGCGCCGGTCGACGGCACGGTGGCGGAGAGCCTCGCGCCGGTCGGCGACTTCGTGCAGGCCGGCGAAGTGCTCTCGCGGATCGATCGGGACGACACCATGGGGGTGACCGCGGAGTTCACCCTCACGGCACGCGATTACGGCCGGATCGTCTCCGGCGCGACCGTGGACCTCCGCCTTCCCGACGACCGAACGATCGCCGGGAAGGTGGTGCAGATCGATGTCGACACCGTCGCGGGAGAGGCCACCTCGGTCATCACGATCGACAGCGCCGTCCTGGCGGCGCGCCCCATCGGAGGGCTGCACCGGCCCGGTACGCCCGTCGTCGCCACGCTGCACCTGCGTGACGACGGACCGTGGGCGGGGGTCGCCGACGCGTTCGGCGACCTGCTGCGCCAGGTGGGTCTATGACGCGGCGGCTCGTCATCGCCGCACTGGTCGTCGTGGTGGCGGCGCTCACCGGCTGCACTGCGTCCGCGCCCCCGCCGGTCGCCGCCACGACGCCGGCCGCGGTGGAGCTGCTGCCGGCGGAACGGAACCCGGCCGCCGCACCCCTGCGTCTTGCGGAGGATCTGATCCCCCCGACGAACCGCTGGTTCTCCAGCCTGGTGTTCTCCGAGGTTCCCCTGCCGGTGTTCCCGTTCCCGCTCGCGTTCGCGCCCACTCCGACAGGCTTCTCACTCGATCTGCCCACGGTCGCGGTGACCGCGGATTCGATCGCGACCCCGTTCTCGGGCGGCCTGGCGGTCGACCTCGGTGCGGCGTCGTTCACGGTGACCGCCTACGACGAGGTGGCCGTGACGCTGACGTATGCCGACGCCGACGGGGCGGCGATCGCGGATGTGACGATCGCGGAGGGCTGGCCGGCGGTCGGGGTGACGGCGCGACGTGCTCTCCCCATCGCCTTCGGCGGCAGCCTGGCCTCCGCGGGCGACGGCGCATGGACGATGAAAGCCGACGGCACGGCGTTCGCGGTCGTCGCCGCGAACGCCGAGGCGCGGGGCGATGCGCTGGAGATCCCGGCGGGCGAGAGCGCACAGGTGTCCGCCCTGCCGGTCGATGCGGAACCGGCGACCTGGATCGCGGCGTTCGGCGATCCGGTGGCCGGAGTGGTCACCTCGTTCGAGGCCTCCGCAACTCGCGGCGGCGAGGCCGCCTCGACACGGCTGGAGTACACGGGAACGGCCGGGACCGTCCTCGTGCCGTTCCCGGGCATGGACGCGGCGGCGGGTGCGTGCGATCTCGGCTCGTACGACACCGCCTACGGGCAGGTCGACGCCTGTCGCGGCACGACGCTGGAGCGCCGCGTGGCGCGGATCTCGCCCCGCGCGTCGTTCGACCTGACCGGCCTCGACGGCGAGGCGCACGAGGAGCTGGTGGATCACCTCTCGGCGGATATCGCAGGGACGGGCGACGCTCCGGAGGACACGTACTTCGGGGGGAAGGCCTTGGCACGCCTCGCCACCCTGCTCGCCCTCGCCCGCTCGCTGGGTGAGGACGACCTCGCCGCGCGGGCCGCCGATCTGCTCGAGGCGGGCCTGGGACCGTGGGCCCAGGTCGATGGCTGCGTGGCACGAGACGAGCGCTGTTTCGCCTACGACGCCCGGCTGCACACGGTCGTCGGCAGGGAGCCCTCGTTCGGCTCGGAGGAGGGCAACGACCATCACTTCCACTACGGCCACTTCCTCTTCGCTGCGGGGGTGCTGGCCGAGGAGCGCCCCGAGGCGGTCGAGATGCTGCGTCCGGTCATGGACCTGCTCGCCGCGGACATCGCGGCCGGCGGAGATCCCCTGCCGGGTCTGCGGGTGTTCGACCCGTACCGCGGCCACTCGTGGGCGTCGGGACTGTCGCCGTTTGCGGACGGCAACAACCAGGAGTCCAGCTCCGAGGCCGTGGCCGCGTGGAACGGCCTCGCGCTGTGGGCGGCGGCCTCGGGCGATGCCGACCTGCGTGAGCGTGCGGAGTGGCTGTTGTCGGGCGAGGCCGACAGCGCCCGCCGGCTGTGGCTCGAGCCGACGGGGCTCCCCGAAGGCTACGCGCACACCGTCGTCTCGCTGACGTGGGGGGCCAAGCGCGATCATGCCACGTGGTTCAGCGACGAGCCGTCGGCGATCCTGGGCATCCAGTTGCTGCCGGTCTCCCCGATCGGTCTGCAGTATCTGGCCGGGGACCCGCGACGCGTGGCGCTGAACGTGGCGGGTGCCGGCGGTGAGTCGGCGTTCGGCGGCCCGCTGGGGGACTACGTGCTGCTGTACTCGGCGCTGGCCGGTCCCGCCGCGCTCGACCGCGCGGAGGAGCTGGCGCGGGAGCGTGCGTCGTGGGATGACGGCCTCTCCCGTTCGGCCGCGCTCGCGTGGCTGGCTGCGGTCCGGCTCCGGAGCGGATGACCGGCGAGGTCGTGCATGCCCGCCTGCTCGGCGCCCGCCTGCCTGCACGCCCGGCTGCCTGCGCACGGTCCCACCGCGGCGGGGTCACGCGGCGATGTAGTCGAATCTCCGGCGGGCTCCGAGCCGCGGCGTCTGGGCGGCGTCGATCCAGGGCGGCGGGATGAACCACACCCGCGCGGTGACACCGGGGCCGTCGATGCGGATCGTCCAGCCGCTGTCGTGGATCCGATGGTGGCAGGACGTGCACAGCAGGATCCCGTTGGACAGATCGGTCGGGCCGCGGTCGCGCTTCCACCAGTCGATGTGATGGACCTTGCAGTGCGCCGGCGGGGCGCCGCAGCCGGCGCAGCCGCCGTCGCGTTCGCCGAGCGCGAGGCGCTGCGCCGCCGTGAAGAGGCGCTTCTGCCGCCCCCAGTCGAGGATCTCGCTCTCGCCGCCGAGGACGCACGGGATGATCCCGGCGTCGGCGGCCATGCGACGGGCGGTGCCGACCGAGACCGGGGCGGTCAGCCCGTCGATGAGGGCGTGCCCGGTGCCGTTGTGGAGGTCGTCGAGGCTGAGGCGGACGACGACGGTCGCGCCCGGGACGGGGACGTCCTTGTCCGTGCAGCCCAGCAGGTGCTCGCAGATCAGCGCGAGGGCCTCCGCTTGCAGCTGCGGGATCGACGGTCGCGGCGCGTCGACGTCCTCGCCGAACCGGGCCTCTCCCGATGGGCCGGCGTTCTCCGGCGCGGCTTCGCCTGCCACACCGTCGACGCTCTCATGACGGGAGCCGAGAGGTTCCCGTCCGGCGTCGACCTCATCGCGCGTCGCCGCGGCGTCACGCTGGGCCGCGAGCCGCGCGGTGACGTAGCCCTCGAGGGCCGCCTTGATCGGTGCGCCGCGCTCGGGTGCGAACACCGCGGTGAGGTGCAGCATCCCATCGCGGTCCTCGCGCATCCGCAGCGACTCCTTCGAGCGCATCTCGTCCTCGCGCAGCGCGACGCCGTCGGGATCGAGGTAGGCCTCGGCACGCGCGAGCACCTTGAGCAGGGCGTCCGGTGTCAGCCCGGGCGCCTGGTCGACGAGCGTCCGCTCGGCCGCATCCGTCGCGGCGCGACCGGCTGTCATCACGACGCGGTCGAGCATCCGGATGATCGCGGAGGCCGCCGGCATCCCGATCCGTCCTGCCGCCACAGCGTCGCCGACGTGCGGGTGCTTCGCCGGGGCGTGCTCACCTGTCAGCAGCACCCGCGGAGCGGTCGCTTCACCGACCTCCACGAGCCGGGCGGCCTCGCCGTTGGCGATGCCGAGTTCGCTGGCCAGCAGCACGTTGGCGTTGCGGAACCCCTGCTTCTTCGCCAGCGAGTCCGCACCCAGTTCGGGGCGGGACTGACGGGAGATCTCCGCGGCCACCTGGACCGTGGGGGCATCCGCGAGCCGCCGCACCTTTCCCAGCGCGTCGTTCAGCGCCACCAGCCGGGCGGCGTCCGTGCCCTCGACGTGCTCTCCCGGCCACAGCTCGCACACCGTCGCCACCGCGGCGGTGAGGTCGTGGAGAGTGCTGCTCATGCGTCGATTCTAGCGCCCACCTTCGAACAAAGCTACGAACGCATCATGAGGATTTTCTCATCCTCACCGGCGATTTTCTGGGGAGACGCGACCCTCCGAGCGGTACGGATGTCGGAGGGGATGCTACTCACATTCGTATGTCCATCACACCGACGCAGCTGCCGCCCGCGCAGCCCGCGGCAGCGCCTCGACGATCCGCGCGAGGGCCGCCTCATCGTGCGCGGCGGTGAGGAACCACGCCTCGAACGAGGACGGCGGCAACGACACCCCCGCATCGAGCATCGCGTGGAAGAAGCGTCCGTACGCCGCCGCGTCCTGGGTCACCGCGGTCGCATAGTCCGGCACCCCGGCCGCGACGGCGTCGCCGAAGAAGACGCTGAACAGCGTCCCCGCCCACTGCACGACGTGCGGCACGCCGGCTTCTGCGAGCGCCGCCGACGTCGCGTCGGCGACGACGTGCGCGGCGGCGTCGATCCGCCGGTACACGTCCGCGTCGGCCAGCCGGAGGGTCGCAAGGCCTGCCGCGACGGCGACCGGGTTCCCGGACAGGGTTCCGGCCTGGTACACCGGGCCGGTCGGGGCGAGGAGGTCCATGACGTCCGCGCGACCGCCGACGGCGGCGACGGGAAGCCCGCCGCCGATGACCTTGCCGAAGGTGACGAGGTCGGGTGTGACGTCCTCCCCCGCGGCGGAGAGGACGCCCGCGTAGCCGGACGCCGAGGCGCGGAAGCCGGTGAGCACCTCGTCGCTGATGAGGAGCGCGCCCTCGCGGTGCGCGATCTCGGCGAGGAACGCCGTGAACCCGGGATGCGGAGGCACGACGCCCATGTTGGCTCCGGCGGCCTCCGTGATGATCGCGGCGATCCGGCCGGGGTGGGCGGCGAAGACCGCCTCGACGGCGGCGCGGTCGTTGTAGCCGATCACGAGGGTCTGCGCGGCGATCGCCGCGGGGACGCCGGCCGAGCCGGGCAGCGCGAGCGTCGCGAGGCCGGAGCCGGCCTGCGCGAGCAGCCCATCGGAGTGCCCGTGGTAGTGGCCGGCGAACTTCACGAGCAGGTCGCGGCCGGTCGCGCCGCGCGCGAGCCGGATCGCGGTCATGGTCGCCTCGGTGCCGGTGGAGACGAGGCGGAGCTTCTGCACGGCCGGGACGCGGCGGCGGATCTCCTCGGCGAGCTCGGTCTCGCCGCGCGTCGGGGCGCCGAAGGACAGGCCGCGCCGGGCCGCCTCGATGACGGCGTCGACGACGACGGGGTGGGCATGCCCGACGAGCGCCGGGCCCCAGCTCGCGACGAGGTCGACGTACTCGCGCCCTTCGACGTCGGTGATGTACGGGCCGGAGGCCGACGCGATGAACCGCGGCGTCCCGCCGACCGAGCCGTAGGCGCGGACCGGCGAGTCCACGCCGCCCGGGATGACAGCCTGCGCGCGGGCGAAGAGGTCGTCGTTGCCGGTCATGCGAGGTCCTTCCCGTCCTGCAGCCAGCCGGCCGCCTCGAGGGCCCAGTAGGTGAGGATGGCGTCGGCGCCGGCGCGCCGGATGCCGAGCAGCGACTCCCCGATGGCGCGCTCCCGGTCGATGAGACCCGCCGCGGCGGCGGTCTCGATGAGCGCGTACTCCCCCGACACCTGGTAGGCCCACACGGGGACGCTCGAGACGTCCGCGACACGGGCGAGGATGTCGAGGTATGGCCCCGCGGGCTTGACCATGACGACGTCGGCGCCCTCGTCGATGTCCGCGAGCGCCTCCTCGATGCCCTCCCGGGCGTTCGCGGGCGACATCTGGTAGGTGCGGCGGTCGCCCTGCAGGGTCGATTCGACGGCATCCCGGAACGGCCCGTAGAACGCGGAGGCGTACTTCGCGGAGTACGCGAGGATCACGACGTGCGCGAAGCCCGCCGCATCCAGCGCGGCGCGGACGGCGGCCACCTGGCCGTCCATCATGCCGGACAGTCCCAGGATGTCGGCGCCCGCGCGCGCCTGCGCGACGCCCATCTGCGCGTACACGTCGAGGGTCGCGTCGTTGTCGACCGACCCGTCGCCGGCGAGCACGCCGCAGTGGCCGTGGTCGGTGAACTCGTCCAGGCACAGGTCGGCCTGCACCGTGAGGCGTCCGGCCGCGGCATCCCGCGCGAGCGTGATGGCGCGGTTGAGGATGCCGTCCGGGTCGACGGCGCCCGAGCCGACGGCGTCGCGGGTGGCGGGGACGCCGAACAGCATGATGCCGCCGATCCCGGCGGCGACGGCCTCGTCGACGACGCCGGCCAGCGCCTCGAGCGGATGCTGGCTGACGCCGGGCATGCTCGCGATGGGCTGCGCTGCGGTGATCCCCTCCTTCACGAACACGGGGAGGACGAGCTGCGCCGGCACGAGGGCGTGCTCGGCGGCGAGGCGGCGCAGCGCCGGGGTCGCGCGGAGGCGGCGGAGGCGGCGGGTGGGGAAGGCGGCGGTCACGGGGTCTCCTGACGCGTGAGGGTGCGGATGTCGGCGTCGTCGAGCTCGGCGAGGAGCGCGTCGACGCTCTGGGTGAGGGCGGTGTACCCGACCGTGAAGCCGAGCGCGATGGCGTCGCGGGTCGTGCCGGGGCCGATCGTGGCGACGAGGGTCGTGGGCGGCAGGGCGCCGACCTGGCGGCGCAGCTCGCGGCCGACGCTGAGCGAGGTGAGGAGGACGACGTCGATCCGGCCGGCGCGGAGGTCCTCGGCGACGGCCGGATCGATGTCGATGCCGACGGTGCGGTAGCCGATGCAGACGTCGACGGCGTAGCCCTGCAGCTCGAGCTCGTCGCTGATGACGGCCTGGGCGAGGTCGGAGCGGAGGACGAGGCAGCGTCCGGTGCCGGCGGCCGTGCGGCCGGCGACCCACTGGGTGATCATCGTGGCGGCCGACGACGTCCCGACGGGGACGAACTCGACCTCGAACCCGGCGTCGGCGACGGCGCGCGCCGTGGCGCGGCCGACGGCGGCGATGCGGGTGGCGGCGGGGATGCGGACGCCGTGCGCGACGAGCTGCTCGACGCTCGCCGCGCTCGTGACGAACAGCCAGGCGTACTCCCCCGCCGCGAGCGCCGCGAAGGCGCGGTCGCGCGCCTCGGTGTCGCGGGGCGGGGCGGAGGCGATCAGCGGGGCGATGACGCCCTCGGCGCCGCGGCGGACGAGGTCGGCGCGGACGCGCTCCCCCCAGGCTCCCCCGCGCGGGACCAGGACGCGGGCTCCCGCGAGGCTCACCGGGCCGTCCCGGGCAGGTCGGCGAAGTCGGCGGCGCCGCCGGCGAGGAGTTCGGCGACGACGTCGGCGGCCACGGCCGCGCGCGCGTCGTCGGAGCCGGCGTCAGCCATCGCGACGCGGCGCTCGGCGCGCACCGAGCGGGCGCCGTCGGGGGCGTGCACGTCGGCGACGAGGGTCACCTCGTCGCCGACGCGGACGGCGTCGATCGCGACGGGTGCGGCGCAGCCGGCCTCCAGGCGGCGGAGGACGGCGCGCTCCAGCTCGGCGCACAGCTGCGTGTCGGCGTCGTTCACGGCACGGACGGCGCGGCCGATCTCCCCCTCGGCGTCCTCGGCGCGGACCTCGACGGCGAGAGCACCCTGTGCGGCGGAGGTCGGCCAGTCGAGGATCTCGGTGATCGCGGCGTCCCGCCCGATGCGGCGGAGGCCCGCCTCGGCGAGGACGACGGCATCCAGCTCGCCGTCGGTGACCTTCCGCAGCCGGCTGTCGACGTTGCCGCGGATGTCGCGGACGTCGAGGTCGGGGCGGCGGGCGCGCAGCTGCGCGACGCGGCGGGGCGAACCGGTGCCGACCCGCGCGCCCGGCGGGAGGGTCGCCAGGGTCAGCCCGTCCCGCGCGCACAGCACGTCGCGCTGCGGGGCGCGGACGGGCACGGCGCCGACGACGATGCCGGCGAACGGCGCGGTCGGCAGGTCCTTCATGGAGTGCACGAGCAGGTCGCACTCCCCGCGCAGCAGCGCGTCGCGGAGCGCCGTCGCGAAGACTCCCGTGCCGCCCATCTGCGCGAGGGACCCGGTGAGCACGTCGCCCTCGCTCGTGATGCGGACGAGCTCGACGGGCACGCCGGTCGCCGCGGTGATCGCGTCGGCGACGAGCTGGGACTGGGTCGTGGCGAGCAGGCTCGCCCGGGTGCCGAGGCGCAGAGCCGTACGGGTCACGGCGCGACCCCGGCGAGGGCGGGCTGGAAGCCGAGGCGCTTGTTCTCGCAGCATCCCGGCCGGCAGACGTCGTACCAGGGTCCCAGGTCCGTCGCGTGCGGGCGGTCTGCCGCGGGGGTCGCCCGCAGACGCTCCTCGATGAGGTCGACGAGGCCGCTCACGTACGCGGGGTGCGTGCTGGGCGTCGCCGTCCGCAGCGCGACGAGACCGAGCCCTTCCGCGGTCTCGAGCGCCTCAGTGTCCAGGTCCCAGAGCACCTCCATATGATCGCTCACGAACCCGAGCGGCACGATGAGCACGGCGCGGCGGCCACGGGAGGGCAGCTCCTGCATCGCGTCGTTGATGTCGGGCTCGAGCCACGGCACGGACGGCGGGCCGGACCGGCTCTGGTACACGAGCTGCCAGGCGCTCCCGATCCCGAGCTGCGCCATGATCTCGGTCGCGACCGCGGTGTGCTGCGCGACGTACGCGCCGCCGGGACCGAACCCGCGCTCGGGCGGGCCGGAGCGGTCGGCGTCGGCGGTGGGGATGGAGTGCGTCGAGAAGAGGATCTCGACGTCCCGCTCCAGGTCGGTGACGCCGCGCTCCGCGAGCTCGGCGAGCGCCGACCGGATGCCGTCGACGAAGGGCGCCACGAAGCCGGGGTGGTCGAAGAACTGGCGGACCTTGTCGATCTGCACCTGTCCGGACAGTCCCGTCGCGGCGACGGCGTCGGCGAGGTCCTCGCGGTACTGCCGGCAGGAGGAGTACGAGCTGTACGCGCTCGTCGCGATCGCGAGCAGGGTCGTGTTCCCGGCGTCGTGCGCGGCCGTCAGAGCGTCGGTGACGTACGGCATCCAGTTGCGGTTGCCCCAGTACACCGGCAGGTCCATGCCTCGCGCGGACAGCTCGGCATCCAGTGCCGCCTTCAGCTCGCGGTTGTGCTCGTTGATCGGCGAGACGCCGCCGAAGTGCCGGTAGTGGTGCGCGACCTCCTCGAGACGCTCGTCCGGGATGCCGCGGCCGGCCGTGACGTTGCGGAGGAACGGGATGACGTCGTCCTGGCCCTCGGGTCCCCCGAAGCCGAGCAGCAGGATGCCGTCGTACGCGATCGGCTGCGTCGCGTAGGCGTCGCCGCCGCACGTCGCCGCCGTCGCACCGGCGACCGCGCAGCCCGGTGCGAACTCGGCGCTCGCCGCCCGCGGGGGCTTGGGACGGAACTGCTCGCTCATCAGGACAGCACCTCGGCGAGCTCGGCGACCTCGATGCGCCGTCCGGTGTAGAACGGCACCTCCTCGCGCACGTGACGGCGCGCGTCGGTGGCGCGGAGGTCGCGCATCATGTCGACGAGGCTGATGAGCTCGTCGCTCTCCAGCGGCAGCAGCCACTCGTAGTCGCTCAGCCCGAAGGTCGACACCGTGTTGGCGACGACGTCGGTGAACCTCGCCCCCTTGCGCCCGTGTTCGGCGAGCATGCGGGAGCGCTCCTCCTCGGGCAGCAGGTACCACTCGTAGCTGCGGACGAACGGGTACAGGCACAGCCACCCGCGGGCGTGCTCGCCGCGGAGGTAGCCGGGCACGTGGCGCTTGTTGAACTCCGCCTCCCGGTGCACGCCCATGGCGCTCCAGATGTTCTCGAAGCCCGCGAGGACGGGCGTGCGGCGGAGCGCGCGGAGCGCGCGCTGCAGGGCGGTGGGGTCCTCCCCGTGCAGCCACACCATGAGGTCGGCGTCGGCGCGCATGCCCGTGACGTCGTAGAGACCGCGGAGGGTCACGCCGTCGCCGGGGAGCGACGTGGTCACGGCGGTCAGCGCGTCGAGGTCGGCGGGCGTCGGGGCGGCCCCGCGGGGGCGCGGGCCGGCGAGGATCGCGAAGAGGGTGTAGCCGAGCGCGGTGTCGTCGGACATGGGGTGCTCCTTCAGGCGGTGGGGGGGTGGGACGTGCGGGCGACGAGCTCGCGGGCGAGCTCACGGGCGTGCGGGATGACGGAGGCGAGCCCCGTCCCGGCGACGGTCGCACCGGCGAGGTGGATGCCGGCGGGGGTCGCTGCGCGCGCGGCGGTGCGCCACGCGGCGGCTGCGGCGGACGCGGACGTGACCGCGTCGGTCCAGCGGGTCTCGGTCAGCGCCCACACGTCGGCGGGACGGATGCGCGCGCCGGTGAGTAGGCGCAGCTCCCCGGCGACGGCGGCGGGCGTGTCCACCCCGGGGGCGTCGGCGTCGCGGGCGGAGAGGCGCACGACGTGGGTGTGCGCCGGGAGGGCGCGGGCTGCCCAGTCCCACTTCGCGTCGACGTGGGTGAGCGCCTTCGCGGGCCCGCCGGCAGCAGGCGCGACGATGACGCCCGACCCGACCGGATGCGCGTCGAGGGCGCGGGAGACGACCTCGGCCGTGACGAGGCGGACGGCGCCGCCGACGGGCGCGGCGGCGTCCACGTGCAGCAGGGCCCCGGCCGCGGCCGGTCCGGTCGCGACGACGACGTGCCCGGCACGGAGGGTCTCGCCGGCGAGCATGACCTCGACGCCGTCCGCCGCGGGTCGGAGCGCCTGCACGGCCGCCCCGGTGCGGATGATGGCGCCGGCGGCCTCTGCGGCGTCGCGCAGGGCCGCCGCGAGGCGCCACATGCCGCCGTCGATGCCGCGGACGGCCGAGCCCGCGCGGGCGGCCGGCGCGACCGCGCCGGCCGCGGCGGTCAGCGACCCGCGCCGCTCGAACTCTGCCCACAGGCTCGGGTGCACGGCGGAGAGGCGGACGGCGGAGGACGGCTGCGAGTAGACGCTCTGGCAGAGCGGGTCGACCAGGCGCTCCGCGACCCGCCGGCCGTAGCGGGCCGTCGCGAGGTCGAACAGCGAGGGTTCGACGCCGGACTCCCTGCCGATGCCGGCGGGAAGGTCGCGCTCCTGCGCCGCACGCCGCGCCCCGGCGCGCCCGATGACCCGCACGACGTCGCCGGCCTCGGGCTCGGCGGGCATCCCCACGACGGCGCGGCGGGGCAGCGGCATCCGGCGCACCCGTCCGAACGCGCCGGGGAGGACGAGGTGGGCTCCTTCCGGCCGCGGCTCCACGATCTGCAGGGGCAGGGCCGCGTCGGCGACGAGGTCGGCGACACCGCTCGTGCGGATCGCGAACGACTCGGCGCCGAGGTCGACGTCGACGCCTGCCACGCGGCCGCGGCGCAGCATCCCGCCGCTGTCGTCGCCGCTCTCGCAGACGATGACGCGACGGCCGGCGCGGGCCGCCTCCCACGCGATCACGAGGCCGGCGATCCCGCCGCCGACCACGATGATGTCGCTGGCGGCAGCCGTGACAGGGACCATCGTCAGGCGGCCTGCCACTCGTGGACCATGCGCACGACCGACGAGATCGCGTCGGGGTCGGCATCCATCGGCACGCCGTGGCCGAGGTTGAACACGTGGGCGCGGGAGAGGCGGCCCTCCTCGAGGATCCGCTCCACCGCGGCCCGGCGCACCGCTTCCGGCGCGAAGAGGAGGGCGGGGTCGAGGTTGCCCTGCAGCGTGAGGTCGCGGCCGATGCGGCGGCGGGCCTCGTCGAGCGGCACACGGTAGTCGACGCCGAGCGCGTCGATGTCGAGGGTCGCCATGTCGGCGAGGATCTCGCCGGTGCCGACGCCGAAGTGCACGAGCGGGATGTGGTCGACGCCGTCCGGCACCGGCAGCGCGCGCACGGCGTCCAGCGCCGCGGCCGAGGCGGGCAGGACGCTGTTGCGGTAGTCGGCCGGCGCGAGGCCGCCCGCCCACGAGTCGAACAGCTGCGCGGCGCTCGCCCCGGCGGAGACCTGCAGCGCCAGGAACTGGCCGGTCACCTCGGCGAGCCACATCGTGAGGGCCTCCCACGCGGCCGGGTCTTCGTGGATGAGGCGGCGCGCGGCCATGTGGTCCTTCGAGGGACCGCCCTCGACGAGGTACGCGGCGAGGGTGAACGGGGCGCCGGCGAAGCCGATGAGCGGGATCGCCTCGCCGCGCTCGGCGGACAGGTCGGCGAGCATCGCGGTGGTCCGGCCGACGGCATCCGCGATCGCCTCGCCCCGCTCCCGCACGCCGGCCGGGTCGATGCGGACGGCGGCGGCGATGTCCGCGGACGTGCGCAGCGGCTGGGAGAACACCGGTCCGCGCCCCGGCGCGATCTCGACCTGGATGCCGAGGAGCGCGAGCGGCACGATGATGTCGCTGAAGAAGATTGCGGCGTCGACGCCGTGCCGGCGCACCGGCTGCATCGTGATCTCGCTCGCGAGCGCCGGGTCGAGGCACGCCTGGAGCATCGTGCCCTGCGAGCGGAGCGCGCGGTACTCCGGCAGGGAGCGGCCGGCCTGGCGCATGAACCAGACGGGGGTCACGGCGGGACGGTCGCCGAGCAGCGCGCGCACGAGCCGGGACTGGGCCGTGCCGTGCGCGGTGAGGGGGTGCGTGGACGTGGAGATGGTGACGCTCCTCGAATCAGTTAATCGTTATACTAGCCGTTGATCCGAGGGGGTTCCCGCACCGTGCTCGTCTGCCTGACCGCGCATCAGCGCACCACGCCGTTCGAATCGCTCGAGCGCCTGTCGCTCATCGGCGACGACGTCGCGGTACGGCTGCGCGACGCCCACGAGTCCATCCGCGGCGCCGTGGTCCTCGCAACCTGCAACCGGTTCGAGGCGTACTTCGACCTGCACGACGACCCCGACCTGCCCTCCCCCATTCCGGCGATGGATGCCGCGATGGAGCAGATCTCCGACCTCGCCGACCTGTCCTACCGCGACGTCCGCGACGCGGTGGACTTCGCGCACGGGAACCGGGTCGCGCAGCACCTGTTCTCCGTCGCCGCGGGCCTGGACTCCGTCGCCGTCGGCGAGGACGAGATCGCCGGCCAGGTCAAGCGCGCGCTCGACGCCGCGCGGACGCAGGGCTCCACGACGACCTCGCTGGAGCACCTGTTCCAGCGCGCGACGGAGACCTCACGCACCGTGAAGAACGAGACGCGGCTCGGCGAGTCCGGGCGCTCGCTCGTCCGCCTCGCCGTCGACCTCGTCTCCTCGCGCCTCGAGTGGGCGACGGCCCGCGTGCTGCTCGTCGGCACCGGCCGGTACGCCGCCGCAGCCCTCGCCGCCCTCCGCGCCGCGGGCGCCGAGGACATCCGCGTGCACTCCCGGTCGGGCCGCAAGCGCTTCGCCCGGCAGGAGCACCTCATCTCCGTCCCGATCGAGGACTACGAGGCCGAGGCCGCCGCGGCGGACCTCATCGTCACATGCACCTCGACGACCGACGCGTTCGTGCTGGCGGCGGACTCGCACGCCGCGGCACGCGGTGAGGGCACCCGGCGGCAGATCATCATCGACCTGGGCCTCCCCCGCAACGTCGACCCCCGCATCGCCGACCTGCCCGGCATCGAGCTGCTCGACCTCGACACGATCCGCGTGCACGCGCCGGTCGACGAGTTCACGCTCATCGGCGAGGCGCGCGAGATCGTGCACAGCGCGGCGCAGCGGCACGCGGCCGCGCGGCGGGTGCACGAGGTGTCGCCGGAGGTCGTGCGCATGCGCAGCTATGTGCAGGGGATCCTCGAGGAGGAGCTGGCCCGCGCGCGCCGCAGCGACGCCGCGGCCGAGGTCGAGTCGGCGCTCCGGCACTTCTCCGGCGTCGTCCTGCACCACCTCATCGCGCAGGGCCACACGCTCGCTTCGACCGGGTCGGGCACGGCCTGGGCCGAGTCGGTGCGGACCGTCTTCCCCGACCGGGCTACGGCATCCGATGACCGCGGCGAAGGGACGCCCGGGCAGTGAGCCGCACGGTGACCCTGAAGGACATCGCCCTGAAGGCGGGTGTCTCCACGGCCGCCATCAGCCAGGCCCTCAACGACCGCGGGAACCTCCGCCCCGAGACGCGGGACCGCATCAAGGCCGTCGCCGCCGAACTCGGCTACGTCCCGAACAAGTACGCCGCGGCCCTGCGCAGCGGGCGGACGATGTCGGTCGGATTCGTCATGGCCGAGGATGCCGACGACGACTCCGCGAAGCGCTGGGCGCTGCACCGGACCCGCCAGCTCAACGCCCTCGTCCGCGCGTCGGCCGCGCACGGGTTCACCGTCACGGTGCTGCCGGAGTCGCGCCCCGACCTCCTCGCCGGCGCGCACATCGACGTCCTCTACTTCCCGGACGCGCACGGCACGCACGCCGTCCTGCGGGAGGCCGTGGCCCGCGGCATCCCGATCGTCGCGAACGACCTCCTCATCGACACCGACCGCGGTCTCAGCATCCGCACCGGCTACGACGCCGCCGTCCGCGCCGGGCTCGACCTCCTCGCCGCGAGCGGCGCGGAGCGGATCGCCTTCCTCGTGGACGAGGGCGGCCACCCGCGCGACGAGATCGGCGAGACCGCCTACCGCGCGTGGATGACGGTGCACGGATTCGACGGGCGGATCGCCCGCGTCGACGCCGGGCGCCGTTCGCTGAACCGTCGCCTGCGCGAGGTCGTCGACGCCGGCGCGGACGCCGTCTTCGCGTTCTGCGAGGAGGGCCCGGAGATCTATCTGCAGCTCGAGGCCACATCGCTCGTGATCCCGCGCGACATCCAGCTCATCGCGCTGTGCACGACGGAGTGCGCCCTGAACTCCCGGCTCGGCGTGACGCACGTGTGCGTGCACCCCGAGCAGGCGGCCGAGGCGGTCTTCGAGACGCTGGGCCGGATCGGCGGCCTCGTGGGCACGACCGTCGTCGACCTGCCGTGGGAGCTCGTGCGCGGGTCGACGACCCGCTGAACCGGGTCCTCCCGGTGCGGGGACGGCGGGGTCAGTCGAACGAGCCGTAGACCTCGAGGGTGTTCGCCGCCAGCTGCGCGGAGAGCTCGTCCACATCGAGGCCGAGCTCGGCGGCCATGAAGCGCACCGTCACCGGGATGAGGTACGGCGCGTTCGGCCGGCCCCGGTGCGGCACCGGGGTCAGGAACGGCGCATCCGTCTCGACGAGGATGCGCTCGAGCGGCGTCACCGCCAGGGCGTCGCGGAGGTTCTGGGCGTTCTTGAACGTGATGTTGCCGGCGAAGCTCAGCCAGTAGCCGCGTTCCGCGGTGTACCGCGCCATGGCCTCGTCACCGGAGAAGCAGTGGAACACGGTGCGCGCCGGCCCGCCGACCCGTTCGAGGGTCTCCAGGACCGCGTCGTGTGCGTCGCGGTCGTGGATCTGCATCGCGATGTCGTGCTTCTTCGCGAGGGCGATGTGGGCCTCGAACGCCTCGAACTGCGCGGGGCGGCCGGCCTCGTCGGTGCGGAAGAAGTCGAGGCCGGTCTCCCCGATCGCGCGGACGCGTGGCTGCGCCGCGAGCTCGTCGATCGCCTCGATCGCCTGCGGCAGCATGCCGCTCTCGGCATACGCCGGGGCTTCGTTCGGGTGGATGGCGACGGCGGCGAGCACGCGCGGATGGCTGGCCGCCGCCCACGCCGACCAGCGGCTCGACTCGATGTCACCGCCGGCCTGCACGACGCCGTGCACACCGACGGCGGCCGCGCGGTCGAGCTGCTCGTCGAGGCTCAGCCCCTCCTCGCCGTCCTCGATCTCGAGGTGGGCGTGGTTGTCGTAGACCGGGATGCGCAGGGCCTCCGGCGCATCCGGGTAGCTGACGTCACGCGACCCCTTCTCGCGCTGGCGCACGTACTGGCTCGGGTCGGTGTTCTCGGCGGGCAGGGCCATGCGTTCTCGCTCCGCGCGCGTCAGGCGGTCTGCTCGACGCGGGGGAAGAGCGGCGCCAGGGCGGTCACGGTCGTACCGGGCTGCAGGCGTCCCCAGCGGCCGGCCTCGCGGAGCAGCTGGCCTTCGAGCGCCTCGGTCGAGCCGAGCGCCGTCCAGAGCTTCTCGGTTGCGTCCGGCATGATCGGCGAGAGCAGCACGGCGAGCGCGCGGAGACCCTCGGCGGCCGTGTAGAGGACGGTGCCGAGGCGTGCGCGCTGCGCGTCATCCTTCGCCAGCGCCCACGGCTCGTTGTCGGTGATGTATCCGTTGAGGGCGTCGACGATCGTCCAGATCGCGGCGATGGCCTCGTCCGGGCGGAAGCGGGCCATCGCCGCGTCGGCGGCGGTGGCGGCATCCGCGACCACCTGCTGGATGCGGCGGTCGGCGTCGTTCTCCTCGCCGGGCGCGGGGACCACGCCGTCGAAGTAGCGCGCGATCATCGCCGTGGTGCGGGATGCCAGGTTGCCGAAGCCGTTGGCGAGCTCGGCCTGGTAGCGCGCGGACAGGTCCTCCCAAGAGAACGAGCCGTCGTGCCCGAACGGGATGGCGGAGAGGAAGTAGAAGCGGTACGCGTCGGAGCCGAACACGTCGGTGATCTCCGTGGGCGCGATGCCGGTCAGCTTGGACTTGGACATCTTCTCGCCGCCGACGAGGAGCCAGCCGTGCGCGAAGACGCCGCGAGGCACGTCGAGGCCGAGCGCCATGAGCATGGCGGGCCAGATGACGGCGTGGAAGCGGAGGATGTCCTTGCCGACGACGTGGTACGCGGGCCAGCGACGGTCGAACTGCTCCGGGTCGGTGCCGTAGCCGACGGCGGTGGCGTAGTTCAGGAGCGCGTCGACCCAGACGTAGATGACGTGCGACGGGTCCCACGGCAGCGGGATCCCCCAGTCGAACGCGGACCGGGAGATCGACAGGTCCTTCAGGCCGCTGCGGACGAAGGAGACGACCTCGTTGCGGGCGGAGTCGGGGCGGACGAAGTCCGGCTCGGTCTTGTAGAGCTCCAGGAGGCGGTCCTGGAACTCGCTGAGCTTGAAGAAGTAGTTCTTCTCCTGCAGGAGCTCGAGGGGCTTGGAGTGGATGGCGCAGACCTTGAGGCCCTCGAACGCACCGGTGCCGTCCACGATCTCGGACTCGGGCTTGAACTCCTCGCAGCCGACGCAGTAGAGCGCCTCGTACTCGCCCGCGTAGATGTAGCCGCGGTCGTACAGCGCCTGCACGAACTGCTGGACGCGCTCCTCGTGGCGGGGCTGCGTCGTGCGGATGAAGTCGTCGTTGGCGACGTCGAGGGTCTCCAGCAGCGGGAACCACGACTCCTGGACGAGCTTGTCGACCCACTCCTGCGGCGTCACGCCGTTGGCGGCCGCGGCGCGCAGCATCTTCTGACCGTGCTCGTCGGTGCCGGTCAGCATCCAGGTGTCGTCACCGGCCTGCCGGTGCCAGCGCGCGAGCGCGTCGACGGCCACCGTCGTGTACCCGTGTCCGATGTGGGGCAGGTCGGAGGGGTAGTAGATCGGGGTGGTGATGTAGAACGAGCCGCCGGAAGTCACCCGTCGATTCTAGGCGGGGCGCCGGATGCCGCAGGGTCAGATGACGCCCACCCCTTCTCGTCCTCCGCCGGCGCCGCCCGCCGCCGCCGTCACCGTCCGGCGTTCCCCACCGTTCCGGGGTGTCACAGAATCTGCGGGTCCGGGCCTGGGCTACCCGCGCGTAGTGTGACACGCCCTCGTGCCGTGTCACAGCAACGGCGAATGCGGTCGCAGGTCACCCGCCGGTGGTGTGACACGCCGCGGGCAGGGGAAGTGGCAGGGGCGCCAGCGCGCCGACGCTCAGGCGCTCTCGCGCACCACGAGGGTCGTCGGGAGCACGACCGACTCGCGCGGGGTGCCGCTGATCACGTCCAGCACCATGTCGACCATCGTGCGGGAGATGTCCGCCCAGGGCTGGCGCATCGTCGTGAGGGGAGGGTCGTGCGTCTCGGCGAGCCCGGAGTCGTCGAAGCCGGCGACGGCGATGTCCTCGGGCACGCGCTTGCCGGCGCGGCGGATCGCGGCGATCGCGCCGACGGCCATGACATCGGATGCCGCGAAGACGGCGTCGATGTCGGGGGCGCGCTCCAGCAGCCGCGTCATGGCGGCGGCGCCCGCCTCGCTCGAGTAGACGTCCTGCTCGACGAGATCCGGGTCGAACCGGTCGCCCATCTCCTGGCGGAACCCGATGAGCCGGAAGCGACCGCCCGGGGTGTCGTCGGGGCCGGTGATGACGGCGATCTTCCGGTATCCCCGCGTCATCAGGTACCGGGTCATCTCCCGCGCCGAGCCCTCCTCGTCGACGGAGACCGTCGGCACATGCGCGCGATCGCCGAGCGGGACGCCGCTGCAGACGGTCGGGATGCCGGCCGCGATGAGCGAGGCGAGCAGCGGGTTGGATTCGTGCGAGGAGATGAGGAGGACACCGTCGACGTGACCGGCGCGGACGTAGTGCTCGATGTTCGCCCGCTCCGCGGCCGTGTCCGCCACGAGCAGCACGAGCGTCATCGAGCGCTGCGCGAGCGTCTCGGTCGCCCCGCGCAGCAGCAGGGCGAAGGTCGGGTCGTTGAAGAGCAGGTGGTGCGGCTCGGTGAGCAGGAACGCGACCGAGTTCGCCCGGCCCGTCGCGAGGCTCCGCGCGGCGTGACTGACGGTGTACCCGGTGCGGGCGATGGCCTCCTCGACGGCGGTCCGCGCCTCCGGCGAGACCCAGTGACCGCCGTTGATAACCCGGGACACCGTCCCGTGCGAGACGCCCGCGACGCGCGCGACGTCACGGATCGTCGGCTTTCGCACGCTGTCGGGGGATGCCACGGTCGAGACTCTACCCCTGCGCCTCCACGCCGCCCGGCCCGGCGCGCATGAAGATGGGACCGGTCACAGTTCGGTAACGAGTCCCCGCGGCGCATGTTTCGGGCACGTAAACTGACGGCACAGGCTGTGACCGGTCACAGCCCCCGAGACTCTCGAGGACCCGAAGCAATGACCGCTCCCACCTGGCCGAAGCTCGACGCGATCGCGTTCGGCGGCGACTACACGCCGGAGCAGTGGTCCCGCGAGACCTGGCGCGAGGACGTCGCGCTCATGCGCGAGGCAGGCGTCAACCTCGTGAGCATCGGCATCTTCGCCTGGGCGCTCATCGAGACGAGCGAGGGCGTCTTCGACTTCACGTGGCTCGACGAGGTGGTCGAGCTCCTGCACGAGAACGGCATCTCCGTCGACATGGGGACCCCGACGGCCTCTCCCCCGGCCTGGTTCTTCGCGAATCACCCCGACGCCCGCGTCCTCACGCGCGACGGCGTCACGATGGGCTTCGGCGCGCGCGGCATGGCGTCGCACTCCTCCCCCGCGTACCGCGCGGCCGCCGTCCGCATCGCGACCGAGCTCGCCCGTCGCTATGGGAACCACCCGGCCGTCGTGCTGTGGCACGTGCACAACGAGTACGGCGTCCCGGTCGGCGAGGACTACTCCCCGAACGCCGTCCGCGCCTGGCGGCTCTGGCTGCAGGAGCGCTACGGGTCGCTCGACGCGCTCAACGCCGCGTGGGGCACCGCGTTCTGGGGTCAGCACTATGGCGACTGGGAGCACGTCGGCGCCCCCGCCGCCGCGCCCAGCGTCGTGAACCCCGCGCAGCGCCTCGACTTCGCGCGCTTCACCGACCACCAGCTGCGCCAGTGCTACATCGCCGAGCGCGACGCCATCCGCGCGCACAGCGACCGCCCGATCACGACGAACTTCATGGCCAACCAGCACAACGGCTGCGACCTGTGGGCGTGGGCGCGGGAGGTGGACATCGTCTCGGACGACCACTACCTCTGGGCGGCGGACGAGGAAGGCGAGATCGGCCTCGCCATCGCCGCGGACCTCACCCGATCGGTCGGCGGCGGCACCCCGTGGATCCTCATGGAGCACTCCACCTCGGCCGTGAACTGGCAGCCCCGCAACGTCGCGAAGCGCCCCGGAGAGATGGCGCGCAACTCGCTCTCCCACCTCGGGCGCGGCGCCGACGGCATCCTGTTCTTCCAGTGGCGGGCCTCCCGCTCCGGCGCGGAGAAGTTCCACTCCGCGATGCTCCCCCATGCCGGCACGACCTCCCGCGTCTGGCGCGAGGTCGTCGACCTCGGCGAGAAGCTGTCGGGACTGAACGAGGTGCGCGGCTCGCGCGTGCAGGCCGATGTCGCGATCCTGTGGGACTTCGAGTCGTTCTGGGCGCAGGATCTCGAATGGCGCCCCTCCGAGGACGTCGACCACGGCGAGCGCATCCGCGCCTTCTACGAGCGCCTGTGGCGCGACGGCATCACCGCCGACTTCGCGCTGCCGGGCCACGACCTCTCCGGCTACAAGCTCGTCCTCGCGCCGGCCCAGTACATGCTGCGCACCGCGGATGCCGACAACCTGAACCGCTACGTGGCGCAGGGCGGCACGCTCGTCGTCTCGTTCTTCTCCGCCGTCGTCGACGAGAACGACGCCGTGCACGCGGGCGGCTTCGCCGCTCCCCTCGAGCCCGCGCTCGGGCTGCGCGTCGAGGAGCACCTGCCGCTGCGCGAAGGCGCGACGTGCACCGTCGACTTCGCCGGCCGCCCCGTCACGGCCGACGTCTGGCAGGAGGACCTCGTCCTCTCCGGCGCCGACGTCCGCGGCGTGTACGTCGACGGCCCCGCCGCCGGTGAGCCGGCCATCACGCGAAACCGGCACGGGGCCGGCACCGGCTGGTACATCAGCACCCGCCCGGATGCCGAGGGTCTCGCGGCGGTCATGACCGAGGTCTACGCCGACGCCGGCGTCGCCCCCGCCGGTCTCCCGGCCGGTGTCGAGGTCGTCCGGCGCACGAGTGCGGACGCCGACTTCCTCGTCGCGATCAACCATTCGGCCGTGACCGTTTCGTTGTCAGTTTCGGGGGTGGATCTGCTGACGCAGACCGCAACCGACGGCATGCTGGAGCTTGCGGGCGGCGACGTCGCCGTCATCCGCTCGCCGCACACAGCAGATCGGAGTGCGCAGTCCTGACACTCCACATCACCACACCGTGTGCGGGCACCCTCCCGCGCACATCGCACTGAGAAACACCCGTTGCGGCCGGCTGGCCGCAGCAACCACCATCGGTCGTGACGGCGCGACCTCGTAAGAGGCCTCGCAGGATCGACCACCCTATGGAAGGAAAATCCATGCGCAAGTTGGGAATCGGAGTCGCCGCGCTCGCCGCGACCACCATCCTCCTCGCCGGCTGCTCCGGCGGCGGCAACACCCCGGCCCCGGACGAGACCGACGCCGGACCCATCGACGCCAGCGGCGTGACGCTGACGATCTGGACCGACGCCAACCGCCAGCCGGCCATCGAGGCGGCCGCCGCGACGTTCGAAGAGGAGACCGGCGCGACCGTCGAGCTCGTCGAGAAGAACTTCGACGACATCCGCACCGACTTCACCAACCAGGTTCCGACCGGCGAGGGCCCCGACATCACGATCGGCGCGCACGACTGGCTCGGCGGCCTCGTCGAAGCCGGTGTCGTCTCCACGCTCGACCTCGGCGACGTGGCGGGCGAGTTCGAGCAGGTCGCGCTGGACGCGTTCAGCTACGACGGCCAGCTCTACGCGCTGCCCTACTCCCTCGAGACCATCGCGCTCGTGCAGAACACCGACCTCGTCGGTGAGGACGCCCCCGCGACGTGGGACGAGATGGTCGCCGCCGGCACCGCGTCCGGCGCCGAGCGCCCGTTCGTGATCAACACGGCCGGCCAGACCGGTGACGCGTACACGATGTACGGCTTCCAGACCTCGTTCGGCGCGCCGGTGTTCGTCCAGGACGACTCGGGCAGCTACACGACCGAGGTCGGCATGGGCGGCGAGGCCGGCCAGGCCTTCGCCGCGTGGCTCGGCGAGAAGGGCGAGACCGGCACCGGGAACATCTCGACCACGGTCGACTACGACACGAACAACGAGCTGTTCGCCTCCGGCAAGGCCGCCTACACGATCCAGGGTCCCTGGGCCATCGAGGCGCTCACCGCGCAGGGCGCGAACGTCAAGGTCAACCCGATCCCGTCCGCGGGTGGCGAGACCGCATCGCCGTTCGTCGGCGTGCAGGGCTTCTACCTGAGCGCGGAGAGCGAGAACGCCCTCGTCGCGCAGGAGTTCCTGGTGAACTACCTCGCCACCGAGGACGCGCAGCGCGCCCTCTACGAGGCCGACCCCCGCATCCCCGCGTGGTCGACCATCGCCGAAGAGGTCTCGGCCGACCCGGTGATCGCCGGCTTCGTCGCGTCGTCGCAGAACGGCGTCCCGATGCCGAACATCCCCCAGATGGGCTCCGTCTGGGACCTGTGGAACGCCGCTCAGGTGCAGATCATCAAGGGCGCCGACCCCGTGTCGACGTGGGACAAGATGGTCGCCGACCTCGAGGCCACGATCGGCTGATCCCCTCCGGGGGCGGGCGGCGCACGCCGCCCGCCCCCGGAACCATTCGCCTCGTCGAAGGAGATGAACATGTCGGTCCCGCAGGGCACGATCGCCGCTGACACGACGCCGCCGAAGGCGCCGCTGTCACCGGCCCCCTCGAAGGAACCCCACGGCCGCGACTGGCGCGGCCTCGGCTGGGGCTTCCTCGTGAAGCTCGCCATCATGGCCGTGATCAACGCCTTCGGGCTGATGGGCATCGTCGCCGCGTTCCGGGCGGAAGCGTGGCTGATCTTCGCCGCCGCGGTCCTCGTCCTGGTGGCAGCCGACATCATCTACTTCACCAAGCGAGCCCTGCCGCTGAAGTACCTCCTGCCGGGACTGACGTTCCTGCTGATCTTCCAGGTCTTCATCTTCGGCTACACGGCGTACATCGCCTTCACCAACTACGGCGCCGGCCACGTCGGTTCGCAGGAGCAGGCCGTCAACGCCGCGCTCAGCCAGGGCGAGCGCCGCGTCGAGGGCTCCCCCTCCTACCCGCTCACCGTCATCGAGCAGAACGGCGAACTCGGGTTCGCGATCGTCGAGGACGGCGAGATCAAGGCCGGCACCGCCGACCAGCCGCTGCAGGTCGTCGGCGACGCGTCCGGATCGGGCGCCGCCACCGAGGTGCCCGGCTGGAACGTCGTGCCGCGCAACACGCTCATCAGCGACCCGGCCATGCAGGACGCCGTCGTCGAGCTGCGGGTGCCCATCTCCGACGACCCCAACGACGGCTCGATCCGCACGCGTGAAGGCACGACGGGCGCCGTCTACCTCTCCACGATGGAGTGGAACCCGGACGCGCAGACGATCACCGACACGGCGACGGGCACGGTCTACTCCGCCACCGCGGACGGCACCTTCGCCGCCGAGGACGGGACGACCCTCGCCACGGGCTGGACCGCGAACGTCGGCTTCGCAAACTTCGTCCGCCTCTTCACCGATCCGGACCTCTTCGAGCCGCTCGGCCTCGTGACCGTGTGGACGTTCGCGTGGGCGATCCTCTCGGTGCTGATCCCCTTCGCGATGGGGCTCGTCTTCGCGATCATCTTCAACGACGAACGGGTCAAGGGCCGGAAGATCCTGCGGACCTTGTTCATCCTCCCCTACGCCTTCCCGGCGTTCATGTCGGCGCTGCTGTTCCGGGGCATGTTCAACGCCGAGTTCGGCGTCATCAACGAGTTCTTCTTCGGCGGGGCGAACATCGACTGGCTCGGCGACCCGTGGCTCGCCCGGGGGGCCGTGCTGTTCGTCAACGTGTGGCTGACCTACCCGTACTACTTCCTCGTCTGCACCGGCGCGATCCAGGCGCTGCCCGCGGACGCCCTGGAGGCCGCGTCGATCGACGGGGCGGGCCGCTTCCGGCAGCTGCGCTCCATCATCCTTCCGCTCGTGCTCGTCGCGACGGCGCCGCTGCTGATCTCGTCCTTCGCCTTCAGCTTCAACAACTTCACCATCATCTACATGTTCAACAACGGCGGCCCCGCGATACCCGGCGCCCCGTACGCGCTCGGATCCACCGACATCCTGATCTCCGCGATCTGGGACATCTCGGGGGTCTCCGGCGGCAAGGCGGACTACGGCCTCGCCAGCGCCCTGTCGATCCTCGTGTTCATCGTCGTCGGCCTCATCTCCGCCCTGGCGTTCCGCCAGACCAAGAAGCTCGAGGAGTACCAGTGATGTCCGCTCCCACTCAGACGCGCGCGACGACCTCGGACCACGGCCCGGCCCAGGACCGGACGAAGGCGCGGCGGCGACGCTGGCTGACCGAGGTCGGCTGGAAGTACCTCGTCGCCCTCGTGATCCTCTTCTACGCGATCTTCCCGCTCGTGTACGTGCTGTCCGCGTCGCTGAACCCCAACGGCAACCTGGCCGCCAGCAACGCCATCTTCAGCGTGCTGGACCTCGGGAACTACGCCGCCCTGTCGGAGACCCGCTACTGGACCTGGTACGGCAACACGCTGCTGGTCGGCGGCGTCTCGGCGATCGGCGCCGTCATGATGGGCGCCGCGGCGGCCTACGCGTTCTCCCGGTTCCGCTTCAAGGGCCGCCGGACGAGCCTCACCGCGCTGCTCATCATCCAGATGTTCCCGCAGGCGCTCGCGTTCGTCGCGATCTTCCTCATGCTGCTGGCTCTCGGCGAGGTCTTCCCCGCCCTCGGCCTGAACTCGAAGATCGCCCTGATCTGCGTGTACCTCGGCGGCGCCCTGGGCGTGAACACGTTCCTCATGTACGGGTTCTTCAACACGGTCCCGATCGAGATCGACGAGTCCGCGAAGATCGACGGCGCCTCGCACGCCGTGATCTTCTGGCGGCTGATCTTCCCGCTCGTGACTCCGATTCTCGCGGTCGTGGCGCTGCTGGCGTTCATCTCGGCGTTCGGGGACTACATCATCTCGAAGATCATCCTGGTCTCCGAGGACAACTGGACGCTCGCCGTCGGCATGTTCCAGTGGGTGTCCAACCAGCTCTCCAGCAACTGGGGGCTGTTCGCGGCCGGAGCGATCCTCGCCGCCATCCCGGTGCTCGTGCTGTTCCTCGCGCTGCAGCGCTACATCATCGGCGGCCTGACCGCCGGCTCCGTCAAGGGCTGATCGGGCGCGTCACGCGCGCCTCAGGAGGTGGCTGACCGGGCGGCGAGAGCCGCCTGGTACAGCGTCCGCGACGACAGGCCCGTCTGCGCCGACACCTCGGCGGCGGCATCCTTGAGACGGATGCCGTCGGCGACGAGCCGATGCACTTCGGCGACGGCATCCTCGGCGGACACCTCGCGCGCCGGGGCCCCGGCGACGACGACGACGATCTCACCGCGCACGCCGCCCTCTGCCCACGTCGCGAGCTCGCCGAGCGGTCCGCGCACGACCTCCTCGTGCAGCTTCGTCAGTTCGCGGCAGACGGCCGCGGGCCGGTCGGCGCCGAAGGCGCCCGCCATTGCGGCGAGGCTCTCCGCGATGCGCGACGGGGCCTCGAAGAAGACCATGGTGCGCCGCTCTGCGGACAGTGGGGCGAGCGTCGATCGCCGGTCTCCGGCCTTGCGTGGGAGGAACCCCTCGAAGGTGAAGCGGTCCGTGGGCAGTCCCGCGACGGCGAGCGCCGTGACGACGGCGCTCGGGCCGGGGATCGCGGTGACCGCCACCCCCTGCGAGACGGCCTCCACGACCAGCGCGTAGCCGGGGTCGCTCACGGTCGGCATGCCGGCGTCGCTGAGGACCAGGAGGTCCTCCTCCCGCGCCCGCTCCACGAGGTCGGCGGCGCGCTGGCGCTCGTTGTGCTCGTGGAGGGCGACGAGCCGCGGCCGGTTGTCGACGCCGAGCGCCTGCAGGAGCCGCTGCGCCGTGCGGGTGTCCTCCGCCGCGATCACGGTGGCGGCTTCTAGCGCCGCGACGAGGCGGGGCGAGGCATCCCCCAGGTTGCCGATGGGCGTCGCGGCGAGGATGATCACCCGCCCCAGCATAGGCTGGTCGACGTGACGACGACGGTCGAGACCCTCCTGCCGACGGCACCCCCGACCCCCTACGAGCGCTGGCGCGCCCGGCTGTCCGGCGAGCCCCGCCTCCGCCGCGTCGCCGGGTGGCTCGCTCCCCTGCTCGTCACCCTGCTCGCCGCCGTGCTGCGGCTCGTGAACCTCGGCCACCCGCACGCCCTCGTCTTCGACGAGACCTACTACGTGAAGGACGCCTGGTCGCAATGGGTCCTGGGGTACGCCGCGACCTGGCCGGAGGACGCCAACGCGCGGTTCGCCGCCGGGGAGACCGACATCTTCACGACGGACCCGAGCTTCGTCGTGCACCCGCCGCTCGGGAAGTACCTCATCGGCGCGGGAATGGCGCTGTTCGGCGCGGACTCGTCGTTCGGCTGGCGGATCGCGGCGGCCCTCATCGGCACGGCATGCGTGCTCGTGCTGTACGTCCTCGCCAAGGCGCTCGTGCCCTCGGTCGTCTTCGCGACGATCGCCGCGGGGCTCCTGGCGATCGACGGCCAGGCGATCGTCATGAGCCGCGTCTCCCTGCTGGACATCTTCCTGGCGTTCTTCATCCTGCTGGCGGTGTGGTTCATGGTCCTCGACCGCCGCGCGCACCTCGACCGGCTCGCCGGGATCGTGCGCGCGCGCACCGACGGTGGTGCACCCCCGCGGTGGGGCCCGGTGCGCTGGAACCGGCCGTGGGTCGTCGCGGCCGGCGCGGCGGCGGGCGCCGCGTGCGCCGTGAAGTGGTCCGGCGTCTGGGTGCTCGCCGCCGTCGGCCTCTACCTCGTCGTCACCGATGCCCTCGAGCGGCGGCGCCTCGGCATCTCGTTCTGGCCGATGGACGCCGTCCGCCAGGGCGCGGCGTCCTTCGTCCTGCTCGTCCCCGTCGCGTTCGTCGTCTACCTGTCCTCCTGGGCGGGGTGGCTGCTGACCGACGGCGGCTACGGCCGCCACGACGCCGACGCGCAGCCCGCGACGGGCGTCTGGAGCTGGGTCCCCCTGTCGCTGCAGAGCCTCTGGCGCTACCACGAGACGATCTACACCTCGATGGCCGGCATGTCGACGCCGCACAGCTACATGTCGCCGGCGTGGGCGTGGCCGTTCCTCTGGCGCCCGACGGCGATGTTCACCGGCAGCGTCCCGGACGGCCAGGACGGCTGCGCGAGCGCGCAGGGCTGCCTGCAGATCCTCTACTCGATGCCCAACCCGCTGCTCTGGTACGCGAGCGTCGCCGCGACGGTGTGGATCGGGTACCGCTTCGTCGTGGTCCGTGACTGGCGGTACGCCGTGCTCCTCACCGCGATCGCGGCGACCTGGCTGCCGTGGCTGCTCTTCCCGGAGCGCACGGTGTTCCAGTTCTACACGATCGCCCTGCTGCCGTTCCTGCTGCTCGCGCTGACCTTCGCGCTCCGCGACATCGCCGGGCCCGCCCACGCCTCGGCGGCACGGCGGCTCGCGGGGCAGCGGGTCGTCCTGGTCGTGCTGGCGGTCGCCCTCGCGCTCTCGGTCTTCTGGTATCCGCTGTGGTCGGCGATGCAGGTGCCGTACGAGTTCTACCGCCTGCACAACTGGATGCAGGGCTGGGTCTAGTTCACCTCGTCGGGGTGCGCGGAGACCCGCCCGCCCCGCTCGAGCGCCGTGATGGCGGCCTGCTCGTCGTCGGTGAGCGCGAAGCCGAAGACGTCGAGGTTCTCCCGGATGCGCTCCGGCGTGCCCGACTTCGGGAACACGATGTGGCCCTGCTGGAGGTGCCAGCGCAGCACGACCTGCGCGGGGGTCTTGCCGTGCGCAGCGGCCGCCGCGGCAACGGGCTCCTCCTCGAACAGCGGGTACTTGCCCTGGCCGAGCGGCCCCCACGCCTCGATGAGGATGCCGCGATCGGCGGCGAAGCTCGTCACCTCGCGCTGCTGATAGGCGGGGTGCAGCTCGATCTGGTCGACGGCGGGCGTCACGCCGGTGGCCGCGATGACCTTCTCGAGGTGCTCGGGCAGGTGGTTGGAGACGCCGATGCTCGTGGCCTTGCCGGCATCCCGGATCTCGATCATGCGCTCCCAGGCGTTGACGAAGTGGCCGTTCTTCGGTGCCGGCCAGTGCGAGAGGTACAGGTCGACGCGGTCGAGGCCGAGCTTGTCCAGGCTCGTGTCGATCGCGGCGAGCGGCTTGTCTCCGGCCTGGTCCTCGAACCACAGCTTCGTCGTGACGAAGAGCTCCTCGCGCGGGATGCCGCTGGCGGCGATCGCGCGGCCGACACCCTCCTCGTTGCCGTAGATCGCGGCGGTGTCGATGTGCCGGTAGCCGGCGGCGAGGGCCTCCGAGACGATCCGCTCGGTCTCGGCGGGGTCGACCTTGAAGACGCCGAAGCCGAGCTGGGGGATGGTGTGGCCGTCGTTGAGCGTGAGCGCGGGAATCGTCATGGGTCCAGCCTAAGGAACCCGGCCACGGCCCGGACCGTCATACGATGGAACGCTATGCCCGCGCCGGAACCCCGCATCCTCTACCCGCCGGAGCTGCCCGTCAGCGCCGCGCGGGAGGAGATCGCGCGCGCCATCGCGGAGCACCAGGTCGTCATCGTGGCCGGCGCCACCGGATCGGGCAAGACGACGCAGCTGCCGAAGATCTGCCTCGAGCTCGGCCGGCAGTCCATCGCGCACACGCAGCCGCGCCGCATCGCGGCCCGGACGATCGCCGAGCGCATCGCGCAGGAGATGGATGTGCCCCTCGGCTCGACCGTGGGCTTCAAGGTCCGCTTCACCGACCAGGTCTCCGCCGACACGAAGGTCGCGCTGCTGACCGACGGCATCCTCCTCAACGAGATCCACCGCGATCGGCTGCTGCGCCGCTACGACACGATCATCATCGACGAGGCGCACGAGCGCTCGCTCAACGTCGACTTCCTCATCGGGTACCTCTCGCGGATCCTCCCCGAGCGCCCCGACCTCAAGGTCATCGTGACGTCCGCGACGATCGATCCGGAGAGCTTCGCGCGCCACTTCGCCGCGCCCGACGGCACGCCCGCCCCGGTCATCGAGGTCTCCGGCCGGACCTACCCCGTCGAGATCCGCTACCGCGCGCACGACGACACCGACGACGACGTGGATGCCCTGCTCGGCGCGCTCGGGGAGCTCGACCGCGAGTCCGACGGCGACGTGCTCGTCTTCCTGCCCGGCGAGGCGGAGATCCGCGACGCGATGGATGCCGTCCGCGGCCGGTACGCGAAGGACGCGCGGCCCACCGAGGTCCTGCCCCTGTTCGGCCGGCTCTCCGCCGCCGAGCAGCACCGCGTGTTCGAGCCGTCGACCGTGCGGGGCGTCCGCCGCCGCATCATCCTCGCGACGAACGTCGCCGAGACGAGCCTCACGGTCCCCGGCATCCGCTACGTCGTCGACGCCGGCACCGCGCGCATCTCGCGCTACAGCGCACGCTCGAAGATCCAGCGGCTCCCCATCGAGGCGATCTCGCAGGCGTCGGCGCAGCAGCGGTCCGGCCGCGCGGGGCGCACCTCGCCCGGCATCGCCATCCGCCTCTACGCCGAGGAGGACTTCGCGGCCCGGCCGGAGTTCACCGAGCCGGAGATCCTCCGCACATCGCTGGCCTCCGTCATCCTGCAGATGCTCGCGCTCGGCTTCGGCGACATCTCGGAGTTCCCGTTCCTCACCCCGCCCGACTCCCGCGGCGTCAAGGCGGCGCTCGAACTCCTCACCGAGCTGCAGGCGATCACCGGCGGGACGACCCCGAAGCTGACGAAGATGGGCCGGGAGATCGCCCGGCTCCCCATCGACCCGCGATTCGCCCGGATGCTGCTGGAGGCGCGGCGCCTGAACGTCACTCCCGACGTCCTCGCGATCGTCGCCGGGCTCTCGATCCAGGACGTCCGCGAGCGCCCCGAGGAGCGACGCGAGGAGGCCGACCGCCTCCACGCCCGATTCACCGACCCGACGAGCGACTTCCTCACGCTGCTGAACCTGTGGAACCACCTGCAGGAGCAGCAGGCCGAACTCGGCTCGAGCGCCTTCCGGCGCCTGTGCCGCGCGGAGCACCTCAACTACGTGCGGGTGCGGGAGTGGTTCGACGTGCACCGCCAGCTGCGCCAGCTGAGCGGGGAGCGTCGCGGCGGGCGCGACGGGGAGCGGCGGAGCGCCACGACGGAGGGGGCCGCCGCCGACCCGGCCGCCGTGCACCGCGCGATCCTCTCCGGGCTGCTCTCGCACATCGGCATCCTCGACACGCGCAGCGCCGGGAAGACCGGCGGCGCGAAGCCCGATCCGAAGCGGCGGCCCCTCGCGGAGTACCGCGGCGCGCGCGGGGCGAGGTTCGCGATCTTCCCCGGCTCGGGGCTGCGGAAGGCGTCACCGGATGCCGTCATGGCGGCCGAGCTCGTGGAGACCTCGCGCCTGTTCGCCCGGACGGTCGCCGCGATCGACCCGGCGTGGGCCGAGGAGCTCGCCGGCGACCTCGCGCACCGCAGCATCAGCGACCCGCACTGGTCGAAGGATGCCGGCGCCGCCGTCGCCGCGGAGAAGGTCACGCTCTTCGGGGTCGAGATCATCCCGCGCCGCCGCGTGCAGCTCGCGCGGATCGACCGGGACCTCGCCCGTGAGCTGTTCCTGCGGCACGCGCTCGTCGACGGGGAGTGGAACACGCACCACCTGGACAAGAAGCTGACGGCGTTCGAGCGCCGGAACCTCGAGCTCCGCCGGAACCTGGAGAAGGTCGAGGAGCGGGAGCGCCGACGCGACATCCTCGTCGGCGACGAGGCCGTGTACGCGTTCTACGCCGCGCGGGTGCCCCGCGACGTCTTCGACGTCCGGTCCTTCGAGACGTGGTGGCGGGAGGCCTCGGCGCGGACGCCGCGGCTCCTGGACATGACCGCGGCCGACCTCATCGACGACGCCTCCCGCGCGGACGAGCGCGACTTCCCGACCCGCTGGACGCAGGGCGATCAGGTGCTCTCCCTGGCCTACCGGTTCGAGCCGGGAGCCCCGGACGACGGCGTCAGCGTCGTCGTGCCGCTCGCCCTCCTCGCCCAGCTGCGCCCGGACGGCTTCGACTGGCAGGTGCCGGGACTCCGCGGCGAGCTCATCACGGCGCTCCTCCGGGCGCTGCCGAAGGCGATCCGCCGGCACGTCGTCCCCGCCGCGGACTGGGCCGCCAAGCTCGGCGACGAGCTCGCCGGCGCCGGTCCGGAGTCGCACGACGGGCTTCCCCCGGCCAGTCTCCTCGAGGCCCTCGCCGCCCGCGTCCAGCCGGTCGCGAACCAGCGCGTGTCGGCGGCCGACTTCGACCTCTCCCGCGTGCCCCCGCACCTGATGGTCTCGTTCCGCGCCGTCGACCAGCGCGGGCGCGCGGTCGGCTCCGGGCGGGACCTCCGCGAACTGCAGGACCGGCTGTCCGGTCGCGCGCGGGAATCCGTCGCGCGGTCGCTGAGCGCCCCGGCGCGGACCGCGCGACCCTCACCCGCGGCACCGGCGGCCGCCGCGCCGCTGGAGCGCTCGGGCCTGACGACATGGGACGTCGGCGACCTCCCCGCCGTCGTCGACACGAAGGTCGCCGGCGGCGTCGTCCGCGGCTACCCGGCCCTCGTCGACGAGGGCGCAAGCGTCGCCCTGCGGATCGAGGCGACGGCCGAGCGCGCCGTGCGCCTCTCGCAGGACGGCGTCCGCCGCCTCCTGCTGCTGGCCGTCCCCTCGCCCGCCGCCTATGTGCTCGAGCACCTCACCGCCGCGGAGAAGCTCGCCCTCGCGACCTCTCCCTACCCGTCCGCGAAGGCGCTCATCGAGGACGCCCGCGTCGCCGTCGCCGACGCCGTCCTGGCGGGAGCCGAGGTGCGCACGACCGCCGCCTTCGAGGCCACCCGCGACCGCCTGTCGGCCGTGATCGTCGACGACCTGTTCCGGACCGTGTCACTGGCCGCCCGCATCCTCACGCTGCAGCGTGACGTCGACCGGGCCGTCCGCGCGCAGAACTCGATGACGCTCCTCTCCGCCCTCGGCGATGTGAAGGCGCAGGTCGCGGGCCTGCTGCATCCCGCGTTCCTCTCCCGGACCGGCACGGCGCGGCTCGCGCACCTGCCCCGTTATCTGCAGGGGGCGCTCGAGCGTGTCCGCGGGCTCGGCGACAACCCGGGCCGCGACCGGCAGCGGCAGACCGAGTACGAACGCGCCGCCGCTCTCTACACGGATGCCGGCGGCACGATCCCGCTCGACCCGGACGCCCCCGCGACCCTGCACGCCGCGCGCTGGCTTCTCGAGGAGTACCGTGTCAGCCTGTTCGCGCAGCAGCTCGGCACGGCGCAGCCGGTGTCGATCCAGCGCATCACGAAGGCCCTGTCCGGCAAGGACTGACGACCGAGAGGACCCGCCATGGCGACGGCGATCACCTACACCGCATTCGGAGGACCCGAGGTCCTCACCCTCACCGAGATCCAGGTGCCCGCACCCGGGGCGGACGAGGTCGCGGTGCGCGTCACGGCGGCGGGCGTCAATCCGCTCGACCACAAGCTGCGCTCCGGCGCCCGTGCGTCCGGACCCATCACGGATCCGCGCCGCGTCGGCAGCGACGGCTCGGGTGTCGTCACGGCCGTCGGCGCGGACGTCGAGGGCTTCCGCGCCGGCGACGAGGTCGTCGTCTTCGGTGCCGCCGGCGTCTACGCCTCCGACATCGTCGTCCCCGCCGCCCAGCTCGCGCCGCGCCCTCCGCAGGTGTCCGCGGCCGAGGGTGCGGCGCTCGGCGTCCCGATCGGCACGGCCTACCAGACGCTGCGCTCCCTCGACGTGCGCGCGGGCGACACGCTGCTCGTGCACGGCGGGTCCGGCTCCGTGGGTCAGGCCGTCATCCAGTTCGCCGTCCTGTGGGGGGTCACGGTCCTCGCGACGACGAGCACCCGCCGTGCGGAGCGGGTGACGGCGCTCGGCGGCACCGCCCTGCGCTACGACGACCCGGAGGGCGGCACGCTCACCGAGCGGGTGCGCGCGGCGGCGCCCGGCGGGGTCACCGCCGTCATCGACATCGCCGGCACCGACGAGGCGATCCAGACCTCCCTCGACCTCGTGGCCGACCGGCACCGCATCGTGACCCTCGTCCGCGGCAAGGACGCCGCCGGGCTCGGCATCCGCGCGTTCCTGGGCGGGAGCCCCCGCCCCCTGAACGCGCAGGAGCAGGCGTGGCGCGCCGAGGCGATCCCGGTGGCCCTGCATCTCATGGCGGCGGGCCGCTTCGCCGTGGAGGTCGGCCCCCGGCTGCCGCTCGCCGACGCCTCCGCGGCGCACCGTCTCGTGGAGGCGGGCACCGACGGCAAGATCGTCCTGCTCCCCTGAGCGCTCACCGGAGCGCCGGCGGGAGGGTCAGCCGCCGGTCAGCGCGCCGACGAGACCGGTGACGACCATGTAGAGGCCGACGGCGCCGCCGATGATCCACATCGTGATGCGTGCGGTCGAGGGCCCGCCGGGCGACGCATCGTCGCCCGGCCGGCCCTCCCCGAGCCCGAAGGACTCCTTCGCCACGTCAGTGACCTGCGCGGCGCTTGTTGTAGACGTCGAACGCGACCGCCAGCAGCAGCACGAGGCCCTTGACCGCCTGCTGCCACTCGATGCCGATGCCCATGATCGACATGCCGTTGTTCAGGACGCCGATGATGAGACCACCGATGATCGCGCCGCCGATGGTGCCGACGCCGCCCTGAACGGCCGCGCCGCCGATGAACGCGGCGGAGATGGCCTCGAGTTCGAAGCCGTCACCGGCCTTGGGCCCGGCGAGGTTCAGTCGCGCCGTGAAGATGAGTCCCGCGAGGGCCGCGAGCACGCCCATGTTCACGAAGAGCCAGAAATCGACCCGGCGCGTCTTGATGCCGGAGAGCTCCGCGGCGTGACGGTTGCCGCCGATCGCGTAGATGTGGCGTCCGAAGACCGTCCGGTTCATCACGACGCCGTAGATCATCACGAGCGCCGCCAGGATGATGAGGGTCACCGGGATGCCCTTGTACGAGGCGAGCGCCCACGTGAACCAGCCGATGACGAGCGCGACGAGCGCGAGCTTCACGACGAACCAGATGGTGGGGTCGACGTCCTGCTTGTACTTCTGGCGGGCCATCCGCGTGCGCACCTGCTGCACGACGAGCGCGACGATGGCCACGACGCCGATCACGAGGGTGAACACGTCCGGATCGGTCTCACCGAAGATCCCGCCGAGGAAGCCGTTCCCGAGTGCTCGGTATTCGGTGGGGAACGAGCCGATGTTCGCGTTGCCGAGGACGACGAGCGCGAGTCCGCGGAAGATCAGCATGCCGGCGAGGGTCACGATGAACGCGGGGATCCCGACGTACGCGACCCAGAACCCCTGCCAGGCGCCCACCAGAGCACCGATCAGCAGGGAGAGGATGATCGCCAGCCACCACGGCAGGCCCATCTTCACCGCCAGGACGCCGGACACGGCGCCGATGAAGGCGGCCACCGAGCCGACGGACAGGTCGATGTGGCCGGCGATGATGATCATCACCATGCCGATCGCGAGGACCAGGATGTACCCGTTCTGCACGATCAGGTTGGAGATGTTCTGCGGCCGCAGCAGGATGCCGTCGGTGAGGACCGCGAACAGCGCCACGACGGCGATGAGGGCGATGAAGATGCCGTTCTTGCCGAGGTCGGACAGGACGGTCGTGAGCCAGCGCGTGAACCGGTTGTCGGTCGGGTTGCTGCCGGTGCCCGAGGGGGTCTCGGAAATGAGGGTGTCGTTCGACATGTGTCTCTCCTGCCCCGTCAGCGGGGCTTCTCCATGGTCATGAGCTTCAGGACGGTCTCGGGCGTGGCCTCGCTGATCGGCATCTCACCGGTGATCCGGCCCTCCGACAGCGCGTACACGCGGTCGGAGATTCCGAGGAGCTCGGGCAGCTCGGAGGAGATCACGATGATCCCCTTGCCGGCTGCGGCGAGCTTGTTGATGATCGTGTAGATCTCGTACTTGGCGCCCACGTCGATGCCGCGGGTCGGTTCGTCGAGGATGAGGACGTCGGGGTCGGAGTAGATCCACTTCGACAGGACGACCTTCTGCTGGTTGCCGCCGGAGAGCTTGCCCGTGGGCACCAGGACGTTCGGCGCCTTGATGTTCATGCTCGTGCGGTACTCGTTGGCGACTTTGAACTCCTCGTTGTCGTCGACGAGTCCGGCCTTCTCGAGCTTCTTCAGCGACGCCATCGAGATGTTGCGCTTGATGTCCTCGATGAGGTTGAGGCCGTACGTCTTGCGGTCCTCCGTCGCGTACGCCAGGCCGTTGTCGATGGCTTCGGCGACGGTGCGCGTCTTGATCTCCTTGCCGCGCAGGTACACCTTGCCGGAGATCCGCGAGCCGTAGCTGTGTCCGAACAGGCTCATCGCGAACTCGGTGCGTCCCGCCCCCATGAGCCCCGCGATGCCGACGATCTCGCCGGCGCGGACGGTGAGCGAGACCTTGTCCACCATGACGCGCGTGGGGTCCTGCGGGTGGTGCGCGGTCCAGTCCTCGACCCGCAGCAGCTCCTCGCCGATCTGCGGCTCGTGGTCGGGGTAGCGGTGCTCGAGGTCGCGGCCGACCATGTCCTTGATGATCCGGTCTTCGGTCACGTCGGACTTCGCGATGGTCTCGATCGTCTTGCCGTCGCGGATCACCGTGACGGTGTCGGCCACCTTCTTGATCTCGTTGAGCTTGTGGCTGATGATGATCGACGTGATCCCCTGCTCGCGCAGGCTCAGGATGAGGTCGAGCAGGTGGTCGGAGTCCTCGTCGTTGAGGGCCGCGGTCGGCTCGTCGAGGATGAGGAGCTTCACCTCCTTCGACAGCGCCTTCGCGATCTCGACGAGCTGCTGCTTGCCGACGCCGATCTGGTTGACCTTGGTGGTCGGGTTCTCACGCAGCCCGACCCGCTGCAGGAGCTTGCCCGCCTCGAAGTTGGTCTTGTTCCAGTCGATGAGGCCGCCGGCGCCCTTGCGCTCGTTGTTGAGGAAGATGTTCTCGGCGATGGACAGGTACGGGCTGAGCGCCAGCTCCTGATGGATGATGACGATGCCGCGCGCCTCGCTGTCGCGGAGGTTCTTGAACTCGACGGTGTCGCCCGCGTAGACGATCTCGCCGTCGTAGGTGCCGTGCGGGTACACGCCCGAGAGCACCTTCATGAGAGTGGACTTCCCGGCGCCGTTCTCGCCGCAGATGGCGTGGATCTCGCCACGCTCGACGGCGAAGTTGACGTTGGACAGCGCCTTCACGCCTGGGAACGTCTTGGTGATGCCGCGCATCTCGAGGATGGTCTCGGTCACGATCTCCGACTTCCTTGGTGGACTTGGGGGGAGGTTACGGGGTGCGTCGGCGGCGAGGCGGTCGCCCCGCCGCCGACGCGGCGTTCAGCTGACGAGCCGGGTCAGAGACCCAGCTCCTCCGCCGTCCAGTAGCCGGTCTCGACGAGCGCCGACTCGACGTTGTCCTTCACAACCGGCACGGGGGCCAGCAGGTAGGACGGCACGACCTTCACGTCGTTGTCGTACGTCTCGGTGTCGTTGACCTCGGGCTCTTCGCCGTTGAGGACGGCGACGGCCATGCCGGCGGCGACCTTGGCCAGCTCACGCGTGTCCTTGAAGATGGTCGCGAACTGCTCGCCGGAGAGGATGGCCTTGACCGAGTCGACCTCGGCGTCCTGGCCGGAGATGATCGGCCAGTCCTCGCCGACGCTGTAGCCGGCGTCGGTGAGGGCGCCGATGATGCCGCGCGAGATGCCGTCGTAGGGCGAGAGCACTGCGTCGACCTTGGAGCCGTCGGAGTAGTTCGCCGTGATCAGGTTCTCCATGCGGCTCTGCGCCTCTTCGCCGTCCCAGCGGAGCGTGGCGGCCTGCTCGATGTCGGTCTGGCCCGACTTCACCACGAGCGTGCCGTCGTCGATGAACGGCTTGAAGACGTCCATCGCGCCGTTGAAGAAGAAGAACGCGTTGTTGTCGTCCAGCGAGCCGGCGAACAGCTCGATGTTGAACGGACCGGCGGGGGCGTCCGGCAGGGGGTTGCCCTCGAGGTCGGTCAGGCCGAGGCCGTTGAGCACCGTCCACGCCTGCTGGTTGCCGACGAGCTCGTTGTCGAACGTCGCGTAGTAGTCGACGTTCTCCGTGCCCTTGATGAGGCGGTCGTACGCGATCACCGGGATGTCGCTGTCGGCCGCGGTCTGCAGCACCTCGGACAGGGTCGTGCCGTCGATGGACGCCACGATCAGCGCCTCGGCGCCCTTCGTGATCATGTTCTCGATCTGCGAGACCTGGGTGGGGATGTCGTCCTCTGCGTACTGCAGGTCGACCTTGTAGCCCTGCTCCTCGAGCGCGGCCTTGACGGCGTTGCCGTCCTGGATCCAGCGCTCGGAGCTCTTCGTGGGCATGGCGACGCCGATCAGTCCGCCGTCACCCTCCCCCTCGGAGCCGGAGCCGCTCGTGCCGCCTGCGCAGGCGGTGAGGGCGAGTGCGCCGGCGGCGAGGCCTGCGACGAGAATCCGCTTCAACTTCACTGTGAGTCCTTCCCTGGACATCGATGTCTTGGTGTTCGGTTTTCAGGTGTGACCGCGCCCGGTTCTCGGGCTACCGGCGGTCGTCGGTGGTCTGTCCGTAGACGTTCTGGTATCGGCCGTAGAGGCTGTCGATCGCCTCCTGCGGGATGGGGATGAGCTCCCCGCCCTGCCGGGCGATGTGGACGGTGCGCGCGACGTCTTCGAGCATGACGGCGGCCTTCACGGCATCCTTCGCGGTCGCGCCGATGGTGAACGGTCCGTGGTTCTGCATCAGGACGGCGCGGGAGCGGTGGCCGGAGAGCGTCTCGACGATCCCGCGGCCGATCGAGTCGTCGCCGATGATCGCGAACGGGCCGACCGGGATCGGGCCGCCGAACTCGTCCGCCATCGCGGTGATGACGCAGGGGATCTCCTCGCCGCGCGCGGCCCAGGCCACCGCGTAGTCGGAGTGCGTGTGCACGACGCCGCCCACCTCGGGCATGTGCCGGTAGACGTAGGCGTGCGCGGCGGTGTCGCTGGACGGTGAGCGCTCGCTGCCCGGCGTCCCGGGGACGACGTTGCCGTCGAGGTCGCAGAGGATCATGTTCTCCGGCGCCAGCTCGTCGTAGGAGACGCCCGACGGCTTGATCACGAAGAGGTCGGCGCCGGGGACGCGCCCGGAGACGTTGCCGCCGGTCCAGACCACGAGGCCGTTGCGCACGAGTTCGGCGTGCAGGGCTGCGACGTCGGCGCGGACGCGGGCGATCGTGACTTCGGTCCGCACCCCGGTGACGTACCGTTCCGCGTCGCTGCTCGACACCACTGCCCGACTCCTTTGTCCCGCGCTCGCACACGCGGCGGTTTCGCTTTCGTGTGACGGTCCATGTGACCGTTCACATCGCCACACTATAGGCCTGCCCTCCGCACGCCTGTCAACCTGCGTACGCCGGAACGCGATAACGGGTTGGTAACGGAGCGCTAGAGGCGCGGCGCGGGGCCCGTGGAGGACCGCACGATCAGCTCCGGCGTGATCACCGGAGCCGTGCGTGCCGCGGCGCCGTCCAGCAGCAGCGCGACGCACCGGCGCCCCAGTTCCGCGAAGTCCTGCCGCACCGTCGTCAGCGGCGGGCCGAAGTGCCCGGACTCCGGGATGTCGTCGAATCCGACGATGCTGATGTCGCGGGGGCACTCCAGTCCCTCGTCGCGGATGGCGTGCAGCAGCCCGAGGGCCATCTGGTCGTTCGAGGAGAAGATCGCGGTGAAGTCGCGGAAGCGCATCAGCTCGCGTCCCGCGTAGTAGCCGAAATCGGCGGTCCAGTCGCCGAGCACGGGCGCGGTCGTGGGGATGTCCCAGGCGCTCATCTCCTCGAGGAACCCCCGCATCCGCGCCTCCGCCTCGATCCAGTCCTGCGGTCCGGCGAGGTGGTAGATGTGGCGGTGCCCGAGTTCGATGAGGTGGCGCGTGGCCAAACGCGCACCCGCGATCTGGTCGACGGAGAGCGTATGGCCCGGGTCGATGTCGGTCGACTGCAGCGTGACGTACGGGAGGTCGATGTGCTGCGCCGCGAGGGCCCGGATGACCCGCACCTGCGGCGCGATGACGACGAGGCCCTCGATCGCCTGCGCGGTCAGGTGGGACAGCCCGTCCGGAATGGACTGCGGGTCGCCGGCGTCGATGTTCGCGGTGGACACCCAGTAGCCGCGCTCCCGCGCCGCCTCCTCGATGGCGGCGATCGACGACGCCGGACCGTACTGGGTGGCCGAGGCCGCGAGGATGCCGATCGTGCGGGATCGGCTCGTGACGAGCGCTCGGGCGGCACGGTTCGGGCTGTAGGAGAGGTCGGCCATGACGGCCCGGACGCGGTCCCGTGTCTCCGGGCGGATGCTGGGGTGATCGTTGAGCACGCGGGAGACGGTCTGATGCGAGACGCCGGCCAGGCGGGCGACATCACGGATGCTGGGCCTGCGGCCTCCGGCGTCGTCGCTCATGGGAACTCCACGTCCGCGGATGTGTACGGTCACATCCTTCGCGCACCATTATGCCCACTCCACGGCGAAATGTGCGGCATCCAGAATGTGACGTCACATCCAGCAGGCCGGGCGCATGTGACACCTGCGCACTTGTCACATTCGGGTCGCCGCCTATGCTTGCGCCATGGCCGACCTGTCCCGCCATCTCCCCCTGAGCAACCGCACCCCCTCCGACGAGTCGTCTGTGAGCGGCGACTGGCGGGAGGCCCTCGCGGGCGTGATCGCGCTCGCCGCGGGCCTCGCAGCGGGACACGAGGAGGCCCGAGGGTTCCTCGCGGATGCACGACTGGCAGGCGAGTTCCCGGACGCCGCTCTCCTCGCCGTCGCGGCCGCGGTGCGGATCGGCGGGCGCCGGCGGATCTCGAGCCTGACGGCGGCGACCCGCGCGCTGATCCGGCTCGCCGGTGACCGCGACGTGGCGCTGGATCCCACCACGAGCGGCGCCGTGGCGCTGTATGCGGCCCACCCGCGCACCGTTCGAACGGCGTGCGGTGCTCGCCGGCAGCACGGTGCACGCGACCGACGCCGACTGGTCGTTCGGCCACGGGCCGGTGCGGGAGGGCACGGCGCGGGAGATCCTCGCCTTCGTGCTGGCGCTCAGCGACGACGCGCCGCGTCTCACCCGCCGCTGAGCAGCGCGCGGTAGAACCCGATGCCGCGCAGCCACACCTCGACGCGGATGCGCTCGTTGTGCGCGTGCAGCGCATCGCGCTCCGACCGGGTGAGATGGAACGGGGTGAAGCGGTAGACGTGCCCGCTGATCCGCGTGAACCACCGGCTGTCGCTCGCGCCCAGCTGGATGTACGGGGTCGTGACGATGTCTCCGGAGAGGCCCTCGGCGACGGCCGACGCGATGCGCCGCCACGCCTCTCCCTTCCACGGCGACACCGGCGACGGGTCGGATGCGTGCCGCACCTCGATCTCCACCTCCGGATCGGCGACGACCCGGCGGACGCGGGCCGTGACGGACGCGACGGTGTCGCCGGTGAGGAGGCGGATGTTGACGGCCGCCTGCGCCGTCGTCGCGAGGACGTTCTCCCCGGGGGCCCCGGCGAGCGACGTGGCGACCGCGGTCGTGCGGACCATCGCGTTCATCTCCGGCCCCAGGTGCGGGAACACCTTCGCCAGCAGCGGGCCGGTGAGGGCCAGGTTGCCGAACACCCAGCGCAGCGGCGGCTGCGCGTACGGGGCGATCGTGGCGAACAGGGCGCGGACGGGCGGGGCGATCCGGGTGGGGAACGGATGCCGGTGCAGCCGGTCGATCGCGCGGGCGAGGCGCGCCGTCGCGGGGGTCGCCGGGGGCGTCGAGGCGTGCCCGCCGGCCTCGCGGGCCGTCAGCAGCAGGGTCATGACGCCGCGCTCGGCGACCCCGACCATCGCGGTCGGCACGGCGACCCCGGGGACGACGCCGTCGACGACGGCGCCGCCCTCGTCGAGCACGAGTGCGGGGCGGACGCCGCGGCGTTCGAGCACGGCCACGATCTGCTGCGCACCGTCGCCGGCCGTCTCCTCGTTGTGCCCGAACGCGAGGTAGACGTCGCGGACCGGGGTGAAGCCCTCGGCGACGAGCTGTTCGACCGCTTCGAGGATCGCGACGAGCGACCCCTTGTCGTCGATCGCTCCGCGGGCGTGGATCGCGGCGTCGGCGCCGGCGCCGATGAGCTCGGCGGCGAAGGGCGGGTGATCCCACTCGGCTTCGACGACGGGCACGACGTCGATGTGGGCCATGAGGACGAGGGGGTCGCCGTCCGTCGTCCCGCGCCAGAGGTAGAGGAGCGAGTGCCGCGCGACGACCTCCCGCTCGAGCACCCCGTGCAGGCCCGGGTAGAGGCGCGCGAGGGCCGCGTGGAACTCGTCGAACGGCGCGGGATCGGTGCGACTGTCGTCGGCATCCGAGACGGTCGGGATGCGCAGGAGCTCGCGGAAGCGCGCGACGGAGGCCGTGGGGTCGGTCGTGTTCTCGGGTGCCACGCCCCGAGCCTACGACCCGGCCGCGCACGTCGCCGAGACGCATCCCGGGCCCGGCTAGGCTCGGGCCATGACCGGACTTCGCTGGGGCATCCTCGCCACAGGCGGCATCGCCCACGCCTTCACCTCCGACCTGCGCACCGCGGGCCTCGACGTCGCCGCGGTCGGCTCGCGCAGCACCGCGTCGGCGCAGGCCTTCGCCGACGAGTTCGGCATCCCGCGCGCCCACGGCTCGTATGCGGACCTCATCGCCGACCCCGAGGTCGACATCCTCTACATCGCCACGCCGCACAGCCATCACCTCGAGCCCGCCGTCGCCGCGCTCGAGGCCGGCAAGCACGTGCTGATCGAGAAGCCCGTCACCCTGGACGCCGATGAGGCCGCCGCCATCCGCGACGTCGCCGCCGGTCGGGGACTGCTCGCCATGGAGGCGATGTGGACCCGCTACCTGCCGCACATGATCCGCATCCGAGAGCTCGTGCGCTCCGGCGCGCTCGGCGAGGTGCGGGCGCTCGCCGCCGACCACACGCAGCAGATCTCCGCCGACCCCGCCCACCGCCTGAACGCGCTCGAGCTGGGCGGCGGAGCGCTCCTGGACCTCGGGATCTACCCGGTGTCGTTCGCGTGGGACATCCTCGGCGCACCCGTCGAGGTGCGCGCGCTCGGACGCCTCGGCGAGACGGGCGCCGACACGGAGGTCTCGATCGCCCTGACGCACGCGTCGGGAGCGGTCTCCTCGCTCCTCACCTCCTCCCGCGCCGCCGGGCCGAACACCGCGCACCTGATCGGCACGGAGGCCCGGATCGAGATCGACAGCGTCTGGTACACGCCGACATCGTTCCGGCTCATCGCCCCGGACGGCACCGTGCGGGAGGAGTACCGCTCCGAGGTCGACGGGCGCGGCATGCAGTACCAGGCCCTCGCCGCGGAGCAGATCATCGCCGACGGCCGCACCGACAGCGACCTGCTGACCTTCGAGCAGAGCGTGCTGATCATGGGCACCCTCGACGAGGTGCGCGCACAGGTCGGCGTGACCTACCCGAAGGAGCGCTGAGCGCCCCCGGGACTGACACACTGGGGAGATGCCCGACCTGCAGAACCCCCGCGTCGCCGTCTACCTCGACTTCGACAACATCGTCATGTCCTGGTACGACCGCGTGCACGGTCGAAACTCCTATTCCCGCGATCGCCAGCGCATCGCGGAGAACCCCGCGGAGCCGGAGATCGCGGAACGCCTCTCCGCGGCCATGATCGACGTCGGCGCGATCATCGACTACGCCGCCTCGTTCGGCACGCTCGTGCTCACCCGCGCGTACGCCGACTGGTCCTCCCCCGTCAACGCCGTGTACCGGCCGCAGGTCGTCGCACGCGCCGTCGACCTCGTGCAGCTGTTCCCGGCCGCCGCGTACGCGAAGAACGGCGCAGACATCCGCCTCGCCGTGGACACCGTCGAGGACATGTTCCGCCTGCCCGACCTCACGCACGTCGTGATCGTCGGCGGCGACAGTGACTACGTGCCGCTCGCGCAGCGCTGCAAGCGGCTCGGCCGCTTCGTCGTCGGCGTGGGCGTGGCCGGCTCGACCGCGAAGTCGCTCGCGGCGGCGTGCGACCAGTTCGACTCCTACGACGGCCTTCCCGGCGTCTCCGCGCCCGTGACGGAGAAGAAGACGGAGACGGCGACCACGACGGGTCGGCGACGCGCGAAGAAGGCCGACGATCCGACCCCCGAGCTGCTGGGCCGCGCGCTGCGCCTCGAGCAGGAGCGCACCGACGAGGACTGGGTGCACCTCTCAGCCGTCAAGAACCTCCTCAAGCGCATGGACCCGTCGTTCAGCGAGAAGGCCCTCGGGCACCGCTCCTTCTCCGACTTCGTCAAGGCGCACCCGACGGTCGCCGAACTCGACGAGTCCACGAACATCGTGCGCGTCCGGCTGCGGACGGATCCCGCCGACCCCGCCTGAAACGCGGTGTGCGTGAACGCACACTCTCTGTGCACAGACCCTCCTTGTACCTGAATCAACTCTCAGGTAGCGTTCCTGGCGCGCGGCAGCCCCCTGCCGTATTCCGCGCTCTACAAGGAGGTAACAGCGCCATGGCATCTGCCACCCCCACCGCACAGAATCCCCGGTCCAAGGACTCGGGTCTGCGCCGCGTCGTCACCGCATCGATGGCCGGCACCGTCGTCGAATGGTACGAGTTCTTCCTCTTCGCCACCGCGGCGACGCTCGTGTTCAACCTGATCATGTTCCCGCCGGCGGACAACCCGTACACGCCCGTCATCCAGGCCTTCCTCACCTACGCGGTCGGCTTCGTCGCGCGTCCGCTCGGCGGCATCGTCTTCGGCCACTTCGGCGACAAGTACGGCCGGAAGAAGCTGCTGCAGCTGGCCATCATCCTGGTCGGCGTCGCCACCTTCCTCATGGGATGCCTGCCCACCTACGACCAGATCGGCATCTGGGCCACCGTGCTCCTCGTCGTGCTCCGCTTCGCGCAGGGCTTCGCGGTCGGCGGCGAATGGGGCGGCGGCGTCCTGCTCGTCGCGGAGCACTCCCCCGACCACAGCCGCGGCTTCTGGGCGTCCTGGCCGCAGGCCGCCGTCCCGATCGGCAACCTGCTCGCCACGATCGTGCTCCTCGTGCTCAACAGCGTGCTCTCCGCCGAGGACTTCCTCGCGTGGGGCTGGCGCATCGGCTTCTGGCTGTCGGTCGTCATCGTCGCCATCGGGTACTACGTCCGCACCCGCATCACGGATGCCCCGATCTTCGAGCAGTCCAAGCAGGAGGTCGCGCAGCGCCCCGAGGTGCGCGTGGGCGTCTTCGAGGTGCTCCGCCGCTACCCCCGCCTGGTCATCACGGCCATGGGCCTGCGGTTCGCGGAGAACATCATGTACTACCTCGTCGTGACGTTCTCGATCACCTACCTCAAGCTCGCGCTCGAGATGGACACCACCGCCATCCTCAGCTGGCTCGTCATCGCGCACATCGTGCACATGATCGTCGTGCCGCTCCTCGGCGGGCTCACCGACCGGATCGGCCGGCGCCCCGTGTACATGATCGGCACGATCCTCGCCGCCGGGTGGGGTTTCATCGCGTTCCCGATGTTCAACACGAAGGAGCCGCTGATCATCATCCTGGCGATCTGCCTCGGTCTCGTCATCCACGGGTTCATGTACGCGCCGCAGCCGTCGATCATGTCGGAGATGTTCCCGACCCGGATGCGGTACTCCGGCGTCTCGCTGGGCTACCAGGTCACGTCGATCGTCGCCGGCTCGCTGGCGCCCGTCATCGCCACCGCGCTGCTGCAGGGCTTCGGGAGCTGGGTGCCGATCGCGATCTACCTCGCGATCGCCGCCGCCATCACGTTCGTGGCCGTCATCTCGCTGCGCGAGACGCGGGGCATCTCGCTGCACGACGTCGACGAGGTCGACCGCGCGCGCCTGGACGAGGAGACCGGCACGGTCACCGTCGCCCGCACGCGCTGACGAACAGGGGGCCGGGTGGGGTGCGAACGGGTACAGTGGCGATCGTGGTACGCCGGAGCACCCCACCCGGATCGCAGTCCTCGCTGCGAGAGGCGAACCGAGCCCGCCTGCTCGATTCGCTCAAGCGCCATGGGCGGCTGACCCAGATCGAGCTGGCCGGGAACACCGGGCTCTCGCCCGCGACGGTGTCGAACATCGTCAAGGAGCTCACGGCATCCGGCATCCTGCACACGTCCTTCACGTCGCGCAGCGGCCGCCGCGCGACCCTCGTCTCCTTCGCCCGGCAGGTCGGCCTCGTCGCGGGCGTGCACTTCTCCAGCCGTCAGCTGCGCATCGCGATCGCCGATGCGACGCGCACGATCGTCGCCGAGAACACCGTGCCGCTCGCGCCGGGTCACCGCCATGACGCCGAACTCGACCGCCTGAGCATCATCCTCGGCGACATGATGGACACCCTCGGCGGCACGCTCGCCGACCTCCTCGCCGTCGGGCTCGCCGTCCCCGCGCCGATCGACCCGCGCACCGGGATGGTCTCCACGCCGGGACTCCTGCCCGGCTGGGAGGGCATCGACATCGCCGAAAGCCTCAGCGCCCGCATCGACCGGCCCGTCTACGTCGACAGCGAGGCAAACCTGGGCGGCCTCGCCGAGGCGCGCGAGGGCAGCGGTCGCAGCGCGTCGTCCTCCGTCTACATCCGCGTCGGGCACACGATCAGCGCGGGCCTCATCGTCGGCGGCGACCTCTTCCGCGGGGCGAGCGGCAAGACGGGGCAGATCGGCCACGTCACGATCGACGAGAACGGCCCGCTCTGCCGGTGCAGCAACCGCGGCTGCCTCGAGACGTACGCCGCGGGTCCCGCGCTGCTCGCCCTCTTCCCGGAGAGCGAGGGGATGCAGCGACTGGGCGACCTCATCGCCGCGGCCGAGGACGGCGTGGGCGGTGCGCAGCGGGTGATCGCCGATGCCGGCCGGCACATCGGCATCGCGGCGGCGAGCCTCTGCAACCTCTTCGACCCGGAGCTCATCGTCGTGGGCGGCGAGCTCGCGCAGGCCGGCGAGATCCTCATGGCGCCGATGCGGCATGCGCTGGAGCGCTCCGCCCTCGCCGCGACCGGCGGCCTGCCCGAGATCGTCGGCGCGTCCTTCGGCGAATGGGCCGAGTGCCGCGGCGCCATCGCGACGGCCCTGGACCACGTCCGCGTCGACGCCGACGTCCTGTCCATCACGGCATGAGGCGCCTGCCGATCCTGCTGCTCGGGCTGTGCGTCCTCGCGGGCGCGCTCACCGCCTGCGTCCCGGGGTCCACGAGCGCACACGGCCCCATCGCGATGCTCCTGCCGGACAAGAAGACCGCCCGCTACGAGACGTTCGACCGCCCCCTTTTCGAGGCGCGGGTCGCCGAGCTCGGCGACTACGACGTGCTCTACGCCAACGCCGACCAGGATGCCGCGCGCCAGCAGCAGCAGGCGGAGTCCGCCCTCGCGGCCGGCGCCGAGGTGCTCGTCCTGGACCCGGTCGACGCGCGCGCCGCGGCGACGATCGTCGCCGCTGCCCGGGCCCAGGACGTCCCGGTCATCGCGTACGACCGCCTCATCTCCGGCGGGGGCCTGGCGTACTACATCTCCTTCGACAACGAGCGGGTCGGCGAGCTGCAGGCCACCGCCCTCGTCACGGCGCTCGCCGACCGGGGGCAGGCGGATGCCGGCATCCTCATGGTCAACGGCTCCCCCACCGACAGCAACGCGGCCCTCTTCCGCGCCGGCGCGCGACGCATCCTCGACGAGAGCGGGCTGCGCGTCCTCGCCGCGTACGACACCCCGGACTGGAGCCCCGACAAGGCCCAGTCCTGGGTCGCGGGCCAGATCTCGCAGTACGGCGCCGACATCGCCGGCGTCTACGCCGCCAACGACGGCACCGCCAGCGGCGCCGTAGCGGCGCTGCGCGCGGCCGACGTCTCCCCGTTCCCCGTCGTGACGGGACAGGATGCCGAGCTGTCGGCGCTGCAGCGGATCGTGGCCGGAGACCAGTACATGACGGTCTACAAGGCTTTGAAGCCGCAGGCGGAGCGCGCCGCCGAGGTCGCCGTCGACCTCCTGCACGGGCGCACGGTGACCGGGGAGATCGAGGTCGACGGGACGCCCGCGACGCTGCTGACCCCCGTCGCGGTCACCGTCGCCGATATCCTCGACACCGTCGTTGCGGACGGGTTCTGGAGCGTCGAGGATATCTGTACGCCGGACTACGCGGCCGCGTGCGCCGCCGCCGGCCTCCAGTGAGGATCCGACGCTGAGCACCGTGACCCCGCCGCGCAGCGGCCGACCCCGCGACCGCGTCCTGACCATGCGCGGCATCGACAAGCACTTCGGCGCCGTGAAGGCCCTCACCGACGTCGACTTCTGGGTCAGCGAGGGCGAGGTCGTCGCGCTCGTCGGCGACAACGGCGCCGGCAAGTCGACGCTCGTGAAGGTCCTCGCGGGGGTGCACCCCCCGGATGCCGGCGAGATCCTCTTCGACGGCGACCCCGTCCACATCACGAGCCCCGCCGACGCGCAGGAACTCGGCATCGCGACGGTGTTCCAGGACCTCGCCCTGTGCGACAACCTCGACGTCGTTGCGAACCTCTGGCTCGGGCGCGAGCTCACGACCGAGGGCCGGCTCGACGAGGTCGGCATGGAGCAGCGCACGTGGGCGCTGCTGCGCGAACTCGCCGCGAAGATCCCCTCCGTCCGGACCCCGGTCGCCTCGCTCAGCGGCGGACAGCGGCAGACCGTCGCGATCGCGCGGTCCCTCGTCGGGGAGCCGCGCGTCGTGATCCTGGACGAGCCGACCGCCGCGCTCGGCGTCGCGCAGACCGCCGAGGTCCTGAACCTCATCGAGCGGCTCCGCGAACGCGGGCACGGGGTCGTGCTCATCAGCCACAACATGGCCGACGTCATGGCGGTGGCGGACCGCGTCGTCGTGCTGCGGCTCGGGCGCAACAACGGCGAGTACCACGCGGCGGACGTGACGAGCGAGCTGCTCATCGCGGCGATCACGGGCGCGGTGGACAACTCCGTCAGCCGGAGGCAGGCGCTGCGGCGCGAGGAGCCGGCGACGACGACGGACGCCACCGTGACCCCGCTGACCCCGCGGGGCCGTCGCCGCCCGGACGGCGGCGCCCCGTGAGCCTCGACGAGCCGGAGCGCGAAGGCGTCCGCGCCGCGGCGGTCCGGGTGTGGGGCCGCGTCCGCGGCGGTGACCTCGGCGCGCTCCCCGTCATCGTGGGCCTCGCCCTCATCTGGACCGTCTTCCAGATCCTGAACCCGGTGTTCCTCTCCAGCCGCAATCTCGTCGACCTGACGATGCAGTGCGCCGCGATCGGCACGATCGCGCTCGGCATCGTCGTCGTGCTGCTCCTCGGCGAGATCGACCTGTCGGTCGGGTCGGTGTCCGGGCTCGCCGCCGCGATCCTCGCCGTCGCGTTCGTGCAGCTGCGCTGGCCGCTCCTGGTCGCCGTGCTCATCGCCGTCGCCGCGGGGTGCGTCGTCGGCATCCTGTACGGGCTGCTGTACACGCGGTTCGGGCTGCCGAGCTTCGTCATCACCCTCGCGGGGCTCCTGGGCTTCCTGGGCCTGCAGCTGTGGGTGCTCGGGGATGCCGGATCGATCAACCTGCCGTTCGATTCGTGGATCGTCCAGTTCGCCCAGCACGCCTTCCTGCCGGACTGGGCCTCGTACGCGCTCGTCGTCGCGGCGACCGCCGCGTTCGCCTGGACGCTCGCCGGGCGCTCGCGGCGGCGGGCGGCGGCGAACCTCGACAGCCAGAGCTACCGGGCCATCGCGCTGCGCGGGGCACTGCTCCTCGCCGTCCTGCTCCCCGCCGCGTGGTACCTCAACCAGTCCCGCGGCGTCGGGGTCATGTTCCTGCTCTTCCTCGCCCTCGTCGTGCTGCTGCACCTCGCCCTGACGCGCACCCGCTGGGGGCGCGCCGTCTATGCGGTCGGCGGCTCCGTCGAGGCGGCCCGGCGCGCCGGCATCCGCGTCGAGCGGATCTACCTCTCGGTGTTCGCCCTGTGCTCGAGCCTGGCCGCCGTGGGCGGCGTGCTCGCCGCCGCCCGGCTCGCCGCAGCCAATCAGAGCTCCGGCGCGGGCGACACGAACCTCAACGCCATCGCGGCCGCCGTCATCGGCGGAGCGTCGCTCTTCGGCGGCCGTGGCACGGCCTTCGCGGCGCTCCTCGGCGTCATCGTCATCCAGTCGATCTCGTCGGGACTGACCCTGCTGAACCTCAACTCCTCGGTGCAGTTCATGGTCACGGGCGTGGTGCTGGTCCTCGCCGTCACGGTCGATTCGCTCTCCCGCCGCACGCGGGTGGCCGCCGGACGAGCCTGAGGCGGCACCGACCCGGTATCCACGTCGCGGACTTCTCGGCACGGATGCCAATCCGTTATGTTCAAGTCTTGACGACAAGACGTGAACGGATGAATGATCATCCACAGCGCGATGGTGCACTACCCGAACGCAATTCGATGACGAAAGGCGAATCATGAAGAAGAGCTCCCTGCTCGCGGTGGCTGCCCTCAGCAGCGCCGCGGCCCTCCTCCTGGCCGGCTGTTCCGGCAGCACGCCCCCCACCGGCAGCGGCGATCCCGAAGAGCCCGCTGACGCGCAGCGCGCCTGCGTGATCCTGCCCGACGCCGCGTCCTCGCCGCGCTGGGAGAACTTCGACCGCAAGTACCTGCAGGAGGGCCTGGAGGGCGCCGGCTTCGACGTCGACATCCAGAACGCCCAGGGTGACGCCTCGAAGTACGCCACGATCGCCGACCAGCAGCTCACGCAGGGCTGCGGCGTCATGCTGCTCGTCGACTACAACGGCGCGGCCAAGGGCGTCGCCGCCAAGGCCAAGGGCCAGGGCATCCCGGTCATCGCGTACGACCGCCCGTTCGAGGGCGCCGACTACTACGTGTCCTTCGACAACGTCGAGGTGGGTCGCCTGCAGGGCCAGACCGTGCTCGACGGCCTCGAGGCCGCCGGGAAGGACCCGAAGACGGCGCAGGTGTTCTACATGGGCGGCGACCCGACCGACGGCAACGCGAAGATGTTCCACGACGGCGCCGTCGAGGTCATGGAGGCGGCGGGCGTCAAGGCGGTCGCCGAGCCCAAGGGCGTCTGGGACGGTGGCGTCACCCAGACCAACTTCGAGCAGGCTCTCACGGCCAACGACGGAAAGGTCGACGGCGTGTGGGCGGCCAACGACACCAACGCCGACGGCGTCATCAAGGTCCTGCAGGACAAGAGCATCACAGGAGTGGCCGTCTCCGGTCAGGATGCGAACCTCGAGGGGCTCCGCAACATCCTCGCCGGCTGGCAGACCGCGACGGTCTACAAGCCGGTCAAGCTCGAGGCCGACAAGGCCGTCGAGATCGCCGTCGCCCTGCTGAAGGGCGAGACGCCGACCGCTGACCAGGAGCTCGAGGACGGCACGCCCTACATCGCCGTCACGCCTCAGCTGGTCGGTCCGGAGCAGGTGAAGGATGTCGTCGCCGCCGGTGACGCGTCCGCGTCGGAGATCTGCTCCGGCGACATCGCCGGGGTCAGCATGGCCGACAAGTGCGCGGAGTTCGGGGTCGAGTAACCCGTCCCGGCGCCGGGGCGTCGCGTCCTCACCGACGCGGCGCCCCACGCGCGCACCGGTGCAGAGGGCACACCATCCAGCGCAAGGAAGCGAACATGACACAACCGATCATCGAACTGCGGGACGTGAAGAAGTCCTTCGGTCCGGTCAGCGTCCTCCGCGGCGTGGGCCTCAAGGTCCACCCCGGCAGGGTCACCGCGCTCGTCGGCGACAACGGCGCCGGCAAGTCCACCCTCATCAAGGGCCTTGCGGGCGTCCAGCCCTACGACGAGGGCGAGGTCCTCTTCGACGGGGAGCCCGCCGTCCTGCACACGCCGCGCGACGCGTCCCACCTCGGCATCGAGGTCGTCTACCAGGACCTCGCGCTGTGCGACAACCTCGACATCGTCCAGAACATGTTCCTCGGCCGGGAGGAGACCTCCGGGGGCACCTTCGACGAGGGCCGTATGGAGCGCGACGCGTCCGACACGCTGCGCTCGCTCTCCGTGCGCACCGTCAAGTCCGTCCGGCAGAAGGTCTCCAGCCTCTCCGGAGGGCAGCGGCAGACCGTCGCGATCGCGCGCGCCGTGCTGAAGAAGGCGCGCGTCGTGATCCTCGACGAGCCGACCGCCGCCCTGGGCGTCGCGCAGACCGAGCAGGTGCTGAACCTCGTCAGCCGGCTGTCCGAGCAGGGCGTCGCGGTCGTGCTGATCAGCCACAACCTCGCGGACGTCTTCGCCGTCGCGGACGACATCGCCGTCCTCTATCTCGGCCAGATGGTCGCGCAGGTCCCGACCGCGGAGACCGACCGCGACGAGATCGTCGGCTACATCACCGGAACCAAGACCCCGCCCGGCGTCGAACTCGTCGGCACCAGCACCATCCCGACCGGAGGCGACCTGTGAGCGTGGACACCAGCACCCGGACGGCGGCGGGGCCCGACCCGCTCGCCGGCGACGCGATCGGCTCCGGCGTCGAAGGCGGGCTCGGCGATCAGATCGGCGCGTGGCTGCAGCGCGTGCGCGGCGGCGAGATGGGGGCGCTCCCCGCGATCGCCGGCCTCATCGTGCTCGTCATCCTGTTCGGCATGCTGAACCGGTTCTTCCTCACGCCGATCAACTTCGCGAACCTCATGAACCAGGCCGCACCCCTCGTCGTCCTCGGCATGGCGCTCGTGTTCGTCCTGCTGCTCGGCGAGATCGACCTCTCCGCGGGCGTCACCGGCGGCGTCGCGATGGCGACGTTCGTCGTGCTGAACGTCAAGCAGGGACTCCCCTGGCCGCTCGCGCTGCTGATCGGGTTCGCCGTGGGCCTGGCGACCGGCGCCCTCATCGGCTTCCTCGTCGCCCGCGTCGGCATCCCCTCGTTCGTCGTCACGTTGGGGTTGTTCCTCGGCTATCAGGGCCTCGCGCTCCTCATCATCGGCGCCGGCGGCCTGTACCCGATCAACGCACCGGAGCTCATCGCCCTGCAGAACGGGCGACTGCCGGTCTGGGGCGGGTGGGTCATGCTCGCCGTCATCCTCGCGATCTCCGGCGGCATGGCGTTCTGGGACCGTCGGCGCCGCACGCGCGCGGGCGTTCCGAACCGGGCGATCTCCCTCGTCTTTATCAAGCTCGCCGCGATCGCGATCCTCGGCGGCATCGCCGTCGCCATCCTCAACCTCAACCGCTCGCAGTCGGTCATCCCGATCGAGGGCGTGCCGATCATCGTCCCGATCGTCCTGGCGATCCTCTGGATCGGCACGTTCGTGCTCGACCGGACCACCTTCGGCCGCTACGTGTACGCGATCGGCGGCAACGCCGAGGCCGCCCGTCGCGCGGGCATCAAGGTGCGCTGGGTGAAGTGGGGCTGCTTCGTGATCTGCTCCGGCCTCGCCGTCGTCGCCGGCCTGTTCGCGCAGACGCGCCTGGGCTCGGTGGACGGCGCGGCGGGACGCGACATCGTCCTCTCCGGCGTCGCGGCAGCCGTCGTGGGCGGCGTCAGCCTCTTCGGCGGACGCGGCCGGCTTGTCCACGCCGCGATCGGCGCGCTCATGATCGCGACGATCATCAACGGCCTGGCGCTGCTGCGCCTGGACGCCGGCGTGTACCTGATCGTCACGGGTGGTGTGCTGATCCTGGCGGCCACGGTGGATGCCGTCTCGCGCCTGCGCGGCGGGAACGTCCGGACTTAGCGGCGGGGCGACGTGCTCCACAGCGCCCAGGCCACGAGCACCGGCTGGAACGCGAGGCGGACGAACCGCGCCTTGTCGTCGTCGAGCCCGAAGCCCTTCCGCTTGCCGAGGGCCTGCGCGATGTTGCCGGGGAAGATCGCGACGAAGAACGCGGCGAGGATCGCGCCGACGCGGCGGCGCTCCTTCGGCAGCGCGATGAGCGCGGCGCCCAGCATGATCTCCACGGCGCCGGACGCCACGACCACGGCGTCCTTGTCGATCGGGAGGACCTCCGTGACGAGATCCGGGACTTGCGCCTGGAACTCCTCGCGAGCCCAGAACAGGTGACTGGTTCCGGCGAACATCATGGCGGCGGCGAGGATCCAGCGGGCGGTGGTCTTCATCATCCGAGTATGGGTCACGCCGCGCCCCCGCGGCGGTCAGGACAGGAGGTCGTCGACCCAGCGCGGGACGATCACGCTCGCGGGGCCGGCGCGCACCTCGTCGAACGGCACGTCCGCGGCCGTCGGCAGGAGATTGAGCTCCATCGTCCGCGCGCCGAACGCCGCCGCCAGCGCGGCATAGCCGGCGGCCGGATAGACGGCGCCGGAGGTCCCGATCGCGGCGAACGCATCGCACGCCAGAACGGCGCTCTCGATGCGGTCGAGCTCGTACGGCAGCTCGCCGAACCACACGACATCCGGCCGGAGCTCCCGGCGCCCGCACGCCGGGCACGCCGGCCGTCCGACGAGATCGCCCTCCCACGCGGGCCGCGCCCCGCACGCCGCGCACCGGGCACGGCGCAGCTCGCCGTGCATGTGCACGAGGTTCACCGACCCGGCGCGCTCGTGCAGGTCGTCGACGTTCTGGGTCACGACCAGGACATCGTCGCCGAGCGCGCCCTCCAGCCGTGCGAGCGCCCGGTGGGCGGCGTTCGGCTCGACGGCCGCCAGGGCGCGGCGCCGCTCGTCGTAGAAGCGCTGCACCCGGTCCGGATCCCGCGCGAACCCCTCGGGCGTCGCGACGTCCTCGACGCGGTGCCCCTCCCAGAGACCGTCCGCGTCGCGGAAGGTCGGCACCCCGCTCTCCGCGGAGATGCCCGCCCCCGTGAGCACGACGATGCGCATGCCGTCCATTGTGCCGGGCTGAGTAGGCTGGCGAGGTGAGCGAAGCACGGGCGATCGTGCGGATGCCGGACGGCACCGTGAAACAGGTCGGTCCCCTGACGGGGACCCGCGTCTGGACGGTCCCCGGCCGCGCCGGACGGCCCATCGACGTGCCACCCGCCGCACCCCGCCGCCTGGCGCCTGGTGAGGAGCACCGGCTGTGCGCGTTCTGCGCCGACCGGCAGCTGGAGACCACGCCGGAGAAGGCCCGGCTCGTCGGCCCCGACTTCACCGAGCTTCGCCGCGTCCCCGCCGCGGAGCTCGGCGACACGGTCGCCGAGTTTCGCCGCTTCGGCAACCTGTTCGAGATCGTCTCGGCGGAGTACTGGCGGGAGAACCACGGCTTCCGCCAGCCCGCCTCGGTGTTCGAGTGGGCCCGCGCATACCTCTCCGACCCGGTGGGCCGCGCCCACGTCGAGCGGCTCGCCGCCATCCGGGCGCAGGCCTCCGGCGAGGCGACCTCGATCGAGGAGGCCGCGCTCGACCTCCTCGGCGGCTCGCACGACGTCGTGGTCGCCCGCGGCCACGTCGTCGACGGCGCCGAGACCGATGATCAGCTCGTCTCCTCCGGCGCGCTGACCCCCAGGGAGCACGCCGCCTACATGGCCTTCACCGTCCGCTCGCTCGCGGAGATCCAGGCCGCGCAGCCGCACGCCGCGTACGTCGCCGTCTTCCAGAACTGGCTCCGCCCCGCCGGGGCTTCCTTCGAGCATCTGCACAAGCAGCTCGTCGCGATCGACGAGTCCGGCCCGCAGGTCGACCGCGAACTGCGGATGCTGGCATCCGATCGGCGCCTCTACCAGCACGAGATCGCCGACCTCGCCGTCGCGGAGCGGCTCGTCGTGGCCGCGAACGACGGCGCCGTCGCGTTCGCGGGCATCGGACACCGCTATCCCGCGTTCGAGGTGTTCTCCACGAGCGCCGCGAACCTGCCGCAGGAGCATTCGGATGCCGGCATCCGCGCCGTCTCCGACCTCGTCCACGCGCTGCACGCTGCGACCGGCGTCCACGTCCCGACGAACGAGGAGTGGCACTACCGACCGCCCGGTGCACCGTGGCCGATGCCCTGGCGCGTCGTCCTGAAATGGCGGATCTCCACGCCCGCCGGTTTCGAGGGCGGCACGAAGGTGTACGTCAACACGATCGACCCGTGGGAGCTGCGGCGGCGCGCCGTCGCCTCCCTCGAGCAGCTGCGCAGCGAGGGTCGCCTGGCGGACGGCATCCGGATCGGCGACGAGTGCGACGCGGGCGACGCGCGGCTGCGCTACGCGGATGACGCGGACGACGACGAATGAGCATCCCCTTCGAGCAGCTGCGCCGCTGGCCGGACGTCGAGGCGCCGGATCTGGCGGCAGCGGATGCCGCGGACCGGCTGATCCTCGACGAGTCGGCGGCGGCGCGCGCCGGAGCGGGTCCGGACGAGGTCGTCGTCATCGGCGACGCGTACGGCGCGCTCGCGCTGGGCGCCGTCGCGGACGGGTCGGTGCACGTCCGCGTGCACCAGGATGCGCTGCTGGGCGAGCGCGCGCTCGCCGCCAACGCGGAGCGCCTCGGTCTCGCCGGCCGGACGACCTCGCTCCCCCTGGCAGCGGACCTCGTGACCGGCGCCCGCGTCGTGCTGCTGCGCCTGCCCCGGTCCCTCGACGCGCTCCGCGACATCGCAGGCCTCCTCGCCGCGTACGCCGACCCCGCCGTGCGGGTCTTCGCCGGCGGCCGTATCAAGCACATGACGCTCGCGATGAACGACGTGCTCGGCGCGCATTTCGCGCGGGTCGACGTCACCCATGCACGGCAGAAGTCCCGCGTCCTCATCGCCACCGCGCCGACCGCGGGTGCCGACCCCGTCGCCGCCGCCGCCCAGGACGGCGACATCGTCCTCCGCGCCTACGGCGGCGTGTTCGCCGGCGCCGGGCTCGACATCGGCACCCGTCTCCTGCTCGCGCATCTTCCGGCCGACCTCTCCGGCGGTTCGGCCGACGACCCGCTCATCGACCTCGCGTGCGGCAGCGGCGCGGTCGCGGCGCACCTCGCCCTGCGGCATCCGTCCGCGTTCGTCTACGCCACGGACCAGTCGGCCGCGGCCGTCCGCTCCGCCCGCGAGACGGCGCTCGCGAGCGACGTCGCCGACCGCGTCACGGTCGTGCGCGACGATGCGCTCGCGCGCCGGCCCGACGGCAGCGCGTCGTTCATCGCGCTGAACCCGCCGTTCCACAGCGGGTCCGCCGTCACCGACCGGCTCGCGCCGCGGCTCTTCGCCGACGCGGCCCGCGTGCTCCGCCCCGGCGGTCAGCTGTGGTGCGTCTGGAACTCGCCGCTGCGGTACCGCCCTGTGCTGGAGCGCATCGTCGGGCCGACGCGGCAGGTCGCGCGCGACCCGAAGTTCACGGTCACCGTGTCGACGCGCCGCTGAGCGTCCCCGCCGTCCCCGGCCGCCCTGCCCACACCGCCCACGCGACGAGGACCGGCTGCAGGAAGAGGCGCGCGAGGCGTCGGCGGTCGGTGTCGAGACCGGGGGCGGACGCCCCCGTCCGCCACTGGTGCACGTTGCCGGGGAACACCGCGACGAAGAAGGCGGCGATCGCGAGCCCGACCCGCGTGCGCTCGCGAGGCAGCAGCACGAACGCGAGCCCCAGCATGATCTCCACGGCACCGGAGACGACGACGATCGTGTCCTTGTCCGTGCGGAAGAGCTCCGTCGCCCAATCGGGGACGGCGATGCGGAACCCGCGACGCAGAGTCGTGAGGTGTCCGACGCCCGCCGCGACGAGCAGGGCGGCGAGCAGCCAGCGGGCGACGGTGCGGATCATCCTCACACGGTAGTCGGCGCGCGGGACCGGTGGGCCGGCGCAACGGCGGAGATCGTGACGGGATGCCGTGGATCACGGCATCCGGAGCCGCCGCCGGCCCACGGAATCCGCCGTCAGGCTTCGACGTCGCCGAGCCCGGTGAGCATGCCGGCGCGGTCGAAGGTCTCGGCAGCCAGCCGGCGGCCGAGTTCGATCTGCTCCTCCGCGAGGTGGAAGTCCATCGTGCCGACGGAGTCGTTCGGCACGACGACGAGCGCATCCGTCGGGAAGGAGGCCAACTGGTAGCGCTGCACGATCGACCGCAGTACATCCAGCGACTGGGTGGCCACGTCGGACGCGCGCAACCCGGTCGGCAGTTCCTCGAACAGGTCGGCCACCGAGGTGCCCGAACCCTCGGTGCGCTGCTGCTGGGGCCGTGCGGCCATGCGTGCGGCGATGGAACGCATGGGCTCCGCCTCCATCAGCTTGCCCATCCGCGTCCGGAGCCGGTCCGACCAGACCGCGGCGTCCTCCTCCTCGTCGGAGGAGGTGTGGACCGGCAGGCCCTTGCCGGGCTGGGTGACGGTGCCGTGCCCGTCCAGGGTGACGGCGACGGTCAGGTCCGCGCCGGAGGAGGCGAGCACGCTCACCGGCACCTGGTTGGCGACGCCGCCGTCCACGAGCAGGCGGCCGTTGAGCGCGATCGGGGGGAACACGCCGGGGATGGCGATCGACGCGCGCAGCGCCGTGTCGATCGGGCCGGAGTCGAACCACACCTCGCGGCGGGCCCACAGGTCGGTCGCCACGGCGGTGAAGTCGACCGGCAGCTCCTCGATCCGCTGCACCCCGATGATCTCGTTGACCCGCGCGAGGACCCGTCCCAGCTTGACCGCGCTCGACCCGGAGAAGTTGGGGTCGAGCAGCTTGACCACGTCGCTGCGCCGGCGCAGGCCTCGCACCCATTCGCTGTACTCCGGCAGGTGGCCGGACGCGAACAGGGCACCGATGACGGCGCCCATGGACGTGCCGGAGATCTGGACGACGTCATAGTCCCGGGCCGTCAGCTCCTCCAGGACGCCGATGTGCGCGTAGCCGCGCGCTCCGCCGCCGCCGAGGGCGATCGCCACCTTCCTGCGTTGCGTGCTCACGATCCTCATCGTAGGGAACACGGCGCGGCGCTCACCCGGGGCTGCCGTGCGAGCACGCCCGCGCGCCCGTCAGTCGCTGTGCGGAACCGGCGGTCCGATCAGGACGAGCGCGACGTAGAGCACCACGATGGCCGCGACGAGGAGCAGCGCCAGCACCCAGGGCCGGCGCAGGAACCAGCGCATCGGGGCGTCGTACCAGCGCCGGTCCGCGGGGTCGCTCGACTCCTCGATCCGCCAGGCCCCCTCCAGCATCCCGCGCCGATGCAGCCACCGCTCGACGGGCACCGTCGCGTACGGGATGACGGCGGAGCCGACGGCGAGGACGGCGACGCCGATCCGCCACCGGTTGTTCAGCGCAACCAGGATCGCGGTGGCGCCGTATGAGAGGAAGACGAATCCGTGGATGCTGCCGCCGACCGTGACGGCGAGCGCCCAGTTGAGGGTGGCGCGCAGGATCAGCGCGGCGATGAGGATGGTCCAGGACACCATCTCGGCGATCGCGAGGACACGGAACAGTCGAGCGGGGGTATGGAACACCCCTTCAGCCTAGGTGAAGGGCTAGATGATCCCCGCACGGATGCCGTCGAGCGAGGTCGCCACGCCGGGAAGGTTCTGGGTGAGGGCGCCGTCGAGCGCCGCGAGGCGGTCGCGCGCCTCCTGCAGGACGCGCGCGCCCTTCTCTGTGACGGTGAGATCGGATGCCGCGCCGGCGTGCGCCATGGCGTCGGCGACGAGCCCCTCGTCCACGAGCGTGCGGACGGCGGTATGGGCGGACTGCACCGTGATGTGCGAGCGGCGGGCGAGTTCGGAGAAGGAGATCCCGGGCTCCGCGCCGATGTGCCCGAGCAGCCCGAACTTGCGTGTCGAGATGCCGAGGTCGCGCAGGGCGGAGGCGAGCTGCCCCTCCCACATCGCCGACACCGCGATCAGGGCGATCACGGGGCTGAAGCGGGGACTCTCGTCGGTCATGACCTTATGGTAACGATGCGCCCGCGCTCGTGGCGGATGCGTTGCGGCGTGACAAACGCCGGATGAGGGCGGGAGGGACGGCCTGGAACGCTGAAGGGCCCGGACGCCGCAGCATCCGGACCCTTCGTACGGTGTCTGACAGAGAGGTCAGAACGCCCAGTCGTCGTCCTCGGTCGCGACGGCCTTGCCGATGACGTACGAGGAGCCCGACCCGCTGAAGAAGTCGTGGTTCTCGTCCGCGTTGGGCGAGAGCGCCGACAGGATCGCCGGGTTCACGTTCGTCACCGTCGAGGGGAACATGGCCTCGTAGCCGAGGTTCATAAGCGCCTTGTTGGCGTTGTAGTGCAGGAACTTCTTGACATCCTCAGTCAGGCCGATGCCGTCGTACAGGTCCTGCGTGTACTGCACCTCGTTGTCGTAGAGCTCGTACAGCAGCGAGAACGTGTAGTCCTTGAGCTCGTCGCGCTCCGCGGCGGTGAGCTTCTCGAGACCCTTCTGGAACTTGTAGCCGATGTAGTAGCCGTGCACGGCCTCGTCACGGATGATGAGGCGGATGATGTCGGCCGTGTTCGTCAGCTTGGCCTTGGACGACCAGTGCAGCGGCAGGTAGAAACCGGAGTAGAAGAGGAACGACTCCAGCAGGGTCGAGGCGACCTTGCGCTTGAGCGGCTCGTCGCCCCGGTAGTAGTCCATGACGATCCGAGCCTTCTTCTGCAGGTTCGGGTTCTCCACCGACCAGCGGAACGCGTCGTCGATCTCCGGCGTCGAGCAGAGCGTCGAGAAGATCGACGAGTAGCTCTTGGCGTGCACCGACTCCATGAACGCGATGTTCGTGTAGACGGCCTCCTCGTGCGGGGTGATCGCATCCGGGATGAGCGAGACGGCGCCGACGGTGCCCTGGATCGTGTCCAGCAGCGTCAGGCCGGTGAACACGCGCATCGTCGTGGTCTGCTCCTCGGGGGTCAGCGTCGCCCACGACTGGACGTCGTTGGAGAGCGGCACCTTCTCGGGCAGCCAGAAGTTGTTCACGAGGCGGTTCCAGACCTCGAGGTCCTTGTCGTCCTCGATGCGGTTCCAGTTGATCGCCTGGACCGAGGTCAGGAGCTTCAGCGGTTCGGGAGTCATGTCCGTGGCTTTCTCGGGGTCAGAGCATGCAGGAGACGCACTGGTCGAGCTGCGTGCCCTCCAGCGCCATCTGCCGCAGGCGGATGTAGTAGATCGTCTTGATGCCCTTGCGCCAGGCGTAGATCTGGGCCTTGTTGATGTCGCGCGTGGTGGCGGTGTCCTTGAAGAACAGCGTCAGCGACAGGCCCTGGTCGACGTGCTGCGTCGCGGCGGCGTACGTGTCGATGACCTTCTCGTAGCCGACCTCGTACGCGTCCTGGTAGTACTCCAGGTTCTCGTTCGTCATGAACGGCGCCGGGTAGTAGACGCGGCCGATCTTGCCTTCCTTGCGGATCTCGATCTTCGACGCGATCGGGTGGATCGAGCTCGTCGAGTTGTTGATGTACGAGATCGAGCCGGTCGGGGGAACGGCCTGCAGGTTCTGGTTGTAGATGCCGTGCGCCTGGACGGAGGCCTTCAGCTCGCGCCAGTCCTCCTGCGTGGGGATGTGGATGCCGGCGAAGAGCTCCTTGACCTTCTCGGTCTGCGGGACCCAGGCCTGCTCGGTGTACTTGTCGAAGAACTCCCCCGACGCGTACGTGGAGTCGGCGAACCCGTCGAACGCGGTGCCGCGCTCGATCGCGAGCTGGTTGGAGGCGCGCAGGGCGTGGAACACCACCGTGTAGAAGTAGATGTTCGTGAAGTCGATGCCCTCTTCCGAGCCGTAGTGCACGTGCTCGCGGGCGAGGTAGCCGTGCAGGTTCATCTGCCCCAGGCCGATCGCGTGCGAGCGGTCGTTGCCGTCCTCGATCGAACGGACGGAGCGGATGTGACTCTGGTCGCTGACGGCGGTGAGGGCGCGGATGCTGGTCTCCACGGTGCCGGCGAGGTCCTTGCCGTCCATCGCCAGGGCGATGTTCATCGACCCGAGGTTGCAGGAGATGTCCTTGCCGATCTCGGCGTAGGAGAGGTCCTCGTTGTAGGTCGTGGGGGTGTTGACCTGGAGGATCTCCGAGCACAGGTTGGACATGTTGATCCGGCCCTTGATCGGGTTGGCCTTGTTCACCGTGTCCTCGAACATGATGTACGGGTAGCCCGACTCGAACTGGATCTCCGCGAGGGTCTGGAAGAACTCGCGCGCGTTGATCTTGGTCTTCTTGATCCGCGCGTCATCGACCATCTCGCGGTACTTCTCGGTCACCGAGATGTCGCCGAACGGGACGCCGTAGACCTTCTCGACGTCGTACGGCGAGAAGAGGTACATGTCCTCGTCGTTGCGCGCGAGCTCGAAGGTGATGTCGGGGATGACGACACCGAGCGAGAGCGTCTTGATGCGGATCTTCTCGTCCGCGTTCTCCCGCTTCGTGTCGAGGAACCGCATGATGTCGGGGTGGTGCGCGGAGAGGTACACCGCACCGGCGCCCTGACGCGCGCCGAGCTGGTTGGCGTAGCTGAAGCTGTCTTCGAGCAGCTTCATGACGGGGATGATGCCGCTGGACTGGTTCTCGATCTGCTTGATCGGGGCGCCCGACTCGCGGATGTTGGAGAGCAGGAGCGCGACGCCGCCGCCGCGCTTGGACAGCTGCAGGGCGGAGTTGATGCCGCGGGCGATCGACTCCATGTTGTCCTCGATGCGCAGCAGGAAGCAGGATACGAGCTCGCCGCGCTGGGCCTTGCCGGTGTTGAGGAACGTCGGCGTGGCCGGCTGGAAGCGGCCGGAGATGATCTCGTCGACGAGCTTCTCGGCGAGCTGCTGGTCGCCGTCGGCGAGGCCGAGGGCGGTCATGACGACGCGGTCCTCGAAGCGCTCGAGGTAGCGCTTGCCGTCGAAGGTCTTCAGCGTGTAGCTCGTGTAGTACTTGAACGCGCCGAGGAACGTCTCGAAGCGGAACTTCGCGGCGTACGCGCGGTCGTTGAGCTTCTGGATGAACTCGAACGGGTACTTCTCGAGCACGGCGCCCTCGTAGTACTCCTTCTCGACGAGGTAGTCCAGGCGCTCCTGGAGCGAGTGGAAGAACACCGTGTTCTGGTTGACGTGCTGCAGGAAGTACTCCCGGGCGGCGCGCTTGTCGGCGTCGAACTGGATCTTCCCGTCCTCGCCGTACAGGTTGAGCATCGCGTTGAGGGCGTGATAGTCCAGGCCTTCGAACCGGGTGTCGGTCTTGAAGGTCTTCTCGGTCAATGCAGCTTCCACCATCGTTCCAATCCGTCGCTCACGCGGTCGACGTCTTCAGGCGTGCCGAACAATTCGAGCCGGTACAGGTGCGGCACGGTGCACTTGCGGCTGATCACTTCACCGGCGAGGCAGTACGCCGCCCCGAAGTTGGTGTTGCCCGCGGAGATGACTCCGCGGATGAGGTTTCGGTTTCGCTCGTCGTTGAGGAACCGGATGACCTGCTTGGGAACGGCGCCCTTCTCCTCGCCGCGCCCCTGCCCGCCCCCGTACGTGGGGGTGACGAGCACGAACGGCTCGTCCACCACGAGAGGCGGGTCGGTGGGGTGCAGCGGGATCCGGACGGCCGGCATCCCGAGCTTCTCGATGAATCGCGCCGTGTTGCCGGAGACGCTCGAGAAGTAGACGAGCAGCGGCGCCTCGGTCGCGACGGCCGCGCTCACGGTGTCACGCCAGACGGGAGGCGAGCTCGTCGATCTTGTCGGGACGGAAGCCCGACCAGTGACCCTCGTCGGTGACGACGACGGGCGCCTGGAGGTATCCGAGCGACTTGACGTGCTCGAGAGCCGCGGGGTCCTCGGACAGGTCGAGCACCTCGTAATCGATGCCCTTCGAGTCCAGCGCGCGGTAGGTCGCGTTGCACTGAACGCAGGACGGCTTGGTGTAGACCGTGATCGCCATGGTGACCTGTCTTCTCCCCTCAAGATCTGTGTATGCCCGGCAGTGCGCCGCCGGGAGTCCAATACTACATATGGGTGCCGACATTCGATAGCACCACAAGGGCTAGTAGTTACATCCGTGTGATTTTCCACCGCTCTCTACAGGTACAACACATGTTGTCCACCGATTCATCCACAGGATGCCGGTTGTTTTCGAACCTGGAAAAGCCCTGGAATCCGGCCCTTTCGCGGCGTCCGCCAGGATCCATCCACAGATCGCACGGTAGACCGCGCCTCCGACATCCCCAGCCTGTGGAAATCGGGTTCCGGCGTGTCGTCGGCGTGTCGCGGCGGCGGTAGCGTGGAGGGGTGGCCGGCTACCGGGATCTTCTGCGCACCCCCGGGGTCGCGCGCATCATCGCCGCCCAGCTGACCGCCCGCTTCCCGAACGGGATGACGAGTCTCGCGATCCTGCTGCATGTGGAGCAGATCACCGGGTCGTACGGCGCCGCCGGCCTCGTCCTTGCCGCCACATCGATCGGACAGGCGATCGCGGGACCGGTCACGAGCCGGTGGATGGGAATCTGGGGGATCCGCCGCGTCCTGACCCTCACGACCGCCGTGTGCGCGGCCGCCGTGCTCGTGATGGCCCTCGTCCCGCTGGAGCTGATCGGCTTCATGCTGTTCGGCTTCCTCGCGGGGCTGTCGACCCCGCCCGTGCAGTCCGCCGTCCGCACCATCTACCCGAAGCTCGTCACGTCGCGCCAGCTGACGCCGCTGTTCTCCCTGGATGCGAGCCTGCAGGAGATCATCTGGATCCTCGCGCCCGTCGTCATCACGCTCGTGGCGACGCAGGCGGGCACCGTCCCGGGACTCCTCCTCATCGTCGCGATCCTCGTCCTCGGCGGCGCGTGGTTCATCCTCTCCCCCGAGGTGGGCCGCGTCCGCATCCCGCGCAGCCGTCGCGCCTTCGGCAAGGTGCTCGGCAAGCCCACCGTGCTGCTGGCCACGGTGATCGGCTTCCTCCTCATCGGGGCGTGCTCGGCGGTCGAGGCGGGCGTCGTCGCGACCTTCGGCCACGGGGGCCTGGAGGCCGGCCTCGTCCTGGCCGTGTTCTCGGTCGGCAGCCTCGTCGGCGGCCTGAGCTTCGGGCACATCCCGATCGACCGCTGGGCGATGGCGCGGCGGCTCATCGTCGTGACGGTGGGCCTGACGCTCACGTTCTTCTCCCTCTCGGCGTGGTGGCTCGGTGCGTCGCTGTTCGTCGCCGGGATCGGCATCGCCCCGGCCCTCGCCGTCATGTTCGCGATGACCTCGGCGAGCGTCAAGTTCAGCGAGACCGCCGAGGCCTACGGCTGGATCGGCACGGGCCAGCTCATCGGCGCCGCCCTGGGCTCGGCGGCCGCCGGGTTCCTCATCGACGGGGTCGGCCCCGTCGGGGCGTACTGGGCCGGCGCCGCCCTGGCGGTCGTCGGCGTGGTCGTCGCGGTCACGTGCGTCCGCGGCTTCCCCGACCTGCGGAACCGCGACGCGAGCCCCATCCCCGACACCGAGCCCGTCCCCGTCATCACCTGACCGGCCGGCCGCCGCCCCGGTTCAGGAGATGCGGCGCAGGACGGCCAGCAGCGCGAGCGCGTACGCGTCCTCGGGCTGCGGGTGGTCGAACTCGTGCCGCTCCCCCGCGATCTGCACCTCGACGCGGTGCGTGTCGGCGAGACGCCGCAGCGCCCGGAACGCCCCGCCGAGGAGCTCTCGCAGCTGGTCCTCGCGCGGCAGCCACAGGGCGTCCTCGAGGGCGACGGAATCCAGCGCCCACTCGGTCGTGCCGTTGAAGGCGAGGATCATGCCGGTGGAGTAGTTCCGCGGCTCGATCGTCATCTCGCTGACGGTGAAGACGTCCGCCTCGAACTCCGGCTCGTCGAGCTGGAACCGGTCGCCCGAGGCCGGACGCCAGACGAGGCCCGCCTCGCGCAGCGACACGGCCAGGTCCGTCGAGATCATGCGACCATCCTCCCCCACGGCGCCGGCACCCCGGCGCGGGAGGACAATGTTCGGGTGACCGCATCCGCATCCGCTCCCGCCTTCGACGCCGCGACCTTCCTCCCCGACGAGCTGCTCGAGCGCTTCCGCGAACGCGCGGCCCGCGTGGACCGCGACAACGTGTTCCCCGACGAGGACCTCGCCGAGCTGAAGGATGCCGGCTACCTCGCGATCCTCGTCCCGCAGGCCCTCGGCGGCGCGGGCCTGGGTCTCGCGGAGGCGTCGATGCTGCAGCAGCGGCTCGCCGGCGCGGCGCCGGCGACCGCCCTCGCCATCAACATGCACCTCGTGTGGACGGGCGTCGCGAAGGTGCTCGCCGACCGCGGCATCGAGACGCTGCGGTTCGTGCAGGAGGGCGCCGCGGCCGGGGAGGTCTTCGCCTTCGGGATCAGCGAGGCCGGCAACGACCTCGTACTCTTCGGCAGCGACACGGATGCCGCCCCGCAGCCGGACGGCTCCTACGTCTTCACGGGCACCAAGATCTTCACCTCGCTCGCCCCGGTGTGGACGCAGCTGGGCCTGCACGGCCTGGACACGACGTCCCCCGACGGCCCGCAGATGGTCTACGCGTTCGTGCCGCGCAGCGACGCCGTCCGCACTCGCGACGACTGGGACACCGTCGGCATGCGCGGGACGCAGTCCCGGACCACCGAGCTGCACGGGGTCGTCGCGCCCGCCGACCGTGTCGTCCGCCGTGTGGCACCGGGTCCGAACCCCGACCCGATCGTGTTCGGCATCTTCAGCGTCTTCGAGCTGCTGCTGGCCTCGGTCTACACCGGCATCGCGCGGCGCGCGATCGAGGTCGCCGTGGCGACGGCGAAGAAGCGCACGTCGAAGAAGACGGGGGCGACGTACAGCCAGGACCCCGACATCCGCTGGCGGATCGCCGAGATGGCGCTCGCGTACGACGCCCTGCCCCCGCAGCTGGCATCGCTGAGCCGCGACGTCGACACCCTCGCCGACCACGGCGCGCAGTGGTTCGCGCTCCTGAGCGGCGTCAAGCACCGCGCCGTGACGACCGCCAAGCGGGTCGTCGACGAGGCGGTGCTGGTCGCCGGCGGCTCGTCCTACTTCAGCGGGAGCGAGCTGGGGCGCCTCTACCGCGACGTCCTGGCGGGCCTGTTCCACCCCTCCGACCCGGAGTCCGCGCACAGCACCGTCGCGGCCGCGTGGCTGGGGCCGGTCGAATCCTGAGTCAGCGACCCTCGAGGTCGTAGGCCTTCAGCAGCTCCGCGACGGCCTGGTCGCGCTGCGGGCCGCCCTCCTCGAACATGTGCGTCACGTGCGTGCGCAGGTGGTTCTCCAGGAGCATCTTGTCCAGCGACGCGAGCGCCCGCTGCGCGGCCCGCGACTGGGCGATGATGTCCATGCAGTAGTCCTCGTTCTCGATCATCTTCGCGAGCCCCCGCAGCTGCCCCTCCAGGATGCTGGTGCGGTGCATGGCGCGCTTCTTGATGTCGTCGATCACGCGGCCAGGATACGCCGCGTGCGAGGATGACGGCATGGCGCGCACCACGATCGACCTCCTGAGCCCCGCGGACCAGGAGCGTCTCCGGGGTCTGCGCTTCATGAAGGGCGTGGCCCTCGGCGCACTCGTCCTCATGGCGGTCATCTTCGTCGCGGCGTTCGCGCTCGAGGAGCAGTACCCGTGGCTGGCCTACGTCCGCGCCGCCGCGGAGGGCGGAATGGTCGGCGCGCTGGCGGACTGGTTCGCCGTGACGGCGCTGTTCCGGCATCCGCTCGGGATCCCCATCCCGCACACCGCGATCATCCCGCGCCGCAAGGACGAGATCGGCCGCACCCTCGGAGAATTCGTCGAGACCAACTTCCTCGAGGGCGGCGTCGTCCGCTCCAAGCTGGAGTCGACCAACATCGCGGCGAAGGCCGGCGAGTGGCTGAGCGAGCCCGAGCACGCCGAGACCGTCGCGGCGGAGGCGTCGACGATGGCCGCCGGCATCCTGCAGGCCCTGAGCGACGACGAGGTGCAGGACCTCATCAGCGACCTCGCGCGGGAGCACCTGCTGAGCCCGGAGTGGGGCCCGACGGTCGGCGGCTGGCTCGCCCGCGTCGTCGAGGCGGATGCGCACCGCGGGGCCGTGGACCTCGGCATCGACAGCATCTCCACGTGGCTCGAGCACAACCGCGACTCCTTCAGCGGGCTCGTCTCCCGCCGGCTCCCCTCCTGGGTGCCCTCGGTGGCGATGCGGCTCGTCGACGACACCGTCTACCACGAGGCCGTGAAGTTCGCGGCGGCCATCGGCCGCGACCCGCAGCATCCGGCCCGCAAGGCCGTCGACGGCTACCTCACCCGCCTCGCCGACAACCTGCAGCACGACCCGGAGACGATCGGTCGTCTCGAGGATGCCAAGAGCGCCGTCTTCGACAGCCCCCGGGTCCGCGCGCTCGCGGCGGAGGCCTGGCACACCGCGAAGACGGGGCTGCTCCGGTCACTCGACGATCCCGCCAGCCCCCTGCGGCGCCGCGTGGCCGCCGCGCTCGCCGAGATCGGGGCGCGCCTGGCGACCGATCCGGCTCTGCAGCGACGGGTCGATGACCGGGTCACGGATGCCGCGGTGTTCCTCGTCGACCGCTACCGCCACGACATCGCCTCGATCATCACGGACACCGTCGAGAAGTGGGATCCCGCGGAGACCACCGAGAAGATCGAACTCATGGTCGGCCGCGACCTGCAGTACATCCGCCTCAACGGCACCTTCGTCGGCGCGCTCGCCGGGCTCGCGATCTTCGCGCTCGCGCACGCCCTGTTCGGGTAGGGATGCGCGGCCCCGCGGACTAGCCTGAGGGCATGGCCGCCGAACCGGAAGAGCTGCTGTTCAGCTACGCGGACATGCGCGATCCGCAGCTGCAGCTGGACATGTTCGGCCGCGTGCTGCCCGCCGAGCCCGACACCCTTCCCGGATACGCCGCCGACTACGTCGAGATCGACGACATCCGGTTCAGCGACCGGACCGGTCGCATCGTGCACCCGCAGCTGCGTCGCACCGGCAATCCGCGGGACAAGATCGTCGGAGCGGTGCTGCGGCTCACCGTCACCGAGCTCGAGGCCGCCGACGAGTTCCAGATGGCGATGTTCCGCCGTTCGCGGGTGACGCTCGGGAGCGGCCGCGAGGCCTGGGTGTACCTGATCGCATGAGCACCCTCTCCGTGGATCCGCTCTGGCCGCGGGCCGGCGACTGGCCCGCGCCCGACGGGCGCGTGGACGCCGTCCTGCTCGGGCTGCCGGCCTTCCGCACGTCGTTGAGCCCCACCGGCGCGCACGCGACGCCCGCGGCGGTGCGCGGCGCGCTGCGGCGATACAGCCCCACGCTGCTCGGGCCGCCCCCGATCGACCTCGGGGAGGCGCTGCGCATCGCGGATGCCGGCGACGTCGCCGAGCCGGACGGCCCGGACGGCGAGGCGGCGGTGCGATCCCGCGTGCGCGGGCTGCGCGCGGCGGCGGACCTCGTCATCGCGCTCGGGGGCGACAACTCCGTCACCTACGCGGCCGCGCAGGGCGCCGCCGCGACGGGGCTCATCACCCTCGACGCGCACTTCGACCTGCGCGACGGCGTCTCCAACGGCTCCCCCGTGCGGCGGCTCGTCGCGGACGGGCTCGACCCGCGCCGCATCGTGCAGATCGGCATCGCCGACTTCGCGAACTCCGCCGCCTACGCCCGCCGCGCCGCCGAACTGGGGATCACCGTCATCCCCCTCGAGGACGTGCGTCGGCGGCAGGCGGCGGAGGTCATGGCCGAGGCGCTGGAGATCGCCGGCGCCGACGGTGCGGTGCACCTCGACGTCGACGTCGACGTGTGCGACCGCGCCGTCGCCCCCGGCTGCCCCGCATCGGTGCCCGGCGGGCTGCAGGCCGCCGAGCTGCGCGCGCTCGTCCGGGCTGCGGCGCGCGACCCGCGCGTCGGCAGCGCCGACATCGTCGAGGTGGACGCCACCGCCGACGCTCCGGACGGCCGCACGGTGCGCCTCGCGGCGCTCTGCGTGCTGGAACTGCTGGCCGGCCTCGCGCTGCGCGAGGGCGCGGCCCCACGTGAAGGGAGGACACGACTGTGACGACACTCGTGCTCGTGCGGCATGCCAAGAGCGATTGGGGCCGCCCCGACCTCGACGACCACGACCGGCCGCTCAACGACCGCGGCCGGGCGGACGCGCCGCGCATGGCTCGACGCCTCGCGGCCACCGGCATCCGTCTCGACACGATCCTCGCATCCACCGCGCTCCGCGCCCACACGACGGCGCAGGTCTTCGCGGCGCAGTTCGGCGCGCCGCTGCGCACCGATCCGGAGCTGTACGGCGCCCCTGCGTCGGTGCTGCTGCAGACCGCGGCCGCCGCGCAGGCGGACGCCGTCATGGTCGTCGCGCACGATCCCGGGATGACAGTGCTCGCCGAGCGGCTCTCCGGCGGCGGCATCGGTCACATGCCGACGTGCGCCGTCGCGGTGTTCACGTGGGAGACGGACGACTGGGATGTCGTGACGGCGACCGATCCGGACGCGTGGGAGTTCGACAGCCCGCGCTGAGACCGCCGTCCAGGGGGTCCCGGGGGTCAGACCCGTGCGCCGGCGACATAGACCTCCCGCACGAGCGGGACGCCCGGCCGATACGCCAGGTGCACGCGCGTCGGCGCGTCGAGGACGACGAGGTCGGCGCGCGCGCCGGCGCCCAGGTGCCCGACGTCGCTGCGGCGCAGCGCCCGGGCACCGCCGGCGGTCGCCGCGTGCACGGCCTCGGCCGGCGTCATCCCCATCTCGCGCACCGCGAGGGCGATCATGAGCGGCATCGAGCTCGTGAAGCTCGTGCCGGGGTTGCAGTCGCTCGCGAGCGCGACCGTCACCCCGGCGTCGAGGAGCCGGCGCGCATCGGGGTACGGGTGCCGCGTGGAGAATTCGACGCCGGGCAGCAGGGTCGCGACGACCTCCGACCGCGCGAGGGCCGCGACGTCGTCGTCGGAGAGGTAGGTGCAGTGATCCACGGACGCCGCGCCGGCTTCGACGGCGAGCCGGACGCCCGCGCCGTAGCCGAGCTGGTTGCCGTGCAGCCGCGCGGGCAGACCCGCTGCGGCGCCCGCGGCGAGGATGCGGCGGGTCTCCTCGGGGGTGAAGGCGCCCTCTTCGCAGAACACGTCGATCCACCGCGCATGCGGCCGGACGGTGTCGAGCATCGGCCCGCACACGAGGGCGAGGTACGCCTCCCGGTCGCCCGTGAACTCGGCCGGCACGACGTGCGCGCCGAGGAAGGTGACCTCGCCGGTGACCTCGGCGGCGAGCCGCGCGAGCCGCGCCTCGCCGTCCACCGTGAGGTCGTAGCCGGTCTTCACCTCGAACGTCGTCGTGCCCTGCCGGTGCAGTTCGGCGACGAACCCGGCCAGGCGCGCGCGCAGCTCGTCCTCCGTCGCGGCGCGGGTCGCCGCGACGGTGCGCCGGATGCCGCCGGCCGTATACGGCGTCCCGCTCATCCGGGCCTCGAATTCGTCGGCCCGATCGCCGCCGAACACGAGGTGCGTGTGCGCGTCGACGAATCCGGGGATCACCGCCCGGCCGCCGACGTCGTGGACGGTGGTGTCGGCGAACGCCGCATGCTCCGCGACGGCGGCATCCGCGTCCCCCTCCGGTCCCGCCCAGGCGACGACGCCGTCGACGAGGAGCAGCGCCGCGTCGGTGATCGTCCCGGTCGGGTCGCCGGGTGCAGGCGTGTTCGTCGTCAGCTCGGCGATGCCTGTCAGCAGCAGCGCGGCGGTCATGGCATCGGCACGATCAGACCGCGCTCCCGGGCGACCTCCCGGGCGCGCTCGTAGCCGGCATCCACGTGCCGCATGACACCCGTGCCGGGGTCGTTGGTCAGCACTCTCGCGAGCTTCTCGGCCGCGAGCGGCGTGCCGTCGGCGACGGTGACCTGCCCCGCGTGGATCGAGCGGCCGATCCCGACGCCGCCGCCGTGGTGGATCGAGACCCACGACGCGCCGGATGCCGTGTTCAGGAGCGCGTTCAGCAGCGGCCAGTCGGCGATGGCGTCCGACCCGTCGGCCATCGCCTCGGTCTCCCGGTAGGGGCTCGCCACCGACCCGGCGTCCAGGTGGTCACGGCCGATCACGATGGGGCCCGCCAGCTCGCCGGCGGCGACCATCTCGTTGAACTTCAGGCCCGCGAGGTGGCGCTCCTGGTAGCCGAGCCAGCAGATGCGCGCCGGGAGCCCCTCGAAGTGCACCTTCTCGGCGGCCTTGTCGAGCCAGCGCACGAGCCCGGCGTCGTCCGGGAAGAGCGCCTTGATGGCCTCGTCGGTCTTGCGGATGTCCTCGGGGTCGCCGGAGAGCGCGACCCAGCGGAAGGGCCCCCGGCCTTCCGCGAACTGCGGACGGATGTACGCCGGGACGAAACCGGGGAAGTCGAACGCGCGGTCGAACCCGCCGAGCTGGGCCTCCGCGCGGATGGAGTTGCCGTAGTCGAAGACGGCGGCGCCGGCGTCCTGGAAGCCGACCATCGCGGCGACGTGCTTCGCCATCGATCCGCGGGCGCGCGCGGTGAAACCCTCCGAGTCACGCGCCGCCTCGGCCTTCCATTCCTCGAACGGAATGCCCACCGGGAGGTAGGCGAGCGGGTCGTGCGCGCTCGTCTGGTCGGTGACGATGTCGACGGGCGTGCCGCGCAGCAGCAGCTCCGGGAAGACGAGCGCCGCGTTGCCGACGACGCCGATCGAGCGGGCCGCGCCGGATTCCTTCGCCGCGACGGCGCGGGCGACCGCGGTGTCGAGGTCGGGGGCGACCTCGTCGAGGTAGCCGTGCGCGACGCGGCGCTGCAGGCGGGACGCGTCGACGTCGACGATGAGCACGGCGCCCTCGTTCATCGTGACGGCCAGGGGCTGCGCACCGCCCATCCCGCCGGCGCCGCCGGTCAGGGTCAGGGTGCCGGCGAGCGACTCCCGGCCGAGCGAGCGGGCGACGGCCGCGAACGTCTCGTACGTGCCCTGCAGGATGCCCTGCGTGCCGATGTAGATCCACGAGCCCGCCGTCATCTGCCCGTACATGGTGAGGCCGAGCGCCTCGAGGCGACGGAACTCCGGCCACGTGGCCCAGTCGCCGACGAGGTTCGCGTTGGCGATGAGCACGCGGGGCGCCCACTCGTGCGTGCGGAAGACGCCGACGGGCTTGCCGGACTGGACCAGCAGGGTCTCGTCCGGCTCGAGCTCGTCCAGGGTGCGGACGATCGCGTCGTACGCCTCCCACGACCGCGCCGCCTTGCCTGTGCCGCCGTAGACGACGAGGTCCTCCGGATGCTCGGCGACCTCGGGGTCGAGGTTGTTCATGAGCATGCGCTTGGCGGCTTCGGCACCCCAGCTCTTCGCGGTGCGCTCGGCGCCGCGCGCGGCGCGCACCGGCCCCCGCTCGTGGCCTGCGGTCATGGCATCCCCCTGTGTCGTCATCGTGCGGTGGGCTCCGCCTGAGCCGCGTCCGCGGCCGTGCGTGCGATCCGGCCGGACAGCACGAGCTCGGTCACGGCCTCGATCTCCGGCGAGACGAACCGGTCCGGGCCGGGACCGTCCACGACGGTGCGGACGAGGTCGCGCACGGCGCCGGTCACGGCGCCCGGCCGGAGCGGTGCACGCAGGTCGAGGGCGCGGCATCCCGTCACGATCTCGATCGCGAGGACGCGCGCGAGCCCGTCGACGGCGCGGCGGAGCTTCCGCGCCGCGGCCCATCCCATCGAGACGTGGTCCTCCTGCATCGCGGAGGATGGGATCGAATCGACGGATGCCGGGACGGCGAGCCGCTTGAGCTCCGAGACGATGCCCGCGGCGGCATACTGCGCGATCATGAGCCCCGAGTCGACGCCCGCCTCGTCGGCGAGGAACGGCGGCAGGCCGTGGCTGCGGGTGCGGTCCAGCGCCCGGTCGGTGCGCCGCTCCGAGATCGACGCGACGTCGGCGACCGCGATCGCGAGGAAGTCGAGCACGTAGCCCACGGGGGCGCCGTGGAAGTTGCCGTTGGACTCCACGCGGCCATCGTCGGTGAGGACCGGATTGTCGACGGTGGACGCCAGCTCCCGCGCGGCGATCGTCCGCGCGTGCTCGACCGTGTCCCGCGCGGCGCCGTGCACCTGCGGCGTGCAGCGAAGGGAGTACGCGTCCTGCACGCGGGTGCAGACGGCGGGGTCGCGGTGGCTCGCGACGATCGGCGACCCGGCGAGGAAGGCGCGCAGGTTCGCCGCGGACGCGGCCTGCCCGGCCTGCGGGCGCAGCGCCATGAGGTCGGCGGCGAAGACGGCATCGGTGCCCAGCTGGCTCTCGATCGACAGGGCCGCGGCGAGATCGGCGGTGACGAGCAGCATGTCGAGGTCGTGCACGCCGAGGAGGAGCATCCCCAGCATCCCGTCGGTACCGTTGATGAGCGCGAGGCCCTCCTTCTCCTCCAGCACGAGCGGCGCGATGCCGGCGGCGGCGAGCGCGTCGCCGGCGGTCCTCGCCGTGCCGGAGGCGTCACGGACCTCACCCTCCCCCATCGCGGCCAGGGCGACGTGCGCGAGGGGCGCGAGGTCGCCGGAGCAGCCGAGCGACCCGTACTCCCGGACGATCGGGGTGATGCCGGCGTCGAGCATCGCCGCGTACGTCCGGACGACGATCGGGCGGACGCCCGTGCGGCCGGACGCGAGGGTCTGCAGGCGCAGGAGCTGCAGCGCCCGGACGACCTCCCGCTCGACCTCCGCGCCCGTGCCGGCCGCGTGCGAGCGGATGAGGCTCGCCTGCAGCTGCCGGCGCCGCTCCGGCGCGATGAAGGTCGTCGCGAGCGCGCCGAAGCCCGTCGAGATGCCGTAGTGCGGCTCGGGGTCGTCGGCGAGGCGCTCGACGAGGGCGCGCGTGGCGGCGACCCGCGCGAGCGCGGCGTCGTCCACCGTGACCCGGGCGTCGTCGCGGGCGACCGCGACGACGTCGGCCGGCGTGAGCGGCGTGCCCGACCCGACGCGCACGACGCGCCGGGTCGCGGTCTCCGAGGCGGATGCGGCGGTCATGGTCCGATTCCACCCCCGCGGCACCCGCCGCGCCAGGGCGCCGTGGCATCCTGTGTCTGTGATCCCAGACACGTCGATCCCGGAGACGTCGATCCCAGACACGTCGATCCCAGACACATCGACCCCAGGCACATCGCCGGCGGCGAAGCCGCAAGTGCCCGCGGCCGACCAGACGCTGCGGGTGCTCACGTTCCTGGCCCGTCAGCGCGGCCCGGTCGCGGCGCAGACCGTTGCGACCGCGCTCGGCATCCCCCGCTCGAGCGTCTACCACCTGCTGCACGCGATGGCCGGGCACGGCTACGTCGTGCACCTCGAGGCGGAGCGGCGCTGGGGTCTCGGCACGGCGGCGTTCGAGCTGGCCGGCGGGTACGCGCGGCAGGATCCGCTCGCCCGTCTCGGGCGCCCGCTCGTCGCGGGCCTCGCCGACCGCGCCGGCGAGAGCGCGCACCTCGCCGTCATGACGGGGCGCGACGTGCTCTACATCGTGGAGGAGCGGGCGCCGCGCCGCCCGGCGCTCGTGACGGATGTGGGCGTGCGGCTCCCCGCGCATCTGACGGCGACGGGCCGGGCGATGCTCGCGCTGCTGCCGGCCGGGCAGGTGCGGGCGCTGTATCCGGATGCCGCGGCCTTCGCCGACCGCACGGGCCGGGGTCCGCGGCGCCCGCGGGAGCTGCGGGAGCTCCTGCGCGCCGTGCGGGCCCGCGGCGTCGCGGAGGAGGACGGCGAGGTGACGCTGGGCCTCCGCTCCGTCGGCGTCGCGGTGCGCGACCACACCGGCTGGCCCGCGGCCGCGATCGCCGTCACGTGGCCCGGCGACGCCGACCGCGATGCGGCGGAGCTCGCGGGCCTCGCGGGCGATGCCGCCCGCGCGCTGGAGCGCCGCATCAGCGGCCGCTGATCCGTTCTCGGCGCCTCGCCGCGCGACCCTACGGCGGATTCCTCGCCGTTGCTCACCAAATCGATGCCGAGTCCCGGCATCCCCAGCACGAGGTCCGCCGTTCGGTAACACGCGCACCGCCCCGCGCCCCAACGGCGGATTCCCTGCCCCATCCCACCGAACGGCACCCGAATCCCGGCATCCACAGCACGATCTCCGCCGTTGGTACGAACCCCTCAGCACCCCTCAGCGCACGACGAGTCGCGGCCGCACCAGGACGTGCGCCTGCCCGGCCTCGAGGGCCCGGTTGCCGATGAGCGAGCCCCCGACCGTCAGGAGGTCGAGGGTGCCCGCGGCCACCTGCTCCGGCAGCTGCTCGATGCTCGACAGTCCCAGCGCCTCGGCCGCCGGGGTGTTGTCGAAGCCGACGACGAGCAGGTCGGGCCGCTGGGCGCCGACCGCGGCGACGTGCGCCCCGACGGCCAGCGAGTCGCTGACGCAGACGATCGCGTCCACGGCATCCCGCTGCAGCAGCGCCGTCGTCGCGGCCCGCGCGTCCGCGACGCTCTCCGCAACCGTCAGTCGCAGCTCCCCGAGGTCGGCCTCGGAGACCCCGGCCGCGCGCATCGCCTCGCGCCACCCCCGCTCCCGGTCATCCCCGGTGCCCGACCCCGCCGGCCAGCCGAGGAACGCGACCCGCGGTCCGGCGGCGGCCCGGGCATGCTCGGTCGCCTCGCGCGTGCCGGCGGCGCCGTCCACGTCGACCCAGAGGTGCAGCGGGTCGTCGATGTCGTCGTCGCCCCACGGGCGTCCGAACGACACGAACGGCAGGCCGCGGGCGGTGAGCCACGCGATGCGCGGGTCGCCGTACGTCGTGCCCGTGATGACGATGCCGTCGACCTCCCCGCCGTCGGCGAGGTCCGTCATCCGCTGGATCTCCTCCTCCGGCGAAGCGGCGGCGTACACGAGCACCCGGAGACCGCGCTCCCCCGCCCGCTCGGTCAGCGCGTGCACGAAGCGGTCCAGCACGGCGCCGGAGATGCCGCCGGCGTACGGGTCCAGATGGATGCCGATGGTCGAGCTGCGCCGCGTCCGCAGCCGCCGCGCCGACGCGTGCGGCGCGTAGCCGAGCCGCGCGATGGCGGCGCGGACGCGGTCCCGCGTATCGGGGCGCACGATCGCCGGGCTGTTCAGCACATTGCTCACCGTCTGCCGCGACACGCTCGCGGCGCGCGCGACGTCCTCGATCGTGACCGAGCGTTCGTTCGCCATGTGCGCACCACCCTTGACAGCGCCGAGAGGCCGACTTACTTTGGGCATCATTCCATAGTTTGATCGTTCAAATCCGCGATGACGCGGTGGCGTTGGAACGATCGAAGAGACGATCGGCGAGCACCGGGCGCCGACGCTCAGGAGCGGTCAGCGATCAAAGGAGATGCGATGAAGCGACACACAGCACGGACGCTGCTCGCCGCCGGGGGGATCACCCTCGTCGCGGCACTCACCCTCACCGGCTGCGGCGGATCCGGCTTCGACGAACCGGATGCCGGACCGAGCGGCGACGGCGGAGGGCTCACGTCCTCCGACGATCCCCTCTCGATCCTCATCGGGTCCAGCGGCGACGCCGAGACGACGGCCGTGAAGGATGCCGTCGCGGCATGGTCGGCGGACTCCGGCGTCGACGCGACCGTCACGGCCGCGTCGGACCTCACCCAGGAGCTCTCGCAGGGCTTCGCCGGCGGCTCCCCGCCGGATGTCTTCTACCTCGGCACGGAGTTCCTCGCGGGCTACGCCGGCAACGGCTCGGTCCTCCCCTACGGCGACATGCTGGAGAACAAGGACGACTTCTACGCGTCCCTCGTGGAGAACTTCACCTACGACGGCGAGTTCGCGTGCGCACCGAAGGACTTCTCGACCCTCCAGCTCATCATCAACAAGGGGCTGTGGGAGAAGGCGGGACTCACGGATGCCGACGTGCCGACGGACTGGGACTCCCTGGCCGCCGCGGCGAAGGCCCTGACGACGGACGGCACGACCGGCCTCGTCTTCTCCGGTGAGTACGCCCGCGTCGGCGTCTTCATGGCGCAGGCCGGGGGGCGGCTCATCTCCGAGGACGGCACCGAGGCGACCGCCGCCAGCGCGGAGAACGAGGAGGCCCTCGCCTACGTCAAGGAGCACCTCACCGACGGCACCTTCGCGTACGCCGCGGATGTCGGCGCCGGATGGGGCGGCGAGGCGTTCGGCAAGCAGCTCGGGGCCATGACGATCGAGGGCAACTGGATCACCGGCGCGCTGGGTGACTACCCCGACGTCGACGCCCTCGTCGTCGAGCTCCCCGCGGGCCCGGCCGGCCAGGGCACTCTGCAGTTCACGAACTGCTGGGGCATGGCCGCGGACAGCCCGAACCAGGAGGCGGCGCTCGACCTCATCGAGTATCTGACGACGGCGGAGCAGCAGCTCGCGTTCTCGGAGGCGTTCGGCCCGATGCCGTCCGTGCAGTCGGCGGCCGATCAGTGGCGCAGCGACAACCCCGAACTCGTCGCGTTCCTGAACGGCGCGGACTACGCGCAGGGCGTGCCGACCAACGACGGCATCTCCGACGTCATCGCCGATTTCAACGCCCAGCTGGGCACGTTGAAGGACGGCGACCCGGCGGAGATCCTCGGCTCGGTGCAGTCCAACCTCGAGGCCATCGTCGGCTGACGACGATGACCACCACCATGACGCCGGCCGCCGTGCCGGCACCTCGCCGCGGCAAGTCCCGCTTCGGCGGCATCCGCCGCGGGGAGGGCGCGGCCGGGTGGCTCTTCGTGGCCCCGGTCGTCGTCATCCTCGGGGTGTTCCTGTTCTTCCCCGTGATCATGGCGCTGTGGGTCTCCGTCTCGGACTGGTCCGGTCGCGGCAGCCCGCTGTCGCCGGAGGTCAGCTTCGTCGGCCTCGACAACTACGCCGCCATCACGACCGACGGCGGTCTGCGCACCCGCGACTTCGGCATCGCCCTGCGCAACAACGCGTGGTACGTCGTGCTCGTCGTGCCGCTGCAGACCGCCCTCTCGCTCTTCCTCGCCGTGCTCGTGAGCCGCCGGATCCTCCGCAGCCGGGGGTTCTTCCGCACCGCGTTCTACTTCCCCTCCGTCACGAGCTCCGTCGCGATCACGGTCCTGTGGCTGTTCCTGTTCAGCACCACCGGCCCCATCAACGCCGTCATCGCGCGCCTTGGGGGCGACGGGCCGAACTGGTTCAACGAGCCGAAAGGCATCGTGCACGCCGGGCTCAGCGGCCTGGGCGTGACGAGCGGACCGGACGTGCTGACGCAGAACGATTTCCTCGGCCTGTCCTGGTGGGACTGGTTCGCCGGCCCGTCGGTCGCCATGACGGCGCTCATCTTCATGGCCGTCTTCACGACCAGCGGCACGTTCATGCTGCTGTTCATCGCGGCGCTGCAGAACGTCGGCTACGAGCTCACCGAGGCCGGGATGATGGACGGCGCGAGCGGCTGGCAGCGGTTCTGGCGGATCACCCTCCCCCAGCTGCGGCCGACGCTGTTCACCGTCGTGACGCTGGGGCTCATCGGATGCTGGCAGGTCTTCGACCAGATCTACACCGGCACCTCCGGCGGCCCGGCCAAGACGACGGTGACCCCGGCGTACCTGTCCTTCACGTCGGCGTTCCAGAACCAGGACTGGGGAATCGGCGCGGCCATCGCCTTCATCCTGTTCCTCATCATCATCGTGTTCACGCTGTTCCAGCGCTGGGCGCTGCGCGAGCGGCCGGTCTCCCGGCGCCGTGCGGCCGTCTATCAGGCCAAGGGGGTCCGCTCGTGACCGACACCGCACAGGCGCCCGCCGCGGCGCCGCCCGCGCCGGCCGCGCGTGCCCCTCGGGCCCGCAGACGGCGCTTCACCCGGAACACCGTGGTCGCGCAGGTGCTGCTGTACGTCATGCTCGCGGCTCTCGCGCTCGTCTACATCTACCCGTTCCTCGTGCAGGTGGCGACGTCGTTCAAGAGCGAGCAGGAGGCCGCGTCCAACCCGATCTCGCTCCTCCCGCAGACCTTCACGGTGGCGGCGTACGAGCGCCTCTTCGTCAACAGCGACTTCCCGCTCTGGTTCCTCAATTCGGCGATCGTGACCGTGCTGGTGACCCTCGGCCGGGTGTTCTTCGTCTCCCTCGCGGGGTACGCGCTGGCGCGCCTCACGTTCCGCGGCCGCGCCGCCGTGTTCGCGATGGTGGTGAGCGTCATGGCTGTCCCGGCGGTGGTGCTGCTCATCCCGCGCTTCCTCGTCCTCAAGCAGATCGGGCTCTACGACTCGTACGCCGGCATGATCCTCCCGCTGCTCGTGGACGCGGCGGGGGTGTTCATCATGAAGAACTTCTTCGAGTCCATCCCCGTGTCCGTCGAGGAGCAGGCGCGCATCGACGGCGCCGGCGCCTTTCGCGTCTTCTGGTCGGTCGTGCTCCCGATGGCGCGGCCCGCGCTCATCACGATCATCATCCTGTCGTTCCAGGGCTCGTGGAACGAGCTGAACCACTTCATCGTCTCGACGCAGTCGCCGGAGCTCACGACCCTCACGAAGGGTGTCGCGAGCCTCGCCTCCGGCCAGCTCAGCTCGGGGACGCAGTATCCGCTGAAACTCGCGGCGGCCGCGCTCATGACGATCCCCGTGGCGGTGATGTTCTTCATCTTCCAGAAGCGCATCATGAACACGTCGGAGGGGGCGGTCAAGGGATGACCGGGGGGCTCCAGCCGTTCCTCTCCGACGGCATCGTCGCCCTCCGCGCCCCGACGCAGGTGTGGTCGGGGCGGGACGGCGAGCTCGGCAGGCACGCCATCGACGGCCTCTACCACGGCGACACCCGATTCCTCCGGGCGACCGCGCTGACCTACGGGGGCGCGGAGGACGAGACCGAGACGGCGCCGGAGTGGATCGCGCTCGCGGAGCGGACGGCATCCGAGGTCGCCTTCGACGCCGTCCTCCGCGCCGTCGACGACGACTGGCCCGACCCCAAGGTGCGCCTGCAGCGCGTGCGGACGGTCGCCGACGGGCGCCTCGACGAACGCCTCACCGTGCGCTCGCACCTGGCCGAGCCGCTCGCGCTGCGCCTCCGGCTGCGCCTCACCCCGGACTTCGCGCCGCTGCAGGAGGTGAAGGCCGGCGCGACGCCGACCGCGACGTGGACGGCGACGCGCGGCGGGGACGCGCCGGACGCGGTGGACATCGACGCGGGCGGCGCCCGCATGCGCATCGCAGCGTCCGGCGCCCGTGTCGCCGCCGACGCCGAGGTCACGATCGACTGGATGCTGACCTGCCCGCCGCGCGGCGAGGTCGAGGTCGCCTGGTCCGCGGACGTGGCCGACCCGTCCCTCGTCGTCCGCGCCGCCGCCGCCCCCGCGCCCTGGGCGGCGCGGCCGCCCGACACCGGGACCGACCCGCGCCTGGCCCGGTGGGTGCGCCGCGCCCTGTCCGACCTCGACGCCCTCCGCCTCACGCTCCCTGACCACCCCGACGACGAGTTCCTCGCCGCCGGCACGCCCTGGTTCCTCACGCTCTTCGGCCGCGATGCGCTGTGGGCCGCCCGCCTCCTCCTTCCCGTCGACGCCGCGATCGCGGCATCCACCCTGCGGGTCCTCGCCCGCCTCCAGGGCCGGGCGACGGACCCGGCCACGGCGGAGGAGCCCGGCAAGATCCTGCACGAGCTCCGCGCCGGCGAGCTGCGCATGCCGGGCGAGGGGATCGTGCTGCCGCCGCGCTACTACGGCACCGTCGATGCGACGCCGCTCTGGGTCTGCCTTCTGGGCGAGGCCGTCGGCGCCGGGATGGCGGAGGAGGAGGTCCGCGCGCTGCTGCCCGCGCTCGAAGCGGCGCTCGGGTGGATGCGCGCCGGCGCGGGCGACGACGGCTTCCTGGAGTACGTCGACGAGACCGGCCGGGGCCTGTCGAACCAGGGCTGGAAGGACTCCGGCGACTCGATCCAGTGGCGCACCGGCGCGCTGGCGGCAGGACCCATCGCCCTCTGCGAAGTGCAGGGCTACGCCTACGAGGCCGCGCACGCGGGCGCCGACCTGCTCGAGCGGTTCGGGCGCGACGGCGCCGACGACGTGCGGGAGTGGGCGGATGCGCTGCGCACGCGCTTCCAGGAGCGCTTCTGGGTCACGACCGAGGAGGGCACCTACCCGGCGATCGCGCTGGACCGGGACGGCAAGGGCGTCGACACGCTCACCTCGAACATCGGGCATCTGCTGGGCACCGGCATCCTCGACCCGGCGCAGGAGGCCGAGGTCGCCGCTCTGCTCACGGGCCCGACGATGAGCTCCGGCTTCGGGCTCCGCACGATGTCGACGCAGGCCGCCGGCTACTGGCCGCTGAGCTATCACGGCGGCAGCGTGTGGGCGCACGACACCGCGATCGTCGCGCACGGGATGGCGCGGGCCGGGCTCCGCGACGACGCCCGCGTGCTGGTGGAGGGTCTCCTCGCCGCCGCCGACGCGTTCGGGTACCGGATGCCGGAGCTGCACGCCGGGGATTCCGCCGAACTGACCCCCGCCCCGGCGCCCTACCCGGCCGCGTGCCGCCCGCAGGCGTGGTCGGCCGCCGCGGCCGTCGCGTGCCTCGCGATCGCACGCGGCTGACCGGCGTCACCGGCGTCACCGCCGCGCCGTTGCGGGCGCGGGCGCCCCGGGTGGAAACTGGGCGGAATCCCGACGCCTCCCGAAGGGTTCCCACTCGTATGACGGAACTGTCGATCCTCGAACAGCCGACGTCCGGCACCCACACCCACGAGAGCCGTGGCCCCTCCATCGCCGCCCGCATCTCCGCAATGGGCCAGAACCGGATCGGCGCGCTCCTCCTCCTCATCGCGACGGCCGCCGCGATCGTCTGGGCAAACCTGGCGACCGGGTCGTACGCGGCGTTCTGGGAGACGCACCTGACCGTCGGAGTCGGCGACATCCAGCTCGACTTCACGCTGCACGCCCTCGTCAACGACGCACTGATGGCGATCTTCTTCTTCACCGTCGGACTCGAGGTGCGGCGGGAGTTCGCGATCGGCGAGCTCACGAGCTGGTCGCGCGCCATGGTCCCCGTGATCGCCGCGATCGCGGGGCTGGCCCTCCCCGCCCTGCTGTTCGTCCTCATCGCCGCCCCGTCCGGGCACGTCGGCGCGTGGGGCGTCGTGATCTCGACCGACACGGCGTTCCTCGTCGGCGCCCTCGCGCTCATCGGCCCACGGGTGCCGGGACGCCTCCGCGTCTTCCTCCTCGCCCTCGCCGTCGTCGACGACATCGGGGCGCTCAGCATCATCGCGCTCGTCTACACGGGGGACTTCACTCCCTACCCGCTCATCGTCGCCGCCATCGGGCTCGCGGGCGTCTACGCGACGCGTTACCTGCGGGGCGGGCGGGGCCCGGTGTACGCGACCCTCGCGATCATCGTGTGGTTCGCGTTCCTGGCCTCCGGCGTGCACCCGACGCTCGCCGGCGTCGCGATCGCCCTGCTGGTGCCCGTGTACCGTCCCGACCGGCGCGACGTCGAGCACGCCCTCGAACTCGCGCGCACGTTCCGCCAGTCACCGAGCTCGGAGTACGCGCGGGCGGCGGCGAACAGCCTCCGCGAATCGATCTCCATCAACGAGCGACTGCAGTCCGCCTACGCGCCGTACGTCGCGTACGTCATCCTGCCCCTGTTCGCGCTCGCGAACGCCGGCGTGGTCCTGAGCCCGGAGATCCTCGCCGCCGCCGCGCAGTCGGCGCTCACGTGGGGCATCATCGCGGGGCTCGTCGTCGGCAAGCTCGTCGGCGTCCTGGGGTCCACGAGCATCCTGAAGCTGCTGCGCGTCGGCGAGTTCGGGCCGGGGCTGACGCTCGACCGGATCGCCGGCGGCGGCGCGCTCTGCGGCATCGGCTTCACGATCTCGCTGTTCATCATCGACCTCGCGGTCGACGACCCGGCCGCCCAGAACGAGGCGCGGGTCGGCGTCCTCGCCGCGTCCGTCATCGCCTTCGTCCTCGCGACGATCGTCTTCCGCATCTCCGACGCCCTGCGGCCCGACCTCAACACGGGGCAGACGCTCGTGCGTCCCGTCGACCCGGCCCGCGACCACATGTACGGCCCCGCCGACGCGCCGTACACGATCGTCGAGTACGGCGACTTCCAGTGCGGCTTCTGCCTCAAGGCATCCGGTTCGATCCAGGAGGTCCACGACGAGCTCGGCGATCAGCTGCGGTACGTATGGCGGCACGCCCCGCTCGTCCAGCAGCATCCGAACGCCCTCGCCGGCGCGGAGGCGTCGGAGGCCGCCGCCATGCAGGGCCGGTTTTTCGAGTTCGAACGGGGCCTGTTCGCCGACCAGGACAACCAGCGCCCCACCGACATCATCCGGCTCGCGCAGAACCTCGGCCTGGACGTCGCGCGGTTCGAGCGCGACCTCGTCTCCCCCGAGGTGGCCTCCCGCGTCCGCGACGACATGTTCGACGCGGAGGCCATGGGCATCACCTCCGTCCCCACCTTCCTCGTCAACGGCCGGCGGCACACCGGCCCGTACGACGCGCAGTCGCTCATCCGCGCCCTGCAGTCCACCGCGGGCGGCCCCGACGCGTCCCCAGGTCACTAGCCTGTCTGCCATGGAAGCTGAGAAGAACCCGGTGATCTCACCGACCCTCACCGACGCCCAGTGGGAGCGGCTGGCCGCCGCCGGCACCCCGCAGGACGTCCAGCCCGGAGACCTCGTGTTCCAGGCCGGCCAGTCCGACTACGACCTCATCCTCATCGAGTCCGGTGAGGTGGAGATCGTCCGCGACGCGCTGCGCTGGGTGGGCGAGGCCGTCATCACGACGATGGGGCCGCGGACGTTCGCCGGCGAACTGGGCCTCCTCAACGGTCAGAGCGCCTTCCTCACCGCCCGCGTGACGCAGCCGGGCCGCGTCATCCGCGTGTCCCGGACGGAGCTCCGCGACGTCATGAACGAGGACGACGAGCTGTGCGACCTGATCCTGCACGCCCTCTGGGCGCGGCGCGAGTCGCTGCGCAGCGGGCCCGCGGCGATGACGCTCAAGTTCGTGGGCTCGACGACCTCGAACGAGTTCCTCGCGCTCCGCCGCTTCGCGGAGCGCCTCGACCTCGTGCACGCGGCCGTCGCCCTCCCGCCGGGCGAGCTCGGCACGCTCGCCGGCCACGACTTCACGGCCGCCGACCTGCCGATCGCGTTCATCCAGGGTGAGCCGATCCCGCACGCGACGCCGGGGATCGTCGCCGAGCAGCTCGGCCTCAGCTACCAGGCGCAGGCCGACGAGGTCGTCGACCTCGTCGTCGTCGGCGGCGGTCCCGCGGGTCTCGCCGCCGCGATCTACGGCGCGTCCGAGGGGCTCAGCACCGTCCTGCTGGATGCCGTGGCCCCGGGCGGGCAGGCGGCGTCGACGTCGCGCATCGAGAACTTCCTCGGGTTCCCGTTCGGCGTGAGCGGCGCCGACCTCATCGGGCAGGCGACCCTGCAGGCGCTGAAGTTCGGCGTCCGCGTGTACGCCCCGTGCGAGGCCGTCGGGCTCGAGCCGGTCGGCCGCGAGCTGGATGTGACCCTGTCGGACGGCCGCCTCATCCGCGCCCGGAGCGCCATCATCACCTCCGGCGCCGCGTACCGCAGCCTCGACCTGGAGCGATGGGAGGACTTCGAGCGCGCCGGCATCTACTACGCCGCGACGCCCCTCGAGCTGCGGCAGGTCGCCGGGTCGCGGGTCGTCGTCGTGGGCGGGGCGAACTCCGCCGGCCAGGCCGCCCTGTACCTCGCCGCGAACGGCTGCGCCGTCGACCTCGTCGTGCGCGGCACCGACCTCCGCACCCGCATGTCGTCCTACCTCGCCGACCGTCTCGGCGAGGAGCCGCGCGTCCGCATCCACACCGGGGCGAACGTCGTGGGACTCGACGGCGCCGAGTCGCTCGAGACGGTGCGCATCGACTGCGTCGGCGATGTCTCCGCGCGGGGCCTGTTCTGCTTCATCGGCGCCGACCCGGCGACATCCTGGCTGCCGACCCTCGACCGCGACGCGGAGGGCTTCATCCGCACCGGCACCGACATCGCCGTCCAGTCGCTGCAGCGCTGGCAGGGCCTCGGCCGCGAGCCGTTCCCGTTCGAGACCTCCACGCCGCGGGTCTTCGCCGCCGGCGACGTGCGTCGCGGCTCGATGAAGCGCGTGGCCGCCGCCGTCGGTGAAGGGTCGAGCGCTGTGGCCTCCGTGCACCGCGCCCTCGCCGCCGTGTGAACCCGCCGCCGGCTCGGAAGGAAACCATGACTGAGGGCTTCAACACGACCGTCCCGCCGTCGGGCACGGGCTGCGCCGAGTGCGACGACCTCGACGGCTGGTGGGTGCATCTGCGACGCTGTGCGCAGTGCGGGCACATCGGATGCTGCGACATGTCGCTGGGCCGTCACGCGACCGCGCACTTCGCCGCCACCGGGCACCGGTACATGCAGAGCTTCGAGCCCGGCGAGGACTGGTTCTGGGACTACGTGGACGGCGAGACCGTCGACGGCCCCGAGCTCGCGCCGCCGCTCAGCCGTCCGGACTCGCAGCCGTCGCCCGGGCCGCGCGGGCGCGTCCCGCACGACTGGCGGGCGATCCTCGAGCGCGGCTGAGCCCGCTCAGTCCACCTTGCCGACGGTCCCGCCGGTCAGGCGCACGAGTTCGTCGAACGTGAGCGGGAACACGGTGTGCGGCGTGCCGCCGGCGGCCCAGATCTCCGGGTAGGCGGCGAGGTCCTCATCCACGATCGTCGTGAGCGGCGCAGGGTGACCGGTCGGCGCGACGCCGCCGATCGCCTGCCCGGTCGCCTCGCGCACCTGCTCGACGCTCGCGCGGGCGATCGTGCCGCGACCGAGCCGCTCCGCGAGCGCAGGGGTGTCGACGCGGTGCGCGCCGCTCGTCATGACCAGGAGCGGCTCCCCGTCCGACCAGAAGACGAGGCTGTTGGCGATCGCACCGACCTCGACGCCCAGCGCCGCGGCCGCGAGCGGCGCCGTGGACGCGGCATCCGGCAGCACGACGATCTCGCCTGCGATGCCTGCGGCGCGCAGAGCATCGTGGACGATCCGGCTGCGCGTCGGCAGGTGTGCGGCGCTCATGCGGCGGTAACCGGGAGTGCAGAACAAGAGGCGAGAGGGCGCATGAGCTCAGCCTATTGCCCGTGACCTTCCGCTCTTCCTGGGGCACAATGGATGCGGATGCCGCAACGCCGCGACGTCCGAAGCGCAGCGCCCACAAGGCCGCCGAAGAAGGAACGCGATGACGCACAGCCTGCCCTTGCCCGATTTCACCCACGAGCGCGTGGAGGTGATCACGGGCCGACGCAGTGGCCTGGTGATCATCGTCGCGCTGCACTCCTCCGTCCTCGGCTCCGCGCTCGGCGGGGCACGCCTCTGGACCTACCCGCACTACAGCGACGCGATCGGCGACGCCCTGCGACTGTCCGCCGCCATGACCTTGAAGAACGCCGCCGCAGGACTGGATGCCGGGGGCGGCAAGGCCGTCATCTGCCTGCCGCCGAGCACCGAGCTCGACGCCGCGCGCCGACGCGCCGCGTTCCTTGACCTCGGCGACGCCGTCGAGGCGTTCGGGGGCCTGTACCGCACCGCGGAGGACGTCGGATCGACGACGGACGACATGCTCGTCGTCAGCGAGCGCACCGAGCACGTCGTCGGACTCCCCGACGCCGTGGGCGGCTCCGGCGAGCCCGCCGGACCCACGAGCCTCGGTGTGTACGAGGCGCTGCGGGCGACGCTCGAGCGCGTCACGGGATCGCCCGACCCATCCGGCCGCCGCATCACGATCTCCGGCCTCGGCCAGGTGGGCAGCCGCCTCGCCGTCCGCCTGTCGACGGAGGGCGCCGTGCTCACCGTCACCGACGTGAACCCGCTCAAGCGCGACCTCGCCGTCGAACTCGGGGCACGCTGGGCCGATCCCGGCACCGAGCACCTCGTCCCGGCCGACGTCTTCGTGCCCGCGGGCATCGGCGGGCTCCTCACCGACGAGGTCATCGACGCCCTCGACGCGAAGGCTGTGTGCGGGCCGGCGAACAACCCGCTGGCCGATCACGCCGGTGCCGATCGCCTGGCCGCTCGCGGCATCCTGTACGCACCCGACTTCGTCGTCAATGCGGGCGGCGTGCTGTACCTCGACCTCGTCGCGAAGCAGCTCGCGTCGCGGGATGAGATCATGGCCCGCGTCGCGGGCATCGGCGACACCGTGCGGCGCATCTTCGACGACGCGGACGCCCGCGGCGTCACGCCGCTCGCCGCAGCGGAGGCCCTCGCCGCACAGCGCCTCGGCGCGGACACCCGGGAGCCGGTGCCCGCGAACTGAGACATTGGGGGAACAGCGCAGGGCGGTGGTCGGGGGGCCGCCGCCCTGCGCGCCTCCCCCTGTCGTTCGGTTAGGCGCCGTACACGCCGCACCCCGGAGCAATCTGCAGGACCGAGTGTGACGCCTGTGACCCGTGAGGCTCATCGGCCCCATCCGTCACACTCCGTCCTGCATTTCGTCGCGCCGGTCCCGTCAGACTCACGTGCGCGCCGGCCGCTTCTCACGAATGAGGCGGGGCGGGTGTGAGCGGAGTGTTCGCACGATGCAACACCGCGAACCGCCGCCGGAAACGCACGCGAGGGATGCTGAAGCCCACTCACTCGGATGCGTCACCGATCTGGAGGCCCAGATGTCCTACGTCAAGCCCGCTCAACTTGTGACCCGCATGGTGGATGCCGGCGAGTCCAAAGTCTTCATGTCCACCCGCGACACGCTCATCCGCTCTGTCATGGGCGGCGCGATCCTCGCGCTGGCCGCCGCGTTCGCGGTCACGGTCTCGGTGCAGACCGGTCAGCCGCTGCTCGGGGCCGTCCTCTTCCCGGTCGGTTTCGTCCTCCTCTACCTGCTCGGCTTCGATCTGCTCACCGGCGTCTTCACGCTCGCGCCGCTCGCCTGGGTCGACAAGCGCCCCGGCGTCACGATCGGCGGAGTGCTCCGCAACTGGGGGCTCGTGTTCCTCGGCAACTTCGGCGGCGCGTTCCTCGTCGCCATCCTGATGGCGATCTACTTCACCTACGGCTTCTCCACCGAGCCCAGCCCCGTCGGCCAGGCGATCGGCGAGATCGGCCACGGCCGCACGATCGGCTACGCCGACCACGGCGCCGCCGGCATGCTGACCCTCTTCATCCGCGGTGTCCTCTGCAACTGGATGGTGTCCACCGGCGTCGTGGCCGCGATGATGTCCGACAGCGTCGCGGGCAAGGTCATCGGCATGTGGCTGCCGATCATGCTCTTCTTCTACATGGGCTTCGAGCACTCGATCGTCAACATGTTCCTGTTCCCGTCGGGGCTGCTCCTGGGCGCCGACTTCACGCTCTGGGACTACCTCCTGTGGAACGAGATCCCGACCGTCATCGGCAACCTCGTGGGCGGCGTCACGTTCGTGGCGGCGACGCTGTACGCGACGCACGGCCGCACGGCACCGGCCCGGATTCCGACGGTCCGGGTGCGCCGCCCCAAGCCCGACGCGCAGAAGGAACTGGTCCCGCAGGCCTAAGGCTCTGCGGACGCGCCCTCGCCGACCTGTCGGCGGGGGCGTTCCCGCGCGTTCGCGTCGTCGGGGCTGGCGGGCTCACCCGCCTGGCCCGCGCAAGCGCGCCGGCGGTCCTCCCTGCCCGGCTCAGGCGATCAGCCCGGATCAGGCTGGTTTCGCGGGCATCTGCCTGACCCGGGCGGATTGCCTGACTCCGGCCGGCCCGCGCGAATCCGGCAAGCCCCGCGCGAATCCAGCCGTCCTTGCCCCTCAGCCTCCGCGCCGCCCACTCCCCCGCAGGTCACCCCGCGGCGGACGCCGCCACCGCGGCCGTGAACCGATCCGCGACGATGCGCGCGATGCGCGGATCGGCGCCGAGCGGCGCCGTCGTGAGGTCGGCACCGGCGCCGCGCACGACGTCCGCGAAGTGCCCGGGCGCCAGAACGTAGCTCAGGCACACGACGCGTTCAGCGCCGTCCGCCCGCGCCTGAGCCACGGCATCCGCGATGCGCGGCGTCGCCCCGGCCGCGAAGCCGACGGAGACGGGCACCGACACGCGCCCGCGCAGATCCGCCGCCGTCGCCTCGACGTCGACGACCGCGACGGCCTCCGATGATCCCGCAGCGGCGAGCACGAGGTGGTCGCCGGGACGCACCCCCGCTGGGCCGACGGTCTCGGCAAGGCGCGCGAGGAGCACTTCCGACATGAGCGGATGCGGTCCGAGCGGCGCCGTCTGCACGGCATCCGCGCGCGAGCCCACGGCCCGCGCGATGTCGACCTTCGTGTGATATCCGCGGGACAGCAGCAGCGGCACGACGACCAGCGGACCGGTGACGCCGGCGACGACGCCACCCACCTCCGGCTCCTGGACGTCTACGAAGGTGGGGAGCACCGCAACGTCCGGCAACTCCACGCGCACGGCCTCCACGATCTCGGCCACGACGCGACGTCCCACCGGCGAGCGTGTGCCGTGCGAACACGCGACGAGCGTCGTCATTCCTCGCTCCTGACGTTGAGGCGGTAGCCGCGTTTCACGACGGTCTTGATGACGTCCGGCGCCCCGAGCGCCTCGCGCACCCGGGCGACCGCCATCTCGACGGCGTGCGTGCTCGGGGCCGAGCGAGACAGCGAACTCTGCAGCTTCTCGCGGGGCACGACGCTTCCGGCCGCGTCGAACAGCATCCCGAGCAGTTCGACACCGGAGCGCGACAGCGGGACGAACCGCTCATCGAGGACCGCTCCCCCACTGCGCAGCTCGAGGCGGCCGCCGACGGTCTCCCGCACGGGAGCCCCGCCACCGCCGAAGTGTCCGACGACGCACCGGACGAGCGAGCCCAGGCGGCCCCGCTCGGCGATGGTCGTGCGCATGCCGACATCCTGCAGCGGACCGGCCGTGATCGGGCCGACGGCAGCGATCAGCAGCCGCCCGCTCTGCGAGCGCCGGACGATGGCGTCCAGCGCGCCGTCGCGCTCCGCCTCGGCGAGCCACTGCGACGCGCCGGGCGCAGAGGTGAACAGGACGGCGTCGATCTCGCCCGCCGCGGTCTGCGCGACGGACCGGCGTACGGCATCCGGGTCGGCGGGCGGCCCCCAGCGGTACACGGTCATGCTCACGACCTCGGCGCCGTGGCCGCTGAACAGCTCGTCGAGGCCGTCCGCGCCCGACCCGTGGTGCTGCACGGCGACCCGCCTGCCCGCGACGCCCTGCGCGACGAGGTACTCGCCGAGCTCGGCGGAGGTCTCCGACTCGGCGACCCAGTCCGCCGTGAGCCCGGCCTGCTGGATGGCGCCCCGCGCCTTCGGCCCACGCGCGACGATCTGCGCGCCGCTCAGCGCCTCGGTGAGCCCGGTGACGAGATCAGCTTCGATGGCGGCCTCGATCCAGCCGCGGAACCCGATGCCGGTCGTGACCACGACGATGTCGGGCGGGTCGGCGATGAGCTCGCGAGTGCGCTCGAGAAGCGCAGCGTCATCGATGTGCGGCACGATCGTCAGCGCCGGCGCCGCGCGGACCTGCGCGCCGTGACGCTCCAGCGCGGCGGCGAGTTCGCCCGATCGCCGATCCACGGCGATGACGATCGCGCAGCCCTGCAGCGCCGCCGACAGCGGCTCGCGTTCGGTCACCGCGTCGCTTCTCCGACCCACGCGGGCGCGGGGAGAAGGAACCCCGCGCGGGCGACGTCGCCGACGACGATGACGGCGGGGTTGCGCACTCCCACCGCGCGCGCCTCGTCGGCCGCGTGGCCCAGAGTCGTGTGCGTGGTCCGCTGGCTCGGCGTGTGCCCGTTCTCGATGATCGCGACGGGCCGGTCGTCCGCGACGCCGGCGCGCCGGGCGGCCTCGGCGATCCGCGGCAGCGCGCGGACGCCCATCAGGATGACGGTGGTCACGGCGTCGTCGGCGAGGGCGGCGAGCGTCGCGGGCGTCACTTCGGCCTGGCCGTTGACGACGTGGAACGCCATGGCGGTGCCGCGATGGGTGACCGGGATGCCGGCGGCCTGCGGCACCGAGATGGCGCTGCTCGTTCCGGGGACGACGTCGACGGGGATGCCGGCAGCCACGCACGCGAGGACCTCCTCGCCGCCGCGACCGAAGACGAACGGGTCGCCGCCCTTGAGCCGGACGACGCGCTTGCCGGCGCGGGCGTGCGCCACGAGGAGCTCGTTGATCTCCTCCTGCGGCACGGGGTGCGAGCCGGGCTCCTTGCCGACGTCGATGCGGAGCACGTCCGCCGGCAGCTCGGCGAGGAGCTCGGCGGCGGGGCCGAGCCGATCGGCGACGACGACGTCGGCCTCGGCGATGAGGCGGCGGGCGCGGACCGTCATGAGATCGACGGGTCCGGGCCCGCCGCCGACGAGGTCGACGCGGCCGGGCGCGCCGCTGCGGCGACGCCGCAGCGGCAGCGCACCTCGGGCGAAGAGCAGCGCGATCGCGTCGCGGACCGAGGCGGAGCGCCGCGGGTCGACGCCGGCGTCGGAGACGACGCCGACGATGACGTCGCCGGATCCGGTCTGCGCCGTCAGGCGAGCGCTGCCGTGCGCGCCGTCGGACGCGTTGACGCACAGGACGCGCCGACGCTCGGCCGCCGCGGCGACCGCCAGGTCGACGCGGGCGTCGCCGGTCGCAGTGTGGACGAGCCACGCGCCGGCGAGGTCGGCGCGCCGGAACCGGCGTGCCGACCACGCGACCCCGTGCGCCTCGACCAGGGCGCGCGTCTCCGGCGCAAGCTCGGGCGCGACGATGCGGACGCGTGCCCCGTCGTCGACGAAGCGGGGCAGACGGCGGGCGGTGACGGAGCCGCCGCCGACCATGAGCACGTCGCGGCCGGCGAGGGAGACTCCGAGCATCGTGGTCATCTCACTCCTCCCAGCGCAGGTACAGGTCATCGCCTCGTCGACCGACCGGCCACACCGTCAGGGCCCGAGGGTCTTTGCCGTGCGTCTCCAGACAGACACCGGTTCGCAGGTCGAAGACCTGCTTGTACATGGGCGACGCCACCGTGGGCGCGTCGCCTTTCGTGCCGACGATACCGCGCGAGATCACCTGGGCCCCGCTGTAGGGGTCACGATTCGACACAGCGTGCACCGTCCCGTCGCGGAGGAGGAAGAGCGCCACCTGCACCTCGCCGTACAGCGCCGCGCGCCCGCGCTCGGCCTCCAGGTCGCCGATCGCGCAGATCCAGACCCACGTCGGCGTCGCGACGAGGAGGCTCATCGCCGCACTGCCAGGGTCGTGCTGGCGATGAGGACGGCCTCGGATCGCCGTTCCGCGTCCGTCGCAGGGCGCACCTGGCCGCGCTCGGCGACATACGCGAGGGACGGGTCAGGAGTTGTGGGCGCGTTGACAAAGGACTCGAACCTTCGGAGCTTCTCCGGATCCGCGAGGGTCGCGGCCCACTCGTCCTCGTAGCCCTCGACGTGGCCGGCCATCGCGGCATCCAGGTCGGCGCAGATGCCGAGACTGTCGTCGAAGATGACGGCGCGCAGCTCGTCAAGCCCGCCCTCCAGCTCCTGGATCCACGGTGCGGTGCGCTGCAGGCGGTCGGCGGTGCGGATGTAGTACATGAAGTAGCGATCGATCGCGGTGATGAGCGCGTCGTCGTCGAGCCCTTCGGCGAGGAGCTCAGCGTGCCGCGGCGAGTAGCCGCCGTTGCCGCCGACGTACATGTTCCAGCCCTTCTCCGTCGCGATGACGCCGACGTCCTTCGACCGCGCCTCCGCGCATTCGCGCGCGCACCCGGACACCCCGAGCTTCAGCTTGTGCGGCGCACGCAGCCCGCGGTACCGCAGCTCGAGCCGCACGGCCATCCCGACCGAGTCGAGCACGCCGTAGCGGCACCACGTCGACCCGACGCAGGACTTCACGGTGCGCAGCGACTTGCCGTACGCGTGGCCGGATTCGAAGCCGGCATCCACGAGCCGCCGCCAGATGTCGGGCAGCTGCTCGAGCCGCGCGCCGAACATGTCCACCCGCTGACCGCCGGTGATCTTCGTGTACAGCGCGAAGTCGCGGGCGATCTCGCCGACCGTGATGAGACCCTCGGGCGTGACCTCGCCGCCCGGCATCCGCGGCACGACCGAGTAGGTGCCGTCCTTCTGCATGTTGGCCATGACGTGGTCGTTCGTGTCCTGCAGGGTCGCGTTCTCCCCGTCGAGCACGTGGCTGCCGGTGAGGACGGCGAGGATGCTGGCGAGTGCAGGCTTGCAGACATCGCATCCGCGGCCACGGCCGAACCGCTCGATGACGGCGCTGAAGGTGTCGAGGCCCGACACGCGGACGGCGTCGAAGAGCTGCCGCCGCGAGAGGTCGAAGTGCTCGCAGAGGGCGTGCGAGACGGTGCGGCCCATCTTCCCGAGTTCACGACCGACGATCTTTCCGACGGCCACGACGCACGAGCCGCACGTGGCGCCGGCCTTCGTGCATGCCTTGACGGCCGCGGCATCCGTACAACCCTCTTCATGCACGGCGTGCCGGATGCGTCCTGCTGTCACGGCGGAGCAGGAGCAGACGATCGCCTCGTCGGGCAGGTCGCCACCCGGCAGCTCGACACCGCCCTCGGGCAGGAGGAACGCCGCAGGGTCTGCGCCCAGGGCCGTGCCGAGGAGGGGGCGGAGCGACCCATACGCCGAGGCGTCGCCGACGAGGATGCCGCCGAGCAGCGTCTTCGCGTCGTCGGAGAGGACGAGCTTCTTGTAGACGCCGGCGGACGGGTCGGCGTAGACGACGTCGAGGGCGCCTGGGGTCTCGGCGAACGCGTCGCCGAAGCTCGCGACGTCGACGCCTGTGAGCTTGAGCTTCGTGGAGAGGTCGTAGCCGTCGAAGGTCGCCTCACCGCCCAGGATGCGGGTGGCCGCGACCTCGGCCATCGCGTAGCCGGGTGCGACGAGACCGACTGCCGTGCCGCCGAAGTTCGCGACCTCGCCGATCGCCATGACGGTGGGATCGTCGGTGTCGCAACGCTCGTCGATGACGACGCCGCCGCGAGGATCACAGGTGAGGCCCGCCGCCCGGGCCAGCTCGTCGCGCGGCCGCACGCCGACGGTGAACACGACGACGTCGGCGGCGGCGTGGCTTCCGTCGCGGAACTCCAGCGCTGCGACGTTGCCGCTGCGGTCGGGCGTGAGGAGGGTCGTCAGAGCACTGGTGCGCACGCGGATGCCGCGGGCCTCGATGAGGCGTGCAAGCGCCTTCCCGGCGGGCAGGTCGAGCTGCGCGGACATGAGCCGGTCGCTGGACTGAACGACGGTCGCTTCGACCTCGAGCTGCTGCAGGGCGCCGGCGGCTTCGAGCCCGAGGAGGCCTCCGCCGATGACGTGACCGGTCAGCGGCCGGCCGAGCTCGCGTGAGCGGGCTTCGACGAACGCCCGCAGGCCGGCGACGTCGGCGAGGGTGCGATAGACGAAGCAGCCGGGCAGCGAGAAGCCGTCGACCGCGAGGCGGGCGGCGTAGGACCCGGTCGCGAGCACGAGCCGGTCATACCCGATGACCTCTCCGGAGCGGGTGACGACCTGACGCTCGGCGCGGTCGATCCGCCGCACCGGGTCGTCCGCAAGGAACCGCACGCGTGGGTCGGCGTCGATGTGGACGGGATCGAGGGTCAACTCATCCTCGCCGCGTCCGGCGAAGTAGCCGGTGAGCCCGACGCGGTCGTACGGATGCCGCCCTTCTTCGCCGATGAGGGTGACGGAGAGGTCGGCGTCGGTGCGGGTGAGCAAGCTCTCCAGGAATCGGTGCGCCACCATGCCGGCGCCGACGACCACGATGCGTTGCTGAGTCGGGGAAGGATTGTGGGACACGGGGCCTCCTGCCGATCGTCGACCGAAATCGAGCGATGAAGTCGTGCAGGCGACGCTACGAGTCGGGTGTTTCGGCGGGGGCGCGCGTTGGGTTACCCCGATCGAACGTCTTCCTCACAGTCTCCTGTGACCGAATGTGAGTTCCGGGTCACACGACGGGCCCGCCCGGGTCGCACAATGCCGTCTGACCGGGTCGCACAATGCCTCACACCGCCGTCTGACGGGGTCGCACGGCGCGAACTGCAGGACCCGGTGTGACGCCTGGTGCCACCGAGGCTCAGCGGCCCCACCAGTCACACTCGATCCTGCGGTTTGCACGGCACCGGCCGCCGCGGCCACGGGCACCAGCCCCGGGAAACGCGAAAGCCCCCGACGAGCGGGGGCTTTCTCCGGTGGACCTGAGGGGATTCGAACCCCTGACCTCTTCATTGCGAACGAAGCGCGCTACCAACTGCGCCACAGGCCCGTGAACCTCGAAAACACTATCACGATTGCAGCCCTCGACTTCACGCCGGATGCCGTCTGCCGCGGCTTACTGGCCGGAGGCGCGGCGCTCGAGCAGGCGGCGCACGTGCGCCTCGATCTCGGCGTCGTCGACGCGGCCCATGGCCGCGAAGTCGGGCTCGGCGGCGGCCGCACGGGTGCGGCGGGCCTCGTCGAGCGACGGCGGGGCGGCCGCCTCGGCGCGCTCGCGCATGGCCTCGTCGAGGGCGGCGCGGCGGAGGTCTTCGCGGGCGGCGGCGGCATCGAGCACGGCGGCGGCGCGGGAGCCGGCGGAGGCGGTGAGGGGCCGGGGCAGTTCGCGGGGCGTCCAGGCTTCGCGCTCCGACCCGAGCGCGACGTCCTGCAGGGCGGCGGCGGACCGCAGCGCGCCGTCGGCGACGGCTACGACGCGTCCGGCGGCGCGGCGCTGCACGGTCGACATCCGCTGCAGCATCCCCCCGCAGGCGACGGCGACCGCGGCGCCGGCCCACAGCAGCAGCTGCGACCCGGTGGTGACGACGATGACGGCGCCCCATCCGGCGAAGCCGACGGCGGCGATGCCCACGAGCGTGCAGATCAGGCGGGCCCGGCGCCGGGCGCGGGCGCGGCGCACGGCCGGTGCGGATGCGGCGGCCGCGGCCTCGGCGGCGGCGCGCTCGCGCGCCGCGGCGGCCCCGGCGGCCGCGCGGGCGCGCGCGATCTCGGCCTCGGCGCGCGCCTGCGCGCGGGCGATCTCGGCCTCGGCGCGCACGACCTCGGCTTCGGCGCGAGCGGTCTCCAGCTCGGCGCGGGCGCCCTCGAGCTCGGCGCTCTCCCGCTCGGCCTGCGCGCGACGCGCGAGCTTCTGCTGGGCGAGGGCGGTGCGGGCGTTGAGTTCCAGCCGGACCTCGTCGGGCGTCTGGCTCGTCTCGGCGAGCACGCGCAGCGCCTGGTTCAGGCGGACGGCGTTGCGCTCGGCGGCGTTGTACTGGTGCCGGGAGTGCCAGGACGGCAGCAGATAGACCATCCACAGCACGACGGCGACGAGCACCACCACGCCGCCACCCAGAACCTGCCCACCCATGCGGTCCACGGTATGTCCACGAGGCCCCGCGAACCCCGCACCCGCCCGCGTGTCTGAAGTTCGAGTCGAACTCGAAGGTTTCCTCCGCGCGCAGAAGCCCGGCCGGGCGGCTAGACCGACCTGCGGTCCGCCGGCGGAATCGCCGCGGCGTCGACGGGAGCGCGTCCGGACACCCAGCGCTCGAGCACGCCCTCGGGCACCTCTTCGCGCACGAGCGCGAACGCGTAGTGGTCGCGCCAGTCCCCGTCGATGTGGATGTATCTCCGCCGGAGCCCTTCGTAGCGGAAGCCGAGCTTCTCCACGACCCGCAGGCTCGCCTGGTTCTCCGGGCGGATGCAGATCTCCATGCGGTGGATGCGCAGCTCGCTGAAGCACAGATCGGTCGCGAGCGCCACGGCGGTCGGGGTGATCCCGCGGCCCGCGAACCGCTCGCTCACCCAGTATCCGATGGTCGCCGACGCGAGCGAACCGCGCGCGATCCCCCAGACATTGAGCTGCCCGGCGATCTCACCGTCGTACTCCATGACGAGTGGCACGCCGCCGCCGTCGCGGTACTGCTGCAGCAGCCGGCGGATGCCGACCTTCATGTCGAACGAGACCGGCCCGTCGGGGCTCGTGGCCTCCCACGGGCGCAGCCAGGAGCGGTTGCCGAGGAGCTCGTCCTGCAGGGCGCGCGCGTCGCGCTGCTTGACGAGCCGGATGGAGATCGGCCCATGCCGGCGGGGGACCGTCAGATCCATGCGCGCTCCCCTCGGCGAAGTGCCGTCACAGCCGCGACGCGAACTCCTTCAGCCAGGGTCGCAGCTCGGGTCCGAGATCGTCGCGGTCCGCTGCCAGCTGCACGATGGCCTTGATGTAGTCCACTCTATCGCCGGTGTCGTAGCGACGCCCCCGGAAGATCACGCCGTACACGCCGGTCGTGACGGCGAGTTCCTGCAGGGCGTCGGTGAGCTGGATCTCCCCGCCCTTGCCGGGCTCGGTGCGCTCCAGAATGTCGAAGACGTCGGGGGTCAGCACGTAGCGGCCGATGACGGCGTAGTTCGACGGCGCGTCCTCCTTGCTCGGCTTCTCGAGGAGCCCCGTGACCTTCACGACATCCGGGTCGTCGGTGGCCTCGACGGCCGCCGCGCCATACATGTGGATCTGGTCGGGGTCGACCTCCATGAGCGCGACGATGGTGAGGCCGGTGCGCTCGTTCTCCGCGAGCATCGTCGTCAGCAGCGGGTCGCGCTCGTCCATGAGGTCATCGCCCAGCAGCACGGCGAACGTCGATTCGCCGACGTGTGCGCGGGCGCGCAGCACCGCGTGACCGAGCCCCTTGGGCTCGCCCTGGCGCACGAAGTGGATGTCGGCGAGGTCGCTGGACTCCTGCACCTTCCGCAACCGGTCGAGGTCGCCCTTGTCGGTGAGCCGCGACTCGAGCTCCGGCACCGCGTCGAAATGGTTCGAGATGTTGTTCTTGTTGCGGCCCAGGATGATCAGGATGTCATCGATCCCGGCCTGCACCGCCTCTTCCACGACGTACTGGATGGCCGGCTTGTCCACGACCGGCAGCATCTCCTTCGGCATGGCCTTCGTGGCCGGCAGGAACCTGGTCCCGAGGCCCGCAGCGGGGATGACGGCTTTGATGCGCGTGTGAGGCATGGTCCACACTCTATCGACGTCCCGCCGCGCCCCTCGCGACCCCGGATGCCTTCGCGCGTCATGCGCCGCCTACAATCAGACCCATGACCGACGGCATCGACAACGCGAAGCGGGCGATGCGCGCCGACCTCCGCGAACGTCGGCAGCAGCGCTCCGCCGCTGCCCTGGAGTCCGCCGCGGACGGTGTGAAGGCCCAGCTCGACCGGCTCGTCGACGACCTCGGCGTCCGTTCGATGTCGTGCTTCCTGTCGACGACGACCGAGCCCGGCACGCGCGAGTTCATCCGGGATGCCGTGCAGCGCGGCATCCGGGTGCTTCTGCCGATCACCCGGGCGGACGGCCTGCTGGACTGGGCGGTCGCCGAAGCGGATGCCGACGTCACTGAGGGCATCTTCGGGATGCCGGAGCCCGTCGCCGACGTGCTGAGCCCGCTCGCCGTCAACGACGTCGACCTCCTCGTCATCCCCGCCGCCGCCGTCGACCGCACCGGCATGCGCCTCGGCTGGGGCCGGGGCTACTTCGACAAGACGATCGGCTCGATGGAGCGCTGCCCGCCCGTCTACGCCGTCATCTTCGACTCCGAGCTCGTCGACGAGGTCCCCCGGGACCTGCACGACCAGCCCGTCAGCGGTGTCGTCACCCCGACCCGCACCGTCTCGCTCGCCCACTGATCACCCCGAGGACCCATGCCCACCTACGCCTATGCCTGCAAGGAGTGCGGACACCGCTTCGACGCGGTCCAGTCCTTCTCCGAGCCCACCCTGACCGAGTGCCCGGTGTGCACCGGGACCCTGCGCAAGGAGTACGGCTCGATCGGCGTCACCTTCAACGGGTCGGGCTTCTACCGCACCGACTCGCGGGCTGGTAGCGGGTCGACCACGGGCGGGTCAAGCGGTAGCGGCTCCCCCTCATCTGCGCCATCATCGAAGTCCGAGGCAAAGGCCTCGCCCGCAGCGACGGGATCCTAGCCCGGCGGAAGCCGGCTGACGAAAGGGAGCTCACATGCTTCAGGGCTTCAAAGACTTCATCATGCGCGGCAACGTCATCGATCTTGCCGTCGCCGTCGTCATCGGCGGTGCGTTCACAGCCGTCGTCAACGCGATCGTCGCGAGCATCATCACGCCCATCGTCGCGCTGTTCTACCAGCCCGACGCGAGCGGCAACATCGGCCCCACGATCAACGGCATCTACGGTCAGCCCGTGACGTTCCCGCTCGGCGACCTGATCACCGCGATCATCAGCTTCCTGGCTGTCGCGCTCGTCGTGTACTTCGTGTTCGTCGTGCCGATGAACAGGTTCAAGGAGCGTCAGGCCGCGAAGGCCGGCGTCGTCGAGGACGCGGAGCCGCTGCCGACCGAGGCCGAGCTGCTCGTCCAGATCCGCGACCTGCTCGAGCAGAACGCCGCTGCCGGCGGCACGGCACCGGGCACCGTCCCCGGCGCACCGCGCCTGCCCTGACCACCACTCAGTAGTGCGGCGGGACGTCGTTCCGCAGGCGCTCGTCATTGGGTCCGGATGCCCCGTCCGCGCGTGCTGCGCCGGCCGGGGCATCCGTCGTCTCGGCCTCGTCGACCGCGAGCGGCTCGGCGATCGTGCCCGGCGCGGCGGTCAGGCGGACGCGCCGGCCACCGGGGACGCGCTCGATCCGCTGCCGCTCATCGCGGGACATCGATCGGCTGCGTCTCGGCGTCGGCGGTGGGCGTCTGCGGCTGCACCCCGAGGATCGCGGCGACACGGGAGGCGACGCCGGCGGGATCGCTGTAGAGGTCGAACGCGTGCACGCGGATGTAGTGCCACCCGAGGCGCCGGAGCACCTGCGGGCGGAGGCGCAGCGCTTCGCGGAGCGACTCCCCCGTGGTCTCCGGGTCGCTCTCCGCGACGACCGCCTTGCCCTTGTACTGCGCGACGAGCGGCAGCCGGCCGCGGTAGTCGACGTCCACCGACACCCCGAGGGCGCGCAGCTGCTGCGCGAGGGCGAGGGTCAGCGGGTCGGCCAGGTCTTCCAGGCGCGACTCGCGGGCACGGGCGGCGACGCCGCCGAGGATCGACATCAGGGTCGCGGCGCCGTACTCGAGCCGGCCGTCGTCGAACGAGGAGGGACGGATGGAGGACACGACGACCATCGAACGGCGGGCGCGGGTCATCCCGACGGTGAGGAGGCGCTCCCCGTCCGGGCCGGACAGGTCGCCGAAGTCGCTGAGGACGCGGCCGTGCTTGGTGAGGCCGAAGCCGAGCGAGAAGATGACGCGGTCGCGGCTCTCCGCCACCGACTCCTCGAGGCCCAGGACGGCGAACGGCTCGGCGGTGTCGCGGCCGACGAAATCGGCGACGTCGGAGCGGCCCGCGAACGCCGCGGCGACGGCGGCGCGGACGCGCTCGACGTGGCGCGTCGAGGCCGTGACGACCATGAGCGACTCGGTGGGACGGTTCACGGCATGCTCGACGACGAGCGTCACGACGCGCGCGACCTCCGCGTCGGGGCTCTCGACCGCGCCGGTGACGGGGTCGGGGGTGCCCGAGCCGCCCTCGATGTAGTCGACGCTGAGGCTGCCGCGTCCCAGGTACGACCCGGCCCACGGCAGGGAGACCAGCTCGCCGTCGTAGAAGGCGTCGTTGACGAGCTCGGCGAGGTCCTCGCCGCCGGCCCGGTAGCTGCGGGTGAGCTTCGCGGTGGGGATGAGGTCGGCGAGCCGCTCGAACAGACTCGTGTCGTCGAACGGCACCTCGGGCTCGTCCTCCTGCGCCACGAGGCCCGCGCCGACGCGGAACGGCGTCGGCTTCTGGGTCACGGGGTCGCCGAACACGACGACCTGGCGCGCCCGCCGCACGGCGGGGGCGGCCTCGGCGAGGCAGATCGCCGCGGCATCCGCGATGATCACGACGTCGAAGTCGGGGTAGTCGGGGATCGCGGGCACCTCGTAGGGCGAGGCGAGCCAGACCGGGGCGAGGGTGCGCAGCAGCGTCGGCGCCGTCGCGATCAGCTCGGCCGCCGTCGCGGTCCCGCCGCGGAGGGCGGTCTTCAGCGCCGCGGCCTCGGCGGCCTCGTCGACGATCGCGATCTTCCAGCGCGTGGCGAGCTCTGCGGCCAGGAGCGGACCGGCCGAGGCGGCGTGCGCCTCGTCGACGAGGCGGAAGTCGCGCTCGAGGCGGTCGACGACGGACGTGTTCGCGCCGAGCAGGGCGCGGTCGGTGCGGAGCATGGCCTCCAGGGCCGACTGCCACCAGGCGAACTCGAACTCCGTCGCCACCCGGCTCTCCGGCACGTGCCGCACGGACAGTTCGGTGAGCAGCGGCTCGAGGCCGAGCTCGGCGAGCTCTCCGCGGAGCGTCGCGCGCTCGACGAGGTTGTCGAAGACGTCGGAGTCGGCGGCCAGGCCCGCGAGCGTCCGCACGAGCTGCGGGACCGGAAGGCCCGCGAGGGCCTCCGTGCGCCCGAGCGCGCGGTCGAGGTCGGCGAGGTCGGCATCCACGCGCTGCCAGGCGGTCGCGACGTCGTCGAGGCCCAGCGGGATCTCCGGCGTGACACCGGCCTCGACGTGCCGCTGCCACTGCGCACGCTGCTGCTGCACGCGCAGGAGCGACTCGTGCATGTCGGTGATGTGCATCCCCGGGCGGACGTACTCCCGGGAGAGGCGCTTGAGGCGGCGGCGGTTGCTCGCGGACATCGTCGCCGTGTCGCGGCGGGGGCCGTGCGCCTGGATGAGCTCGTCCAGGGGCCGCTCGAAGACCGTGAGGCTGAACCGGTCCAGCGAGGCGCGGATGCCCTGCAGCAGCCGGATGTACTGGCCCATCTCGGCGACCGTCGAGAACGGACGCATGCGGGTCTGGCCGATGAGCTCGTAGCCGCGCTCGAGGATCGCGGGCACCTCGTGACGGTGCAGACGCCCGGCGAGGGCGTGCGCGGAGCGGGCCTGCTCCGTGGTCGCGAACGCGACGCCGTACCAGGGCGAGTCGTCGGGGCCGAAGCGGAACTCGCCGAGGCGGGCGGCGGTCGCGAGCGCCGTCGCGGCCTCCCCGCGGCGGGTGGAGAGCGTCTGCAGGGTCGAGAGGTCGAACCGCGTCTGCGCGCTTGGCTGCGGCGTGGTCTTCGCGATCGTCGCGAGGGTGCGCAGCGCCTCCAGCGGCGAGACGCCGACCTGCGGATGCCGTCCGGTCAGCGAGCCGCGGTAGTCGCGGAGCACGGTGCGCAGGCGGACGAGCGCGTCGTCGACCTCGGCGACCTTGGGCTGCTCGGCCTTCTCGTTGCGGGCGATGGCGCGGATGAGGTCGCGGTGCAGCCGGCTCGGGGAGACGGCGAGGCCGGGGAGCCCGATCTTGCCGAGCCGGTGCCGCACGCCCTCGAGCGTGGACCGGCGGGCGCTCACGACGAGCACGCGCTTGCCAGCGCGGACGAGCTCGCCGACGGCGTTGATGACGGTCTGCGTGCCGCCGGTCCCCGGCAGGGTGTGCACGGCGAGCGGCTGCCCGGCGACGATGCGGGCGAGGAGGGCCTCCTGCTCGGCGTCGGCGTCGAGGAGAAGACGATCGGATGCCGGTGGCCGGTCGTCGGCGCTGACGTACTCCGGCACGCCGCGGACGAGCGCGAGGTCCTCGCGGTCGGCCTCGTGGCCGGCGAGCGCGTTGAGCACGGGGTGGTCGAGGTACCCGCTGTCGCGCTCCATGTGCGAGGCGACGTCGGCGAAGGTGGAGACGATGAGGCGCGGCTGCACCGTGAACGTGTCGACGTGCGCCGTGAGGGCGCGGAGGTGATCGATGACCGGCTGCGGCTTGAAGACGCCGGCATCGTGAGCGAGCCCGGCGAGCGCGCGGCCGTCGAGGTCGAGGCCGAAATGCGTGCGGGCGGCGTGGACGAGTTCGGGGTTCACCGTGAACGCGCCGTGCAGCTTCAGGTCGAAGTCGGAGTGGTGCCGGCGGATCGCGAGGGGGCGCAGGAGCACGGGGGCGGTGTAGTTGACGCCGCCGATCCGCCAGGATGCCATCCCGACGGCGAGGTGGACGGTGTCCAGGCCCCGCGCCGTGCGCAGCTCGACGTCCTTCGCGGCGATGCGCTCGGCGGCCAGGCGCGCGGTGCGGAGGGCGACCTCGTCGCGGAAGAGGTTCGACAGGAGGGTGGAGCGGCCGGTGATGAACTGCGGCAGGCTCCCGGGGTGGGCGTTGGTGATCTCGATGCCCGCGTCACCGGCGTCCGTGTAGTGCAGGAGGGTGGATGTCCCGCCCAGCTGGGCGGCCTCCTCCCGGAGTCGGCGCCGCTCCGGCTCGGCGACATGTCCCACGACGACTCCCGGTTCTGACAGCTCGAGGTCGGATGGGGTCACCGGCACCTCGCGCTCGGCGTCGCTGACGCCGGCCGCGGCATTGCCCTCTGGTCGCCACACACGAGAAACCTTAGGCGGCGTACCTGCGCGTTGCGTGCAGCACCCCCGAGTTTCGCGGGATTGCCGCCCCTGCGCGACGCGCCGGTCCGATCAGCGGTTCCTCCCCCGCGCCCGTCCGAGGCCCGCGATCCACAGACCCGCCTCGCCGGGCGGTCCACGGCATCCCCGCGACGCCATCATGGAGGCATGACCTCCCCCGCGTACTCGGTGCACCCGACACCGATCGGCGAGGCCCTCATCGTCGTCACCGATGAGGGCCTCGTCACCCTCGACATCCTCGACGCGCCCGTCGATGCGGTCCTGAGCGGCCTGTCCGCCCGCCTGCACGCCGTCCCCGCCGAGGACGCGGCGGCGACGGCGGGCGTCGCCGGCCAGCTCGACGAGTACTTCGCCGGCGCGCGCCGTGACTTCGACCTGGAGCTGGACTGGCAGCTGGCGTCGGGGTTCGTCCGCGCCGCGCTGCAGGCGGTGTGCGACATCCCGTACGGCGAGACGGCGTCCTACGCCGAGGTCGCGATCATGGCCGGCTCCCCCGGCGCGAACCGCGCCGTCGGCACCGCGTGCGCGCGCACGCCCATGTCGATCGTGGTGCCGGCCCATCGCGTCGTCCGCAGCGACGGCTCCATCGGCGAGTACGGCGGTCACCCGGAGCGCAAGCGCTTCCTCCTCGACCTGGAGGGGGCCGGTGCGGCTCCCGGCCGGAAGGCGGCGCCGGGCGAGTAGGCACCCCGGCGCACGAGAACGCGGCCCCGGGGTCTCCCCCGGGGCCGCGCCTGTCAGGACGGCATCCGCTCAGTGATGCGTCGCCTTCTCCGCGCCGTAGCCGGTGAGCGAGCGCACCTCCATCTCGGCGGCCTTCTTCGGGTCTTCGACCCGGCGGCTGGTGACCGTGCCGAGCCAGCCGAGGAAGAACCCGAGCGGGATGGACACGATGCCCGGGTTGTTCAGCGGCCAGATCGCCGTGCCCACGTTCTTGAAGACGCTCGTCTCCGTGCCCCAGAACACCGGCGAGAGCAGGATGAGGATGATCGCCGCGGCGAGCCCCCCGTACATGCTCCAGACGGCGCCGCGCGTGGAGAACTTGCGCCAGAACAGCGAGTACAGGATCGTCGGCAGGTTCGCCGAGGCGGCGACCGCGAAGGCCAGCGCGACGAGGAAGGCGATGTTCTGCCCCTGCACGCCGATGCCGCCGAGGATCGCGAGGATGCCGATCACGATGACGGTGCGGCGGGCGACCTTGACCTCGCCGTCCGGCGGAACCTGGCCCTTCTTCACGACGTTCGCGTAGATGTCGTGCGCGAACGACGCGGCCGCCGTGATCGTGAGGCCGGCGACGACCGCGAGGATCGTCGCGAAGGCGACCGCGGAGATGAAGCCGAGCAGCAGCGGTCCGCCGAGCGCCTGTGCGAGGAGCGGTGCCGCCGAGTTCACGCCGCCGGGCGCCGCCTTGATGACATCCGGTCCGACGAGCGCGCCGGCGCCGTAGCCGAGCACGAGCGTCAGCAGGTAGAACAGGCCGATGAGCCAGATCGCCCAGACGACCGAGCGACGGGCCTCCTTCGCGGTCGGGACCGTGTAGAAGCGCATCAGCACGTGCGGGAGGCCCGCGGTGCCGAGGACGAGGGCGATCGCGAGGGAGATGAAGTCCCACGGGTTCGCGCCGTACTGCAGGCCCGGGCCGAGGATGGCATCCGCGGGATCGGTCGTCGACGCGTCCACCGCGGCGCCCAGGAGGGTGTCGATGTTGAACCCGTTGATCGCGAGCACCCAGATCGTCATGACGATGGCGCCGCCGATGAGGAGGAACGCCTTGACGATCTGCACCCAGGTGGTCCCCTTCATCCCGCCGACGAGCACGTAGACGATCATCAGGATGCCGACGACGGCGACGACGATCGACTGCCCGATGCGGTCGTTGATGCCGAGCAGCAGCGATACGAGACCGCCGGCGCCGGCCATCTGGGCGAGCAGGTAGAAGAAGCAGACGGCGAGCGTCGTGATCGCCGCCGCCATCCGGACCGGACCCTGCTTGAGGCGGAACGACAGCACGTCGGCCATCGTGAACTTGCCGGTGTTGCGCATGAGCTCGGCCACGAGCAGCAGCGCGACGAGCCAGGCCACGAGGAAGCCGATCGAGTAGAGGAACCCGTCGTAGCCGTTGATCGCGATGGCCCCGCAGATGCCGAGGAAGGAGGCCGCGGAGAGGTAGTCACCGGCGATCGCGAAGCCGTTCTGCGGGCCGGTGAAGGAGCGACCGGCGGCGTAGTAGTCGGCGGCCGTCTTGTTGTTGCGGCTCGCGCGGATGACGATGAACAGCGTCACGGCGACGAACGCGCCGAAGATCGAGATGTTCAGGACGGGATTGTTCTCGGCGGTGTCGACGGCCGCCTTCACCGCTGCGAAGACGTCGTTCATGCGCTGGGCTCCTGCTTCTCGAGCTGCTCACGGATCTCGGTGGAGATCGGGTCGAGCGAGCGGTTGGCGAACGAGACGTACCACATCGTGATCGCGAAGGTCGTGACGAACTGTCCGAGGCCCAGCAGCAGGCCGACGTTGATGTTGCCCCACACCGACTGCGCCATGAAGTCTGGCGCGAACGACGAGAGCAGCACGTAGACGAAGTACCAGACGAGGAAGAACACGGCGAGCGGGAAGACGAAGCTGCGGTGCTTCCGCTTCAGCTCGACGAAACGCGGTGATTCCTCGACCGCGACGTAGTCGATGCCGCCAGGCGGGGCATCGTTTACGGGGTGGGACATGTGGCCTCCTTGCCTCATGAATGTGAGCGACGGTGCTCGCACGCGCCCCGTCTGTGAGGACAGGCCGCGTGGTAGGGTCGACGCTACGAAAAGCGGTGACATAGCCGTCACCCCCGGAAGTAGGTAACCGCGTGGGATCACCGGTCGACACCGACAGTGATGCGCAGCTCGTCAGTCGAGCCGTGACCGACCTCGCCCGCCAGACCCGCTTCCCCATCGTCTTCGCCGGACTCGAGACCGCCGGCGCCGTGCCGATCACCGCCGTCGCGGGTGCGCGCACGCACAACCTCGACGGGCTCGTCGTGCACCAGGGCCGCGGCCTCGGCGGCGCCGCGATGATCGAGAAGCGCCCGCGCCTCGCGCTGGACTACCGCACCGCCCGCTCCATCACGCACGACTACGACCGGGTCATCCTCGGGGAGGGCATCGCGACGCTCTTCGCCGTGCCGATCGTGGTCGCCGGCCGCTCCCGCGGCATCGTGTACTGCGGCTCGTGGTCGCAGGCGCCGGTCGGCGACCTCGTCGCCCGCCCCGCGTTCCGCGCCGCCGACAGCATCGCGACGGAACTCCGCGTCCGGGACGAGGTCGAGCGGCGTCTGCGCAGCATGACACCGTCCGAGGCCGCGCCGCCCGCCCTCTCCCCCTCCGCGCAGGAGGATCTGCGGGAGAGCTTCGCGGAGCTGCGCAGCATCGCCGCCTCCATGTCCGACGCGGCGCTGCGGCAACGCCTCGCCGCCGTCGAGGCGCGCCTGGCATCGATCTCCCGCGAGGAGGGCGACGGCGGGGAGGGACTTGACGTGCGCCTCTCGCCGCGCGAACTGGACGTGCTGGCCTGCTGCGCGCTCGGTGCGACGAACGCCGAGATCGGCGCCCAGCTGTCGCTGCGCGAGGGGACGGTCAAGTCGTACCTGCAGTCGGCGATGTCCAAACTGGATGCCTCCACCCGCCACGCCGCGGTCGCCAAGGCGCGGCGCGCCGGGCTCCTGCCCTGACCGCGATCTGTCGTTCGCGGGCCCCGGCTCACTAGGCTCTGTCCATGGCCCGCAGAATCGTCCACCAGCTCGTCGATGATCTCGATGGAACCGTCCTCGAGGTCGGCTCCGGCGAGACCGTCCTGTTCTCGCTCGACGGCACCGCCTACGAGATCGACCTCACCGACGACAACGCCGACGCCCTGCGCGCGGCGCTGGCACCGTACATCGCGGCGGCACGGTCCGTGTCGGCCCGCGGCGGGGCCTCGTCCTCCGCCGCCCGCGGGACGTCGTCGGGCCCGCGGCGCCAGAAGCGCTCCGGCCAGCGGGACTACACCCCCATCCGCGCCTGGGCGGCGGAGAAGGGCTACACGCTCTCCGAGCGCGGCCGCGTCCCTGCCGCCGTGCTCGACGCCTACGACGCCGCCCACTGACGGCCCATTGGATCCATCCTCCATGTGGTCCGACCATATGGGGTTCCCCGGCTGTTCCCGACGAACGAACCATTTCCGCGGGGCGCGACGGCACGAGTAGGACGGGAGCATGACGTCCCGTTCCCCGCGCGCGCTGGTCGCCGCCGCCGCGCTCCTCGTTCTCCTCACCGGCTGCCAGGCGGCGGCGACGACGGCCCCGACGCCCTCCGCTGCGGCTGCCCCCGCCGCCGCCGACGGCTACGGTCTCGTCTCCGGCAGCGGACCCGTCGAGGTTCAGCTGTGGACGGACCTGTCCTGCCCGTACTGCATGATGCTGGAGACAGAGACCGGCGAGCTGCTGACCCAGTGGGTCGAGGACGACGCCGTCACCCTCACGATCCATCCGCTCAACTTCGTCAGCGCCAAGCGCGGTGACGACACCGACTGGTCGACGCGTGCCGCCAACGCGCTCGCGGCGACGGCCGACGCCGGGCAGGGCGATCGCCTCGCCGCGTTCTACGCGATCCTGCAGCAGAACCAGGTGAGCGAAGCGGGCGCCCCGACCGACGAGGACATCCTCGCCTTCGCGGCGGAGGCGGGCGTGACCGCCGACATCTCCGATGCCGTCGCCTCGCAGCGTTTCGGGGCGTGGGTCACGGCATCCAACGAGCACTGGCTCGGTCGCGCGATCGACGGCACCGCACGCGTCGTCGACGGCGTGCCGATCCTCGTCGTGGACGGCGTCGTCTTCGAGATCACGGAGGACGGCACGAACGCGTCCCGCCTGCGGGATGCGGTGACCGCCGCCGGGTGAGGCGTCCCGGCCGGCGTTGTCAAGGCCGTCGCCTCGGCATCCGTTCGGGACTACCGTCGCGCACGCGGCGGGGATGACCTCGTCGCAGCCGTCGACGAGAGGATCACGCGATGAGCGTCAACGACCCCAAACCCAGCCAGGCCGAAGGCGAAGACCCCGACCGCCCCACGGGCCCCGCGGAGGGCACGTCGGGTCACCCGTCCCAGGCGGAGGGCGAGGATCCGGCCCACCCGGCGGAGGGCGAAGAGGTCAGCACGGCCGCGCCCGACGCGACCACGGCGGAGTTCGAGGGGCTGGCCGGCGCATGAACGCGGCGAAGGCCAACAACGAGCCGCAGGGTGAGGGCGAGGGGCTCGCCGGCATCCCCGAATCGGATGCGGTCCGCAAGGACATCTCCTACAGCCCGTCGAGCGAACGTGAGACCGCGCAGAAGCAGGGCGACGATCGAGGCGACCTCCCCGACGACATCGATGCATCGCAGGTGCAGGTCGCGCCCGGCACCGGCGGGCCGGATGATGCCGGCGACATCGACGTCGATCCCGACGACCTCAACATGCCGGGTCGCGGATAGCGCCGGGTGCACCGCCGGGACGCCTGACCGAGCCCCATGGCATCCCCGGCGCGTTCTGTCAACGGGGAGCGTTCCGGGGGTCGGACCGCCTACCGTCGAGAGCACGCCGCGACCTTGGACGCCGACCATGATCACTTCGCACTTCATCGTCATCGACAACGAGCACTTCCCGCTGGCCGAGGGCGAGGAAGAGGAGGTGCGAGAGCGCATCGTCGCGGCCGTGCGTGCGGGCGGCGACTTCGTCACGCTGCGCCACGACCCGCGTCGGGTCGTCGAGGTGCTTGTGACGGCGGCGACGCCCGTCCACATCGATCACATCGTCCGCGACGACATCGATGCCCGGGCGCGCGACGCCGACGACGCGGAGGGGCGCCTCATGGGCGAAGACCTGCAGTGGTGGCTCGACACGATCGACTGACGATCGGCTCCTCCCGACGCCGACTTGCTTTCCTGTGCCGGTGGGCTATGGTCGCTCGGATACCCGCCAGCTGACGAAGGGAAGCGAGTATCACCATGGCAAAGGACACCGGAGCGAAGAAGAGCGCGAAGAAGGCGCCGCAGATGACGCTGAAGGAGAAGCGGGCGCAGAAGCGCACCGCCGAGAACGACGGCTCGTTCATCAAGCCCCGTAAGGGCTGAGCGCTCGCGCCGACGAAGTCGCGTCGCTCTCGCGGCAGGGGCGGGCTGCGCCGCCTCTGCCGCACCTTCCGGGTCCGACGCCGCGTCAGTTGATGATCTCGGCGCGCTCGTCGGCACGGATGGCGGCCAGCCGGTCGCGCCACTCCTGCAGGACTTCGGGGGTCAGCCGCGTCCAGTCGGTGACCTCGCCGACGACGCGCAGCGGAGCGCTGCTGCGGTACGAGCGGGTGGGGTTGCCGGGGAACTTCTTGTCGGTCACGTTCGGGTCGTCCTCGAACTCCCCCGTGGGCTCGACCTCGTAGACGCGAGGCTCGGCGTCACCGGGCGCGAGCTCGGCCGCGAGGCCCGCGCCGTCGCGGGTCGCGGTGAAGTAGATGTGGTTCATCACGATCTCGGGCCGGTAGTTCGACGGGAACCCGGCGGTCAGCAGGTCACCGACCCGCAGGTCGGCCTTCGTGCCGTGGAAGAAGGGTCCGTCATCCTGGGGCCGGGTCATGCCTGCCCCTTCCAGAGGATCTCGCGGATGGGACCGTCCGCGGCCTTCGCTTCGATGAACGCGTACGAGTCCCGGGCGATCTGCTCGAGCACGGACAGATCGACGTCACCGAGCCGCGTGATGTAGACGCAGTAGCCTGTCGTGGAGTGCTTGCCCAGGTGCGCCAGCATCCCTTCGTGGCGAGCCGTGCCGTCCATGAGGTAGACGGTCAGCTTGCCCTTCCGCGGGTAGAAGCCGATCGCGTGGGCGTCGCCTTCGCGGCCGCTGTCGTATCGGTAGTGGTACGTGCCGAACCCGATCGTGCCGACGTTCCACAGGGTGGGCTCCTGCCCGCTGATGCGTCGCATCATGGCGATGAGCGTCTCGCTGTCGGCGCGCGTCTGCTCGTCGAGCGTCGCGAGGTAATCGTCGACCGAGCGGCCGTCGTCATCCGTCATCGCGTCTCCGTTGTGGTCGAGGAGCCTGCCGTGGAGGATTCGATCCCTGGACGATACTCCGCGCCGCGGACACCGGCCAGGCGCCGTCCGCACGCGCGGCCGGCAGATGCTGCGGCGCGGGTGAGTTCCGCGCCGCAGCCCGCCGCGTGCTACTCGGCCGCGTACTCCGCGGCCACGTCGAGGATCCAGGTCACGCCGAACCGGTCGGTGAGCATGCCGAAGCCCGGGCTCCACGCCGACGCGGCGAGCGGCTCGATGATCGTCGCGCCGACGGACAGTCCGTCCCAGTAGCGCTGCACCTCGCCGAGCGCGTCGCCGCGCACCGAGACGAAGAACGGCTGGTCGGTGATGGTCGTGCCGTTCTCGCGGCGCGTCTCGCCCGCCGTCGGCGACCCGCCGGCCGGCCCGGGGATGTCGTAGGCCATGATCCGGAACCCGTCCGCCGTCGACACCTGACCGAACACGACGTTCGCCGCGCCGGGCACGTCGGCGGGCATGCCGAAGTCACCGTAGGTCGCGATGGTGATGTCGCCGCCGAACACGGACCGGTAGAACTCCAGGGCCGCGCGGGCCTCGCCACGGGAGTTGAGGTGGGTGGTGGTCGTGATGCTCATGTCTGCTCCTCGGTGAATGGCCGGGCGCGTCCCGGCGATACCCACTGTCGCAACCGTGTAGGACGGTTCTTGTCCTACACCGCATCTACTCTCGAGGCATGGCGACCACCTCCCGATTGCTGCAGCTGCTGTCTCTGCTGCAGACCCGCCGCGACTGGCCGGGCGCCGCGCTCGCCGAGCGGCTGGAGGTCAGTCACCGCACGGTACGCCGCGATGTCGACCGGCTGCGCGAGCTGGGCTATCGCATCGAGGCGACGATGGGACCGGATGGCGGGTACCGATTGGATGCCGGCAGTGCGCTGCCGCCCCTGCTGTTCGATGACGACCAGGTCATCGCCCTGACCGTCGCCCTGCAGGCTGCGACCGCGACCGGAGCCGGGATCGAGGAAGCGGCCCTGCGCGCGCTGACGACGATCCGGCAGGTGATGCCGTCGCGGCTCCGGCACCGGATGAACGCTGTCGAGTTCGCGACCCTCCCGCGTCCCGGGCGGGCCGACATCGACGCCGTCTCCCCCGACGTGCTCATCGCCGTGTCCGCCGCCGTCCGCGCCCGCGAGGTGCTGCGGTTCGACTACGCGAGCGAACGCCAGGATGCCGACGACGCGCGGCCGCCGAGACGGGTCGAGCCGCACGATCTCATCGCGTCCGACGGGCGCTGGTATCTCGTCGCGTGGGATCTCGATGTCGACGACTGGCGCATCTTCCGCGCGGACCGCATGTCACCGCGGACGCCGACCGGTCGCCGCTTCCCTCCGCGCGAGGTGCCGGGCGGGGATGCCCGCGCGTACGTGGCGGCGCGATTCAAGGGCTCAGCCGGGGCAGATACCTGGCCGTGCACGGGCACCGTCATCCTGCATCTGCCGGCGGATGCCATTCGCCCGTTCGCCGGCGACGGCACGGTCGAAGCGATGGACGCCGACCACTGCCGCTACACGTCGGGATCATGGTCGTGGGTGGCGCTCGCCGCGTCGCTGTGCCGATTCGATGCCGAGATCGAGGTCGTCAGCCCGCGGGAGCTCACGGAGGCATTCGGGCAGCTCGCCGCACGCACGGCGGCTGCCGCCGCGACCGGCGCGGGGTGACTCGGGCACGACCGACAACCTGCCCTACGGTGCGTCGAAGGGCACGCCACGCCGATGGTGCGTCTCCGCGCAGCTCTGCGCGAAGCGATTCAGTAGCAGTTGCAGACCCACACCCAGTAGGTGCGGCCGCCCTTCGTTCGCTGTTCGCGCCAGCAGTCCCCGTTGGTGCCATCCGGGCAGATCACCCGCGACGGTGCGGCATCGCCCGCGTCCGTGATCGCGAACTCCGCGGCGAGGCGCAGGGGTCGACCGTCGGGGTCTGAGATCTCCGGCGTCAGCGGAGGGAGATCGCCGGATCCCCCGGCTTCCAGCAGATCGAGACAACGGGTGAGGTAGCGCTCGATCTCGGCTTGCACGGCCGCGTCATCGAGCACGGTCTCGCTCTCCTGCACACTCCTGATGCGTTCCACGGCGCAACCTCCTCAACACATGTTCGCGCAGCGGCGACGCCCGATGCGGGCCGCTGAACCGCGTTGCAGTTCGAAATGCGGGCAAAAGCGGGCAACAATCGAAAACTAGTTAGGCTCGCGACGAGAAACACCAGGTCAGGAGCAAAAATAGACAGTGCCCCTGGAGGGACTCGAACACGTTTTGAGCATTTTGCATAGCGACGCGAAACGACAGATTCCGCGTAATTGCGCGGGTTTTCGAGGCAGCGCCAGCATCAGGTGACGTCCGAAAACAGCCAGTTGGAAATAGAATGCGGGCAAAAAGCGGGCAAAAGATACCTGCCATGGAGCGGCTGCACAGCTCATGCCGAGAACGAATGCGGGCAAGTTTGAATTCGCCTGTCGACAGGAGTGCCGGTTTTGAGCAGTGTGCAAGCGGAAGTGCTTTCTTGCTGAGCAGAGTGGCAAAATACCGTTTGATGCGCCGGGTTGCCGTCATCGCCCCATCGAGGGGCCCGACGGAGAGCCCGGGAGTTGGTGCGGGCGCATCCGTTCCTCGTCATCGGCTCGCATCCGCTTGTACGTCTCGCGAGTGATCAAGTCTTCGGCGAGGCCTGCCTCGCGGGCACGAGCCATCATGCGAGTCGCTGTACTGACGCTCACACCCAGCTGCTCCGAGACGAGTTTGAGCGGAGCCAAATTCACGGTCGCCCCTATCCGATAGAGCGTCACCGCCTCGCGCACGGTCTCCTCGTAGGTGCGATCGGTGCGCGACCTCACCTCCGCGAGGTACTGGCTGAAAGACTCGGGCTTGCCCTCCTCGCGCGTCACTGCGACCACGCGCGTCGATGAAACCGCGACGAGGTACTGCACGCGCACATCGCGGAGCGCGGCGGCCGTCACCTCGTCGCCCTCCCCCGCGCGATCGAGGCGGACGGATGCGGCCGCGGTGCGGCGCAGCTGTTCGTCGAACACCACGTGAAGGCGGATGGCTCCCGCGACGTTCGGCTCGCCGGTGGCGACAGCGTCCCACGCCTTCGGGATACTCACGCCGTCGCCGACATCGATCCGCTCGCTGTTGGTCACCTCGACGACAACGTCACTCATGCCGTGAGCCTTTCACGATTCTGGCGAGCTGAGCAATATGTGTCGCGGATTGCTCACGGTAGGAGTACGGTGTGGGCAAGTGATGACATGCATTGCTCACCGAAAGGAGAAGGACATGAACAAGACCGACAACTCACTCGCCCTGACGATGAAGGATGCCGCCAAGCTCGTCGGTGTCGACTACCGCACGATCAAGCTCGGCATCGAGAGCGGAACCATCCCCACGATCCAGCTCGGCCCGCGCCGGATGATCCCCCGCGTCCCACTGCTCCGCGCGTTCGGGATCAACGCCTAAGCGCAGCCACTGGCGTTCGCAACGGATTGGCGGGCCGACAAGCGCTGCACGTCGTCGCCTACAGACGCTGAGATGGCGGATGGGCGGCAGAAGATCAGACCGGCTGCGCCCACGCGCTTGCGATCGACATCGTCCGGCTGTTCGGAGCGAATTCCTCAGGGATGCTTGTCACCTCCACCATGACCGGGACTTGTGCGGAGACGCCCGCCACGACGCATACTCCGGTTGGGAGGATTGGGAGGGACTCAAATGAGACGCGATCGAGGTAGGCGACAGCTTTCTCCACGGCACGGATGTCCAGATCGTTCACAAGTCGGTGAAGGAAATAGTTGTGGAGCTGGGAGATGATTGTCGGCGAGATGTCATGGGGTCGCTGGCTGGCGATCGTAAGGAAGACTCCAAACTTTCGACCCTCCTTGATGATTTCCTCGAAGGTCTCCAGGCGATAATCCCGCCATGCTTCACTCTCTCGAGTCGACTCCGTCGATAGGATGTTGTGCGCCTCATCGATGATCAGATTGAGGTGGGTCGCGTTGTCGGTGTCCAGTTCCTTCTTGCGATCGTAGAGATGCTTGCAGAGCAGCATCGGGATCACTTTGCGCATCGCGAGGTTTACGTCGCGAAGTGAAACGACAGTTAGCGGCCGCCGCGGATCGACGATGTCGGTTGCCACCACGACTCGTTTGATGTCACGAACGCGCGTCTCCATGCGCTTGATCAAGGGCGATAGGTGCTCTCGATTCGAGAATCCACTGATGATGTCGCTGTAGTACTGAAGCACGATCTTGAATCGCACAAGATCTATCCCGGGCTGAATCGACGTGAAGTCGATCGTCAAGGCAGCAACCTTGTCTCGAGTCAACGATTCCCACGAGTCGCTGTCGGATGTGATGTACGGGGGACCCCATGTTCCCCAAAAGAACTGACGCGTGGTCGCGTTGTAGTGGAGGTGAGTCTGAAACTCGTCGATGAGGTGCGTGAGTTCGGGCGGCGAGCCCCGCCCAAGGCAAGTGCGCACTTCATCGAGGAGGTGGATGACTGTCTGGCGGTCCACAGAGGCATCGCTGCTCTTCGTCGCGCGCAAGACCATGTCTCCGATGACTCCAAGGAGGTCCTGCGGATCTTCCAGTCGCCGGTCCCAATAGTCGCTCGTGAGTACACGCGTTAGGAACGGAGCCTGAGTTTTCTCCGTGGCATCGAGGAGGACGGTCCAGAAGGCTGGATCTTCCACGGCGGAACGAGGGAGGGGCAGCTTCGGGCCTTCATCCGTTCTCGTGGTGAGCGCGTACTCCCGCTTGAACTTCGGGTCAGTGAGGACGGTCGTTGACTGGCGACCATCTCCGGCCTCAATCTTGTTGATGTACTCGCCGTTGAAGTCGATGACCACAAAATGTGAGCGAGCGATGAACCCAGGACTGTCTCCGAAGCGCTTGAAGAGTTCGTAGTAGAGCTTCGCGAGCGTGTAGGACTTTCCACTACCCGTGTTGCCGAAAATCCCGAGGTGACTAGCAAAGATCGCATCGACACCAAGGTGGACGGTTTGTGTCGGCTCCATCGCCAGGACTCCGAGCGGCAGTGATGCGTGCTCGGGCGCGACCAGCGTGTGCACTGCGGCGAACTCGAGCTCGGAAAGTATGAAGCACTCGTTGTCTAGCAGGGGCATCTCGCGGACGCCTCGGTGGAACCGGCCCCCTTCGAGGTACCCAATCAAGCTCACTTCGAGTTCTCTGGAGATGTTGTCACTGCTGCGGCGGTAGGCCGACGTAGCGCTGGTGTCCTCATTGACCGACTCTCCGTCGACCGATCCGATTAGCTCGATGAACCCCTTGGCGATCTTTACGAGGCTGCCCGCGGCAACATTCCGCACAACCCCACCCTGGTAGAGAAGATGCGTCCCGTTCTTTGCCTTGCTCACCGAAATGCGCACCTTCCTTCCGTGCACCGCGGTCACGCGCCCGATATTGAAAACGCCGTCCCTCTGCAGCGTTGTATCGTCACGCATCAGCGCTCGGATCGTCGGCGATTCGCAATTCAATGATGTGATCGGCGATTGGATCGCGGTCCGTCAACATCGGACGAAGGAAATCGTCAACTAGGACGTCCAGCGAGAGGCGACGTTCGCCGCCCGCGTCGCTAACAGGGGCTGGCTGCACCAGGCAAATGTTTCCATTCTTGACTCGCTCTGGCGGAAACAATGATTCGATATCGTCGTGGGACTGCCGGCTGTAGCAGAAGACGACTACCTGTAGCGTCGGATTAGCGGCGGCAGCCCGCAGCACGAGGTCCAGGATGTGCTCATCGCGGAACGAGAAACCGTGCACAAGAAGCGCCGTATTCTCCTTCTCGAGTTCGTTGGCGAATCTTCGAAGGAGTTCGTAGTACGTCTTGTTCAACACCGTCGAAGCAAACTTCGTCTTCTCAGGATTCACAATCTGGAGGCGACCGTACGCCGTGGCGAACTTCCGAAGTGCCACGCTCGGCGCAAGGTGAGCAGCCCTCGACCTCAGTAGCTCGGAGTCGACCTCGGCGGGAGACTCGATCAGAACAAGATCCTCGTGTGCGCTGTCCAAAATCTTCTTGACGGAGCGCACAGACCGGAGCCGGTGATCGAAATAGAGTTCGCCACCTCGAAGACGCCAACCGGCTGACCCATGCAATTTCATCAGGTTCAGGACTGGAATCTCGGATCGATATTCGTATCGCAGTCCCTGCCTATAGCGCAGGGTCCCAAACGAGCCGAGGTCAAGCCGCGGGCGCAACTTCCCGGCAAAGCCGTCGTTATAGTCAACCTCGAGCAATTCCATCGCCACCTCAAACGCCATGTCGACATTCGTTGTGAAGAAGCTTGCCTGCTTGCTCAGGAGGGTGCTCCGCCGCTTCAAGAGGATGCGACTCACAACACCGACGAACTCGACGTACGACCGCACCAACGCCTTCGCATCGTCGTCTGTTGGTTCGAGCAGTCGCATGTTCGGCTCGATCACCTCCCGGAAGAAGTGGGCCTGCAACGATGCGCGCGCGACTACCGACTCCGCCTCGGCACCCGCCAACTCGGTCAGCACATTTTCCACGTTCCCAAGGGGGGCAAGGAACTGAGCCGATGAACCGGCTCCGATGAGGAAATTGAGGTGAGAGTCCTGGACTATTGTCCTGAGTCGCTCGAGGGACATGCCTACGGCCGGGGCAGGAGGCGAGTCTGACGCTGCCCGGACCCGCAACTCACTTACGGTCACGCTCGATACCCCCGAAATACATCTGCTGCCTCTGATGAAGATAACGCGTTCCTCCACGGTCCCGGAGAAGGCGCGCAGAATCGACTTCGCCGCAGCGAACCCGACGGTCGTGATCCGTTGTCGAATTGTGGTTGGTCCATCAATCGCGGATTGCTAGCACCGGCACGACGGTCGATTAAGAGCGACAGATTCTCGCCTGGGAACGCGGCACAGCCTGCGGACCAGTACGTTCGGTTCATGGCCAAGCGACTAAGTGACCTGAGCGGGTGGGCCACTAAGGCCGAGTGGCCGCGAGTGCTCTGCCCAGATTGTTTGGAGGGTTCGCTTGCGCTCGAGTCGGTTAGTCACATCCTGGATCCCAAGTCGGTCGCCCAGCTCGAACGGTATGCTCGCAATCTCGAGGGCCGCGATGAAGCCTCGGGGACATTCACAGGCGTCCTGCGCTGCGACAACCACGTATGCAAGCGCGGAGTTGTAGTTGCTGGCACTTGGGGCGACTGGTGGGACGTCGACGACGATGGCCGCACCCTCCTCGTAGAGCATTTCCACGTCGGATATATGGAACCTCCGGCTCGGTTGCTCCTAACGCCGAAGCGCACACCTTCGAAGGTTGTCGATGCTATTGAAACTGCCTCGAAGGTTCTCTGGTCCAGCCCCGACGCTGCAGCAACCCACCTGCGGCTAGCAGTCGAAGAGTTGCTCACCTCACTTCACGTCAAGCGATTCACGCTAACTCGCGCACGGAAGCGGCGTCGTCTGACAACCCAAGAGCGGCTCGATCTCCTTGAGGCAACGCACCCGAACCTGGTTCACACCCTGGAAGCCGTCAAGTGGATCGGGAACGAGGGCACCCACAGCAGCGGGTTGGAAGTGAGAGATGTCGAGAAAGGAGCGAAGCTGCTCGAGCTCGCGCTGCGCGATCAGTATGACACCTCCGAAGCAGAGCTCCACGCAACGGCTAAAGACATCAACCGCCGAAAAGGACTACCGAGAGCCCGATGAGTCGATCCCGCCTGGCGCAACGGTTTCCCCTAACGGTGGCTCACCGGGCATGTCGGCCGGTCGATTACTGAGCGGTGGAGGTACCGCTAGGAAGCCGAACTATGACCGTTTCCCCATTCAGCAGGCCCTAGGCCGGTGGAAGGTAGAAGGCCCAAATCGACGCAACGATGCCCGCGATTAAGCCGAGCGCCACAATCACGGCGTTCCCAAGGTTCCCGGAACTCGCGAGTCGGATTGCCTTCTCGACAGCGCGCTCGCCGACGGTGTCGATAATGCCCCAGGTTGTCGGCTCGAGCCCCAGCTCGCGCACGTGAGTGGCGTACCTCGCGCTGATTTCGGCGGCGCGTCGGTTCACCTCATCGGGTCCCAGGACGAGTTCAGCGACCTCGTCCTGTTCCGCGCTCTCCGCCTTCAGCATTGCCGTGTATGTGGTGGTGTAGTAGCCACCGATTTCCAAGCACACTCAGCGCATGAGCCGAACTGTATTCTCGACGATCCGCGTGGCATCGATCCACGCACTGCGGGCACCCAAAGGAGCGCGAGCTACACCTCACGGCCGCCGTCCTCGTGCCCGCGAGGATCTGAGACGAACGAACTGCGTCACGAATAGCGATGCAAGCATGGCGTTCACAACGCTCGCCGCTAAGGGTCGGTTCCGAAGCGCCACAACTTCGTCAAGCCGCGAGTTGATTTTCAATCTGATGAGCCACGACAAGCGGGCTTACGCCCAATCGCTTGGCAACTCGCCGCTGCGACGCTTCGCCGAAATCGCCGGCCAGGAGTTCGCTTATCCCGCTCGCAGGGGCTAGGAACTCCGCGGCGAAGGCTCTTTCGAACTTGTCAGAGTAGCCCGATTCGCGGGTCAACAACGAAAGGCCCTTCCGCGGCTCCGTGATCCGACGCGCCAGTGTTCTTGCGGCGAGGAAGCGCCGCGACGAGAGATGGGCGGGGCCAATCACCGCTCCAGTACCACTCTCGCTGATACGGACGAGTCCGTCGATGTTCATCGGAGGTCGATCGTCGAGCGCAACGATGGTCACGAGATCCTCGACGGGCGCTAGCTCTGCCGCCGAAAGCCCGAGAGCCTCACGAAGGGCGTAGGCCCGCCTGTAACCCTCGCGCCAGGGGATTCCGTCCTGCGCCGATCTAATAGGCCGAAGTGCATCACGCCCCGGCGTCGGAACGGAACCGGAGAGATCCGTCGCCAGCGCTGTTCGAAGCCATCCCTCCACCATTGAGAGGGAATCGAGTTCGCTGGTCCTCGCAAGGTCTGCCAGCAATGCAGGATCATTCAACGCGGAGTCGGCGCTCAGCAGCGCGTTCACATCATCGTCGAGCATCGAGTAAGGGTCGAACCCCCAGGCTGCTGCGACCGAAGCGAACTCGCGCTCCTCCTGCGTCGACTCCAGGATCGATGCCCACTCGTCCTGAAGAAGAGTTCCAGACACGGCGACTTCCTCGAGACGCCGCACCGTTGCCTCAATGAATCGCGCTAATTCCTCAAGCGTCTCGTCGGCCTCGAGTACGGTTTCGACCCTGCCTAGGAAATCTACTTGTGCGACGTCTCCACGCAATGGCCGCAAGGACGCCCACATTTGCGCTCGGTCAGACCGCAGTCTGAGCGGTGGCCAGGGCATTCCGTCGCCCGCACCAGCCATCGCGAGCCCCTCATACGCCGGAACGTGGGATGGCGTTACCAAACTCCACCAATTTAGGGCGAGCCACTCAGCGAGCGGATACGCCGATACGTCAAGCGACTCCCTGATCGAATGGGGTGCGTTATTTTCCTGGATCAATGTAACCGGCGTGTCGTTAATTGACATCTTCAACCGACACCAGGTCGCACGGAGTTCAGGCGCACGAACATTGTCTGCAGCAGCCCACTCGACCTGTATAGAGAGGCTCATTGCTGTCCTCGCAATAAAGCGGGAGGAACTTCTTCGTCGAGAACCGGATACGCCTTGTAGGTGCCCTGCTCCGAGTTCACGAGTCGCGCTTCGAACCATCGGTTCAGGTGCTTGCCCCAAACGTAACGGGGATAGTTGCCCGCGTCTCTATAGGCGCTGACATTCCCTTCAAGTAGACCCTGTCGAAGCCAGTCGGTGATCTGGTTCGGATCTGTGAGCTGCTTCGGGCACTGCGTCGCGTCGGACCTTAGCCGAGGTGGCCCGGCGAACGATGGATAAGATTTGTGTTCCGGAGAGCCGACGTAGCGCGCAAAGTCTGCCCACTTCTCAAGCTCACCCGAGTCGACGCCTACGTCGAGGGCATGAGGGTTGGGTCGCTTGCGACCAGGACTGCGCACCGACAAATACTATCGCGCGGTTCCATGACTGGAGATTCGGCATCGGCGACGCGCGTCTTCAGCGGCAGAGTGACGGGCTGTGTCGATGTCGAGCCCGGAGTATCGGCGTTCGTGGCCCGGCACAACCAATGATCCGCGCACCGTCTGCTCCACGGTCGAGGCCCACGACTCACAGTCTCCCGGTGTCCGCAACTCGGTCGCTGATCGTTCCGACTCCGTGGTCGCCCCGCCCGCCAATCGAGCGCCTTTACATCCCCAACGCGCGCCCCAAATTTGGCGCCCTGTCCACCGGCCCCGTCCACATCGCCGTCTCACGGTTCCGCGCCGCGCGCCGCATCTCCGCCTGAGCCGCGCGCACGGCATCCTGCATCGTCAGCTCCGGTGTGCCGCGCTGCATCGACTCGGCGAGACAGTCACGGGCGGCGGCATCGGTCCGCGCGACCACGATCGCGAGGTTGTGCACCCGCCCGCGAGTCAGACCGACGTACAGGCCCGCCGCATCCACGTCCGGTCCGACCACGGAGGCATCGGCGGTGTCGCCCTGCACGCCATGCACCGTCGACGCGTAGGCGAGCTGCAGGTGCTCCCGCGCATACTCGGCAGTCACTCGCCGTAGCTCGCCGCTGTCGCCAATCGAGACAAGATCGACGAACTCCTCGCGGATGCCGCGCACGATCCACTGTGCCCGATTCTCGACGCCCGTAACCCGGTCGTTGCGGCGGGTCTGGACGGCGTCGCCGACGAGGATGCGTTGCTCCCCTATCCCCCACGCGACCATGCCGGGATCCAGCTCACCGTGATCGACTCGACGCTGCTGGATTGCGTCGTTGATGGCATCCGCCTCAGCGTTGGTACCAGAAACCAGCGTCATCCGCTTGCCCCGCGCGTGCCACTCGAAGTACGCGTCGATCATCCGCTCACGCGCGGCATCGTGATGATCGACCCGCTCGACGTGACCGCGTTCCGCCAGCTCCGCGGCAACCGCCAGCGCATGCTCGCGGTCGCTCGGGTTGCGCAGCCGCAGCGTGAGCGCCGCGTACTCGGGATCACGGAACCGATGCACCATATCGAGTTCAACCGCGGCATTTGCGTGCCGAATCGCCGAACCCATCGCACCCGCATGCCCGACCGGGAGCGCCTGGTACGGGTCCCCGACGAACGCGAGCCCAACCCCCTGTTCGATCGCGAGGTCGACGAGGACGTTCGCAGTCTGCAGATCGACCATGCCCGCTTCATCGACCACGATTCGATCGCGAGAACGCAACACGTACTGCGCAGGCCCGCCATATACGACACCCGAGCTGGGATCGACCTCCCCCACGCGCAGTCGAGTCCACACCTTCGTACCGGCACGATCGACACCCCACCGGTAGCCGTGGTCGGCGAGCAGTGCATGAATGCTGGATGCCGCAGCCCCGACCTCGCGAGACGCCACCGACGCCGCTTTCCGGGTCGGGGCGACGACGAGCATCCGCCGCCGTTGCGCCCGGAGCGCTGCGAACGCTACACGCAGCATTGTCGTCTTGCCTGTGCCGGCGGGGCCGGTGACCGTGACGAGCCCGTCGGTCCCGGCGATCGCGCACGCCGCAACGCCTTGCGAAGCATCCAGCGTCGAGGCGTCCTCGTTCGATGCAAAGCGATGCAACTCCTTCGGCAGGAGCGATCGCCCCGGCTGGGCTAGCGCGTCGAGGCGTCCGGCGAGGCGAATCTTCGCTCGCACCGTCTCGGTGGCCATGAAGGCCTTCACGTGCGCGGGCGGAACCTCCGCAACGAGCCGAAAGACGGCCTTCGCGGCGCGCGTCGTGATCTCGGCGATCACGCCATCGAGCTGATCGCGCGGCGCAACGATGCCGGTGCGTGAGAGCGTGCGCGTTGCGCCGGCGCGGATGTCGAAGGTGCTGAACCGTCCGCCACAAGATGTGGACCGTTCGTCCGCGTCCACGAGCGCCGCAGCAGCGAGCAGCTCCAGATCGAGGGCGTGCAGGTCGGTTGCAGCGACCGCAATCGGACCACGCGCGGTGAGCAGGCTCGGATCGATCGCCGCGATTTCGTCACCGACGTGCGACTCCCACAAAGCTTGGTCGAGGTCGGCCGGCTTGTTCGGTCGTGCTACCGCCCACGCGCGCCGGTCGATCTGATGGAGCACGTCTGCGCTCGGTGCCGAGCCGGCGTGGCTCGCCGACCACTCCGCGATCAGACGCGCACGGTTCGCCTCGATCTGCGCCGATCGGCGCGAGAGCGGGCGAACGGCACCGGCGAGTTCAGCGATCTCGCCCGCGTTGTCGAGTGTGTACCCGTGGCGCGCGAGCGCGGCGACCCACGCGGGATCTGTGCGGGCGGCGAGTTCACCCTCGGCGTTTATGACCGTGTGCAGCTTCATCGCGACGCGCGAGTCGAGGTTCGACCACTTGCCGTCCGCGCCGAGCACCTTGATGTTCAGCCACAGGTGGCGGTGGATATGCGGATCGAGCGCCCGGGATCGGCGATGCTGCAACTCGACGACCTCGATGCGCGTGATCTCCTCACGGAGGAGACCACCATGCCCGCGCCGTGCGTTGAGCTCGGTCTGCCACGTGAGCAGGATGCGCTCACGCAGCCGGTCTTGCAGCGCCTCGAACTCGTCCGCGAGCTCGGGGTGCAGCAGCGCCGCAATGCTGTACGACTTCGGATGATTGAGCGTCCCGTCGAGCAGCAGGTCGGCATCCGGGCTCAGCCGTTGGTGGCCTCGCTCCTCCCCCGTGACCGGGTCGTGCCCGGTAAGCCAGACACGAAGACACCCGGCCGTGAGTTGATCAGTCGTGATGACGCCGTTGTCGACGATGAACCGAGAGACGGTTGAGTCGGATGCCACGCCGTACGCCTCGAGCGCATCGGCGCCCGTCGGGTCGGGCATGTGGGCGTCGCACGTGCCCTCGAGAGCGTACGAGATCGCCTGCCGAACCCCATGGGATTCGACACCCCTCTTCCATCGCTCCAGACCTCCGCGCATGCCGCCAGGGTAGGCCAGGTTTTCGCCGTTATCCAGGGATTTTTGTGCGTTGCAGGTAACTGTAGCCAAGCGGTTTCAAAGGGCGTCGCCCACCGTGGGTGCCTGCGTGCATTGTCGGGTTGGCCGGAGCGTAGGCGGTCTGGAGGCCGGGATCACGTCGTTACTGATGTCGCGATGGCGTTGTTGCTGTTGCAGGCGGGTTGGGTCTGGGCGCGTCACTTGCCCGCTCTACTCGGCAGCACCTACGCCCGGACGAGCTGAAGCAGCGAGTCGTAGCTATCGGCGACGTCGTAAATCACGCCGGATGCCTCCGCTCCGTCGTTCAGCGATGCGAAGAACTTGCGCGCACACTCGATCTTGGCGTCCTCGACACCCTTGAGCTGAAGCGTTGACATCGAGCCCTTGGTCTCCGCGACGAAGTACACATGCTTGACGCTGCCTTCGCGGAACGCGATCGCCCAGTCCGGGTTGTAGTCGCCGACAGGAGTGGGTATGACAAACCCGCGGGGCAGTTTCGAGTAGACGACGACTTCTTCGCTGGCGTCGAGCTCGGTAACGAACGACCGCTCCACCTTTGAGTCGGTGACCACATATTCGTAGACGCTCTTGCGTAGCTTGTCGCCCGCCTTCGAGAGGTCCTGCGCCGTCTGGTTCTCCGTGAAGATCGATGAGTCATAGCGGTCATCCAGCGCGTCGTAGGTGAGGTGCTCGACAATGACGGTGGCTTTCTGCTCGTTGATAAGCCGCGCCGCCTCGGTAATGAACTGCTCGGGGTTCTGCTTGAACTTCGCGAACGTCGCGGGATTGATCCCGGTGAGAATTGCGGCGCATGTTCGCCGCGTGAGCTGGGTTTTCTCTGCGATCTCGCCGAGTAGGTCGTACTTCACCGTCGATCCTGATGAGAAAGCAGACTCCTCGACCTTGGTTGTCGTGACCTTAAACCCTTCACCGGCCTCGAGATGTTCGGCTTCGAGCGCCGCGAGCTGCACACCCTTCTGCACGACGTACTGCATGACTGTCACCTTCAGCGCCTTGTCGAGCGTCTGAATACATTTCGCGATCAACTCGGTCGAGTCGAACTCCACCTGGTACACGGCCTTATGGTTGATTCGCCCCCATAGCTCCTGGAACTCCCGCTTGTGGAAGTTCGTCTCGTTGAGGGGAACCTTCTTCGGCTTGCGCCCGTCGGTCGGCGCCGGAATGTCGAGGTGCAGCGAGTCGATGAGCGCCGCGACCTGATAGTGGTACTCATCGAGCCCGGCAGGCATCGGCGGCATCTCGATATTAGCGCGGCTGATCCACTTGTCGGTGAGGTGCTGCTCGTAGTCGATGAAGCCATTCGTCGTGAGCCAGAACTGCAACTGTTTCGCTTGGTCCTCCGTGATGGCGACCTTCTCACCTGTTGTCGGGCTCTCAAGGATCTTGCCCGCGAAGAACTCCGGGTTTGCCTTGCGAGGCCTGGCGCTGAGCGACTCGACGATCTCCTTCTGTAGCGCAGTGACGAACTCCGTGTACGACTCATCTGTCACGACCGTGAGTTCGTTGATGTCGTGCACGGTGGCCTCGTTGTCCATCCGCTCACCGTGCTGGTCCACCGAGAGCCGGAGACCACGGCCGATCTCTTGGCGGCGCGTCGTGGTGTTGTCACTCTTCTTGAGCATGCCCATGACGAAGACGTTCGGGTTGTCCCATCCCTCGCGGAGCGCGGAGTGCGACCAGATGAACCGCGTGGGCTCTTCGAACGAGAGCAGTCGCTCCTTGTTCTTCAAGATCAGGTCATACGCCGTTACGTCGTCGGACTGGCCGGCGCTCTCGCCGGTCTTCTTCACCGACCCATCGACCTGGTGCCCAGTCTTCTTGTCGATGGAGAAGTAGCCCTGATGAGTCTTGCCAACTGGGATCGATTCCAGGTGCGCACGGAATCGCTCGGAAGCCTCATCAACATCGATCTGGGCGAGGAGGTCCGCGACCACACTCTCGTACTCCTCCTCGAAGACGCGCGCGTAGGCGCCGAGGGTATCGTCGCGTGTGTAGTCACGGTACTTGGCGACTTCGTCGATGAAGAACAACGACAGCACCTTGATCCCCTGCGCGTAAAGCTCCCGCTCCTTGTCGAGATGGGCACGGATGACTTCGCGGATCTGGATGCGGCGCTTGGCCTCATCGGTGAGATCGTTGGTTGCTTGCCCGGCGAAGACTCGCTCACCGTTCGACAGCTCGATGAAGTCCTGGTTAGCGTCGACGTCGACGACCACGAGGTCTTTGTAGGCCTCGATGCCATTCGAGATGTCATGGAGGCGGGAACCCTTCGAAAGACGAAAAGTCTTCGGCTTGGGGCTCGCGCTTCCCGCGGGCTGCACGTAGAGCTCAACGCGAGCCCTGGGGAAGTCTGCCCCCTTGCCGACCTCGAGGCCATCCACATAGAGGTACGCCGTGCTTCCGGGAAGGCTCTTCACCGTGATGCCGCGCACCGCGATCTTCTTCACGAGCTTCTTGTTGTAGGCATCCAGCGCGTCGAGGCGGTGAACTTTAGTGCGTTCGATCTTGTGGGTGGCCGAGTAGCGCAGTGCGAACAGAGCGTTGAATAACCCAAGCGCGGTCAACGATTTCGATGCCTTTCCGGCGTCGCCCTCGATCTTCTGTGGCTCGTCGATGATCAGGATCGGCCGGTTCGCGGCGATGACATCGATGGGCTTGCGTGACTGGAAGTCGTCCAGCACCTCATAGATGCGGCGTGCGTCTTTGCCGGTCGCATTGAAGGCTTGGGTGTTGATGATCATCACCTGCACACCGGCGTCCGACGAGAACCGCTCGAGCTCGTGCAACCTCGAAGAGTTATACACGAAGGTGCGGGGCTTTGTACCGTAGAGCTGTTGGAAGTGCTCCGCCGTGACGTCAAACGACTTCTTTACGCCTTCACGGATGGCGATGCTCGGCACGACGACGATGTACTTCGACCAGCCGTACCGCTTGTACAGCTCCATTATCGTCTTGATGTACACATACGTCTTACCGGTGCCGGTCTCCATCTCGATGTCGAGATTGAGTCGCGCAGCGGGCGACGTCACTAAGCTCTTCGAAAGCGGTAGGCCGCGCGCCTTCTGAACGGCGTGTACGTTCTCCAGAAGTTGCGGGCCGCTTATGGTGATCGGGGTGTTTCGCAGGCCCGAATCCTCGAGAAGGGTCGGCGCAAAGTCTGTCCCCGGGTCGATGCGATACTTCACGCCGTCAGCGAATGGCTGTCCGGCGAAGACGTCGACGACGGCGTCGACAGCCTCGGTCTGATACTGCTGGACCTTGAACTTCAGCTTCATAGCTCCCGGGTCTCCCCTAGACGAATCCAAACGAACGGCCACTGGTCATTGTGAAGGTCATCCCCAGCCGCGAACTAGCGCGCCTAAGCCGTTTCTCCTCGGGGACCCCCACGACGCTCAGCTTGAACACCACGCCGCCGGCTACGGCTGCTTTCTCGAATTTCAGAGTCTTGCCGTCGAAGGCGGTGACTCCTCTTGGTGACGTGGCCGGAAGATTGAGTCTGTCCATCGAGTTGTGTGCGAATTCGATAGACAGACCGGACGTTAGCGCACCGTCGAAGTCAATCGCGACCTCGCCGATGCGGGTCTTTTGAGGTACTGGATCTGATCCGAATCCAAAGAAGACGCGGCTCATGGGTCGCATCATCAGCTGATGCCCCGGGGAACGCGCGCCGGCTGCGGTAAGGTTGCCCGCCTCAATCCACATGCTTTGAGCACCTGCCATGAGCGCGAGTTGCTGCGGCGTAAAGCCGCGGCTGGTCGGAAGCCCCGCGACGCCAAACTCCAGCACTGCGGTCTCACGCGACCGGTCCGAGTACTTCACTTTGTAGCGACTCGCTAGTGCCTGATATGCGTCGGCCGACGCCCAAGTGTTGTCGAACCATTCCCGAGACTGGTCGATGGCCCGCCACTCGGAGGTTCGCGCTCCCGCTCCCGATACTGAGACGGACGCGTCAAACTCAACCCCGTGTCGCAGACCGTTGCGGGACAGATTCGCCGAGCCCACCACAAGCAGACCATCCGCTGGACCAGTGAACAGAAAGGTCTTGGGATGAAACGAAACGGTCGGCACGCAACTTGGTCGACCAGCGACGCGAACGCCGTCGTGAATCCTGACTTCCGAGGCTGATCTCTGAGCTAGCGCATCGAGAGCGGCTGGCTCCGACCGGCACCAGTCGAAGGCAGAAAGCCACCTGATCGTCATGTCCGACCCGGCGAGAGCATCCTGAATTTCCCGCACACCGGATGAGGTCACGTATGCCACGGCCACCCGAAGAGTGTTGTACCGAGGGTCGCTCAGCGCGGCTTGTAGTACATCAGAAACGTTGCCCAGGACGGGTTGTGCCACCGCGTTAAACTGCAACGACAACTAGATCGACCTCACTTCAGAGATCGGGGACATCTCCCGGAACAGTTGCTCGGCGTTGATTCGCGCCGCATCGTCTACGAAGCCTGAATCTCTGAATACTGCGCGCAGAGGATGCCGACTGGCGATTGAGGCAACAACTTCGAGTGTGACTTGGTCGGAGAAACACGCGACAAGTGCGTCGCTATCCACCGCCAGCACTTCGACCCCGTCCATGGACTCACGCGTGACCGAGAGCGACAGATCGAGCCCCCATTCAAGAAGCACCTGGAAGAGCAGATCTTCGTCCGTGCGCCCAGGCTTGACGCTGGCGATCGCTGAATTGAGAGAGGCCTGAACTAGATCATCGGGGCTGTCAAGCAGGTCAACCATGTTCGTTGAGTCCACCCGGAGTGTGCGGAACCCCACGTCTAGATGGCTAGTCTCGGGTCGGAGTCGATCGACGCGCTCTTTGGTGAGCACTTCCCCTGCCCGGGCGAGCCGTCGGCGAGACACCTCTGCGATCGTGTCGAAGCCGGCGCTCCGCGCATCAGAACCATCGGGCGTGCGCTCTGGGAGCTGCACGAGCACGAAACGACGAGTTCCGCCATCTCTTGCATTGAGTGCCATGACGGCATGTCCGAGACTGCCCGACCCAGCGAAGAAGTCCAGTACGATCGCGTCTTTCGTCGTCGCGATCGCCGTGATGGCCGAAAGCAATTTTGTCGGCTTGGGGTTGTCAAAGTAATTCCCCCCGAGGAGCTCTCGCACTTCGGTACTACCGGTCCTGGTTCGCCCGAAGCGCTCGTCAACGAGCATCGATCGTGGTTTTCCTCCAGGCTTCTGATAATTCTTGGTGTAAACGTTGCCGTCCTTGAACACGAGTTGATCGATCTCGCGGGCTGCCCTCTCCTTAGCCCATCGCCATATTGCGTTGGGACGCGCGGGATCCTTATGTGCCAACCGGTGCACAGTTCCGTCTGGCCCAATGAGGTCGTAATCCAGCGACGGGGAGTATTGAAGGTTTTGCTTGTCGAGGCGCTCCAGTGAGTACTTTCCCAACTCGTCCTCGTTGTTGTACGAGGTAGTTGCGACCGCGTCTGGGTCCAATCCGAGGGCAGCCCCCGTCCTGCTTCGAGAGAAACAGACCACATACTCGTGATCAACTGCGACTTCACCGCTGTCGTTTGCACCACCGGACTTGCTCTTCCAAATGAACGTCGCCAGATGATTATCGGGCCCAAAAACGTCCGAGCAAAGCTTGACGAGATTCGCTAGTTCGTTGTCGTCGATCGATATGAAGATCACACCGTCGTCTGCGAGTAGATTGCGGGCGAGCCTCAGTCGTGGATACATCATGCTCAGCCAGTCTGAATGAAACCGTCCGTTCGACTCCGTGTTTGCCACTAGCCGGTTACCGGATTCTGACCGTTGTCGGGAACGCCGCAAGTAGTCCGTGCTCGACTCGGCGAAATCATCTTCGTAAACGAAGTCCTTGCCCGTGTTGTAGGGCGGGTCGATATAGATCAGCTTGACTTTGCCGAGGTACGACTCTTGCAGGAGCTTGAGTGCATCGAGGTTGTCACCTTCGATGAAAAGGTTCTTGGTCGTGTCGAAGTCGACCGACTCCTCGCGGAGGGGCCGCAGCGTCTTCGCGATCGGCGCGTTAGCGGCGAGGGCGGCGGCACGCTTGCCGGGCCAGTCGAGTTGATAGCGCTCGTGCGGCCCTTCGACAATGTGGTCGGAGAGTTCCTGACGGAGCAAGTCGAAGTCGATGGTCCGACGGGGCGCGCCGCTCTCATCAACCGATTCGGTAATCACGGTCGGGAAGAGCTCAGCAAGTTTGTCGATGTTCGCCTGGGTGAGGTCAGGGGATGTCATTCGGAGCTTCTCCATGGTCTTCCAGTTCTGCTTGCCTCGTCTTTTGAGTTGATTGCCAGCTGTCATGATCTTGAGGCCTCCTCCCAACCTCGGATGAGACGATGGAGGACGCAGTTGGGTGGGGTGACACGGGTGCTTCCTCTAGATCGTACGCAGTTCCGTCTCGGGTGAAATCTCGCGGAAGATCTGCTCGGCGTTGATGCGCGCGGCGTCAGAGGTGAAGCCGGAGTCCTTGAAGACCGCGCGAAGCGGGTTACGCTCGGCTATTGCGCGGACGACGTCGACCGACACCTCGCTCGCGAAGCACGCGATCAGCGCGTCGTCAGCAACTGTTAGGACTCGATGACCCGCAACCACCTCGACCCCAACCGATTCGGCGAGGTCGAGCCCCCAGTCGAGTATCACCTGGAAAAGCAGGTCCTCATCGGTACGGTTCGGCTTCACACTGTCGACAGACTCCGTGAGCGCGGTCTGCACAAGGTCATGCGCGGTTGCGAATGTGTCAGCGATGTTGGTTGTTGCGACGTGAAGCGACCGGAAGCCGAAATCTACCCCGGTGCCTGAGAGCCCAGCGCCGTGCTTCTCTTCGGCACCGGCGCGGCGCAGGCGTTCACGCGCGACATCGGCGATATTTGCGTACCCGCGCTCGCCTGCCAGCGATCCAGGCGCCACCGCCTCGTCGAGTTGAACCAGGATGAATCGCCGCGTTCCACCGTCGGCAGCATTTTGACGCATGACCGCGTGCGCAGTAGATCCCGAGCCAGCAAAGAAGTCCAGGATAATCGCGCGCTTGTCGGCGCACGTCACGGCGTCGAACCACACGCGAAGGACATCGACGTCCTTCGGGTAATCGAAGAGTTTGCCGCCGAGAAGCCTCGTCAACGTATCGCTCGCCGGAGCGCGCTCCTGCTGAATCACGGGCCGTATGGCTTGCGTGTCCATATCGCTCAAGAGGCGCTTGAACCGCGGTGTTGTGGTGTGATCCGCGCCGAAAATGATTCGACCCTGGGCGACCCTCTCCTTCATAGCCTCGCGTGACAATCGCCATCCGTACTCATGCATAGGAACGGGCTGACGGGTGACAGGGTGAAGCACCTCGTACTTGAGATTTTCCCGTGGGTTTGGGCTTGCGAGATTGTCGCGAGTGAAGATTTGTCCGAGCTCGTCGATCTCGCTGTAAGCCCTGAGACCGGGCTCGACATCAGGTTTCGACTTCCACCAGTCGCGATAGAGCGCTGTTGCGCGAGCTGCGTCGCGCCCCGACTCTTCCCAGGCCCGGCTTCCCGCCTCCATGACGTCGTGGTATCCGCGCTTCGGGCCTTTGAATCGAACATCGAGCCCAACAAGCGTCGTCCTGCTACGCGCGTAGATGAGCATGTAATCGAGCCCACCCGCGGTGAACCTCGCGTCGTTCTTTCCCGAGCCCTGCCATACGACGTCGGCAAGGAAGTTGTCGGAGCCAAAAACCGTGTCGAGGAGCGATCGCAGATTCGCATGCTCGTGATCGCCGATCGCGACCATGATTACCCCGTCGTCAGTCAGCAGGCTCCGCGCCAGCTTCAGTCGGGGGTACATCATGCTCAACCAGTCGGAGTGGAAGCGGCCGTTGGCTTCCGTGTTCGCGACGAGGCGGTCACCGCTCTCCGACTTCTGGCCAGAGCGCTCGAGGTATTCGGCGGTCGATTCGGCGAAGTCGTCTTCGTAGACGAAGTCGTTTCCGGTGTTGTACGGCGGGTCGATATAGATCAGCTTGACCTTGCCTAGGTATGACTCCTGCAGCAGCTTCAGGGCCTCGAGGTTGTCACCTTCGATGAAGAGGTTTTTCGTCTTGTCGAACTCGACAGACTCCTCGCGCACAGGCCGTAACGTCTTCGCGATCGGCGCGTTCGCGGCGAATGCCGCCGCGCGCTTGCCGGGCCAGTCGAGCTGATAGCGCTCCTGCGGTCCGTCGACGATGTGGTCGGAGAGTTCCTGGCGGAGCAGGTCGAAGTCGATGGCGCGCCGAGGTGCGCCACTCTCATCAACGGACTCAGTTACGGCGCTCGGGAAGAGGTCGGCGAGCTTGTCGATGTTCGCCTGGGTGAGGTCAGGGGAGGTCATTCGCAGCTTCTCCATCGTCACCTCTGCTCTTCCAGTTCTGCCTGTTTCGCGTTCAATACTCGGCGCAGCTCCATCTTTCGATTGAGCTGTGGCTCCGAGCGGATCTTGCGTTCAAGTCCAGCGACTTCTCGCTGGAGCCGGCGCACCACTTCGAGCCTCTCGGCAATCTCAGATACGTCCTCGCCGGGGCGCAACTCGATAGGTGTGAGCGGGGCGAGGAGCGCCGCGTAGAGAGTCGACAACGAGATCGCGGTCGGCAAGGCGGAGCGCTCGGCACCCGCTGGCATCCACCGTGTCGAGTAGTATCCCGGCACCTTGGGTGTTCCGGTGCCGCGCGGCTTGTGAGCGGCGACCATGCGGACTTCACGGCGGCCAGAACTCTCCCGAGCGATCTCGAAGATGATTGGGTTAGGCACAGCCTTATCGATGGAGATCAGCACTACGTCGGCGACATCGTCGCCCTTGCCGAGGAGCTCAAAGACCTCAATCTCTGGCACCGCCGTCGTGCTTGGGAGATTGATCGTTTCCTCGGCGAGCTTGTGCGTCCAGGTGATGCGCTGCACGTCCGAGACGAACTTCTCGCGCGCAGCAGACGTGACGGAACCATGCTCGTAGAACTTCTCCTTCGGCAGGCGGGCTCCGAAGCGCGCACCGGCCGGCCACTGGTACAAGATGTCGGTCACACCGCATCCTCCGGGTCGACGACGGCGATGAAAGCGATCAGCTCGAAGTCGTCGAGCCCCGCGATCTGCTGTGTGAGCGCGGTGGTGTGTCCACCGCTGAAAAGGCTGTCGATGTCGCGCTCTTCGGTGAGGTCGATCATCGAGTGGATGGCATCCGTCAGAAGGGCGGAGTACTTGCTCATGTCGGCGCCCTCGTGGGTAGCTTCGTTGAAGACGCGAGTGACGTCGGCTACGGGTTCGTCGTGAGGGCGCGAGCCAGCACGGACGAGATCGAGGAGGCGCTTCGCTTCGGTGTGGTCAGCGATGACGTTCCCCGCGTCGTCGACGTAGACGAGGTAATGCGGGTGGAGCCGGTTGCCGCGATTTGCGGAAGGGTCAGCGTTCACGTTCTTGAGGGCGAAGATCACACCCGGCAGGAGGCCTACGGCAGGGTCTGCGGGGATGACGGCGTGCAACCCACGCGGGGCACTAGCAATGTCGCCGTACTCGTTCATATACGTGAGCAGGTCCATGCGGAAGTCGTTGAGACCGAGATCTGTTATCGAGACCCCGGCTCGAACGTCCTCGAGTTCGATGTTCTCGTTCTGCAGTTTGCGCAGCTGCTCCTTGCGGAACGCGGCATCCGAATCCTCAGGATTGAGCACGTTGTCGTCGGCCGAGCCGGCGAGGTCGGCGATCACCATCCGGTTCTCGACCCGCTCCTTGAGGTTGATGTACTCGTCCAGCGAGATGTCGGGCCAGAAGTTGACGAGCTGGATGACCTCGTTCGTCGACCCGATGCGGTCGATACGTCCGAACCGCTGAATGATCCGCACCGGGTTCCAGTGGATGTCGTAGTTGATGAGGTAGTCGCAGTCCTGCAGGTTCTGACCCTCGCTGATGACGTCGGTGCCGATTAGCACATCGATGTCGCGGGTCTCTGTAGGCATCGTGAGATGTCGCTGCTTGGACCGCGGCGAGAACATCGACATGATCTGCTGGAAGTCGAAGCCCGTGCCGATCGTCGACTTCGCGCCGTGGCTGCCGCCGGTGATTACGGCGCCTTCCAGCCCCGCCTGCTGGAGCGCCGGTGCGAGCTCACCGTAGAGGTAGTTCGCGGTGTCGGCAAAGGCAGAGAAGATCAGCACCTTGCGGTTCTCCGGGTTGAGGGGGTGCTCTGCCTTCTGCTGGACCAGGTGCCGCAGCCTGCGCAGCTTGAGGTCGTGCGCCGGGGTCACCTTGCGCATCTCGTCAAGGAGCTCGCGCAGTGTCTCGCGGTCATGCCAGAGGTCTCGCTGCCACGATTCGACGTCGATGTCGTCGATGTCGATGCGGATCTTCTCGCCGAACGACAGTGCCTCGACGTTGGCATCATCCTCATCGTCAAGGTCGAACTCGAGATCGTCCATGTCGCGGATTTCCGGGAGGGAGCCGGAGTGGGTGCTGAGTCGAGTGAGCGTGTTATCGACGGCAGATTCGATCTTCGCCAGCGTCAAGCGGAAGGCTTCGACCGAACTCTCGAGACGCTTGAGCAGGTTGACGGTCATGAGCTTCTTCAGGCCCTCTTCGCGTCCCTGCTGGCCGAGATTCGAGCGAGCACTGCCAGTCGTGACGTTGTAGAGGTCCTCGTACTTGCTGATGCGGCTCGGGAACACGTACGCGAGAGGCGTATAAACGCCAAGCGTCAGCACCTGCAGTTGTTCGAAGATCTCGTTGAACGAGGGGACGACCGCGAGGTCGGTGAGTGGCTCGCGGATGGATGCCGGCGGCAGGCGTCGCGGGAAGGCGCCGATCTCGCTCGTGTCGTAGAACGCCTGGATGTGCTTGCGAGACCGTGCGATGGTGACGGCGTCGAGCAGCTCGAAGAAGTCGAAGTCGAGCATCTGCAGAATGCGGTCGGCGGTGCGCTCGTCTGCGGGGAGCTTCGACCACTCGTTGAACACCGTCTGGGCGTCGCGGAACACCCGCTCCACCGATGTCGAGAGCGTGAGCTTTGCGGCGAGGGTGTCGCTCTCACCCTCGTAGGCCAGCTGCAGCTGATTCTTGAGGTCGTTGAACCGGTTGTTCACCGGCGTCGCAGAGAGCATCAGCACCTTGGTCTTCACGCCCTCGCGGATGACCTGCCGCATGAGGCGCTGGTAACGCGACTCCTTCTCTTCGGCGTAGTCGGCGTTGCGGAAGTTGTGCGATTCGTCGATGACGACGAGGTCGTAGTTGCCCCAGTTGATGCGATCCAGCCGGAGGCCAAGCGACTCACCCCGGGTGCGGGAGAGGTCAGTGTGCGCGAGGACGTCGTAGTTGAACCGGTCGCTCGCGAAGATGTTCGTCGTGAGATTGGCGTTGTAGTTCGTCCAGTTCTCGGCGAGCTTCTTCGGAGCCAGGACAAGGACGGACTTGTTGCGGAGTTCGTAGTACTTGATGACGGCCAGCGCGGTGAATGTCTTTCCAAGACCGACGCTGTCGGCGAGGATGCATCCGTTGTAGGTCTCGAGCTTGTTGATGATGCCAGTCACGGCATCCCGCTGGAAGTTGTACAGGCTCTGCCAGACCTTGGTGTCCTGATAACCCGTGCGATCGTTCGGCAGGACGTCCTCACTGATGTCGTCGAGGAACTCGGCGAAGAGGTTGTAGAGGATGAGGAAGTAGATGCGCGCAGGAGAGTTTTCGGCGTACACGCTCGCGATGTAGTCGTGCACGGCTTGGGTGACATCATTCAGCTGGCCGGGGCTTGCCCAGATCTGGTCGAACAGGTTCAGAAAGCTGCTCGTCTCGGGAGCACCTTCGAACTTCGTGACCATGTTGGAAACTGCGTTGCCGCGCTCGTATCCAAGGTCGGCAGTGGTGAACCCCTGGAGCGGCATGTATGCGGCACCCTCGTCGACAACGGCGAACTGTTGCATCTGGTGGCCGCTGGCGTTCGAGCGGAAGGTGACTTTCTCACGCACCCAGGCAGCGCACTCGCGGGCGATCGCGCGCTGAGTCAGCTTGTTGCGGAGACGAATCTCGAACTCCGAGCCGTAGAGCGATGACTCGGCGTGCGGAATGAAGAACTCGCGACGGTCCTTTCGCAGCCTGTCGGTGGCCTGACCGTTGCTGAACGATGGTGACGTGAAGATGAACTCGAGTTCCTCGACATGCTCGAGTTCCTTGCGCAGTGCTTCGAACGCGAAGATCGAGAAGGTCGACGCGGCGATGCGCACTTTCGATCCGCGGCTGATCTCAGATTTGAGGTCGTCGCCGAGGAGGTCGGAGACGTTGTCGATGATCCGCATGTTCTACGCAGCACCCCCGGCGCTGCTGCCACCGCTTCGCACCCAGGCATCAACCTCGCTTGCCTGGAACTTCCACAGACGCCCGACCTTGTGCGCTGGCATGCCCTTGTCTGCGATCCATGCATACACGGTGTCTTTCGTCACACCGAGATGCATGGCGACATCGTCGGCCGAGAGCCACGGTTCGCCCATCACGCCCCCAAGCGGATTGAACCGGATGTTTCCGGGTATGCCCGAGCCTATAGCCGATTTGGTTTACCGCTGAGCATCTAAGGCAGGATGGGCCTCGGCGTCTCAACACGCGAGACCGGCATTGGAGCACACTCGCGGAGGCCGCCTGGGGATCACCGGAGGGACATCTTGTCGAAGTGCACAGTTCAGCAGCACTCTGTCGAAACGCTCCTCACTTGGGTGAGGACCGGGCAGGTCGCGATCCCGGAAATGCAGCGCCCATTCGTGTGGGACTCGACCAAGGTGCGCGACCTGCTCGACTCTCTGTACAACGGCTTCCCGATCGGGTATCTCATCACGTGGCAGAGCGCTGACGTGGGGCTGAAGGACGGGTCGAAGTCCTCCTTCCGGCAGATCCTCATCGATGGTCAGCAGCGGATCACCGCGATGACTGCAGCCCTCGTCGGCCAGTTCGTCGTCGACAAGAGCTACAAGCGGAAGCGCATCAAGATCGCGTTCAACCCCGCGACCGAGCAGTTCGCGACGCTCACTCCCGTCATTGACAAGGACAGCGCGTGGATCTCGGACGTGGCTGACTTCGTCAACGCGACCTCGACCTTCTCCGCGACTAAGGCGTACATGGATGCCAATCCGGACGTGGATGCCCCGCATGTTGAGCAGGCTCTTCAGCGGTTGTCAGCGATCAAGCAGGCTCAGGTTGGCATCATCACCCTTGCCGAGGATCTCGACATCGAGACGGTGACCGAGATCTTCATCCGAATCAACTCCAAGGGCGTCCCTCTCAGCAGCGCCGACTTCGCGATGAGCAAGATCTCCAGCCATGGTCACCTCGGGAGCAACCTTCGGAAGCTGATCGACTACTTCTGTCAACTCGCGGTCGCTCCCCACGTCTTCTCGGACATCGCTGAGAATGACGCGAGCTTCGCGGCGTCCGGGTACCTCCCCGCCATCTCATGGCTGAAGCATGACAACTCCGACCTCTACGACCCGACCTACACCGACGTCATTCGCGTCGCGGGGATCAAGGAGTTCTCGCGCGGCAAGGTGGCCGCGCTGGTCAGCGTTCTCTCCGGTCGTGACTTCGAGACCCGCACCTTCAGCGAGGAGCTCGCCGTCGAGTCATTTGACCGCCTCGAGAGCGTGCTTCTCGAGATCGTGAACCAGTACAACTTCCAGCAGTTCACGCTGACGATCAAGTCCGCTGGGTTCGTCGCCCCACGCCTCATTAGCTCGAAGAACGCGTTGAACTTCGCCTACGCCCTATACCTCAAGCTCCGAACCGAGAAGAACCTCAATGAAGGCGAGATCAAATACGTCGTACGCCGATGGTTCGTGATGTCCCTGCTGACCGGCCGGTATACGGGGAGCTTCGAGACCGCGTTCGAAGCCGACATCCGACGAATCAACGAAGTCGGCGCGCTTCAAGTGCTACGTGACATCGAATCCTCGCAGCTCGCGGACACATTCTGGAACGTCGCTCTGCCGATGGAGATGGAGAGCTCTAGCGTCCGCAGCCCGTACTTCCTCGCCTTCCTGGTCGCGCAGATTCATGGGGGATCTCGCGGATTCCTCTCAAAGAACGTGACCGTCGGCAGCATGATCGAAGAGGTGGGCGACATCCACCATGTCGTGCCGAAGAACTACCTGATCAAGCAGGGCTTGAATGACCGCAGCGACTACAACCAGATCGCAAACTTCGCGCTCACCGAGACCCCGATCAACATCGCGATCAAGGACAAGGCGCCCGGCGACTACATGTCCCTGATCGACGCGCAGATCGCTGATGGTGTCCTCCGACTGGGCGAGATCACGACCGATCTTGACTCAAGACAAACCTTCGCATGAACGCTATCCCGGCGAGCGTGCGCACGACGACTGCCGAGTCGTACCATGCGTTCCTCAAGGAGCGGCGGTTCTTGATGGCTCAGGTCATCAAGAACTACTACCTTGCGCTTTAGGGTCGAGCAACGGCGATCTCGGTGCGTGACGTGCTGTGGTCCGGCTGCCGGCGGCTCCGAAAGGCGGATGGTGCGTATGCAGATCTACGTGGTCGGTGCCGTGATCGTGCGTGACGGCGAGGTTTTTTGTGCGAAGCGCGGTCCGTCGGGCAGTCTTGGCGGGCACTGGGAGTTTCCGGGCGGCAAGATTGAGCCAGGCGAGACCGCACGGGCTGCTCTCGAGCGCGAGATAGCTGAAGAACTCGCCTGCAGCGTGCATGTCGGTGCCGAGCTGACAACGACGACGCACGAGTATGACTTCGGCGTCGTCACGCTCACAACGTTCTGGTGTGAGCTGATCGAGGGCACGCCTCAGTTGATGGAGCACGCCGAGGTTCGATGGTGCACACCACGTGAGCTGGAACACCTCGACTGGGCACCTGCTGATGTCCCCGCGGTGCGATTGGTCGTCGCCGGCGCCAGCGCTTAATCGCTACGGGCGCACCAGCTCGAATGAGTCTCCGTCGCGGGAGGCAAGCGTGATTCCGAGGTCGGCCGTCAGCTCCTGCAGGTCTGACTCTGCACGACCAGGCAGCAAGATCATCGGGGTCACCTGGGTATCGAGCGCGCGGGCGTTGCGGGTGTAGTCAAGCACCTGCCCGATCGCCATTCGGACATACTCGCGACCGGTCGATTTCTTCGCCTCAACCACCCATCCCTCAGCCTCCACGTACATGTCTGGCTCGATGATCGCCCCGGCAACGGGGAGCCGCAGTCGGCTGGGAGGTGTGCCCCGATCGGTGAGCCACTGTCCGAAGTCTGCCTGAAGTTGAAACTCCTGGCGCGAGACGACGCGATCCCCTGGCGGGAGTCGAGTGGCGTCGACTATGACGTTGATGTCTGAGGCGTCGGGCGGGTCCCAGCGACCCACCTGCGGCTTGAGCAGCCGAAGCTGGCCCGGATTCGGAGCGAGCAGCGCGGGGTTGGCGTCCAGCGGTACGAGGTTGAAAACGATCGCGCGCCGTAGATTGCCGTCCGCGCCCGGAATCTCATGGAAGGAGCACAGGGGCTCACCTGTTGTGAACGCCCCCACATAGGTTGCATAGGGCGGCTGAGCGTTGAACACACGAATCGTGCGTGCTTCGTCCGCCGCATTAAGGAGCGCCTTGTTCCCGCGCGTGAACTCCTGATCCCCTGACTGGCCCTCGCCGGTATACGCAAAGCTTCCGTCGGGCTGCAAGCCTTCGTGGACGTCGTACCCATACCGTGACCCGCGCGCGGGATTGGTGAAGATGAAGATGTCGGAAGTGCGGCTGGAGGAAGAGATCCCGCCTTGCTGCCCTCCGCCATACTGCCGGTGGAGCTGCCGCCGCCGAACGGTATCTCCGACTTCGAGGGCCCAATCGCGCGGCGCGCCGTCTCCGGCAGGAAGTCTCGACCGCACCTCCTCCGCCTGAAGATCGTCGAGCAGCCATCGAGTTGTGTCTTCAGGCAGAGTCCCGTAGAGGTCGCGGAGAATCTCGCGGACCCGCTTCTGGCTAACGCCGGCTTCCAGCGCGAGCAGCGCGGGAGTCGTCGGGTCCATAGCCGGCAGCGTATCGGTCCTGGCACGTCAGCTCCTGAACACCAATCAAGTCGCGCGATCACAAGAACGCTCAGTCCCGTCCGATCCGACATCCGGCCCCCTAGCGGTCGGGCGCCGCGCAGTGCTCGTCGTCGAACGGCTGCTAAGCGACGCGCGCCAGCGCGGAGTCTGCAAGGAGTGAGCGCGAGAACGGAGTCGTGACCGAGCGCTAGACTCTCGGCCTCGGAGGGAGGCGTCCCTCAACTGAACGCCAATTCAGCACATCTTCCGACATGCGCCCACATCTGTGATCGGCCGCGTTGACGCGGCGCGCGCAGTGTCCGACACTGGCCCGATACTGACCGTCGAGCCAGGCACGAGCGGAGTCGCGATGGGCACCATCACCCCGTACGAAACGGCGAATGGCCGCCGCTACCGCGTGCGCTACCGCAAGCCTGATCGCACCGAAGGGCAGAAGCGCGGCTTCACGACGATGCGCGAGGCGAAGCTCTACCTGTCAATGGTCACCGTGTCCAAGTCGAAGGGCGAGTACATCGATCCCGTGGCGTCGCGGGTGCCGGTCCGGATGTTCGCCGATAGCTGGCTGCGGTCGAAGCAGCCGCCGATGTCGAAGCCTTCGTATTACATGACGCTCGAGCGGGCGTGGAAGAACCACGTCGCTCCAGTCTGGGCAGATAGGGAGATCTGGTCGATCCGGCGGTCTGAAGTTCAGGACTGGGTGTCAGAGCTCGCGACGCAGAAGTCGCGCACGGTCGTGCTTCGCGCGCTGGGAGTCCTCGCAGGCATCCTCGATGTCGCCATCGATGATCGTCGCCTTGCGAACAATCCTGCGCGACACATTCGCAATCTCCCTCGGAGCGGACCAGGCAAGCGCCGCGTCTATCTCTCGCACGACCAGGTGGCGACGTTGGCGGCATGCTCGGCGTATCCGACGATGGTCCTGACCTTGGCCTACACCGGCCTGCGCTGGGGTGAGGCGACGGGGCTGCGCGTGCGGAGTGTGAATCGACTGCGTCGACGCTTCGTGATCGAGGAGAACGCGGTGATGATCGCCTACGAGATCCACGTCGGCACGCCCAAGACGCACGAGAGGCGCTCTGTCCCGTATCCCGCGCGACTCGCTCCGATGATCGAGCAGGCGTGCGCCGGCAAGGGACCGGAAGGGCTGCTGTTCGGCGACGGCATCAACCACATGCGCAACTCAGGCGCACAGGGATGGTTTGCGAACGCGGTCCGCCGTGCGCAGGCTGTGGACCCATCGATCCCGAGGCTGACGCCTCACGACCTCCGCCACACCGCCGCATCGCTCGCGATCAGCTCGGGCGCGAACGTGAAGGCTGTGCAGCGGATGCTCGGCCACGCGTCGGCGGCCATGACGCTCGACACCTACGCCGACCTCTTCGACGATGATCTGGATGCCGTCGCATCGCGCCTCAACGACGCGATGCCGCTCTTGGCGCTGCCGTCAGGTCCGCAGACCCGCTACGCCCGACCGACGTAACGCCGGAGAGCAGACTGCTCAACTTTTCGACGAGGCTCGGGACGCCAGAAATGCTCGATTTCGTCGTTCTGAGGAGTCGAACGACGCTCCGTGGAGGACGTCGAAGCTGCCTCGGTTTCGGCTCATAGCTTTCTCAAATGCGGCCAAAAAGCGGCCAAAAAGCCGTTCTGAGTGGTCTGGCCACGGAAGAAATACCTGGTCAGACGCAAAAAGAGACGGTGCCCCTGGAGGGACTCGAACCCCCAACCGTTTCCTTAGGACGGAACTGCTCTTCCATTGAGCTACAGAGGCTGGCCTCCCGATTCTAGGCCAGCCGCGGCTCCAGACCGCCCTCGCGAGCCACCCGCATGTTGACGCCCACCCACCAAGCCGCGACAGTGTGAACGTGACCGACGAGCCCGCAGCATCCGCATCCGTCGCCCGACCGGTGCGCGAACGGGCAACAGCCCCCGCATCGGACACGCGGCATCCGGCCGTCCGCGCGGCGCTCGACCACCCGTTCCTGCTCGGATTCACCGTCACGCTCGGCGGCCTCGCGGCGATCCTGGTCGGCATGGCGCTGGCATCCTTGTCGACGATCCTCATCTACATCGCCCTCGCGCTCTTCGCGGCCCTCGGGCTCGACCCGGTCGTCGGCCGGCTGGAACGCCGCGGACTCCCCCGACCGTGGGGCATCGCCGTCGTCTTCGCGGGGTTCCTGCTCGTCGCCGCCGCCGTCGTCGTCTGGGTGCTGCCGCCCGCGCTCGCGCAGATCGGCCAGTTCGTGCGCGCGATCCCCGCGCAGATCACCGCGCTCCAGACATCGGACTGGTATCTCGGGATGGAGGACCAGCTCGGCGACGTGATCGGCTCCGGACTCGATCAGCTGAAGACCTTCCTCGCCGACCCGTCGAACCTGCTCGCGATCGCGGGCGGCGTCCTCTCGGTCGGCTTCGGCGTCGGCAACGCTCTCACCGGCGCCGTCATCGTCGTCGTGCTGACGCTGTACTTCCTGGCGTCGCTCGACGCCATGAAGGCCGCGTTCTACCGCCTGACGCCGGCCCGCAACCGCGCCTCGGTCGCAAACCTCACCGAGCAGATCACCGATTCGATCGGCGGATACCTCATCGGCATGGTGATCCTCGCGGCCTGCAACGCGGCCTTCGCGACGATCCTCTACCTCGTGCTGGGCCTCCCCTTCCCCGCCCTCATGGGCCTGGCGGCGTTCCTCATCACCCTGATCCCGCTCATCGGACCGGTGCTGTTCTGGGTCATCGGCACGGTGGTCGCGCTCCTCGCCGACCCGGTCGCGGCGCTCGTCTTCGGCATCCTGTACTTCGTCTACATGCAGCTCGAGGCATACCTGCTGACGCCGCGCGTGATGAACCGGGCGATCGCGATCCCGGGTTCGCTCGTCGTGATCGGCGCCCTCGTCGGCGGCACCCTGCTCGGCCTGCTCGGCGCCCTGGTCGCGATCCCGGTGACCGCCGCCATCCTGCTGATCATCAAGCACGTGTTCGTGCCGCAGCAGGATGCCAAGACGTAACCCGTCCGGCTGTCGGTACCCAGGAGGAGACTGAGCGGATGCTGCTGCACGAGCTCGTGATCACCACCGACGTCGTGGCGTCCACCACGTCACGGCTCGCGAAAGTCGACGCGCTGGCGGCGCTGCTGCGCCTGCTCGAGCCCGACGAGATCGCGCCGGCCATCGGGTTCCTCACCGCCAAGCCGCGGCAGGGCCGGATCGGCGTCGGATGGCGCGGGCTGACCTCGCTCGAGGTCGAACATGCGGCGGAGCCGACGCTGACGGTGCTCGAGGTCGATGCCGCGCTCGAACGCCTGGCCGCGGCATCCGGCACAGGCTCGGGCGGCACGCGCCGCACCGAGCTCCACACGCTGGCCGGGACGGCGACGGCGGCCGAGCGGGACTTCCTGGCCCGCGTCCTCCTGGGCGAGCTGCGCACCGGCGCGCTCGAGGGTGTCCTGCTCGACGCCGTCACGCGGGCGTCCGGGCAGGATGCGGCTGTGGTGCGCCGCGCCGCGATGCTCTCCGGCGACCTCGGCGAGACGGCGCGCATCGCGCTGGCGGGTGAGCCCGGCGAGCTCGCGGAGGTCGGCCTGGTCGTCGGCCGCCCGGTGCTGCCGATGCTCGCCTCGACGGCGGGCTCGGTGGACGAGGCGATTACGACGATCGCGGGTGAGGCGTCGGTGGAGTACAAGCTCGACGGCGCCCGCATCCAGGTGCACCGGGCGGGCGAGCGGGTGCAGGTGTTCACGCGCAACCTCGCCGACATCACGAACCGGGTGCCCGAGCTCGTCGAGATCGTGCGGGCGCTGCCGGTGGATGCCGTCATCCTCGACGGCGAGACGCTGTCGCTGGATGCCGACGGCGCTCCGCGCCCCTTCCAGGACACGATGTCGCGCTTCGGCTCGGAGACGATCAGCGAGACCCTGCTGCGGCCATGGTTCTTCGACGTGCTGCACGTCGACGGGCGCGACCTGCTGGAAGCGCAGCTCGCGGAGCGGCAGCGCGAACTCGAGCGCATCGCCGGCGAGTGGCGGATGCCGGGCGTCATCACGGCGGACGCGGAGGTCGCCGCGCAGCTGTCGCGCGACGCGCTCGCGGCGGGGCACGAGGGTGTCGTCGTGAAGGCGCTCGACGCGCCGTACGCGGCGGGCAGACGCGGGAAGAACTGGATCAAGGTCAAGCCCGTGCTGACCTACGACCTCGTCGTGCTCGCGGTGGAGTGGGGGTCGGGCCGGCGCACCGGTCAGCTCTCCAACCTGCACCTGGGCGCGCTCGACCCGTCGGGTGAGTTCGGGCCGCCGGGCGGGTACGTCATGGTCGGCAAGACCTTCAAGGGTCTGACGGACGAGCTGCTGCGCTGGCAGACCGCGCACTTCCCGACGATCGAGACGCACCGCAGCGCCCACGCCGTGCATGTGCGCCCGGTGACGGTCGTCGAGATCGCGATCGACGGCGTGCAGCGCTCGACCCGCTACCCCGGCGGGGTGGCGCTGCGCTTCGCGCGGGTGAAGGGGTATCGGCCGGACAAGAATCCGGACGAGGCGGACACGATCCAGACGCTCCGGGAGCTGCTGCGGTAGGTCCGCCGCGATGGCACGCGTGCGATAGCGTCAGCGCATGGCTCCTCGTGGCATCCGTGTCGCCCTCACCGGCGCGGTCGCGGCTGTCCTGGCCGTGGTGCTCCTGACCGGCTGCACACCTTCGACGCCGGCGCCGCCGCCCGTGGGCGCCGCCTTCGACTATCAGCTGGGGGGCGCCTACGACCTCGATTCGGGGGTCGACGTCGTCGTGCGCGATCGCACCGCCCCGCCGGTCGCGGCCTACTCGATCTGCTACATCAACGCGTTCCAGACGCAGCCGGGCGAGCGCGGCGACTGGCCGGACGAGCTCCTCCTGCGGGATGCCTCGCGAGAGGTCGTGATCGATCCGGACTGGCCGGACGAGGCCCTCGTCGACACCTCCGACGCCGAGGCCGTCCTCGCGGTCGTGAGCCCGTGGATCCGCGGCTGCGCGGACGACGGATTCGACGCCGTCGAATTCGACAACCTCGACAGCTACGCGCGTTCGGGTGGACTGTTGACACGCGTGGATGCCATCGTGCTCGCGCGACGCCTCGTCGACGTCGCGCACGCCGCGGGGCTCGCGGCGGCACAGAAGAACGCCGCCGAGGACGCGGCGGTTCTGCACTCGTCGTCGCACTTCGACTTCGCGATCGCCGAGCAGTGCGCGGCCTTCCGCGAGTGCGAGGCGTACACCGACGTGTACGGGGATGACGTGCTCGACGTGGAGTACGCCGATGGGCTCGACGTGCCGTTCCGCGTCGTGTGCACGTTCCGCGAGCGGCCCCGCGCGATGATCCTCCGCGACCGACAGCTCGTCACCCCGGACGATCCGGCGTACGTGTACGAGCGCTGTCGCTGAGCGGGTTCTCAGGGGCTGGGATGTCGTCACGATGTCCCAATGTCGGAGGCCCTCCCTAGCATCTACTTATGGAGCTTTCGACGAACGGCGACGGGACGCAGGACCTCTGGTCCGACCCCGCGCTCGTCGATGCCTATCTCGAAATGCGCTTCCGTGAGTACGACGATCGGCTGACCTGGGGTGAGGCTGACGTCGAACCGCCGCCCCTTCCGCCGGCATCCCCGGAAGACGAACTCCGCGAAGCAGAGAACGCTGTCCGCGCGAGCCGCCTCCTCGCGGCGGCTCAGGACGAGATGTTCCACGGCGTGCTCCTGCGCGCGGCTGCCGACACGGTCCCCTGGCTAGGCCCCGACCCCACGCTCGACCCTGCATGGATTCCTCCGCGCGGTGCGAGCATCGCCGCGGTCCGCGCCCGGCGGCGCAGCCTCGCCGTACGGTCGGCGGCCGCCGACCTCAGCCTCCGGCTCCACGTGTCCGAGAATCACGTGCGCACCCGCGCGCATCGCGCCGAGGTGCTGCAGCGGCGGTGCCCGGCCGTCTGGGCCGCGTACCGCGCCGGTTCCGTCCCGGAGCAGAACGCGGCGACGATCGGCGAGCTCGCCGCGAGCCTTCCGGACGACCCGGAAACGTGGCAGGCGTTCGACGAGGGCGTCGCCGGGCCTGCGCAGGAACTCAGCCCCGGTCGCCTCCGCCGACGCGCGCGGGCGCTGCGCGAGCGCGTCCACCCCGAGTCGATCGATGAGCGCCACGCGCGCGCCGCCGAGGATCGCGCGGCCTGGTTCGACTACGACGTCGACGGCATGGGGACGATCCTCGTCTCGGCGCCGGCCGCGAAGGTCAAGGCGATCGAGGAGCGCGTCGAGGACAATGCACGACACCTCGCCGCGCAGCCGGACGAGCACCGCACGCTCCCGCAGCTGCGCGCCGACGTCGCCTGCGACCTGCTGCTGACCGGCGACCTCGGCCTCGGCGTCACCTCGACGGTCCGGGTCACCGTGCCGGTCATGACGCTGCTCGGCCACTCCGATGAGCCTGCGACCCTCGACGGTGTCGGTCCCATCGATCGCGACACCGCCCGCCGCCTCGCCGGGGGTGCGACGAGCTGGATCCGCGTGCTCACCGACCCGATCTCGGGCACCGTGCTGTCCGTCGACCGCACGACCCGCCGCGTCCCGCGCGACCTGCAGCGCCTCCTCGGCGTCCTCTACCCGACGTGCACCTTCCCGGGGTGCCTCCGCCCCGCGCATCGCTGCGACATCGACCATCGCACCCGCTGGACCGACGGTGGCGCCACCTCCGCGGACAATCTCGGGCCGCTCTGCCCGCATCATCATCCCCTCAAGGATGAGACGCGCTGGTCGGTGGTGCTGAACCGCACCGGCACCCTCACATGGACGAGCCCGACGGGCGTCGTCACCGACACGGACCCGCCGCCGTTCTGAGCGGGCCGACTCACGTCACCCACCGAGCGGCCCCGCAGCACTCCTCGTAGGATCCCCGGCACGCCGCCCCCCGCCCCTACTTGAAGATCCGCCGCCACACGTTCGTGTCCGCGAGGTCGAGCAGCTCGTCACCCCGCCCGGACAGCACCGTCTTGAGCGCCCACATCGTGAAGCCCTTCGCCTGCGCGAGCGTGATGGCCGGCGGGATCGACAGCTCCTCGCGCGCCGTGACGACGTCGATCAGCACGGGGCCACCGCTCGCGAACGCGGCCTCGAGCGCGGGCCGCAGCTCCGTCCCCTTCTCCACGCGGATGCCGGTGATCCCCATGGCCTGCGCGACGTCCGCGAAGTTCGGGTTCTTCAGCTCGGTGCCGAACGTGACGATCCCGGCGGCCTTCATCTCCAGCTCGATGAAGTTCAGCGACGAGTTGTTGAACACGACGACGACCACAGGCAGGTCGTTCTGCCGGGCCGAGAGCAGGTCTCCGAGCAGCATCGTCAGCCCGCCGTCACCGGCGAGCGCGATGACCTGCCGGTCGCGGTCGGCCGCCTTCGCGCCGAGCGCCTGCGGCATCGCGTTCGCCATCGATCCGTGCACGAACGATCCGAGCAGCCGTCTCCCCCGCGTCATCGTGAGGTACCTGGCCGCCCAGATCACCGGGCTGCCGACATCCGCCGTGAACACGGCATCCTCGGCGGCCATCTCATCGATCATGCGCGTCACGTACTGCGGGTGCAGCGGCGTCTTGCGGTCGTCGACCGCGAGGTCGTCGAGCTGACGCCGCGTCTTCGCGTAGTGGTCGACGCTGTCCTTCAGATGCTTGCCACTGCGCCCCGACGCGACGAGCGGCAGCAGCGCCAGCGCGGTCTCGCGGACGCCGCCGACGATGCCGACGTCGATGGGCGTGCGCTTGCCGAGCTGCTCGCCGCGGATGTCGACCTGCACGATCTGCGCCTTCTCCGGGAAGAACTGCCGGTACGGGAAGTCGGTGCCGAGCATGAGCAGCGCGTCGCACTTCTCCATCGCCCGGTAGCCCGACGCGAAGCCGAGGAGTCCCGTCATCCCGACGTCGTACGGGTTCTCCCACTCGATGTGCTCCTTGCCGCGCAGGGCATGCACGATCGGCGCCTGCAGCGCCTCGGCGAGCGCGATCACCTCATCGTGCGCGTCGGCGACGCCCGCCCCGGCGAGGATCGTCACCTTCTTCGCCCCGTTGAGCACGTCGGCGGCGGCGCGCAGCTCGGACTCCACCGGGACGACCTCGCTGAGCGCGCGGCGGATCGGCGCGGTCGGACGGCGGTCGGGGGCGTCCTGGAAGAACAGGTCACCGGGCACCGTGACGACCGCGACGCCGCGCTTCTCCACGGCGGAGCGCATCGCGATCTCCAGCACCCACGGCAGCTGCGCGGGGTCGCCGACGAGCTCGGAGTACACGCTGCACTCCCGGAACAGCTCCTGCGGGTGCGTCTCCTGGAAGTACGAGCCGCCGATCTCCGCCGACGGGATGTGCGACGCGATCGCCAGCACGGGCACCCGGTTGCGGTTCGCGTCGAACAGCCCATTGATGAAGTGCAGGTTGCCGGGGCCGCTGGAGCCGGCGACGACGGCGAGCTCGCCGGTCAGCTCCGCGTCCGCACCCGCGGCGAACGCGGCGGCCTCCTCGTGCCGCATGTGCAGCCATTCGATGCGTCCGTCCTTGCGCAGCGCATCCGTGAAGGCATTGAGCGAGTCGCCCGCGAGCCCCCAGATGCGCGTCACTCCTGCCCGGACGAGGGTGTCGATGAAGAACTCCGCGACGTTGGCCATGGGCGCCACGGTACGCCGCGGGCGGCGGCACCCCCAGCCCCTTGCGGGAGCGGCCGGGACGTGACAGGAGCGTCTCCTAGCGGAAGTCCCGCGAGCGGTGCTGCACCCCGACGCGGAGGTCTTCGAAGCGGTCGGCCAGCAGGTTCGTCACCCCCTCCGTCGAGCGTTCCAGGATGCCGCGGGCGATGAGCGCGGGGCTGTCGCGCAGCACCCGCCGGTAGCGGTTCCACACCCCGGTCGAGCAGATGACGTTGACGAGCCCGTGCTCGTCCTCGAGGTTGAGGAACGTGACCCCGGATGCCGTCGCCGGCCGCTGCCGGTGCGTCACGAGCCCGGCGACCTCGATGCGCCGGCCGCTCTCGTGCGAGCGCAGCTCCCCGGAGGTGAGCACCCCGCGCGCGTCGAGCTGGGAGCGGTAGTGCGTCATCGGGTGGTCGTCGGTGGAGATGCCGGTCGCCCACAGGTCCGCGGCGAGGGTCTCGTAGCTCGTCGGATCGGCGAACAGCGGCGGCTGCACCGACACGAGCGAGCCCGGCAGGAACTCGATGCGGTCCTGCGCGGCATCCCCCGCCAGCCAGATGCCTTCCCGCCGCGTGATGCCGAGGCACTCGAACGCCCCCGCCGTCGCGAGCGCCTCCAGCTGCGCCGTGTTCGCGCCCGTCCGGCGCACAAGGTCGCGGAGGTCGCGGTAGGGGCCGCGCGCGTCCCGCTCCGTCACGATCCGCTCCGCTAGGCGCGCGCCGATGCCCGTGACGGCGGCAAGGCCCAGCCGCACGGCGAACGCCCCGTCGCGGCGGTGCGCGGCGGACTCGTCCGGCGCGTGGATGTCGAAGTCGCCGACGGGCGGCTGCAGCCGCTCCGCGCACGCGTCGCGGCCCGTCGGGGATCGCCGCAGCTCCGCGCCGGCCGGAGCGTCCTCGACCGGCTCGAGCCCCGCATCCACACCGGAGCGCAGCAGGTCGGGGCGGCGCACCTCCACGCCGTGCCGGCGCGCGTCGGCGACGAGGGTCGCGGGCGAGTAGAACCCCATCGGCTGGGCGCGCAGGAGCCCGGCGAGGAAGACGCCCGGGTAATGCAGCTTGAGCCACGACGACGCGTACACGAGCAGCCCGAACGACAGCGAGTGGCTCTCCGCGAACCCGAAGTTCGCGAACGCCTGGATCTTCGTATAGATGTCGTCGGCGATCTCGCCGACGAGCCCGTTCTCCGCCATCCCGGCGTACAGCTTCCGCTTGAGCGAGTCGATGCGCTCGATGCCGCGCTTGGAGCCCATCGCGCGGCGCAGCAGATCGGCATCCTCCCCTGTCAGCCCGCCGACCGCCATGCCCATCTGCATGAGCTGCTCCTGGAAGACGGGGATGCCGAGGGTGCGCTCCAGCGCCGGCCGGAGCTTCTCGTGCGCGTACGTGACCTCCTCGCGCCCGAGCTTCCGCCGCACGTACGGGTGCACGGCGCCGCCCTGGATGGGCCCGGGGCGGACGAGCGCGATCTCGATCACGAGGTCGTAGAACCGGCGCGGCTGCAGGCGCGGCAGCAGCCCCATCTGCGCGCGCGACTCCACCTGGAACACCCCGATCGAGTCCGCCCGGCACAGCATGTCGTAGACGGCCTGCTCCTCCTTCGGCATCGTCGCGAGCTCCCACCGCTCCCCCGTGGCGTCCTCGATCATGTCGAAGCAGTACTGCAGCGCCGCGAGCATCCCGAGCCCCAGCAGGTCGAACTTCACCAGGCCCATCCACGCGGCGTCGTCCTTGTCCCACTGGATGACGGTGCGGTCCGCCATGCGCGCGTGCTCGATCGGGACGACCTCGCCGACGGGCCGGTCGGTGAGCACCATCCCGCCGGAGTGGATGCCGAGGTGCCGCGGCGCCTTCAGCAGCTCGGACGCGTAGGCGATGACGCGGTCGGGGATGTCGTGGTCGGGCCCGGACTCGAGCATCGCCCCCCACCGCTCGACCTGCTTCGACCACGCATCCTGCTGCCCCGGGGAGTGCCCGAGCGCCTTCGCCATGTCGCGGACGGCGTTCTTCGGCCGGTACTGGATGACGTTCGCTACCTGCGCGGCCCGCTCCCGCCCGTATGTGGCGTACACCCACTGGATGATCTCCTCCCGGCGGTCGGAGTCGAAGTCCACGTCGATGTCGGGCTCCTCGTCGCGCAGCGCCGAGAGGAACCGCTCGAACGGCAGCTGGTAGAAGATCGAGTCGATCGCCGTGATGTCCAGCAGGTAGCAGACGGCGCTGTTGGCCGCCGAGCCGCGACCCTGGCACAGGATGCCGCGGCGCCGCGCCTCCTGCACGATCCCGTAGACGATGAGGAAGTACCCCGGGAAGTCCTTCTGCTCGATGACGGCGAGCTCCCGCTCGATGCGCGCCCGGTCCTTCTCCGGCAGGTCGGGGTACTTGCGCGGCACCGCGTCCCACACGAGCTTCCGCAGCCACGTCATGGGCGTGTGCCCGTCGGGGACCGGCAGCTTCGGCAGGGCGGGCTTCGCACGCCGCAGCGGAAAGGCCAGCTCGTCGGCGAGCTCGACGGTGCGGGCGACGGCGCCCGGGTAGCGGCGGAACCGCCGCGCCATCTCCGCCCCGGAGCGCAGGTGCGCGCCGGCGTGCGAGGGCAGCCACCCGTCGAGCTCGTCGAGCCCCCGGTTCGCGCGGACGGCGGCGACGGCCGCGGCCAGCTGCACCTTCTCCGGCACGGCGTAGTGCACGTTGTTGCTCGCGAGGATCGGCAACCCCCGCTCCCGGGCGAGCGCGGCCAGCAGGTCGTTGTCGCGGGAGTCGGTGGGGTTCCCGTGGTCGATGAGCTCGACGTTGACGGCATCCGGCCCGAACAGCGCGACGAGCCGGTCGAGTTCCTCGGCGGCCGCGGCGGGTCCGCCGGCGGCGAGCGCCTGCCGGACCGTGCCCTTCCGGCATCCGGTGAGGATCGCCCAGTGCTCCCCGCCCTGCGCGGCCAGCTCGTTGAGGTCGTAGACGGGCCGGCCCTTCTCCTGCCCGGCGAGCTGGGCGTGGGTGATCGCGGCGGCGAGCCGGTGATAGCCCTCCTCCCCGCGGGCGAGGACGAGCAGGTGAGACCCGGCCGGGTCGGGCTCGCCGTTCTGCGGCTTCGGGAGGTCGAGCGAGAGCTCCGCCCCGAACACCGTCTTCACCGCGAGGTGCTCGGCGGCCTCGGCGAAGCGGACGATGCCGTAGAACCCGTCGTGGTCGGTCACAGCGAGCGCGTGCAGGCCGAGCCGCTCGGCCTCCTCGGCGAGCTCCTCCGGCGAGGACGCGCCGTCGAGGAACGAAAACGAGGAGTGCGCGTGCAGCTCGGCGTACGGGAACGCGGCGTCGGGGCGCTCGATGGGTGGCGGCGCGTACTTCCCGCGCTTGCGCGACCAGGCGGGGCTGTCGCCGCCGTCCGCGTTCGTGGGAGTGCCCTCGGGGCGGCGCCGGTCGCTGAGGACCCGCTCCATCTCCGACCACGGCACGGCGGGGTTGTGGAAGCCCATCAGTCGTACAGCCCTTCGGCGTGCCAGACGCCCTCCTCGCATACCAACAGCCACGCGGTCTGCGTCATGTCGACGACCTGGAAGCGGTGCGCGCGCCGCGCCCGCGCATCCCACCCCCGTTCGATGACCGGCCAGGGGCCCGCCCACGTCCCGATCGCGCGGGACCTGCCGCCCGCGACGAGGGCGGCAGGGGATGCCGTGAGCTCGCCCCGCCCGTCGACGGCCACCATGTCGCCGTCGGCGTCGACCACGGCGACGGGCACCTGCTCGGCGAACACCGTCGCCGGCAGCGGATCGGGCAGGCTCCCCGGCCACGGCCGGTCGCGGGTCTGCGTGCCGACGGGCCGGTCGCCCCACGGCACGAGCATCTGCCGCTCCGCCAGCCACCGCCCGCCGCCCACGGCCGGCATGAGCACGCCCCGATGCCCGAGCATCGCCTGCACGCGGGACAGGGCGTGGTGCACGCGCTCCTCCGGGCCGGAGCCGAACAGGGTCGCGGTGTGGTGCGCGGCGGCGTCGACCCCCTCCGGGTCGATCCGCACCCGCGCGACGGGACTGCGCAGCCCCTGTTCGGCGAGCTGCCAGCGCACCCGGTCCACGACGGCGGCCGCGTCGAAGGCTCCGGGATGCAGCCACACCCGGTCGCTGCGGTCGCCCCGGTCGCCGGTGAGCACGACCCGCAGCTCCGTGCAGACGAGATCGACGGCCCCGAGCCCCGCGATGAACTCCTCCGCCGCGATGCGCATGCCGAACGCGACCTGCTCGGCGAGCTCCAGCGGCGGCTCGAAGGAGACCTCGCGGTGCAGCTCCGGCGGCGGGGTGCGCGGCGTCACGGGGCGGGAATCCGATCCGGCGGCCAGCGCGTGCAGCCGCGCCCCGCGCGGCCCGAACCGCTCGACGAGACGCTCCGGCGCCATCTCCGCCACCTGCCCGAGGGTCCGCACCCCGAGCCGCGCGAAGAGGTCGACGACGTCGTCCTCCAGCGCCGTCACCGGCAGCGGAGCGAGGAACGCGGCGGACTCCCCCGGCGGCACGATCCGCAGCGGATCCTCCGGGCGCGTCCCGGCACGCGCGGCCTGCTCGGCGGTGAACGGCCCGTCGGCGATGCCGGCGCGCACATCGGCCAGCCCCGCGTCGGCGAGTGCGCCGACGAGCACCGTCGCGGCCGCCGCCTCCCCGCCGTAGAAGCGGGCAGGACCCCGGGCGCGGAGGGCGCAGAGCCCCGGCTGCAGCAGCTGCACGCCCGGCGCGAGCTCCTCGAGCCGGGCGATGAGCGGTGCGAACGCGCGGTGGTCGCGCGTCTCGTCGGCCTCGACCACGAGGAGGTGCGGGCAGCGCGCCTGCGCGTCACGCCGGCGCTGCCCGCGCCGGACGCCCTCGGCGCGGGCCGCCGCCGAGCACGCCGCGACGGCGCCCTTCGCGAACACCGCGATCGGCAGGTCGGGGTCGGGTGGATCGTCGCCGTCGCGGGTGAGGGCGACGACGGGCCAGTCCGGCACCCACACGATGAGGCTGCGGAGGGGCTCCATCTCAGCCCACCGCCCGCATCGGCATCGGCATCGGCGCCGGCGTCCAGGTCGGCGCCGACTCCGGGCGTCTCCGGTCGTCCCGCATCGGCGCGACCGTGCCGTCCGGCGCGGGGAGCAGCATCCGCTCGGAACGGGGCGTCGGGAACCGGCGGCTGGAGACGGTCACGGTCAGCTCGCGCGCCGACAGCATCCCGTACCCGTCGCCGAGACCCGACCAGCGCGGCTCGGCGACGTCGATCATCGCCTCGGTCTGCGGCCACGGCCCCTGCACGAGCAGTACCGACCCGCGCTCCCGCATGCGGGCGGCGAGGCGGGAGATGTCAGCATCCTTCGCCCGCGCGGGCGGGCGCACCACGACGAGCGGGAGCACTTCGGCGATCGTCGCCGTCACGACCATCCAGCGCTGCCCCGGATCGGGGATCAGCACGAGACGCGACAGGTCGACGCCGACCTTCTCGGCCGCCTCGGCCCCGAACCCGGGCACGCCCACGACCCCGCACCACGACCCGGCCTGCGAGGGCTGGGCGAGCAGCGCGAACAGCAGCGACATCGACGAGCCCAGCGAATACGATGACCCGGGCCGCAGCCCGCGCCCCGGCAGCAGCCCCGCCAGCGCCGGATGCGTCGGCAGCACGGGCGCGTCCATGCGGCGCCCCTGCACCTTCTCCAGCTGGGCGCGCAGTCGCTGCACCTCCTGCACCGCAGCCGCATTCCGCACGATCGTCCTCACTTCAACAGCTTAGAACCTATGTTCTAGCTCCTCAATGCTGTCTTCGAAGATACGGACGACCTCCGACATCGGCATCCGTGCGGAGAATGCCGGCCGAATCGGGCGGTCAGGCGGCGAGCGCCAGGTACGGCTCCCAGACCGGGTCGCCGCGTTCGGTGCCGCGGACCGTCCACTGCGCGCCGCGCGGCGGCTGCGGGATGATGCGCAGCTGCCAGCCCATCTCCTGCGGCGTGCGGTTGCCCTTGGCGTTGTTGCACCGGAGGCAGCAGGCGACGAGGTTCTCCCAGGAGTCCGCCCCGCCACGCGAGCGCGGCAGCACGTGGTCGATGGTCGTGGCGCTCTTCGCGCAGTACCCGCAGCGGTGCCCGTCACGGCGCAGCACGCCGCGCCGCGTCACGGGGACGCGCCGGGCGCCGGGCACGCGCACGTATCTGGTCAGCAGGATCACCGCCGGTCGGTCGTAGGAGGAGCGGGTCCCCCAGACGGGATCACCGTCCACCCGTTCGATCACGGTCGCCTTGTCGTTCATCACGAGCACGAGGGCTCGTTTGAACGACACGACGGCCAGCGGTTCATATCCTGCGTTCAGCACCAGGGTGCGCATGCGGTGTCCTCTCGAACGGCCGTGACGGCTTCAGCGGTTGTTCGTTGCGGCGATCACGTTCCCCGAGGAGAGTGCAGGCACGAAAAAAGGCGCTGTCACGAAGACAGCGCCTTGCTCCCACGACGGATGTCGCGGCATTCGTGCACACGATGACGAAGGACATAGCGACCTAGCGCATTCACGGTTCGAATGCGGGGTACTGCGTCCATCGGCTCCCCCTCGGCTCACGCGAGCGTCGGGATCAGGGTAATACAGCCTGGGGACACCGGGCCCGAAACGCCCGAGGGAATCCTCGTGTCGCGAGATCAGCCGGCGTTGGCGGCGAGGAAGCCCTCGGCGTTGACCCAGGAGCCGCCGACGTAGATCTCGAGGTGCAGGTGGGTGCCGAAGGCACGTCCGGTGTCGCTGACCTGACCGATCAGCTGCCCGGCCGACACGGTCTCGCCGACCGTGACGCGCCGCGTGCCGTAGCCCATGTGGGCGTACAGCGACGTGACGGTGCGGCCGCCGATGTTGTGCGCGATCTTGACGTACACACCCCAGCCCGGGCCGCTCTCGCTGGAGGCGACGACGACGCCGTCGGCGATCGCGTAGATCGGGGTGCCGCGGGCGACCATGTAGTCGGTGCCCTTGTGGCCGGCGTACGGGGTGCCGAAGTTGTCGAAGTGCGGCAGGGGACGCACGACCGATCCCGCGGCGGCGATCGACGCCGGGACGTCCATGCTCATGGAGGAGCTGCTCGAACTCCTGCTGCTGGCGACGGAGGCGGCGGCCAGACGGGCGGCGAGCGCCTTCTTGGCGGCTTCCTCGGCCTTCGTCTTGTTGATCTCCTCGGGCGTCGTGGCGGAGTATCCGCCGCGTGCGAGGGCCTCCGGGGTCGCCTCGGAGGCGACGACCAGGTTCTGCGCGTTCTCCGCGGCGACCTGCTGCAGCGTCACGGCTTCGGCGGTCGCGCCGCGGGATGCGGCGAAGGCGGGGATCGCGACGGTGGCGACGAGACCGGCGACGGCGGTGACCGTCAGCAGGCTGCGAACGGGGTGCACGGTGCGCGTGCGGGGACGAGAACGTGCGGATGCCGTGGCGACGGCGGTGCTGCGCGCTTCCGGCGCGAGCGGAGTCTGAGAAGCGGAGCGACGCGCCAGCAGACGGCGCACGCGGTCCCGCTTCAGGGGACTCGTCTCGTCGGTTTCGGGTGATTCCGACGACGAATCGATCTGTTCAGCCAAAAGTTCCTCCGGCGCCTCCGCGTTCGCACGCTGGCTCGTCGGTGATCAGTGTCAGGCACAGATGTACGGGTGTCACCACGCGAACGACGAGCCGGAGAGGCAATTCGTGCGGCGGTCCTGTGGCGGGCTTCTCGCCGTTGGACTTTTCGAGGCTACCGGAAGGTAACGAATATGTCACGCAGGAGGGGTGGTGCAGATCAGGTTCCCCGGTGACTGCCAGATTCGGGCGGTCAGACCGACTCGACGGCGAGGCGCTCCCGTGCGTCCACCAGGAAGATGTGGGATGCCACTTCGACGGGCAGCTCGAGGCCTTCCTCGTTGCCGTCCATCTGGACGAGGACGTAGCCCTCGCTGAACCGGTACTCCCCCGACGCGCCCGGGACGACGCCCGCGGCGCGCAGCTGGATGAGCAGCTCCGGGTCGACCTGCACGGGCTCGGCGAGCCGCCGCACCGTGCCGACGATGGGTCCGCCGACCTGCTCCAGCAGCCGCACGAGTCCGACGACGCCCTCGTCGAACGTGCGCGCCGGCATGTCGCCGAGCTGGTCGAGGCCCGGGATCGGGTTGCCGTACGGCGATTCGGTGGGGTGGTCGAGCAGTTCGATGAGGCGCCGCTCGACGAGCTCGCTCATGACGTGCTCCCAGCGGCACGCCTCCTCGTGCACGTACGCCCAGTCCAGGCCGATGACATCGCTGAGGAGGCGCTCCGCGAGGCGGTGCTTGCGCATGACGTCGACGGCCTTCTGCCGACCGGCGCCGGTGAGCTCGAGCCGGCGGTCCTCCGACACGACGACGAGCCCATCGCGCTCCATGCGCCCGATCGTCTGCGACACGGTGGGTCCGGAGTGGCCGAGCCGCTCGGAGATGCGGGCGCGGAGGGGGATGATCCCCTCCTCCTCGAGCTCGAGGATGGTGCGCAGGTACATCTCGGTGGTGTCGATCAAGTCGGTCATTCGGTGCCTTCGTGCGCGTCGGGACAGTCCCCGCCAGCCTATCGGCTCGGGGCGTAACGGGGACGGAGAGGGGCCTGCGCCGGATCTAGACTCAAGGCATGGCCCACGTGACGCTGCCTCGCGAGATTCTGCCCGCCGACGGACGATTCGGCTGCGGCCCGTCCAAGATCCGCGAGGAGCAGATGGCCTCGCTCGCCGGCCCCGGCGCCGTGTTGATGGGCACCTCGCACCGCCAGAGCGCCGTGAAGAGCCTCGTCGGCCAGGTCCGCGCCGGTCTCTCCGACCTGCTCCGCCTGCCGGAGGGCTACGAGATCATCCTCGGCAACGGTGGCTCCACCGCGTTCTGGGATGCCGCCGCGTTCGGTCTCATCGACAAGCGCGCGCAGAACCTCGTGTTCGGCGAGTTCGGCGGCAAGTTCGCCGCCGCCGCCGGCGCCCCGTGGCTCGAGACGCCCGACGTCCGCAAGGCGGAGCCCGGCACGAGCACGACGGCGGAGGCCGTGGAGGGCGTCGACGTCTACGCGTGGCCGCACAACGAGACCTCGACGGGTGTCGCCACCGAGGTCACCCGCGTGCACGGCGACGAGGGCGCGCTGACCGTCATCGACGCGACGAGCGCCGCCGGGGGCATCAACCTGCGCGTGTCGGAGAGCGACGTCTACTACTTCGCGCCGCAGAAGAACCTCGGGTCCGACGGCGGCCTCTGGTTCGCCGCGGTCTCCCCGGCCGCGATCGAGCGCATCGAGCGCATCGCGGCATCCGGTCGCTACATCCCCGAGTTCCTGAGCCTGAAGAACGCGGTCGACAACTCGCGCCTCAACCAGACGCTCAACACGCCCGCCGTCGCGACGCTGCACCTGCTGGACAAGCAGCTCGAGTGGATCAACGGCAACGGCGGCCTCGGCTGGGCGAGCGAGCGCACCGCGGAATCCTCCGGCGCCCTCTACGACTGGGCCGAGGCCTCGAGCTTCGCGACGCCGTTCGTCGCGAACCCGGCCGACCGCTCCCCCGTCGTCGTGACGATCGACTTCGACGACTCGGTCGATGCGGCCGCGGTCGCCAAGAGCCTGCGCGCCAACGGCATCCTCGACACGGAGCCGTATCGCAAGCTCGGCCGCAACCAGCTGCGCATCGCGACGTTCGTCTCGATCGAGCCCGACGACGTGCGCCGGCTCATCCAGTGCATCGACTACACCGTGGAGCACCTGGCCGACTGAGCCGCGGCCCGGCGCCGGCGCGCGTCGCGCGTCGCGCCCGGCGCGACCCGACTGCGTACTCACGGCGCCCAGAGCGCGTCTCGCGGCGCCGAGAAACCACATCCGGCATGACACACACGCCCTGGCGTGGTTTCTCACGCTGGATGTGGTTTCTCACGCAGGTGCCCGACCACGGGCACCGGTCGCACACGCCCTGGCGTGGTTTCTCACGCGGGATGCGGTTCCTCGGCCGCAACGCGGGCGGGCCGGTAGCGCTGGAGGACCGCGCCGGAGCGGAACTCACGGCGCTCCACCGGCTCGAGCCGGATGCGCTCGCGCAGGCCCGCGAGCAACCTCGGGCCGTGCCCGGCGATGACCGGCTGGACGACGAACTCGTACTCGTCGATCAGGCCCAGGTCGGCCAGCGCGAGGGGCAGCGTGACGCCGCCCACCCATAGTCCCTCGCCGGATCCCTGCTTGAGGCGCTCCACGGCGGGCCCCAGGTCGCCGCGGACGAGCTCGGCGTTCCAGTCGACAGTGCTCAGCGTGCTCGACACGACGTACTTCTTCGCCCGGTGGATCGCCTCCGCGAACGGGATCTCCCACTCCTCCATCCAGTCCGGCCACACCCCGCCGGCCGGCTTCCGCCAGGCGGACTGCATCATCTCGTAGGTCACCCGGCCGTAGAGAAGGGCGTCGGCGCGCTCCATCAGGGCCGTCCAGTGCCCCATCGACTCCTCGTCGGGAGGCAGGCCCGCCTCATGGTGGCAGCAGCCGTCGAGCGTGACGTTGATCGAGTAGCGAAGCGGTCTCATCTCGCCGATCCCCCTTGATGCGGGCCAGGATCGGACAACCCTAGCCGCGCGGGGAGCGGAGCGGGAGGTCAGTCCTCGTCTTCGTCGTCCTCGTCGGCGTCGTCCTCGTCGGCGTCGTCCTCGTCGTCCGCATCCTCGTCGAGCACGTCGATGTCGACGCCGTCGACGTCGCCGGCGTGCAGGATGGGCGACCCGTCCTCGTCGAAGTCCGCGGCATCCATGTCGTCGAGGTCGCCGAGCGCGTCGTCGTCGTCGTCCGCATCCTCATCGGCGTCGCCGTCAGCGGACTCGCCCGCAGCCTCGGCGAGCGCCGCCTGCGCGGCCTGGTAGTCGGCGAGACGCTCCGCCCACGGGGTCCACTCGGGCGCCAGCAGCGCGCCGTCGCCGGGAAGCAGTTCGACCTCGAGCACCGTGGGCTCCGCGCCATCGACGACGGCGAGGCTCACGGTCCAGAACCAGCCCGGGTACCCCCCGAGGCGGTTGTGGAACCGCAGCGAGACGACCCCGCCCTCCTCCAGCGTGTAACCGGCGGCATCGCCGACGGTGGCCGGTGCCGTGATCTCGTACAGCGCCGCGCGAGCGAGATCGTGCGCGCTCAGGAGCCGCTCGTCGGCGGGCTCAGGCGTCGAGGTCATCGGCGACCTTCCGCAGCACGGCTGCGATCTTGCGTCCGTGCGACGGGGTCGGGTAACGGCCGTGGCGGAGGTCGCCGCCGATCCCGTCGAGCAGCTTGACGAGGTCTTCGACGATGATCGCCATGTCGTCGGCGGGCTTCCGGTTGCGCTTGGCGAGGCTGACCGGCGCCTCGAGCACCCGCACCGCGAGAGCCTGCAGCCCGCGCTTGCCGTCGGCCACACCGAAGTCGAGTCGGGTGCCCTGCTTCAGAGTCGTGACCCCGGCGGGCAGCGCCGTGGCGTGCAGGAAGACGTCCTGGCCGTCATCGGTCGTGATGAAGCCGAACCCCTTCTCCTCGTCGTAGAACCTGACCTTGCCGGTGGGCATCTCAACCTCGCTCTCGCCCGCATGCGGGCGCAGTCCAACCGGGACCGTTCAGCCCCGCCCTCCAGCCTACGACACCGGCCGCGACCCAGTAGGCTGGAACGGATGAGCACACCACACTCCGGCGAGGATCTGCCGGTTCGCCGGATCGATCGCATCCTCGCGTTCATGTCCCTGGGGCTGCTCGTGCTGTCCATCCTGTGCTTCCTCGCGATCATCATAGGCACGACAGCCGGCGCCGACTTCGGCGCCGGTCTCTGGCCGGCCCTCGGCACGATCGTCTACATCGCGCCGATCCTGGCCTTCGTGCTGCTCGTGGCGGTGCTCGTGATGACCTTCGTCAGAAGGGCGCGGGCCAACAAGGGCTCCTGACGTGGCCGCCACGGATGCCCGAGTCCTCGCGAGCACGCTCGCGGCACTCGCGGACGAGCCCTTGCGGCGGATCCTGGCCGAACGGCGCGTGCCGCCGGCCACCGCCTGGGCCGATTACTACGACATGGCCGAGGCGCTCCTCGACCCGGTCCTGCTCGGCCGCGGGATCGCCGCGCTGTCCCGCACCGACGCGGCCACCCTGCAGCGGGCGCTGGATGACGGCACGCCGGTGCCGCCCGGCCCGCACCGCGACGACCTGACCGCGCGGGGCTTCCTCGACGACGACGGGATGCCGTTCCGCGGCCTCCGCGACGGCTGGCCGGGCCTCGAGCCCGCTGTCTCCCTCGACACCGCTCCGGCCGCCGGGGACTCGGCCGAGCAGGCCGCGGAGCGCGCGTTCGCGGCATCCACGTCCCTCGCCGACATCCTGCAGCTGAGTCTCGCGGCGCCCCTGAACCGGATCGGCTCCGGGGCGCTGGGTGCCGGAGACCGCCGGCGGCTCGTCGATTCCGGCGCCGCGAACGACGGGGAGGAGGCCGACGAGCTCATCGCGATCGCGGAGCATGCCGGGCTCATCGCCCCGAGCGACCGGCAGTGGCTCGTCACCGCCGCGGGCGTCGAGTGGCTCGCGACCGGCACCGTCCCGCGCTGGGCGAGCATCGCCCGGGCGCTGCGCGACACACTCCCCGCCGCGCTGCGCGACGAAGACGGCGGCTGGATCCCGCTCGCGCACTGGCCCGGCGCCTACCCGTTCGACACGACCTGGCCGCTGCGCGCCGCCCGCAGCCGGCGGATGCTCGAGCGCTGGGCGATGGTCGACGGCTCCGGCACGACGCCCCCGTGGGCCGCGGGCCTCGCCCGCGGCGGCGACGCCGATCACGCCGCGCTGCAGGCGCTCCTCCCGCCCGAGGTCGACCGCGTCTACCTGCAGAACGACCTCACCGCCATCTCCCCCGGCCCGCTCGCGCCGCACCTCGACATGCGGCTGCGCACGATGGCCCGCCGCGAATCCCGCGCACAGGCGTCGACCTACCGCTTCACGGCGGAGTCGCTGAGCTCCGCGCTGACCGCCGGCGAGAGCGCCGAGTCGCTGCGCGCCTTCCTCGAGGAGCTCTCGCTCACGGGGCTGCCGCAGCCGCTCGCGTACGAGATCGAGCGCAGCGCCGCCCGGCACGGCACCATCCAGGTCGGTCCGGATGCCACCGGCCGCACCCGCGTCACGAGCCACGACCGCGCGCTCCTGCGCGCCGTGGCCGTCGACCAGGCGCTCCGCCCCCTCGGGCTCTACCTCGACGGCGAGGTGCTGATCAGCCGGAGCCTCCCCGAGACGGCGTTCTGGATGCTGGCCGACGCCCGCTACCCCGTCGTTTCCGTCGACGTCGACGGAAACCCCCGCGCCCTCGACCGGCACCGCCTGGCGGCGGAGCCGGACGGCCTGCCCGCCGACCCCTACGCGGGTCTCCTGGCCCGCCTGCGCGGGGCGAACAGCGACGACTCGGATGCCGCCTGGCTCGGCCGCGAACTGGAGCAGGCCGTCCGCTCCCATTCCATCGTCACGATCGTCGTGCGCCTGCCGGACGGCTCGGACCGGGAGATCACGATGGAGGCCACCGGGCTCGGCGGCGGCCGCCTCCGCGGTCGCGACCGCGCCGCCGACGTCGAGCGGACCCTGCCCGTCTCGAGCATCGTCAGCGTCCGCCCCGGTGCCTGACGGCGCCCGCACCGGCCCGCGCCCCGGCCGCTCCGGTAGAATCGTCCGTTATGGCTGACGGCCCCCTCATCGTGCAGAGCGACCGGACGGTGCTGCTCGAAGTGGCGCACCCCCACGCCGAAGACGCGCGCCACGAGCTCGCGGTCTTCGCGGAGCTGGAGCGCGCCCCCGAGCACATCCACACCTACCGGATCACGCGGCTCGGGCTGTGGAACGCCCGCGCCGCCGGTCACGACGCCGAGGACATGCTCGCGACCCTCGACCGCTGGTCGCGCTTCCCGGTGCCGCCGTCGGTGTCCATCGACATCCGCGAGACCGTCGGTCGGTACGGCCGGCTCACGATCGAGCGCGACGACGAGGGCACCCTCATACTCAAGTCGACGGATGCCGCGGTGCTCTCCGAGGTGGCCCGCAACAAGCGCATCCAGCCGCTGCTGATCGGGCAGCCGGCCGCCGGCGTCTACGTCATCGACGCGTGGGCTCGCGGGCACATCAAGCAGGAGCTGCTGAAGATCGGGTGGCCGGCCGAGGACCACGCCGGGTACACGCCCGGCACGCCGCACGAGATCGACCTGCACGAGGACGGCTGGACGCTGCGCCCCTACCAGCGCAAGGCCGTCGACACGTTCAGCGCCGACGGGTCGGGCGTCGTCGTGCTCCCCTGCGGCGCCGGCAAGACGCTCGTCGGCGCGGCGGCGATGGCCGACACGAAGACGACGACCCTCATCCTCGTGACCAACACGGTGAGCGCGCGGCAGTGGCGCGACGAGCTGCTCAAGCGCACGTCGCTGACCCCCGAGGAGATCGGCGAGTACTCCGGTCAGTCCAAGGAGGTCAAGCCGGTCACGATCGCGACCTACCAGATCCTCACCGCGAAGCGGAAGGGCGAGTACGCCCACCTGGCGCTGCTGGACGCCCTGGACTGGGGCCTCATCGTCTACGACGAGGTGCACCTGCTGCCGGCGCCCGTGTTCAAGCTCACGGCCGACCTGCAGGCGCGGCGCCGGCTGGGCCTGACCGCGACGCTCGTGCGCGAGGACGGCCGGGAGGGCGACGTGTTCAGCCTCATCGGCCCGAAGCGGTTCGACGCCCCGTGGAAGGAGATCGAGTCGCAGGGCTTCATTTCCCCCGCCGTCTGCTACGAAGTGCGCATCGATCTCCCGGCATCCGATCGCCTGGAGTACGCCGCCGCCGCCGACGAGGACCGCTACCGTCTCGCCGCGACGGCGCACGCGAAGATCGGCGTCGTCCGCGACCTCGTCACGCGGCACGCCGGCGAACAGATCCTCGTCATCGGGCAGTACCTCGACCAGATCGACATCCTCGCCGAAGCCTTGGACGCCCCGTCGATCACCGGCGCCACGCCCGTCGACGAGCGCGAGGTGCTGTACGCCGCGTTCCGTGAGGGCCGCATCCCGCTCCTGGTCGTCTCCAAGGTCGCGAACTTCTCGATCGACCTGCCCGAGGCATCCGTCGCGATCCAGGTCTCCGGATCGTTCGGCTCACGCCAGGAGGAGGCCCAGCGCCTCGGCCGGCTGCTGCGCCCGAAGACGTCGGGGCACACCGCGAGCTTCTACACGCTCATCGCGCGCGACACCGTCGACCAGGACTACGCGCAGAATCGCCAGCGCTTCCTCGCCGAGCAGGGCTACAGCTACACGATCCTCGACGCCGACCAGCTCGCCGCCGCCTAGGGCGGGCGGCCGGGAACCGCGACGCGGTCCGGTCGGCCCGGCGTCCCGGCGTCCCGATGTCACACCTCGCGCGGGTGCCTACGCAATGCACCCGCGGCTTCTGTGACACGCGGTGCACGGATGTCACAGCGGATGCGGGTGCGCGCGGCGAACCCCGCAGGTTCTGTGACACGCCAAGCGCAGTGGGTCGGGCGGGGCCGCGGGTGCGCTGATCAGCCCTGCGCGAGACCCTGGCCCTGCGCCGGCGCGGCCGCGGACGCGGGCGCCGCAGGCGGAGTCAGCACGAGCGTGCGGCCGAGCGTCGCACGGCGGAACATCCACTCCACCGCGCCGGTATACGCGGCGATCACGACCAGCGACCAGAAGAAGCTCGCGAGGCCGGGCGACGAGTCATTGACGTCGCCGAGCCCGGCGAGGGCGAGCAGGAACGCGAGCAGGTTGTTCACGACGTGCAGCGCGATGGCGGCCTCGAGCCCCCCGGTCCGCCACGTGAGCCAGCCCGCGGCGATCGCGAAGATCGCCACGCTCGCCTGTCCCAGCGGGTCGTAGAGGTGACCGAGGACGAAGAGCGGCACCGGCAGCAGGATCGCGAACGCCGGATGCCGCAGCCACCGGCCGATGGCCTGCTGCAGGTAGCCGCGGAAGACGTACTCCTCCGCCGCGGCCTGCAGCGGGATGAACAGCAGCAGCACGGCGAGCGTGATCCACAGCTGCGGGTTCCGATCCGGCGGCACGACGCCGGAGGAATCCACGGCCTCGGCGGGCAGGAGCGCCGACACGGCGGTGAGTGCCAGCGAGACGGCCAGCGCGACGGCGCCGCACAGCAGCATCCACCGCCAGCGCAGCCGACCCGCGGCGGAGGAGACGAGTCCCACCCGCCGGCCGTTGACGATGAGGGATGCCAGCACGTACGCCGGCAGCATGAGCACGATGGTGCCGAGGGTGAGGGCGATGAGGAACGGGTCGGTCAGATCGAAGGCGATGCCCTGGCCGAGGGTCAGGATGCGCTCGGCGAACGCCGGGTCGGCGAGGGACACCGCGATGAGGGCGACGAGCACGATGCCCAGGAGCGCCGCGTAGAACGCGATGCCGAGGATGCCGACGACGAGCGGCGTCCACCAGGCGCTCCGTCGCCGCGCGAACACGAGCCGGTGGAACGCGAGCCCGCCGGTGAGTGCATCGGCGGGAAGGGGGGCGGGCGCGGGGAGCGGGCGGAGAGCCGGCGGCGCGGGGGTGGGCGTCGTCATGGCTCCATCTTCGCCGATCCGCGCCGGCGAGCGGCGAACCTCGTCAGCGCTCCCCGCCCTCGCGCCGGAACCAGTCCAGGGCGAGATCCGCGACGGCATCCGGGGCGTCGTCCGTCACGAAGTGAGCCGCGTGCGGGATGAAGGCCAGTTCGAAGCGGTCCGCACAGCGGTCGTGGTCGCGGCACATGCCGCGCACAACCGACTCGGTGAACGGCCAGTCGTGATCGCCGAACGCGACGAGGGTCGGCGGCTGCAGCCGCATCCGCTTGTAGTGCGGCCCCATGAGCCAGGCGATCTCGGGAGTGATCATCCCGAGCAGGACCTTGCGGGTCGCGCGCGCCACCTCCGGACGCGCTGCCACGCGCAGGTAGGCGTCCAGCGTCTCGGCGGTCATCGGCCGGACGAGGTACGGCGACACGAACAGCCACGACAACGACCGCCGATGCCCACCCCACAGCATCCGCGGGTAGTGCCGGAAGGCCGGCATCATCCGCGGCGTGAACCGCATGAACCCGGGCGGGACCGAGAGCTGCACGAGGGTGCGCACCCGCTCCGGGTGCGCGTAGGCGAGGTGCATGCCGGTCAGGGCGCCCAGGTCGTGCGAGACCACATGGGGGCGATCCACCCCGAGCACCTCGAACAGGGCGAGGAGGTCGTGCATCCGCGTCTCGTGGCGGATCTGCGGATCGTCGGCCTCCGTCCAGCCGGCCCCCCGAAGATCCGGGCAGATCACCCGGTACCCCTGCGCCGCGATCGCCGGGGCCACGTCGCGCCATTGCCACCAGTGCTCAGGGAAGCCGTGCAGGAGGACGACGGGCGGTCCCTCCCCGACCGTGGCGACGTGGGTGCGGAGCCCCGGCGTCTCGACGATCGTGTGGGCGAAGCCCGGCGCAGCGGGCAGCGGCGGGCTCCAGATCCTGGTGTCGGCGGCCGGCTCGCCGGTGTGTGGCGTGTCCATCCGACGACGATACTACGTTCGTAGTGCCGTGTCACTACTTTCGTAGTACCCGGACCGGCCGTAGGGTCGGATCGTGACCGACACCCGCAGCCGCGCCCTCGACGCAGCCGTCGCCCTGGTCGGCGAGCAGGGCATCCGCGCCCTCACGCACGCGCGCGTCGACGAGCGCGCCGGGCTCCCCAAGGGATCGACCTCGAACTGGTTCCGCACGCGGCATGCGCTCGTCGCCGGTGTCACCGCCTGGATCGCGGAGAGGGAGCGCGCCGACTTCGCCGCCGCTTCCGGCGACGCGCCGCGCGACGCGGACGAGCTGATCGACGCGTTCTGCGCGATGGTCGCGGCGGAGACCGGGCCGTTCGCATCCCGCAGCCGGGCGCGGTACGCGATGTTCCTCGAGGGGGCGGCCGACCCGGAGCTGCTCGCCCCGCTGCTGGCGCAGCGTGCGGCGTTCGAAGTGTGGATGCGGGCGCTCCTGGCCGGCATCGGGATCACACCGGACCACGACGCCACACGGGCGACCATGGCGGGGCTGGAGGGCCTCGTCCTGCACCGCCTGACGGTGGATCCGCACGCCGAGATCCGCCCCGTCGTCACCCGTATCGTGCGGGGCGCCGGGGTCCGCTGAGCCTGGCGAACCGCCGATATCCAGCACACACATGAGATCCGGTGCCAGGATGGGGCTATGACCGCAGCGCGCATCCTCGTCGTGGACGACGAGCCGAACATCCGGGACCTGCTGGTGACGAGCCTCCGCTTCGCCGGCTATCAGGTCCGCGCCGTCGCCAATGGGGCGCAGACGATCTCCGCCGTCCTGGAGGAGGAACCCGACCTCATCATCCTCGACGTCATGCTCCCGGACATGAACGGGTTCAGCGTGACCAAGCGGCTCCGCGGCGCCGGATACACCGCGCCCATCCTCTTCCTCACCGCGAAGGACGAGACCGAGGACAAGATCGAGGGTCTCAACGCCGGCGGCGACGACTACGTCACGAAGCCGTTCAGCCTCGACGAGATCGTCGCCCGCATCGAGGCGATCCTCCGCCGGACGATGCAGGCCGACGAGGAGTCCACCATCCGCGCCGGCGAGCTGACGATGGACCAGGACACCCACGACGTCCTCGTCGGCGACGTGTCGATCGACCTGTCCCCCACCGAGTTCAAGCTGCTGCGCTACCTGATGCTGAACCCGAACCGGGTGCTCAGCAAGGCGCAGATCCTCGACCATGTCTGGGAGTACGACTTCAACGGGGACGCCGGGATCGTGGAGAGCTACATCTCCTACCTGCGCCGCAAGATCGACCCGTACTCGTCCGAGCCGCTCATTCAGACCAAGCGCGGATTCGGCTACATGCTGAAGGCCGGCAAGACCTCGTAGGACCCGGGAGGCCCGGGTGGCCGCGCAGGAGAAGAGGACCGACCGGGTCACCGCGTGGTGGCGCGGCATCAGCCTGCGCGCCAAGGTCACCGGCGTCACCGTCGCCGTCCTGACGATCGGGCTGTTCGCGTCCGGCATCGGGACGATGATCTTCCTCCGAAACGCCCAGGTCGCCGAGCGCGACCAGTCGCTGAGCCAGACCGTCACGACGGACCTCGCCAGCAGCCTGCTCGACGTCGAGGTGGTCGACGGCGTCGCGCGGTTCGAGCGGCGCGACGCGTCGACGCTCAGCCCCTTCTTCATCGCCGTGTACGGCGCCGACGGCACCCTGCTCGCCACCGACGGGCCGTCTAGTGCCGTCTGGCCGGACTTCCCGGAGACCGTCGCGCTCGACGAGCCCCTCATGCGCGGCACGGCGCCCTTCGAGCTGACCTCCGAGGCGGGCACCGCGACCTTCCACGCGAGCGTCGACACGCTGCAGATCGCCGGCGCCCGCGAGCTCAACGTGCAGCTGCTCGCCCTGCCGCTGGCCCCGGTCAATCAGACGGTCGCGAACTTCATCGGCATCTATACGGCGCTCGCGATCCTCACGATCCTGCTCGGGGCCCTCACGACGCGCCTCCTCGTGACCTTGACCTTCCGCGGTCTCGGGCAGGTGGAGGCGACGGCCATGTCGATCGCGGCGGGCGACTTCACGCAGCGGATGACGGACATCACGCCCCGCACGGAGGTCGGTCGGCTGAAGACCGCGATCAATGCGATGCTCGACCGGGTCGATCAGGCCCTCGGGCAGCGGGACGCCTCCGTGCAGCAGATGCGCCGCTTCATCGGCGACGCCAGCCATGAGCTGCGGACGCCGCTCGTCACGGTCCGCGGCTACGCCGAGCTGTACCGGATGGGGGCGATCTCGGGGCCGGAGCAGACCGCCCAGTCGATGGAGCGCATCGAGAAGGAGGCGATCCGGATGGGCGTGCTCGTCGAGGACCTCCTCGCACTCGCGCGACTGGACGAGCGTCGCGACCTCGTCGTGACCGCCGTGGATCTCCGCCCCATCGCGCAGGATGCCGTGCTGGACGCCCGCGTGACCGCCCCGGAGCGGGAGGTCACCTTCGTCGATACGACGGCCCTGCCGGAGCGTGAGACCAAGGATGCCGTGCCGGCGCGCCCGCCAGCCGGCGGGCCGGCGGGTGCGGCGCGGCGGCCGAACGCCGCCCGGACGGGCGCGCCGTTCTCCCTGCTCCGCCGGCGACCCCGGCCAGGCAGCGCGGCCGAGCCGGCGGGATCCGGCGCGGCGCTCAGTGAGCCCACCCCCCTGCCGGACGCCCGCGACGACGTCGCGCCCGTCGTGCTGGGCGATGAGAACCGCATCCGCCAGGTCGTCGCGAACCTGCTGGGCAACGCCCGCCGCTACACCCCGCCCGGGTCGCCGATCGAGATCGCGGTCGGCCTCGATGCCCGTGACGGCATGGGATGGATCGCCGTGTGCGACCACGGCGAAGGAATCCCGGAGCAGATCCGCGACAAGATCTTCCAGCGCTTCTGGCGCGCCGACACGTCCCGCACGCGCGAGACCGGCGGCTCCGGGCTGGGCCTGTCGATCGTCGCCTCGATCGTCGACGCGCTGCACGGCTCGATCGCCGTCACCGAGACGCCCGGCGGCGGGGCGACCTTCCGCGTGTCCCTTCCCCTGGCCCAGGAGCGGAACCCGCAGGAGCACCTGCTCATCGAGACGCAGCCGCTGCCCCGGGTGCGTCCCGCCGAGCAGTAGCGGCCGGGGCCTCCTCCCCAGCCGGGCGTCCCCACGGCCCCGTCCCCCGGCATCCGCGCGCGTGCCCATGGGTCGATGCGCGTGCGTACCGTGGCGGGCATCACCCCGTGAAGGAGCTCACCATGGCCGTCTTCTCCGTCGACAGCGACGCCGTCCTCACCGCCACCTCCGCCGTCCGTGCCACGAGCGACCGCCTGCAGGGCGAGACGGCGGCCATGCTCGCCCAGCTCACTCAGCTGCAGGGATCGTGGACGGGTGCCGCCTCCGTCGCCTTCCAGGGGGTCGTGGAACGCTGGCGCGCCGCACAGCGCGACCTCGACGCCGCCCTCACCGACATCAACGCCGCCCTGACCTCGGCGGGCACGCAGTACGCGCAGACCGAGTCCGCGGCAGCGGGCCTCTTCCGGTGAGCTGACCGGTGACCGGTGACCGGTGACCCCGTCACGCAACGACGAAGGGCCCCGACCGGAGTCGGGGCCCTTCGCTGGATCAGTCGCTGGGACTCAGAAGTCCATGCCACCGGTCGGGTCGCCGGCCGGAGCCGACGCCTTCTCCGGCTTGTCGGCGACGACGACCTCGGTCGTGAGGAACAGACCGGCGATCGACGCGGCGTTCTGCAGCGCCGAGCGGGTGACCTTCGCCGGGTCGATGATGCCCGCGGCGAACATGTCGACGTACTCGCCGGTGGCCGCGTTCAGGCCGTGACCGGCCTCGAGCTCGGCGACCTTGTTGGCGACGACACCCGGCTCGAGACCGGCGTTCAGCGCGATCTGCTTGAGCGGAGCCTCGATGGCCACCTTGACGATGTTCGCACCGGTCGCCTCGTCGCCCTCGAGCTGGAGGTTGCCGAAGACACGCTGACCGGCCTGGATGAGCGCGACGCCACCACCGGGGACGATGCCCTCCTCGACGGCCGCCTTCGCGTTGCGGACGGCGTCCTCGATGCGGTGCTTGCGCTCCTTGAGCTCGACCTCGGTCGCGGCACCCGCCTTGATGACGGCGACGCCGCCGGCGAGCTTCGCGAGACGCTCCTGGAGCTTCTCGCGGTCGTAGTCGCTGTCCGTGTTCTCGATCTCGCGGCGGATCTGCGTGACGCGGCCCTCGATCTGGCCGGCGTCGCCGGCACCCTCGATGATCGTCGTCTCGTCCTTGGTGATGATCACCTTGCGCGCGCGGCCGAGCAGGTCGGTCGTGGCGTTCTCGAGCTTGAGGCCCACCTCTTCGGTGATGACCTGGCCGCCGGTGAGGATCGCGATGTCCTGCAGCTGAGCCTTGCGACGGTCGCCGAAGCCGGGAGCCTTGACGGCGACCGACTTGAAGATGCCGCGGATCTTGTTGAGCACGAGCGTCGCGAGAGCCTCGCCCTCGACGTCCTCGGCGATGATGAGGAGCTCCTTGCCCTCCTGGATCACCTTGTCGACGATCGGCAGAAGGTCCTTGATGTTCGAGATCTTCTGGTTCGCGATGAGGATGTAGGGGTCCTCGAAGACCGCTTCCTGGCGCTCCGGGTCCGTGACGAAGTAGGGGTTGATGTAACCCTTGTCGAAGCGCATGCCCTCGGTGAGCTCGAGCTCGGTGCCGAAGGTGTTCGACTCCTCGACGGTGACGACACCCTCCTTGCCGACCTTGTCGATGGCCTCGGCGATGAGCTCGCCGATCTCCGGGTCAGCAGCCGAGATGGATGCCGTGGCGGCGATCTCCTCGCGGGTCTCGACCTCCTTGGCCGAGGACAGCAGCTCGTCGGAGAGAGCCTTGACGGCCTTCTCGATGCCCTTCTTCAGGGAGATGGGGTCGGCGCCGGCTGCGACGTTGCGCAGGCCTTCGCGGACGAGCGCCTGAGCGAGGACCGTGGCGGTCGTCGTGCCGTCACCGGCGACGTCGTCGGTCTTCTTGGCGACCTCCTTGACGAGCTCCGCGCCGATCTTCTCGTACGGGTCGTCGAGTTCGATCTCCTTGGCGATCGAGACGCCGTCGTTCGTGATGGTGGGGGCGCCCCACTTCTTCTCGAGCACGACGTTGCGACCGCGGGGGCCGAGCGTCACCTTGACGGCGTCAGCCAGGATGTTGAGGCCGCGCTCGAGGCCGCGTCGGGCCTCTTCGTCGAAAGCGATGATCTTTGCCATAAGTGTGTCGTCCCTCCCGGACGTGAGGATGAGTCATTAGCACTCGCTATCCGTGAGTGCTAACCCATTCTGGCACTCGGCCATGGGGAGTGCAAGCTGCGCGGGACGCGTCAGCCGGTGACCGAGACGCTTCCGGAGGTGGGGACCAGCTCCACCCACGTGTTGCCGGGCGCCAGCCTGATCTCGCCGCCGGCGGCGTTCGTCAGCGCGATCGGGGAGGTCTGGCTCTGCTTCGACCAGCGACCGCGGATGACGCTTCCGCCGGTGGAGACCCAGGCGTCGCCGCTGTCGACCATGACGGTGCGCGGCACGATGCCGTAGGACCAGTCGATCGCCACCTGCAGCACCACGACGTTGGTCGCCCGCAGCTGTGCGCCCGCCGCGTCGAGGTCGGCGCGTCCGTCCTGCGAACGGAGGTAGGCGGCCGAGCCGGCATCCCATCGCCACGAGCGTGCCGACACGGTCGAGAATCGCACGTCGATGCCGCCGGCGGCGGCGCCGAAGATCGGCGCGTGCCCGCGCGGGGCGAAGAGGAACTGCACGGGCGGGGGCGCGATCGTGGCGTACTCCGCACGCAGCTCCCGCGCCTCGACGACCACGTTGTGCGGCGCCGTGTGCGACGTCGCACGGTACATGAACCGGTCGTCCGCACCGCCGTGGATGGCGTTGTGCACGTCGGTGTCCTGCATCATCGCAACGAAGCGCTCCTGCCCGCCGGAGTAGGCGGCGATCCCGCCGAACGGCGCGATGATGTCGGGGTCCATGGGCCGGATGCTGCGGACCGGCCCGATCTCGTCGGGCACGTCGGAGTGCCAGACGGCGACGTAGCGCGTGATGCCGCCCTCGACGAGCTCTTCGAACACGATGTCGGTGTGCTCCAGGCCCCACTGCGGCCGGGCATCCGGGTGGTTGTCGATCTTGGCGGACAGCGCCGGCCCCAGGGCCGCGGCATCCTCGACGACGGTGCCCCGCAGCGGCCCGGTCTGGACGACGGGGACCGGTGTGGGAGTGGATGACGGCGTCGGCTCCGCGGAATGCGTGACGCGCGGCGTCGGCGAGGGCGCGGCGGCCGGGGTGGGCGCGCACGCGGAGAGGAGCAGACCCGCCGTCGCGAACGCCGCAGCGCCCGCGAGGCGAGCACGACGGAGGTTCACGCCCACAGGCTACTGCGCGGCGGCCGCACCGGCGCTCAGACGGGCCGCACGGATTCGGCCTGCGGACCCTTCTGACCGGTGCCGACCGTGAACTCGACCTTCTGGCCCTCTTCGAGGACGCGGAAGCCGTTCATCTCGATGTTCGAGTAGTGCACGAACACATCCTGGCCGTCGACGACGGTGATGAAGCCGTAGCCCTTCTCGGCGTTGAACCATTTGACAGTGCCCTGGGTCATGCGAATCTCCTGAAGCTGTGGGACCTCGCCATGCTAGCCACGCGGCCGCGGCCGGATCCCGGCATCCGGGAACTGTTGACCGCGCCGCATAGAACTGTTCACACGCGTGAAACACACGCCGCGCGCGGCGCCGATCAGGGGGTCGGCGTGGAGTCGCCGGCGGCGCCGGCGCGATCGAGGCCGATCACGACGGCGAGCTGGCGCGCGTCCGGGTCGTCGGCGGGCTGGTACGCGTCGTCGAGCACGAGCCGCGTCGCGCCGACGAGCTGCGCGACGCCGCGCGCGGCGCCCTCGTCCTCGGCCGTCGGGTAGTACACCGTCGTCAGCTCGAAGTCGTCCGCGCCCGCCTCGCTGGCCAGCACGGCGTCGCCGGCCCAGCCCGCATCGAGGATCTCGTCGCGGACGAGATTGGCGAGGCCGCGCTCCCCCGTCGCGTTGAGCACGAGCACGGTGTAGCCGGTGTCGATCGTGGGCTCGGCCGTCGCGACGGGAGCAGGCGATCCGGACGGCGCCGGGAAGGGCACGACGCGGCCGGTGGCGACGAGGGTCCCGAAGATCCCGACGGCGATCAGCGCGACCGTGGCGACCGCGGACCAGAGGAGGACGAGCCCGCCGCGCAGCCGGGGGTTCTCCGCGCGGTGCGCGCCGACGCGGCCGCGATCGACCGGGAGGTCATCGAAACGGTCCTTCGGGTCGGGCGTTTTCGGCACCAGAGAATGCTACCGGGGGGAGGCTGTGAGCACGGACGCCCGGGAGAGGCGAGCCCGCTCACGGGCGTCGCGGAGGCGGCGCAGCCGGTGCACGAGCATGGGGTCGTGGGCCAGCGCGTCAGCGTCGTCGATGAGGCGGCCGAGGAGCTGGTAGTACCGCGCCGGGGTCAGCCCGAGCTCGACGCGGACGGCCTCCTCCTTCGCGGCGCCGTGCCGCTGCCACCGCGCCTCGAACGCCAGCAGGTCGCGGTCGCGGTCGGAGAGGGGCACATCCTCACGCTAACCCGGAGGCGGCCCGCCGCCGCGGCGCCACACCCGGCTCGGCCCGATGCGCGGCGCGGGGCGGCCCGGAGCGCGGGGCCGCGCGGCACGCGGGGCGGCGCGGCACGGCAGACCGCAGGGCCGAGTGTGACTCGTGGGGCGCGAGTGACTCACCGGCACCACCTGTCACACCCGATCCTGCAGTTCGCCGCGAATCGGGCGCCCGCACGGCGGGACATGACGCCGCGGCTCACCCAGCACCCCGCACGGCGGGACGGCTCAGAACCGCAGCCAGGCCCCGAGCGGGTCGGCGGCGGCCAGCACCTCGCCGTCCAGGGCCACGGCGAAGCCGCCGGGCCAGTCCTCGATCGGGGCGTTCCAGCCGTCGTGGAGCGCCGGGTCGTCGATCGTGACCCAGCGGCCCGCCCGCCGCGCGGCCTCGATGACGCGGCGGCGGCCGGCCCACGGGATGTGCGCGAGCACGCCGGGCGTCGTGACGACGAGCGTCGCGTCGGCCGGCGCCTCGGCGGCGACCGACGCGAGGAGATCCACGGCGTCGCCGGCGACGAGCAGCGGCGGGTCGGCGGCGGCGACCGCGACGGCCGCGGCGATGCGCTCCGCGCGTCCGGTCTCTCCCGGCCACACGAGGCGGGTGAGCCACGCGGCGGTGTCCGGCGAGGTCGGGTCGAGCGGATTCAGGTCGATGCCCGCGCGCCACACGACCTCCGGCAGCGCCAGGGGCGGCAGAGCGCCGCGGACTTCGCACTCCAGTTCCACGCTCGACGGCCCGTCGACCGGATCGAGGCGCTCGATCAGGTCGCCGTCCGGCGACACGTAGCGGTACGAGTACCGGTCGGGGTACAGGCACAGGCCCGCGCTCGCGCCGATCTCGAGCAGCGCGATGGGTCCGGGGATGCGGCTGAGCGCCGGCAGCAGCGCGGCGCACCGCAGCGGCTCGTTGGACTGCAGCGACCGTCGTCCGCATTCGGCGACGACATCCTCGGCGTGCGCGAGCAGCCACGCGCGCCACCCGGCGAAGGACGGCTCCCCCGCGCCCAGTAGCCGGGTGACGGCGAAGACGAGCGGCGGCTGGCGCCGGTTCGCCGGGATGCGGGCGAGCACGGCCTGCACGTCGGCATGGGCAGCAACACCCGCGGCCCACTCCTCGTACACCGCGGATCGGCCGGGAGCCTCCGCGGCGGCGAAGCGGGCGTAGCGCGCGGCGACCGCATCCGTCTCGCCCTGATTCGCCACCTGACCATTCTGGGGGAACACTCCCGTCCGCACTCGGGTTGAATGGAGGTGAGAAGGAGTCGACACATGACATACCGCGTGGACAAGACCGAAGACGAGTGGCGTCGCGAGCTGACGCCCGAGCAGTACGCCGTGCTCCGCGAAGCCGGGACGGAGCGCGCCTGGACGGGCGAGCTCCTGGACGAGAGCCGCGCCGGCCTGTACACGTGCGCCGCGTGCAACGCCGAGCTGTTCCAGAGCGGAACGAAGTTCGATTCGCACTGCGGCTGGCCGAGCTTCTATGAATCCGTGCGCCCGGAGGCCGTGGAGCTCATCGAGGACCGCTCGCACGGGATGGTCCGCACCGAGGTGCGCTGCGCCGCATGCGGCTCGCACCTGGGGCACGTGTTCCCGGACGGATTCGGCACGCCCACCGGCGATCGCTACTGCATGAACTCGCTGTCGCTGAACTTCGCCCCGGAATCGTGACCGGCGCCGCGCTCGAGGCGGTCCGGGCCCGCCGCTCGTGGTCGAAAGTGACGGCCGAGGCGCCGACGCGCGCCGAGCTGCTCACCCTCGTCGCCGCAGCGGCGCGCGTCGCGGATCACTCGAACCTTCGGCCGTGGCGGCTCATCGAGCTGCGGGGCGAGGACCGGGAGCGCCTCGGGCGGGCGATCGCGAAGGCCGACGGCGACACGAAGCCGTCGAGCAAGCCGCTGCGCGCACCCCTGCTCATCGCGGTGGTCGCCAGCTACCACAAGAGCGGGAAGGTGCCGCGGTGGGAGCAGGAGGCCGTCGCCTCCGGCGTCGCGCACATGCTCAGCCTGCTGCTGGACGAGGCCGGCTGGGGTGTCATCTGGCGCACCGGCCATTACACGCGGGCGAAAGCCGTCGCGAAGGCGCACGGCCTGGCCAAGAACGAGGAGCTCCTCGGCTGGCTGTACGTCGGCGGGAAGCCGGCGGGGGCGCGCGCGGGGCGCCGGAAGGCGGTGGACGCCCGGAAGCTCCTGACGCGGATGCCGAAGGGCAAGAAGGATGCCGCGGCGGCCGCCGCCGAGCGCGCCGCGGCCCAGGAGACGGCGATCGAGCCCGACACTCAGCCCTGAGCCGCGCCCTGCTCGCGCGGGCGCGGGCGCCGCGGCCGGCGCCACGCACGGGGCGCCGTCGCGACCACGACGGAGCACAGCGCGATCCCGACCGTGAGGAGCTCGAGGAGCAGGCCCGCGCCGGCCGCGGCCGGCCAGAGCAGATCGAGCAGGAACGCCGCGATCAGCTGACCCGCGACGGCGCCGAGCCCGAACAGCAGCACCCCAGTGTGTGCGACGAGCGCCGCCGACAGGAAGATGTAGACCACGCCCGTCACCCCGCCGAGGTAGAGCCACGGCTCCCCCGGAACGGTGAGCACCGGCCGCACGATCGCCCCGTGGATGAGCGCGGCGATCACCAGGACCAGGGTCCCGCCGGCGAAGTTGACGAGTGTCGCCGTCAGGGGCGTGCCGACGCGCTGACGCAGCCGGCCGTTCGTCGCCTGCTGCCACGCGATGCCGATGCCGGCGAGGAAAGGCATCAGCAGCATCCACCACGGCACCTGATCGAGCACGCCGCCCTGCAGCGACACGACGACGGCGAGGAGAGCCAGCGCGCCGCCGGCGACGCGGGGCATCGTGACGGCGACGACCCCGGCGGGGCCGTAGCCGGTGCGATCGAGCACGAGTCCGCAGAGGGTCTGGCCGGCGACGACCCCGACGGTGAAGAGCGAGACGCCGATGACGGCGACCGCGATGCCCTGCGTCGCGACCGTGAACGCCCCGGCGAGGCCGCCGGCCAGCATCCACCACGGGATGGTGCGCCCCCGCGTCCCCTCGATCAGGCGCGCGAGGCCGCGACGGCCGTCCGGCAGCAGTCCGGTCAGCACGATCAGCACGACCAGTCCGGAGCCGAAGGAGATCACGGCGGCGGTCAGCCCGTCGCCGATGCGCGCGCCCAGCTGGCCGTTGACCCGCGCCTGCGCGGCGGTCAGGACGCCGACGAGCACCGCCCCCGACAGCGCAAGCCACGCGGGCAGGCGCGCCGGAGCGGAGGACGTCACCCGTCCAGCGTAGTGAGGCCGCGACAGGCGGCCGCACCGTGGGTATCGTCTGGGCATGGGCTCCCTCCGCATCCTCTTCCTCGGCGGCACCGGCACGATCAGCACCGCGTGCGTGCGGGCGGCCGTCGCCGCCGGACACGACGTCACCGTCCTCAATCGCGGCAACCGCGATCGCGAGCTGCCGCCGTCGGTCCGGCGGGTCATCGGTGACGTGCGCAACGCCGACGACATCCGGGCGGCGATGGGCGGCGACCGCTACGACGTCGTCGCGGACTTCCTCTCCTTCGTCCCGCCGCACGTGCAGACGGTGCTGAATGCCGTCGAGGGCCGCGCCGGGCAGTACGTCTTCATCAGCTCGGCCTCCGCGTATGAGAAGCCGCCGCGCACGCTGCCGGTCACAGAATCCACGCCGCTGCGCAATCCGTTCTGGCGGTACTCCCGCGACAAGATCGACTGCGAGGACCTGCTCGTGGCCGCACACCGCACGCGCGCACTCCCGGTGACGATCGTGCGTCCGTCGCACACGTACGACGAGACGCTATTGCCGACGCTCGGCGGCTGGACCGACATCGCCCGGATGCGGGCCGGGCGGCCGGTCGTCATCCACGGCGACGGGACGAGCCTCTGGACGATCACGCACGCCGACGACTTCGCCGTCGCGTTCACCGCCCTGCTCGGCAACCCCGCCGCGATCGGCGACGCGTTCACGATCACCGGCACGCACGCGCCGACCTGGAATCAGATCTACGGCTGGCTGGCGGATGCCGCAGGCGTCGCCGCACCGGAGTTCGTGCACGTGACAAGCGACGCGATCGCACGGATCGCACCCGACCTCGGGCCGACCCTCCTCGGCGACAAGGCGCACTCGATGCTCTTCGACGCGGCGAAGGTGACCCGGCTGGCGCCGGACTTCCACACGACGGTGACCTTCGATGAGGGCGCGCGGCGGATCCTGGCGTTCCACGACGCGCACCCGGAGCGCCAGGTCGTGGACCACGAGCTGGACGCCGCGTTCGACGCCATGGCGGACTATGCCGGGCGGACCGGGGCCGCCGGCTGAAGCTACGCGGTCACTGCGGCGGCACGCACCCCGCGCGCCGCGTCGGCGGGCGACCCGTGCCACGGCGTGCCGTGCCCGGGCAGGACCCACTCCGCGTCGATCTCGGCGAGCCGGTCGAGCGAGACGAGAGCCTGCTCCGGCTCGTCCGTGAACGGCGCGGGCTGCGCGCCGGCGCGGCCGGTGAGCACGTGCCGGGTGGTCAGCGCGTCGCCGACGAAGACGGCCTTCACGGCGGGCACGCGCACCGCGACGCTGCCGGGAGAGTGGCCGGGCATGCCGATGACCCGCGGCGATCCGGGCAGGTCGAGCACGTCCCCGTCGGCGACCTCGACGACATCCCGCAGGTAGTGCGTCGGCCAGCCGCGCTTGCGGAGGGCGTAGGCGAAGAAGCCCAGCATCGGCCCGATCCGCGCCGCGCCCATGGGCGTCTGGGGCTTGTCGCCGCCCCGCGCACGATCGGCATCCGCGGTGTGCACGAAGACCGGGATGCCGTACTCGCGGCGGAGCCGCTCGGCGAAGCCGATGTGATCGCTGTCGCCGTGGGTCAGGACGACGCCCTTGATGTCGCTGAGCGGGCGGCCGAGACCCGCCAGCTCCGCGCGGAGATCTGTGAGATGCCCCGGGAGGCCCGCGTCGATGACGGTGATGCCCTCCGGCAGCACGACGAGATAGGCGGCCACGATGTCGTTGCCGATGCGGTGCAGGTGCGGTGCGAGTTCCATAAGATTCCCCGATTCCTCGATGGCTAATCTGTGTAGCCATGATAGCTTAGATCCATAGCCACGAGGAGGGCAAGATGCCGACACCGGAGCGCACCTCGCTCGCCGCGATCGTGACCGCGGGCCGCGACCTCCTGGAGCAGGGCGGCCCCGCCGCCGTCAGCATGCGGGCCGTGGCCGAGCGCGTCGGCGTGAAGGCGCCGTCGCTGTACAAGCGCGTCCGCGACCGGGACGCGTTGCTGCAGCTCGTCGCGGAGGCGACCGTCGACGACCTCGGGGAGCGGCTCGCGGGCTCGGACGGCAGCCTCGGCGGCCTCGCCCGCGCCTTCCGGGACTTCGCGCACGCCCGCCCGGAGGGGTTCCGGCTCATGTACGCCGTCTCGGGCAGCGCCGAGGCCCTGCAGCGGGCGAGCGAACCGGTGCTGCGCGCGGCGCGGGCGGCCGTCGGCGAGGAGCATGCGCTCGACGCTGCGCGGCTGCTCACCGCGTGGGCGACCGGGTTTCTCAGCATGGAGCTCGCCGGCGCGTTCCGCCTCGGCGGGAGCGTCGATGAGGCGTTCGCGTACGGCCTGGCACGCCTCGAAGAGGTGCTCGCCGGCTGACGCTCAGTCGTCGAGCCGCGCCTGGGCCTGGTCGGCGGCACGCCGTGCCGCCTTGGCCTGCTCCCCCGCGCGCGCGCGTTCCGCGGCGAGCGCGTCGATCTCCTCGTGCAGCGACGACGACTCGGCGCGCACCCGGGCCAGGTCCGCCTCGAGCGCCTCGATCCGGTCCTCGAGCAGCACGGCGCGTTCCCGGGCCGCCCGCCACCGCTCGTCGAGCCGGCTCTGCTCGCGTTCGGCGTGCGTGGCGTCGCGTTCGGCGTCGCGCGCGGCGCGCTCGGCATCCCGCCGCTCCCGCCGCGTCTTCAGCTCATCCGTCGGCGCCGCGCTCTGCGTGGGGTGTGGCACCTCGAGTGGCCCGGCGACGGCGTCCGCCAGGTGGACGGCATCCATCCCGGAGGCCTCCAACGGGCGGACGAGTCGGCCGGATGCCACGGCCGCCGCCGCACCGGCATCCCGCATCGCCGCATTCAGGGTCTGTTCGATGCTCTCCACCGCGGCGGCGCTCACCGTCGCGCCGTGCTGCTCGGCCAGAGCCGCCGCGCGGCGCGCGAGCGCGCGCGTCAGCGTCCGCCGCTCGCGACCCAGCTTCGACAGCGCGACCGCGTCGAGGTCGTCCTGCGCCGCGCGCAGCTCGTCGGCCAGCTGGAGCGCCTCGCCGAGCGCGTCGGCATCCTCCCTCGCGAGCATGTTGACGACCCAGGCGGCGAGAAGCGGCTTGCGCAGAGCCCGTACCTCCGCGGCGAGCGCCGCATCGTCGGCCTCCCGCGCCCGGGCGTTCCGGACGGCCACGAAGTCCTCCGGCGGCAACGCGCAGAGCTCGGCCGCGATCTCGACGATCGTCTGCGGCGCAGGCATGAGCCCATTGTGCCCGGTGGCACTGCGCCCGGTGCCACTGTGCCCGGTGCGACTGCGCCCGGCGCGACGGCGCCCGACCGGTCAGGTCACCCGGAGCTCCTCCGGCAGCACGACGACGTCGACGAGCGCGCCGTTGCGCCAGACCGTCATCTCCATGCGCCGCCCGATGGCGCCCTCCACCATGCGGCGCTGCACGGCGGTCGGGTCGGCGATCGCCTCGCCGTCGAGGGAGAGCACGATGTCGCCGGTGCGCGCGCCGGCCACCGCGGCGGGACTGTTCGGCGCGACCGAGACCACCTGCATCCCCACGCGCGAGCCCGCTTTCCCCGCGACGTCGGGACCGAGCGGCACGGTCGACCCGGCGATTCCCAGCCACGCCCGCCGCACCCGGCCGATGATCCGCAGGGCGTCGATGATCTCGCGCGTCGTGGCGTTGATGGGCACCGCGAGGCCGAGCCCGATACCCGCGACGGCGGTGTTCACGCCCACCATGCGCCCCGCACTGTCGGCGAGCACCCCTCCGCTGTTGCCGGGGTTGAGCGCCGCGTCGGTCTGGATGACCTCGTCGATGACCCGTCCCGCGCGCGTCGGCAGCGAGCGGCCCATCGCCGACACGATGCCGGCGGTGACACTGCCGGAGAGACCGCGCGGGTTCCCGAGCGCGACGACGAGCTGCCCCACGCCGAGGGCGGACGCATCGCCGAGCCGCACGGGCGGTGGGGTCGCGCCGTCGGCGCGCAGCACCGCGAGGTCGGAGAGGGGGTCGGCCCCGACGACGGCGGCCGCGGACGCGGAGCCGTCGTGGAACGCGAGCTCCACGGCGACGGCGCCTTCCACGACGTGCGCGCTCGTCAGCAGGTGCCCCTCCTCCGTGATGACCGACGCGCTCCCGACGCCCGCTCCCTGGCGCGTGCGCACGCTCACCGCCGCGACCGACGGCAGCACCGTCTTGGCGACGCGCATGACCGTCGAGGAGTAGGCGTCGAGCGCTTCCTGGTCGTCCACGTGACCAGTGTCGACCTCTCCCGGACGAGCGGGCGCGAGTTCGCGCACGGCGGACGGAGCCCGTGGACAGGACGGCGACGAGGGGAACGGTGCCGGCTACAGGACTTGAACCTGCAACCCCCGTATTACAAGTACGGTGCGCTACCAATTGCGCCAAGCCGGCAGAGCGCCCAGTCTATCCGGGCGACGGCGGGGGTTACGGCGTCGGGGAGACGGTCGGTGTGGGCGTCGCTTGCGTCTTGTAGAACGCGTCGCTGGCGCTCGTCAGCACGAACTGCGAGAACTCGGCGGGGTCGCCGAGCACGCCGACGTACTGCTGACCGTTGACGAGGATCATCGGGGTGCCGGTGAGGCCGAGACCGTCGGTGCCCGGGATGCCGGAGACGGCGCGCTCGGTGGCATCCTTCACCCAGGAGATGTACGCACTGTCGCGGATGCAGGAGCGCACCGTCTTGGGGTCCTCCACACCGGCGGCCTGAGCGAGGTCGGCGAGCTCCTCGTCGGAGAACCCGTCGGAGTCGACCGCCGGCTGACGCGTCAGCAGCTCGCTGTTGAAGGTGAAGAACGTGGCCGGGGAGTGCGTGGCGACGCAGGCGGCGGCACCGGCGGCGCGCAGCGAGTACTTCGTCCCGTTGGACTTCGCCGTCAGCATCGACACCGGGTGGTAGGCGAGGGTCACGGCGCCGTCGTTCACCCAGGAGGACATCTGCTGCGCGTTCGCGATCTGCCACTCCCGCGCGCCCGGCGAGAGGTAGTCGACGTAGACGTCGATCTCCACGGCCGGGACGCCGGCGGCCTCGGTCTCCTCGGCGGCCGGCGTCGGCGTCGGGGTGGGAGTCGGCGTCGCCTCGGCGACGGCGCCCGCGGCCGGCGCGGACAGGGACCCCGTGATGGACGTGACGGCGAAGCCGTCGTCATCCAGGTTCTGCGGGGACAGCTGCGGACGGCCCATCGCGGAGGACACGGCCCAGGTCACGACGACCGCGAGTGCGGCGACGGCGGCCACGGCTCCGAGCGCCAGCGCGGAGCGGCGCACGAGGCGCGCACGCGACTGCTGGGCGCGCACCTGCTGAGCCTTCTCGCGGACAGCCTCGCGGCGGTCACGCGGTGACGGCGCGTTCGGGGTGTCGCTGGACATGGAACCTTCTCGAGATCGTGCGGCCGTTTCCGGCGGAGTCGCCCGGGCGTGGCGATGGATCCGATGCTAGTAAGACAGGCTGGGAAAAGCCCAGACGCCCCCCTCCCGAACCCCTGCCCCCGTGCCATACTGAACACGCGCCCGATGGCGGGCGCGCGGGGAGACCCGCTCATCTTCACTACGGATCGTCCGGCACGTACCTGCCGGTGAAGGAGAAGAAACGATGGCGTCCGTCACATTCGACAACGCAACCCGCCTGTACCCCGGGGGCACCCGTCCCGCCGTGGACAAGCTCAACCTCGAGGTCGCCGACGGCGAATTCCTCGTCCTCGTCGGCCCGTCCGGCTGCGGCAAGTCCACGTCCCTGCGCATGCTGGCCGGCCTCGAAGAGGTCAACTCCGGCCGCATCCTCATCGGCGACCGCGACGTGACCGACGTGCCGCCGAAGGACCGCGACATCGCGATGGTGTTCCAGAACTACGCGCTGTACCCGCACATGACCGTCGCCGAGAACATGGGCTTCGCCCTGAAGATCGCCGGCGTCGGCAAGGAGGAGCGCGCTCAGCGTGTCCTCGAGGCCGCGAAGCTCCTCGACCTCGAGGAGTACCTCACCCGCAAGCCGAAGGCGCTCTCCGGTGGTCAGCGTCAGCGCGTCGCGATGGGCCGCGCGATCGTCCGCCAGCCGCAGGTGTTCCTCATGGACGAGCCCCTGTCGAACCTCGACGCGAAGCTGCGCGTCCAGACGCGTACGCAGATCGCGTCGCTGCAGCGTCGCCTCGGCGTCACGACGGTCTACGTCACGCACGACCAGACCGAGGCGCTCACGATGGGCGACCGCATCGCCGTGCTCAAGGACGGTCTGCTCCAGCAGGTCGGCACGCCGCGCGACCTGTACGAGAAGCCGAACAACGTGTTCGTCGCCGGCTTCATCGGCTCGCCCGCGATGAACCTGTTCCCGGCGGACCTCGCCGAGGGCGGCATCCGCTTCGGCACCGAGGTCGTCCCGCTGGACCGCGACACGGTCGGCCGCGCGAACGGCAGCCAGGTCACGGTCGGCGTCCGCCCCGAGGACATCGAGGTCGGTCCGGCCGACGGCAAGGGCCTCTCGGTCCAGGTCGACCTGGTCGAGGAGCTCGGCGCCGACGGCTACCTGTACGGCCACACCGAGATCGCCGGCAAGCGCACCGACATCGTCGCGCGCGTCGACGGGCGCAGCCACCCGAACGCGGGCGAGACCGTGACGCTGGCCGCCAAGGCTGGCCACGTGCACGCGTTCGACCTCGAGACGGGCGACCGCCTCAACGACAAGGTCGAAGCGTCGCTCTGATCGAAAACCACGCATCGCGGCGCGGGGGGTCTCCGGACTCTCCGCGCCGCGTCGTTCGACCCGAGAGGTGGGCGACACCGTGCCGGCGTCCCTGACCATCACCGCCAGCAGCATCGACGCGGGGCTGCTGGCCCTCCCCTGGGCCACGCCGCTCGGCGAGTGGCCGAGCGAGACGATCGTGTCGCTGCCGAAGGGCATCTCACGCCACCTCGTGCGGTTCGCGAACCTGTCCGGCCGGGTCGTCGCCGTCAAGGAGACGACGGCCGAGATGGCCCGCCGCGAGTACGAGATGCTCGGCTCGCTCGCCCGCCTCGACGTGCCGTGCGTCGACCGCGTCGCCGTCATCGGCGGCCGCCGCGATGCGAAGGGCGAAGAGCTCCCCGCCGCGCTCGTCACGTCGCACCTCCGGTTCTCCCTCCCCTACCGCGCCCTGTTCACGCAGGTCCTGCGCCCCGACACCGCGAACCGCCTCGTCGACGCCCTCGCCGTGCTCCTCGTGAGACTGCACACCGTGGGCTTCTTCTGGGGCGACGTGTCGCTGTCGAACACCCTCTTCCGCCGGGATGCCGGGGCTTTCGCGGCGTACCTGGTCGACGCCGAGACGGGCGAGCTGCACGAAGCCGGCCTCACCCGCGGCCAGCGCGAGCACGACCTCGACGTCGCCCGCACCAACATCGCCGGCGAGATCATGGACCTCGAAGCCGGCGGCCGGCTGGAGGGCGGGGTCGACGCCGTCGCGATCGCCGACGGGATCGTCTCGTCGTACCACTCGCTGTGGGCCGCCCTCACCGACAGCGAGACGTTCTCCGTCGACGAGGCGTGGCACATCACCGAACGGGTCCAGCGCCTGAACGATCTGGGCTTCGACATCGGCGAGATGTCGATCGACACGACGCAGGACGGCACGCGCGTGTCCATCCAGCCGAAGGTCGTGGATGCCGGCCACCACCAGCGCCGCCTGCTGCGGCTGACGGGACTGGACGTGCAGGAGAACCAGGCGCGGCGTCTCCTCAACGACATGGACGAGTTCCGCGCCCGCGTGTCGCGTCTCGGGTCGGATGAGGAGATGGTCGCGCACGAGTGGCTCACCCGGGTGTTCGAGCCGGTCGTCAAGGCGATCCCATGGGACCTCCGCGCCAAGCTCGAGCCCGCCGAGGTGTTCCACCAGGTGCTCGAGCACCGCTGGTATATGTCGCAGGCGCGCGGACGCTCGGTGCCGCTCGCGGAGGTGCTGTCCTCCTACGTGGACAACGTCCTGCGGCACCGTCGCGACGAGGCGACCGTCATGGGCCCGCCGACGGAGACCATGACCCTGTCGACGATCGACCCGGACACGCCCGACGACGAGGTGCCGACCGACTCGGGAACCGTCGACTGGCGCGACCTCGTCTGAGACCGCCCGGACGCGCGCGCGTCAGTAGCCGACGGTGAAGCGCTGCCGCACGTGCCGCGGGTTCTCGATCTCGTCGAGGATCGCGATGGCGAAGTCGGGACCGGAGATGAAGCTCTCCCCCTCGGCATCCGTCACGATCACGTCGCCGCCGACGCGGTAGTGACCGGTCCGCTCCCCCGGGTTGAACGCCCCGAACCCGCCGGCCGGGTGCACGAAGAACCAGTCGCGGCCCGAGCGGTCGGCCTGCAGGTCTTCCAGCACGCCGATGGCCTCGAGCGCCTCCGCCTTGTACTCCTCCGGGAACCCGCTGTCGACGACCCGCGGTCCGCCGGGTGCCACGAGACTGCCCCCGGCGCCGCCGACGACGCCGAGGCGCACCGATTCGGGGAGGACCGCGTTGAGCGCGGCGAGGTTCGGACGGTACAGGCCCTGCATGTCGCCGCGCGGCGCGATGGCCGAGATGACGACGTCGACGCCCTCGAGTTCCGCGACGAGCGACGGGACGTCGAGGAGCGTGCCCTCGAGGTACGTCGCACCCTCGACGCGCTCCGTGGGGAGGGTGCGGGCAACGGAGACCACGGTGTGGCCGCGCTGCACCGCCTCCGCGACGATGTGACGACCGGCGTAGCCGGTGCCTCCGAGAACGGCGATGCGGGCCATGATGTTCCTTCCGTCGGACGTGTCGTAGAGAACAAGCCGCCCGACGGCGGCGCTATTCCCGCGAATCGATCACTCGGTCCCGGCGCGGAGCGTGGCGACCTGGTAGAGCGCGACGGATGCCGCGATGCCGGCGTTGAGCGACTCCGTCGCCGCCGAGATCGGGATCGACACGATCTGGTCGCACGTCTCGGTCACGAGGCGCGAGAGACCCTTGCCCTCCGAGCCCACGACGATCAGCACCGGGCGGTCGGCGAGCTCGAGCTGCGGAAGCGCCACGTCTCCCCCGCCGTCCAAGCCCAGGACGAAGACGCCCTGCTTCTTGAACTCCTTGAGCGTCGTGGTGAGGTTCGGCGCGATCGCGACCGGGATGCGGGCCGCGGCGCCCGCGCTCGTCTTCCACGCCGCCGAGTTCACGCCCGCCGAGCGACGCTGCGGGATGATGAGGCCCTGCCCGCCGAACGCGGCGGTGGAGCGGATGATCGCGCCCAGGTTCCGCGGGTCGGTCACGCCGTCGAGGGCGACGAGGAGGGGCAGCTCGCCCCGGTCGATGATCTTCTCCAGGAGGTCCTGCGGGTGCGCGTACTCGTAGGGCGGCACCTTGAGGGCGACGCCCTGGTGCACGCCGTCGAACCCGGCCATGCGGTCGAGCTCGGGACGGGTGACCTCCATGACGGGGATGCCGCGGTGCGTCGCGATCGAGAGCATCTCCTTGACGCGGTCATCCATCTCCACGCGCTGCGCGATGTAGAGCGCCGTCGCGGGGATCTTGGCGCGCAGCGCCTCGAGCACGGAGTTGCGCCCGGTGACGTTCTCGGTGTCGTCGCCGGCTTTGGCCTTGGGGGCGCGCGAGCCGCCGGGCTTCTGCCCGGGCTTGCCCTTGCCGCCCGCGGCGGCGAAGCGCTCGGCGGCGGCCTTGCGCTTGCCGGCGGGGTGCCACGCGCGGTCTTCGGCCTTGGGGGTCGGCCCGCGTCCTTCCAGCGAGCGCTTGTTCTTGCCGCCGGTGCCCTTGGGCGGGCCCTTCTTCTTGCCCTTGCCGGCGGAGGGGTTACCTGGCTTAGCCATTGCTCAAACTCCAATGGGTCCCGTCGGGACCGTCTTCGAGGGCGATGCCGGCCGCCGCGATCGCGTCGCGGATGCGGTCGGCGGCCGCCCAGTCTCTGTTCGCGCGCGCGTCGGCGCGCTGGGTGATCATCGTCTGCACGAGGGTGTCCAGCGCCGCGGCCTCGCCGCTGTCGCTCCCCCCGCGCCAGAACGGGTCTTCGGGGTTGAGCCCGAGAAGTCCGGTCATCCGCCCGACCTGCACGGCGGCTGCGGCGGCCGCGGCACGGTCGCCGGCATCCAGGGCGGCGTTGCCCGCGCGGACGCGCTCGTGGACGAGTGCGAGGGCCTGCGGCACGCCGAGGTCGTCGTCCATGACGGCGGTGAACTCGTCCGGCAGGTCGGCGACGGTGAGCCAGCTGTCCGCGCCGAGCGTGCGGGCGGCGCGCTGCTGGAAGGTGCGGATGCGGTCGAGCGCCGCCTCCGCCTCATCGAAGGTGCCGGGTCCGATGTCGAGGCTCGACCGGTAGTGCGCGGCGGCCAGGGCGTAGCGGACGACGAGCGGGTCGCGCCCGCGCAGCACGTCATCGGCGAGCAGGAAGTTGCCGAGCGACTTCGACATCTTCTGGTCACCGACGGTGACGAGGCCGTTGTGCACCCAGTACCGGGCGAACGCGTCGCCAGCCGCGGTGGACTGCGCGAGCTCGTTCTCGTGGTGCGGGAAGCGCAGGTCCAGGCCCCCGCCGTGGATGTCGAACTCCGCGCCGAGGTAACGCCTGCTCATCGCCGAGCACTCGATGTGCCAGCCCGGTCGCCCGCGCCCCCAAGGGGACTCCCACGCCGCATCGGCCGGTTCGGCGGGCTTGGCGCCCTTCCAGAGGGCGAAGTCGTGCGGGTCGCGCTTGCCGCGCGGGTCGGCGTCTGCGGCGGCCTCCATGGCATCCACACCCTGCCGGGTGAGCTCCCCGTAGGCGGGCCACGACCGCACGTCGAAGTAGACGTCCCCGGCGGCGGCATAGGCGTGCCCGCGCTCGATGAGGACGGCGATGAGCTCGAGCATCTGCGGGATCGACGCGGTGGCGCGCGGCTCGTAGGTGGGCGGGCGGATGCCGACGGCCGCATACGCACGGGTGAACTCGAGCTCCATGCGGTAGGCGAGCGCCCACCACGGCTCGGTCTCGCTCGCACCGGCGAGCACCTTGTCATCGATGTCGGTGACGTTGCGGACGAAGGTGACGCGGCCGAAGCGATGCTCGAGCCAGCGGCGCAGCATGTCGAAGCTGAGGGCCGCCCGCACGTGCCCGATGTGCGGGCCGGACTGGACCGTCGGGCCGCACACGTACATCGTGACGTTGCCGGGGTCGGCGGGCGCGAAGTCGCGCAGCGCCTGCGCCTTGGTGTCATAGAGCCGGACCGTCACCGCACCAGCCTACCGGCGGGGTCACGATAGAACTGTAGGGTGATCTCCGTCCTCGCCGTCCTCGTCGCGGCTCTGCTGTTCGGCACGACGGGAACGGCGCAGGCGCTCGGCCCGGAGGACACCACCCCGCTGGCGGTCGGCGTCATGCGACTCGTCATCGGCGGCACGGTGCTCGCCGGCGTCTCGGCGCTCCTCGCCCGCCGACACGCCCGCACCCGGATCACGCCGGCTCCGCGCGCCGGGACGCGGGCGGTGCTGCTCATGTCGGCGACCGCCGTGTGCCTGGCCGTCTACCAGCCGCTCTTCTTCCTGGGGACGGCGCGCAACGGGGTCGCCGTCGGCACCGTCGTTGCCCTGGGGTCTGCCCCCGTCCTCGCCGGGGTCCTCGAGTGGCTGCTCACGCGCCGGCGCCCGAGCGGGATCTGGCTCGGCGCGACCGCCCTCGCGACGATCGGCGTCGTGCTGCTGGGCTTCGGCGGGCAGGAGCACTCCGCCGGCTCCGCGGGCACCGACGCACTCGGGCTCCTCGGCTCGATCGGCGCGGGGGCCTCGTTCGCCGTCATCGCGGTGTCGCAGCGGCGCCTGCTGGATGGCGGATGGGATCCGTTCACCGTCGTCGGCGCGATGGGGGCAGGCTCCGCTGTGATCGCCCTGGCCGCGCTCCCGTTCGTCGACGTCTCGTGGGTCGCCGAGCCGCGCGGCGCCCTCATGGCGGCGTGGCTCGGGATCGCGACGATCGTCGTCGCGTACGGCCTCTTCACGTGGGGTCTCGGCGGGCTGACCGCCGCGACCGCCGCGACCCTCACCCTCGGCGAGCCGCTCACCGCGAGCGTGCTCGGCCTCGTCGCGCTCGGCGAGCGGCTCGCGCCGCTCGCGATCGCGGGTCTCATCGTGCTGGCCGCGGGACTCGTGCTGCTGGCCGCGGGGTCCCGCGCCCCGCGCGACCTCGCCCCGTTCGCCGTCGAAGGATAGGAGACCCATGACGCTGCAGGTCCGCGAGGACGACCTCACCGGCGCCGCGACGCAGGCGCTCGTCGCCGTGCATCTCGCGGGCGTGCACGCGGACTCCCCGGAGGACAGCTGCCACGCCCTCGGCCTCGACGCCCTGCGCGACCCGTCCATCACATTCCTGTCGGCGTGGGAGGGCGACGACCTCGCCGGCATCGGGGCGCTCAAGGACCTCGGCGGGGGCCGCGGGGAGCTCAAGGCGATGCGGGTCGACGACCGATTCCGCGGCACGGGCGTCGGGCGCGCGCTGCTGCGGGCGCTGATCGGGGTGGCGCGGGAGCGCGGCATGACGAGCCTGTGGCTGGAGACCGGGACGATGCCGTCGTTCACGCCCGCACGGCGTCTCTACGAGAGCGCGGGTTTCGTGGAGTGTCCGCCGTTCGGCGACTACCGCCTCGACCCGTACTCGGTGTTCCTCACCCTCGATCTGGCGGCGCCGGACGAAGGCTAGGCGGGCACCAGGAGGGCGACGGCGAATGCCGCGACGCCCTCCCCTGCGCCGGTGAACCCCAGGCCGTCGGTGGTCGTCGCCGACACCGACACAGGCGCGCCGAGCGCCGCCGACAGTGCCGCCTCGGCCTCGGCGCGGCGGGCGGCGAACCGCGGCCGGTTGGCCTGCACCTGCACCGACACGTTGCCGATGGCCCAGCCCGCCTCGCCCAGCAGCGCCCGCATCCGGACGAGGAACGTGCCGGCGTGCGCGCCGGCGTACTCGGGATGTGCCGTGCCGAAATGGGTGCCGATGTCGCCGAGCCCCGCCGCCGCGAGCAGGGCGTCCACGATCGCGTGGGCGACGGCGTCCCCGTCGGAATGCCCGTGCAGGGCCGTCTCCCCCGGCCATTCCAGGCCGGCGAGCCACAGGGTCCCGTCCCCGCCGAACGCGTGCACGTCGGTGCCGACGCCGACGCGGGGCAGGCCGGGCCGGGGGTCGATCCCGACTTCGGCCGGCGCGACGGCCGGGACTGCCGAGCCGACGAGGCCGCGCGCGCGGTCGAGGTCGGCGGGCGTCGTGATCTTGAACGACAGCTCGTCGCCCGGGACGGTGAAGACGGGGAAACCCGCGGCCTGCACGAGCGCCGCGTCGTCGGTGTGCTCGGCCGATGCGACCCGGTACGCGGTCTCGAGGATGTCGCGCCGGAATCCCTGCGGCGTCTGCGCGGCCGCGAGGGCCGCCCGATCCACGGCCGCCGTCACGGCGGGGCCGTCCACGCGCTTGAGCGTGTCGACGACCGGAAGCGCCGGGATGACGGCATCCCGCCCCGCCGCCACCGCCGCGACGACGCGCTCGAAGACGGCCGGCGGCGTGAGCGCGCGGGCGGCGTCGTGCACGAGCACGATCTCGACGTCCGGCCAGACGGCCTTCAGCCCGGCGGCCACCGACGCCTGCCGCGTCTGCCCGCCGGGGACGACGACGGCGAGGTCGCGCAGGTCTCCGGCGGCTTCATGCGCGTCCGTCAGGGCATCGCCCAGCCGGTCGGCCGGTGCCACCACGATCACCTGGGCGGGCGGACCCGCGAAGACACCGCGCAGCGCGTGCCGCAGGATGCTGTGCGCGTCGAGCCCGACGAACGCCTTGGGTGCGCCGGCGTCGAGCCGCTGCCCGGAGCCTGCCGCGACGACGATGACGGCCACCCGGGGAACGGGAACGATGCTCATGGATCCGAGCGTACCGACCCGTCCGGGGAGACCGACGGGGTCAGGAGGCGAGGACCTCGTCGAGCACGCCGCCGGCGTGGTCTTCGTCGGCCTTGAGGGCGAGGGCGATCTCGGAGACGAGGATCTGCCGCGCCTTCGCGAGCATGCGCTTCTCACCGGCCGAGAGGCCGCGGTCCTGATCGCGGCGCCACAGGTCGCGGACGACCTCGCTCACCTTGATGACATCGCCGGACGCCAGCTTCTCCAGGTTCGCCTTGTAGCGGCGGGACCAGTTCGTGGGCTCCTCCGTGAAGGGAGCGCGGAGCACGTCGAAGACGCGCTCGAGGCCGTCCTTGCCGATGACATCGCGGACACCCACGAGATCGACGTTGTCCGCCGGGACCTCGATGATCAGATCGCCCTGGGTGACGTTGAGCTTCAGATACTTCTTCGTCTCACCCTTGATGATGCGGTCCTTGACCTCGATGATGGTCGCAGCGCCATGGTGCGGATAGACGACCGTCTCGCCAACCTCAAAAAGCATGTAGTTATGTCCTTTCGGCAACCTCTAGTTTACCACAGCCCGGGATGCGCTAAGGTTCTCCCCCGCCTCCAACACCCGCGCCGCGATGCGGCATGGCGTACCCATACAATGTGAGGGATGCCGCTCGCTTCATCTGGAGGAACCGTGAACTCGCGTCTTGCCGCGTCCCTCGTCCTGGGAATCGCCGTCGCCCTGGGTGCGACCGGCTGCGCCATGGTCTCCCCGCAGGCGACGACCATCCCCTACTCGCCCTCGGACGGCGTGAACGTGCCCGACTCGGGCCCCCTGAAGGTGCGCAACGCGCTCATCGTCACCGACGAGTCCGGCACGACGGGGAACCTCATCGCCGCGATCGTCAACGACACCGACAGTGCCGAGACGCTGAGCCTCGGCATCGACGGCGAGACGCAGACGGTCCGCGTGCCGGCCCGCAGCGTCGTGAGCCTCGGCGGCGACGACGAGGACCCCCTCCTGCTGGAGGGCCTGAACACGTCGGCCGGCGAGACGCTCGCCGTCACGTTCCAGTCCGGCACCGGCACCGGTGTCGAGGCGGAGGTCCCGGTCCTCGACGGGGAACTCGCCTACCTCGAGGACTTCGTCCCCGAGTCCTGAGCGCGCGTCCCGCGCGGCGTCACGCCTCGAAGCGGTAGCCGAGCCCGCGCACCGTCAGCAGCATGACCGGCTCGCTGGGGTTCTCCTCGATCCGCGAGCGGATGCGCTTGATGTGCACGTCGAGCGTCTTGGTGTCGCCGAAGTAGTCGGTGCCCCACACCCGGTCGATGAGCTGACCGCGGGTCAGGACACGACCGGCGTTGCGCACGAGCACCTCGAGCAGCTCGAATTCCTTCAGCGGCATGGCGATCTCCCGCCCGTCGACGGCGACCGTGTGGCGGTCGATGTCGATCGTGACCCGGCCTCCCTCCAGCACCCGCTCGGAGACGTCGGTGTCGGCGGTGTCCGCGCGGCGCAGCACCGCCCGCATCCGGGCGAGCAGCTCGCGGGACGAGTAGGGCTTCGTGACGTAGTCGTCGGCGCCGAGCTCCAGACCCACGACGATGTCGACCTCGGAGTCCTTGGCCGTCAGCATGATGATGGGCGTGGTGGAGGTCGAGCGGATGACGCGGCACACCTCCGTCCCCGGCATCCCGGGCAGCATGAGGTCGAGCAGGACGATGTCGGCGCCGCGGGTGGCGAACGCGTCGAGGGCCGACGGCCCATCCTCCGCGATGTCGACCTCGAACCCCTCACGCCGCAGCAGGTAGGCGAGCGGCTCGGCGAGGTCGGGCTCGTCCTCGACGATCAGGACGCGGGTCATGGCTGGTCTCCCTTCACGAGCTCGGCGGACGTGCCGGCTCGCTTCTTGCTCTTCCTGGGCTTCTTCGACTTCTTGTGCGCCGTCACCGCGCCGGCCGGTTCGACGGCCGTGAGGCGGATGGTGAACGTGGAGCCGCGGCCGGGCCGCGACCAGAGCAGCACCTCCCCGCCATGGCGCTGCACGGCGTGCTTGACGATGGACAGGCCGAGGCCGGTGCCGCCGGTGCGGCGCGAGCGCGCCTGGTCGGCACGGTAGAACCGCTCGAACACGCGTTCCTGCTCGGCCTCCGGGATGCCGATCCCGCGGTCGGTGACCGCGATCTCCACATGGTCGTCGGCGCGCTTGACCCCGACGCCGACCTGCCCGCCCGCCGGCGAGTAGGCGATGGCGTTCGCGATGAGGTTGCCGACGGCTTCGATGAGGATCTGCACGTCGCCGCGGACGTAGAGTCCCCGGTCGCCGCCGCGGACCACGGTGATGCCGGCGGAATCGGCGGCGACGGCCTGCGACTCGAGCGCCGCCGTCACGACCTCGTCGATGGAGACATCGCGGAGCTCGGTGAGGTCTTCCGCGGACTGCAGCCGGGAGAGGTTCATGATGCGGGAGGTCAGCTGGCCGAGCCGCGTGGCCTCGGCGGTGAGCCGGCCGGCGAAGTAGCGGACCTGCTCGGGGTCGTCCGAGGCCGACTCGATGGCCTCCGCGAGGAGCGTCACCGCCCCCACGGGGGTCTTCAGCTCATGGCTCGTGTTGGCGACGAAGTCGCGCCGCATCTCCTCGAGGCGCTCGCGCTCGGTGATGTCGCGGAGGACCAGAAGGGTCAGTCGCGGCGTGATGGGCGTCGCCCGCGCGACGACGGAGCGGGGTTCTGCGCCGCGGCGGAGCCGCAGGGTCTCGACCTGCGCGTGTCCCGTCGAGCGCGCGCGGCGCAGCAGTGCGCGCAGCTCGTCGCCGGAGAGGTTCGAGCCCTCCGCCATCCCGAACATCTCCGCGGGGGCGGATGCCGCGACGATGAGCAGCGACGTGTCGACGACGATCGCGGTCTCATCCATCCCCTGCAGCACGTCGCGGGCGCCGTTCGGGATCTCCAGCGACGTCTCCACCCGCGCGCGCTCCCGTGCGCGGAGGGCGAGCAGCACGACCGCGGTGACGACGACGCCGATGAGCACACCCATGCCCAGGGCGAGCAGCGCCAGCGGCAGGGGGTCCATAGCTCTCAGCGTAGGGTGGTCGGACGCCGGCTCGACGACCGATTCGGCGCCGGGGCGGGATTCACCGCCGACTGTTCACGGATGCGGCACCGTTCGTTAACCTTCGCGGGAGAGGATCGCGGAGTCGCGGGCGCGGCCTCCTGCCGTGCTTGCGATGCCCGCCGCAGGCGGAGAGAGAGAAGGATGCTGTGATGCGCGGAGTGTTCCACCAGTCCCTCGAGGACGTCCAGGGACGGCTCGTCGAGATCGCCGACCTCGTGACGGTCGCCATCGAGAAGGCGACGCGCGCGTTCGCGACGAGCGACGTCTCGCTCGCCGAGGACGTCATCGAACAGGACCGCGTCATCGACGAGAAGGCGATCGCGCTCGACGAGCTCGCGATCGAGATCCTGGCGCGCCAGCAGCCCGTCGCGCGGGACCTCCGCATCGTGGTGGCCGCCCTCCGGGTGAGCGCGTCGCTCGAGCGGATGGGCGACATCGCCGAGCACATCGCGCAGCTCACGCGCATGCGCTTCCCCGAGCGCGCGATCCCGAAGGGCCTGAAGAACACCTTCACGAAGATGGGCCTCCTCGACGTCGAGGTCGCCCGCACGCTCGCCGAGCTGCTCCGCACCGAGAACCTGGCCCTCGTCGACGTGCTGCGCACCAGCGAGGACCGCCTCGACGACCTGCACCTGTCGGTCTTCGAGAAGGTGCTGAGCGACAACTGGCAGGGCGAGGCGGCGGCCACGGTCGACGCGACCCTGGCGAGCCGCTACCTGGAGCGCTTCGGCGACCATGCGGTCTCGGTCGCCAAGAAGGTCGCCTACCTCGCGACCGGCGACTGGACGCCGGACACCGACACCATCTCGGTCATCGTGGGCCAGCCGTCCCGCGACGCCTGACGCCGCCCCGCGGCATCCGCACCCGTCTCGCGCTGCCGAAAACGGCACGCGCTGCGGAACATCCAGCAGCGCGTGCCGTTTTCGACCGCGGCAGCGAGCGAGTCGCCGCGTGCTACTTCTTGCCCTGCGCGGCCACGGCGGCAGCGCCGGCGGCGGCGGCCTCGGGGTCGAGGTACTCGGCGGGCTCGAGGGGCATGAAGTCCTCGCCCAGGCGGTACACCAGCGGGATGCCGGTGGGGATGTTGAGCTCCGCGATGTCGGCGTCGCTGATGCCGTCCAGGTGCTTCACGAGTCCGCGCAGCGAGTTGCCGTGCGCCGTGACGAGCACGGTCTTGCCGGCCTTGAGGTCGGGGATGATCTCACCCTCCCAGTACGGCAGCAGACGGTCGATGACGAGCTTGAGCGACTCGGTGCGGGGCACGTCGCCGTCGATGTCCGCGTAGCGCGGGTCGTTCACCTGGCTGTACTGGTCGTCGTCGGCGAGGTCCGGCGGCGGCACGTCGAACGAGCGGCGCCACAGCATGAACTGCTCGTTGCCGTACTCCTCGAGGGTCTGCGCCTTGTCCTTGCCCTGCAGCGCGCCGTAGTGGCGCTCGTTGAGGCGCCACGACCGCTTCACGGGGATCCACAGCCGGTCGGCCGCGTCCAGCGCGATGTCCGCGGTCTGGATCGCGCGGCTCAGCAGCGAGGTATGCAGGATGTCGGGCAGGATGCCGGCTTCGGCGAGCAGCTCGCCGCCGCGCTGGGCCTCGGCCTTGCCCTGGTCGGTGAGGCGGACATCCACCCATCCGGTGAACTGGTTGGACTTGTTCCACTCGCTCTGCCCGTGGCGGAGGAGGATCAGCGTGTACGGCGCGGTCATGCCGCCATCCTATCGGCGGGGACGCTGGCATCATGGGGGGATGGCGCCGGGGAAAGTCCCTGCGGGCGTGGTCGGTCAGATCACCCGCGGGACGACGAACACGAACCGCCTGCGGCGCGTGGACCGATGGATCGCGCGTCATCCCGCGCTGCGCCGCACGACGGACCCCCTCGTCGTCGACCTCGGCTACGGCGCGAGCGGAGTAACCGCGTTCGAGCTCGAGGCGCGCCTGCGCCCGGTCCGCCCGGACGTCGAGGTGCGGGGCCTGGAGATCGACCCCGCCCGGGTGGCGCGGGCGGACGCCCAGCTGGCCGAGGTGCGCGCCGGCCGCACCCCGTTCGCGGCGGACGCACGTGTGTCGTTCGCGCGGGGCGGGTTCGAGGTCCCGCTTCCGGACGGGCGCCGGCCGGCCGTCATCCGCGCCTTCAACGTGCTGCGCCAGTACGACGAGCGCGAGGTCGCGGACGCGTGGCAGCGGATGGCCGGCCGGCTGGCGCCGGACGGCGTCCTCGTGGAGGGCACGTGCGACGAGCTCGGCCGTATCAGCACGTGGGTCGAGGTCGGCGCCGACGCCGTCCCCCGCACCCTGACGATCTCGCTGCGCCTCACCGATCTGGCGTCGCCGCTGATCGCTGCCGAGCGGCTGCCGAAGGCGCTCATCCACCGGAACGTCCCGGGCGAGCGGGTGCACGCGTTCCTCGCGGCCCTCGATACGGAGTGGGTGCGGGCCGCGCCGGCGTCCGCGTTCGGCCCCCGGCAGCGCTGGGCGGCGGCGCTGAGCGGCCTGGCCGCGAACGGCTGGCCGGTGGGCGGGCGGCCCAGCGGCGGCCGGTCACGCTGGCGGCTCGGTGAGGTCACCGTGCCGTGGGCGTCGGTCGCGCCCCGGGCCTGACCCGAGATCACGCCGCGGCTACATCCGCGGGAGCGCGGCGCGCGCCTCCTCCGGCGGCAGTCCCGTCGCCGTGAGCAGGTCGACCGCGAGCGGGCGCAGGGCGCCGATGAAGTTCTGGTCGAGCACGGCGCCGGGCCCCGCGAGCACGGCCGGGTCGAGGCGTGTCGCGACGGCGCGCAGCGCCTCGCGCGCGACGGGCTCGAACGAGATGTCGTCGAGGGACTGCGCGATGAGATCGGCGCCCCGTCGCAGCTCACCCACGAGCTCGGCCGCGACCGCGCGTGCGGCGCCGTCGTCGCAGAGGTAGACGACCCGCCGGCCGATGACGCGGAGGTTGCGGGTGGCGAGGTCCATGGCATCCCGGATGCGCGCCTGCCGCTGCATCTCGAAGCGCTGCCGGCGCAGGAACGGGGAGATGCGCGCGATCGCCGCGCCGGATTCCAGGGCCGTCCGCCAGTCGTCGACGGTGCCCTGCAGGGCGCGCGCCTTCGCCAGCCCGCGCTCCGCGCGCCGCCGGTCGCCCTGGCGGAGCGCGTCGACGAGGGTTGCGGCCGCGCCGTCGAAGGCGGCGAACAGCGCCCGGCCGTCCCGGGTCACGGCGCGCAGGGGGCTCCGCGGCACGAGCGCCGTCACGAGCAGGGCCGTGACACCGCCGACGAGCCCGTCGAGGAGGCGCAGGAAGGGCACATTCGCGGGGATCACGATCACGATGAGGCTCTGGATCGCCGCCGCGATCGCGAAGCTCGCCTGCGGGGAGAGGAATCGCGCGACGACGAGCGTCGCGCTGAGCGTGATGGCCAGCTGCCACCACCCGACACCGGCGAACAGCACGATGAGCTCGGCGACGAGGATGCCGACGATCATGCCGATCACGGTCTCCAGCACCCGCGCGGGGCGGGCATCGCGCACGAGCCCGAGGCTCGACACCGTCACGACGCCGGCCAGCAGGGGGGCGGGGTGCCCGAGGACGTAGTGCGCGAACGCGAACGCGGCGGTCGCCGCGACGACGATCTGCAGGATCGCCGGCAGGGACTCCCGCACGCGCGAGGCGCTGCGCCGCAGGTCGACGCGCGCGGCGAGGCCGGTCCGGATCGGGGCCGTCGCCGGGGCCGGGTCCGCCACCGTCAGCGCCGGCGGGACAGTCGCGGCAGGCGCGGGATGGAGGCCGTCCGCCCGGCGTCCGGCGGGACGATGAGCTCCTGCGCGGCGGCGACGACGCCGTCCGCGGTCTGCACGGTCAGCGGCGCGTCGACGGGCGTCGTGCGCTTGACGAGGGCGAGCGCGATCGGGCCCTCCTCGTAGTGCCGCGCGGCGGAGGTGACGACCCCCACGACCTCGTCGCCGGCGTGCACGGTCGCGCCCGGCCCGGGCAGCTGCGCATCGCTGCCGTCGAGCTGCAACGCGATGAGCCGGCGCGGGGGGTGGCCGAGGTTGTGCACCTTCGCGACCGTCTCCTGGCCGCGATAGCAGCCCTTCTCCAGGTGCACGGCGGTGCGGAGCCAGTCCACCTCGTGCGGGAGCGTCCGACCGTCGGCCTCGCGGGAGACCCGTGGACGCCAGGCGGCGATGCGGAGGGCGTCGACCGCGAGGCGGCCGGCGACGGCGCGCTCGCCGTGCGCGGCGGCCGCCGCGAGGTCGGCGTAGGCCTCAACGGGCACGACGGCCTCACTCCAGTCGCGCTCCGCGCCGGGGTGCGGCTCGGCGGGCGCGTACGCCCACCCCCCGGCCGAGACGACGGGCCACGGGTCGTGCCAGACGGCGACCGCCGGAAGGTCCGCGACCGCCGCCGCCGTGCCGCCGACGACGCGGAACCCGGTGGAGGCGTCCTGCGGGTCGACGCGGAGACGGAACCGCATCCGGACGAGCCATGTCCGCAGCCCCTCGGCATCCGCCTTGTCGACGATGAGCCAGGTGCGTTCGCCGTCATCCACGACGGATGCGGCGTGCTCGACGTGCCCGTGCGGGTCGAGGACGAGAAGTTCGGTGCTCTCCCCCGGCGCGAGGCGCGCGAGCGACTGCGACGTCAGCGAGTCGAGCCAGGTGAGCCGGTCTTCGCCGGCGACCGTCAGCACGGTGCGGTCGCCCAGGGGGGCGACGGCGATGCCGCGGGCGAGGTCGCGCTGCTCGCGCATCGGGTCGCCGGCGTGCACGAGCCCGTCGTCGTCGACGACGGCGCCCGGGACCTGCGCGAACGCGTCGCTCATCAGTCGGCCCGCGCGAGACGTGCGGAGGCGTGCGAGGAGAGTTCGCCGCCGAGCGCGGCGACGTCCCACGCCCACAGGAGGTGACCGTCGACGTAGCCGTAGAGGCGGGTCGCGGCGGTGTACGCCTTCGCCCCGGCAGGCCGGACGACGGCGTCGGTCGCCATGTCGATGCGGGGCCCGGCGACGCGGCCGAGGTACAGCTCGCTGATCCCGTCGGAGTGCACGAGGGCGACCTCGATCTCGAAGGCGCCGTCGGCCGTGCGCAGCGCCTCGACGTCGTCCGCCGTGCGGGCCGGGGTCGCGGGGGCCACGGGCGGCAGCAGCGCCGGCCCGGGGTCGGCGTCGGTCGCGGGCCGCGCGAGACGCCAGTAGCCGCTCTCCGCCACGAGCGGGATACGGGCGCCGTCCTCGCCGCGCAGCCACGCGTTCGCGGTGTAGTTCAGGTGACCCTGGCCGTCGTGGCTGAAGCTCACACGCTGCGCGAACTCGCCGGCGAAGGCCTGCCCGCCCGCCTGGTAGTCGATGACGCCCGTGCCCTCCCAGACTCCGAGGAGCCAGGACAGCGGAACGATGTCCGCCGGGAGATCGGTGGGCAGGTCGATCACGACGTCAGCGCTGGCCGCGGTAGAGGTTCTTGATCACGACGCCGGAGACGAACACGATCGCGAGCGACGCGAGTCCGAGCAGCCCGACGAAGAAGAGTTCGAGTGCGACGAGGTCCATGGCCCCTACTCTACGCCGACGGGAGCCGCCGCCGGATCAGCCGGAGAACAGCGTGGCGAGGCCGAACCCGACCCCGATGAGTCCCATCACGAGCAGCGACCCGAGGATGCTGGCGGCGACCCGCTCGATGAAGCCCTGAGACCGCCCGAACCACAGGTGCACGACGAAGGACACGATGACGCACGCGCCGAGCCCCACCGCCATCCAGGCGGCCCGCCACTCCGGCGGCGCGATCAGACCGACCGCGAGCGCGACGACCGCGGCGAACACCCACGCGACGACGACGCCGACGAACGTGCGGCGCGGTGCGAGATCGGTGACGGTCATGCCTCCATTGTGACGCACCCGGCCGGGGTTCGCCCCGTCGTCACGGGACGATCGACCTACGCCGGACGCTCTAGGATGATGGCACGGTCGGTCATCCGCACCGGGAAGGACCTCACCTCTTGGCTCAGCTTCTCGTCCTGAGTTCCGCGCACGGCGGCGGCCCCGTTCTGCCCGCGCTGGAGCTGCTGAGCCACCGCGCGCGCCAGATCCCCGCCGAGCCGGCGCAGCTCGTGAACGCGCCCAGCGCCGATGTCATCTTCGTCGATGCGCGGATGGACCTCGTCGGCGCGAAATCGCTGTGCAAGATCCTCAACACCACGGGCCTGGACGCCCCGCTCATCCTCGTCGTCACGGAGGGCGGCCTCACGGCCGTGTCCACCGATTGGGGCATCGACGACGTCATCCTCTTCTCCGCCGGCCCTGCCGAGGTCGACGCCCGCATCCGTCTCGCGGTGGGGCGGGTCAGCAAGGAGCAGGTCTCCACCCGTATCCAGACCTCCGGCATCTCGATCGACGAGTCGTCCTACTCCGCGAAGGTGCACGGCAAGCCGCTCGACCTCACCTACAAGGAGTTCCAGCTCCTGCACTTCTTCGCGACGCACCCCTCGCGCGTCTTCACCCGCGAGCAGCTGCTGAGCGAGGTGTGGGGCTACGACTACTTCGGCGGTACCCGCACCGTCGATGTGCACGTGCGTCGCCTGCGCGCGAAGCTCGGCGACCTCGAGCAGCTCATCGGCACCGTCCGCAACGTCGGATACCGCTTCAACGTCTACGAGGACGACCAGCTCCCCACCCCCCGCGAGTCCTCCCCGGCCTGAGCCGCGCGCGCGATCCGTTCACACGGCGGTCACCCCGGCCTGCAAGGATGAGGGGATGATCGACACCGAGGTTCTCGACTCCGGTCTGGGCGACGCCGACGACGACGACTTCGACACGGCGGAGGCGTACGACTCGCTGCTGCCGGACGGCCGGTACACCGACCGCGAGGTGAGTTGGCTCGCGTTCAACCAGCGCGTCCTGGAGTTGGCGGAGGATCCGTCCCTCCCCGTGCTCGAACGCGCGAACTTCCTGGCCATCTTCGCCAGCAACCTCGACGAGTTCTTCATGGTCCGGGTCGCCGGACTGAAGCGCCGCATCGTGACGGGCCTGGCCGTGCCGACCAACGTCGGGCGCTCCCCGCAGGATGTGCTCGCCGACATCTCCGCCGACGCGCACGCGCTGCAGCTGCGGCACGCGCGCGCGTGGGCCGAGCTCGTGCGACCCGAGCTCGCGGACGCGGGCATCGAACTGGTGTCGTGGCTCGACCTCGACGAGAACGAGCGCGCGGCGCTGTACGAGTACTTCCAGTCGCAGGTCTTCCCCGTCCTCATGCCGCTCGCCGTCGACCCGGCGCACCCGTTCCCCTACATCTCGGGGCTGTCGCTGAACCTCGCGATCCGCATCCGCAACGCCAAGACGGGCCGGCAGGAGTTCGCCCGCCTGAAGGTGCCACCCATGCTGCCGCGGTTCGTCGCCGTGCCCGGCGGCCCCGGCCGCTCGCGCTACCTGGCGCTGGAGGCGCTCATCTCGGAGAACCTGCGGGACCTCTTCCCGGGGATGGAGATCCTGGAGCACCACACGTTCCGCCTCACCCGCAACGAGGACGTCGTCATCGAAGAGGACGAGACGGAGAACCTCATCCAGGCGCTCGAGGCCGAGCTCCTGCGCCGACGCTTCGGCCCGCCGATCCGCCTCGAGATCACCGAGGACATGGATGACGTCACGCTCGACCTGCTGCTGAGCGAGCTCGACATCACGGCGCAGGAGGTCTACCGCCTGCCCTCCCCCCTCGACCTGCGGGGCCTGTTCGACCTCGGCCGCATCGACCGGCCCGAGCTGCGCTACCCGGCGCACGTCCCGACGACCGCGACGGCGTTCCAGCCGGCCGAGCAGAACGGGCGACCCGACGTGTTCGCCGCCATCCGTGCGGGCGACGTGCTCGTGCACCACCCCTACGAGTCCTTCACCACGAGCGTCGTGGCGTTCCTGGAGCAGGCGGCGCGCGATCCGCACGTGCTCGCCATCAAGCAGACGCTGTACCGCACCTCCGGCGACAGCCCGATCGTCGAGGCGCTCATCGACGCCGCGGAGAACGGCAAGCAGGTGCTCGCGCTCGTCGAGGTGAAGGCGCGATTCGACGAAGCCGCCAACATCGTGTGGGCGCGCAAGCTCGAGAAGGCGGGCGTGCACGTCGTGTACGGGCTGGTCGGCCTGAAGACGCACTGCAAGCTGCTGCACGTCATCCGCGAGGAAGACGGGATGCTGCGCAGCTACAGTCACATCGGCACGGGCAACTACAACCCCAAGACGAGCCGGATGTACGAGGACTTCGGGCTGTTCACCGCCGATGAGCAGGTGGGTCGCGACCTCACCCGCCTGTTCAACGAGCTGTCCGGCTACGCGATCGAGAAGAAGTTCAAGCGGCTCCTCGTCGCGCCGCTGCACCTGCGGAAGGGGCTCCTCCGGCAGATCGACCGCGAGCGCCGCAACGCCTTGGCCGGCAAGCCCGCGCACATCCGCATCAAGGTCAACTCGATGGTCGATGAGCAGATCATCGATTCGCTCTACCGCGCGAGCCAGGCCGGCGTGCGCGTGGACGTGTGGGTTCGGGGCATCTGCTCCCTGCGCACCGACCTCCCCGGCGTGAGCGACTCCATCACGGTCCGCTCGATCCTCGGCCGCTACCTCGAGCACTCCCGCATCTTCGCCTTCCACAACAACGGCGACCCGCAGGTGTTCATCGGCAGCGCCGACATGATGCACCGGAACCTCGACCGCCGCGTCGAGGCGCTCGTGCGGGTCGTGGCCCCCGCCCACGTCAAGGAGCTCATCGAGCTGTTCGACACGGCGATGGCCGACACGACGAGCTCCTGGCACCTGGGCGCGGACGGCGTCTGGACGCGGCACAGCGTGGGCGAGGACGGCAAGCCGCTCGTCGACCTGCAGGAGCTGACGATGTCCCAGATCCAGCGCCGCCGCCGGGCGCGCTCGGCCCGATGACCGATATGGCCGTCTACGCCGCGGGCGGGGTCGTCTGGCGTCTCGTCGAGGGCAAGCTGATGGTGCTCGTCATCCACCGCACCGCCTATGCCGACGTGACCCTCCCCAAGGGCAAGGTCGACCCCGGTGAGACGCTCGCCGAGACCGCCGCGCGCGAGATTTTCGAAGAGACCGGCATCGCCGTCTCCCTCGGCATCCCCGTGGGCGTCTCCCGGTACCGGATGCCGAACAAGCGGCAGAAGATCGTGCACTACTGGGCCGCGGAGGCCACCGACGACGCCATCCGCGCCTCGGCGTTCGTGCCGAACAAGGAGATCGCGGCCCTCGAATGGGTCACGCCGAAGAAGGCGCTCAGCCACCTCAGCTACCCCGTCGACGTGGAGATCCTGGAGCAGTTCCTGACGTTCGTCGGCGACGGCATCCTGTCGACCTTCCCCATCGTCGTGCTCCGGCACGCGAAGGCGACACCGCGGGAGGCCTGGGACGGCGCGGATGCCGCGCGCCCCCTCACGGCACGCGGCACCAAGCAGGCGCAGGCGATCGTCGGGCCGCTCCGCGCGTTCGGGGTCCGCAAGCTCATCTCCAGCGACGCCGTGCGGTGCGTCACGACCGTCACCCCGCTCGCCGCCGCGCTCGGCCGCACGATCGACCGCACGCCGCTGCTGAGCCAGGACGCGTGGGAGGAGGGCGCCTCGGACGCGCGCGCAGTCGTCGGCAAGCGGGTGCGCAGCCGCAAGCCGGCCGTGCTCTGCTCGCACGGTCCCGTGCTGCCGGAGATCCTCGCGGAGCTGGCCCTCGCGACCGGGACCCTGCGCGGGTCGTACCTGGGCAGCGCGTCGGCGCTGGACCCCGGCTCGTTCTCCGTCGTTCACCTGTCGGCCACCAACCCGGGGTCGGGGATCGTCTCGATTGAGACGCACGTCCCGAAGGTGTGAGCCGGGGCGTGCCGCGCGCCAGGGTGTCCCGATCCGTTCACCTGTCGTTCACCCGGAGAGCGCACTCTGGTCAGAGACGGTGAATACCGTCGGGACGGGCCCTGCACCAGGGCACAACCTGACAACCCGAAGGATCACACAGTGAAGCTTTCCCGCATCGCCCAGCTGGGCGCTGTCGCCGCCATCGCGGCCCTCACGCTCACCGCCTGCGCTTCCAACGAGCAGACCCCCGGCGCCACCGCCCCGGAGGAGACCACGTCCGCGCTGACCGGTCAGCTCGTCGGACAGGGCGCGTCGTCGCAGCAGGTCGCCGTGCAGTCCTGGACCGCCATGTTCCTCGACGCCAACCCCGACGCCCAGGTCGACTACGACCCGGCCGGCTCCGGCACGGGCCGCGAGTCGTTCCAGCAGGGCGCCGTGAACTTCGCCGGCTCCGACCGCGCGTTCAAGATCGACGAGATCTCGGCCGGGGGCTTCGGTGCGTGCGCCGACGGCTCCGGCATCGTCGAGATCCCCGCCTACATCTCCCCCATCGCCGTCATCTTCAACGTCCCGGGCGTCGACGCGCTCGACCTGGACGCCGCCACGGTCGCCGGGATCTTCGCCGGCACCATCACCAACTGGAACGACCCGGCCATCGCCGCCACCAACGACGGCGTGGAGCTGCCCGACCTCGCGATCAACCCCGTGCACCGCTCGGACAAGTCCGGCACGACCGGCAACTTCACCGACTACCTCGCCGCGAACGCGCCCGACGTCTGGACGTGGGACAGCGTCGAGGAGTGGCCCGCCGGTGTCGTCGGCGAAGCCGCCGAGAAGACCTCGGGCGTCGTCAACGCCGTCAAGGCCGGCGAGGGCTCGGTCGGCTACGCCGACTCGTCGCAGGCCGGCGGCATCTCGTCCGTCAACATCAAGGTCGGCGACGAGTTCGTCGGCCACTCCGCCGAGGGCGCTGCGGCGACCCTCGACGCCTCCGCCATCGAGGAGGGCCGCTCCGAGGGCGACCTCGCCTTCGAGATCGACCGCACGACGACCGAGGCCGGCGCGTACCCCCTCCTCCTCGTCAGCTACCTCATCGGCTGCGAGCAGTACGAGGACGCCGATGTCGCGGCGCTGACGAAGGCGTTCTTCACGACCGCCGTCAGCGAGGAGGGCCAGCAGTCCGCCGCCGAGAACGCCGGCAGCGCCCCGATCTCCGACGACCTGCGCACGCAGTCGCTCGCCGCGATCGAGCTGATCAAGTAATCCCCTGCGGCCCCTCGGCGCACGCCGAGGGGCCGCACCCCGTCGACAAGAGAGCAGCGATGACAGCCCCCACCGCCGAAGCACCCGCGCGGGCCGTGGCGAAGAAGCGCGCCGGAGACATCTGGTTCTCCGGCACGGCGCTGTTCGCCGGGTCGATGATCGTGGTGACGCTCGCCGCCGTCGCCATCTTCCTCATCGTCCAGTCGCTGCCCGCCTTCAGCGCGACGAGCGAGACCGCCTCGCTGCTCAAGGCGGACTTCTGGTCCTACGTCCTGCCGCTGCTGTTCGGCACGATCTGGGCGGCCTTCCTCGCCCTCCTCGTCGCCGTGCCGCTGTCGATCGGCATCGCCCTGTTCATCACGCACTACGCCCCGCGGCGGCTCGCACAGACCCTCGGGTACATCGTCGACCTGCTGGCGGCGGTGCCGTCGGTGGTGTTCGGCCTCTGGGGCATCCTCGTCTTCGCGCCGGCCCTCGTCCCCACCTACTCGTGGCTGAACGAGTACCTCGGCTGGATCCCGTTCTTCTCCGGCCAGGTGCTCAACAGCGGCCGGACGATCCTCACCGCCGCACTCGTCCTCGCCGTCATGGTCGTCCCGATCATCACCGCCATCTGCCGCGAGATCTTCCTGCAGACGCCGCGGCTGCACGAGGAGGCGGCGCTCGCGCTCGGCGCGACCCGCTGGGAGATGATCCGGATGGCGGTGCTGCCGTTCGGCCGCTCCGGCATCGTCTCGGCCTCCATGCTCGGCCTCGGCCGCGCGCTCGGCGAGACGATGGCCGTCGCCATGGTGCTCTCGGCCACGAACGTCGTCAGCCTGCAGCTGCTCACCTCGCAGAACCCGTCCACGATCGCCGCCAACATCGCGCTGACGTTCCCCGAGGCGTACAAGCTCAACATCAACGTCCTCATCGCGACGGGCCTCATCCTCTTCATCGTCACCTTCGCGGTCAACGCCGTGGCCCGCTGGATCGTGGGCCGGCGCAAGGAATTCTCGGGGGCCAACTGACATGACCACGATCGCCCCCACCCCGACCCCGGTGCGCACCGGTTCCGCGCACACGAGCCTCACGAGCGGCCGCCTGCCGCGGTGGGCTCCGTGGGCGCTGCTCGTGCTCGCCCTCGCCGTCTCGGCCGCCGTGTTCCTCCTCGTCAGCGCCGCGGCGGGCACCGAGTTCCCGATCGCCGGCTGGCTCGTGGTCGGCGCCGTTCTCTACCTCGCGCTCATCTACGTGCTGTCGCGCATCGTCGAGGGGGCCCGGCGCGCGTTCGACCGCTTCGTGACGGGCATCGTCTCGTGCGCGTTCGCGATCGCCATGGTCCCGCTCGTCTCCGTCGCCGTCACGGTGATCGGCCGCGGCCTCGCTCGCTTCGACGGCACCTTCTTCTCCTCCTCGATGCGCGGCATCCTGGGAGAGGGCGGCGGCGCCCTGCACGCCATCACGGGCACGCTCCTCATCACCGGCGCCGCCGCGCTCATCTCGATCCCGATCGGCCTGATGACGGCGATCTACCTCATCGAGTACGGCCAGAACTCGCGCCTCGGCCGGGCCATCACCTTCCTCGTCGACGTCATGACCGGCATCCCCTCGATCGTCGCGGGCCTGTTCGCGTACGCCGTGTTCGCCCTCATCTTCGGCCCCGGCGTCCGCATGGGCATCGCCGGCGCCATCGCCCTCGCGGTGCTGATGATCCCCGTCGTCGTGCGCTCCAGCGAGGAGATGCTGCGGCTCGTGCCGAACGAGCTGCGTGAAGCCGCCTACGCGCTCGGGGTGCCGAAGTGGCTCACGATCGTCAAGGTCGTGCTCCCCACCTCGATCGCCGGCATCACGACCGGCATCATGCTCGCCATCGCCCGCGTCATCGGGGAGACCGCGCCACTGCTCATCACGGCCGGCTTCACCGACTCGATGAACTACGACCTCGGCGACGGGCGCATGCAGACCCTCCCCGTCTACATCTACTCCCAGTACGCCTACCAGGGCATCCCGCCGGAGGCGTACGTCGACCGCGCCTGGGCGGCCGCCCTCACCCTCATCCTCATCGTCATGGCCCTGAACCTCGTCGCGCGCGTCGTCGCGAAGGTGTTCGCGCCCAAGACCGGCCGCTGACCCGGCCTGATCGGAAGCAACTCGTGTCCAAGAGCATCGAAGTCAACGACCTCAACGTCTACTACGGCGACTTCCTCGCCGTCGAAGGCGTCGGCCTGGAGATCCAGCCGCGGAGCGTCACCGCGTTCATCGGCCCCTCCGGCTGCGGCAAGTCCACGTTCCTGCGCACCCTCAACCGCATGCACGAAGTCATCCCCGGCGCACGCGTCGAGGGCGAGGTGCTGCTCGACGGCGACGACCTGTACGGCCCCGGGGTCGACCCCGTGCTCGTGCGCCGCCAGATCGGCATGGTCTTCCAGCGTCCGAACCCGTTCCCGACGATGTCGATCCGCGAGAACGTGCTGGCGGGCGTCAAGCTCAACAACCGCCGCATCTCCAAGTCGGATGCCGACGCACTCGTGGAGCGCTCGCTCGTCGGCGCCAACCTGTGGAACGAGGTCAAGGACCGCCTCGACAAGCCCGGCTCGGGCCTCTCCGGCGGCCAGCAGCAGCGCCTCTGCATCGCCCGCGCGATCGCCGTCTCCCCCGACGTCCTGCTCATGGACGAGCCCTGCTCGGCTCTCGACCCGATCTCGACGTACGCGATCGAGGAGCTCATCGGGGAGCTGAAGAAGGACTACACGATCGTCATCGTCACCCACAACATGCAGCAGGCCTCGCGGGTGAGCGACCGGACGGCGTTCTTCAACATCGCCGGGACCGGCAAGCCCGGCAAGCTCATCGAGTACGACGACACCGCGACGATGTTCACGACGCCGTCCGTGCAGGCCACCGAGGACTACGTGTCGGGGCGCTTCGGGTAAGCACTGGGGTATCGGGGTTCGCGCCTACCGGCGGAGATCGTGCCGGGGTGCCGGGGATATGGCATCCGTTCGGCCCTGGCGAGCACGAAACCCGCCGCTGCGTCGTGGCCGGGCAGCGAATCCGCCGGGGGTCGTTCGGGGCGCCGGCTCCTCCCCCGACGAGCGTGACATGAATGTGTCCACCGGATGCCGGTGAGCGCGGTGGCCGGCGGCCCCACGGCGGCAGGGTGTCGGGCATGTGCACGAGCGAGCGGCCGATCGTCGCGACCCGGGAACTGCGCGAGCGCGGGGTCACGCGGTCCGGGATCACGCGGGCTCTCCGCGCGGGCCAGCTCGTCCGGGTGCGGCGCGGCGTCTACGCGATGCTCGACGCCTGTCCGCTCCCGGTGATCGCGGCGGCGCACGGCGGCGCGCTGGCCTGCGTCACGGCCGCACGGCACCTCGGCCTGTGGGTCCTCGAAGACGACGCGCGGGCGCACGTGTGGATGGGTCCGGCTGGCCACCGCAGGCATGACGACGGATGCGGATGTGTCGAGCACTGGGATGACGGCCCGCCGCGCGACGCGTTCGGGGCGCCGTCGATCCCCCGCATCCTTCGCCAGATGCTCGGATGCCTCGGCGTCGAGGCCTTCTTCGTGGCGCTGGAATCGGCGCGGCGGCAGCGACGCATCACCCGAGATGGGCTTGAGTGGCTCCGGGCGAACACGAATGCCGTCGGGCGGAAGGCGATCGCGGTCTCGCGAGCCGACGCCGACAGCGGCCTGGAATCCCTGCTGCGCTGGCGGCTCCGCGTCCACCGCCTGCGAATTCGCACGCAGGTGACGATCGTCGGCGTCGGGCGGGTGGATGTGCTCATCGGCGAGCGGCTCATCGTCGAGACCGACGGCGCTGCCAACCATGACCGACCGACCGAACGCCACCGAGACCTCGTCCGGGATGCCGACGCCGCCGCCCTCGGGTACCGGACGCTGCGGTTCGACTATGCCCTCGTCGTGCACGACTGGGCGCGGGTCGAGGCGGCGATCGTCGGGGCGATCGTCGCCGGCCACCACCTGGCGGCCTGAACCCCGTGCCGGATGCCGCACCGCGTCGGCATGCCGGTCGGTCGGTGCGTGGGCCGGAACCCAACGGCGGAGATCATGCGTGCAACGCCGTGCGTCGGCATCCATCCGCCCGCGACCGATACGGAATCCGCCGTTGGGACGGCGGCGCGTCAAGCGTCAGTCCCGCGGACTCCGCAGATACGCGTTCATGGATGCCGTGAACGCGGCGTCGTGCGGCAGCTCCTGCCCGTCGACGGCGACGATCGGCGCCGCGAGACGGACGCTCGAGACGAGCCAGGCGGCATCCGCGGTCACCAGGTCGGCGGCGGGGATCGTCTCGTAGGCGGTCGCGAATCCCTGCAGCGCGAGGTGCTCGAACAGGCTGAGCTGCGTCGTGCCGTGCAGGATGCCGCCGTTCGGCGCCGGCGTGACGAACGTGTCGCCGCGACGGAGGATCAGCGACGCGGTCGGCGCCTCCAGCACGAACCCGTCGCTGGAGACGAACACGGCGTCGTCCGCTCCGCGCCGCTTCGCCTCGCGGATCGCGGCCATGTTCACCGCGTACGAGAGCGTCTTCGCGCCGAGCAGCAGCCACGGTGCGCGGGCCGGCACGCCGATGTCGTACCCGCGGTCGAGGGTCACCACACGGATGCCGGTGGTGCGCGCCGCGGTGAAATCCCCCGCCGTCGCGGCGGTGACCCAGGCCGTCGGGGCGGGCCCGTGCTCGACCCCGCGGCTGAGGATGAGCTTGATGACGGCCTCGCCGTCGCCGCAGCGCGCCGCGGCCCGCGCGATCGCCTCCCGCCACTGGGCGATGTGCGGCTCGGGCAGGTCGCACAAGTGCGCGGAGTGCGCGAGGCGCTCCAGGTGCGCCTCCACCTCCTGCGCGTGCCCGTCTACGACGCCGATCGACTCGAAGATGCCGTCGCCGCGCTGTGTGCTCAGCTCGCCGACGGTGAGCGCGGGGGCCGAGGGATCCACCTCCGTGAACGTCGTCGAGAAGTCGGTGCGGTCGTCATCGGATGCCGCGGGATCGATCATGAGGGCGAAGCGCCAGGCCATGCCCCGAGCCTAGCCGCCGGGAATACCCGCTCCGCGGTCTCGGTTACACTGGATCGGCCGGGCCGCAGTAACCCCGGGCTCCATCTTCTGCCGCTGCGAGCGGCCTCGCGCCGAGAGGCGTTCTGCGGCCCGGCACTTTCATGCCCGCGCGCCGCGCCGGAAGAACAGCGCGCCTCAGGTCAGCGCATCCCGGCGCCACAGTGCCGCGCAGGCGGTGAGATCCTCGCCGTACGTCGACAGGCGCAGGGCCCGCGTCGTGAACCCCGTGGCCCGGTCCGGCTCGGCGGCGTCGTAGTCGTCGGCGAGATCGGTCGCTCCCGCCGCCTCGACGCGCGAGAACGACGCGGCGCGATCCAGCGCGACGGCGAAGTCCCCGGTGAAGACGCCCCGCAGGATCTCGTCGATCAGCGACGTCAGCTCGTCCGGGCCTGCCGGGGTCGGGGCGCCCGCGACGACGTCGTCCGGTGACGCGAGCCGCGCCCGCCCCCGCTCGTACAGCAGTGCCGCGGTCTGCGCGTCGTCGTGGATCATCAGCTGCAGCAGATACAGCCGCCACAAAGCACCGGGCAGCGAGCGCGCGGGCGAGCGCGACCACAGTTCGGCGATCGTGTCGATGCCGTGGTGGTCCGTGAAGGCCACGAGCCGGTCGACGACCTCGCCCTCCGGGTCGCTGCGCACGCGGGACAGCAGAGCGGATGCCGTCACGTGCGCGACGCGCGACACCTCCGCCGGATCCTCCGCGGCGAACGCACGGTCGAACGTCGAGGCAGGGCGGCGCAACGGCTTGTGGAACTCCCTCGGCTCGTCGCTCATGCCTTCCAGGCTACCGGCGCGGGAAAAGGCCGGCTCGGTCAGGCCGTGGGGATCGCGACGATCGGGTCGGTCGTCGGGTCGCCCTCCGGAGCTCCCCCGGCCTGTTCCACCGTGACCGCGATCGTGTCACCGGGCTGCATCGGGCCACTCAGCAGGGCCGTGCTCTCGGCGCCGTCGCGCTCGAAGGTGCCGGCCGAGATGGCCTCCTCGCCGCGCACGAACCACAGCTCGAAGGTGCGATCGGAGGGGATCTCCGGCAGTCCCTCGGCGACCAGGACGACCTTGCCGAGCGACTCCGACCAGTGCACGGTGGCCTCGCCACCGTCTGCCAGCTCGGCCGTGGCCGACGCGGCATCCGGCGCCTGCTCGATCTCCTCGAGCGCCTGCACGGCGGGCGGGTCGGCCCACAGATTCGCGAGAGCGCCCGCGCCCCAGCCGAGCCCGACGAGCAGCACGATGGATGCCACGAGGCCGAACAGGGCGCGCGTCCACGTCCGCCGCTCGATGGCCTGCACGACCTCCGTCGGCGGCCCGGCACTCGGTGCCGGCGGCGCATCGGCGGCGACTGAGGCGGGAACAGGCGGGAGCGGCGGCACGGTGGGGGCCGCGACATCCGCCGCTTCATCCGCGGGTGCAGCGCTCTCCCGCGCGATGCGACTCAGCAGGCGCGAGCGCATGTCCACCGGCGGGGCGACATCGGCGACGCCTTCGGCCAGTACCGCGGCGGTCTCGGCATCCACATCCGCGATCGATGCCCACTCGGGGTGAGATGCGAGCGCCTCGGCGTACGCGCGCTCGTCCTCCGGCGACAGCGCGCCGAGGGCGTGACCGGCCGACAGTTCGGCGAACTCCTCTTCGTTCACAGCGCCACCCCCATCTCCGTGCGCAGGCGCGACAGTCCGTCGCGCATTCTCGTCTTGATCGTTCCGAGCGGCGCGCCCACCAGTGCCGCCACTTCGCTCTGACTGTAACCACCGAAGTAGGCGAGGGTCAGCGCCTCACGCTGCGGATCAGGGAGCGCGGCCAGCGCGCGCGCCACCCGTCTGCTCTCGATCCTCAATTCGACCTGCTCGTCCACGTTCTGCTGCGGTGTGCTGAGATCCCGGAGACCGGCTTTCACATCCCGGTCCGCACTGGCTTGCGACGACCGAACCCGGTCGACGGCCCGCCGATGCGCGATGGTCAGCACCCATGACCTTCCCTGCCCCTTGTTCGGAGCGAACGAATCGGCGGATTGCCACACGTCGAGGAAGACTTCCTGCAGCACCTCCTCGCTCTGCGCACGGTTCACGAGCACGCGCAGGATGAGGCCGAAGGCGCGCGGAGCGAGCATGTCGTAGAGCCGCGCGAAGGCGTCCTGGTCGCCCGCGGCCACGCGAACGAGGAGGTCGGCGGCGTGATCAGGCGCCGGTCCGTCCTCGGGCACGTCAACTCCGTCGATGACCATCTCCTCCAGCATGCCTCATCCCTTCCCGTCGTGGCCGCAGGCGGATCACCCGAATGTGAAGGAGTAGACCTGCACTCCCGGGGCGACCCGCACCTCGAGGACGCCCGCGCGGATGTCCTCGCCGTCCACCACCGCGTAGGAGCGCGGCGTGCCGTCGACCGTGATCGTGTCGATGGACCCGTCCACGTGCGTCACCGTCAGCGCGCCCTGTCCGGCGAGCACCATCCGCACCTCGTCGGCACGATAGGAGAGTCGGATGCCGGCGGCCGCGGTACCGGATGGGGTGGCGAACTGCGTCTGCACGTCCCACTCCCCGTCGAGGGCGAAGCTGTCGGCGGGCTGGTCCGCGGGGTAGCCGTAGGCCGCCTCCCCGGCGCGATAGGCGCCGGGGCCGGCGAAGTTCACATCCTTCGACGAGCCGAGGAACGTCTCCCGCGTCGTGGAGCCGAGCTCGGGGGTGTCATCGTCCACGTCCGTCGCCGGCGGCAGTGCGACGCCGGGGTCGGCATCCTGCAGCAGCGCACGGATGAGCGCCTCGGTGCGGGCGTAGCCGCCCTCCCCGAAGGAGATGTGCCGCACCGTGCCCTCGGCGTCGATGAGGTAGTGCGCTGGCCAGTAGCGGTTGCGGTAGTTCGTCCACGTCGACAGGTTGTTGTCGAGCGCGACCGGATACTCGATGCCGAAGTCGCGCGCACCGGCGGCGACGTTGCCGGCGTCCTTCTCGAACGCGTATTCGGGCGAGTGGATGCCGATCACCTGCAGGCCCGCATCGCGGTAGGCGTCGTCCCAGGCGACGACGTGCGGGATGGAACGCTGGCAGTTGATGCAGGAGTACGCCCAGAAGTCGAGCAGGACGACCTGGCCGCGGAGCTCGGAGAGGTCGAGCGCCGCGCCGTCCGGAGTGTTGAGCCATTCCTGGATGCCGCGGATCTGCGGCGCCGTCCCGCACGATGCGAGCTCCGCCGCTCCGCTCTCGCACTGATCGAGCGCGCGGTTCTCGTCGGTGACGAGGCCGCCGAGACCCAGCGCTTCGACGGCTTCGTCGCTCTGCGTGAGGTCGCGCTGCAGCTGCGCGGTGTAGTCCGGCAGCAGCCGTTGCAGCGCCTGCGGCACGTTGAAGACGAGGCCGACGGCGAGCGCGAGCATCGCGATGCCCGCCGCGATGCGGAGGCCCCGCTCGCGACGGCGGAAGGCGCGGATGCGCTCCACGACGCCGCGGCCGGCGAGCGCGAAGACGAGGAGCGGCAGGGCCACCCCGATCGCGAACGAGGCCGTCAGCAGCACGGTGTCGGCGCCGATCCGGCCCGTCGCGCCGGCCACGATGATCGCCGCGAGCACCGGACCGGCGCACGGGACGAACACCGCGCCGAGGGCGAGACCGGCCCCGAACCCGCTGCCGTTGTTGGCGACCTCTCGGCGCGGGATCCACTGGAACGGGCGCTCGAGGAGCTGCTCGAACCGCGGGATGAGCAGGCCGATGCCGAGGATCGCGAGGACGCCGATGCCGACCCAGCGGATGATGTCCTGCGGCAGGTTCAGCGCACCGAGGATGAGGGAGCCGACGAGCGTCACGAGCGTGAAGCTCACGACCAGGCCGAGGATGACGAGGTACGGGCGGCTGCGGCGCGCCGGCACCGTCTTCGGGCCGCCCTCGTACCGGGCGGACTGCGCGCCGCCGGTCAGGAAGATGACCGGCAGCACCGGCAGGATGCACGGGGAGATCCCCGTGATGAGCCCGCCGAGCAGGCCGATGATGACCAGATCCATGTCGTCCCCGTTTCCGTCGGGGGTACTTCGGCGACGAGCGCGCATCGGATGGGATCGCGCAGATTCCCATCCGATGCGCCGACGGTTCCGAACGATGTGTGAGACCGCATCCGCGGCACCCACTCATGGAGGACATCATGCTCAGCACCAAGAAGAAGATCACCGCCGCTCTGACCTTGACGCTCGCCGGCGCGTTCGCGCTCTCGGCCTGCTCGATGGGCGGATCGACCGCGGAGGAGTCGATGGATCCCGCGCCGCAGTCGAGCGAGACCATGGCGCCCGAGGAGACGACGATGGACCCGGCCGCCAACCTCGTGGGACCCGGCTGCGCCGACTACGCCGCGGCCGTGCCGGACGGCGCCGGCTCGGTGCAGGGCATGTCGCAGGACCCTGTGGCCGTCGCCGCGTCGAACAACCCGCTGCTGACGACCCTCGTCTCGGCCGTGAGCGGCCAGCTGAACCCCGACGTGAACCTCGTCGACACGCTCAACGGCGGCGAGTTCACCGTCTTCGCCCCCGTCGACGACGCGTTCGCGAAGATCGACGCCGCGACGATCGAGACCCTGAAGACCGACAGCGACCTGCTGACGTCGATCCTCACCTACCACGTGGTCGAGGGCCAGATCGAGCCGTCCGACATCGCCGGCATGCACACCACCCTGAACGGCGCGGACGTCGAGGTCACCGGTTCGGGCGACGAGTGGATGGTCAACGACGCCAACGTCATCTGCGGCGGCGTGCAGACCGCGAACGCCGTCGTGTACCTGGTCGACACGGTGCTGATGCCCCCGGCCGAGTAATCGGCGATGTGTCTCCCGGACGAGTGCTCCGGGAAGAGGCCCTCGGAACCCCGCGCTAGGCTGGGTTCCGAGGGCCTCTAGCTCAGTCGGTAGAGCATCGGACTTTTAATCCGCGGGTCGTGGGTTCGAGCCCCACGGGGCCCACTCTGTTCGTCGCGTGTGGTGTGTGTCCGTGGCGGCGTCGCTACTGGGCGGCTCCACCGCGATGCGAAGGAGGACCGCTTGTGCCGCAGGTCGCCTTCTTCCGCAACGTGAACCAGGGTCAGCCCGGCATGCCTCGAACGGACGACCTTCTGGACGCGTTCCGCGACGCGGGCGTTCCGGATGCGGCGGCGTTCCAGAGCAACGGAACCGTCGTGTTCACCACGCCCGACTCGGCAGCGACGATCACGGACGTCCGATCGAGCCTGATGGCGCGGGGCTTCTTCATCGGCGAGATCTACGCACGACCCGTTCAGTTCCTCGGTGATATCGTCGCCCGCTACCGCGAGAACGTGGACATCGGCCGGTACGAACTCACCCTGTTCCCGGACCGGGAAGTCATCGTCGACGAAGCGAGGATGGCGAAGGAGGCACGGCGTCGGCGCTGCGAGATCGTCGACCACGGCCCCGGCTGGGCGGTGGTGAGCAACGACGGCGAGCGTCAGAGCAACGGCACCCCGACGATCGAGGCGGCGCTCGCCGTGCCTGCCACCTCGCGCGGATTTCCCACCCTCGAGCGTCTCGTCGACCGCTTCGGCTCCTGAAGAGATCCCGCGCACGTCGCGACCCGCGGGAGTCTGCCGCACACTGGGGACATGGCTGACGACGACCGGGAGTGGACTGTCGCGCGGCACCTGGAGGGAGCCCCGGAGTCCGCGATCGCTCTGTACCAGCGGTTCATTCACGCGGTGGAAACGATCGGGCCGTTCACGTACGCCGTCAGCAAGACGACGATCACGCTGAAGGGCTCGCGGCGCGGGTTCGCGGGTGCTCGCCCCGACCGTGGCGGGGTTCGCGGGTACATGGATCTCCAGCGAGAAGTGCGTGACCCGAGGATCCTGTCGGTCGCGCCGTACACGAAGCGGCTCTTCGTCCACCAGTTCCGGCTCACGTCCCCCGCCGATCTGGACGATCAGTTCGTCCAGTGGCTCCGCGAAGCATATGCCGTCGGCGCCGGCGCGCACCTCGACCGTCCCTGAGATGGGAATGGGCGAGCTGGCGGTAGCCATCTGAGTACGGGTGGCTATTGTTGCGCCATGCCAACGGTGACGGACTGGATCTCGAGTATCGGCTCACTGATAGGCGCACTGACAGGCGTCGGAGCGCTGATCGTCGCGGTGTTGAGCTACCGGAAGTCGACCAAGGCGTTGGCCGCCGACGCGCAGACCAGAGGAGCCGTCGGCTCGACGCTGGATGCCGTCGAGGCTCTCGCGCGCCCCGGAGAGAACTTCATCCTGGGCCGCGACCGACCCGATGACCAGGAGAAGAGAGACGTGTTCGAGGCGGCACTGACCGAGGCGCGGCGCCGACTCGAGGTCCCGTGACGAGCGCCGGACAGGTCCCGATGTTCGTCACCGACGCGGCATCCGTCTCACGAGCTCACGCGATCGCAGCCACGGTCCGCGAGCGGCTGGCAGCGCACGCGGTGCCCGGCGAGCTGACCCTGACGGGCGGGAGCAGCCTCCCGGGGCTCCTGACGAAGGGGGACATCGATCTGCACTTGCGGGTGCGCGCCGGCCAGTTCGAGTCGGCGGTCGAACGGCTCCGGGCCGTCGCTGGTGCCGTTCACCCGGAGATCTGGACGAGAACGTTCGCGACGTTCGAGCGCACCGACGAACCGGCGGTGGGCATCGCCGTGACGGTGCTCGGGTGCGAGCATGACCTCCGCTTCACCCGCGGCTGGGCGCGCCTCGCCGAGGACCCCGACGCCCGCGACGAGTACAACGCCCTGAAGCGGGCCGAGGAGTACGAGGACGCGAAGTCGCAGTTCTTCGACAGGATCAGCCGCCCGGGGTGGGACGCCGCCGAGCCTGCACCGTGAGCCCGCCCGGCGGGGTCTGGCTCGGCGGCCCTTCCGGGTCGGATGCGGAGTTATGTTGTGGGGATGAGCGGCGTAGCGGAGGCAAGCGTGACTCTGGAGAGCCGGTTCGCTCGGGAGCTTCCGGAGCTGGCGGTGGCGTGGCGCGCGGAGGATCCCCTCGCGGCGCGGCTGCTCGTCCTGAATGAGCCGCTGGCCGCCGAGCTGGGTTGGGATTCGGTCTTTCTGCGCAGCGCCGACGGTGTGCGGGTCCTGACCGGCACCCTGGTTCCGGAGGGGGCGGCACCGGTGGCGCAGGCGTATGCCGGGCATCAGTTCGGCGGCTACTCCCCGGTGCTCGGCGATGGGCGGGCGCTCCTCCTCGGCGAGGTCGTCGACGCGCACGGCCGACTCCGCGACATCCACCTCAAAGGCTCCGGGCGTACCCCCTTCGCCCGCGCGGGCGACGGTCGGGCGGTGCTCGGCCCGATGCTGCGCGAATATCTGGTCAGCGAGGCGATGCACGCTCTGGGTGTGCCGACGACGCGTTCTCTGGCCGTGACCGCAACGGGACGCGAGGTCGCGCGGGAGACGCTGCTGCCGGGAGCCGTGCTGACCCGGGTGGCATCCAGTCACCTCCGCGTGGGCAGCTTCCAGTACGCGGCCTCGACCGGCGATGTGGAGCTGCTGCGCCGGCTGACGGCGCACGCGATCGACCGTCACTACCCGCTCCTGTCCGACGCGGACAATCCGGCGCTGGCCCTTCTCGATGCGGTCATCGCCGCCCAGGCGTCCCTGATCGCGCAGTGGATGCTGATCGGCTTCGTCCACGGCGTCATGAACACCGACAACATGACGATCTCGGGCGGGACGATCGACTACGGGCCGTGTGCGTTCATGGACGCGTTCGATCCCGCCGCCGTCTACAGCTCCATCGACACCGGCGGACGCTACGCCTTCGGCAATCAGCCGCTCGCGGCCGAATGGAACCTGGCGCGATTCGCGGAAGCCCTGCTCCCCGCCGTGCACGAGGAACCCGAGGCGGCGATCGCGCTCGCGCAGGAGTCACTCGCCGCGTTCCGTCAGCACTACAACGCCGCCTGGCTCGCCGGGATGCGGGCGAAGCTCGGACTGCGCGACCGGGCAGACCCGGAGACCACGCCGCTGATCGAAGAGCTGATCGCCCTGATGGGGACCAGCCGCGTCGACTACACGTCGTTCTTCCGAGCTCTCCGCACAGCCGCCACCGGCGATGACCGAGCCGTCCGGGGGATGTTCCTCGACCTGGCAGGTTTCGACGCGTGGGCAGAGCGCTGGCGCGCGCTGGGTCCGGACCCCGACGCCATAGACGCCGTGAACCCGGCCTACATCCCCCGCAACCACCTCGTGGAGGAGGCGCTCGGCGCCGCCACCGCGGGTGACATGGGGCCCTTCGAGCGACTCCTCGGAGCCGTCACCGCCCCGTACGTCGAACGTCCGGGGCTCGAGCGCTACGCGGCGCCGGCACCGGAGTCCTTCGGCGCCTACCGCACATTCTGCGGAACCTGATCAGGGATGGGCCGGTGGATCACGCGCCCGGGCCGGCGTACGCTGACCCACACCGGCCGGGAGGGGCAGTGAAGAAGCGCCAGGCGCAGCGTGAGATCAGCGACGACGAGCAGATCGCCCGGTACGCCTATGTTCTAGGGAACGTCCCGACCGGTGTCGCCGACCGGGCGTACGCCGCCGCGTTCACGCGGCTCTCCCCCGCGCAGCAGGACGAGATCGTCGGCCAGCTGCGCGCCCGGCTCCCCGTGCCGCCGCAGGAACCGGCATCCGACGACCCGAACGCCTTCGCGCGACTCATGCGCAACCTGCACGCACGCGCCGCGCTGGTGGGCATTCCCCTTGCCCCTCACCTCGCGGCGGAATTCGTCGCGAGCCCTCCGGTCGTCGCGTATTTCACCACCGGTGCGGGGTCGGTGACGCTGGACCAGCAGCCACCGTGGATCCACGCGCTTGCCGGGCACGAGACTGCGCCCCTCGATGGCGGAAGGATGCATCACCGTCGCGGACCGGACTCCGGCGGCGTCTGGATGGGCTGAGACCTCGCATACCCAGCACCGCAGGTGCGCCCCTTCCATCCGTGCGTGACCGCGGTCAGTATGGGCGTGTCGGCATCGAGCAAGGAGGGGTCGAGATGAGCGTTTATCGAGTGATCGAGGTCATCGGCACGAGTGCCTCGTCGTGGGAGGAGGCGGCCCGCGAAGCCATCACGACGGCCGCCGGATCGCTGCACGACCTGCGCGTGGCCGAGGTCACGAAGCAGGACGTCGTGGTGGGCGAGGACGGGGCGCTGCTGTTCCGGGCGCGGATCCAGCTCTCGTTCAAGTACGTTCCGGACTGAACGGTCTCACCGGTGCAAGAACCCTGCCGGCTGGGTGTGCCGCTGGCACGATGACGGGGTCACCATCCACCGGTTCACCCGATCGGCGTGACCTCACGCGTCGCCGAGTCCCACCGGCGCAGGGCGATGCCCGTACCCGCGTGCGGCGGACCGACGAGCCAGAGCGCCTGATCGAGCGCATCGAGCCGCAGGCGTCTGGCCAGGGTGACATGCGGCGTCCACTCGCCGGGCTTCGTGTGTGCGGCATCGTCTCCTGGCAAGGCGGCAGCGTGCACGGCGCGGTGGAAGCTCAGCAGCTCCTCCGTCGGCACGATCCGCCGAGCCAGCACGCCGCGGTCGCCGTGCCGGAAGACGATGGGCTCGGCGAGCATCAGCGCGATCGGCAAGGCGGCGAGCGCAGCCTCGAACCGCGTCGGCGACAGCGCAGGGCGCACCAGCAGCGTCACGTGCGGCCTGTTGCTCGGGCAGGTATGCCGCCCCGCACTGGAGAGGCCGGCAGCCGCCAGGCGCTCCCACTCCACGCGCACGAGCTCCTCGGATTCGGGGTCCAGCAGCAACTCGATGCTGACGATGCCGCTCATCACCCAAGACCGCGGCCGCTCAGTCGACCTCGACCGCATTCGCCTTCGCGACGCCCCCGAGCCACGCCAGGCTCGGCTTGGGACGCCGCGCGAACGTCTCGCGGTCCCACGCGATGAGGCCGAACGTGGGAGCGTACGACCCCCACTCGTAGTTGTCGAGCAGTGACCAGTGCAGGTAGCCGATCATGGGCAGCCCGGCGGCGATCTCGGCATGCAGGGCCCGCAGGGCGCCACGGGTGTAGTCGATGCGCCGGGCGTCATCGGCGGTCGCGATGCCGTTCTCGGAGACGAACACCGGCAGGCCGGTGACGTCATGCGCGAGCCGCGCAGCCTCGGCGATGGCCGGCGGGTAGTACTCCCAGCCGGTGAGGGTCTGCTCCACGTCATCCGGCGCAGGAAGCGGCCCGTCGAGCGTGATGCGCGTGCGCGTGTACGCCTGCACGCCGATGAAGTCGTCGCCGCGTGACGCCTCGAGGAAGATCGTCTCGCGCGGATACGCGTACGCCCGCAAGACTTCTTCGGCGCCGGGATCGGCGAAGAACTGCTGCGGCGCGACGGGCCAGCCGACGGGGCGGCCCGTCGTGCGCACGAGTTCCACGGCCCGGTGGTGGGCGGCGATGATGTGCTCCGTGACAACGGCATCCGGTTCGGGAAGGGCTCCGGCCTGGATCTGCTGGTTGCCCTCCTTGCCGGCGAAGATCATCGCGAGGATGTTGGGCTCGTTGATCGTGAACACGTGTGAGGCACTGTGCAGCAGCGGCAGCACCATCTCGACGAAGCGCGCGAAGCGATCGACGGATGCCGGGTTGCGCCAGCCGCCGTCATCCGCGAACCAGCGCGGGGTCGTGAAGTGGTAGATCGTGACGGCCGCGTTCACGCCGAGTTCGTGGCAGCAGTCGATGACGCGGCGATAGTGGTCGAGCGCCGCACGGGAGACCATCCCCTCCTCCGGCTCGATGCGCGACCACTCCAGCGAGAAGCGGTAGGTGTCCAGGCCCGCCTCGGCGAGCAGGGTGATGTCTTCCCGGTAGCGGTGGTAGCTGTCGGCGGCATCGCCGGAGGGCTCCGGGATGTCGGTGCCCGGGGCGACCTCGCGCGGCCACCAGTCGCTGTTCACGTTGCCCCCCTCGATCTGGTGGCCCGCGGTCGCGGCGCCCCACAGGAATCCGTCCGGGAAGGTGAGCGTGGTCATGGATGGGTCCTTGTCTGAGCTCACTTGAGCCCGGTCATGGCGATTCCCTGCACGAAGTAGCGCTGGAGGAAGAGGAACAGGATGAGGATCGGCGTGACGACGAGCACCGACCCGGCCATCAGCAGGCCGTAGAAGGTGCCGTTCGATCCGACCGAGTACAGCGACAGCGCGACCGGCAGGGTGTACATCTTCTCGGTCTGGGCAACCACGAGGGGCCACAGGAAGTTGTTCCACGAGCCCAGGAAGGTGAGGATCGCGAGCGTCGCGATCGCCGGCCCGCACTGCGGCATGACGATGCGGAGGAAGATGCGGAACTCCCCCGCCCCGTCGATCCGCGCCGCCTCGAGCAGTGCGTCCGGGACGCCCATGATGAACTGCCGCATGAGGAAGACGCCCAGTGGACCGGCCAGGAACGGCAGGATCAGGGCCGGATAGGTGTCGACGAGCCCCATGTTGGCCACGAGGACGAACATCGGCACGAGAGTCACGACGCCCGGCACCATGAGCGTCAGCAGCACGAGGAGGAACAGCACCTTCTTGCCGGGGAACTGCATCTTCGCGAGGGCGTACGCGACCATCGAGCAGAACGCGATGTTGCCGAGCACGACCACGAGAGCGACGAACACCGAGTTGAAGAAGAACTGCCCGTAGTCCAGCTGCGTCAGCCAACGCGAGTAGTTGTCGAGCGTCGCCTGCTCGGGCCACCACGTGATGGGGCGCTGCAGGAGCTCGCCCTGCGTCTTGAAGCTGCCGAGCAGCATCCAGATGAAGGGCATCAGGGTCACGATGAGCCCGATGGTCAGCGCGATGTACGTCGCGGCGCGCGACCAGGCGGGGCGGCGGCTGCGACCCGGTCGGCGGGTGTCCGCCGCCGCGGGCAGCGTGACGGGTGCGTTCGTGATGGTGGCCATGTCAGTTGTCCTTCGAGCGCAGCAGGCGGAACTGCACGGCCGAGAGCGCCGCGATGAAGGCGAACAGGACGTAGGCGGCAGCGGATGCCAGCGAGTAGTCGCCGTAGCCGAACTGGTTGTAGACGTAGTAGCTGATGGAGAGGGTCGAGTTCAGCGGCCCGCCCTGGGTCATGACGAACGGCTCCTCGAACACCTGCAGGAACCCGACCGACAGCAGGACGGCCCCGAGGAGGAGCGTCGGGCGCATGAGCGGCAGGGTGATGCCGGTGAACCTCCGCCACGATCCCGCCCCATCGACCTCGGCGGCTTCGTAGAGCTCCCTCGGCACGGCCTGGAGGCCGGCCAGGAAGATGATCATGAGCGTGCCCATGTTCCGCCAGACACCCATCGCGATGATCGAGGGCATGGCCCAGAACGGATCGTTGAGCCAGTCCGGGCCGTCGATGCCCACCCAGGAGAGGACGGTGTTCGCGAGGCCGGAGTCCTGCAGGATGAAGCGCCACACGACGGCGACCGCGACGATCGAGGTCACGACCGGCGTGTAATAGCCGACCCGGTAGACGCTCCGGAACTTCTCGATGCCCGAGTTGAGGGCGACGGCGAGGAGCAGCCCCGCCGCCATCGTCAGCGGGATGCCGACGATGACGAAATAGAACGTGTTGAAGATCGACTTGACGAACAGCTCGTCCTGGAAAAGGGCGACGAAGTTGTCGAACCCGACGGGGTTCACGGCGAAGGGTGTCCGCAGATCCTTCACACCGAGATCGGTGAACGACATCGCGAACGAGCCGATCAGCGGCCCGAGCATGAACACCGCGAAGATCGCGACGAACGGGAGGGCGAACAGCCAGGCCGCCACCGCGGTGCGGCGCCGCTGGGCGGCGAATCCTCCTCGCCGCCCAGCCGCGCTCGTCGACGCGAGCGCCATCGTGTTTACCAGCCCGTGCCGAGGGACTCGGCCTTGGCGATGATCGCCGCAGCCGCGTCCGCGGCACTGCTGCCGTTGGCGACCTTCTCGGCCTCGGTCTCGATGAAGGCCGACATCTCGTTCCAGCTCGGCACCGACGGCGGCGCGACGGTGTTCTCGAGCTGGTCGTCGAGCACCGTGAGGCGCGGGTCCGACGTGAACGGCTCCGCGTCCAGCGCAGAGCTGACAGCGGGAAGGGCGTTCACCTGCTCGAACCAGGCCTGCTGCGTGTCGGCGTCGGACAGCCAGCGGATGAGCTTCCACGCGCCGTCCGCGTTCTCGGCATCCTCGAACACGCCGAGGTGTCCACCACCGAGGTAGGAGTCGTTGTTGTCGGCGCCGGCGGGCACGGGGGCCGTGCCGACGTTCGCCTCGACCCACTCCGGCGACTCCTGGTCGCCGAGCACGCCGATCATCCACGGACCGGAGATGAACGACGGGTTCGAGCCGTCGGCGAAGGCAGCGGTCTGCGCGTCGCCGTAGCCGGACATGGGTGCGAGGCCCTCGGTGAAGAACGAGGCGTAGAACTCCAGCGCGTCCGTCAGTGCGGCCTCATCCCAGGCGTAGGCGTCGCCGTCGTCGTTCAGGACCTCGCCACCGGCCTGCGCGTAGAACGGCAGGATGACCTGGGTGGAGTCCTCCGCGTCGCCCATCGGCAGCTGGATGCCGTACTGCGCGCCGTTGGCCTTCATCGCCTCGCCGAACGCGGTGAGGTCGTCCCACGTGGCGGGCGGCTCGACACCGGCCTTCTCGGCGAGATCCGTGCGGTAGTACATGACACGGGTCTCCACGTACCACGGCACGGCGTACGCGGTGTCTTCGACGATGACCGACTCGGCGGCGGTCTCGTTGAGGGTGTCCTCATCGACCACGCCATCGGGGACCGGTGCGAGACCACCGGCGGCGACCATCGAGGGCAGCAGCGACGACCCGATCATGATGGCATCCGGCACCGTGCCCGCGGCGACCGCGGTCTGGTACTTGGTCATGACATCGGCCCAGGGGATGTTGGTGACCGTGACGGTCGCGTCGGGGTTGTCCTCGATGAAGGCATCCGCGAAGTCGCCGAGGTTCTCGCCCTCCTCCCCCATCGCCCAGATCGTGATCTCGCCCGTGGCGGGCGAATCGTCGATCGTGCCCACCTCGGCGTCGTCACCCGTGTCCGCGTCATCGGCGCGGCCGCATCCGGACAGGGCCAGCATGCTCACGATGCCGATCGCTCCGATCGCGACCGCTTTGCGTCCCATCTTCATGGGGTCCTCCTCATTGAGTGTGGCGGCTGCGCCACCCGGTCAAAGTAACCTAGCGACTGCTCGCTTAGTTTGTTCACCATAGACTCAGATCGAAACGCTCGCAAGGGAGTGGCGTATGACCGACGAACATCCACCGGCCGCGATGGCCGCGCGCACCGACCTCCGGAAGGTGCGAGGCGACAAACGGCGGACGAGGATCCTGTCGACGGCGGTCGAGGTCTTCGGCGAACAGGGGTACCGCGGTACCTCGCTGCGCGAGATCGCGCGCCGCGTCGGCATCTCCGACGCGGGGCTCCTGCACCACTTCGGCTCGAAGGTGGGGCTGCTGGCGGCCACCATCGCCGAGCGAGACGAGATGGATCGCGTGCGCCGCGAGGCATCAGCGGCCGCGGGGGTCGGATTCGTCGACACGATGCGCGACCAGGTCGCCCGCAACGCCCAGTCCCCCGGCCTCGTCGCGCTGCACGTCGTGCTGTCGGCGGAGGCGACGGATCCGCAGCATCCGGCTCATGAGTCGTTCCGCGAGCGATACCGGCAGATCCGCCACCAGGATGACGCGTCCTTCTCCCGTCTGCAGGACAGCGGCGAGATGCGTCGCGACCTCGACCCGCGCCGCGTCGGTCAGCTCGTCACGGCCATGATGGACGGCCTGCAGCTGCAGTGGCTCCTGGACCCCGACGCCGTCGACATGGTGGGGTTGTTCGAGGACTTCCTGCACCTGCTCGAGATCCCCGCCCCGGGGCACGGAGTCCACGAACGAAGGGATCGCGCCATGACGTCCGAATCGCACCACGAGCACCACGTCCCTGCGCCCGGCGAGCCGACGGTTCCGGAGCTCGAGGAGGACGAGAGCGTCGCTCCTCGGCCCGAAGAGGAGATCGCGGACATCCTCCGGGCCGAGCCCGATGTCGCGGACCACAGCGGGTCCGCGCCCTGACCGCGCCCTCAGGCCACTGCTGCGCCCTCCACCTGGACCGCGTGCAGCATGCCTTCTGCCTCGTCGATCGGGATGCCGAGCGACAGCGACACCTCGACGGCGATGGGCCTGCGAGCTTCGCGCAGCATGTCGCGCTCGGCTTGCGAGAGCCCCTTGGATTCGAGTCGTCGCGTGAGGTCGCGGGCGATCGCGGCGTGCGTGAAGATGTCGCCGGTGCGCAGCCGCTCACGGTTCTCCTTGAAGCGCCGGGACCACTGAGCGACCTCGGGGCCGGACGGCGCCCGCACGACGGCGAGCAGCGCCTCGATCTCCTCGGGCGACATCACCGCCCGCAACCCGACGGCATCGGCCCGGTCGACGGGCACGCTCACGATGAGCTTCGAGTCGAGGACAGCGAGTTCGAGGTAGGCGACCGATGTGTTGCGCACGGTCCGGTGGACGATGCGATGTGCATCCGTAGTGACGGGCCGACCGTGCCGGAGTACTCCCCCTGGAATGCCGGCAACGATACGGGATCCTCCGATGCGCTCGCTGAGAGGTCCCCGAGCGTCACCCGGGCGGCGCGGATCGCGGCCGAGACGCGCGGGGTCAGGGTGCGGGATCGACCTCGCGTCGTGCGGCGTTCCAGACCGCGCGGGCCGCATCGGCATTGAGGATGCCGATCGCGACCCCGGCGATGATGTCGAGCCATCCGGTGGCGAACCAGATCGTGAGGATGCCGACGGCGATGATCGCGACGTTCGCGAACGCGTCGTTGCGGGCGGACAGCCACGCGGCTTTGGTGAGACTTCCGCTGTGGTGGCGGTGGCGCACCAGCAGCAGGGCGGCGGTGAGGTTCACGATGAGCGCTCCCGCAGCCGTGAGAGTGAGCGGGAGCGGCGCGGGCGGATACGGGTCGAAGGCCTTCGCGACCGCCGCCCAGACGGTGGCGACGGCGGGGATGAGGATCACGAACGCGAGCACGGATCCGACGGTGCGGCGGCGTGCGGCGCTCCATGGCAGCGCCGCGAAGATCAGCAGGTTGATGAGGGCGTCCTCGAGGAAGTCGACGCTGTCGGCGAAGAGCGACACGGAGCCGATCGCGATGGCGACAGCGAACTCCACGGAGAAGTACGCGAGGTTGAGGAGGGCCACGGTCAGCACGACGCGGCGAAGTGTCTGCACCTGCCCATCCTCGCACAGGCCACCGGACGGGCTCGGAGGCGAGACGTGCGGCGAATCCGCCGGATCGCCGGCCATCCCGGCGACCCGCGGGTGCCGGTCAGCTGACCGGGATGCGCTCGATCAGCTGCTGCGTGAAGGTGATGCTCCACACGGTGATGACGACGAAGCCGAGCACGGTCACGCCGATCCACACCCACAGTGCCGTGAGGCCCTTGCCCGTCTCGCGTTTGACGACCACCGTGCGGCCGATCACGTAGACGCCGATCGTCACGATCAGAGCGAAGAACGCGAACGCCCAGTGGAACGGCTTGTCGATGCCCCTCCGGCGCAGTTCGCGCCAATCGAGCCACGCGAACAGGACGGACAACCCCAGGAAGACGTACGACAGCAGCGTGATCAGCAGGATGCCGCCGACCCAGCTCACCATGGCGCTGCCGGCAGCGGCCGACGGGCGCCCGGACATCTCCACCATGACGTCGAGGTAGCCATCCCAGTCCATGAGGAAGATCGTGAACATCGGCAGCGTGCCGGCGATGATCGCGAGGTAGATCCAGATGGTGTCGGTCGCGGCACCCGGCGCGGACGGGCCGGTGCGCGCCACCGCGGGTGCGGCGCTGGGCCACGGCGTCACGGACGGCGCGGCCTGCGCGGTATAGGCGGGCGCGGGTTCGGCGGGCGCGGGGGGCGCGGGTTCGGCGGGCGCCGGGCTCGCCGCAGACGCACCCGCCGGAGCGCTCTGCTGACCCCAATACGACCCATCCCACCAGCGCACGCGCGACGGGTCGGTCGGGTCGGGGTACCACCCGGGGGCGACCTGAGGACTCATCGGGCACTCTCCTGCAGTTCGGCACCCGCGTGGGCGAGTTCGGCGAGGGCGGCATCGCTGGTCTCCGGGGCGACGCCGGCGATCAGGTCGGTGAGGATGCGGACGTGCCGGCCGTGCTCGATGGCATCCATCGCGGTGGCCTTCACGCAGTAGTCCGTCGCGATCCCCACGACGTCCACGTCGACGACGCCGTGCGCGGCGAGCAGGTCGCCGACGGCCTCACCGGCATCCGTCACCCCTTCGAAGAGGGAGTAGGCGGGCTTGCCCTGCCCCTTCCTCACGTGGTGGGTGACGGCGGAGGTGTCCAGGCCCGGGTCGTACGCGGCGCCGTCGGTGTCGGCGACGCAGTGCACGGGCCAGGTCCCGGCGAAGTCGGGCTCTGCGGAGAAGTGCCCGCCGTTGTCCGAGTCCGCGTCGTGCCAGTCCCGCGAGGCCACGATGAGGGCGTACTCCCCCGCATGATCCTTCAGGTAGGACGTGATGCCCTCGGCCACGGCGTCACCGCTGTCGACGCCGAGGGCACCGCCCTCCGTGAAGTCGTTCTGCACATCGACGATGAACAGCGCTCTGGTCATTCTTCGAGCGTACGCCGGTACTCCGCGCGGGTCATCTCCTCCGGCTCGTCGCTCGCTGCGACGGTGTCTTCGTCGCCGGCGAAGCGCGACAGCTTCGAGGGCCACCAGATCTTCCGGCCGATGTCGTACGACAGGGCCGGCACGAGCAGCGAGCGCACGACGAACGTGTCGAGCAGCACGCCGAACGCGACGATGAACGCCAGCTGCGCGAGGAACAGGATCGGGATGACCCCGAGGGCCGCGAACGTCGCCGCCAGGACGAGCCCGGCGGAGGTGATGACGCCGCCGGTCGCGACGAGTCCGCGCAGGATGCCGGACCGTGTTCCGTGCTTGAGCGACTCCTCGCGCACCCGTGACATGAGGAAGATGTTGTAGTCGATGCCGAGGGCGACGAGGAACACGAATCCGTACAGCGGCACGGCGGGGTCACCGCCCGGGAACTGGAACACGTTGTTGAAGACCAGGGCGCTCACCCCCAGCGCCGCGCCGAACGAGACGATGACGCTGAGGATCAACAGCACCGGTGCCAGGATCGCGCGGAGCAGCAGCATGAGGATGATCAGCACCACGACCAGGATCACCGGGATGATCACCGTCCGGTCGCGGATCGACGTGTCGTTGGTGTCGAGATCGACCGCGGTCGTTCCGCCGGTCAGCGCGACGCCGTCGCCGAGTTCGCTCGCGAACGCCTCGCGGAGATCGCGGATGGTCTGTTCGGCCTCGAGGGAGTCCGCCTCGTCGGCGAGGGTGACGGCCAGAAGAACGTCCCCGTCGGAGACGGTGGCCTCGGGCGCGGGGGTTCCGGGAGGGCCGAAGGGCGTGAGCACGGCCACGCCGTCCTGCAGCTCGATGGGCGCCTGGCCGGTCGGGGAGTCCTCGGAGATGGCGGCGACGGAGTCGACGCCGTCCGCGTCGTCCAGCACGGTGACGGCATCCGTGAGGCGATCCTCCGCGACGATGACGTAGGCCGGGCTGCCGGAACCGGCCGGGAAGTGCTCGGCGAGCACCTTCTGTCCGTCGCGGGCCTCGGAGGCGCCGAGGACGAGTTCGCTGGCCGGCACGCCGTCGGCCTTGAGCTGGAAGGCGCCGGCCGCCATCACGAGCAGCACGAGCGTGGAGATGATCCAGACGGGGCGGGAGTGCCGGGCGGTGAGGCGGGCCTGGCGGGCCCAGAAGCCCCTGACCGGCTGGGTGAAGTCCTTCGGCAGCGCCACACCCGCCGTCTTCGGGATGAAGGGCCAGAACGCGGCACGACCGCACAGCGCCATCAGCGCCGGGAGGAATGTCAGCGCCGACAGCATCGAGAACGCGATGCCGATCGAGGCGATGGGACCGAGCGCGCGGTTGCTGGCCAGGTCGCTCAGCAGGAGGCAGAGGAGACCGGCGATGACGGTGCCGCCCGAGGCCAGGATCGGCTCGACCGCGCCCTTCCACGCCGCGATGGTGGCATCCCAGCGACGGAGCCCTCCCCCGATCGCTTCTCGGAACCGGGCGACGTACAGCAGCGCATAGTCGGTGGCGGCGCCGATGACGAGGATGAACAGGATGCCCTGGACCTGGCCGTTGAGCACGACGATGTCGGCCTTCGCGAGCCACCACACCGTCAGCAGCGCGACGCAGAGCGCGAACAGCGACGTCATGAGGACGAGGACGGGCAGCAGGGGCGACCGGTAGACGATGACGAGGATGACGAAGACGGCACCGAGCGCCACGATCAGGAGCAGCCCGTCGATACCCGTGAAGCCCTCGACGAGGTCGGCGGTGAAGCCGGCGGGCCCGGTGACCCAGCCTTCGAGACCAGCGGGAACGTTCTCCTGCACGAGGTCGCGCACCTCGGTGACGAGGTCGCCGATCTCGCCGGAGGAGTCCAGCGGCACGAAGATCTGCACCGCTTCCCCGTCTTCGGACGGGATCGGCGGCGACACCTCGCCGACGCCGTCGATGCCGCCGATCTCCTCCGCGAGGGCGGCCAGCTCGGCGAGCTGACCTTCGTCGAGCTCGCCGTCACCGGAGATCACGACGAGGGCGGGGATGGTGTCGCCACCGGTGAAGTCGGAGAGGCGCTCCTGCACCTGCGTCGCCTCGGCGCTGGACGGCAGGAACGTCGACTGGTCGTTGGTGGCGACCTCACTGACCTTCCCGAAGTACGGGCCGCCGATCGCGCCGCCCGCCGTCCAGATGAGGACCAGCAGCAGAGGAATGCCGATCCGCAGCCAGCGGGAGGGTTTCAGGTAGTTCGCCATATTGCTAGCTTATCTAGCAATCTCGATTCTTGCCAATCGGGTTCTAGGCTGGCGACACGATGATCGCCGCCGCCCTCGCCCTCCTCGGCGCCCTCGTGTACGGCGCGGCGGACTTCCTCGGCGGGTTCGCGGCGCGGCGTGTCCTGCCCGTCGCAGTGACGGCGGTCTCCGCCCTCTCCGGCCTCCTGCTGCTCGCGCTGGCATATCCGGTGCTCGGCGGGGCGTGGGCGCCGGAGGACGCCCTGTGGGGTGCACTGTCCGGCGTGACCGGAGCCGCGGCGATCGGCCTCCTCTACGCTTGCCTCGCGATCGGGCCGATGAGCATTCTCTCCCCCGTCACGGCCGTGGTCTCGGCGATCGCGCCGATGGTCTGGGGCATCCTCATCGGCGGGGAGCGACTCACGGGCATCGGCTACGCCGGGCTCGCTCTGGCCCTCATCGCCGTCGTGCTCGTCGCGTTCCTGCCGGGTGAGGCCATCGCCCGTCCGAGCGCACGGGGACTCGTCATGGCGGTCGGCTCCGGGTTGTCGATCGGCGCGTTCCTCATCCTGATCGACCAGACGAGCCAGGCGAGCGGCGTCGTGCCTCTGCTGCTGAACCGTGGCGTCAACGTCCTCATCACCGGCACCATCGTCGTGATCGCGGTGGTCGCCGCGCGGCGGGGCGGCGTGCGGGCCGGCGCCGCGCTGGGGACGACGCACGGCGGCGCCGGGCGAGGGATGATGGCGGGCCGGGCGTGGACGATCGCCCTGGCGTGCGGACTCGTCGACGCCACCGCGAACGTGCTGCTGCTCCTCGCTCTCCGCTCCGACGGCGATCTCGCCGTCGTCGCCGCCCTCACGGCGCTGTACCCGGCGGGGACGGTGCTGCTCGCCGCGATCGTGCTCGGGGAGCGCATCGCGCGCATCCAGTGGGTCGGGCTCGCCCTGGCGCTCGCGGCCGGCGCGCTGCTCGCGATCGGCTGACCTGCGACGCACCGATCCGCCGTCGCGGGTCAGCCGCGCGCGAAGAGCAGGATCCAGGATGCCGCGAGCGACACCACCCCGAGTGCCAGCATGCTCGCCGCCGCCCACGCGACGGCGCGGAACCCCGGTGCGCGCCGCGTGAGCCGCATCCGTCCCCGCCAGCCGTGGCGATACCAGATCGGCGCGCGATCTGCGCCGACGAGGTGCTGCGCTTCCGCGGGTGAGGCGTGCGCGGCGTTGGCATCCCCGTCGGCGTCGAACCAGCGCACGACCGTGCCGTCATCCTCGTGATCGACGAGGGCGTCGGCGGGCAGCCAGGTCCCGTCCGCCGCCCACAGGATGACGGCGACGACGGCCAGGAGAAGGCCTGCGCCGAAGCCGAGCCATGAGAAGACCTCGAGCACGATGTCGAGGGCTGTGTCCATTCGGAGCCACCTAAGGGAATCGAACCCTTGACCTATTCATTACGAGTGAATCGCTCTGCCGTCTGAGCTAAGGTGGCGCGCCTAGCTTGCGCTATGCACGATCAACGATCTTACAGGGTCGATCGGGCTGCCGCGAACCACGCGACGACAGGCCCGGGTGTCGTACTGTTACGGCCGAATCGAGTCGGCGCCGATCGCGACATACGGTCGATGAGGCACCGCGACGAGGCGAGCGCGGTGACGCCGACCCCGGTGTCGGCTCCCGCGCCGACGTGGTGCCCTGAACCTCCAAGGAGCACCACATGTCCAAGAAGTCGCTGTCCGCAGCAGCCCTCCTCCTCCCCCTCGCACTCGCGCTCGGCGCCTGCGCCGGCACGTCCTCCGCCGCCGACGGCGCGGATGACGCCGAGACCACGGGCCCCGTCCGCATCGGCGTCGTCGGCGCGGGCGACCCGTACTGGGAGCTGTACACCGAGGCTGCCGCGGAAGAGGGCATCGAGGTCGAGATCGTCGACTTCACCTCCTACGACCAGCCGAACCCGGCCGTCTCGGCGGGCGAACTGGACCTGAACCAGTTCCAGCACATCATCTACCTCGCCACCTACAACGTCGCCGCCGACGACGACCTGCAGCCGATCGGCGCCACGGCGATCTACCCGCTGGGCCTGTACTCGACGAAGTACGACGACGTCGCCGACATCCCCGAGGGCGAGACCATCGCGGTCCCGAACGACGAGTCCAACCAGGCGCGCGCGCTGCTGGTGCTGCAGTCCGCCGGACTCATCGAGCTCGAGGACGGCGGGTCGATCTTCTCGACCGTCGCCGACATCGACGCCGACGCGTCGACCGTCAAGGTCGAGGCCGTGGACGCGGACTTCACCGCGTCGTCGCTGCCGGACTTCGCCGGCGCCATCGTCAACAACGACTTCGTGACGAAGTCGGGCCTCACCGAGGACGAGCTGCTGGCGCAGGACGACCCGTCCGACCCGGCCGCGTTCCCGTACATCAACATCTTCGCCGCGAAGGCGGAGGACGCCGAGAACCCGACGTACCTCAAGCTCGTCGAGATCTTCCAGGAGACCCAGTCCGTCCAGGACGGCGTGCTCGAGGTCTCCGGCGGCACCGCGGTGCTCGTGAAGACCCCGGTCGCCGACCTCGTCGCCTCGCTGAACGACGTGCAGGACGACATCCGCGCGAAGCAGTAAGACCCCTTCGTGTGCGGCCCGGTCCTGTGACCGGGCCGCACACGCGTTCCCGCCGTACCCCGCTCGCAGCACTGTCGAGGAGCAGCCATGACGCTCATCCGCCTGACCGGCGTGACGAAGACCTTCCCGCCAGCCGGCAAGGATGCCGCGCCCGTCACCGCCGTCGACGACGTGTCGCTCGCCGTCGAGGCGGGCGAGATCTGCGGCATCATCGGCTATTCCGGTGCGGGCAAGAGCACCGTGCTGCGGCTCGTCAACGCACTGGAGACGCCGACCGCGGGCGCCCTCGAGATCGACGGGACCGACATCACCCGGTTGCGCGAGCGCGACCTGCGCCGGCTCCGCGGCGACATCGGCATGATCTTCCAGCAGTTCAACCTCTTCGACTCGCGCACCGTCGCCGGCAACGTCGCCTATCCGCTCGAGGTGGCGGGGCGCCCGCGCGCCGAGATCCACGCCCGCGTCGAGGAGCTGCTGCGCTTCGTGGGCCTCGCCGACAAGGCCCGGAGCCACCCCGAGCAGCTCTCCGGCGGCCAGAAGCAGCGCGTCGGCATCGCCCGCGCCCTCGCGACGAGCCCGCGCATCCTGCTCGCCGACGAAGCCACGAGCGCCCTCGACCCGGACACGACGCAGGAGGTACTCGCTCTCCTGAAGCGGGTCAACGTGGAGTTCGGCATCACGATCCTCGTCATCACCCACGAGATGGAGGTGATCCGCAGCATCGCGGACCGCGTCGTCGTGATGGAGCACGGGCGCGTGATCGAAGAAGGGGCCGTGTTCGACATCCTCGCGTCGCCGCAGCATCCCGCGACCCGCCGCTTCGTCGCGAGCATCATCGAGGAGGTGCCGGTCGGGGCGCAGCTGCAGACGCTGCGGGAGCGCCACCCCGGCCGGATCGTCACCTTCCGGGTGCGCGACCGCGAGGGCGCGCAGGGCGACGTGTTCGCGGCGCTCGCCGCGGAGGGCGTGCGCTTCGAGGTCGTGCACGGCGGCATCAACGACATCCGCGGACGCGTGTTCGGGCATCTGACGCTCGCCCTCGCCGGTGCACCGGATGCCGTGCAGCGCGCGATCGACGCGGCATCCGCCTTCGCCCCCCTGCACGAAGAGGAGGCCGTCCTTGGATAGGCTCATCGATCTGCTGCCCGAACTGTGGGCGGCCACCGCCGAGACGCTCTATGTCGCCTCGCTCGCCCTCGTGCTGGGCGGTCTCGGCGGCCTCGTGCTCGGGATGGCGCTGTACGCCACGCGGGCCGGGAGCCTGTTCCCGAACAAGGTCGTCTTCGGCATCCTGAACGTCGTCGTGAACACGATCCGTCCGATCCCGTTCATCATCCTGCTCGCCGCGGTGCAGCCGCTGGCGCGGGGCGTCGGCATCCCCGGCATCGGCGTGACCTTCGGGATCTTCGCCATCACGATCGCATCCCTCTTCGCGATCAGCCGTATCGTCGAGCAGAACCTCCTCACCGTCCGTCCGGGCGTCATCGAGGCGGCACGCGCCGCCGGGGCAAGCCGCTCCCGGATCCTCTTCCGCCTCGTCCCCCGGGAGGCCCTCGGCCCGCTCGTGCTCGGGTACACGTTCGTCGTCGTGGCGCTCGTGGACATGACCGCGATGGCCGGTGCCGTCGCGGCCGGCGGCCTCGGCGAGTTCGCGATCGTCTACGGGTTCAAGCAGTTCAACCCGTGGGTCACGTGGGCGGCCGTGCTCATCATCATCGTGATCGTGCAGGGCGTGCAGTTCTTCGGCAACGCGCTGGCCCGGCGGGTCCTGCGGCGGTAGCCCAGGCCCTCGCTGCCCGCTGGCACGCAGGCCGTCAGCGGCAGACGAGGCCGTCCGTCGGCACCGTGCCCTCGAGCAGGTACGTCTCGACGGCGTCGTCGACACAGTCGTTGCCCTTGTTGAAGCCGGTGTGACCCTCCCCCTCACGGGTGACGAGCACGCCGGAGGCGAGCTGCTCGGCCAGGGACACCGACCATGCGTACGGCGTCGCGGGGTCGTTCGTCGTGCCGACGACGACGATGGGCGCGGCGCCCTCGGCGGCGATGGGCCCGCGGGTCCCGGTCGGCGGGTACGGCCACACCTCGCACGCGTCGACACCGGTCCAGTAGGGCGCGATCGTCGGCGCCTTCTCGGCGATGAGCGCCTCGGCCGCCGCCTCGGCGCCCGCGTCGGTCTCGATCGGGTAGTCCATGCAGTTGTATGCGCGGAACGCCTCGGTGGAGTTGTCCTCGTACCCGGACTCGCTGCGGTTGTAGTAGAAGTCGGCGAGGAAGAAGGCGAGCTCGGGGTCGCCGCTCAGCGCCTGGCCGAGGGCCTGGCTGAGATAGCTCCAGCTGTCCTGGGAGTACAGCGCCGCGATGATGCCCGTCATGAGCGAGTCCGCGCCCAGCATCCGCCCGTCGCCGTTGCGCAGCGGTGTCTTGTCGACACCGGCGAGCAGCGTGCCGAGGTCGGCCATCGCGTCGTCGACCGTGCCGCGGAACGGGCACTCTCGCTGGCTGAGGCAGTCGGCCATGTAGGCGCGCAGCGCGGACTCGAAGCCGATGGCTTGGGTCGTGCCGACGTCGAGGCCGGATACCGACGGGTCGATCGCCCCGTCGAGCACGAGACGGCCGACGCGGTCGGGGTACAGCTGCGCGTACGTGGCGCCGAGGAATGTGCCGTACGAGTAGCCGAGGTATGTCAGCTTGTCGTCGCCGAGGACGGCGCGCAGCAGGTCCATGTCGCGGGCGGCGTTGACGGTCGTGATGAACGGCAGGATGCCGTCGCTGCCGGCCTCGCAGGCCGCGGCGAACTCCTTGTTGCGCTGCGTGAGCTCCGCCTCCCAAGCGGCGCTGCCCCGCGGGTCGGCGGGGATGTCGAAGAGGTAGGCGTCCATGGCGGCGGCGTCGAAGCAGGTGACCGCGGTGGAGCGCCCGACACCGCGCGGGTCGAAGCCGACGACGTCGAAGGCGTCGGCGAGCGTGTCGCCCACGGCGAAGACGGCGGAGTCGGCGACGAGGTCGTATCCGCTCGCGCCGGGCCCGCCCGGGTTGGTCAGCAGGGATGCCGCCGCTTCGCCGCTGCCGGCGCTTCGGACGATGACGGCGAGCTCGAGCTCACCGGCATCCGGGGCCGACCAGTCCAGCGGCGCCGTGACGGTCGTGCAGTGGTAGCTTCCCTCGTCGGCGCCCTCGCAGGTGGTCCAGTCCAGTTCCTGCCCGTAGAACGGGAGGAGGTCTGCCGCGATGCCGTCCGTGCTCGGGGTGCGGGAAGGTGCCGGGGCGGGGGTGTCGTCGGTGTCGCCGCGGATCACGCACGCGGTGAGGGTCGTGCCCGCCACGACGAGGGCGACGAAGGCGGCGCGGGCGCGGGCTCGGCGGTTCACGGGGTCCTTCCGCTCGCGACGGTCACGAGCATGCTCTCGAGGGCCAGCGCGGGTGCGGCGTTGCCTTCGAGGTTCGTCCGGGTGGTGGAGATCTGGTCCAGCACGGTGAGCGTCCGCTGCGACGTCCACGCCTTCGCGAGGGCGGCGAGGTCGTCGGCGATCTCCCGGTTGATGAGGTCGGCGTCGGGGCGCAGCTGCAGCATGAGCGTGTCGCGGTACATCGACTCGAGGTCGGTGAGCACGCGGTCGATGCCGTCGCGGAGACTCCGCGTGGCGCGACGCTTCTGGTCGTCCTCGAGGGCGTTCAGCTGGCCGCGGACGGCGGGCGGGACGGCCGCGCCGGGCGCGATGCCGAGGGTGCGGAGCAGCGACTCGCGCTCGGCCTCGTCGCGTTCGGCGGTGAGGGCCTTGGCGTCGTCGGTGGCGAGGGCGACGATGCGCGCGGCGACCTCGACCGCGTCGCCGACCCCCCGGACGCGGAGGACGGCGCGCAGCGTCTCGTCGCGGCGGGCGCGGGCATCGGCGTCGGTCGCGAGGCGCTGCGCCATCCCGATGTGGCGCTGCGCGAGCCGGGCGGACTGCTCAGCCGTGACCTCGTCGACGCCCGTGCGGGCCACGATGAGCCGGGCGACGTCGTCGACGTCGGGCTCGCGGAGGCGGAGGATGCGGACGCGGGAGCGGATCGTCGGGAGAAGGTCGGCGTCGCTCGGCGCGCAGAGGATCCAGACGGTGCCCTCCGGCGGCTCTTCGAGAGCCTTCAGCAGGACATTGCTGGTGCGCTCGACCATGCGGTCGGCATCCTCCATGACGATCACCCGGTGGCGACCCAGCGACGGCGAGAAGTAGGAGCGCTCGACGAGGGCGCGGGCGTCCTTGATGGAGATGATGACTCCCTCGGTGCGCAGCGCCGTGAGGTCGGGGTGCGTGCCCGCGAGGACCTGCCGCATGGCGTTGTCATCGCCGGGCTCGGCGATGAGCGCGGCCGCGAACGCGTAGGCGAGGGTCGACCGGCCGGAGCCCGGCGGGCCGGTGATGAGCCACGCGTGCGCGAGCTGGGTGGGGTCGTCGGCGGCGGCTTGGAGCTGGGCGACCGCGGCGTCCTGACCCCACACGTCGGTCCACGACAGGTCGTGGACGAGGGGGGCGGACTCCATGCCGACCAGCCTAGGCGCTGGCACCGACCCCACCGCGCCTGCGCTCGCATGTGCAGGAGGGTTCGGGGGAGGTTCCGGGCCCGGGCTCAGGATGGTTCGGTGGTCTCTTCATCCGCGCCGAAGTGCGGGTGTATCCGACGCGGACCCGCGATTCGGCGCGGATGAACATCGGCCGGGCAGCGGCCTCCCGCATCCCCACCCTTCGCCCGCGCCGAAGTGCGGGTGCGGGCCCCGCGGACCCGCGATTCTCCGCGGATGAAGATCGGCCCTGCAGCGGCCTCCCGCATCCCCACCCTTCGCCCGCGCCGAAGTGCGGGTGCGGGACCCGCGGACCCGCGATTCGGCGCGGATGACGATCGGCCCTGCGCTTCGCCCGCGCCGAAGTGCGGGTGCGGGCCCCGCGGACCCGCGATTCGCCGCGGATGAACGTGGCGCCCCGCCCGGCGCCGGCTCAGCGCAGGGCGCCGGCGACGCGGTCGCGGACGGCGGCGGCGATCTCTTCGACGGGGAGCGATGCGTCGAGCACGAGGAACCGCTCCGGTTCGGATGCCGCCAGCTCGAGGAACGCCGTACGCACGCGCTCGTGGAACTCGGCCTTCTCGGCCTCGAGCCGGTCGAAGGGCTTGTCGGCGGCATCCAATCGCGCCCGCGCGGCGGCGGGATCCAGGTCGAGCAGCACGGTGACGTCCGGCAGCGCGCCGCCGGTCGCCCACAGCGACAGGTCCCGGACCTCGCCGGCATCCAGCACCCGCCCCGCGCCCTGATAGGCGACCGAGGAGTCGAGGTAGCGGTCCTGGATCACGACGTCGCCCCGCTCCAGCGCCGGCCGCACGAGCGTCGCGACGTGGTGTGCGCGGTCGGCGGCGTACAGCAGCGCCTCGGCGCGGGGCGCGATGTCGCCGCGGTGGTGCAGGACGATGTCGCGGATCAGCACGCCGACGTCGGTGCCGCCGGGCTCACGGGTGCGCACGACGGTGCGGCCCTGGTCGCTGAGCCACTGCTCGAGGAGCGCGGCCTGGGTCGTCTTGCCCGACCCGTCACCGCCCTCGAACGTGATCCAGAGGCCGGTCACTTCTTCGCGGCGGGTTTGCGGGCCGGCGCCTTGCGGGTCGTCGTGCGCTTGGGGGCGGGACCCTTGGCGCGCTTGTCGGCGAGCATCTGCACGGCGATCTCGAACGTGATGTCGTCGGGCATCTGACCCCGGGGGATCGTGACGTTCGTCGTCCCGTCGGTGACGTACGCGCCGAACCGGCCGTCTTTGATCTTGATCGGCTTGCCGCTGACCGGGTCGGCCTCGAACTCCTTGAGGGCGCTGGACGCGGCGCGGTTGCCGTACTTCGGTTGCTTGTAGATCTCGAGCGCCTGCTCCAGCGAGATCTCGAAGATGAGGTCCTCGCTGCCGATGTTCCGGGAGTCCGTCCCCTTCTTCAGGTACGGGCCGTATGGGCCGTTCTGCGCCGTGATGACGTCGCCGGTCTCCGGGTCGGTGCCGACGGTGCGGGGCAGCGCGAACAGCTTCAGCGCGGTCTCGAGGTCGATGGTGTCGGGCGACATGCTCTTGAACAGCGAGGCGCGGCGGGGCTTGGGAGCGGCATCCTTCTTCGCACCGCGCTTCTTCGGCGCATCCTCGGCAGGCGCCTCCGTCTCCGGGAGCACCTCCTCGAGGTACGGGCCGTAGCGGCCGTCCTTCACGACGATGTCGCGTCCGGTGTCCGGGTTCTGTCCCAGCACGCGGTCGCCGGCGACCGGCGCGTCGATGAGCTCGCGCGCCTTCTCCGGCGTGAGCTCGTCCGGAGCGAGGTCCTCCGGCACGTTGACGCGGCGCGGGGTCTCCTCGTCGCCGGGCACCTCGAGGTAGGGGCCGTACTTGCCGAACCGCAGCGTCGCGACGTCGCCGATGGGCGTCGAGTTGATCTCGCGGGCGTCGATGTCGCCGAGGTTGTCGACGATGTTGCGGAGCCCCCGGTGGTCGTCCGAGCCGAAGTAGAACTCGCGCAGCCACGCCGCACGATCCTGCTCGCCGCGGGCGATGGCATCCAGGTCGTCTTCGAGCGCGGCGGTGAAGTCGTAGTCGACGAGTTCGCTGAAGTGCTCCTCGAGGAGGCGGATGACGCTGAACGCCAGCCAGCTCGGCACGAGCGCCTGGCCGCGCTTGCTGACGTAGCCGCGGTCGAGGATCACGTCGATGATGCTCGCGAAGGTCGAGGGACGGCCGATGCCCTTCTCCTCGAGCGCCTTGACGAGCGACGCCTCCGTGTAGCGGGGCTTCGGGCTCGTCGCGTGGCCCTTGGGCTCGATGTCGCGCAGACGCAGCTCATCGCCGACCGCGACGATGGGGAGGGACTGGTCCTCCGCCTTGTCGGCGTCGCCGCGCTTCTCGTCGCGGCCCTCCTCGTACGCCTCGAGGAAGCCCTTGAAGGTGTAGACGGTGCCGGATGCCGTGAAGGTCGCGACCTGCGTGCCGGCCTGCGCGTCGAGCGTGACGGTCGTGGTCTCGTACTTGGCGTCGGACATCTGGCTCGCGACGGTGCGCTTCCAGATGAGGTCGTACAGTCGCAGCTCGTCGCGGTCGAGACCGGATGCCACGGACGCGGGCGTCCGGAAGCTCTCGCCCGAGGGGCGGATCGCCTCGTGCGCCTCCTGCGCGTTCTTGCTGTTGTTGCGGTAGCTGCGCGGGTTCGCGGGGACGGCCTTGTCGCCGTACAGCGCGACGGCCTGCTCGCGCGCCGCCGTGACGGCCTGCGCCGACAGCGCCGTCGAGTCGGTGCGCATATACGTGATGTAGCCCTTCTCGTAGAGCCGCTGCGCGACGCCCATGGCGTGCTTGGCGCTCATCGAGAGCTTGCGACCGGCCTCCTGCTGGAGGGTCGACGTGGTGAACGGGGGCTTGGGGCTGCGGGATCCGGGCTTCGCCTCGACCGAGACGACCGTCGCGGTGCCGGCGGCTTCGAGGGCTGCGGCGAGGGCGCGGGCCTGCTCCTCGGTGACGACGACGACGGCCTTCTTCAGCTGACCGGCGTCGTCGAAGTCGGTGCCGCGTGCGAGCGGCGCGCCGTCGAGGCGGGCGAGGCGGGTCGAGAAGGCCTCGGCGTCCTTCGCGGCGACGGCTTCGACGTCCCAGTACGAGGCGGACACGAACGCCATGCGCTCGCGCTCGCGGTCGACGACGAGGCGCGTCGCGGCGGACTGCACGCGGCCGGCGGATGTGCCCTGGCCGACCTTGCGCCGGGTGACGTCGGAGACGTCCCAGCCGTAGAGACGGTCGAGGATGCGGCGGGTCTCCTGCGCGTCGACGAGGGCGAGGTCGAGCTCGCGGGTGTTGTCGACGGCGGCACGGATCGCGTCCTTGGTGATCTCGTGGAACACCATGCGCTTGACGGGGACCTTGGGCTTGAGCGCCTCGAGCAGGTGCCACGCGATGGCTTCGCCCTCGCGGTCCTCATCGGTGGCGAGCAGGAGTTCGTCGGCGGTCTTGAGCGCGCGCTTGAGCTCGGCGACCGTCTTCTTGCCGCGATCGCTCTCCACATAGAGAGGGGTGAAGTCGTTCTCGATGTCGATGGAGTACTTGCCCACCGACGTCTTCTTCAACTCGGCCGGGATGTCCTTCTTATTGGCCAGGTCACGGATGTGACCGACCGAGCTGAGCACCTCGTACCCGTCGCCCAGGTATCCCTGGATCGACTTCATCTTCGTCGGGGACTCGACGATGACGAGCTTCTTGCCGTCTGCCACGGGCCGTCCTTTCTCCGAAGCACACCATACACACCGCACGAGCAGGAGAATCCTGGGAGCATCGCGGCTGTGCACTTACGGCGGGTGCCGCGCGGCAGGCGCGGCGGGGGCCGCGCAGGCGTCACGGCGGCGGCCCCGCGCGGGCCCGGCCGCGCGCCGTGAACACCCCGACGGGCACCGTCACCTCCACCGTCGCGATGAGCCCGTCCACCGCGCAGACCGCGACCGCGGCCCCGTGCCGCGCCGCGATCTCGGCCGCCCGGTCGCACGGCACGCCGAGTGCGGCGCCGGATGCCGCGTCGGCGGCGGCGAGGGCGGCGGCGTCCGCTGCAGCGGCCGCGCGGATGCTGCGGCTCGCGGCCACACCGACGCCCGTGTAGCCGACGGCGAGGGTCGCGGTGACGGCGAGCACGCCGACGGCGAGGCTCAGTCCGCTCATGGTCCGCCGCTCATCGTCCGCCGCTCATCGTCCGCCGCTCAGGGCGCAGGAGGAGGCGCGCAGCGGAGGCAGCGGGAGGGCGACCGCGGGCGGCGCGGTGGCTGTCGCGCAGACGAGGTCACCGTCGTCTCGGACGCTGACCGTCCCGCCGAGCGCGGCCGCGTCGGCATGGACGCGGGCGCCGTCCTCGCCGCGCGCCGCCAGCCGGGCCGCCTGCGCGACGACCTGCTCGAGACGCACCTGCCGGGCCGCCCCCGTGAGAGTCGCGGCGCAGAGCAGCATCACCAGCACGACGGCGGGGACGACGACGGCGAACTCCGCCGTCACCGACCCGCGCTCGTCGCGGCGCGTGATCATGCGACCGTGAGCGCGCGGCGGACGAGGTCGGTCAGGATGCCGCGCACCTCATCGCTGCGCATGATGATCACAAGGAGGCCGGCGAACGCGACGGCGGCCATCGTGGCGATGGCGTACTCCGCCGTCGCGGCGCCGGTCTCGTCGCCGAACAGCTCCGCGGCGCGGCGCGACGTGAGGTGCGGCAGGGACGGCACGGAGGGCGCCGAGCGCTCCGCGGCTCCCCGCCGGAGCGCTCGGCGGCCGAAGGCGTTGCGGGGCGGGGTCTCGTGGGTGCGGGTCTTGCGGGTCATGGTGGGACTCCTTCTCTGTGCGTTCTCGCAGTGCGTTCTCGCAGTGCGTTCTCGCGGTGCGTTGGGATGGGGTGGGCACGGTCTAGAGGGTCAGCGGCGTCGTGGTCAGGACGGAGAGGAGCATCGGCGCGACACCGAGCAGGAGGAATGCCGGAAGGGTGCAGACGCCGAGGGGCAGCAGGAGCCTGCTCCCCAGCCGGGCGGCGCGCAGGCGGCCGTCCGTGCGGATGCGATGACGCTCGGACGCCGCGGCCGCGCGGAGCAGCTCGACGGCGGGCGCGCCGGCGCTCTGCGAGAGCACCAGGACGTCGGCCGTGCCGGGGGTCGGCGCGCCGCCGCCGGCCTCCTCGACGACCTGGAGTGCGCGTTCGATGGAGACCCCGCCGGACAGCGCGATGGCGACGACTTCCGCGTCCAGTCCCGCGATCGACGGGTCCGGCTGCGCACGGGCGACCAGACGCGCCGACCAGCGGTGCGCGCCGACCATGAGCGCCACCCCGGCGACGAGGCACGCGATGCCGATCGGGTTGGTGACCGTGGCGACGACATCGAATCCCAGCAGCAGCGCGAGCGCGACGGCGACCAGCGGAAGCCACGCGATCAGCCGCGCGGTCGCGGCCGGCTCGGCGAGCGCGACGGCGACGTCGTCGCGGGATTCCTGCGCCTCGCGGAGCGCGTCGGCCAGGCCGCGGAGGCTCTGCGCGAGGGGCGCCCCGACGGTCAGCGCCACGCGCCATGCGATGGCGGCCTGCCGCCACGCACCGCCCAGTGCGGCGACGGCATCCGCGGGAGCCGCCCCACGATCGGCAGCGTCGCAGACGCGTCGCGCGTCGACGTCGCCCGTGTCGGCGAGGTGCCGCCAGGCCCGCCCCGGTGCCACGCCGGCCTGCAGCAGCACGGCCAGGCGGTGCAGCGTCTCGGCGACGGCCGCGGCGCCCTCACCCCCGGCATCGGCCCGCCCGCGACGTCCCGGCGCCGCCCTCATGGATCGGCCACCACGATCTCCAGGCGCCCGCCGGGGGCGACGGGGCGGGCGATACCGGTCACACGGCGGATGCCGTCCGCTCCGCGTTCGACGTGGACGATGGCGCCGATCGCGCTGACCACCTGGCGGGCGACGGCGTGGTCGTCCATCCCGGCGAGGGAGCCCAGCGCCTCCAGGCGCGCCGGCACGTCGTGGAGCGCACCGGCATGGACCGTCCCCGCACCGCCGTCATGCCCCGTATTGAGGGCGGTCAGCAGTTCACGCACCTCTTCCCCGCGGCATTCGCCCACGACGAGGCGATCGGGCCGCATCCGCAGCGCCTCGCGCACGAGGCGGCTGAGCGGCACGCCACCCGCCCCTTCCAGGTTCGCCTGCCGCGCCTCCAGGCGCACGTGATGCGGATGCGCGATCCGGAGTTCCGCGACGTCCTCGATCGTCACGATCCGTTCGCGGTGCGGCACGAGCCCGAGGAGGCAGGCGAGCAGGGTCGTCTTCCCCGCTCCCGTGGCGCCGGTGACGAGGATGTTGGCACGGCCGGCGACGAGTCCTTCGAGGCGCGCGCCGACCGTGGCGTCGAACATGCCGGCACGTCCGAGATCGTCCAAGCGCGGGGTGCCGGTCGCGGGGAGCCGGATCGAGATCGCCGTGCCGACGCACGACACGGGCGGCAGGACGGCGTGCACGCGGGCGCCGTGCTCCCAGCGCACGTCGACGCAGGGTGACGCGTCGTCGAGATGCCGGCCGCCGATCCCGATGAGCGAGACGGCGAGCGCGCGGACCTCGGCGTCCGCGGCACGCCATCCCGCGACCCGCTCGGCGCCCGCACCGCGGTCGACGAAGAGACCGTGGGAGCCGTTGATGAAGACGTCCGTCACGGCCGGATCGGTCAGGTACGGCAGCAGCGGCTCCAGCACGGGATGATCCGGCACGCGCCGCCGCTCGTCGACCGTCACCACCCCCGCGCTCCGGCCCGCGCGCGCGGCCGCGCCCTCCTCGTGCGCGGGCGTGGGCGCACTCATGCGCGGGCGGACGACGAATGACTCGGGCATGCCCCGACGCTAGGTCGACGGCATCCGCCGCGTGTGCTCCGCAGGCTCATCGGGGACAGGTCCCCCGTCGAGGGCGCCTGGGGAGGAAGCGCGGAGCACAGCCGCAGAAAGAGAGAGGGCGGCATCCCATTGGGGGGAATGGGATGCCGCCACATGCAAGCGCCCGTTATGGGGGTATCGGGACGCTGCATCGCCAGAATCAATGTTCGGCCGACCCGATCTTACGGAACGAACCTGGGAGGACAAATCCGCACCGCCGCCGGGAACCGATATATCTCTCCCGCCCGGGAATTCCGCGGCCGTCGCGCCACCCACTATCGGCGGTAGTGAGCGATCTGCACCGCCGTTTAGATTGTCCGGAATCGTCGCGGCACCCGTGCCGCCTCCCGCACCGCCGCGGGCCCGTCGCAAAGGAGCGCGCCAGATGAGCAGCCAGATCGATCACCTGCTGAATGAGACCCGCCGGTTCTCCCCGCCCGAGGAGTTCGCCGCGCAGGCGAACGCCACCGCGGAGCTGTACGACCAGGCCCGCGCCGACCGGGAGGGTTTCTGGGCGGAGCAGGCCCGCGCATTGCACTGGCACACGCCGTTCACGCAGGTCCTCGACTGGTCCAACCCGCCGTTCGCGCAGTGGTTCGCCGACGGCGAGCTGAACGTCGCGTACAACTGCCTCGACCGGCACGTCGAGGCCGGCAACGGCGACCGCGTCGCACTCCTCTGGGAGGGCGAGCCGGAGGGCGACTCCCGCGCCGTCACGTACGCCGAGCTCACCGACGAGGTCAAGCGCCTCGCGAACGTCCTCCTCGGCCTGGGCGTCGAACCGGGCGACCGGATCGCCATCTACATGCCGATGATCCCCGAAGCCATCGCCGCGATGCTCGCCTCCGCGCGGATCGGCGCGATCCACTCGGTCATCTTCGGCGGGTTCTCCGCCGACAGCCTGCGCTCCCGCATCGACGACGCCGGCGCGAAGATCGTCATCACCGCCGACGGCGGCTACCGCAAGGGGCGGGTGTCGCCGCTGAAGCCCGCCGTGGACATGGCGCTCGCGGACCGCAACGGCTCAGGCCCGCAGGAGAGCGTGGAGCACGTGATCGTCGTCAAGCGCACCGGGAACGAGGTGCCGTGGCGCGAGGAGCGCGACCTGTGGTGGCACGACGTCGTGCCGCAGGCCTCCCCCGACCACGAGGCGCAGCCGTTCCCCGCGGAGAACCCGCTGTTCATCCTCTACACGTCCGGGACCACCGGGAAGCCGAAGGGCATCCTGCACACCTCGGGCGGCTACCTCACGCAGGCGGCCTTCACGAACCGCGTCGCGCACGACATCCACCCCGAGACGGACGTCTTCTGGTGCACGGCGGACATCGGGTGGGTCACCGGCCACACCTACGTGACGTACGGTCCGCTCGCCAACGGCGCGACGCAGGTGCTCTACGAGGGGACGCCGGACACCCCGCATCCGGGCCGCTGGTGGGAGATCATCGAGAAGTACGGCGTCACGATCCTCTACACGGCGCCCACCGCCATCCGCTCCTTCATGAAGCTCGGCCGCTCCATCCCGAAGCAGTTCGACCTGTCGTCGCTGCGGCTCCTCGGCTCGGTGGGCGAGCCCATCAACCCGGAAGCGTGGATGTGGTACCGCAAGATCATCGGCGGAAAGACCGCGCCCATCATCGACACCTGGTGGCAGACCGAGACCGGGGCCATGATGGTCTCCGCCCTTCCGGGCGTGACCGAGACGAAGCCCGGCAGCGCGCAGGTTCCGCTCCCCGGCATCTCCGTCGACGTGGTGGATGACGACGGCGTCCACGTCGGCAACGGCAACGGCGGCCTGCTCGTGATCAAGGAGCCGTGGCCCAGCATGCTGCGCGGCATCTGGGGTGACCCGGAGCGGTTCAAGGAGACGTACTGGGAGAAGTTCGAGAAGCAGGGCTTCTACTTCGCCGGCGACGGAGCCCGCCTCGACGACGACGGCGACGTCTGGTTCCTCGGCCGCGTCGACGACGTCATGAACGTCTCCGGCCACCGCCTCTCCACGACGGAGATCGAGTCGGCCCTCGTCGGCAACGACGCCGTGGCGGAGGCCGCCGTCGTCGGCGCATCGGACGAGACGACCGGGCAGGCCGTCGTCGCCTTCGTCATCATCAAGGAGAGCTACCTCCACGAGCACTCCCCCGAGGGCCTCGCGGGAACCCTCCGCGCGTGGGTCGGCGAGATGATCGGCCCGATCGCCCGCCCGCGGGATGTCTACATCGTCGGCGAGCTGCCGAAGACCCGCTCCGGGAAGATCATGCGCCGGCTGCTGCGCGACGTCGCGGAGGGCCGTGAGGTCGGCGACACGACGACCCTCGCCGATACGGCGGTCATGAGCGTCATCAGCGCGCAGGTGAAGTGACCCGGATGGCGGCGATCACTCCGCCGCGGCGCTGATCGCCGCCATCCGGCGCCTGGCGGTGCGGAACGTCTCGAGGTCGATGCGCACTTCGCCGTCGACCTCACGGGCGTCCCGCTGCACCTCGTCGCCGAGCGCGATCGCGAACGCGACGGTCAGGCGCGCCTCCGCTGTGTGATCGGGGTCGGCCAGGCGGGCGTGCTCGGGATGCGCGTCGAGCCAGGCGGCGATGACCGCGATGAGGCGCTCGCGGCTCTCGTGACTCGCCCACGACACGGCGCTCGTGGTGCCCGGCTCCCGCGCGAACAGCGCGAACCGGCGCCGCGTGAGGTCGTCGTCGACCGCGCCCCGCACGGACTCCATCACGATGCGGGAGGCCGCCACGACGAGGTCATCGGAATGCCGGCCGAGGATGTCGTCGGTCAGCTGCGGGTCGTACTCGAGCGCCGCGCCGAAGATGGCCTGCTCGAGCGAGGAGAAGTAGTTGAAGAACGTGCTGCGCGAGACCAGCGCCGCCGCGCACACCCGATCGACCGTGACGGCGCCGACGCCCTCGTCGTAGGCGATGTCGACCGCCGCCTGCTCCATGGCACGGCGCGCGGCGCGTCTCTTGCGTTCCCGAAGGCCCTCGACCATGCCTACCCCCTGCGACGGATCCGAGCTTCACCCTACCCAGTCAATCCCTGGCTTGTGTACAAGTTTGCACTGCATCCATAATTTGAGGGACCCGTTTCCCCCGAAAGGCACCGATGCCCCGCCTCACCCGAAGCCCTCGTGCGCGCAGCGCGCACGTCCGTCTGCCCGCTCTCGCCGCCCGGATCCGCATCCTCGGCGCCATGGCGACCGTCACCGGACTCACCGTCCTGGCCGTCCCGCTGCCCGCCCAGGCGATCGTCCCGACCAGTCACCCCGTCACCGTGTCCGTTCGCATCGACGACGGGACGGATGCCGCCGCGCTCGCCGGCGTGCAGATCAGCGTCCGCGCCCCCTACAGCGACGCCCCGATCCTCGCAAGCGGCGTCACCGCCGCCGACGGCACCGTCTCGGTGGTCGTGGCAGGGGAGGAGACGTCCCACGTCGTCGACGCCACCTGGCCCGGAGCCGCCGGCGACCTCGGCGTCCCGGACGTGCGGACGGAGTTCCTCCTCGGAAGCGGCCGAACAGTCGACGTCACTTTCCAGGGGACGCACGGCACGCTCTCGGGCCGGATCACCGCGACCGCCGACGGACAGGCGCTCGCGGATCTCCGCGGTGCCGCGCTCGTCATCACCAGCGGCGGAACCCCGGTGCAGCACATCCCGCTGAGCGCCGACGGCTCGTTCACCAGCGGTGCGCTGCCCACGAGCGCGTCCGCCGACTACGCCGTATCGCTCACGCCGCCGTCCGGCCTCGTGCTGGCAGGCAGCCAGACCGAGCCCAACCCGCCGTTCGCGCTGCCGAGCGGCGCGAGCGGTCCCGTCCTCGTCCAGCGCACGTTCACGCTGCAGTCGACGGGCGGCGCACCGGCGCCGACACCGACTGCCGCGCCGACACCGACGCCGACGCCCACGCCCGCGCCGACCGCGACGCCCGCGCCGACGCCGACCCCGACGCCGACCGCGACCGCGACGCCGACGCCGACGCCGACCCCGACCCAGGACCCGGCCGGAACCGGGACGCGGGCGCAGCTCACCGCCGTCTACGCCCGCCTCTTCGGCGGCGCCTCGAACATCGGGGACACGCTCGGCGGCATCTCCGAGCAGCACCTCGGCTCACTCCTCGGCGCGGCGGCCGCGGGAGGGACACAGCCCTCCTTCGTCGCGAACCAGGCCAGCCAGGTCCTCGGACTCGTCGTGCAGCCCACGCCGGCGCAGGCACAGCAAGCCAGGAGCCTCCTCGCGCCCGTCGTCGCCCTCCTTCCCGGCGTGTCGCTGAACTCCATCAACGTCGCCGCCCTCGACCTCGAGCAGGCACTCCTCGCGGTGCAGACCTCCCGCTCCTCGCTGCTGGAGGACCAGCTGTCCGCGCAGCTCCAGTCGGTGCAGCAGCGCAATGGGCAGATCGCGCCGCTCAACACGGCGCTGACCGCGGTCCGTGCGTATCTCGCATCGCCCTCGGCCACCACGCTCGCGACGGCGATCTCCGCGACGAAGACGGCCGGCGTCTCGCACGCCTTCCTGACCGCTGCGGCCGAGACACAGCCGCGTGAGGCGACGGCCCTCGCCGAGCTGCTGAAGCAGCAGATCTACACGCTCTCCAATGCCCAGCAGATGGACATGCTGCGTCTGCAGTCGCTCTCCAACAAGCGCAACGAAGCCTTCGACGTCATGACGAACTTCGTCAAGAAGATGCAGGACTCCCGGACCAGCATCATCGGCAACATGCGCTCGACCCCGGTCGCGATCGGCACGGTGGCGTGGAACAAGGGCACGATGTCCGGCGCCTTCAACCTGACCGGAGTGACGAACGGCCGCCACCACCTCATCCTGAACTTCGCCGATGCCGGTGTCACCCTCGTCGCCGACGTGACGGTGCAGCGAGACGGGCTGGCGGCGACCGGCGGCCGCCCTGCCCCCGTACTCGGCGCCGGGATCGGTCTGCTCGCTGTCGGTACGGCTTCGCTGGTGGGCGCCGGCGTGTACCGGCGCCGACACACCACGCCGTAACGACGACAGGGCGCCCCGGAGCCGATGCTCCGGGGCGCCCTGTCATGTTCGCCGGTCAGGCGTACGAGAAGACGACCTCGACCTCGACGGGGCTGTCCAAGGGCAGCACGGGGACGCCGACGGCCGACCGGGCGTGACGGCCGGCCTCGCCGAAGATCTCGCCGAGCACCTCGCTGGCGCCGTTGATGACGCCCGGCTGGCCGGTGAACTCGGGAACGGATGCCACGAACCCGGTCACCTTCACGACACCGGTCAGGCGGTCGACGCCGCCGACCACGGCAGCTGCGGCCGCGACGGCGTTCAGTGCGCTCTGGCGCGCATAGGACTTCGCGTCGGAGGCGGGGACGAGACCATGGCCGTCGCCGACCTTGCCGGTGGCGGGGAGGGCCCCGGCGACCATGGGCAGTTGCCCCGACGTGTACACGAGATCGCCGTGCACCCGTGCCGGGACGTAGGCCGCGACCGGGGGGACGACCGGCGGAAGGTCGATCCCGAGGTCGGCGAGGCGCGTGGAGATGCTCATCACGCGTCCCCGAACTGCTGAGCGGCCTGCGCGGCGGCGCCGAGACCGGCGTTCGCGACGCCCTGGCCGCCGGACGGCCGCTTGAAGTACCCGACGAGCCCGCCCTCGGGACCCGGGACCACCTGCACCAGCTCCCAGCCCTGTTTGCCCCAGTTGTTGAGGATGGCGGCGGTGTTGTGGATGAGCAGGGGCGTGGTCATGTATTCCCACGTGGTCATTCGGACTCCCGGAAATCGGCGCGACGCGGGAGAGCCCCCGAGGCTTCCCCCAGGTATCTCCCTTACGATCAACCCTATGCCCCAGAAGAAACGGACGGCCAGCGGTGTGCTCGGCGGACTGCTCGGTCTCGTCGGCCTGAGCGCCGTGGCCGGCGTCCTCGTCACCGCAACGGTCACCCCCGCGATCGCCGTCTCCGGCTATGCGGCATCCAGCGCGATCACGGTGTTCGACAACATGCCGAGCTACCTCGAGATCGACAAGCTCATGCTGCCGACCCAGATCTACGCCAAGGGCCAGGACGGCAGCGACGTCCGCATCGCGGAGTTCTACGACCAGAACCGCATCCCCGCGACCTTCGACAAGGTCGCGCCGGTCATGTACGACGCGATGCTCTCCAGTGAGGACAAGAACTTCTACGCCCACGGCGGCGTCGACCTGGTCGGCACGCTGAGCGCGGTCGTCAACAACGCCGTCGGCGGCAACCAGCGCGGTGGATCCTCGATCACGCAGCAGTACGTCAAGAACGTGCTGCAGCAGAACTGCGAGCTGAGCGCGAAGAACCAGGAGGAAGTGAAGAACTGCTACCTCCAGACCACGGTCGCCGAAGGCGCTGAGGGCTACCAGCGCAAGCTGCAGGAGATGCGCTACGCCATCCAGCTCGAGAAGGAGTACTCGAAGGACGAGATCCTCATCGGGTATCTCAACATCGCGCACTTCGGCGGCGTCGTGTACGGCATCGGCGCCGCGGCGCAGCACTATTTCGGCACGACCCCCGACCAGCTGACCATCGCGCAGGCGGCGACGATCGCCGGCATGGTGCAGGAGCCGAACACCTATCGCATCGACCGGCCCGCCGGGTCGACCAACGACAGCGCCGGCAACCCGATCAACAGCGCGGAGGACGGCTACAAGCTGACCCTCGACCGCCGCAACTACGTGCTCTCCCGCATGCTCGAAGACGGCAAGATCACGCAGGAGGAGCACGACGCGGCCAAGGCGCTGCCCATCGAACCGAACATCACCCAGCGCACGCAAGGCTGCACGACCGCCACCGGCGCCGAGTTCTTCTGCGACTACGTGACCTCTGTCATCAAGAACGATGAGGCCTTCGGCCCCACCCCGGAGGACCGCGCGGCCGCCCTCCGCCGCGGCGGGCTCAGGATCTACACCACCCTCGACTACGAACTGCAGGCGACGGCCCGCGAGGCCATCGGCGTCGTCCCCGGCAGCGTCGGGTACATGGACCTCGGCGCCTCCGGCATCCAGCTCGAAGTCGGCACGGGCCGCGTCCTGTCGATGGTGCAGAACCGCCCCTACGACGCCTCCGGCGGCGACGGCGTCACCACGACCGCCGTCAACTACAACGTGCGGGAGAAGAACGGCGGCGGCGGCCACTCCGCCGGCTCGACGTACAAGGTGTTCAGCCTCATCAACTGGCTCGAGCAGGGCCACTCGGTCAACGAGATGGTGAACGGTCGCGTCGGCACCAAGAAGGTGCAGACCTGCGACGGGCAGACGCAGACCGTCCAGGCGGACAACTCCGAGCAGGCGGGTCACGTCGGGAACTTCGAGAAGAGCAACGGCTACAACGGCACGGTCTACAACTTCACGAAGGACTCCCTCAACTCCGGCTTCCTGTCCATGGCGGAGAAGATCACGGTGTGCAGCACGAACCGGATCGCCATGAAGATGGGCGTCATGCTCGGTGACGGCGGGCCGCTGGACCAGACGAACTTCGCCTACAACGTCCTGGGCGACCAGGCCGTCGCGCCGATCGACATGGCTGCCGCGTACGCCGCCATCGCCGGCAAGGGCATCCTCTGCGCCCCGAAGGCGATCGACCGGGTGCTCGACGCGGACGGCGTCGATCAGCCCATCCCCGACACCAAGTGCGAGCGGGTCATGAGCGAGGCCGTCGCGGCCACCGCGGCCTACACGCTCCAGGGCGTCATGGACGGCACCGGTGTGGGCGCGAAGACCTACGACCGCACCCCCATCTTCGGCAAGACCGGTATCCACGAGTACGAGCACACCTGGATGGACGGCGCGTCCACGAAGGTCGCCACGGTCGTGTGGGTCGGGAACGTCATGGGCAAGAAGAAGCTCAACAACTACTACGAGAGCGGCTGGGTCCTCTCCCGCATCCGCAACGCCATCTGGCCGGTGATGCAGCGCGCCGCGAACGCCAGGTACGGCGGCGACGCCTTCCCCGAACCGGATGCCGGGCTCACGAAGCGCAGCTTCGTCACCCTCCCGAGCGTCATCGGGATGTCGGTCGACGACGCCCGGCGGACGCTCGAGGGCGCGGGCTTCTCGGTCACCGTCGGCGACCCCGTCGACGGCGCCGAGTCGGCCGGGACCATCGTGCAGCAGGATCCGGGCGCCGGGCGCTCCGCGGCGGGCGCGAACGTCACGATCCGTCCGAGCAACGGGCAGGGCGTCGCGGTTCCGGCCGTGAACGGGACCCCGCAGGACGCCGCCCAGCAGCTGCGCGCCGTCGGGATCACCGACGTCGAGGCCGTGTGCACCGAGAAGGCGGGCGCGCCGAAGGACGGCCAGGTCACCGGCACCTCCCCGGCCGCCGGCACGATGATCAGCCGGGGCACGAAGGTCACCGTCGCGTACGAGGCCGACAAGTGCACCGGGCGCCCGTGACGGGCGCGCCCAGGCGTCGCGGCGCCGGCCCCGCGAGCCCCTGGCTCGTCGGGGCCGGCGCCGTCGCGGCGCTCGGCGCCGGCGCTGCCGTCTGGGGCGTCGGGATCGAGCGGTACCTGTTCGCCGTCCGCCGGCACGAGCTGGCGCTGCTCCCCCGCGGCGCGGCGCCGCTGACCATCCTGCACCTCTCCGACGCGCACATGGCGCCCTGGCAGCGGTACAAGCAGAGCTGGATCGCGCGGATCGCCGACGCGGTGCAGCCCGACCTCGTGATCAACACCGGCGACAACCTCGGCCATGAGCGGGGACTCGAGGGCATCCGGCGCGCGTTCGCGCCGCTGCGCGGCATCCCGGGCCTCTACGTGCACGGATCCAACGACCGCGTCGGCCCCTCCGCCCGCAACCCGCTGAAGTACTTCTCGGGGCCCTCGCGGCACGGACGGGCCGCGCCCGGCATCGACACCGCGACGATGGACGACTTCTTCACCCATGAGCTGGGCTGGACCGACCTCGACAACACCGCGGCCACACGCGAGGTCGGCGGACTGCGCGTCGACGCGTTCGGGATCGACGACGCGCATCGCGACTGGGACGACATCCCGGCATCCCTCGCCGCGCTGGAGCGGCTCCAGGATCGCGCCGCGGCGGACCTGACGATCGGCGTGACGCACGCCCCCTACCGCCGCGTCCTGGACCGCTTCACCGACGCGGGCGCGGACATCCTCTTCGCCGGGCACACGCACGGGGGCCAGGTCCGCATCCCGTTCTCGCCGGAGGCGCTCGTCGCGAACTGCGACATCCCCCTCGATCAGGCCCGCGGACTGAGCTCCTGGACCCACGCGCAGCGGACGATCCCGCTGAACGTCAGCGCGGGCCTCGGACACTCGATCTACGCCCCCGTGCGTTTCGGGTGCCGGCCCGAGGTGTCCGTCCTCACCCTCCGGCCCACCGGGTGAGCCGATTCGTCCCGAGCGCCCGAACAGGGTAGACTCGGGGGGTTGCCACGGGGTGTGGCGCAGCTTGGTAGCGCGCGTCGTTCGGGACGACGAGGCCGCAGGTTCAAATCCTGTCACCCCGACAACGGAGAGGCTCCGTCCCCGGTCTGCGAAGGCCGGGGACGGGGCCTTTCGCATCGTCGCAGACCGGAACCCGATCAGGAGCAGCAATGACCACTCCCCGCCTCGTCGCCTTCGACCTGGACGACACGCTCGCCCCCTCCAAGAGCGCCATCGCGCCGCGCATGGGCGAACTGCTGGTCGCGCTGGCCGAGCGGGTCGAGGTCGCGATCATCTCCGGCGGCCAGCTCGCACAGTTCCAGAAGCAGGTCGTGGATCGCCTGCCGGCGGCGGGCACCGCCGTCCTCCACCACATCCACCTGCTGCCGACCTGCGGAACGCAGTACTACCGGATCACCGGCGACGGCGTGGAGACCGTCTACGCGCACGCGCTCACCGACGACGAGAAGACCCGCGCCCTGACCGCCGTCGAGGAGGAGGCGCGCCGCCTCGGACTCTGGGAGTCGGAGACGTGGGGCGACATCCTCGAGGACCGCGGCTCGCAGATCACGTTCTCCGCGCTCGGCCAGAGCGCACCCGTCGACGCGAAGATGGCGTGGGACCCGACGGGCGAGAAGAAGAACACCCTGCGCGAGGCCGTGCAGGCCCGCATCCCCGACCTGGAGGTGCGCTCGGGCGGATCCACCTCGGTGGACATCACCCAGCGCGGCATCGACAAGGCGTACGGCATGCGGCAGCTCGCCGACCAGACCGGCATCGCCCTGGACGACATGCTCTTCGTCGGCGACCGCCTCGACGAGAACGGCAACGACTACCCCGTCCTCGCGATGGGCGTCACCTGCCACGCGGTCACCGGGTGGGAGGACACGATCTCCTATCTCGAGGAGCTCGTGCCCACCCTCCCGGTGCGCTGAGCGTCAGCCCTTCGCGGCGACCTGGCGCGGCCGGGCGGCGTGCGCGGCCGGGACCGCCACAGGGCTGAGCCGCTGCAGCTGCGTCACATGGCGCGGTTCGAGCTCCTCGAGGCTCGAGACGCCGAGCAGCTTCATGGTGCGCTCGATCTCGCTGCGCAGGATGGCGATCGTGCGGTCGACGCCGCGGCGCCCGCCGGCCATCAGGCCATAGAGGTAGGCGCGCCCGATGAGCGTGAACTTCGCGCCGAGCGCGACGGATGCCACGATGTCGGCGCCGTTCATGATGCCGGTGTCGATCATCACGGTGGCGTCCTTGCCGACCTCACGCACGACGTGCGGGAGGAGGTGGAACGGGATCGGCGCGCGGTCCAGCTGCCGGCCGCCGTGGTTGGACAGGATGATGCCGTCCACACCCAGGTCCACGAGGCGCTTGCTGTCCGCGATGTTCTGCACACCCTTGACGACGATCTTCCCGGGCCAGAGGCTGCGGATGACCTCGAGGTCGTCGTAGCCGATGGTCGGGTCCATCGCGGCATCCAGCAGCTCGCCGACCGTGCCGCCGGTCGTGGTGAGGGAGGCGAACTCCAGCTTCGGCGTCGTGAGGAAGTCGATCCACCACCACGGGCGCGGGATGGCGTTGACGATCGTGCCGACCGTCAGCTGCGGCGGAATGGAGAACCCGTTGCGCTTGTCGCGCAGCCGGGCCCCCGCGACGGGGGTGTCCACGGTGAACATGAGCGTGTCGAAACCGGCCTCGGCGGCGCGCTTGACGAGCCCGTAGGAGATCTCCCGGTCGCGCATGACGTACAGCTGGAACCAGTTGCGGCCGTGCGGGTTGGCGGCGCGGACATTCTCGATCGACGTGGTCCCGAGCGTGGAGAGCGTGAACGGGATGCCGGCGGCCGCGGCGGCGCCCGCTCCGGCGATCTCGCCCTCGGTCTGCATGAGACGCGTGAAGCCGGTCGGAGCGATGCCGAACGGCAGCGCCGAGCGGCCGCCCAGGATCTCCGTGGACATGTCGACGCTCGCGGCGGGTCGCAGGATGTCGGGGTGGAACTCGATGTCCTCGAAGGCCTGCCGGGCCCGCGCGAGCGACAGCTCGCCCTCGGCGGCGCCGTCGGTGTAATCGAACGCGGCCTTCGGGGTGCGGCGCTTCGCGATCGTGCGGAGATCGGCGATCGTGAGCGCGCCCTCCAGGCGGCGCTTCGTGCCGTCGAGCTCGGGCTTCTTGAACTGCATGAGCTCGAGGAGCTCGCCGACCTTGGGCAGCTGGCGCTGAACCATGGTGATCCTTCCGTGAGGGGTCACTCGGCCGAGAGACCGGTGGCCGCGTAATAGCCGGTGATGTGCGCGCGGACGCGCTCGCGGGCGGTGTCGGGCTCCCCCGCCGTGATCGCCTCGATGATGCCGTGGTGCTCGTGGACGAGGCGCGCCGCGGTGGCGTCCCAGTCGGTCAGGCGCTGCGACCCGGTGAGCACGTACCCCTCGATCGCGGTGCGGAGACCGCCCATCGTCGCCGCGACGATCTGGTTGCCGGTGGCATCGGCCAGGCGCACATGGAACTGGGAATCGAGGGCGAGGAACTCCTCCGTCGTGACGCCGTCCTCGCTCATGGCCTGCAGGGTGGCGAGCGCCTCGGCGAGCTCGGGCTCGTCGGTCTCGGCGAGACGCCCGACGGTCCAGTCCTCGAGCAGGAGACGGGTCTCCACGACATCGCCGATGGGGAAGCCCTGCGCGGCGACCTGGAGTCGCAGGAACTGCGAGAGCCCGCCGAGCGGTGTCGCCACGATGATGGCGCCCGACGTAGGCCCCGATCCCGTCCCGGTGCGGATGAGGCCCATGACCTCCAGGACGCGCAGCGCCTCGCGGACGCTCGAGCGCCCGACGCCGAGCGTCGTGGCGAGTTCGCGTTCGGGCTGCAGCCGGTCGCCCGGCCCGAGCTTCCCCTCGAGGAGGTCGTTCTCGATCTTCTCGAGCACGACACGCCAGGCCCGTGCGGTGGTCTGCGGTGACATGCGCTTCCCTTCGTCTGCTGTCGGACCACACTAGTCGCCATGGTCTGACCTTGCAAACGGCTGAAGGATGGCTACCGGAGGCGTCCGCCCGATTCGCTCAGGTAGCAGTCCGCGCACATCGACTCGTAGGTGACGCGGTCGGGGCTCAGCTCGTCGATCGCGACCTGGTCGCCGTCGAAGACGAACCGGCCCCCGACGAGCCGGGCGTTGAAGAGCGCCTTGCTGCCGCAGCGGCAGATGGTCTTGAGCTCCTCCAGACTGTGCGCGATCTCGAGCAGTCGCGCGGAACCGGGGAAGGCGCTGGTCTGGAAATCGGTGCGGATGCCGTAGGCGATGACCGGGATGCCGTCGTTCACGGCGATGCGCAGCAGATCGTCGACCTGCGCAGGCATCAGGAACTGCGCCTCGTCGATGAGGAGGCATGCGACGTCGGGACGTGAGCCGCTGGGCACCGGATCGGGGATGAGCGCACTGTCGGACTCCCGGCGGACACGGGCACGATGCGTCGTGAACAGCGCGCGGAGGTCGGCATCCGGGGCCACGAGGAAGTCGACGGTGCGTTCGACGCCCAGGCGGCTCGCGATCTTGTCGGCGCCCTTGGTGTCGATCTCGGGCTTGGCCAGCAGCACCCGCTGCCCGCGTTCCTCGTAGTTGTAGGCCGCCTGCAGCAGGGCCGTGGACTTCCCGGAGTTCATCGCGCCGTAGCGGAAGTACAGTTTGGCCACCGATCGATTCTAGGGCCCCTCAGGGCCGCTCCCACCCCTCGATCCCGCCGGGCACCTCGACGAAGGACGGCGCGGGCGCGGCGACCTCCGGCAGCCGGGGCAGCCAGAGCGGCGCGCGCTCGGCCACCTTGCGGCGCAGGTGCGCCAGCTCGTACTCCAGCTGCCCGGAGGTCACCGGGACGGCGGGGTTCGCGGCATCCGGGCGCGCGATGCGCGTGGTGTCGAAGCGGTACCCCCGCGCGGTCGCCTCCGCCTGCAGCGCCTGCAGGAAATGCCCGATGGCGGCCGGCGGATCCTCCACCTGCTGGAAGCGGTGGAGCTGCGGATGGCGGGTATACCCCTTCGTCCCGCCGGCGAGCACCTTCTGCGCGAGCAGCCCCTCCCGCCAGCACGCCACAAGCGCGGCGCGGTCGAGAATCGACGGGTGCAGCGACCAGAGTCTCATTCGCGTCAGCGGCCGCCGATGCCGCCGCCGCCTCCCCCGCCGCCGGAGAACCCGCCCCCGAAGGACCCGCCGGACGAGGACCATCCGCTGCTCGACGAACTCCACGACGACCCGGATCCGCTCGAGGTCGACACCGGCGTCGCGGCGAGGCGTCCCACCGAGGACGACGCGTCGGCGAGCGAGCGCGACGACAGCGCATCGAAGAGACCTGTTCGCGCCTCGAGCCGGTCAGTGGGCAGCTGCGCACGGATGACGGCTGCCCACTCCTCCTCCATCCCGAACAGGACGGCATAGGGCAGCAGGCGCTCGTAGACGTTGACCACCGTGCCCGGTGCCTCGTCGCCGAAAGAGCGCCGGCCGGAGGAGACGAGGTCGGCGGTGCGCGGCGTCTGCGCGGCGCGCAGGCGTTCCTCCTCGGCGAGGCGCAGGTACTCGCGGATGCCGTCGAGCTCGTGCGCATGCATGCCCCCGGCGACCGTCAGCACCGTCGCCGGCATCGGCACCGCGAACGAGGCGATGACGGCGAGGACGCAGGCCAGGAACGCCGCGGCGAGGAAGGGGAACGGGATGACGTCGACGTCGGCAGCGCCGAACAGCAGCAGCGCGCCGAGGACCACGGCGCCGACGCCGATCCCCCACCGCAGGCCCTCCACCCACCCGGGCCGGGCCGCGCGGTACCCGCGCTGGATCGTGAACTCGTCGATGCGCCGCACATACGTGACCGCCCGCTTGGGCGCGGCGCTCGCGAAGGTCTTCAGGGCGATGCGGGAGCCGGGCTTCGACTTCCGCCCGAACAGCGTCTGCACGACCCGCTTGTCGTCGTGGTCGAGACCGCTGACGTCCGTGAGGACGAGGTCGAAGTCCTCCGGGGCGTCGCGGTCGCCCGTGCCGTGGATCTCGAGCTTGTCCCGCACGGCGAGGTCGACGGTGTGGGCGGCGAGCGCCCGGGCGGGCACGTCCAGGACGCCGGCCGACAGGGTGAGCGACTCGTCCTCTGCGGGCCAGTACTGCACGAGGACAGGGTTGTCGTCGGGGTTCCGGCGCAGGCGTGCGCGGACGAGGAGGATGAGCGGCAGCCCCAGCACGCCGACCGCGATCCCGAGCACGGGGACGATCCACTGCCACCACGGGTACGGCGGAGGCGGAGGGGGGCTCGCCGCCGCGAAGGCGCCGACGGTGAAGCCGAGCGCGACCGAGACGTTCTCGTCTGCGGCGAGCGGGCCCGCCTGCACCGTGAACGCGACGGCGCCGGCCGCGGACGCGCCGTGCCAGGCCGCCCAGGAGGCGGCGTCGTAGGACCAGTCGCCGTCCGGCTCGGGACCCGCGAGCTCGCAGACGTCCGTCGAGCCTTCCGGACCCTCGTAGCAGGAGGCGCTGCCCTCGAGGTAGTCGCGCGCGACCGTGCCCGTCAGGTGCACCGTGATGTCCGCATCCGCCACGTCCTGCGCGTGATCGGTGCCGACGGTGTCCCAGTAGAACTCGTCGGCCTGCGTGTCGGGATACCGGATGACGACGTCGCTCATCGTGTAGCGGAAGGTGTAGCTGTGGCGGCCCTGCACGTAGTCGTCGTCGCCGGTGAGGACGTACACCCAGTCCTCGTCCTCCTCGGTCCACCACGGGACGGCGGCGCCCTCTGGACCGGAGACCTCGAGCACCTGGGTGTCCAGGTCGATGCCGGACTGCGTCTTCGGCAGCGCGCGGACGAGGCCCTTGTTCTGGTCGGCATCCGGGAAGAGTGCGACCATCGTCTCCTCGACGTACAGCTGGGCTTTCCCGGTGGTCGCGCGGCTCAGGTAGTAGTCGCCCGTGAACGACTCGAACTCGAAGTCGTCGACGTCGGCGTGCGCGACGCCCGCGGGCACGAGGACGAACAGGAGCGCGACGACCGCCGCGAGGAGTGCCGGCATCCGTCGAGAGCGCATGACTCCCAGGCTAGACGGTGGGCTCAGGCGTTGATCGCCAGTGCCTCCGCCGTCGCGGCGACCGACTGCCGGGCCTTCTCCGCGTCACCGTTGAGCGTCTCGCCGTAGCTCGGGATGAGCTCGGCGAGAGCCGGCCCCCACTCGGCGACGCGGTCCGGGAAGCAGGTCTTCAGGAGGCCGAGCATGATGGAGACGGCCGTCGAGGCACCCGGCGAGGCGCCGAGGAGACCGGACATGGTGCCGTCGGCGGAGGTGACGACCTCGGTGCCGAATTGGAGCACGCCGCCCTTCTCGGGGTCCTTCTTCATGACCTGCGCGCGCTGACCGGCCTGGATGAGCTCCCAGTCCTCGTCCTTCGCGGTCGGCATGAAGGTGCGGAGCGCGTCGACCTTCTTCTTGTGGTTCTTCAGCAGCTCGCTGACGAGGTAGCTGATGAGGCTCGGGTTGTCGAGGGCGACCTTGATCATGGGCCAGAGGTTGCCGGGGCGCACCTGCGCGACGATGTCGGTGAGCCGGCCGTGCTTGAGGAACTTGGGGCTGAAGGTCGCGAAGGGACCGAACAGGAGCGAGGACTCCCCGTCGACGACGCGGGTGTCCAGGTGCGGCACCGACATGGGCGGCGCGCCGACGGAGGCCTGCGAGTACACCTTGGCCTTGTGCTGCGCCACGACGGCCGGGTTCGCGGTCTTCAGGAACTGGCCGCCGATCGGGAAGACGCCGTAGCCCTTGATCTCCGGGATGCCGGAGCGCTGCAGTAGCTTGATGGCCCAGCCGCCCGCGCCGACGAAGACGAAGCGCGCGTTGAAGCTCCCCGGGGTCTTGCCGAGGGCGTTGCGGTAGGCGACCTTCCAGGTGCCGTCCTTCTGCTTCGTGAGGTTGCGCACCTCGCAGTTGGTGACGACGTCGACGCCCTGCTCCTGCAGGTGGTCGAAGAGCTGACGGGTCAGCGCACCGAAGTCCACGTCTGTGCCGGCCGGCACGCGCGTCGCGGCGAAGGGCTCGTCGGTCTTGCGGCGCTTCTGCATGAGCAGCGGCGCCCACTGGTTGATGACCCGGGAGTCCTCGGAGTACTCGATGCCCTGGAACAGCGGCTGGGTCTTCAGCGCCTCGTAGCGCTTCTTGAGGTACGCGACGTCCTTCTCGCCCTGCACGAACGTCATGTGCGGGGTGGCGCTGATGAAGGTGGACGGCTCATCGAGGATGCCGCGCTCGATGAGCGAGGCCCACAGCTGACGGCTCTGCTGGAACTGCTCGTTGATCGCGACGGCCTTGGCGGGGTCGACGGAGCCGTCCTTGCCCTCGGGCATGTAGTTCAGCTCGCAGAGGGCCGCGTGGCCGGTGCCGGCGTTGTTCCAGGCGTTGGAGGATTCCTGCGCCACCTCGGAGAGGCGTTCGCAGACGACGATCTTCCAGTCCGGCTGCAGTTGCTTGAGCAGGGTTCCGAGGGTGGCGCTCATGATGCCACCGCCGATCAGGGCGACGTCGACTGTCTCACTCACAATGTTCCAGTCTAGGCGCCGATTCAGGGGCGGCCGACCGGAGAGCGGGTCGGCGGAGCGTCAAGGAACGCGCTTCTTGCCAGGGGGCAAGGTCCGCGTCGGTCGTCCCGCCGAACGTCGGGTCAGACGCCCGCGCCGAGACGGGCGGCGACGAGCTCGGCGATCTGCACGGCGTTCAGGGCCGCGCCCTTGCGCAGGTTGTCGTTGCTGAGGAACAGCACGAGGCCCTTGCCCTCGGGGGCGGACTGGTCGGCGCGGATGCGGCCGACGAAGCTCGGGTCCTTGCCGGCGGCCTGCAGCGGCGTCGGCACCTCCTCGAGGGTGACGCCGGGAGCGCCGGCGAGCAGCTCGCGGGCGCGCTCGGGGCTGATCTCACGCGCGAACTCGGCGTGGATCGACAGCGAGTGGCCGGTGAAGACGGGGACCCGCACACACGTGCCGGCGACGCGGAGGTCGGGGAGCTCGAGGATCTTGCGGCTCTCGTTGCGGAGCTTCTTCTCCTCGTCGGTCTCGTTGAGGCCGTCCTCGACGAGGTTGCCGGCGAACGGGATGACGTCGAACGCGATCGGCGCGACGTACTTCTCGGGCTGCGGGAACTCGACGGCGGAGCCGTCGTGCACGAGGCGGAGGGTGTCGCCCTGCGCGAGCACGCCCTCGACCTGGCCGAGGAGCTCCTGCGCGCCGGCGATGCCCGAGCCGGAGACGGCCTGGTAGGTGCTCACGATGAGGCGCTCGAGGCCCGCCTCGGCGTGGAGGGGCTTCAGGACCGGCATGGCGGCCATGGTCGTGCAGTTCGGGTTCGCGATGATGCCCTTGGGCAGGTCCAGGATCGCGTGCGGGTTGACCTCGCTCACGACCAGGGGAACCTCGGGGTCCATCCGCCACGCGCTGGAGTTGTCGATGACGACGGCGCGGGCCTCGGCGAAACGGGGCGCGTGCGCACGGGAGCCCGTCGCCCCGGCGGAGAACAGCGCGATGTCGATGCCTGCGGGGTCGGCGGTCGCGACATCCTCGATGATGACGGTGTGCCCGGCGAACTCGACGGCCGTGCCCGCGGAGCGGGCCGTGGCGAACAGGCGCAGCTCGCCGATCGGGAACGCGCGCTCGATGAGGATCTCCCGCATGACCGTCCCGACCTGGCCGGTGGCGCCGACGACGGCGACGGAGAGTCCGGAATCGGAGATACGGGTCATGGCGGTGTCCTTGCGGTGGAGCGGGGAGGGTGCCCGATCGGGCGTTCCCGCGATTCTACCGGCCGCCGGATGCCGGCATCCCCTCTGTTGCAGGCCGCGACTGCCGCATCCCGGCGCTTTCCTGCCGGTCCGGGCAGCGCCGCGGCTCAGGCGATCTGCCGGGCTCAGGCCGATCCGCGCGGAATCCGCCTGATCCGGGCTGATCGCCGGACTTCGGCGAGCCGGGCGCGCCGGCCCCGAGCGCGGCGCAGCGAGCCGGGCGCGCCGGCCCCGGACGTGGTCAGCGGCCGGTGCCGGCGTAGACGACGGCCTCGGTGTCGCCGTCCAGGCCGTACGCCGTGTGCACGACCCGCGCGGCCTCGGCGAGGTCGTCGCCGCGGACGACGACGGAGATGCGGATCTCCGAGGTCGAGATCATCTCGATGTTGACGCCCGCCGTGGACAGCGCCTCGAAGAGGGTCGCCGAGACGCCGGAGTGCGTGCGCATCCCGGCCCCCACGACGGAGAGCTTGCCGATCTGGTCGTCGTGCACGAGGCTCTCGAACCCGACGTCGGCCTGCTCGCCGGCGAGGGCCCGGAGCGCCGTGGCGGCGTCGGCCTTGGGCAGCGTGAAGGAGATGTCGGTGCGGCCGGTGGCGGCGGCGGAGACGTTCTGCACGATCATGTCCACGTTCGCGCCGGACTTGGCGACGACCGTGAAGATCTCGGCCGCCTTGCCGGGCACGTCCGGGACGCCGATGATCGTGATCTTGGCCTGGCTGAGGTCGGTGGCGACACCGGCGACGATCGGCTCTTCCATGGTCGATTCCTCTCCGAGGTCCGGCGCCGTCATCCCGGGTCCGAGCACGTACGTGCCCTGCCCCGAGCTGAAGGTCGACCGGGCGTTGATCATGACACCGTGCCGGCGGGCGTATTCGACCGCACGGATGTACAGGACTTTGGCGCCGTTGGCGGCGAGTTCGAGCATCTCCTCGGCGGAGATGACGTCGAGCTTGCGGGCCCTCGGCACGACGCGGGGGTCGGCGGTGTAGATGCCGTCGACGTCGCTGTAGATCTCGCACACGTCCGCCTCGAGTGCGGCGGCGAGGGCGACGGCGGTCGTGTCCGACCCGCCGCGGCCGAGGGTGGTGATGTCGCGGGTGTCGCGGTTGAAGCCCTGGAACCCGGCGACGATGACGATGGCGCCCTCATCGAGCGCCTCGCGGAGGCGGACGGGGGTGACGTCGACGATGCGCGCCGCGCCGTGCGTGGCATCCGTGATCATGCCGGCCTGGCTGCCGGTGAAGGAGCGCGCCTCGAAGCCCATCGAGTGGATGGCCATGGCCAGGAGCGCCATCGAGATCCGCTCGCCGCTGGAGAGCAGCATGTCGAGCTCGCGCGGCGCGGGGATGGGGGCGACCCGGGCGGCGAGGTCGAGCAGCTCGTCGGTGGTGTCGCCCATCGCGCTGACGGCCACGACGACGTCGTGCCCTGCGCGACGCGTGTCGACGATGCGCTTCGCGACGCGTTTGATGCTCTCGGCGTCGGCGACCGACGACCCGCCGTATTTCTGGACGATCAGCGCCACGTGTGCGACTCCCGGATGATGGCCGGCACGCTGAGGCCGGCGGGCGGGCGGATGCCGCACCCGAAGGACCATTCTACGGAGCCGCGGATTCCGGCGATGCCATGTGTCAGGATCCGGCACTCGGCGTACCGTGGAGGTATGAGCACCCACGTCGACGAGATCTGGAACCGAGCGCTCGACCTCGACTCCCCCGCCGCGGCGACGCACCCGGGCGATGCCGCGCTGCTGACGGTCCTCACCTTCCACGGCCTCGTGATGGACGGCGGGCTGCTGAACGCGGTGGAGCTGCACATGAACGACGACGTCTACCCCGTGGATGCCGTCGTGGACGCCTACCGCTTCTTCGGGCTGGAGGACGCCGGCGGCGCCATCGACAACGCCGTGCTCGAGCTGCGCGAGCGGGCGAGCGACGAGGACGGCGAGGACGACGAGGACGCCGCCGAGGAGCGCATCGACGCGACGTACACGCTCGACGACACCGACGTGGAGGACGCGCTCCGCGTCGTCCTCACGAACGACCCGGACGCGTTCGCGCCGCTCGGCTGAACGGAGCGGCCGGCCGGGTGGGCGCCGACCGGTCAGACCGCGGGCGGCAGTTCCGGGGGTCGGCGCGGCCGGAGTCGGCCGCCGGTCGCGGCGAGCCAGCATCCGGCGATCACGAGCGGGAGGCCGAGGAGCAGGCCGGTCGTGAGGTGCTCGCCGAGGAGGAGCACGCCCAGCAGGATTGCGACGATCGGGTTCACGTAGGTGAACAGCGGCGCGCGCACCGGACCGACCTCGCCGATGAGGGCGAAGAAGGCGACGAAGGCGACGGCGGTGCAGAGCACGCCGAGGGCGACGAGCGACAGACCGCTGCGCAGCGTCGGCGGCTCCTGCGGCGTGAGCAGCGCGATGGGGAGGTAGGCGATCCCGACGGCGAGGAGCGAGACCGTGATGCTGCCCAGGGAGGGAACGCCGGCCAGCTTCGTCGCGATGATGAACGGCGCGATGGCGTAGAGGAGCGCGACGAGCAGCACCTCCCCGACGGCGAGAAGCGCCGCCGGGTCGCCGCCCACGGCGAGCCCCGGCCCGGAGACGATGACGGCGACGCCGGCGAATCCGGTGAGGAGGCCGATCGCGCGAAGGGGCGAGAGCGCGGTGCGGTCGCCGCGGAGGAGCGCGATGATGGCGGCGAAGAGCGGGACGGTCGCCACGAGCAGCCCCGTCGTCCCGGACGGGAGGGTCTGCTCGGCGTGGCCGAGGAGGACGAACGGGCCGGCCATCTCGATGGCGCCGAAGGCCAGCACCCACGGCCAGAGCCAGAGCGCGGGCCGGAGCGCGCGGCGGTGCAGCGCGATGGGCAGCAGGATGAGTCCACCCAGGAGCGTCCGCCCCGCGACGACGGCGGCGGGCGAGAACGTCTCGACGGACTCCTTGATCAGCAGGTACGGCACGCCCCAGAGCAGGGCCATGGCGCCGTAGAGCAGCCAGCCCCGTCCGGAGACGGTCGTACCGGGCATCAGACGGCGCGCATCAGACGCTGCGGCGTCCCTCGAACGCGCGGCCGAGGGTGACCTCGTCGGCGTACTCCAGGTCGCCGCCGACCGGCAGCCCCGACGCGAGGCGGGTGACCTTGATCTCAAGGGTGTGCAGCAGGCGGCTGAGATAGGTCGCCGTCGCCTCCCCTTCGAGGTTGGGGTTGGTGGCGATGATGACCTCCTGCACGCGGCCGTCGGCGAGGCGCTGCATCAGCTGGGTGATGCGCAGGTCGTCGGGACCGATGCCGGCGATCGGGCTGATCGCGCCGCCGAGCACGTGGTAGAGACCGCGGAACTCGCGGGTCCGCTCGATCGCCGAGACATCCTTGGCGTCTTCGACGACGCAGATGAGCGTGTCGTCGCGGCGCGGGTCGCGGCAGATGCCGCAGCGGTCCTGCTCGGAGACGTTCCCGCAGATCTCGCAGAACCGCACGCGTTCGCGCAGCTCGCCGAGCAGCGTCGCGAGCCGGGAGACGTCGAACGTCGGCGTCTGCAGGATGTGGAAGGTGATGCGCTGCGCCGACTTCGGGCCGACGCCGGGGAGGCGCCCGAACTCGTCGATCAGGTCTTGGACGATGCCGTCGTACATGGCTAGCTGAACCTCGTCGTCGGCGCGGTGTAGGGCTCCTCGCGGACGAAGGTCGCGCCGAGCACCTGCCGGACCACGGCCTCGCCGACGCGTTCGATGCCGCCGCGGCGGGGCGCGCGGGCGGGCGGGCGCTCGACGGCGGGGCGTTCGACGGCGACCGGGGCGCGCGCGGGGATGGGCGCGTCGTCGTCCGGGGGCGGCGGGACGTCCTCCTCGTCGTCCGGCGCCTCGTCGGGGAGCGGGATGATGTCGCCCTCGCGCGGCAGGGTGAGCGTGCGGACGGGGGCGGACTCGGCCTCCTCCGGCTCGTCGTCGACGGCGAGCGGGGCGGCCGCCGCCCGCGCTGCGTCGGCCGTGAAGGATGCCGCGGGCGCGTCGTCGGAGGTCGGGATCGGCGCGACGGCCCACTCGGTGACCGGTGCCGCGGCGGCCGCGGACGGCGCCGGAGCGGCGGAGCGGCGCGAGGCCGCGGGTGCGGCGGACGGACGGGACGCTGCGCCCGGGCGCGGTCCGGTGCCTCCGGCGGGCGCGGCGGGACCGGAGCCGCCGCCGGAGCCGCCGCCCGGGCCGCCGGACGGCGGCGGGGTCGGGTCGGAGTCGTGCTTGGCGACGTACTTGACGCGGACGCCGAGGACGGAGTGGATCGCGCCGCGCAGGTCTTCGCTCGGCCCTTGACCGGCATTGAGCTTCTTGAACGCCGTGACGTCGGCCTGGCTCTGGAACGACAGCGTCAGCACCCCGGCGTCGGAGTAGGCGACGGGGCGCGCAGCGGTCGCGATCATCCACGAGGAGCGGCTGACAGGCTCCAGGCGGTTCAGGATCTCCGGCCACGCGTCGCGGATCTGCTCGAACGTGATGGGTCCGGTCGGGACCGGGGCGGGTGCGGGCTCGGCGGGTGCCTCCGCGGCCGGGATGGCGGTCGCCGCACCCGAGGCCCCGATCCCCGGTGAGCCGGAACCGGCAGCGACGGGCGCCGGAGTCTCCGGTGTGTGCGCAGCGGGGGCGCGTGGCGGCGATGTCGGGGCGGACACGGCCGCGGCAGGCGCCGGCGCAGCGACCGGCGCCGCGCCCTCACCTCCGGCGAGCACGCGCGCCACGAGCAGCTCGAGCTGCAGCCGCGGCGACGTGGCCCCGGTCATGTCGTCGAGCGTCGCGACGACGAGGTCGGCGATGCGGGACAGCCGGTCGGTGCCGAACGCGGCCGCCTGACGGCCCATGCGGTCGAGCTCGTCCGCCGTGATGCCGCGGAACACGGCGGCGGCGCCGGCGCCGGTCGCCGAGACGATGATGAGGTCGCGGAGCCGCTCCAGCAGGTCGTCGACGAAGCGGCGCGGATCCTGCCCGGTCTGCACGACGCGGTCCACGGCGGAGAACGCGGCGGCCGCGTCGTGGGCGCCGAACGCATCGACGACCTCGTCGAGGAGCTCGGCATGCGTGTAGCCGAGGAGGGCGACGGCGCGCTCGTACTTGACGGCGCCGTCCTCCGATCCGGCGATCAGCTGGTCCAGGAGCGACAGCGTGTCGCGGGGCGACCCGCCGCCCGCGCGCACGACGAGCGGCAGGACGCCGGGCTCGACCTGCACGTTCTCGGTGCGGCAGAGCTGCTCGACGTACTCGAGCATGGGGCCCGGCGCGACGAGGCGGAACGGGTAGTGGTGGGTGCGGGAGCGGATGGTCCCGATGACCTTCTCGGGCTCGGTCGTCGCGAAGATGAATTTGACGTGGTCCGGCGGCTCCTCGACGAGCTTCAGCAGCGCGTTGAAGCCCTGAGCCGTGACCATGTGCGCCTCGTCGAGGATGAAGATCTTGAACCGGTCGCGGGCGGGGGCGAAGATCGCGCGCTCGCGGAGATCACGTGCGTCGTCGACGCCGTTGTGCGACGCGGCGTCGATCTCCACGACATCCAACGATCCCCCGCCGCCGCGGCTGAGCTCCACGCAGCTGTCGCAGGTGCCGCACGGGGTATCGGTCGGCCCGGCGGCGCAGTTCAGGCACCGCGCGAGGATGCGCGCCGAAGTCGTCTTGCCGCAGCCGCGCGGGCCGGAGAAGAGGTAGGCGTGCCCCACCCGGTCGCCGCGCAGCGCGGTCATGAGCGGCTCGGTCACCTGCGACTGCCCGATCATCTCGCCGAACGTCTCGGGACGATAGCGGCGGTACAGGGCGGTGGTCACGACACCAGACTACGGCGTGCCGCCGACATCGCGCCCGCCGCGGAGCAGGCCCCGGGAACACGTCCCGCCGCCGCGGCGTTGCACCCCGTGTGCAGCCCGCCCCCGTCGACGTCGCCGTGATCGGCGCCGGTCAAGCGGGGCTCTCCGCCGCGTACCATCTACGCCGGCGCGGTTTCGTCCCGGCGTCCCCGACAGACCCGTCGTTCATCGTCCTCGACGCCGACGCCGCCCCCGGCGGGGCGTGGCAGCACCGCTGGGCGTCCCTGCGGATGGGGACGGTCAACGGCATCCACGAGCTGCCCGGCGCACCCGTCCCTCCCGCCGATCCGCACGCGTCCAGCCGCGACGTCCTGCCCGCCTACTTCGCCGACTACGAGGAGCGCCACGATCTGCGGGTGCTCCGGCCGGTCACCGTCTCGGCGGTGCGGCGCCTCGACGACTCGCCGTCCGGGCGCCTCCTCGTCCAGTCCGACCAGGGCGCGTGGGCCGCGCGCTACGTGATCAACGCCACGGGCACCTGGCGGCGGCCCTTCTGGCCGCACTATCCCGGTCAGGAGCGGTTCGCCGGCCGGCAGCTGCACGTGCACGACTATGTGTCGGCCGACGAGTTCGCGGGGCTCCGCGTCGTCATCGTGGGCGCCGGCATCTCCGCCGTGCAGCTGCTCGAGGAGATCTCGCGCGTGGCCGACACGTTCTGGGTCACCCGCCACGAGGTCGTGTGGGACGCGACGGAGTTCGACACCGCGGCCCGCGTCGCCGCCATCGCCGGCGTCGAGGAGCGGGTGCGCCGCGGGCTGCCGCCGGGGAGCGTCATCTCGGTGACCGGACAGCACTGGACGCCGTGGGCGCAGGCCGCTCAGGACCGGGGCGTGCTGGTGCGGCATCCGATGTTCGCCGCGATCGAAGAGCACGGCGTGCGCATGCCCGACGGCACCGTCGAACCGGCCGACGTCATCCTCTGGGCCACCGGGTTCCGGCCGGACATCGCCCACCTCGCCCCGCTCGGGCTGCGCACCGCAGCAGGCGGCATCCGGGTCGCGAACGGGCGCGCGATCGACGAGCCGCGCCTGTTCCTGATCGGCTACGGCCCGTCGCAGTCCACGGTCGGAGCGAACCGCGCCGGGCGCGACGCGGCCCGCGCGGTCGTCGCCGAGTCCGTGCCCGCCTGACGGCGGACCGCCGGCGCGATCAGGCGTCCACGCCGAGGTGGCTCACGTCGCCGCCGACGATGGGGATCGCCGCCGTCACGATCGGGATGCTCGTCGTCGTGGTCGGCACGGAGGCCGACAGCAGCGTGCCGTCCTCCCGCAGCGACTCGCCGATATCGCCGAGCGTCGGACGGCCGGGCAGCACGGGCCCCTGGCCATCGAGCCTCACGACCACCGTCTCGCCGGGGGCGATGACGTGGTCCTCGCCGCGCACCGAGAAGGAGACGGGCTCACCCTCCTCCCCCGCGATGATCGTCAGCGCGTCGCGCGTGACGCCGACCCGCAGCGGCGTGCCGTGCCAGTGCAGCGTGTACGACAGCGACGGCCAGTCCGCGGGCAGACGCGGGTCGAACGTCAGGGCGCCGAAGTAGTCGCGCATGCCGCCGAAGCCGGAGACCAACGCCGTCCACACACCGCCGGCGGACGCGACGTGCACGCCGTCGGAGGAATTGTGGTGCAGGTCGCCGAGGTCGACGAAGAGCGACTCGTGGAAGTACTCCAGCGCCAGATCCTGGTACCCGACCTCCGCCGCGAGGATCGACTGCACGACGGCCGACAGCGTCGAGTCGCCCGTCGTGAGCGGGTCGTAGTACTCGAAGTCGGCGAGCTTCTCCTCGGGCGTGAAGTGGTTGCCCTGCAGGAACAGGGCCAGCACGACGTCGGCCTGCTTGAGGACCTGGTAGCGGTAGATCACGAGCGGGTGGAAGTGCAGCAGCAGGGGATGCTGTTCCGGCGGGGTGCTCTCCAGGTCCCACATCTCGCGCTCGAGGAAGACGGCATCCTGCGGGTGGATGCCGAGGGCTTCGCTATACGGGATGTGCATGGCGTCGGCGGCGGCGTCCCACGCCTCGGCTTCGGACGGGTCGAGATCCAGTCGCTGGACGGCATGCCGGTACGCCTCGGGCGCGTCGCGCTGCATGTCCCGGATGACGTGCGCTGCGAAGCGCAGGTTGAACCGCGCCATGACGTTCGTGAACAGGTTGTCGTTGACGACGGTCGTGTACTCGTCGGGGCCGGTGACGCCATGGATGTGGAAGCTGTCGGGTCCGGTCTCGGAGTAGCGCCAGAACCCGAGCGTCGCCCACAGGCGCGCGGTCTCCACGGCGATGTCGACGCCCTCGCGGTGGAGGAACTCCTCGTCCCCCGTCGAACGCACGTACTTCGCGAGCGCGAAGGTGACGTCGGCGTTGATGTGGTACTGCGCGGTGCCGGCGGCGTAGTACGCCGAGGCCTCCTCGCCGTTGATCGTGCGCCAGGGGAAGAGGGCCCCCGCCTCGTTGAGCTGACCGGCCCGCTTGCGGGCCGCCGGCAGCATCAGGTGGCGCATGCGCAGCGCGTTGCGCGCCCACAGCGGCGTCGTGTACATGAGGAACGGGAGCACGTAGATCTCGGTGTCCCAGAAGTAATGGCCGCTGTACCCCGACCCGGACAGGCCCTTGGCCGGGACGCCCAGTCCGTCGGCGCGCGCCGCGGCCTGCGCGAGCTGGAAGAGGCACCAGCGCGTCGCCTGCTGCAGGTCGTCGTGACCGCCGATCTGCACGTCGGAGCGGTTCCAGAAGTCCGCGCACCACGCGGCCTGCCGGTCGAACTGCGCCTGCACACCCTGGTCGCGGACGCGGTCCAGGGCCCGCCGGCCCCGGTCGACGAGTTCGCGGGCCGGCACGCCGCGGGAGGTGTGGTAGCTCACGGTCTTCGTGACGGTGATGGGGACGCCCGCCTTGGCCTGCGCACGGAAGACGTTCTTGGCGATGTCGGCCTCGATCAGCGTGCGGTGGTCGTACTCGTTCTCGGTCTCGATCTGGTGGTCGGCGACGACGGCGATCGACATCCCGGATGCCGCCACGCGGTAGGACAGCGCGGTGCGCGGGCCGTCCTGCCAGAACTCCTGCGGCAGCAGGACGCGGTCCTGGATGCGCTCCGCCTTCCGCGGGTCGAATCCCGCCTTCGACAGGTGGGGGGCGGTCCCGCCGTACACGTCGGCGCCGTCCTGCCGGTTGATGATCTGGCAGTTGACGGTGACCGGGGCGTCCGCGTTGAGCACGGTCACCGTCACGCTCATGACGACGAGGTGCTTCTCCTCGAACGAGACCATGCGGCGCATCTCCATGGAGACGTCCTTGCCGCTCGGGGTCGTCCAGCGCATGTGCCGGGTGAGCACGCCCTCCCGCATGTCGAGGACGCGCTCGTACTCGCGGATGTCCGAGGTGTCGAACGCGAACGGCTCGTCCTCGATGTACACCCGCATCACCTGGGCGTCGGGGGCGTTGATGATCGTCTGCCCCTCCTCGGCGAACCCGTACGCCTGCTCGGCGTGGCGGATGGGGAACGTCTCGTGGAAGCCGTTGATGAAGGTGCCGTGCTCGTGCGCGTGGCGACCCTCCGGCTGGTTGCCGCGCAGGCCCAGGTAGCCGTTGCCGATCGCGAAGAGGGTCTCCGTCAGGCCGACGTCCTCCAGCGACGGGCGCGTCTCGATGAGACGCCACGGATCGACGGGGAAGCGATCGCGATCGATCATGTGCGGCCTCTCGGGTGGCTCGGGAACGGTCAAGCTCGGGAAGATCAGGAGACGAACGCGGCCAGATCGTCCACGACGACGTGCGCACCGCTGGCGATCAGGGTCGCGGCGCCGACGCCGCGGTCGACGCCCACGACGAGGCCGTAGCCGGCGGCCGCGGCGGACTGGACGCCGGAGTGCGCGTCCTCGACGGCGACGCTGCGGGCAGGGTCGACCCCCAGCATCCGGGCGGCCTCCCGGAAGACGTCCGGCGCGGGCTTGGACGGGAGGTTCTCGTTCTCCGCGATCACGCCATCCATGACGACCGGGAAGCGGTCGCGGATGCCGGCGGCGCGCAGCACCTCTTCGGCGTTCTTCGAGCTCGACACGACGGCGATCGGGACGCCGGCGGCCTGCAGCTTCTCGACGAGCGCGAGCGAGCCCGGGTAGGGCGCGATCCCCTCGTCGCGGAGCACCCGCTCGAAGACGACGTTCTTGCGGTTGCCGATGCCGCAGACGGTGTCGGCGGTCGTCGGATCGGACGGCTCGCCCCACGGCACCTCGACGTCGCGGGAGCGCAGCAGGCTCGCGACGCCGTCGTAGCGCTTCTTCCCGTCGAGGTAGTCGAAGTAGTCGCGCTCGGTGTAGGCGGGGGTGATCCCCCAGTCGGTGAAGAGCTCGGTGAACATCGCCTGCCACGCGTGCATGTGCACTTCGGCGGTGGGGGTGAGCACGCCGTCCAGGTCGAAGAGGACGCCGTCGTACGTGGTCAGATCGGGGAGTTCGTCGGCTGTCACGGTCCCAGCGTAGTCGCGTGCCGGGAGTACGGACGAAGCCGCCGACCCGATGCCGGGCGCGTGCCGAGAGGCGTCGGAGGAGGGCGTCACGCTCCCGCGACGGAGAGGGTCTGCCGGGCGATCTCGAGCTCTTCGTTCGTGGGGACGACGAGCACCGTGACGGGCGAGTCATCCGTCGAGATCGTGCGGATGCCGCGCCCCCGGGCATCGTTGCGCTCGGCGTCGAGATGGACGCCGGCGAAGCCGAGGGTCTCCAGCGCGGCGGCGCGGACGACGGCGGAGTTCTCGCCGACGCCCGCCGTGAAGGAGATGACGTCCACGCCGCCGAGCTGCGCGATGTAGGCGCCGAGGTACGCCCGGATGCGGTGGATGTACACGTCGAATGCGAGCGAAGCGGGGCCGTCCCCGGCGGCGCGGCGGTCTTCGATGTCGCGCATGTCGGACGCGCCGGCGAGACCCAGCATGCCGCTGCGCTTGTTCAGGAACGTGTCGAGCTCGCCCGGGGACATGTCCTCGCGCCGGGAGAGGACGAGCAGCACCGACGGGTCGAGGTCGCCGGACCGGGTGCCCATAACGAGGCCCTCGAGCGGGGTGAGGCCCATCGACGTCTCGACGGACCGCCCGCGGTCGATCGCGGTGACGGACGCCCCGTTGCCGAGGTGCAGCACGATCTGCCGGAGCTCCCGCAGCGGGCGCCCCACGTGGGCGGCGGCGGCTTCGCTGACGAACTTGTGGCTCGTGCCGTGGAAGCCGTAGCGGCGGATGCGGTGCTTCCGCGCGATCGTCCGGTCGATGGCGTACGTGTAGGCCGCCGGCGGCAGGGTCTGGTGGAACGCGGTGTCGAACACGGCGACGTGCGGCAGGTCGGCGAACGCGGCACGGGCGGCGCGGATGCCCTGCACGGCCCCGGGATTGTGCAGCGGGGCGAGCACCGACAGGTCGTCGATGTTGATCTCGACGAGGTCGGTGATGAGCGTCGGCTGGAAGAACCGTGCGCCGCCCTGCACGACCCGGTGGCCGATCGCGACCGGCGGGGTCTCGGTGAGCGAGGGCCCGTGCGCGGCGAACGCATCGAGCATCACCTGGAACCCGACGGCGTGGTCGGGGATGGGGAGCTCGCTCTTGTACGTGGCATCCGTCGCGGTGACGCCTGCGCCGTGGAAGAGCACCGTGTGCTTGGCGGCGCCCACCTGCTCGCCGATGCGCTCGACGAGCCCGCTCGCGAGCGCCGTCTCGGTCTCGACGTCGATCAGCTGGTACTTGAACGAGGACGACCCGCTGTTGATGACGAGCACGACTCTCATGCGGATGCCTCTTCCTGGGCCTGGATGGCCGTGATCGCGATCGTGTTGACGATGTCCTCGACGAGTGCGCCGCGGGACAGGTCGTTGATCGGCTTGTTGAGGCCCTGCAGGACGGGACCCATCGCGACGGCGCCCGCGGAGCGCTGCACCGCCTTGTACGTGTTGTTGCCGGTGTTCAGGTCGGGGAAGACGAACACGGTCGCCCGTCCCGCGACGGCCGAGTCGGGCATCTTCGCCTTCGCGACGGCGGCGTCGGCTGCGGCGTCATACTGGATGGGCCCCTCGACGAGCAGCTCGGGCGCGCGTTCGCGGACGAGCACGGTCGCGGCGCGGACCTTCTCGACCTCGGCGCCGGACCCGGACTCCCCCGTCGAGTACGACAGCATCGCCACGCGCGGGTCGATCCCGAACTGGCTGGCCGTGGCGGCGGAGGAGATCGCGATGTCGGCGAGCTGCTCGCTCGTCGGATCGGGGATGACGGCGCAGTCGCCGTAGACCAGCACCCGGTCGGCGAGCGCCATGAGGAAGACGCTGGAGACGACGGAGACGCCCGGCTTGGTCTTGATGATCTCGAACGCGGGCCGGATGGTGTGCGCCGTCGTGTGCGCGGCGCCGGAGACCATCCCGTCGGCGAGGCCCAGGTGCACCATGAGGGTGCCGAAGTACGACACGTCGGTCACGGTGTCGGCGGCCTGCGCGAGCGTGACGCCCTTGTGGGAGCGGAGGCCCGCGTACTCCGCCGCGAACCGCTCGACGTATTCGGGGTCGAACGGGCTCAGCACCTGCGCGGCCTGCAGGTCGATGCCCAGCTCCCCGGCGCGGGCGCGGACGTCGGCCTCCTCGCCGAGGATCGTGATGTCGGCGACGCCGCGGGCGAGGACCGTGGCGGCGGCGCGGAGCACCCGGTCGTCGGTGCCCTCGGGCAGGACGATCCGCTTGCGGTGCGCGCGGGCGCGTTCGATGAGCTGGAACTGGAACATCAGCGGCGTGACGACGTCGGCGCGCGCGATGCCGATCCGCCGGAGCAGATCGGTCGTGTCGACGTTCTGCTCGAAGAGGGCCAGCGCGGTGTCGTACCGGCGCTGCGAGTCGGCGGCGAGACGCCCGCGGGTCGTCATGATGCGCCGCGCCGTCTCGTAGGTGTCCAGGTCGGTGGAGAGGATCGGGAGCGGCGATTCGAGACCGTCGATGAGCCGGTCCACTGGTTCGGGCAGCGGGAACGGGCCGTTCAGGGCGATGGCGGAGATCGACGGGAAGGTGCCCGACGAGTTGGCGAGCAGGGTCGCCAGCAGCACGTCGGTGCGGTCGGCGGCGATCGTCACGATCGAGCTCTCCTCCAGGCGCGGCAGCACGTTGTTCAGGGACATGCCGGCCACCACGACGTGCAGCACCTCGCGGGTCAGCAGCTCCTCGTCGCCCTTGAGGAGGGTGGCATCCAGTGACCGCATGATGTCGCGGACCGACGGCGCGACGAGGTATTCGTCCTCCGGGACCGCCCAGACGCCGATGTCGCCGCCGGCGGGCGGGGCCACGACGGCCGCGACGTGCTCCACGATCTCGGCGCGGCGCGCGGGGAGGCTGCGGTTGACGATGACGGCGAACAGGCGGGCGCGCTCGTGCGACATCTCGGTGAGGGCGAGCGTCGCGAGCTGTCCGATCTGCTCGGGGGTGCGTCCGCCCGTGTCGCCGATGTGGTCGCCCTCCGCCGGCTGACCGGAGAGGACGAGCAGGACGGGGGCCCCGAGGTTCGCCGCGATGCGGGCGTTGTAGCCGAGTTCGGCGGGGCTGCCGACATCCGTGTAGTCGCTGCCGACGATCACGACGGCGTCGCACTGCGCCTCGACCGCCTTGTACCGTTCGACGATCTTCCCGAGGGCGGCATCCGGGTCGGCGCGGACCTCGTCGTACGTGGCGCCGATGCACTCGTCGTACCCGAGGTCGACGCCGTCGTGGTCCAGCAGCATCTCCAGCACGTAGTCGCGCTGGTCGGTGGACCGGGCGATGGCGCGGAAGACGCCGACACGCGGCGTCGCGTGGCTGAGCGAGTCGAGGACCCCGAGGGCGATGGTGGACTTCCCGGAATGACCTTCGGACGACGTGATGTAGATGCTCTGAGCCACCCGCCCAGCCTAGGCGCGGGCCGCCGAGGGCGGACCGGAAGGCACCGGGGAAAAGTAAGACTCTCCGCGAACCCGACAGAGCCCGGTTACCCTTGCTACGTTTCCGTCCTGGGGGAGTTGGCCGAGATGCCGCCTCGCGGAGAGCTGACACAAGTCTAGCCGACTCACAGACCTGGGCCGCCCCGACGGGGCTAGCATCGAAGGGCGAGCGCGAGGACGCGCCGCCGATCGCACGTGACGGACCAGGGGGGCCGCATGCCGGATGACAGCACGCCGATGATCACCGGTGTCCCGGACGTCGCGCCGCGCACGCGCACGATGACGGCGGAGGAGTTCGCCGAGACGACGGATGCGATCCTCGCCTCGGTCACGCGGGTGATCGACGGCAAGCCGGACGCCGTCCGCGCGGCGCTCGTGTGCATGCTGGCCGAGGGGCACCTGCTCATCGAGGACGTGCCCGGTGTCGGCAAGACGATGCTCGCCCGCGCGCTCGCGGCATCCGTCGAGGCGACCGTGCGCCGCATCCAGTTCACGCCCGACCTGCTTCCCGGAGATGTGACCGGCGTGAGCGTCTACAACCCCGTCGACCGGGAGTTCGAGTTCAAGCCGGGTGCGATCTTCGCCCACATCGTCATCGCCGACGAGATCAACCGCTCGTCTCCGAAGACGCAGTCCGCCCTCCTGGAGGCGATGGAGGAGGGCCAGGTCACGGTCGACGGCACCTCCCACCCGCTGCCGGAGCCGTTCCTCGTCGTCGCGACGCAGAATCCGCTCGAGATGGAGGGCACGTACGCCCTCCCCGAAGCGCAGCGCGACCGGTTCATGATGCGGATCTCGATGGGCTATCCGGATGCCGCGAACGAGGCCCTCATGCTGCGCCAGCGGGACACCGTGAACCCACTGGATGCCGTGACCCCGGTCATCGCCGCCGACCGTGTCCGGGAGCTCGTCGCATGGGCGCGGAACGTGCACGTCTCCCCCGCCATCGAGGAGTACGCGGTGGGCCTCGCCCGCGCGACGCGCCAGCATCCCGATCTTCGCCTGGGCGCGAGCCCGCGGGCGACGCTGCAGCTCGTGCGGGCCGCGAAGGTCTGGGCGGCCCTCGACCAGCGGGAGTTCGTCATCCCGGACGACGTCGCGGCGCTCCTGGAACCCGTCTTCGCGCATCGGATGATCGCGGCACGCGGATCGGGCGCCGCACGCGGGCGGTCGATGACCGACGCGGTGGCGTCGATCCTGCAGAGCATCGCCGGCTCCGTCCGGGTCCCGGTCGCGACGCGCTGAGGCCGATCGTGAGGGTGTGGCCGCTGACGCTCCGGGGAACGGGGGCGGTGCTGCTCGGCATCCTGTGCTTCATCCTGGCGTACGAGTTCACGATCACCGAGCTGCTGTACGTCAGCGCGCTGCTGCTGGCCGTCGTCGCCGCGAGCGTCGCGACCCTCTATCTCGTCCGGCGCACCGAGCGCGTCACGCGCGTCTTCATCCCCGACATCGCGACGGCGGGCCGGGAGAACATCGTGCGCGCGCGTGTGGAGATCCGCTCCCCCCTGCCGGCGGCGCAGGGCAGATGGGTCGACAGGCTGCCGGACGGGATCACGGGCACCGCGGCCGGGGCTTTCCCGGCGATGGCGTCGGCGATGGGCGCCGGGACGCACGCCATCGACCTCGAGTACGCCGTCGTGACGGAGCGGCGCGGCGTGCGCGCCATCGGGCCGCTGTCGGTCACGTCGACCGATCCGTTCGGCTTCGCCCGCCGCCGGCACACGATCGGCGACACGGTGCCGCTGACGATCGCTCCCGCCGTCATCGAGCTGGGCGCGCTCACCGACCTGCCCGGCGAAGCCGGCGGCAGCATGCACTCCACGACCGATCAGCTCGGGCAGGGCACCGACAACCTCATCCCCCGGCACTACACGCCGGGCGACTCGATGCGCCGCATCCACTGGCGCGCGACGGCGCACCGCGACGCGCTCATGGTGCGGCAGGAGGAGCAGGAGTCGACGCCGTCCGCCGTCGTCGTGTTCGACCGCAGCGTGCACCGCTGGACGCCCGAGGCCTTCCGCGCCCCCGGCACCGATCCGGGCTTCGAGATGGGCGTGACGGCGTGCGTCTCGGTGGTCGCGCGCCTCGCCCGCGAGGGCTACATCGTCACGGTCATGGACGTCGACGGCACGGATCTCGTGCCGCCCGTCGATGCCGGCGACGCGACCGGCGTGGACGAGCTGACCGTCGCCTTCGCGACCGTCACCGCCCGGCGCGACGTCGCGCTGGAGGAGCTCGTGCGCCTCTTCACCGGGACGCAGACCGGGCCGCTCGTGCTCGTCACGGGGCGCATCGACGACGCCGACACGGCGATCCTCGCCCCGCTCGCCCACCACAGCACACTGCCGATCCTGCTGACCGTCGCACCGCACGAGGACTCCCTCGCCCTGTCGGTGGATGCCGGCTGGCACGCCGCCGCGATCCCGCCCGACGCCGACCTGGCCGTCGCGTGGCTGGCGGCCCTCGACCGGGGATCGCGCCGTGTCGGCGTTTGAACGCACGCCCGCGCCGGCCACCCGCCCCCGCGGCGAGCGGCGTCTCACCCTCGCCCTCTACATCGCGCTCCTCGCCGCCCTGGCGCCGCTGCTGAGCGTCGTGGACCCCGGCGCCTGGACCTTCGCCGTCGCGACCCTGACGGCGGCGCTCCTCGCGATCGGCTTCGTGGCCCGGCGCCTGCGCGTGCCCGCCGTCGCGGTGACGCTGCTGGAGGCGGCGGTGGGGGCGGGCGCGGTGACGGTGATGTTCTTCGCCGACACGGCGCTGTTCGCCCTCCTCCCGACGCCCGAGTCGTTCGGCCAGATCCCGGTGCTGATCCAGTCGGCATCCAACGAGATCCTCCTCGGCGTCGCCCCGCTGGAGCCGACGCGGGCCGTGAGCTTCATCATCGTCGCGGCGATGGGGATCCTCACGATCGCCCTCGACCATGTCGTGCTGACGGCGCGGATGCCGCTGCTGGCGACCATCGCGCTCGTCACGGTATGGCTCATTCCGGCGATCGCCGTGCCGTCCGGGGTCAATGTCCTCGCGTTCGCGGTGCTGGCGGTCGCGGTCCTCGCTCTCATCCGCGCCGAGACCCGGACGCGGGAGACGGTCCCGCCGCGCGGCCGGGCCGACGGCGCCGGCGTCACGGCCGTCGCGGCGGCGATCGGCACGGTCGCCATCGTCGGCGCGATCGTCGCGGCGCCGTCGCTGCCGCCGCCCGTCGTCCGCGCGGGCGGCAACGGGCTCGCGGCGACCATCGACCCGACGCTGAATCTCGGCGACGACCTGCGCCAGCGCGGCGACGTGACGGCGCTCCGGGTGCGGACGAACGCGTCGTCCATCCCGTACCTGCGGGCGACGACCCTGTCCACCTTCACGGGCGCGCGGTGGGAGCCGGACCGTCTGCGGTCGGTGCCGCTGACCGAGTTCGCGTTCGACGACGTGGTCGCCGACGAGGACATCCGGGTCACCGAGTACCGCACCAACGTGACGATCGAGCAGTTGTCCTCGGCGTACCTTCCGGTCGCGTATCCCGCCGTCGGGGTCGACGGCACCGAGGGGCTGTGGCGGTTCGTGCCCTACAACCGGACGGTGCAGACGCCGCAGAGCAACACGCTCGGCCAGTCGTACGAGGTGGTCACGCACCTGCCGCGCCCGACGCTGGAGCAGATCCGCGGTGCGGAGGCGCGACTGGACGGAGGCAACGTCGACGTCGACGTCGTGCCGGAGGGGCTGCCGCCCATCATCGAGGCGCTCGCGCTCGAAGTGACGGCGGGCGCGACGAACGACTTCGACCGGCTGTCGGCCCTGCAGTCGTGGTTCCGCGGCCCGGACTTCACGTACTCGCTGCTCGCCCCCGTGCAGGACGGCTTCGACGGCGAGGGCGCCGACGCGATCGCACGCTTCCTGGAGGTGCGGGCGGGCTACTGCAGCCACTTCGCCGCGGCGTTCGCCCTCATGGCGCGGACCCTCGACATGCCCTCGCGCATCGTCGTCGGGTTCCTGCCCGGCACCCTCACGAACGACCGTGAGGAGAACCAGCGGGTCGCCGAGGTGAAGATGAGCCAGCTGCACGCCTGGCCGGAGGTGTTCTTCGAGGGGATCGGCTGGGTGCCGTTCGAGCCGACGAAGAGCCTGGGCGATGTGCCGCGCTTCCTGCCCGCGGCGATCGCGGGCGTCGACGACGACGGCGAGGATGTCGCGGGTCCGCGTCCGACCGCGACGCCGACGGCGACCCCGTCGGCGACACCGGTGAACCCGGACTTCGACGACGACGCGACGGCGGCGCCCGGGAGCGTGCAGCTGGTGGACCTGCGCCCCTACCTCGTGACGATCGGGATCATCCTGGTGCTCGGCGTGACGCCGACGACGCTTCGCGCCCTGCGACTGCGGATGCTGACGCGCCGCGCGCGGTCCGGCGACATCACGGCGGCGTGGCGGATCGTGCAGGACGTCGCGATCGACCTCGGCGCCCCCGTGCCGGCCTCCGAGTCGCCGCGCGCGTTCGGGATGCGGCTGATCGAGGCGCACGGTGCGCCCTCCGACGAGATGCGGCGGCTCGTGAACGCCGTCGAGCACGCCAGCTACGCGCGGGCCGGCGCGGCCGAGGCGGGCGCGCGGGCCGCGGAGGATGCCGAGAAGGTGCGCATCGGGATGCTGGATGCCGCGCCGGCGGAGTCGCGCGCGAAAGCCCGGGCGCTCCTGCTGCCGCGGTCGCTCATCATCCGCCCGGGTTCGGCGTTCGCCGACCGCATCGCCTCGGCGTAGCACGGCGGCTGCGTCCGCGAGCGGGTGCGGGGCCGCCCGACCCGCACTTCGACGCGAGTGAAGAACCGCGGGACGCTTCGCCCGCGCCACATGGCGAGTGCAAGGCCCGGCGACCCGCACTTCGACGCGGGCGAACAACCGCGGGACGCTTCGCCCGCGCCATATGGCGGGTGCAAGGCCCGGCGACCCACACTTCGACGCGAGTGAAGAACCGCGGGACGCTTCGCCCGCGCCAGATGGCGGGTGCAAGGCCCGGCGACCCGCACTTCGGCGCGGGCGAACAACCGCGGGACGCTTCGCCCGCGCCACATGACGGGTGCGGGGCCGCCCGACCCGCACTTCGGCGCGGGCGAACGGCGGCGCCCCGGCTCGCGCCCACGCCACCGCCACGCCGCCGCCGCGCCACCGCGCCACCGCGCCACCGCGACAAACGGCAGGGATGACGAAGCCCCGCCCGATCGTGACCGGGCGGGGCTTCGTGACGTACGTCAGATGCGGGCGGGTTCGCCCTGCGGGTTGGCGTCCGTGGCGGGCGCGGGCGCCGTCGCGGCGACCGGCGCCGCTGCGACGGCATCCGTCGTCTCGTCGTCGTCGCCGGAGTCGTCCGCGAACGGCTCACCGTCGCGCGGGGCGTTGTACAGGTCCTGGTTCAGGATGCCTTCGCGCTTGGCCACGATCGCCGGGACGAGCGCCTGCCCGGCGACGTTGACCGCGGTGCGGCCCATGTCGAGGATCGGGTCGATCGCGAGCAGCAGGCCGACGCCCTCCAGCGGCAGGCCCAGGGTGGACAGGGTCAGCGTCAGCATGACCGTCGCACCCGTGGTGCCGGCGGTCGCCGCCGACCCGACGACGGAGACGAGCGCGATGAGCAGGTACTGCACCAGCGAGAGCTCGATGCCGAAGAACTGCGCGACGAAGATCGCGGCGATGGCGGGGTAGATCGCGGCGCAGCCGTCCATCTTGGTCGTCGAGCCGAGGGGCACCGCGAACGAGGCGTACTCGCGGGGCACGCCGAGGTTCCGCTCGGTGACGCGCTGCGTGAGCGGCAGGGTGCCGATCGAGGACCGTGAGACGAACGCGAGCTGCACGGCCGGCCACACGCCGGAGAAGTACTGGCGGATGGAGAGGCCGTTGGCCTTCAGGAGCACGGGGTACACGACGAAGAGGACGAGTGCGAGCCCGAGGTAGATCGCGACGGCGAACCACAGCAGGGTCGTGAGCTTCTCCCAGCCGTAGGTGACGACGGCGGAGCCGATGAGGCCGAGCGTGCCGATCGGCGCGATGCGGATGATCCACCACAGCACCCGCTGGATGACCTTGAGGAACGATTCGGTGAACGCGACGAACGGCTCGGCGCGCGTGCCGAGCTTGAGCGCGGCGATGCCGACGGCGACCGCGATGACGATGACCTGCAGCACGTTGAAGCCGACCGTCGAGGTGATGGCGCCGGCCGGGTCGGTCGAGCTGGAGACGGTGAGGCCGAGGAAGTTCTGCGGGATGAGTCCCTTGAGGAAGTTCCACCACGTGCCGACGGTGTACGGGTCGCCGGTCGCGAGCTGCGACTGGTCGACGCGGTTGCCCGGCTGCACGGTGACGCCGAGGACGATGCCGATCGTCACCGCGATGAGCGCCGTGATGCCGAACCAGAGGAGAGTCTGGCCGGCGAGGCGGGCGGCGTTGGTGACCTTGCGGAGCTGGGTGATGCTCGCAACGATCGCGGTGAAGATGAGCGGGACGACCGCGACCTTCAGCAGCGTGACGTACGCGCTGCCGATGGTGGAGAGCGTCGCCGCGAGGCCGTTGGGGTTGCCTTCGGCGTCCGGCCCGAGTTGGCGGGCGAGCAGGCCCAGAGCGATGCCCGCGATGAGCGCGATCGTGATCTGGAACCCGAACGACCGGTAGAACGGCTTCTTCGGCTTGACGGTGCGCGCGCCGACGGGCGCGGTGGGGCGTGTGGAAGTCACGGGAGGGTCTCCTGGGGGATGGCGATCGCCGGATGGTTCGTGTGCGCCGCAGCGCGTGTGTCGACGGTAGACGCGGGGATGGATGCCGCGGGTCGATGTGACCTCGTGTGACAACGGCCCGCGGGGCGGGATTTGTTCCCACCGCCTCGAGATTCCTTCCGCGAGCCGGTGGGGAACCCGGGCGGAAACGCCGATGAGCGCCGCCCCTCGGTGGGGACGACGCTCATCTGGTGGCGGAAGTGACAGGATTTGAACCTGCGAGGCGAGTTACCCCGCCTACATGGATTCCAGCCATGCTCCTTAGGCCGCTCGGACACACTTCCAACGGACGATCCTACCAGAGCGGCACCGGCGCGCTTCTCGCCCGTCCCCTTCATGCTGCACGCCTCATGCCTCATGCCTCGCGCCTCCCGCCGCGCGCCTCACGCCGCGCGCCTCATGCCGCGCGCCAGCCACCGCGGTCCGGCGGCGGATCCCACGCCCAGCGCACCGGCGACTTCGAGCGGAGGGCGACGCTCTCCCCCGACCCGCCGGGCGGATGGAGAACAAACGGCCCGGTGCCGTCGCGGCTGATCTTCCAGCCCTGGTTGTGCAGCAGCAGGTGATGGAAGCGGCAGAGAAGAACGCCGCGGTCGATGTCGGTGCAGCCGTGGTCTTCCTCCCAGTGATCCGCGTGGTGCGCTTCGCAGTACGACGGCGGACGGTCGCACCCCGGCCAGCGGCATCCGCCGTCGCGGACGGCGAGCGCCACGCGCTGCTTCCCGGAGAAGAGTCGCTGCTCGCGTCCGACGTCGAGCGGGTTGCCGCAGCGGTCGACCGTCACGGTCACCGACCCGGTGTCGCACAGGGCGCGGTCGAGCACGGCGCCGGGAAGGGCCTCGCCGCCGTCTTCGAGGTTTCCGACGGCGAGCAAGCGCCCGAACGGATCGCGTGGGCCCACGGCATCCTTGACGACGACGAGCCGGACGCCTGGCTGCCGCGCACCGAACACATCCTCCGCGGAAGCAAGGGCGCCCGCGCGCAGGACGTCCATCATCAGGTCGTACGCGAGCTGCTCGTTCGTGCGCGGGTCGCGCACGAGCTCGTCCGCCTGGGCCCGCTCGAGGTCGGTCATGAAGCGCGGGCCGCCGCGGCGCGGCCGCAGGGCGGCATCCGTGATGGACTGCACCCACGCGAAGGTCTCGTCGTCGAAGTCGATGCGGGCGTGGTGGACGCCGTCGGCATCCGTCCACGTCCGGAAGGCGCGGCCCGCGAACCTCTGCGCGAAGCGCTCCCCGGCACCCACCGGGTCGAGGGCGTCGCGCACGGCGCGGGCGCGCTTCGCCAGCTCCTCGACGGGCATGCCGGGCGCCTCGCCCACGAGCTGCTGCGCGGCGATCGCCCAGACCTCCGCGGCGCCGTCGCACTCTGCGGGATCGCCGAGGCCGCGCCGGATCGCGTCATGCTGCGCCGCCGTCACCGCCCCGCCCAGCATCGCGTCGCGGAGTCCGGCGTGCCACACGAACGCCGGCACAGGCGGCTCCCCGCACGGATGGGCGGGCGCAGATGGCGGACCCTCCAGAAGCGCGGCACCCACTCGGACCGTGCGGCTCGCCTCGCCCCGGGATCCGCCCGTGATCTCCTGCACGAGCGTCACCGGCGAGCGATGCCCGAGCGTGCCCGCCAGTCCCCCATGCGGGGCGGCCGATCGCTCCGCGACCACCCCCGCGGCCGCGACTTTCAGCCGCTCTGCGCAGCCGATGAGCGCAGACGCCTCCTCGAGGAGCGCGACGACCGCGTCATCCGGCATCCTCCGCAGCACCGCCGGCAGCGACGCCGGCTCGACATCGAGAGCATCATGGGCGGCCACGGCCCGTGCTCTCGAGGCGACCTCGGCGAGGAATGTCATATCTGCATTCTGCTCCCACCCTCGGACATTTGTTCGAACGCGCGGACCATCCTGTGGACGACATTCCGCCGATCCTGCTCGTGGAGGAGGGGGCGTTCGCGAGCAGGCGCCACGCCGCCGACCCAGCCGAACTAGGCTCGACCCGTGACCTCCGAAACGCCCCTGGTCCTCGTGGCCAACGCCGGTGACGGCTCCATCAGCACGTTCCGCCTCGCCGACGGCGCGCTCGACCGTCTCGCCGTGACCGACGGGCTCCCGGGCACCTCGACGTTCGTCGTCGACGCCACGCGCGACCTCGTCTACGCCGCCGTCAAGGGCGACGTCCCCGGCATCCGGACCCTGGCCCTCGACCGAGAGTCGGGCCGCCTCACTCCGCGCAGCACGACCGACCTCCCCCGCGGCGGCATGAACTACCTCGCGCTCACCCGTGACGGGACCGCCCTGCTCGGCGCGTCGTACGGCGGCGGGTACGGCATCCTCGCCCCCATCGTCGACGGCGTCGTCGGCGAACCGGTCAGCACGATCGCCTACCCGCGCCTGCACTCCGTGCTCCCCAGCGCCGACGGACGCTTCGCGTACTTCGTCTCGCTCGGGGCCGACCTGGTCGCGCAGTACGCGATCAGCGACGACCTCACCCTCACCCCGCTCGACCCTCCGACCGTCGCATGCCCCGCCGGCAGCGGCCCGCGCCACCTCGTCCTGAACGACGCGCAGGATGCCGTCTACGTCCTCACCGAGTTCACCGCCGAGGTCCTGCACTTCGCGCGGAACACGGAGGACGGCACGCTGACCCCGCTCGACAAAGCCACCGCCTACGACACGACGAAGGGTCTCCGGCGCAGCGTCATCGATGAGGACCCGCTCGCGCACCACTACATCTGGGGCGCGGACCTCCACATCGGTGAGGGCGGGCGCCGGCTCTGGGCGTCCGAGCGCACCGAGAGCACGCTCGGGGCGGTCGGGGTCGCCGCGAGCGGGTCGGTTCTCGCCGCCGACCGTTTCACCGTCACCGAGACGCAGCCCCGCGGCTTCGCGGTGAGCCGCGACGGCGCGTACCTGGTCGCCGCGGGCGAGAAGTCGACGACCGTCTCCCTCTACCGCGCGGATGCCGACCGGCTCGAGCTCCTGCAGCAGGCCGAGACCGGCACGGGCGCGAACTGGGTCCGCTTCGTCGACTGAGGCCTCGCCCGAGGTGCGTCGCCCACCGTGCGTCGCCCGTCAGGGCCGGCCCGCGTCAGTGCCCTGCGCCGCCGGGACGCCGCTGCAACCGGGTCTCCTCCTGGTCGAGCATGACCTGGGCCTCCGCGAGGATGCGCGAGGGGTAGACGCCCGCGGCGCGAAGCTCGAGCATCTTCTCGCGCTCCGCGGCGACGATGGCGAGGCGCAGTTCGCGGTAGATGCGGTGCGGGGTCTCGCTGTCGGCCCCACCACGGCCGGCGCGTTCCCACGCCGCTTCCGTGTTGAGGAACGAGGCCTGCCGTGCACGCTCCACGACCTCGGGGTCGAGGGAGTCACCACGCGCGGAGATCTCCTCGTCGAGCGCATCCAGCCCCGCACCGCTGAGCGTCTCGAGCAGCTGGGCGAAGTCCTTGCGGTCCTCCCTCGCGTCGATGCCCTGCACGCCCAGCAGCTTGATGAGCCACGGCAGGGTGCCGCCCTGCAGCAGGATGCTGACGACCGCGACGGTGAACGCGATGAGGATGAGCTGCGGTCGGTACGGCGTCTCCTCCGGGAGGGACTGGGCGGCGGCGAGCGTCACCACGCCCCGCATCCCCGACCAGCCCAGCACGACGCCCCCGCGCCAGTCGATGTGCTCCTGCCGCTGCGTCTCGAGGTCCGCGCGTCGACGCGTGTAGTCCCGCTCCAGCCGGTTGCGCGCGAGCGCCTGACGCCGCGACTTCATCGGATGGCTCCGGAAGTAGTAGAGCGCCAGCAGCGAGCGGTAGGTCTGCTTCTCGGCGTGCCGCGCGCGGCGGCCGAGCGCGTAGACGAGCGGCCCGATCCACAGATACCGGATGACGACGAGCGCCACGGTCGCGAGCAGTCCGATCCCGATGGAGTCCCACACCCCGAGCACGGTCGGGTCGACGTCGCCGATGAGGGTGCGGATCTCCAGCCCGATGAGCAGGAAGACGCCGTTCTCCAGCAGGAACTGGATGGTGCGCCAGTTGATGCGATCGCTGATCCGCGACTGCGGCGAGAACTTCGCCGGTGCCGCGTGCCCCGTGTAGAGTCCGGCGACGACGACGGCGAGGACGCCGGAGGCGTGCAGCTGCTCGGCGGGCACGAAGGCGATGAAGGGCACGGCGATCGACAGGGCGGTGTCGAGCACGGGGTCGGACAGCTTCGACCGGACCCAGACGGTCACCCAGCCCGTGACCAGCCCGACGACGATCGCGACCGCGACGGCGTAGAAGAAGTCCGCCACGCCCGCCCAGGGCGAGGCGAGTCCGCCCGCCGCGGCCGCGACCGCGGAGCGGAGGAGGACCAGGGCGGTCGCGTCGTTGACGAGCCCCTCGCCTTCGAGCACGGTGAGCAGGCGGGGCGGCAGGCCGAGGCGCCGCCCGATGGAGGTCGCGGCGACGGCATCCGGCGGGCTGATGATGGCACCCAGCGCGACGGCGGCGGCGAAGTTGAGGTCGGGGAGCAGAAGGTACAGGAGCCCGCCCGTGGCGAAAGCGGTGACGATGACGAGCACGACGGAGAGGCTCGCGATCGGCGCGAGGTTCCGGCGGAAGTCGATGATCGGGACGCTGATGGCGGCCGCGTAGAGGATGGGCGGCAGGAGGCCGTCGAGGATGATCTCGTGCGGCACCTCGATCTCGGGCACACCCGGCAGATACGACAGGGCGACGCCGGCGACGACGAGGACGATGGGGGCGGCGACACCGAGCTTCTTGGAGAACGCGGCCACGCCGACGATGATGGCGACTGCCACCACCGCATACACCCCGAGTTCCATCGATGCAAGACTATCGGGCGGCGGTGTCAGGCCCCGCGGGCAGGCCTCGCCGCGACGGCATCCGATCGGGGACAATGCCCCTCATGAAGCCCCCGTGGACGCCGCTGTCGATCGCCTACCTCGTGCTCGCGCTCATCGGGCTGATCGGCACGTTCCTCTTGAATGTGTGGTCGGTCGTGCTGATGCGGAACTATCTCGGCGACCTGTTCACGTCAGGCCCCGCGGTTGGGTCGATCGGCGTCGACCTGCTCGTCGTCGCGATCGCAGGATGCATCCTCATCGTCGTGGAGGCGCGCCGGCTCGGGATGCGCCGCGCCTGGCTGTACATCGTCCTTTCCGGCGTGACCGCGTTCGCGTTCACGTTCCCGCTGTTCCTCGCGATGCGGGAACGCCGCCTCCATTCCGCCCCGGCCCGGTCTGCAGGATGATCGCCTCAGGAGGTACGCCATGCTGACGATCGATCCCGCCGCGCTCGAGCAGGCTGCGGCGAAGCGGGCGTTCACCGGGATCGTCACGGTGGATGCCGGAGACGAACGCACGCTGGCACGGGCCTTCGGATTCGCGCACCGCGCCTTCGCCGTTCCGAACACGCCCGACACGCGGTTCGCGATCGCGAGCGGCAGCAAGACGTTCACGGCGCTGGCCGTCATGCGGCTCGTCGAAGAGGGAGCGCTGCGGCTGGAACAGCGCGTCCGCGAGATCCTCGGCGCCGACCTGCCGCTCATCGACGACGCCGTGACGGTCGAGCATCTCCTCACCCACACGTCCGGGATCGGCGACTACCTCGACGAGGATGCTGACTGGGAGGCGTCCGACTACGTGCTGACCGCCCCGGTCCACACACTGACGACAGCCGAGGCGTTCCTGCCGCTTGTCGACGGGTTCCCGCAGTCCTTCCCGCCGGGCGACCGCTTCGCCTACTGCAACGGCGGGTACATCGTGCTCGCGATCATCCTCGAGCGCCTGACCGGCGAGACGTATCACGACGTCGTGCGGCGAAGCGTGTTCACTCCGGCCGTCCTCACGCAGACCGACTTCCTCCGCTCCGACGAGCTGCCGGGGACCGCGGCGCTCGGCTACCTCTTCGAAGACGGGGACCGCGTCAACACGCTGCACCTCCCGGTGCTCGGCAACGGCGACGGCGGCGCATACACGACCGCGGCCGACCTGCACCGCTTCTGGCGCGCCCTCTACCGCGGCCGCATCGTGTCGCCGGCGACCGTGGCGGCCATGACGACCCCGCGGCACGATGTGCCGGACGAGGGGATGCGGTACGGCATGGGGTTCTGGCTGCACCGCACCGCTCCCGCCGCCGTGCTGGAGGGATACGACGCCGGGGTGTCGTTCCGGTCGACGCACATCCCGGCATCCGACACGACGGTGAGCATCCTCGGCAACAGTTCGGAGGGCGCATGGCCTGTCATCGGCGTCGCAGCAGAGGCCGTCGACGCGTGGCTGGTCAGACGGTGACGGGCAGTTCGCGCGTCCCGTCCCACGGTTCCGTCCAGCCGAGGCGGTCGAACAGGCCGTCCAGCACGATCGCGGTGAACCCCCAGACGAGGTGGATGCCCGTGGCGTGCGGCACATGGAAGGCCGGTCCGCGGAACTCCTGACCTTCCCGCCGGATCACGGTGACACCGCGGTTCGCCGGGTCGAGGAGGTCGGCGACCGGGGCGCGGAAGACGGCAGCCGACTCCGCCTCGTCGACGACGCGGACGGGCGTCGGATGCCGCCACCAGGCGAGCACCGGGGTGACGAGGTGCTGCGAGAAGGCGAGCGGGAGCGTCTCGAGGGTGCCGAGCACGTCGACCCCGGCCGGGTCGAGGCCGGTCTCCTCCTCGGCCTCGCGCAGCGCGGCGGCGATGGGCTCTTCGCCGCCGTCGAGACGGCCGCCCGGGAAGGCGACCTGGCCGGGGTGCGAGCGCAGCGTCGCCGCCCGGGCGAGGAGCAGCACGTCGAGATCGCGCGAGACGGCGTCCGCCGCGTGGACGCTCCGCACGCCGTCGAGGACGCCGAACAGGATGAGCACGGCGGCGGCGCGGGGGGCGGTGGGGACCGGAGCTCCGCGCAGCGCCGAGAAGCCGCGCCCGGCGGAGCCCGCGGCGACGGCGGCGGTCAGCGCCTCCAGCTGCGCTCGGGCGCTGAGCGGAGCACGTTCGGCAGGCACCCGTTCAGGCTACGCCGGTTGTCGAGCGCGTATCCGTGCTGTTGAGCGCGTATTCGCTGCGTCGAGCGCGTATTCAGGGGGTTGAGTGCGCATCCACGTCGAATACGCAGTCAACCCGTTGAATACGCGCTCGATGTCAAGGGGCTGGGCTGCGCGCGGTGTTCGGGGTGAGGGTGCGGGGGAACGCGCATCTGCGCATGAGAGGAGCACGCCATGAGCACCGCCTTCCCCGACGCCCCCGGCGAGACGCCCGGCCCCGCCGGCCCACCGGATCCGGGACTGCCCGGCGCCCCGGAGGAGCCGCTGGCACCGTATCCGTCTGAGCCGCTCGCGCCGAACCCCACGGAGCCGTTCGCGCCGAACCCGGAGGAGCCGCTCACCGACCCGGACGGGCCGAACCGCTTCTGACCCGACGTCAGGTGGACGGGCGCGCCGGGTCCTCCGAGACCTGCGCGTCCCTCCTGCCGCCGGCCCGCACCGAGCGAGAACGTCGCGGCGAGGCCGACGAGAAGGAACCCCGCGGCGGTGAACGCCGAAGCGCGCGTGCCGTCCGAGAAGGCCGCCTCGGCGGCGTCGAATCCGAGCACGAACTGCAGCCACAGGGGCAGCGAGAGGATGATGCCGAACTCGCCGAGCGAGACCACGAGAGCGGCGACGTTGCCGTTGCGGAAGGACGGGATGCGGAAGAGAGAGAACTCCAGGAGCGTGCCCTTGCCCTGCTTCGCGCGCGCCAGTCCCCACCAGATGAAGCCGACGAGCGCGACGACGGCGATCGCGAACGCGAACGCGACGGGGATGGGCGACAGCTCGAACGGCCAGGTGAACGAGCCGATCGTGAAGTCCTGCTCGAGCGTCCACCAGCCATAGGTGCGGCCCTCGATGAGCCCGAAGACGAGCGAGCCGAACAGGAGGACGGACAGCACGGAGCCGACGATGTCGAGGCGGCCGCGGCGGGGCTCCTTCGACTCGGCGACCGTCAGCAGCACGCCGATGATGATGATGATGCCGAGCGGGACGTTGATGCCGAACGCCCAGCGCCACGAGAACGCCGTCGTCAGCCAGCCGCCGAGGAGCGGGCCGACCGCGGCCATGCCGCCGATGGTCGAGCCCCACACCGCGAACGCGATGCCCCGCTCCTTGCCGCGGAAGGTCGCGTTGATGAGCGAGAGGGTCGTCGGCAGGATCATCGCGCCGCCGACGCCCTGGACGAGGCGGGAGAGGATCAGGATGCCGCCGTCGGGTGCGAGCGCCGCGAACACCGACGAGGCCGCGAAGAGCACGACGCCGAGCAGCATGACGCGGCGGCGACCGAAGCGGTCGGCAAGGCTGCCGAAGAGCAGGAGGAGCGCGGCGAAGACGAGCGTGTAGGCCTCCTGGACCCACTGGACCTCGGTCGAGGTGATGCCGAGCTCGTCGACGATCGACGGCACCGCCACGTTCACGATCGTCGAGTCGACGATGATGAGCGACACGGCGATGCTGATGAAGACCAGCCCTATCCAGCGCTTCCGAGCGGCAGCTTCCACAATTTACCTCGCTTATCTAGTAATACAGTTAGCGAGATTACTCCTTCCAGCCTGAATCAGCACATCCGGCGCGGATGAGGATCAGCGGAAGAGGTCGTCGTACTCCGCGACCGGGACGATGCCGTCTGCGGCGGCGGCGAGGGCGGCATCCGCCGCGATGAGCGCATCGGCCTGCAGCGTCGCGACAGCGAGGTACTCGGCCTGTGCCGTGTCCTCCCACCCGAGCCGAGACGCGATCCTCCACGCCGTCGCCCGCGACACCCGGTCGCCGAGGAGCCGGATCTTCAAGGCCGCGATGCCCTCCAGCCGTGCGCGGCCCTCCTTCTCCGGGAGGGTGCCCCCGCGTACGGCCCGGTACAGGGCGGAAAGCGCATGGGATCGCAGCGCGGCCGGGCCGACCAGCGCGTGGGCCGGGCTCACCGCACGCCCCTCTTCCACGAGCCGCAGGGCCGTTCCGGAGTCGATCGCGTACCGGGTCATGCCGCGATCATCCCACCGGGCGGGGACACTCCACAGCGCGCACGGCGTCGAGGCTCCGCGCCGCCGCCACCACGCGTGTGCGCCGCTCGATCGCGAGGTTCAGCACCCCGAGCACCACGACGATCGCCGACGCCAGCAACGGGATGACCATGGCGCTCCGGGCCCCGAACGCCTCCGCCAGGGCGCCCGTCCCGGCGGCCGCGAGCGACTGCGACAGAGCCATCGCCGACCCCAGCACCGTCATGAGCGTCGCCGACCGGCCGACCGGACTGCGCTGGCCGCCGAGGCTGTAGAGGGTCACGAGCGTCGGCCCGATGCCGAGGCCCATGAGCGCGAGCATCAGCGTCACAGCCGACACCGAGTCGCTCAGCGTGAAACCGAGGGTGGATGCCGCGAGCACGCTCGCGAACAGCATCCATCGCCAGCGCAGCGCGAACCGGGTGGGCAGCAGCGCCACGGCGAGGGCGAGGACGGCAGACCCGATCCCCATGACCCCGTACAGCAGCGAGGCCGTGTCGACGTCGTTCCGCTCGGCCATGAACGCCGTCAGGGAGGTGAGTGTCGCGCCGAAGAACATCCCGACGGCGAAGGTGGCGGCCACGAGCACGAGCACGGGGGCGCGCAGCAGCTCCCGGGCCGGCGCCAGCTCGACGTCCGCGTCCCCGTGCGCCGGCGACACACGCGCGGTGGGGTGCAGCGCGAACGCCGTCACGAAGACGAGGCTCAGGACGGCCGCGGCGGCGATCGGCATCCACGGGGCGATGAACGAGGCGAGCACGCCGACGACCACGGGGCCGATGACGAACGCGGTCTCATCCGCCGCCGACTCGTACGCCATCGAGCGGGAGAACGTGCGGATGCGGCGGTGCGGCGAGAGCCGGTCGCGGATGATCGTGATCATCCGGCTCCGCGACATGGCCGCCGCCTGCGGGGCGGACAGGCCGATCAGGAACGCCGAGGCCAGCAGCATCCCGTCGAACAGGTCCGACGATGCGACGAACGGGAACGCGATGAGCAGCGCCCCGTTGACGAGGCCGAGCGGGACGAGCACCCGGCGCTGGCCGAGCCGGTCGACGGCATCGCCGACGACGGGGCCGGCGATGACGGTGCCGATGCCGACAGCGGCCGAGGTCAGTCCGCCGAGGGCGACGGAGCCGCGGACCGAGACGACGAGGGTGAGCACGCCGACGACCATCATGGCGAACGGGAGGCGCGCGAGGAACGCGATCGGGAAGTACCAGAACCCGGTGTGCGAGATCAGGGAACGATCATCGACGGCGGTCGCGGTCATGGTGGAGCACCTCGGTTCGGCTGGCGGTCGGAGTGTGCCGCCTTGCCTTCCCAGCAGGTAGATGCACCGTACGGGCGCCGCGGAATGCGGACGCCTCGGGTCCAGGGTAGCGCGTGCCGGTGGGAACGCGCTGGGTGGATCGAAGGATGCCGAGCGGCTACCAGCCCATCGAGCCCGGGACGCCCTTGAACGGGCCGACGATCGCGGAGGTGACCCAGCCGCCGTAGAAGCCGCCGGGCTGCGGCGTGACGGTCTCACCGTCCACCGTGCACCGGTCCATCTCACGCGCGTACACGGCGACGCGGTCGGCGAGCACCTCGTAACCGGGCAGCGGATGCGGGTAGCCCCACCCTGCGCGCGGGCGCACGAGGCCGCCCCCGGCGACGTCGAAGTAGCGCGCCGCCCCCTTGAACTCGCAGACCGACGATCCCGTCGTCGGCGCGAGGGACCCGTCGGCGAACGCCCCGATCGGCAGGTAGTAGACCGGCGGATGGCTCGTCTCGAGCACGCGTACGACGTCATCGGTGTCGACGATCACCTGGCACCCGAGCACGATCGACACACGGGAGGCGACCGGCTCGACGCGGGGCGGACGGGGGTAGTCCCAGACCGACTCCTGGCCGGGAGCGACGGGATCGGCGTGCGGGCGCGGCATCCCCTCACTGTACGTCCGCTGAAGGTCGACCCGGGCCGCCGCAGGCGATGTTTGACTGGTGCCATGAGCGCCGTGCCGATGTTCCCCCTCGGGTCCGTGCTGTTCCCGTACACCCCGCTCCCGCTGCGCGTCTTCGAGCCGCGGTACCTCACGATGCTGGGGCGGCTCCTGGACGCCGAGGAGCCGATGTTCGGCGTGGTCCTCATCGAGCGGGGACACGAGGCCGGCGGCGGGGATCAGCGCAGCAGCATCGGGACCCTGGCGCGCCTGCTCGAGGTCTCCACCGGCGACGACGACATGTACGCCCTGGCCGTCGGCACCGAGCGGATCACCGTGGACCGGTGGCTCGACGACGACCCGCACCCGCAGGCCGAGGTGTCGCCGGTCCCGCCGCTGGAGTGGAACGAGGCGCTGACACCGCTGCGGAACGAGGCGGAGGCGCTGGTGCGCCGGATGCTGGCGCGCAGCGCCGTCGTCGGTGAGGCGCAGTGGGATCCGAACGTCGAGCTGTCCGACGATCCCGTCGCCTCGGCGTGGCAGCTCGCCGCGATCGCGCCGCTCGGCGAGTACGACCGGTTCACGCTGCTGCAGTCGACGACGACGGGCGGCCTGCTGCGCCAGATCATCGACCTGACGCTGGAGATCGAGCCGCTCCTCGGGCTGCCGGACTGAACGCCGCTCAGCTGCCGGATTGAACGCCGCTCAGTTGAGCGCGCGGGTGGACGGCGGGATGACGCCGTCGGCGTACAGGCTCTTCGCGACGTCCTGCAACGCCGTGAGGGCGACGCGTTGCGTCGTCGGCCCGTACGAGATGCGGGCGACGCCGAGCGCCTCGTACTCCGCGGCCGTGAGCGCGCCGGGCAGGCCGATGACACTGACCTTCCGCTCCCCGATCCCCTCGACGAGCCGCCGCGTGACGTCGGCGTTCAGCACGCCGGGGACGAACACGATGTCGGCGCCTGCGTCGAGGTAGGCGCGGCCGCGCTCGATGGCATCCGCGATCGACTCGTCGAGCGGACGGTCGCCGCCGCGGACGATGGCGTCGGTGCGGGCGTTGAGCGCGAAGGGCACGCCCTCGGCCACGCCGGCACGCACGATCGCCTCGACGGCGGCCACCGACTCCGCGAGCGGCTTCAGGCGATCCTCGACGTTGGCGCCGACGATGCCCACGCCGATCGCACGGCGGGCGGTCTCGCCCGCGTTGCCGAAGCCGGCATCCAGATCGGCCGAGACGGGCACGTCACCGGCAACGGACACGATGCGGCCGACCATGTCGAGCACCAGCTCGAGCGGGATGTTCTCGCCGTCGGGGTAGCCGAAGGTCGCGGCGATCGAGTGACCGGCGGTGGCGAGCGCCTTCGTCTCGGGCAGATCGAGGATCGCCTTGGCGGATACGACATCCCACACGTTGACGACGCGGAGGATCTCCGGCGCGGCGTGGAGGGCGGACAGGGTCTGGGCGCGTTCTGCCTGAGAAGTCATGTCCTCCTGGCTATCGGTCCCCGTCGCCGGTGTCAACGCCCCCGGGCCTCTTCGTCCGATGGGCTAGCGTGGCCGGACAGCCGCCTGAGGAGTCGACGTGACTGCACGCCCCGAGGGATCGCCGACGATCTCCGTCGTGATCCCCGTGAAGGATGACGCCCGCGAGCTGCGCCGGTGCCTGCGCGCCCTGCAGCTGCAGACCCGGGAGCCCGACGAGATCGTCGTCGTCGACAACGGGTCCGCGGATGCCTCCGCGGAGGTCGCGCGCGAGGCCGGCGTGCGGGTCATCCGATGCGATCGCCCCGGCATCCCCGCAGCGAGCTCCGCCGGGTACGACGCCGCGACCCAGGACGTGATCGTGCGACTGGACGCCGACTGCCTTCCGGCGCAGACCTGGATCGAGACCGTCGAGAGGGCGTTCGCGCGCCGGCCGGACGTGTCGGTGTTCACGGGCGGGGCGCGCTTCATCGACGGGCCGCGGGCGCTGCGCACGTGGCTCGCCGCCTGCTACCTCGGCGCGTACGTCGTGGTCACCGCGCCGGCGCTCGGCCATCTGCCGGTCTTCGGCTCGAACCTCGCGTTCCGCCGGTCGGCGTGGCAGCGCATCCGCGGCCACGTGCATCGGCAGGATGCCGAACTGCACGACGACCTGGACCTCGCGTTCCACCTGGGCGAGCGGCACCGCATCCGCTACCTGCACGGCGCGGCGATGGGCATCTCCATGCGGCCGTTCGCCGCCGGTGCGGGGTTCGGGCAGCGACTCCTGCGCGGCGTCCGCACGGTCCTCGTGCACTGGCCGGCGGATTTCCCCCCGGTGCGATGGGTGCGGCTGCTGCTTCGGCGGGGGCTGCACCGGCTCGGCGTGCCGGTCCCGCGACGCCGGGCTCCCCGATGAGCGTCACGCCGCTCATCGGGCCGGTCGAGGCGCCTGATCTCCATGTCGTGAGCTACAACATCCGGCGCCGGTTCACCGGACCGCTCGTGCGCCCGGCCGACCGGTGGCGACTGCGCCGCCCGCGCCTGACTGCGCTGCTCCAAGCCGAGCGCCCCACTCTCCTGGGCGCGCAGGAGGCCATGCCCGACCAGGCCGCAGCGGTACGGGATGCACTCGGTCCGCGGTACCGGTTCGTCGGGCACGGCCGGGACGCGAACGGGCGGGGCGAGGGGTGCCCGCTGTTCTTCGACGGGGAGCGCCTCGAACTGCTCGACTGGCGGCAGACGGCGCTCTCCACCCAGCCGGACGTCCCCGGCTCCCGGTCGTGGGGCGCGATGCTCCCCCGCGTGCTGGTGACCGCCTCGTTCCGCGACCGCGCGACCGACGTGCGCTTCATCGCGCTCAACACCCACCTGGACGTCTTCTCGCCGCGGGCCCGCGCCGCCGGCGCGCGGCACATCCGCGAACTCGTCGAGGACCAGGAGCTTCCGGCGATCGTCACGGGAGACTTCAACGCGCGCCCGGGGTCGGCGCCGCTCCTCGAGCTGTTCGGCGGCGATGACCTCGTCGATGCGTGGGATGCCGCCGCGGAACGCGAGACACCGGAGTGGGACACGTACGCCGGTTACCGTCGCCCGCACGTGCGCCGAGGCCGGATCGACTGGATCGGGGTGTCGCCGGACGTGCGCGTGCTGCGCGCGGCCATCGACCCCCGGCGGGTCGGCGGCGGCTGGCCGTCGGATCACCTGCCGGTGCATGCCGTCGTGCGGATGGGGGGCCGCGGCGCATGATCGAGAACTTCCTCCGCCGCCCGCGCGGCGTTGCCGAGATCCTCGCCGACGCCGTGCGCGTCGCAGGGGTGCTGAGCATCCTGGTCGCGGCGATCTGGTGGACCGGGACGGATGCCGGCATCCTCTCGCTCGCACTGCCGGCACTGCTCGCCCCGCGGTTCGTCGGCGTGCGGCCGGGGTTCGACATCGCGTACGGGGTCACGGTGCTCGTCGCATCGTGGAGCAACGTGCTCGACCTGTACCGCACCATCACCGGATGGGACCTCGTCGTGCACACCGTCTGCACGGGCCTCATCGCCGCGATCGCGTATCTGGCGCTCGTTCGCTGGGGCATCGCGCCGCCGCCTCGAGAGGCTCGCCGGGCGGCCGTGATCTTCACCGCGGCGCTCGGCCTCGCGGCGAGCGCCGTCTGGGAGATCATCGAGTGGATCGGCAAGACGTTCGTCACGGATGAGATCTTCGTCACCTACACCGACACGATCGGCGACATGGCCGTCGGCGCCCTGGGGTCGATCGCCGCCGGCTTCCTCGTGGCGAGGGTGCGCCTGCTGCGGGACTGACGGCGTTTGCGGCGGGCGCGACGCGGGCGCTTCTGCGGAGGCGACGCGGAGGTTCCTGCACCGCGAGTTCGACCTGGCACCGTTCTGACGGCATCCGGCGAGCACACGGCGACCGTCGCCATCGGCCCGCGGCGTCCGTAGAGTGGCGCCATGTCTCCTGGCAAAGGCGATGCCGTCACGCTCGAGATCGGCGGGCGCGAGGTCCGTGTGAGCAGTCCGGGGAAGATCGTCTTCCCGGATGCGGGGCTCACGAAGCTCGACATCGTCGAGTACTACCTCACCGTCGCCGACGGGGCCCTCCGCGGCGCCGCCGACCGCCCGATGGTGCTCAAGCGCTTCGTGAAGGGCATCGACAAGGAGGCCTTCTTCCAGAAACGCGTCCTCGAGAACCACCCCGACTGGATCCGGACCGCGACGCTGCAGTACGCCTCGGGCACGAGCGCCGAAGAGACCGTCATCCAGGATGCCGCGGGCCTCGCATGGGTCGTCAACCTCGGCTGCCTCGACCTGAACCCGCACCCCGTGCGTGCCGGCGACCTCGACCACCCGGACGAGCTCCGCATCGACCTCGACCCGATGCCCGGCGTCGACTGGTCGCAGATCGTCGACGTCGCCTTCGTCGCCCGCGATGTCCTCGACGACCTGGGCCTCGTCGGCTGGCCGAAGACCTCGGGCTCCCGGGGCATCCACATCCTCATCCGCATCCACCCGCACTGGGACTACAAGGACGTGAGACTCGCGGCGCAGACCTTCGCACGCGAGGTCGAGAACCGCGCGCCGGGACTCGCCACGGCGCACTGGTGGAAGGAGGAGCGCGGGGAAAGCGTCTTCGTCGACTTCAACCAGAACGCGAAAGACCGCACCGTCGCCTCCGCCTACTCCGTGCGGCCCCGCCCCGACGCCCGGGTCTCCACACCGCTCAGCTGGGACGAGCTGCGCGTGCGGCGCCCCGAGGAGTTCACCGTCCGCACGGTGCCCGCCCGCTTCGCGGAGATCGGGGACCCGCACGCGGGCATCGACGATGCCCCCGGGTCGCTCGAGGCGCTCCTCGCCCTCGCGAAGGACCTCGGACCCGCCGAGCGCGCACCGCGCGCCGCCGACGGGTCGGGCCGGCGCCAGTCGACGATGCCGCTCATCGAGATCGCGCGTGCCAGGACGAAGGACGAAGCCCTCGCCGCGCTCGAGACCTGGAAAGCGCGTCATCCGGGCGTCGTCGCCCAGCTCTCCCCCGCCGATATCCTCGTCGACGGGATGCGCGGGTCGAGCTCGCTCTGGTACCGCATCCGCGTCAACCTGCAGCACGTGGCCGAGCCCGATCGCCCCGGCCAGGAGCCCCTCGAGGTCGACTACGACCCCTGGGCAGGCAGGACGGACCCCCGCTCCTGACCTCAGAGGGTCTGCAGCTCGACGTCCCGCAGCACACCGTCGTCCACGACGGCGGTCATCATCGTGTGGTGGGGCTGGCGCCGCCGGTCGGTGGGCGATCCCGGGTTGAGCAGGCGCCTGCCGCGGGGCGTCATCGTGTCCCACGGGATGTGGCTGTGCCCGAAGACCAGCACATCGACGTCGGAGTACGCGGCGTCCATCCGCTCCTCGCGGTTGCGCGCCGGACCGGTCTCGTGGACGACCCCGAAGCGCACGCCCTCGATCTGCCGGCGCGCGACCTCGGGCAGCCGCGCGCGCAGATCCGGGCCGTCGTTGTTGCCGAAGACGCCCAGCACGTCGCCGTGGGCGGCGAGCTCGTCGAGAACGGATGCCGTCACCCAGTCCCCGGCGTGGACGATGAGGTCCGCGTCATCCGCCGCCCGCAGCACGGCGGCCGGCAGCACACGCGCCCGCCCGGGGATATGCGTGTCGGAGATGAGGAGGAGCCGCGTCGTCATCCGACGAGTCTGCAGGGCGGGGGCATCCCTGTCGAACGGGTGCGCGGGGGCCGCCCGGCGCCTGGTAAAGGACGCCCGGTCGCCTTTGATAGCGTCGAACAGTGACCAAGACCGCCGGTTTCGCGCTGACCGCCCTCGCCGCGCTCCTCCTCGCCGGGTGCTCCGCGACCCCCGCCCCCTCGGAGTCGGACACACCCGCTGCGGCGCCGACCGCGAGCGCCTCCCCGACGGCATCCGCCACGCCGACGCCGGAGCCGGCCGCCTGGTCGGCACCGGAGGAGTGCACGGCGATCGACGTGAGCCCCGGCGCCACCGTGACCGGCGACGAGCTGGGTGCGTGCATCCAGACGGCGCTCTCCTCATTCGGCACGGGCAAGGAGACGATCAGCGGCGCGGAGCTCGGCGGCGAGATCCGCTTCCAGTACACGCCCGAATTCGAGTTCCAGGGCTCACTGGAGACCGGTGACGGGCCCATCGAGATCACGTTCCTCGACGGCATCATGTGGATCGACAGCGGCGACGGCCCGGTCAAGGGCGATCCCGAGTCCACCGACCCCGACGAGCAGATGGCCGGGATCACCGGCGAGCTGTACCGCGTCTTCTCCGACCCCTCCTTCGCGGGCGACCTCATCGCGGCGAGCCTCAGCTGGACGGTCGCCTCCGCGCCGGACTCGATCACGCTGGCGAACGGCGACACCGTGTCGGCGACCCGCATCACGAGTGACGCCCCGTTCAGCTGGTACGACCTGCCCGTGCAGAACTACGTCGTCTGGTTCGCCGACGACTGGACCCCGGTCGGTTCGGAGGGCACCGCATCGTTCTTCGGCGCCTCGAGCACCATCACCCAGCACTACTACGACCTCGGCGAGCCCGTCGAGATCACGCCCGCCGGCTGAGCGGGAGGTCGGTCACTCCCGGAAGTCCTCCGGGTCGACGTGCTCGAGGAACTCCTTGAACTCCTCGAGGTTCTCCTCAGGGTCACCCCCGGCCTCATCCTCCGTCACGACGTCGATCACGCCGGCCTCGGCGAGCACATCGTCGGCGACCCAGATCGGCGCCGCCGTGCGCGAGGCGAGCGCGATGGCATCCGACGGTCGCGCGTCCACGAGATGGATGCCGGCGGCCGAGGTGATCGTCACCTCCGCGTAGAAGGTGCCCTCCTCGATCCGCGTCACCTCGACGCGGTCCACGCTGGCGCCCAGCTCGTCCAGGAGGGACCGCATGAGGTCGTGCGCGAGCGGGCGTGGCGGGATGGCCCCCTCGACGGCGATGAGGATGGAGGTCGCCTCCTGCGTGCCGATCCAGATCGGCAGGATGCGCCCCTCTCCCGGAAGGGAATCCAGCGGCTTCAGCAGGATGACGTGCTGCCCGGCCGCATCCAGAGCCACCCCGGCCACTCTCACCTGGACCATGGCCCCTCCCCTCGATGGATGCCGTCGGCGCTGCTTCCATCGTAGGCACGTGCCCCGGGATGCGGACCTGGATGCGTACCCGGGGCGGGAGGACCCCCCTCCTCCCGCCCCGTTCCGCTGTCGCCGGGCCCCACCCGGCGAAGCCTCGCTCAGACCGGATGCGCTGCGGCGAACACACCCGCCGGGTCGTACCGGTGCTTGAACTCACGGAGTCGCTCCCCCGCGGCGCCGAATCCGGCCGCCCGCGGCACGCCTCCCCCGTCGATGAACGTCAGCGCGAGCGCGTCGCCGTGCCATGGCCCGAGCGCGGCGACCATCGCCTGCACGGCCGCGGTGGCGGGGCCGACCGCCTCCGGCACGGGCGCGACGGCGATCCCGTCCACGAGGTACTCGCCCTCGATCGCCGAGACGGCACCGCCGTCCGGGCGCGGCCGCGCGAACGCGCCGCCCAGGTGTCGCAGCTCGGCGACGAAGAGGGCCGGGGAGCCGGCCGCGGCGAGGAAGTGATCGACGGCGTCGCGGGGAAGCGCGTCCAGCACGGCGTGCGCCGTGATCGACGGCGTCGGGTCGGGCGGGTCCATGTGCACGCCCACGAGATCCGCGGCCGGGATCCGTCCGAACGTATCCATCTCGGGCTGCAGGGCGCGCAGCGGCGCGAGGAGCTCGGCCGCCACGGCATCCGTCTCCAGGATCGCCCCGTCGATCACGACGAGGGATCGTCCGGACAGGAACGGCGGGAAATCGGGGAGGGGCGGGATGTGCAGCACCCGCAGCGTCGTGGTGGCGCTCTCCGGCGCCGCAGCGGTCCAGGACGCCCACGCGTGCGCCACCGCGGGCGCGTGCGCGGCATCCCACAGCATCATCCCGGCGTGCACGTCGGCGTACGGCAGCAGGTCGATCTCGAGCGAGACGACCACGCCGAACGCGCCGCTGCCGCCGCGCACGGCCCAGAAGAGCTCAGGGTGCTCGTCGGCGCTCGCGCGCAGCAGATCGCCGCCTGCCGTGACCAGCTGCACCTCGCGCACGCTGTGCACGGCCAGGCCGTGCGCACGCCCGTAGAAGGAGATCCCGCCGCTGAGCGCATAGCCGACGACGGACACATCGCCGGCACTGCCGTGCAGGGCGGTGAGCCCGTGCGGCGCGGCCGCGGCGATCACGTCGTTCCACTGCGACCCGCCGAGCACCCGCGCCGTCCGGGCGAGGGGGTCGACGGTCACGCCACGGAGGCCGGCGAGGCTGAGGAGGACGACGTCCGACAGGTCGGTGTCGGCGAGGGCCGCGGCGGCGTGACCCGTCGACTGCGGCGCCACCCGGAGACCGGCCGCCACCGCTGCCCGGACGGCGTCGACGACGTCTTCGGCCGTCTCCGGACGCACCACCGCGATCGGCCGCTGGTCGACCACGACGTTCCACGGGAGCCGCGCGGCGTCGAAGCCCGCGTCGCCGGGGAAGAGCACGCGGTCGCCCAGCGCATCGCGGAGTCGCCGGGCGCGGGAGTCGATGGTGAGGTCGGGAGTGGTCATGCGGGTCCGAATCGTCGAGGGATGGTGCGGCAGCAGTCTGCCCGCAGGTTCGGCGAGGCCACCATCCCAGATCACGGGGGTCCTGCGCCCTCCCAGATTCCTGGGATGGTGTGCGGGCGCGCGGAGGAGCACACTCTTCCCATGACCTCGGGGGTGGCGGTCGGTCGTGCGCGCAGCGACCTGGACGTCATCTCGCGCGCCGGGCTGCCGCTCGTGCGCTTCATGGATGAGGCCGCGGCGGCGATGGCCGCGGTCGTGCCGTTCGTCGCCGGGTGCTTCTCGACGGTCGACCCCGCCACCGCCATGATCTCCAGCACGCTCAAGCTGGGCGACATCCGGGGACGGAACGAATCCGATGTGCACTGGGCGCAGATCGAATACGGCGGCGACGATCCGACCGCGTTCAGCGCCATGCTCGCGGCCGGCCGCGTGGCCGTCGGAGTGGCGCACGAGACGTCGGGCGACGTCGAGCGGTCGGTGCGCATGTCGGACCTGCTGATCCCCCGCTTCGGCTACCACGACGAGGCGCGGGTACTGCTCAGCGACCGCAGCGGCGCCTGGGGCAGCCTCAGCGTGTTCCGCGGCGGCGACGATCCGACATTCGCGGCCGACGAGCTCGCCTTCCTCGAGACGGTCGCGCCGGCGCTCACCCGCGGCATCCGTGCGGGGCTGCTCACCCAGCTGGGTTCGGCAACGATGGTGGCGGACACCGGTCCGGCGGTCATCGTCGTCGATGCGCACGACCGCATCGTCCAATCGAGTCCGGGAGCGCAGACGCATCTGCGGCGCATGACGGAGGTGCCGCACGCCGCCGACCCGCTCCTCATCGTCCAGGCCCTCGTCGCCGGCGCCCGGCGGTTCGCGCGGGGCGAGGCCGACCGGATGCCGCGCGTGCGGGCGCGCACGACCGACGGCGTCTGGCTCGTGCTGCACGCCGCGCCGCTCGGCGGGGCGGGCGACCGCGCCGGCGACGTCGTCGTGACGATCGAGGAGGCCCGCCCGCAGGAGGTCATCGACCTCGTCGCCGCCGCGTTCGGGCTGACGGCGCGGGAGCGCGATGTCGTCGAGGTGCTGCTGACCGGCGCGGACACCCGCGAGATCGCTTCCGCGCTGCACGTGTCGCCGTACACCGTGCAGGACCATCTCAAATCCATCTTCGACAAGGCCGGTGTCGCGAGCCGCCGAGAGCTCGTCGCGCGGGTCTACTTCGACCAGTACGTGACGCGGATCGGCGCACCCCTGGGGACGAACGGGGCACCGCTCGTCTGACGGAGCGGACCTGACGGAGCCGATGCTCAGCGCGGCGCGCGCCACACCGTCGTCTCGGCCAGCACGAGCCCCGGCACGACACCGTCCGGCGGCCGGCCGACCGCGCTGGAGAGGAGCACGTCGCCGCCGCCGTCGACGGGGAACGGATCGGCGCCGAAGTTGGCGATGACCTCCCAGCCGTTCGGCCGCGTGAAGTGCAGCACGTCGTCGCGCTCCGTCTCGATCCAGGTGAGGCGTTCCGCCGCCTGCAGCCGGTGGCGCAGCGCGAGCGCGCGCCGGTAGAGCGCGAGAGTGGACTCCCCATCACGCTCCTGCACGTCGACGGCCGCGTCGCCGAACCAGTCCGGCTGCGGCAGGTGCGACCCGCCGGCGCCGAACCCGAACGACGACCCCGCGCGCGTCCACGGCAGCGGCACGCGGCATCCGTCCCGCCCGTAGTCGGCACCGTCGCCGCGGAAGAAGGTCGGGTCCTGGCGCTCGGCGTCGGGGATCTCCGCGACCTCATGCAGGCCCAGCTCCTCCCCCTGGTAGAGGTAGCTCGATCCGGGCAGCGCGAGCATCAGCAAGGTCGCGGCGCGGGCCCTGCGGAGGCCCTGCGCGCGGTCGAGACGAGGCTCGATGCCGCCGCTGCGCACCCAGTCGGTGCCCTGCTTGACGGCCCCGGGGCCGCGCGCCTCCGCTCCCAGAGGCGGCAGGCCGTACCGGGTGGCGTGACGCACGACGTCGTGGTTGGAGAGCACCCACGTGCTCGACGAACCGGACTCGGCCGCGAGGCGCAGGTTGTCGGTGATGACGCGGCGGAACTCCGACGCGTCATAGTCCGCCTGCAGCAGGTCGAAGTTGAACGCCTGCCCGAGGCCCTCCGGGCTCGCGTACCGCGGCACCCGCGACGAGTCCACCCACGCTTCCGCGACCGCCGTGCGCGGCGGGTCGTAGGAGTTGAACACGGCGCGCCATTCCGCGTAGATCTCGTGCACGTCGTCCCGGTCGATGAGGGGATGGTTGCCGTCGAACGGCAGCGCGGCCAGTTCGAGCTTCGAGGGCAGCGGTTCGGCCAGATCCTTCGTCAGCATGTGCGCGACGTCGATGCGGAACCCGTCGACGCCGCGGTCGGACCAGAACCGCAGCGTGCGGACGAAGTCGTCCCGCACCTCGCGGCTCCGCCAGTTCAGGTCGGGCTGCTCGACGGCGAAGGTGTGCAGGTACCACTGCCCGTCGCCCGCCGGCTCCCAGGCCGATCCGCCGAACGCCGAGTCCCAGTCGGTCGGCGGTGCCGCGAGATCGGGCCCGGTCCCGTCGCGGAAGATGTACCGGTCGCGTGCGGCGGAGCCGCGCGGCGCCGCGAGGGCCTCCTGGAACCAGGCGTGCCGGTTCGAGGTGTGGTTGGGGACGATGTCGACGACGACCCGGATGTCACGGGCGTGCAGTGCCGTGACGAGCTCGTCGAAGTCGGCGAGCGTCCCGAGCCGGGGATCGACGTCACGGTAGTCGGCGACGTCGTACCCGCCGTCGGCGAGCTCGGACGGGTAGAACGGGCTCAGCCAGACGGCGTCGATCCCGAGCTCGGCGAGGTAGTCGGCCCGCGACGTCACCCCTCGGAGGTCGCCGATGCCGTCTGCGTCGCTGTCCGCGAAGCTGCGGGGGTAGATCTGGTACACGGCGGCCTGGCGCCACCAGTCCGCGTCGGCCGCACGCGCGGCCCCCGCATCCGCCGGTACGGTCATACGGCACCATCCCAGCGGTTCAGCGCGCGTTGCGCGAGGAACGTGACCCATTTCGAGGGCTCGCCGGGATCGACGTCCAGCGGGAACCAGACCCGCCCCGGGTACACATGCCCCTGGAGCCAGCGTCCGTCGTCCTGGCGGGCCGAGCGGACGCGCTCGACCGTCTCGCCGATGCGCGGGTCGGGGCGGATGCCGTCGTGCTCCGCCGCCTCCGTGAAGTAGTCGATCGCTTTCAGCGCCGTGAACGGCCAGCGATACGGGTAGACGATCCGGTCCGTCCACGGCCCCACCTGCTCGCCGGTGGAGAGCCGGTAGCGCAGCCGGCGCTCGAGCAGGTACTCCTCGCCGCCGTGGCGTGCGGCGCGCAGCTCCGGCGTTCCCCCGGTGAGCTTCTCGTACGCGAGGATGCCGCGCAGGGCGTTGATCGTGGAGTGGAACGAGGACCGCGTCGACCCCTCCACCCACTCGCAGTCCCAGCCGCCGTCGGGGAGCCGATGCTCCGGCAGCCACGCGGCGATGGCCGACACGTCGGCGCCGAGCCACGCGCCGTTGGCGAGGGTCATCGCGTTGATGCACACGTCGACCTCGCCACCCCAGTACGGGAGGTCGTCATACTCCCACCGGGAACTCTCGGCGAGCTTCTCCGCCGTCCCGGCCAGGACCGCCGGGTCGAGGCCCCATTCGCGCAGGGTCGTGAGGGTCCAGGTCGTGGCGGTCCACGGCTGGCCCTCCTCGTCACGGGAGGCGTCGGCGGGGAAGTACGCACCGCCGGCCCACTGCCCGTCCGGATCCTGACGGGCCAGGAGCGCAGCACCGTCACCCTCGGTCGCGATGCGCTCCCGCGTGCGCTGCCAGACCTCGTCGGGCTCGCCGGCGAGGTCGCGCTGCACCTGCCAGCGCAGCGTGGGGTCGGAGTCGAGCAGCCAGTCCTGGACGGCGGTGTCGGTCATGTCGGCAGGATAGGCCGCCGGTCCGACACGCGTCAGGGGCTGAGGGCTCGCGGTGCGGCGTCAGGCGCCGACGAGAGCGCCGCCGCGCGTGCGGATGAGCCCGGCGCGGAGGAGCACCAGGTAGATCTGGCAGCCCAGGCAGAACGCGAACACGGCGTTGAGGAACGCCGCGATGAACGCGGCGGCGCCCGCGACCGGCAGCGCCCACGGCACCCCGACGACGTGCAGGACGATCCCGATCGTGACGACGACGAATCCGACGATCTGGGCGAAACGCGGCGGGCGCGGGTCTTCCAGCTCGCTCGGCGGCGCCAGGCGCGGGCGGACTGCGGTGCGGAAGAGCACGCCCCAGGGTGCGGTGTGCGGCGACGCGAAGCCCCAGACGAAGAGCAGGTCGACGGCGAGGAGGACGAGGAACCCCGGATCGGCGATCCGCTCGGCGAGTGTCGTGCCCGTGCGGACGGCGGGGCCGAGGAGCGCCAGGAAGGTGCCGAGGAGGATGAGCACCGCCGTGATCGCGGCGGCGAAGCGCGGACCGCGCGGATCGATGCCCGCGGGGCGGGGTGCGCTGCTCTGCTGTGCCAACGTCGTCTGCCTTCCCTGTCGATGAGGTCTTCCGCGAGCGTAGACGCGGCGGCCATCGGCCGGCACGCGTCCGTCACACGACGTAGCACCCATCCGCAATGCCTATTGATATTCGATCAGTATCTATCGATAATCGAGAGATGACTCGTCTCGTGATCGCCGCGCTCCGCGCGCTCATCGTCGTCATCGTGCTCGCGGGACTGTTCGCGCAGGTCCGCATCGTCCCGTTCATCGCGCGAGGGCTCGCCTCGGATGCGGAGCGCCCGGAGATCGTCGTGCCGTACGCGTTGTGCGGCATCCTGGCGATCGCGTGCGGCCAGCTGGTCCTCGTGGCGATCTGGGCGCTGCTGTCGAAGGTGCGCCGCGACGCGATCTTCAGCGAGAGCGCCTACCGCTGGGTGGATGTCATCCTCGCGGCGGGCATCACCGCGACCGCGACCCTCCTCGCCCTCGCCCTCCATGTCGCGCTCGTCGTGGAGCCCCCGCTGGACGCCCCCGGCCTGACGGCCTTCGCGCTCGGCGGCGTGATCTGCGCGGCGGCGTTCGTCCTGCTGATGATCGTCATGCGGGGTCTGCTCCGCAGCGCGACGGGTCTCCGCAGCGAACTGGCGGAGGTGGTCTGATGGCGATCACGGTGGAGATCGACGTGCTGCTGGCGCAGCGGAAGATGTCGGTCGCGGAGTTCGCCGACGCCATCGGCATCAGTCCGGCCAACGTCGCCGTGCTCAAGAACGGACGCGCGAAGGCCGTGCGGTTCACGACGCTCGACGCGATCTGCCGTGTGCTGGACTGCCAGCCGGGCGACATCCTGCGCTACCGCGCAGAGTGATGCCCGGCGCGGAGATGAGACTCAGCGCAGGAACTGGGCGGGGTCGAACTCCGCGATCGGGATGACGCGGACGCGCGGCAGCTGCGCGTCGAACGCCTGCACGTCGAACTCCAGGTCGAAGAACTGCAGTCCGGGCAGGGCGGCGAACTCCGAGCTGCGGAACTCCTCGAACGCCAGCAGGCCGACACGGCGCGATCCGTCGATCAGGGCGGAGACGTCCTCCACGAAGTCGCGGTCGTGGCTGACGAGGACGACGTCGTCCTCCCGCTCGCGCAACGCGCGGAGCGTCCGCTGGATGGCGATGTCGACGACCTTCTCGTCGGCGTTGCCGGACAGCGGCACCGGCTGGTAGTTCATCGCCAGGAGCGCCTGCACGAACGACATCGGCAGGCTCGTCGAGGCGTTGAGGAAGAACAGGCCGCGGGCCTGCTGGTTCCAGCGGCCGGCGACGAACGACAGGATGCGGTCCCACCGCGGGCGCTCCTCCGGCTGCGGGCGTCTGCCCAGGATGGAATTGCCCAGCGTCGCGTCGATGTTCTCGCCGTCGATCAGCACCCAGGTCGTGCGATCCGTCTCGTGCACGGTGTCCTCTCCCGAGCGCATCCGCGCGCTCGTCTCATCCTAGGGCGGGGAGGGACGAGCTCCGAAGGAGCCTCAGCCCCGGAAGAACACCTCGGCGACGCGCGTGAGGTCCCAGAGGTCGCTGACGCCGGCGAGCTCCCGCGCCGAGTGCATCGACAGGATCGGGATGCCGACGTCCACGGTGCGCATGCCGAGCCGCGTCGCGGTGATGGGGCCGATCGTCGAACCGCACGGGACGGCGTTGTTCGACACGAACTCCTGGCCGGCGACCCCCGCGCCGGCGCACCAGCCGGCCCAGGCCGCCGCGCCCACGGCATCCGTCGCATAGCGCTGGTTCGCGTTGATCTTGAGGATCGGGCCGCTGCCGAGCCGGGGCTGCACGACCGGGTCGTGACGCTCCGCGTAGTTCGGGTGCACGGCGTGACCGACGTCGCTCGAGACGCACCAGCTGCCCGCAAGGGAGCGCAGCTGCTGCTCCCGATCCGCGCCGAGCGAGAGCCACACCCGCTCGAGCACGTCGGAGAGGAACGGCCCGGCCGCGCCGGAGCGCGTGCCCGACCCGACCTCCTCGTGGTCGAACACGGCGAGCATCGCGATGTGGTCGCCGTCGGTCCCGGTCTTCGCGAGCGCGACGACCCCGGCGTGGACGGATGCCAGGTCGTCGAGGCGTCCGGCGGCGAAGAAGACGTCCTCGTGCCCGAACGTGCGGCCCGGGGCCGCGTCGGCGGTGACGAGGTCGTACCCGCGGATGCGCGCGGCATCCACCCCCGCCGCCCGCGCGACCTCGCCCAGAAGGTCCGCGGAGTCGGCTTCGCCGAGCCCCCACACCGGCTGGGTCTGGGACTGCTTGTCCAGCGCGAGGCGGTCGTTGACCTCGCGGTCGAGGTGGATGGCGAGCTGCGGGAGCCGCAGGAGGGGCCCCGTCGCCGCGAGCACCGACGTGCCGTCATCGAGGACGAGACGGCCCGCGAGGCGCAGCTCCCGGTCGAGCCACGAGTTCAGCAGCGGGCCGCCGTAGATCTCGACGCCCGCCTGCAGCCAGCCGAGCTTGCCCGTCGTGGGCCTGGGCTTGAGCTTGAAGCCGGGGGAATCGCTGTGCGCACCGAAGACGCGCACCGCCGTCGCCGCCGTCGCGCCGTCCGGGACGACCCAGGCGATGACGGCGCCGTCACGGACCACGACGAACCGGCCGCCGGACGGCGAACCCCACGGCTCGTTCTCCTCCAGCCGGGTGAACCCGGCGTCGACGAGCCGCTGCGCCACGTGGGCTGCGGCATGGTGGCTGGACGGGGACGCGGCGATGAATGCCGCGAGATCGTCGGCGTGGGCGAGCGCGTCGGCGGGCACGGGAGACCTCCTGGTGGGCGGGCGGTGCTTCGATCGTATGCCGCGACGGGCGGGCCGCCCTCCGCGGTCGCGGCTCCCCCACGGGTACCGTCGAGTCATGCCCGCTCCGCAGACCCGACGCGCCCGTGCCGCGCGTCGGCGCGCGAAGCGCGTTGCGGCGAGCGGCAGCGACCTCACCGCCGCGCAGTGGTCCGCGATCCTCGACGCGTGGGCGCGGTGCGCGTACTGCGGCGCCGACGGCGTGGCGCTGCAGCGCGACTGCGTGCTGCCCATCTCGCGTGGCGGACGGTACACGGTGGACAACGTCGTGCCCGCCTGCCGCTCCTGCAACGCCAGCAAGCGCAACGACGAGGTGACGTCGTGGATGCGGCGGCGGCGCCTCGACGAGCCCGCGTTCCTGCTGCGCTGGTACGAGGTCGTCGCGGCGCTGCGGTCGGCCTAGAGACCGGTCACCGGCACGCCGAGCCACTCCCCGAGCTCGCGGATCTCCGCGTGCACCATCTCGGTCTCCTCCTCGTCGAAGGGCACGAGTTCGTGGAGCCCGTTGACGACGAGCGTCTCGCGCTTCTTGTCGAACTCGGCGTCGAGAAGACCGATGAACCGGTCGCCGACGAGGACCGGGTGCGCGAAATAGCCGTAGCGGCGTTGCGCCTTGGGTTTGAACTGCTCGAGGACGTACGTGAAATCGAAGAGCTCCTGCAGGCGGGGGCGGTCGTACAGCATCCCGTCGTACGGGTTGAGGATGGCGACCCGCCCGCCCGGGTCGGTGTCCATGGCGGCGAGGGCCTCCGGGTCGACGCGCCACTTCCAGGCGCTCCCCTCCACTTCGGCGGCCTCCCCGGCCTCGCCCACGGGCGTCCAGGGCGAGCGTCGCCGGGCGATGCCCACGGCCTGGAGGCGGCGCTCCTCGAGCCGGCGGCCCGCGTCCTCATAGGAGATGTCGGGGAGGTCGGACGGATAGACCCGCTCGGCGATGTCCCACCGGCGCGACCTCCCGACCCGCCCGACGATCGCGACCTCGCCGATCAGCATGAGGATCTCCAGCATCCGCGGCACGGCGTTCGTGCCGTACCAGCCGCCCTCCGACTTGGCGGCGACGGCGCTCGTGTCCGGGATGTCGGCGGCGAGCAGCGGCCCCTCGGCCCGCAGGCGCGCGAGCACATCGCGGCGGAACGCGTCGTTGGCCTGCATCCACTGCACGGTGGCGTCCCGCAGCTTCCGCTGCCGCATCCGGGGAACGAGGACCGGCAGCAGCGAGGACGGATGGAATCCGCCGTCGAACTCGAACAGGAGGCGGTCGGTCTCGACGGCCTTCGTCAGCTGGGGCTGTTCGAACGACCAGCCGATGCGCGACCACAGGATGCTCTGCTCGGCCGGCGCGATCGTGGCGGTCGGGTCGATCTTGATGGTGCCGATCTGCTCGGCGACCTCCACGACGTCGCCCGGCCGATCGGCATCCAGCAGCTGCGCCCGCACCGCGATGCGGCGCGCCTCGTCCCGCGTCAGCCGGTGCATGGCACGAGCGTAGCGGGGCCGCCCGACATGGGCATGCGCCGTCTCCGCGCACGGGTTGCCCGGGGCCCGGCCAATTTCACGGCCCGCGAGCCCACGGGGACGGCCGGAGGAGGGTTGTCTGGGAGCATGGCCCCCTCCGCTCGTGCCCGTGTCTCCGTCGTCCTCGCGCTCGTCACGGCTCTCACCGGATTGACGGCTTGCGCCGCTTCCGCCCCCGCCGCCTCGGCTCCTGCCCGTATCACGGCGTCCGACATCGCTGCGATGGCACCCGTGGAGGTGGTCGACACGCTCGAGGCTCTCCCGGTGGACGAGCGGCCGAGCGATGTCACCGTGTCCGTGCGTCCCGACCGCCTCGTAATCACGGCGGACGGTGCGGAGACCGAACGTCCGCTGCCGGAGGACCTCTTCTACCTCTCCCTGGCGCCGTACGTCGACCAGACGCACGACTGCTTCTTCCACAGCCTCACGACCTGTCTGGGCGAGCTCGGCGGCGCGGCCCTCGACGTGACCGTCACCGACTCGTCCGGCGTCACGCTCGTCGACGAGACGGTGACCGCCGCCGACAACGGCTTCGTGGGACTCTGGCTGCCCCGGGGCATCGACGCGACGCTCGAGGTCGCGTACGACGGCGCACGCGCGACGACGCCGATCAGCACGGGCGCAGAAGACCCCACCTGTCTCACGGGCCTGCACCTGAGCTGATCGGCGTCGCGATCGGATGCCGTCAGTGGGCGTCCGGCGGCTCCCCGGCCGCTCCGCTCTCGACGGTTTCCGCGGCTTCGTCATCGTCGGCGCCGGCGACCCCGGGACCGGGGCCTGGGCGGACGACGGCATCCTCGGCGATGTCGATGCGGGTGTTGCCGTCGTGCTCGCTCACCTCGATGCGCGGCGCGGCATCGCGCTCGGTGGAACCTTCGGCGCGCAGCAGCTGGTCGCGCCGCTTCTCCTCGTCGGTCATGCCGTCCGTGTCACTCATCTCGGCCCCTACGAGACGTCGCCGCGCCAGGCGCCGGTCTCGGTGCCGCGACCCTCGATGAACTCCTTGAAATTGTCCAGGTCCTTCTTCACCGCGTGGTCGTCCACGCCGACGAGGGCGCCGACCGTCTCCACGAGCCCCTTCGGCTCCCACTCGAGCTGCACCGTCACGCGGGTGGTGTTCTCGTCGAGCTTGTGGAAGGTGACGACGCCGGCGTGGTCGGCGTCGCCGTCGATGCTGTTCCAGGCGACACGCTCATCGGGGTGCTGCTCGGTGATCTTGGCGGTGAATTCGCGCTGCACGCCGCCGATCGTCACCTTCCACCGGTTGGTGGTGTCGTCGATCTGCGTGATCGAGTCGACGAAGCTCAGGAACTGCGGGAACGACTCGAACTGCGTCCACTGGTTGTACGCCGTCGACACGGGGACGTCGACGTCGATGCTCTTCGTGATGCTTGCCATGGGTGTTCTCCTTCTCTTCGTGGGTCTGGGGCTGGGTTGTGCGACGCGTCAGGGTGTGGGCATTCCGCCGTTGACGTTCAGGGTCTCGCCGAGCACATAGCTCGATTCGGCCGACGCCAGGAAGACGTACGCCGGGGCGAGCTCCGCCGGCTGCCCCATGCGTCCGAGCGGGGTGTCCTCACCGAACTTCTCGAGCTTCTCCGGCGGCTGGCCGTCCGTCGGCTGCAAGGGCGTCCAGATCGGTCCCGGGGCGACCGCGTTCACCCGGATGCCCTTGGGCGCGAGCTGCTGTGCGAGACCCTTCGTGAACGCGTTGATGGTCGCCTTCGTCGAGGCGTAGTCGACGAGGATGTCCGACGGCGAGTACGCCTGGATCGAGGTCGTGTTGATGATGGTCGCGCCTGCGGGCAAGTGCTTCAGCGCCGCCTTCGTGATCCAGAACATCGCGTACACGTTCGTCTTGAAGGTGTCGTCGAACTGCTCGTCGGTGATGTCCTCCAGGGACTCCTGGTAGATCTGCTTGCCGCCGTTGTTGACGAGGATGTCGAGGCCGCCCAGGGCCGCGACGGCGTCCTCCACGAGCGACCGGCAGTATGCGGCATCCCGCAGATCGCCCGGCAGCGTCGCGACGGTCGCGCCGGCATCGCGCAGGATGCCGGCGATCCGCTGCGCGTCCTCCTCCTCGCTCGGCAGGTACGACAGCGCGACGTCGGCGCCTTCACGGGCGAACGCGATGGCGGTCGCCGCCCCGATACCGGAGTCGCCGCCGGTGATGAGCGCCTTGCGTCCGGTGAGGCGACCCGTCCCCCGGTAGCTCTCTTCGCCGAGATCCGCACGCGGAGTGAGGTCGGCGTCGAGGCCGGGCTCGGCCATCTCCTGCTTCTCCGGCTCGATGTCCGCGTACAGCGTCGCGGGGTCCGTGAACGTGTATTGATCACGCGTCATGCGTCCTCCTCGGGTGTCGGTGATTCGGTCAGCGGTCATGGAGCTTCTCCTCCGGGACGAGCTCGCGGATGGTGAGGGCCGCGCTGAGGAACGCCAGGTGACTGAGCGCCTGGGGGGTGTTGCCCCACGCCGAGCCGTCGTCGGCGTCGATCATCTCGGCGTAGATCCCGACGTCGTTCGCGCGCGTGACGAGGTCGTCCATGAGGTCGAGCGCCTCGTCGTGGCGGCCGACGCAGGCCAGCGCGTGCGCGCGCCAGAACGCGCAGGCCACGAAGGTCTTCTCCTCGCGGTGCACGCCGCTGTACCGGTACATCAGCGGGCCGGCGCCGAGCTCCGCGGTGAGGGCGTCGATCGTGCGCGACATCCGCTCGGACCGGTCGAACCCGCTGAACGCGTGGAGCAGGACGGACGCGTCGAGATCGTCGGTCCCCGGGTGGGCGAGGTAGGCGCCTCGCTCCTCGGACCAGCAGTTCTCGTCGATCCACTCCCGGATGCGGTCGCGTTCGGCCCGCCACCGTTCGGCGCTGCCCGGGATCGCGCCCTGTTCGGCGAGGTACACGGCGTCGTCGAGGGCCTTCCAGCACCCCATCTTCGAGGAGGTGTAGTGCTGGCGCTGCGGGAGCTCCCACATGCCTGCGTCGGGGTTGCGCCAGAGATCGCACGCGCGGTTCGCCGTCTCCGCGAGCACGCGGCCCGTCTCGTCGTCCAAGACGTTGCCCGCGTCGGCATAGGTGCGGCACACGGCGATGAGATCGCCGTAGACCCCGAGCTGCAGCTGGTGGGTGGCGCGATTGCCCGTCACGACCGGACCGATCCCCTGCCATCCGCGCACCGCGTACGCGCTGGGCTCTTCGACGAGGTCGCCGTCCAGTGTGTACATGACGTGCAGATCGGGACCGTGCCGGCGGATCGTCCGCAGGAGCCAGGAGAGCGCCGCGTGGGTCTCCTCGCGCAGGCCGAAGCGCTCCAGCGCGTGCACGGTGTAGGCGAGGTCGCGCACCCACGCGTAGCGGTAGTCCCAGTTCTTGCCTCCGTTCTCGCTCTCCGGCAGCGAGGTGGTCGCGGCCGCCGCGATCGCGCCCGTGGGGCTGTACACGAGGAGCTTCAGGGCGAGCGCGCTGCGCTGCACCTGGTGGGCCCAGGGTCCGTCGTAGGAGAACACCTCCGACCAGTACCGCCAGCTCGCGATCGTGCGGTCGATGCCCGCGTCGACGTTGCGCGGGCGCGGAACGTGCAGCGGCTCGTCGTGGGTGGCCGCCAGCACCAGCAGGTGACGGGAGCCGGGGTCGGTCGTGAACGCACCGGTCTGCCGGGGACCCGTCGGCGTCGCTTCCGGCTCCTGCGGGCCGTGGTCGAGGCCCGTGACGACGAACGCCGTCGCCCCGCACCGGACGACGGCCCCCTGGGGTGTCGTCTCGAGCCACGGAGAGCCGGTGCGCAGCGACGTCCCGGCCTGGACGGACCAGCGCATCCGCACCCGACCGGTCACCCCGTCGACCCGCCGGGCGAGTTCCGCCCACGGGAGTCGGCCCGCGACACCGGAGACGAGGGCATCGGTGACCTGCACCGTCCCGTCCGTCGTCGTGAAGGTGGTCTCGAGGACGTTGGTGCCGGGGACGTACCGGCGGACGGTCGTGAACTCCGCTTCGGGGGAGAGCGTCAGCTCGCCGCCGGTCTCGTCGTCGAGGATCTCGGCGAACAGCGGCGCGGCGGAGACAGCGGGCAGCGGAAGCCAGCCGACGCGTCCATCCCGCCCGATCAGCGCGACCGTGCGGCCGTCGCCGATCGGCGCGTAGGACTCGATCGGTGCGAACGTCACACGGCCTCCTGCGTCTCTGGAGTGCCAGTGTCGCCCATCGCCGGAGATGATGCCCGAGGGTTGACAAGCTCCGGCGCGCATGGGAAGAGCGCGCGGTCGCGCCGGTTCAGGCGCGGGCGAGCTCCGCCAAGGACGTGCCGGTGAGGCGCTGCGTCGTCCACTCCGCGAGCGGCTCCGCGCCGATCGCGCGGTAGAAGCCGATCGCGGGCGCATTCCAGTCCAGCACCGTCCATTCGAAGCGGCGGTAGCCCCGCTCGACGCACTCGGCGGCGAGGGCCGACATGAGCGCGCGTCCGTAGCCGCGGCCGCGGTGCGCGTCGTCGACGTACAGATCCTCGAGCCAGATGCCGTGGGTACCCGTCCAGGTCGAGTACGTCACGAACCACACCGCGATGCCGACGATGACGTCGTCGCGCGCGACGACGTGCGCGAACGCGCGGGGCTGGGCGCCGAACAGGGTCGCCTCGAGCATCTCGGCGGAGTTCTCCACGGCATCCGGTTCGCGCTCGTAGACGGCGAGCGCGTGGATGAGGGCGAGGATGCCGGGCTCGTCGCCGGGGCGGGCGGCGCGCAGCACGGCGCCGTCGGGCAGGTCGCGGGAGGTCACCCTCCGAGCCTAGGCGGAGGGTCCGGGCCGATCCGTGCGACGCCGCAGCACGAGGCGGGCGATCAGGCGCCACCCGACGAGGGCGGCGAGGAGGACGGGCGTCGCGACGACGATGAACGGCAAGGCGGTGCCCTGCCCGGAGAGCGCGCGCAGCACCATCCCGCCGGCGACGGTCACGAGGGCGAGCGGGATGCCGGTCCGCGCCGGCGCCGTGGGCGCGCGCCACGCGAGGGTCACGCCCCAGCCGACGGCGAGCGCGAGGAGGAACGGCCAGGCCGTGCTCCAGAGGCCGAGCACCGGGTCTTCGGCGTGAGTCGTGCGCCCCGTGAGCGCGAACCCCGTCACGAGGACCGCATCGGCGACGAGCGCCCCGGCGATGTGCGCGCCGGTCAGGCGGTTCACTGCTCGCACCGCTCGCCGTGCGCTGCCGGCGCGGGGGTCAGGGCGGGAGTCAGGGACTCGCGGCCGTCGAAGACGAAGCAGTCGCCGCGGAAGTGGGCGGCGCCGGCGTGCGCGAAGTACCCGAGGATGCCGCCGTCGAGCTGATACGCGTCGATGCCGCTCTCGCGCAGGTGGATCGCGGCCTTCTCGCAGCGGATGCCGCCGGTGCAGAAGCTCACGACGGTCTTGCCGGCGAGCTGCGCCCCGTGCTCCTCCGCCGCGGCGGGGAACTGCGTGAAGCGGTCGATGCGCCAGTCGAGCGCGCCCTCGAAGGTCCCGTAGTCGACCTCGAACGCATTGCGGGTGTCGAGCACGACGACCTCCCGCCCCGCGTCGTCGTGTCCCTGATCGAGCCAGCGCCGGAGGGTCTCCGGGGCGACGGCCGGCGCGCGACCGGCGCCGGGACGGACGGTCGGGCGGTCCATCCGGATGATCTCACGCTTGTGCTTGACCAGCATCCGGGCGAACGGCTGCTCCGCGGACCAGCTCTCCTTCGCCGTCAGAGCGGCGAAGCGCTCGTCGGCGCGCAGGTCATCGAGGAACCCGCGCACGTCGGCGGCCGCCCCGGCGAGGAAGAGGTTGATCCCCTCCTCGGCGAGGATGATCGTGCCCTTGAGCCGCGCCGCGACCGCGTGTTCCCGCAGCGCGGGGCGGAGAGTCGCCGGATCGTCGATCTGCGTGAAGAGGTACGCCGAGACGTTCAGGACGGATGCCACCCCTCCAGCCTACGAAGGCCGGCGCCCCGCCGGCGCCGCGGCGGACCGGGTCAGCCGCGGATGGCGTCCGCGATCGGCACGTCGCCGGTGTTGAAGCGGAGCGTGCGGCGCACCGTGGAGTCGTCGGCGAGCACGGCGGCGATGACGGCGGCCACGTCGCCGCGCGCGACGGTGCCGGATTCCGCGGCATCCACGTCGATCCGGCCCATGGGCTGGTCGAGGGTGAGAGAGCTCGGGGCGACGATCGTCCAGTCCAGCCCGCTCGCGCGGAGGTGCGCGTCGGCGGCGGCCTTGGCCTCGGCGTACGCGAAGAACCCGTTCTCCGGCGGCACGCCGTGGTCCGGGCGTGCCCCGAAGTACGACACCATCACGTACCGGCGCACATCCGCGGCCGCTGCCGCGTCGATCGTGCGGATCGCGGCATCCCGATCGACGGCGTAGGTGCGCTCGGGGCTGCCGCCGCCGGCGCCCGCCGACCAGACGACGGCGTCATTGGCGCTCAGGAGATTCGCGAGCTGCTCGGTGTCGAGCCGCTCGATGTCGGCGACGACGGGCGTGGCGCCGGTCGCGGCGACCTCCGCCTCGTGGTCGGCGTTGCGGATGACGGCCGTCACGTGGTCGCCGCGGGCGACGAGGAGGGGCTCGAGGAGCAGGGCGACCTTGCCGTGTCCGCCGATGAGCAGGATGCGGGCCATGAGAAGGCTCCTTCCGGTTGGGCCTTCGAGACTACGCCGCGCACGACGAAGGGCGCCCGGCGGATGCCGGACGCCCTCCGGGGTGGGCAGCGGTGCCTACTGCACCGACCACCCGCCGTCGCTCGGCAGGATCGCGCCGTTGATGTTCACACCGTCGTCGGACAGCAGGAACGTGATGGACGCGGCCAGCTGCTCCGCCGTCGCGAGCGTCGGGATCGCGGACTGGAACGGCTGCAGGCGGGCCTGGCCGGCCTCCGACACGTGCGGCGGGAACGGGATGCCGGTGGCGACGCCGCCGGGGGCGACGAGGTTCACGCGGATGCCCTGCGGGCCGTACATGAAGGCGGCGCTGCGGGTCATGCCCGCGACGGCGTGCTTGCTCGTCGTGTACGCGTTGCCGGACGCGTTGCCGCGCAGGCCCGCCTCGGAGCCGACGTTGACGATCGAGCCCTTGCCGGCGGCGAGCATCGCCGGCAGCACGGCGCGGGTGAGCTTGAAGGCGCCCGTGACGTTGACCGCCATGACGCGGTCCCACATCTCGTCGGTGGTCTCGCCGAGCGGCGAGAAGTCGTCGTTGATGCCGGCGACGTTGGCGAGCGCGTCGATCTTCTCGCCGGCGGCGGCGACGATGGCATCCACGGACTCGGTCTTCGTGATGTCGCCGACGACCGTGGTGATGTCGGCGTCGGCGAGGGAGCCGCGGAACTCCTGCAGGCGCTCGGCGGACATGTCCACGGCGATCACGCGCCCGCCCTCGCGGGCGATGCGCGACGCGGTGGCGCGGCCGATGCCGGACGCGGCCCCGGTGACGACGACGGTCTTGCCGGTGAAACGACCGGGCGTGATCCGTTCGGTCCAGCCGGTGGCTTCGGTCTCGGGCATGACCCCACCGTTGGCCTTCAGAACGAGGTCGTCGATGACCGACTGCGGCATCTGGCCCTGGCTGAGCGGCACGAGCTGCTGCAGCGGGAGTCCGCGGACGGGTGCGAGCGATTCCTCCGATGCCCCCGACGCGGCGAGAAGCCCACGGACGAGCTGCCCGCCGACCTCGCTGTCGAGCCATGCGCCGATCGTGCTGTCGGCGGTGAGCACCTTCTCTGACATGTGATTCCCCTTCGCTTCCGACCCGATCGAAGCTGATCGGGCCCGGCGGGCGATAATTCCCGTCCGGGAAATACTAAACTCGCGCATGCCGCGGATCAAGAGGAGGCGCCATGGTCAACCCGCAACGCCGAGGACGAGGATCGCGCGCGGGGCTCGACCTCGACCGCATCATCGACGCCGCGCGCGGCATGGACCCGGAGCGGCTGACGATGCAGGCGCTGGCCGACGAGCTGGGTGTGGACCGGAAGGCCCTCAACCACCATGTCACCGACCGCGAAGGGCTTCTCGAGCTGCTCGCGATCGACGCGTTCCGGCGCCGGTTCGCCGCGGAGGACGTCGACCTCGGAGCGACCTGGCAGGACGCCTGCCGCGCCTACGCGGACGCGATGCGCCAGAGTCTCGGGGACACGGGTGAATGGCTGGCGTTCTTCCGCTTCACGAATCCGCACGACCTCGCGATCGTGGGCCCCGCCGAGACGGTCGCGGAGCGGATGCTCGCCGCCGGGTTCGACGACGTGACGGTCAGCCGCGCCATGCATCTGCTCATGACCATCTGCAGCGGCTTCGCGCGGGATGCCGTCATCGGCCGGCGGGAAGGCGGGCACCCGCACATCGAGGCGCTCCGCTCCGCGCTGGCATCCGACGACGGCGGGTACACCGCCCTCCGCGACCTCGTCGACGCGCGGGTGGACAACTTCGGCGACGAGCAGTTCCGCTTCGACGTCGACGCGTTCATCGCCGCGATGGAACTGCGCCTCCCGCGCCGCGACGCCCCCTGAGCCTGCCGGTCAGGCCGTTGCGGGCGTCCACTCCGAGACGCGGTTGAGCTCGAACACCTCGTCGGCATCGAGGTCGGTGCGGGCGCCGTCGAGGAGGTCGGCGACCTGCGCCACCTGCGACGCCGACGCGATGGGCGCCGCGACGGAGGGCTGGGCGCGCAGCCAGGCGAGCGCCGTGGCCGCGATCGAGACGCCGTGCGCGTCGCCGATGCGCTCCAGGGCGTCGATGATCCGCAGGCCGGCCGGGGTGGCGTACTGCGCCGCGGCGGTCGCGCGCGGCGAACCCTGGCCCGTGACATCCGTCGAGCGGTACTTGCCGGTCAGGAACCCCTTCGCGAGCGCGAAGTACGGCACGAGGCTCAGCCCGTGCTCCTGCGCGACGGGGACGATGTGCTCTTCGACGTCGCCGCGGTGCACGAGGTTGTAGTGCGGCTGGACGGCGATGGGCTCGGCCACACCGAGGTCGCGGGCGATGCGGATCCACTCCTGGATGCGCTCGGCGGAGTAGTTCGAGACGGCGGTGTGCCGCACGAGCCCGTCGGCCACGAGCGCGCCGAACGCCGCGACGGTCTCCTCCAGGGGCACGGACTCGTCGTCGAAGTGCGCGTAGTACAGGTCGATCGCCTCGACGCCCAGCCGGCGCAGCGACGCCTCCGCGGCGGCGCGCACGTTCGCGGCCGCGAGACCCCTGAAGTCGGGATGCTGGCTGACCTTGGTCGCCACGACGATGCCGGCGGGCTTCCGGGAGGCCAGCCACTCGCCGATGATCGTCTCGCTCTCGCCACCGGAGTTGCCGGGTTTCCAGGAGCTGTACGAGTCGGCGGTGTCGATGAAGTCCCCGCCGCCTTCTCGGAACGCGTCCAGCACCGCGAACGACGTGTCGCGGTCGGCGGTCCAGCCGAAGACGTTGCCCCCGAGGGCGAGCGGGAAGATGTCGAGGTCGCTGTGTCCGATGCGGGTCATACCGAAGACCAAGGCGCCGCGGGTGCGCTCTATTCCGCCGGCGGCATCCATTCACCGGAATGCACGCCGCCGGCGTACGGTTGCACGCGTCATGGAACGCTTCGGAACCCTCTCCTTCGGCCACTACGGACCTCTCGGCGGAGGGCGCTCGCTCACCGCCGGCGATTCGCTGCGTCAGGCCGTCGATCTCGCCCAGGGGATGGACGCCCTGGGCGTGAACGGCATCGCGTTCCGCGTGCACCACTTCGCCCGCCAGCAGTCCTCCCCCATGCCGCTGCTCGCCGCGATCGCCGCGACGACCGAGCGCATCGAGATGGGCACCGGCGTCATCGACATGCGGTACGAGAACCCCTTGTACCTCGCGGAGGAGGCGGCCGCCGTCGATCTGCTCTCCGACGGGCGGCTCGCGCTCGGCGTGAGCCGCGGGTCACCGGAGACCGTCGTCCGCGGCTACGAGGCCTTCGGCTACACCGGCGCCGAGGACCCGCGCGGGGCCGACCTCGCGCGGGCGCACTTCGACCTGTTCCTGCGCGCCATCGACGGGGAGGGGATCGCCGAGCGCGACCCGGACAGCCCCTTCGGCGGCGGCACCGGCCTCCAGCGCATCGAGCCGCACTCCCCCGGCCTGCGCTCCCGCGTGTGGTGGGGTGCCGGCTCGCGGGACACCGCAGAGTGGGCCGGCCGCATCGGGGTGAACCTCATGTCGTCGACGCTGCTCACGGAGGCCGACGGGCGGCCCTTCGACCTGCTCCAGGCCGACCAGATCGACGCGTTCCGCGCCGCGTGGCGCGAGGCGGGCCACCCCGGAACGCCCCGCGTGTCGGTGAGCCGCTCGATCTTCCCGATCACGACGGCGGAGGACGAGCTGTACTTCGGGCACAGCCAGAACGGCGACGGCATCGGCTACATCGACGGGTTCCGCTCGACCTTCGGGAAGACGTACGCCGCAGCGCCCGACGTGCTCGTCGAGCAGCTGCTGCAGGATGCCGCGATCCGCTCCGCCGACACGCTCATGCTCACGATCCCCAGCCAGCTCGGCGTCGAGTTCAACCTCCGCATCGTGGAGTCCTTCGCGACGCACGTCGCGCCCCATCTGGGGTGGAAGTCGACCCGCGCGTAGCCGGCGCGACATCCTCCGGACGGTGTGGTCGACAGCCGCGCCGACACCGTGAATAATAGAGGTATGACCACAGGACGCCCCGCCGGCTACAGCGCCATCTCGAGCTACTCCCGGGTGGAGCTCCTGCACCTGATCCAGCTCCAGCGGGAGCGTACGATCGCCGATCTCGTGACCTCCACGGGCCTGCACGCGAACACCGTGCGCGAGCACCTGCAGCGGCTCATCGACGATGGCTACGTCGTCGCGGAGAGCGAGCACCGCACGACGCGGGGCCGCCCGCGCGTGCTCTACAGCGCGGCCGACGGGGCGGGAGCCTCCAGCGCCGTGCAGCAGCGCAAGGTGAAGGCGGCGGCGGAGCGCGGCGACCTGCTCCGCCGGGTCATGCCCGGCCAGCAGAGCATCGAGCTGGACACCGCGGCACTGCACCAGGTGGACGCCGTCGTGGAAGACCTCATGGATGCCGGCTTCGACCCGCTCATCGATGAGGAGGCGCTCACGATCGACCTCACGCCCTGCGCGCACGCGGAGGCTCAGGCCGCGCACCGCGAGGTGCTGTGCAGCGTGCACCTCAGCCTCATGCAGAGCGTGCTGACCGAGGCCGGCGGCCCGCTGTCGGTGGACGGCATGCGGTCCTCCTGCGACCCCACCGAGTGCGTCGTGCAGCTGCTGCACGCCGGCCACCGCCAGTAGGCGGACGGCTCAGTCGCGGATGCGGTCGGCCCGCGCGTAGGCGTTCATCGACGGGCCGCGAAGGAACCCGACGAGGGTGAGTCCGGACGCCGTCGCGAGTTCGACGGCGAGGGACGACGGCGCCGACACGGCGGCGAGGATCGGGACCCCCGCCATGACCGCCTTCTGCGCCAGCTCGAAGCTCGCCCGGCCGGACACCAGCAGCACGGTGCCGCGCAGCGGCAGGCGGTCGTGAAGCACGGCCCACCCGACGATCTTGTCCACCGCGTTGTGCCGCCCCACGTCCTCCCGCAGCACGAGGAGCTCCCCCGTCTCGGCGTCGAAGAGCCCGGCCGCGTGCAGCCCGCCGGTCTTGTCGAACGCCGCCTGCTGTGCGCGCAGCGCATCGGGGAGCGCGGCGAGCGTCGCAGCGGACACCGACGCGGCATCCGCGGCCACGTCGTACGTCGAGATCGTCTCGATGGCCTCGATCGACGCCTTCCCGCACGTCCCGCACGAGCTCGTCGTGTAGAAGTTGCGGGCGAGGTCGGCGGACGGAGGGTGCACGCCCGGCGCGAGCGTGAGGTCGAGGACGTTGTAGGTGTTGCCGTCGGTGCCGCCCGTGCCCGGTCCGCCGCAGTGGATGGCGGAGGCGAACTGGTCGCCGCGGGAGAGCACACCCTCGGAGACGAGGAACCCCGCCGCGAGCTCGACGTCGTGGCCGGGCGTGCGCATCGTGACGGCGAGCGGGACACCCGCCACCCGGATCTCCAGCGGCTCCTCGACGGCGAGCGTGTCGGGCCGGCGCACGGCCTCGCCCCCGACGGTGATCTTCACGACGGGGCTCCGGGTGGTGATGCGTCCCACGTCAGCCGCCGATCGCGTTCATGCCGCGCGTCGGCTGCAGGAACGACGGGTCGTCGATGGCATGGCCCGGAAGCTTCCCGTGCACGCACGCACGCAGCATCCGCTCGACGTCGGCGTCGTCGCCGCCGGTGACAGCGCCGCCGCGCAGCACGGGAAGAAGGTCGTATTCGGTCGCGGAGAACAGGCAGTTGCGCAACTGGCCGTCGGCGGTGAGCCGCAGTCGGTCGCAGTCGCCGCAGAACGGCGCCGTGACGCTCGCGATCACGCCGACCGATTCCGGACCCCCGTCCAGGAGGAACCGCTCCGCGGGCGCGCCACCGCGGCCGGGCACCGGCGTGAGCTGCCAGTGCCGTCCGAGCGCGGCGAGGATCTCCGTCCGGGTCACCATGGCGGTGCGGTCCCACGTGTGGCCGGCGTCCAGCGGCATCTGCTCGATGAACCGCATCTGCGCGCCGTGCGCGACGGCGAAGCGGACGAGGTCGGCGAGCTCGTCCTCGTTGACCCCGCGCATCGCGACGGCGTTCAGCTTGAGGGGACGGAGACCGGACTGCGCGGCGGCGGCGATGCCGGCGAGGACGTCGTCGAGGCGATCGCGCCGGGTGAGGGCGTGGAACCGCTCACGGTCGAGCGTGTCGATGGAGATGTTGAGGCGGTGCAGTCCCGCGGCCGCGAGGGCGGGGAGCATCTCCGGCAGCCGGATGCCGTTGGTCGTCATGGCGATCTGGACGGGGGCGCCGGCGGCCTCGATGCCGGCGAGCCGGCGGACGACGTCGACGATGTCGGGCCGCAGCAGCGGCTCCCCGCCGGTCAGCCGGAACGTCGTGATGCCCGCGGCGGCCGCGACCCGGGCGACCCGCACGATCTCGTCGGTCGTGAGGATGCCGGCGCGCGCGAGCCACTCGTTGCCCTGCTCCGGCATGCAGTACGTGCAGCGCAGCGAGCAGCGGTCGGTCAGGGAGATCCGGAGGTCGCGGTGCACGCGCCGGAACGTGTCCACGAGCGGGCCGCCGGCATCGACCGGCGCCGCCAGCGGCGCCCGGTGGGCGAGCGTGACGGGGACGGCGACCATGCTCCGAGGCTACCCGCGTGCGCGGTGCGCGGGGCGGGCGGATGGTTCGGCGTATTTTGCACGGCCGGACCCCTGACGCGTACGGGGCGTCCTCGGTACCGTGACCTTCAGATACGGGGAAGGACCGGGGATGGATCTGCTCGACCCGCTGCTGCTTGCGCGCTGGCAATTCGGACTGACGACGCTGTACCACTTCCTGTTCGTGCCGCTGACGCTCGGCATGGCGCTCACGGTGGCGATCTTCCAGACGACGTGGTTCCGCACGGGGAACGTGAAGTGGCTGCACCTCACGCGCTTCTTCGGGAAGATCTTCCTCATCAACTTCGCGATGGGCGTCGTGACCGGCATCGTCCAGGAGTTCCAGTTCGGCATGAACTGGTCGTCGTACTCCCGCTTCGTCGGCGACGTCTTCGGCGCCCCGCTCGCGTTCGAGGGCCTCATGGCCTTCTTCTTCGAGGCGACCTTCATCGGCCTGTGGATCTTCGGCTGGGACAAGCTCCCCAAGGCCCTGCACCTCGCCAGCATCTGGATCGCGACGATCGGCGCCTGGTTCTCGGCGTACTTCATCCTCGCCGCGAACGCCTTCATGCAGAACCCGGTCGGCTACCAGATGGCGCAGGACGGGGGCCGGGCCGAGATGACCGACTTCCTCGCCGTCCTCACCAACCCCGTCGCGCTCGCCGCGCTCCCGCACACCCTCTCCGCGGCTTTCATGATGACCGCCGGCGTGATCATCTCGATCGCCGCGTGGCACCTCATGCGCGGTCAGAACCTGGAGATGATGCGCCCCGCGCTGAAGTACGGCCTGTGGGGGATGATCGTCTCGTTCGCCGCCGTCGCGCTCTCCGGCGACCAGCTGGGCCTCGTCATGGTGCAGACGCAGCCGATGAAGATGGCCGCCGCGGAGGCCATGTTCGACTCCGCGTGCGGGGCCGACGCCTCCTTCTCGATCTTCTCCATCGGCACCCCGGACGGCACCGGCGAGATCTGGTCGCTGCGTGTGCCGTACCTGCTGTCGTTCCTGTCGACCCACACCCTCGATGGCTGCGTCGAAGGCATCAACGACCTCAACGTGCAGTACACGACCGAGCTGTTCCCGCAGTTCGCCGACCAGGTGGAGGGCAACTTCGCCCCCATCCTGTGGATCACCTACTGGTCGTTCCGCTGGATGATGGGCCTCGGCGGCATCGCCGCGCTGACCGCCGTCGTGGGTCTGTGGCTCACCCGGAGCAAGGCGAAGCGCGACGTGCCGCAGTGGGCGTGGAAGCTCGCCGTGTGGGCGTGGCCGGCGTCGCTGGGCGCCATCCTCATCGGCTGGATCTTCACCGAGATGGGCCGTCAGCCGTGGATCGTGTTCGGGCTCATGCTCACCGAGGACGGCGTCTCCCCCTCCGTGCCCGGCTGGACCGTGCTGATCTCGCTGCTCGCGTTCACCGGGATCTACGCCTCGCTCGCGGTCGTGGAAGCCGGCCTCATCATCAAGACGGCCAAGGCCGGCCCCGAGCCGCTGCCCGGGCCTGACGACCCGGATCCCTCCGACATCCCGGTCGCCGACACCCCGACGACGGTCTACTAGGAGCACGTCATGGATCTCGCATACGTCTGGTTCTTCATCGTCGGCGTGCTGTTCGTCGGCTACTTCGTCCTCGACGGGTTCGACTTCGGGGTCGGGATGTCGCTGCCCTTCCTCGGCAAGGACGACGTCTCCCGCCGCCAGATCATCAACACGATCGGGCCCGTCTGGGACCTCAACGAGACGTGGGTCATCGTCGCCGGCGCCTGCCTGTTCGCGGCGTTCCCGGAGTGGTACGCGACGCTGTTCAGCGGCTTCTACCTCGCGCTCCTCGTCATCCTGCTCGCCCTCATCGCGCGCGGCGTCTCCTTCGAGTACCGCCACCAGCGTGACTCCCTGCGCTGGAAGCGGGGCTTCGACCGCATGATCGTGGTGGGGTCGGCTCTGCCTGCGCTCCTCTGGGGCGTCGCCGTCGCCAACATCGTGCAGGGCGTACCGATCGATGCGGACCACGAGTTCACCGGGTCGCTGCTGACGCTGCTGAACCCGTACGGCCTCTGGGTCGGCGTCACGACGCTGCTGCTGTTCTGGCTGCACGGCGTGTACTTCATCGCCCTGAAGACCGATGGGCAGGTGCAGCAGGATGCGCACGTGCTCGCGCGGCGCCTCGCGATCCCCGCGGTCGTCTTCGCCGCCGGCACGGTCGTCTGGACCTACGTCATCGCCGCGGGCCGGGAAGCACCCCTCCTCTGGGCCGTCATCGCGTGCGGCGTGATCGCGGCGCTCGCCCTCCTGGCATCCGTCGTCGCCAACGCGGTCAAGCGGGACGGCTGGGCGTTCACGGCCGGCGCGGGGACGATCGTGTTCGCGGTGCTCACGCTGTGGCTCGCGCTGTTCCCGTTCGTCATGCCGTCCTCGACCGACATCGCCTACAGCCTGACGATCGAGAACGCCTCGAGCACCGACTACACCCTCACGATCATGACGTGGGCGGCGGTGATCTTCCTGCCGCTCGTGCTGCTGTACCAGGGCTGGACGTACTGGATCTTCCGCAAGCGCGTCACGCGGTCGCGGATCGAGAAGGCCGCCGCGCTCGTCCACTGAACCGGCGCGGGCATGCCGCCCGCGGATGGCAGGATCGAATCATGGCTTCATCGGGTGGGGCGGTTGCGCGCACACGCAGCCGCCCCGTCGACCCCCGGCTCCTCCGCTACGCACACGCCTCGCGCGGGTTCTTCCTGGCGATCGGCGTCATCGCCGCCGCCCAGACCGTCACGATCATCGCGTTCGCCTGGCTCGTGACGCGGGCGATCGTCGACGCGATCGGCGGACGCGAGCTCACCGGCACGCTCCTCGCCCTGGCCGGCGTCGTGGCGCTGCGCGCGGCGCTGCTGTGGGCGCGTGAGATCGTCGCCGCGCGGGCGGCCGCGCGGGTGGAGGCCGAGCTCCGCTCCCGCCTCGTCGCCGCCGTGGGCCTGCTCGGGCCCGGCTGGCTCGCAGGTCGCAACTCCGCGCAGCTGGCCGTGACCGCCGGCCGCGGGCTCGAGGCGCTGGACGCGTACTTCGGCCGCTACCTGCCGCAGCTCGTCCAGACCGTCGTCGCGACCCCGGTCCTCATCCTCGTCATGTGGTGGGCCGACTGGATCTCGGGCCTCACCGTCGTCCTGACCATCCCGCTCATCCCGCTCTTCATGGTGCTCATCGGGCTCGCGACGCGCGCCGTGCAGCAGCGCCAGTGGGAGACGCTCGGGCGTCTCGCCGCGCGGTTCGCCGACACGGTGCGAGGCCTGTCCACCCTCAAGGTGTTCGGCCGGCAGCACCGCGCGGCGGATTCGATCCGGCGTCTCACGGCGATCTACCGCCGCGAGACGATGCGGGTCCTGCGGGTGTCGTTCCTGTCCGGGTTCGCCTTGGAGTTCCTGGCATCCATCTCGGTCGCGATCATCGCCGTCACGATCGGCTTCCGCCTCATCGACGGGTCGCTCACCCTCCTGGTGGGCCTGTTCGTCCTGCTGCTCGCGCCCGAGGCGTACCTGCCGCTGCGGCAGGTCGGGGTGCAGTTCCACGCGGCCGCGGAGGGCGTCGCCGCGACCGACGACGTCTTCGCGGTGCTGGATGCCGCGCGGCACGCGGCCGCGCCGGCCCGGGCGGCCGCGGTGCCGGGCGACGGCGTGCTCGTGCTCGACGGCCTGCGTGTGCGCCGCGGCGACCGCCTGCTGCCGCCGGTCTCGGTGACCGCGACACCCGGCACGGTGACGCTGCTGGAGGGACCGAGCGGCGCCGGCAAGACCAGCATCCTCGCCGCCCTGCGCGGCGCGGCACCCTGCGAGGGCGGGGCGACCTACGGCGGTGCCGATGTCGCCGACCTGGCGCCCTCGACGTGGCTCGCGTGGGCCGGTCAGGCGCCCGGGCTCATCGCGGGCACCGTGGCGGCGAACGTGACGCTCGGCGACTCCGACCCCGACCCCGACGTCGATCTCGTCTGGCGCGCACTGGGGCTGGCCGGCGCCGAGCACCTGGCGGCGGAGCGGGAACTGGGCGTGCAGGGCGCGGGGCTCTCCGGCGGGCAGGCGCAGCGGGTCGCGGTGGCCCGCGCCTTCTACCGGCACCTGCGCGGGTTCGGACCGGTCATCGCGCTCGACGAGCCGAGCGCAGCGCTCGATGCCGCGACGGAGGCCGACCTCTGGACGTCGCTGCGCACGCTGGCAGACGGCGGCGCGACGGTCCTGCTGGTCTCGCACCGCGAGTCGGCCCGGACGATCGCCGACCAGGTGGTCCGGCTGGATGCCGCGGCGGTGACCGCATGACGACCGCCGCCGACGTCCTCCGCCGCGCCATGCCGCCCGTCCGCCGGTTCTGGCCGGGCGCCGCGTCGGCGTTCGCGTCCGAGGCCTCCGCCGTCGCGCTCCTCGCCGTGAGCGCGTGGCTCATCGTGCGGGCGAGCGAGCAGCCGCTCGTCATGTACATCTCCGCGGCCGTGGTCGGGGTGCGCGCGTTCGCGCTCGCCCGCGCCGCCTTCCGCTACACGGAGCGCCTCGCGAGCCACGACGCGGCGCTGCACCAGCTCGCCGTGACGCGCACCGACCTCGTGCGACGGCTCATCCCGCTGGCCCCTGCGGGCCTGGACCGGAGCCGCCGCGGCTCGATGCTCGGCGCGCTCGTGGACGACGTCGACGAGCTGCAGGACCTCCCGCTCCGGGTCGTGCAGCCCCTCGTCTCCTCCGCCGCCGTCGCCCTCGGGGCGGTCGTCCTCGTGGCGTTCGTGTGGTGGCCGGCCGCCCTGACGCTCCTCGGCTGCCTCGTCGTCGCGGGACTCCTCGCGACCGCGTGGGGCTGGGCGTCCGGCGCACGGGCGGAACGCGCGATCGCGCCGCTGCGAGGCCGCCTCGCCGACGCCGTGCTCGACCACCTCGGCAGCCTCGACGTGCTGATCGCGTGCGGCGCCGAGCCCGAGAGCCGCGCCCGCATCGGCCGCGCCGACGCCGACCTGCGCCGCGCGGTCATCCGCCGCGCCGGCGCGCAGGCGGGCACCGCGGCGGCGGTCTCCCTGCTGGCCGGCGCCGCCTCGCTGCTGGCCGTCCTGACGGCGGCGCCGGCTGTCGCGGCCGGTGACCTCGGCGGGCCGTGGTTCGCCGTCGCGGTGCTGGTGCCGATGGCCGTGTTCGAGGTGTTCGCGGCGGTGCCGCTCGCGGCTTCCGCGTGGCGCCAGGTGCGGGCGGCCGCCGCGCGGATCGCGGATGCCGTGCCCGACACGATCCCGCCTGAGCTCGTCGCCGAGACGGATGCCGGCACCGGGGCCGCGCCCGACCTCGGAGACGGGCTGACGCTGCGCGGCGTCACCGCCCGATGGCCCGGCGCCGCCGAGCCCGCGCTCCGCGGCGTCGACCTCGACGTGCGACCGGGCGAGCGCATCCTCGTCGTCGGGTCCAGCGGCGCCGGCAAGACGACGCTCGCGCACGTCCTCGTGCGGTTCCTCGAGGTGGACGGGGACTACACGATCGGCGGGCGGTCGGTGCGCGGCCTCGCGCCGGACGACGTGCGGCGCACGGTCGGGCTGTGCGAGCAGCATCCGATGCTCTTCGACGAGGACATCCGGCAGAACCTGCTCTTCGCGCGGGACACCGCCACCGACGCCGAGCTGGAGGCGGTGCTGGAGCGCGTCGGCCTGGGCCCGTGGCTCCGCGACCGCGGGGGCCTGGACGCCCGCGTCGGCGAGCGGGGGGCACTCGTCTCCGGCGGCCAGGCGCAGCGGCTCGCCCTCGCGCGGGGCCTCCTGCGCGGCTTCCCCGTCCTCGTGCTCGACGAGCCGACGGCGGGCGTCGACCCGGCGGCATCCGACGCGCTGCTCACCGATCTGATGACGGCCGTGGGCGGCGACCGGGCCGTCGTGCTCATCTCTCACGTCCGCGTGCCGGAAGGCCTCGTCGACCGCACGGTCCGGCTCGCGGACGGCCGGATCGTCTAGGCCAGGTCGATGGCGAAGGCCTGCACGCCCTCGTGGGACGGGACCGGACGGAACCCGAGCCGGCGGTAGAACGCCAGCGCGCCGGCGTTCTCCGACGACGCGACGAGGTGCAGGCCCGTCACGCCCCGCTCCCGGAGGGCGGTGAGGAGCGTCTCGATGAGGCGACGCCCCCAGCCCTGCCCCTGCACCTCGGGGAGCAGATCGATGTGCAGGTGCGCAGGGTGCGTGTCGGCGTACGGCTCGGCGCCGGCGCGGCGGCCGTACGCGTAGATGAGCGTGCCGTCCTGCCGGGTGGCCTCGCTCTCCGGGCGTGGCCAGCGGCCGGCGAACCGCGGCCACCACTCCTGCGCGAACCAATCCTCGAACGCCCGGGTGTCCGGCGTCCCGACGACGTAGCCGACCACACGTCCGTCGTCCGTCTCGAGCACGAACGCGAGATCGGGATGCCGGGCGACATAGGGGAGCACGAAGACCTCGGCCCAGATGTCGTCGTCCGCGAAGATCCCCGTCGCGTCGGCTCCGGCATCCCCGGTCTTCAGGCAGATCTCCGCGAGCGCGGCTTCGTCGCCGGGACGGAACGGGCGGATGCGGGGCACCCCCGCATCCTGGCACGAAGCCGGGACGTTCGCCCAGCGGGCAGCGTCGGCACCGCACCTGCTCCCCCGCGTGACCCAACGGCGGAGATCCTCACGCACCGCCGCGGAATGGATGCCGGAACGCGGCGCCGTCCGCACGATCTCCGCCGTTAGGCACCGCGGTGCGGGGTCAGGCGGGCAAGAGGCGGACGGCGTCGACGTCCAGCCGCAGCCGGACGGGCCGGCCGGCGGCGAGGCCCAGCTCGGCGACGAGGTCCGCCGGCAGGTCGACGGCGACGGCCGGCTCCGCCGTGTGCACGCGGATGCCGGCGACCGTCTGCTCGAGCCGGGACACGCGGCCCACCCACTCCCCCGGCGCGGCGGCGAGGCGGAGGGCACCGGTCCCCGTGCCGTCCGGGAGCGTGTCGAGCCGCACCGCGCCGGGGCGGAAGAGCGCCACGGCATCGCCGGCGGCCGCGCCCCGGGCGGGCAGGGCGAGGCCGCCGGCCCGCCACCATCCGTCCACGACCGCCCCCACGACCCGGTTGAGCCCTGCGACCACGGCGCCGAACGCCGTCGCGGGGGCCGTGAGCACGTCCCGCACCGTGCCGCGCTGCGTGACGCGCCCGTCCTCGAGGAGCACGAGGGTCTCGGCGAGCGCGGCCGCGTCGACGGCGTCGTGCGTCACGAGCACGGTGGTCGTGTGCGCGGCCGGCAGCTGCTCGGCGAGCATCGCCCGCACGCCGCCGGCGGTCTCCGGGTCCAGCGCCGTGAGCGGCTCGTCGAGCAGCAGGACGGCGGGGCGCGTCGCGAGCGCGCGCGCCAGCCCCACGCGCTGCTGCTGCCCCCCGGACAGCTCCCCGGGCCGGTGCGGCCCGGACCCCGGAAGCCCGACCCGCCACAGCCATTCGTCGGCCTCCGCACCGGCATGCGCGCGGTCCAGGCCCCGCGCCCGCAGGCCGAACGCGATGTTGTCGCGGGCGCTGAGGTGCGGGAAGAGGTGCGGGTCCTGCCCGAGCAGCACGACGCCTCGGCGCTGCGGGGCGATGTGGCTCCGCCGGTCCGACACGATCCGCTCCCCGACGCGGACGTGCCCGCGCGGAAGGCGGAGGACACCGGCGATCGCCGCCAGCATCGTGGACTTCCCGGCGCCGCTCGGGCCCATCACGGCGAGCGTCTCGCCGGGCCGCGCGGCGAGCGAGGCATCCAGCGTGAAACCGCGCCGCTCGAGGACGGCGTGCACGTCGAGGGCCGCGCCGCTCACCGTGCTGCCCCCGGCCGCCACGCTCGCACGAGCAGCAGCACCGCCACGGCGGTGACGAGCAGCAGCAACGACAGCGCGACCGCGGTGCCCTGCGAGACGCCGGCACCGTTGAAGGCGGTGTAGATCGCGAGGGGCATCGTCTGCGTGACGCCCGGCGCGTTCCCGGCGAAGAGCGCCGTGGCACCGAATTCACCGACGGCGCGCGCGAAGCACAGCACGACGCCGGCGACGAGGCCGGGCGCGGCGAGCGGCAGAGTGACACGGGTGAGGATGCGCCACCGCCCGGCCCCGAGCGAAGCCGCCGCCTGCTCGTAGCCGACCCCGGTGGAGCGCAGCGACGCCTCGAGGGCGAGCACGAGGAACGGCAGCGCGACGAACGTCTGCGCGAGGACGACCGCCGTCGTCGTGAACGGGATGCGGATGCCGACCTCCGTGAGCGCCGGGCCGAGCCAGCCCGACCTGCCGAACAGGAACAGCAGGGCGACACCGCCGACCATCGGGGGGAGGACGAGGGGGACGGTCACGAGCGCGCGCAGCACGGCGGCCGTGCGGTTGCCCGCGCGGGCGATCAGGAGCGCGAGCGGCACGCCGAGGAGGATGCACAGTGCGGTGGCGACGAGGCCCGTGCGCATCGAGAGGGCGAGCGCCTCCAGCGCCGCCGGCGAGGTCACGTCCTGCCACAGGGTGTCCCAGCGCACGCGGCCGACGAGCGCGGCGAGCGGGACGACGAGCAGCGCGAGCCCGAGGACGGCGGGGGCGAGCAGCACCTGCGGCACGAAGCCGCGGTCGGCGCGTGTCACGGCGCCCCGAATCCGCGCGCGGCGAGCACCCGCTGGCCGGCCGGACCGCGGACGAATGCCACGAAGGCGGCGGCGTCGTCCGGCTCCGACGCCCCGGAGAGCGCGGCGATCGGGTAGCGGTTGACGACCGCGTCGACCCCGGCCGTCGCGACGGTGTCGATGTCGCCGCGGCCGGCGGCATCCGTCACGTAGACCAGGCCCGCGTCCGCCTCGCCCGCCGCGACCTTCGTCAGCACGGCCGTGACGTTCTGCTCGTAGCTGTCCACCGCCGCGGTGATGCCCGCGCCGGCCAGCAGCCGGTCGGCGGCGGCGCCGCACGGCACCTCGTGCGCGCACTGCACGATCACCGGATCCGCGCGCGCGAAATCCGGCAGCCCGGTCACACCGGCGGGATTTCCCGCGGGCACGACGACGGTGAGGGTGTTCGTCGCGAAGACGGTCGCGGGCGCCGCGAGCCCGGCATCCACGACCTTCTGCATGTTCGGCTCGTCCGCCGACGCGAACACGTCGGCGGCGGCTCCTTCGATGAGCTGCGTCGCGAGCGTCGACGAGCCGTCGTAACGGATCGCGTCCACCGCGACGCCCGGATGCTCCTCCTCGAACAGGTCGGCGATCTCCTCGAACGCGCCCTGCAGCGAGGCGGCCGCGAAGATCGTCAACCGGGTGTCCTCGCCGACCGTGGCGCGGGGCGTGGCCGCGCAGCCGGCGAGCGCGAGCGCGCACGCCGCCAGGAGAACCAGTCGCCGGGGCACCTCAGCCCCGCGGGGTCTCGACGATGACGTTCGTGGCCTTGACGACGGCGACCGCGAGCGATCCGGGCTCGAGCCCGAGCTCGGCGACCGCCTCGGCCGACAGCAGGGAGACGACCCTGTGCGGTCCGGCCTGGATGTCCACCTGCGCCATGACGCCGTCCACCTGCACGCGCGTCACGAGCCCGACGAACCGGTTCCGGGCGCTGGAGAGCGCGTCGGTGGGGTCCGATGCCGTCCGCGCGAGCTCGACCGCGTGCGCGGCGAGCGCGTCGCCGGGGATGCGGGCCGGCGACTCCCCCGTCGCCGGGAGCGTCCCCTGGTCGACCCAGCGGCGCACGGTGTCGTCGCTGACGCCGAGCAGGCGTGCGGCCTCGGAGATGCGGAACGCGTCCATACGGCGACGCTATCACCGCATGTGCGGCGCTTGACAGGATATTTCGCCGCATCTGCGGTCCCGCGCCGACACTGCGCGCCGGGATTACGCTGAAGGGATGCCGCTGCCCCCGCTCGTCGATCCCGTCCCGGCGCTGTCCGCGGGCGAGAGCGCGCGCACGGCACGGCACCGCGCCCTCGCCGGTCTCGGCGACATCGGCCAGCGGCGGCTCGCCGCGGCCCATATCGCCGTCATCGGCGCCGGCGGGCTCGGGTCGCCCGCGATCCTCGCGCTCGTGGCCGCAGGGGTCGGCAGCGTCACGGTCATCGACGACGACATCGTCGAGCACACCAACCTGCAGCGACAGGTGCTGCACCGCCTCACTGACATCGGCGCCGCGAAGGTCGACTCCGCCGTCCGCGTGGCGGAGGATCTCTCCCCCGAGACCGTGGTGCACCCGGTCCGCGAGCGTCTCACGGCCGGCAACGCCGCGACGCTGCTGCGGGGCGCCCACCTCGTGATCGACGGCAGCGACACGTTCGAGACCCGCGCGGCCGTCGCCGGGGCGTGCGAGGAGCTCGGCATCCCGCTCGTCTGGGGGGTCGTGCAGGAGTTCCATGCGCAGGTCACCGTGTTCTGGTCCGCCCCGCCCGCCGGCACCGCCGCCGTGCGCCTCCGCGACCTGCACCGGCCCGACGAGGTCGGCGAGCTGCCGACCTGCTCCGCCGTCGGCGTCCTGGGCGCGCTGTGCCTTCAGGTCGGCGGCCTGCTCGCGGCGGAGGCCGTCAAGCTCGTCACCGGCATCGGCGAACCCCTCCTCGGCCGGGTCGCCGTGATCGACGCCCTCGCCGGCACGCAGCGCGACGTGCCGCTGCGCGCCGCGACGGGCGCGGCCGCCGATCCGCCGCCGGCGGACCCCGCGCCCGCGCGGGAGGAGATCCCGCACGTGACGGCCGCCGAGATGCTCGCCGCGCAGGAGGCGGGCGCGACCCTCCTCGACGTGCGGGAACCCTTCGAGACGGCGACCGGCATCGTCGGCGGATCGGTCCTCATCCCCCTCGCGGACTTCCTCGCCGATCCCGGGCAGATCGACGAGGGCCCCGTCGTCGTCCTCTGCGCGCACGGCATCCGCGCGCTGCGGGCCGCCGAGGTCCTGCGGGGCCGCGGTGTCGCGGCGTCCGTCCTCGCCGGCGGGCTCGCGGCCTGGACACCGGCATGACGGGCCTCCGCACGGTCGAGGAGCAGCAGGCGACGGTGCTGGCCGCCGTGCACCCCCTCCCCGCCGAGACCCTGCCGCTCGGCGCCGCCGCCGGTCGCACCCTCGCGGCGCCGGTCCGTGCGGCCGTGGACATCCCCGCGTTCGACAACTCCGCGATGGACGGGTTCGCCGTGCGCGCGGCCGATGTCGCACACGCCCGCGCGGAGCAGCCGGTCCCGCTTCGCGTCGTCGCCGATCTGCCGGCCGGCACCCCCGACGACCCGGCGCTGTCCCCCGGCGAGGCCGCCCGCATCATGACCGGCTCGCCCGTGCCGACCGACGCGGATGCCGTCGTCCCCTTCGAGGACACCGTCGGAGGGCTCGCGGACTCCCTCGACACCGTCACCGTCCTCGCGGCACCGCGCGCCGCCGCCCACATCCGACGCCGCGGCGAGGACGCGCGCACCGGCGACGTCATCCTTCCCGCGGGCGTCGCGCTCGGCGCCTGGCAGCTCTCGGCGGCCGCCGCCGCCGGCGTCGCGGAGGTCGAGGTCGCGCGCGCCCCGCGGGTCGCCATCGTCTCGACCGGCAGCGAGCTCGTCGAACCCGGCCGCCCGCTCCGGCGCGGGCAGATCCCCGAGTCCAACAGCATCCTGCTCGCCGCGCTCGCCAGAGCCGCGGGCGGCGACGTCGTGGCCAGGGAGAGCGTCGACGACGACGGCGAGGGCCTCCGCACCGTTCTCGCGGCCGTGACCGGCGGACCGTCGCCCGCCGACGTCGTCGTGTTCTCCGGCGGTGTGAGCGCGGGCGCGTACGAGGTGGTCAAGAACGAGCTGGCCGGCACGATGGCGTTCAGCAAGGTCGCGATGCAGCCCGGCAAGCCGCAGGGGTTCGGCGTGCTGCCCGGCGGCACCCTGCTGTTCGGCCTGCCCGGCAATCCCGTGAGCGCCGCGGTGTCGTTCGAGGTGTTCGTCCGTCCCGCGCTCCTGGCCCTGCAGGGACGCACCGACATCGCCCGGCCGGTGCTGCAGCTGCCGGCGGCCGCGGCCTGGCGCACGCCCCCCGCCCGCCGCCAGTACCTCCCCGCCGTCATCGACCGGACCGACCCGTCCCGCTGGACCGTGCGGCCGGCGAGCGCCGGCGGGTCGGGCTCGCACCTGGCCGGAGGCCTCGGCGCCGCCGAGGCGCTCGCGGTGGTGCCCGCCGAGACGGATGCCGTCGCCGCGGGCGACTTCGTCAACGTGCTGCTGCTCGGCTGACCCTCCGCCGCCGGTGTCATGCTGGGGGCATGGGTTTCACGCATCTGGATGCCGCGGGCCACGCCCGCATGGTCGACGTCACCGCGAAGCAGCCGACGGTGCGCTCCGCGACGGCGCGCGGGTTCGTCCGCTGCGCGCCGGAGATCGTTGCCGCGCTGCGTGACGGGGCGGTCCCGAAGGGCGATGTGCTCGCGGTGGCACGGATCGCCGGCATCCAGGGGGCCAAGCAGACCCCTGCCCTCCTGCCCCTCGCCCACGTCATCGGCGTGCACGGCGCGACCGTCGATCTCCTGGTGACCGACGACGGCGTCGAGATCGAGGCGACGGTCCGCACGGCCGACCGCACGGGCGTGGAGATGGAGGCGCTCACGGCGGTGTCGGTGGCCGCCCTCGCGGTCGTCGACATGGTCAAGGGCATGGACAAGGCCACGGCGATCGAGAGCGTGCGCCTGACCCGCAAGACCGGCGGGAAGAGCGGGGACTGGGAGCGCCCGTGACGCCGCACGGCGCCATCCTGCTGGCGGGAGGCCGGGCGACGCGGATGGGCGGGGCCGCGAAGCCGCTCCTCGACGTCGGCGGCCGGACGCTCCTGCAGCGCGCGATCGACGCGACGCGGGGCTGCGCACCCGTGACGATCGTCGGCGACCCGGTCGCCGGCGTGGACGGCGCCCAGTGGGTCCGCGAGGACCCGCCGTTCGGGGGACCGGCGGCCGCCATCGTGGCGGCGCTGGACACCTGGGACGACGACCCGGAGTGGACCTTCGTCCTGGCATGCGACCTGCCGGGCGTCGTCGCCGCCGCCGCACGCCTGCGCCGCGACCTGCCGCTGCTCCCGGCCGACACGGACGGCGTCTGCCTCGGCGATGCCGGCTCCCGTCCGCAGTGGCTCACCGGCCTGTACCGCACGGCGCCGCTCCGCCGCGCGACGGCATCCCTCCCCGATCGCGGCGACGGCGCGTCCGTGCGCGCGCTCCTCGACGACCTCGCGATCACCGTCCTCGCGGCGCCCGCGGCGGAGACCGACGACGTGGACACGTGGGAGGATCTGAAGCGGGCCCGCACCCGGCTGGGCGGGCCGGAAGCGGAGCGATCGTGAGCGAGCGGACACTGCCCCCCGAGGCGCTGGACGAGTGGGCGGCCGCGCTGTGCGACCTGCTCGGACTCGGCCCCGACGACCTTCCGGTGGCGCTCATCCTGGATCTCGCCCGCGATGTCGCCAACGGCGTCGCGCGCCCGGCGGCGCCGCTGAGCGCCTTCGCCGCCGGTCTCGCCGCCGGCCGCGCGGGCGGCTCCCGCGCCGACACGGAGGCGGCCGTCGCCGCCGTCACGACGCGCGCGCAGGGCTGGGCCGACCGGTGATCCTCGTCCGCTACTTCGCCGCCGCGGAGGAACGCGCCGGGGTGGCGGAGGAGACCCGCGCCGAGGCGACGCTCGGCGCGCTGCGCGTCGCGCTGGCCGCCGAGCGGCCGGGGCTCGCGGCGATCCTCCCCCGCTGCGCCGTGCTCGTGGACGGGGCACGGGTCGACGATGCGCATCCGCTCGCCGCCGGCACCACCGTCGACGTGCTGCCGCCGTTCGCGGGCGGCTGATCCCGTCGCGCGCCGGGGGGCGCACAGCGACGTCAGCCGCCGATGCCCTTCCACGCCGTCGTGCCGTCGGCCTCGATCTGCCGCTTCCACACCGGCAGCTCGCGCTTGACGGCCTCGATGACCTCGCGGCACACGGCGAAGGCCTCCGCGCGGTGCGGGGCGGCGACGGCGATGACGACGGCGGCGTCGCCGACGCTCAGCCGCCCGACGCGGTGACTGACGGCGACGATCGCCCCGGTCTCCCCGATCGCGCGCATCGCGATGCCGTGCAGCGTGGCCTCGGCGTCGGGATGGGCGGAGTACTCCAGCGCCACCACGGTGCCCTGCGCGTCGGGGTCGTGGTCGCGGACCCGGCCGAGGAAGGTCGTGACGGCGCCGGCACGGTCATCGTCGACCGCCGCGAGGTGCGCGGCGAGATCGAGGGGCTCGTCGCCGATCCGGGCGAGGCGGACGGGGTTCATGCGTGGTCCTCCCCCGCGAGCTGACCGATCGTGTGCGCGGCGACCTCGACGATAAGGGGCATGCCGGATGCCACGGCGCGGGGCGAGCCCGGCAGGTTCACGATGAGCGCGCCGGATGCCACGCCCGCAAGGCCCCGGGACAGCAGGGCGGTCGCCTTCTCCGTCGCGCCGCGACGCCGGAGCTCCTCCGCGATCCCCGGCACGTCTCGCTCGAGCACCCGGGCGGTGCCTTCCGGCGTCCGGTCGCGCGGCCCCACCCCCGTGCCGCCCGTCGTGACGATGAGGTGGGCGCCGCGGCCGAGGGCGTCGCGCAGCGCCTGCTCGACGGCATCCGCCCCGTCCGGGACGGTGACGGCGTCACCGCACGCATAGCCGGCGTCGCGGAGCGCCGCCACGGCGACGGGGCCGGCGGCATCCTCCCGCTGCCCCGACGCGGAGCGGTCGGACACGGTGATCACGACGGCGGTGCGGCTCATCCCTTCAGGGTAGTTCCGCGGGGGACCTGCGCAGGTCCGCTTCGGCGGCCGCCGTGATGCGGTTCGCCATGCCGCGGAACACGAACCCGTGGAACGGCAGCACCGCCAGCCAGTACAGGCGCCCGGCGAGACCGCGCGGGAAGAACACGGCGCGCTGGTCGTAGCGGGAGCCGGTGCCGTCGGGTTCGACCTGCAGGTCGAGCCACGCGAGACCCGGCACCTTCATCTCCGCCCGCAGGCGCAAGAGGCGCCCGGGCTCCACGGCCTCCACGCGCCAGAAGTCGATGGCATCGCCGACGGCGACGCGGGTGCGGCTGCGACGGCCGCGCCGGAGGCCGACGCCGCCGACGAGCCGGTCCATCCACCCCCGGATGGCCCACAGGATCGGCGAGGAGTACCAGCCGTTCTCACCGCCTATGCCGGCGATGACGGCCCACAGCCGCTCCGGCGACGCGGACGTGCCGGCGGTGCGCACGTCGGTGAAGACCGTCCGGCCCGCCCACTCCGGGTCGCTCGGCAGCGGATCGCTCGGCAGCTGCGCGAACTCGGTGTCCTGCCAGCTGGTCTCGATCGCGTCGCCGTCCACCCGCCCGAGCGCGAGCGCCACCGCACGGCGGTACGGGGTGAGCCCGCCCTCGGGCTGCGGGATGATCGCGTCGACGTCGTGGTCGTCCATGACGCATTCGTTCTGCAGCGAGGCGATGAGCGGGCGGGCGATCGCGCGGGGCACGGGGGTGACGAGGTTCACCCAGTGCGAGGCCAGACCCGGCGTGAGGACGGGGAGCGCCGCGATGGCGCGCTGCGGGAGTCCCGCCTCGACGGCGTACCCGTTCATCATCTGGCCGTAGCGCAGCACATCCGGGCCGCCGATGTCGACGGCCCGGTTGACGTCGGGGTCGACGCGCGCGGCGCCCAGGAGGTAGTGCAGCACGTCGCGGACGGCGATCGGCTGGATGTGGTTGCGCACCCACTTCGGCGCCGGCATGTACGGCAGCACCTCGGTGAGATGGCGGATCATCTCGAACGATGCCGAGCCGGAACCGATCACGACGCCGGCCTGGAGGACGAGGCTCGGGACGCCGCTCTGCAGGAACACCTCGCCCACGTGCACGCGGGAGCGCAGGTGCGGGGAGAGCTCGCCGGCACTCGGATGCAGACCGCCGAGGTACACGATCCGCGCGACGCCGGCCTCCGCGGCCGCGCCCGCGACGGTCCTGGCGGCACGGAGGTCGGCGGCCTCGAAGTCGGCGCCGGCCGCCATCGAGTGGATGAGGTAGTACAGCACGTCGACGTCCGCGACGGCGGCGGTCACGGCATCCCGGTCGTCGGCGGAACCCTCGACGACCTCCACGTCGTCGCCCCACTCGAAGGCGGAGATGCGCGCGGCGTCGCGTGCGAGCACCCGCACGCGGTAGCCGGCGTTGCGCAGGCGCGGCACGAGGCGACCGCCGATGTACCCGGTGGCGCCGAGGACGAGCGCGCGCGGCGCCTCGCCGTCCGGGCGCGGGATCGCGCGGAGGGCCGTTTCGCGGCCGGTCGGGATCGAGGGTTCGCTCATCCCGGCACGCTACGCGGGGTGGCTGGGATCGCGCAGGGTGTTGCGTCGCCGGCGCGCGGCGGGTATGCCTACGCCCGCCGCTCCAGTCGGACGATGACGGCCTTCGACGTCGGCGTCCCCGAGACGTCGGCGACCGACTCGAGCGGCACGAGCACGTTGGTCTCCGGGTAGTACGCCGCCGCATTGCCCCGCGGGGTCGCGTACGGCACGAGCCGGAACGCCTCGGCCCGCCGCTCCTCCAGCCCGCCCGCCCCGTGCCACTCGGAGACGAGGTCGACGACGTCCCCGTCCGCGAATCCCAGGCCCATGATGTCGTCCGGGTGGATGAGGACGACGCGTCGCCCGCCGCGGATGCCGCGGTAGCGGTCGTCCTTGCCGTAGATCGTGGTGTTGTACTGGTCGTGCGAGCGCAGGGTCTGCAGCAGCAGGCGCCCCTCCGGGATCCGCGGGTACTCGAGCGGGTTCGCCGTGAACCGGGCCTTCCCGTCGACGGTCGCGAAGCGGCGTTCGTCGCGGGGGCCGTTGGGGAGGAAGAAGGTGCGACCCTTCTGGATGCGCCGGTCGTAGTCCTCGAACCCGGGGATCACGTTCTGGATGTGACCGCGGATGCCGGCATAGTCGCCCTCGAGCGCCGCCCAGTCCGCGTGCGGGGCGGCGGGGTTCTCGGCGAAGACGAGGGCGCAGAGACGCGCGATGATGGCGACCTCGCTCAGCAGGCCCTCGGCCGGCGGCGCAAGGCGACCGCGGGAGGCGTGCACGGCGCCCATCGAGTCCTCCACCGTCACGCGCTGGTCGGTGCCGCCGCGGCGGTCGCGGTCGGTGCGGCCGAGCGTCGGCAGGATGATGGCGCGCCGGCCCGTGACGACGTGCGAGCGGTTGAGCTTCGTGGACACCTGGACCGTGAGGTCGATGCGCCCCATCCCCTCCTCCACGACGGCGGTGTCGGGGGTCGCGGAGACGAAGTTGCCGCCCATGCCCAGGAAGAAGCGCACGCGGCCCTCGCGCATCGCGCGGATCGCCGCGACGGTGTCGTAGCCGTGTGCGCGGGGCGCGGCGAAGGAGAACTCGCGGTCGAGGGCGGCCAGGAACTCCTCGGACGGCTTCTCGTAGATGCCGACCGTCCGGTCGCCCTGGACGTTGGAGTGGCCACGCACCGGGCAGACGCCGGCGCCGGGCCGCCCGATGTTGCCCTGCAGCAGCAGCACGTTGACGACCTCGCGGAGGGTCGGGACGGAGTGCTTGTGCTGCGTGAGCCCCATGGCCCAGCAGACGATCGTCGAGCCGGAGCCGCGGACGATCTCCGCGATGCGGCGGAGCTCGGCCTCGTCGATGCCGGTGGCGGCCTCCAGCTCGGGCCAGACGGCATCCGCCATCGCCTGCCGGTACGCGTCGATGCCGCTCGTGTACTGCGCGATGAAGTCGTGGTCGAGGATCCCGCCGTCCCGCTCCTCCACCTCGAGCAGGTGCTTGCCGATCGCCTGGAACAGCGCCTGGTCGCCGCCGAGGCGGATCTGCACGAACTCGTCGGCGAGGGTCGTGCCGCCGAGCATCACGCCGCGGACGGTCTGCGGGTTGTCGAAGCGGATGAGGCCTGCTTCCGGCAGCGGGTTCACGGCGATGATCCTCGCCCCGCGCTGCTTGGCCTTCTCCAGCGCGCCCAGCATGCGCGGATGGTTCGTGCCCGGGTTCTGCCCGGCGACGATCAGCAGGTCGGCGTCGTGGATGTCCTCGATGGAGACGGTGCCCTTGCCGATGCCGATGGTCTCCGTCAGCGCAGACCCCGACGACTCGTGGCACATGTTGGAGCAGTCCGGCAGGTTGTTCGTGCCGAGGCCCCGCACGAGCAGCTGGTACAGGAACGCCGCTTCGTTCGAGGTGCGCCCCGACGTGTAGAACACCGCGTCGTCCGGGCTGTCGAGATCCTTCAGAGCGTCGGCGATCGTCGTCAGCGCGTCGTTCCAGGAGATCGGCCGGTAGTGGGTGGCGCCCTCTTCCAGGATGACGGGATGCGTGAGCCGCCCCTGCTGGCCGAGCCACCAGTCGTCATGAGCACGGAGCTCGTCGACCGAGTGCGCCGCGAAGAACTCCGGGGGAACGCGCCGCAGCGTCGCCTCCTCGGCGACGGCCTTCGCGCCGTTCTCGCAGAACTCGGCGAGGTGACGCTTGTTCTCCTCGGGCCACGCGCACCCGGGGCAGTCGAAGCCGTCCTTCTGGTTGACGCGCAGCAGCGTCTCCACACTGCGCGTGATGCCCATCTGCTCCTGCGAGATCTGCAGGGCGTGCAGCACGGCGGGGACGCCGACCGCGTGGTCTGCGGGGGATGTGACCCGCAGCTTCCGCTCGTCGATGTCGGTGGTCGGAGCCTTCCTCGCCATGGCTTGATCGTACGCTGGGCGGTCAGCGCCGGCCGGTGCCGAAGACGCCGCGGATGACGCTCGTGAGGATCGTCTGCGTCGCCTTGGAGCCGAGGATCTGGTCGATGGGCGACTTCTCCGTGCGACGCGTCGTCCGGGTGGTTCGCGACGTGCCGCCAGCGGCCTTGAGGAGCCGGTCGTACTCCTTCTGCCGCTCTTTCGCCTCGCGGTCGAGCTGCTTCTGGATAGCCGCCTGCTGCGTGGCGAACTCGGCATCCGCCTTCGCCTTCTCCAGTGCCGCCTGCTCGGCGGCGGCCGCCTGCTCCGCCGCGTGCATCTTCGCCGCGAGGATCTCGCGGGCGGACTCCCGATCGATCGCGGTCCCGTATTTCGCGAGCAGCGGCGAGGCCTTCACGGCGCGCTCGATGTCGGGGTCGGGGGTCGGCGACATGAGTCCCTGCGGCGCGCGCAGCCTCGTCCAGGCGACGGGTGTCGGGGCGCCCTTCTCGCTCATGACGGTGACGATGGCCTCGCCGGTGCCGAGCTCCTGCAACGTGCGCTCGAGGTCGTAGCCGGACTTCGGGTAGGTGCCGACGGTCGCGCGCAGCGCCTTCGCGTCGTCGGGAGTGAAGGCGCGGAGCGCGTGCTGCACGCGCGACCCGAGCTGTCCGAGGACGTCGGAGGGGACGTCCTTCGGGGTCTGCGTGACGAAGAAGACGCCGACGCCCTTGGAGCGGATGAGGCGGACGGTCTGCACGATCGCGGAGAGGAAGTCCTTCGACGCGTCCTTGAAGAGGAGGTGCGCCTCGTCGAAGAAGAACACGAGCTTGGGCTTGTCGGCATCCCCCACCTCGGGGAGGATCTCGAACAACTCGGCCAGCAGGTACATGAGGAAGGTCGAGAAGAGCGCGGGCTTGTCGACGACGCCCGGGACCTCCAGCAGCGAGATGATGCCCCGCCCGTCCGCCGCAGTGCGCAGGAAGTCGCGCACGTCGAACTCCGGCTCGCCGAAGAAGACATCGGCCCCGTCGTCGGCGAACGTGATGAGCTCGCGCAGGATGACGCCGGCCGTCGCCGATGACAGGCCGCCGAGCCCCTTCAGCTCGGGCTTGCCCTCGTCGCTCGTGAGATAGGTGAGGACGGCGCGGAGATCGGAGAGGTCGACGAGGGCGAGGCCGCTCTCGTCGGCGTAGTGGAAGACGAGGCCGAGGCTCGACTCCTGCGTCTCGTTGAGGCCCAGCACCTTGCTCAGCAGCAGCGGGCCGAACCCGGAGACGGTGGCGCGGACGGGCACGCCCTTGCCGATGCCGCCGAGGGCGAAGTACTCCGTCGCCGAGGCCTCCGGCTTCCAGTCCTGCCCGAGGGCCGCGGTGCGCGCCAGCAGCTTGTCGTTGGCGGTTCCCGGGGTCGCGACGCCCGACAGGTCGCCCTTGATGTCGGCGGCGAACACGGGGACGCCCTTCGCCGCGAGCTGCTCGGCGAGGCCCTGCAGCGTGCGGGTCTTGCCGGTGCCGGTGGCGCCCGCGACGAGGCCGTGCCGGTTCATCATGGCCAGCGGGATGCGGATCTGCGCCGTCGGGTCGGGATCACCGTTGACCAGCGCGCCGAGGTCGAGCGTCTCGGCCTCGAACGTGTAGCCCTTCACGATCGCCGCGACCTGCTCCGGATCGAGCGGGCCGGTCTCCCCGGTCACGCCCGCGGCCGGGACGTGCGCCGCCGCAGGCTCGGCCGCGGCCGGCTCCGCCAGGGCACCGGCAGCTGCTCGCGCCGCCTCGGCCTCCGCCGCCGCCAGCGCGGCGCGTGCCTGGGCGGCCTTCAGCTGGGCCTCGGCGGCTTCCGCCTCGGCGCGCAGGCGCGCGAGCTCGGCGGCGGCGACAGCCGGATCGGACGCGGCGGAGGCTGCGGAGTCGGTCATGCCGCTCAGCCTAGCGACGCGCCCCGTTCGCGCTGCAGGAACATCGACGTCCGCGCCGCGGCGCGCTCGCGCTCCTGGAGGATCGGGATCGTGAAGGCGGCGGCGACCACGAGTGCGGCGCCGGCGCCGAGGATCGCGCCGCCGACGGTGTCGCTGAACCAGTGGGCGTGCACCTGCGTCCGGCTGAAGCCCATCAGCAGCGTCCAGACGAGACCGGCGACGAAGACCCACACGCGCGGGAAGATGATCACGAGCAGGACCGCCATCGTCGCCGCGTTCGCCGTGTGGCCGGACGGGAACGAGCCGTGATCGGAGATCACGAGCATGTCCTCCGGTCGCGCCCGGCCGAAGGCGCTCTTGAGCACCTGCACCAGGCCGGCGCTCAGGGCGGTCGCGACGAGGAACATCAGCGCGCTCCACGGCCGGCGCGCGAGGACGAGCGCGACGGCGACCCCGAGCGGCACGGCGTAGGTGGCGAACCACCCGCCGCCGAGGAAGTTCATGAGCAGCGAGAACGGCCGGATGCCCTGGTAGAACGTGCCCACCAGGGTGTTCCACCATCCGTCGATGTCGAGGATGTCGGTGCCGAGCGCGATGAGGATGCCGAAGAGGAATCCCACGACGAGAAGCGCGAGACCTCCGACGAGCCAGCGCAGGCCATGGGTGATCTCGAGATCGGTCGTCCGCGTCGTCATCGACCCATCATGCACGACGCACTACGGAGCGAGGCGCTCGACTGTCCGGGGACGCACGATGAGCCACAGCGACAGCACGCCGATGACCGCGCAGCCGACCATGACGGATGCCATCGTCGTCGCGGTGATGGCGGAGTCCTTCGCGATCCAGCCGACGAGCGGGGTGATGAGGCCCGCCACACCGAAGTTCGTCGCGCCGATGATGGATGCCGCGGTGCCGGCGGCCTTGCCGTGCCTGTCCAGGGCGAGCACCTGCACGCACGGGAACGTGAAGCCGCACGCGGTCATGAAGACGAAGAGCGGGATCATGGTCCCCCAGACCCCGAGGTCCAGCTGATCCGTGACGATGATGGCGGATGCCGCGAGGACGAGCACGGCGGTCGAGACCGACAGCACCCACTGCGGCCCGAACCGGGCCGCAAGACGTGACGCGCTCTGCACGCCGATCACGACGCCGACGGAGTTCGCGGCGAACAGCAGGCCGTACTGCTGCGCGTCGAAGCCGTAGCTCTCCTGGAAGAGGAACGACGACGCGGAGAGGTAGGAGAAGAGACCGGAGAAACTCATCCCGCCGATGATGAGGACGCCGATGAAGACGCGGTCCCGGAAGACGCTGCGGTACCGCTCGAGGACGGTCGTCGATCCCGCCTCATGCCGGCGCGCCTTCGGCAGCGTCTCCGGCACGAACAGGACGGCGGAGATCAGCATGACGGCGCCGTACAGCGCGAGCACCACGAAGATGCCGCGCCACGGCATCACGGCCAGCAGCGCCGAACCGATGAGCGGGGCGACCACCGGGGCGACGCCGGACACGAGGGCGAGCCGGCTCAGCATGACCACGAGGCGGCGACCGCCGAACAGGTCACGGACGATCGCCATGGCGACGACGCCGCCGGCGGCGGCTCCCATGCCCATCGCGACGCGCGCGACGCTCAGCAGCTCCAGGCTGGGGGCGAGCGCGGCACCCGCGCTCGCGAGGACGTGCAGCGCCGTCACGGCGAGGAGCGGGATGCGGCGGCCGACCTTGTCGCTGAGCGGGCCGACGATGAGCTGGCCCAGGGCGAACCCGATCATCGTGCCGGTGAGGGTCAGCTGGATCGCCGCGGCCGAGGTCCGGAAGTCCTCCTGCAAGACGGGGAACGCGGGCAGGTAGAGGTCGACCGTGAACGGACCGAGGGCCGTCAGAGCGCCGAGCAGGATGATGTACAGCACCCGTCGCCGGGTCGACAGCGCGTCGCCGGGGTGCAGGACGACGGGCGCGGTCGCGGGGTCGCTCCCGAGCGTGCGGATGGCGCCGGTGGGCGAGGGCTTCTGTCCCGGCGTCGGGAGGCGGATCGTATCGGTGTCGCGCACGGCGTGGCCATTTCCGGTGGGGCCGCCGGACACCCGACGAGCTGAAGAGGAGGGGTCGAAACGATTCGACCGACCTATGTTACCGGAGCCATCGGGGCCCCCGGGCGCCAGCGCGCGCCGATTCCACGTTCCCAGCCCTCACACACATGCTGTTGCATAGACTCGTGGTGCCCGCACCTGCCGGTCGGGCGCCCCTAGCCGAGATCGCAGCAGATGACCCCGACTTCGAAGCGCACCAGCGGAAACCCCGCGACGCAGGCGCAGATCAGCACGACCGTCAAGCAGCAGCGCGAGCAGCAGAAGCAGCAGAAGCTCGCGGAGTATCAGCGCCAGCTCGCCAAGCGCCGCCGCAGCAAGCTGACCTGGTGGGTCGTCGGCACCGCCGCCGCCGTCGTCGTCATCGCGCTCGTCGTGGCCTCCTATGTCCTCACCCCGCGTCCGGTCTCGCTCGATCGCGGAGACGGCGACGGCTCGTCGATCACCGGTGTGGAGACGTACTCGCACACCGCGAACCACGTCGACGGCGACGTCGACTACGAGCAGACCCCGCCCGCCGGCGGCGACCACAACGCGATGTGGTTGAACTGCGGCGTCTACACGCAGCCGGTGCCGGACATCAACGCGGTGCATTCGCTCGAACACGGCGCCGTGTGGGTCACGTACGACCCGGCCGTCGTGGGCGAGGCGGAGGTCGAGGCGCTCAAGGCTCAGCTTCCCTCGACCTACACGATCCTCTCGCCATACGAGGGGATGGACTCCCCCATCGCCCTGAGCGCCTGGAATGCGCAGCTCACGGTGACGGATCCCTCCGACGAGCGCATCGGCGAGTTCCTCGCCGCCTACTGGCGCAACGTCAACGGCCCGGAGCCCGGCGCGGCCTGCACCGGCGCGCTGGACGCGCCCGGAAAGCAGTCGTGACCGACGCACTCGCGACCGACGACCAGCGGCCTGTCCGCGTTCTGCCGCCATGGTGGGCGGTGCTCCTGGTCGCCCTCGGCATCGCCGGCGTCGCCTTCGCGATCGGCCGGTTCTCGACGTTCGACGCCGCCCCCGTCACGCCGGGCACCGACTCGGCGGAGGCGGGGTTCGCCCGCGACATGCAGGTCCATCACGCCCAGGCCATCGACATGGCCATGACGATCTACCGCAAGACCGCGGATGAAGACATCCGCGCCCTCTCCTACGACATCGCGACCGGCCAGTCGGCGCAGCGGGGCGAGATGTTCGACTGGCTCGTGCAGTGGGGGCTCCCCCAGGCGGGCGGCCCGACGATGGCGTGGATGTCGGCATCCGACGGCGGGCACGGCCACGGCGCCGGCGCTGATGCCGGCGACGAGCTCGACGAAGACGGGGCGCGTGAGGCGATGGGCATGGCGACGGAGGCCGAGCTCACCGAGCTCGCGCAGGCGGGCGGCACCGAAGCGGACTGTCTCTTCCTGGGCCTGATGATCCGGCACCACGAGGGCGCCATCCCGATGGCCGACGCCGTGCTGGAGCTCGGTTCCGAGCCGCGCACGCTCGCGGTGGCGGAGGCGATGAAGAACGCGCAGCAGTTCGAGATCGACGCGATGACGTCGATGCAGCAGCGCCTGTCCTGCAGCGCCTGACCACGCCTCTGGACGCCGCTGCACGCACGGAAGCGGCGGCGCAGCGCACTCCCCATCGCGCGCCGCACCGCCGCTGACCCGAGCGGAACTTCTGAGATCAGCCCTTCGTCGCGCCGGCGAGGAGGCCTCGCACGAAGAACCGCTGCAGCGCGAAGAACACGATGAGCGGCACGAGGATCGACAGGAACGTGCCCGCGGACTGCAGGAACCACTGGTTGCCCCACGTCCCCGACAGAGATGCCAGGGATTGGGTCATGGGCAGCGACGAGGATGGTGCGAAGATCGTCGCCACGAGCAGGTCGTTCCACACCCAGATGAACTGCAGCACCGCGAACGACGCGAGCGCGGGGGCAGCGAGCGGCAGGATCATCCGGAAGAAGATCTGTCCGTGTCCGGCGCCGTCCACGCGTGCCGCCTCGATCACCTCGGACGGGATCTCCGCGATGAAGTTGTGCAGCAGGAACACCGCGAGCGGGATCGAGAAGATCGTGTGCGCGATCCAGATCGTGGCGAAGCTCTGGTCCACATCACGCAGTTCGAGGCCCGGGAAGATCGACACCCCGTTGATCGTCAGGCCGCGGGAGAAGAGACTCAGCAGCGGCACGAGCGCCATCTGCAGCGGGACGATCTGCAGCGCGAACACTCCGACGAACAGGAGGTTCTTGCCCTTGAAATCGATCCAGGCGAACGCATAGGCCAGGAGGGATGCAACGGCCAGCGCGAAGAACACGACCGGAATCGTGATCGCCAGCGAGTTGAGGAAGGACTGCCCGAGGGTCAGCGTCGTCCCGCCGGAGGTGAGGGCGAGCCGGTAGTTCTCGAAGGTGAAATCCGGGTCGACGAACACCGTCCACCAGCCGGTGGACTGCGTGTCGGCGCCGGGCCGGAACGAGGTGACGAGCAGCCCCAGCGTCGGGATCGTCCAGAGGAAGGCGATCGCGATGGCCGCGATCGTGGCGCCCTTGGACGTCAGGCGCTTCTGCGCCATCTTCTCGTGCTTGCGCGTCTCGCGCGCGACCTGCCGAGCCGTGCGCGCATCGGCGACCGGTTCGATGACCCCGACGCTCATCGGATCTCCCTCTGCTTACGGATCTGGATCACGTTGAAGACGATCAGCGGGATCACGAAGATGAACAGCACGACAGCGAGCGCGGCGGAGTGGCCGTAGCTCTGGAAGCGCTGCTGCTGGTTGACCATCTCGAACGCCAGCACCGTGGTGTCCGAGCGGCCGCCCGTCATGACGGCGACGATGTCGTAGACCTTCAGCGCGCCGATGGCGACGGTGGTGACCACGACGACGATCGAGGAGCGGATGCCCGGGACCGTGACGTTGCGGAAACGCTCCCAGGCGTTCGCGCCGTCCAGCGAGGCCGCCTCGTTCTGCTCCGTCGGCACCGCCTTGACGGCAGCGGAGAGGATGACCATCGCGAGACCGGTCTGGCTCCAGATGAACACCACGAGCAGCAGGAACGTGTTGACGAGGGGCTGCGCGGCGAGCCACGACACCGGCTCACCCCCGAACGCCGTCACGATGGCGTTCAGGAGACCGACCTGCTGCTCCTGCCGGTAGTCGTAGATGAACTTCCAGATGATGCCGGCACCGACGAACGAGATCGCGAACGGCATGAAGATGAGCACCTTGAGGATCTTCTCGCCGCGTGCCCGGTCGATGAAGACCGCGTAGGCGAGTCCGATGACGGTCGCCACGAGCGGCGCCACGATCACCCAGATGATCGAGTTGATGACCGACCAGAACCCCTGCGGGTTCGTGAACGCCCAGACGTAGTTCTCGAGCCCGACGAACTCCTTGCCGGTCTTGTCGAAGAACGACTGGACGACGGTCGCGATCGCGGGGTAGATGAGCCCGATGAGCAGCAGGATGGCGGCCGGCGCACCGAAGAGGATGAGCTGGAACAGATAGCCGGCCCCCTGGCGGGAACGGTAGTCGGCGTAGAACAGTGCGCCGCCGAGGATGATCGCGATCGCGAGGACGTAGATCACCGCGTTCTGGTACGGGCGCAGGAGCATGAACGCGATCACCGGGAGGAGGAAGCACGCCGCGAGCCGGAGCCAGAAGTAGAACCGGCCGGGCCTGGGCGCGTACTCGATCAGCAGCAGGAGCAGTCCGACCACGGCGCCGAAGACGAGGAGGACGAGGGGGATCTGGACGAGGGGTCCCATCCCGCCGAGCCATTGGAAGAAGGAGTTCAGCGAGAAGCCGAGCGAGGTCGGCCGCGCGCCCTCGACGGGTTCGCGCGTGACCATGAAGAGGAAGAGCGCCACCACGAGGATGAGGGCGATCGCGACGACGAGTGTCGTCCGGCGTTGCCTGCGCGCCAGACGGGCGTGCGCGCCGGCCGCGTCGGCGTCAGCGGTGACGGCGGCCTCCGCCGGGCCGGGCGCCTGAATTGTTCCAGTCATGAGTGCCTTCCGAGTTCTTCACTGGACTCCGGGAGGGCCGCGCCGTGAGAGCGCTGCCCGGGGGTGCGACGGGGCCGCTCGCTGTCGCGAGCGGCCCCGTGCATGTGCCTGCCGACCTCAGTTCTCGTAGCCGGCCTGGATGTCGCTGAGCACCGTGGCGGTGTCCTTGCCGTCGATCCAGTCGACCATGCCGCGCCAGAACGAACCGGAGCCGACGGTGGCCGGCATCAGGTCGGACGCGTCGAAGCGGACGGTCGTGTTCGGGTCCTGCAGGAGCTTCATGGCCTCCTGGAGGAACTCGCTGCTCGCGAGGCTCGGGTCGGCGTTCAGGTTCGCGGAGATGTTGCCACCGAGACCCACGCGGGTGTCCGCCCACTCAGCCGTCGACATGTACTCGAGCACCTTGACGGTGGCCGCGTCGTCGGAGAACGCCGTGACGAACTCGCCGCCGACCTCGATGGTCGCCGCGTCCGCCTCGAAGCCCGGGAGCACGAAGGCGTAGACGTCGCCGTCCGGAGCGACGACCGGCGTCTCACCGGCTGCCGTCTGCACGTCGAGGAAGTTCGCCGACAGGAACGACGCCTGGTGGGTGAGCGGGCAGCTGCCGTCCGCGACCTTGGCCGCGACGCCGCCGAAGGCGGTGGAGTTGATGCTCGCGACGTCGCCGAATCCGGCGTTGACCCACTCCGGGTTCAGGAGGATCTCGCCCACGGCGTCGAATGCGTCGGCGATCTCGGGGTCGGTGAACTTCACGTCACCGGCGACCCACTGGTCGTAGACCTCAGGGCCGGACTGACGCAGGACGAGGTCCTCGATCCAGTCGGTCCCCGGCCAGCCGGACGCCGCCTCGGACTCGAAGCCGGCGCACCAGGGCGCCTTGCCGGTCTTTTCCTGGATGGTCGTGGTGAGGGCGAGCATCTCGTCCCACGTCGTGGGAACCTCGACGCCCCATTCCTCGAACGACGCCGGCGAGTACCAGACGTAGCCCTTGATGTTGGCGAGCATCGGCGCCGTGTAGAAGACGTCGTCGAACGTGCCGTACGCCTTCCAGTCGGGGGACCAGTTCTCGTCGACGTTCTTCTCGACGCCCTCCGGGGCCGGCTTGACCTCGCCGGTGTCCACGAGGGTCTTCAGCAGACCCGGCTGCGGGACGATGGCGATGTCGGGGGCGTCGCCACCCTGCACCTTCGTGACGATGTTGCCCTCGAACGCCTTGTCACCGGTGTACTCGACGATGATGCCGGTGTCCTCGGTGAACGCGTCGAAGGACTTCTGCATGTTCTCGGCTTCGATGCCGGTGATGCCGCCGGAGATGCGGACGGTCTCGCCTTCGAGCGAGGCGCCGTCTGCGGGTTCGTCACCGCCTTCGGCGCAGCCGGCGAGAGCGATGGTCGTCACGGCTGCGACGCTCAGCGCCGCCAGCATGTGCCGCCGCCGAGGCGATCGGATTGAAGTCATTTGTTTCCTCCTCAGTGCTGCGGAAGGGGCGGACGCCCATCCTCCGCGTCAAAACGTAGGGAACCGTTTCCATGCTCACGCTAGGGGATCGGCGGACGCGGCACAATTCTCGGATCATCACAACTCGGTAAATGCCGCCACGAGGGTGGCGAAGACGGCGTCTACGCGTCACAATATCCCTGGAACCGGTTCCACAAATGCGACTCCCCGTCGCCGCGGACCGGGTCCCGGAACAGCCGAGGAGGACCGATGGCGGGAATCGCCGATGTCGCACGCGCTGCGGGCGTGTCGAAGGCGACCGCCAGCCGCGCCCTGACCGGTGCCGGGTACGTCTCAGAGGCGACGCGCACCCGCGTGCAGCACGCCGCGAAGGAGCTCGGCTATGTGCCGACGACCAGCGCGGTGAGCCTTGTGACCGGCCGCACCCAGACGATCGGCGTCGTCGTGCCGAACCTCGACCGGTGGTTCTTCGCGCAGGTGCTCGGCGGCGTGCAGGAGGCTCTCCTGGAACGCCGGTACGACCTGGCGCTGTACAGCGCCCCGCCGGAGTCCGACGCGCGGCGCGAGATGTTCACCCACTTCTTGGCCCGCAAGCGCTTCGACGGCGTCATCGCAGTCGGCATCGAACCCACGGCCCATGAGCTCGAGCGACTCGTCGATTTCGGGAAGCCCGTCGTGAGTGTCGGCGGCTACGACGCCGGCACGAGCGCCGTGTCGATCGACGACCACGCCGCCGCGCGGATCGCGACCGAGCACCTCCTCGGTCTCGGCCACCGCGAGATCACGTTCCTGGGCGGCGACCCGGACGGCCGGCAGATGAGCTTCGGAGACGCGCGGAGGCTCGCGGGCTACCGGGCGGCGATGGAGGCGGCGGGTGCGCGGGGCGGCGGGCGCCACATCCCCTCCGAGGTCACGATGCCGGGCGGGTACGGCGCGGCCGTCGAGCTGCTGGGCGACCGCCTCACGCGGCCGACCGCGCTCGTCGCGGTGTGCGATGAGGTCGGTGTCGGAGCGATCATCGCCGCGCGACGGCTCGGCATCCGCGTACCGGAGCATCTGAGCGTCGTGGGGATCGACGACCACGAATACGCCGATATGTTCTCCCTCACGACACTGCAGCAGAAGCCGGACCAGCAGGGACGCACCGCCGTCCGGCTCCTGATGGCACAGCTCGAGGACCCCGCGACGCCCGGCAGCCACACGTACGAGCCGTCGCCGCTGATCATGCGCAACTCGACCGCCGCGCTCGACGACGCCACATCGGCGATCGTCACCATCGGACGCTGAGGCGCCTCGGGGACGACGAAGGCCCCCGGGTGAACCCGGGGGCCTTCGTGATGTGGAGCGTGATTACTTGAGGGTAACCGTCGCGCCGGCCTCTTCGAGAGCGGCCTTGGCCTTCTCTGCGGCCTCCTTGTTGGCGCCCTCCAGGACGGCCTTGGGGGCACCGTCGACGACGGCCTTGGCCTCGCCGAGGCCCAGCGAGGTGAGCTCGCGGACCGTCTTGATGACCTGGATCTTCTTGTCGCCGGCAGCCTCGAGGATGACGTCGAAGGAGTCCTTCTCCTCAACCTCTTCGGCAGCGGCGCCGCCGCCGGCGCCGGCCACGGCGACCGGGGCCGCAGCGGTGACGTCGAACTTCTCCTCGAACGCCTTCACGAACTCGCTGAGCTCGACGAGGGTGAGGTCGGCGAACTGCTCGAGCAGCTCGTCAGTGGTGAGCTTCGCCATGATGTATCTCCTAGTTTGTGGTTTGTGGGAAATCAGCCGCCGGTCGCTTACGCGGCCTGAACGGTCTCCAGCTTTTCGCGAAGCGCGTCGATGGTGGCCGCAGCCTTGCCCATCGTCGCCTTCATCATGCCCGCCGCCTTCGCAAGCAGAACCTCACGGCTCTCGAGCGAGGCGTACTTGTTGACCTCGTCGGCGGTGAGGGGGTTGCCCTCGAACACGCCGCCCTTGATCACCAGAAGCGGGTTTGCCTTGGCGAAATCACGCAGAGCCTTCGCGGTGGCGACGAAGTCGCCGTGCACGAACGCGACGGCCGACGGACCCGTGAGGTCCTCGTCCAGCGCCGTGATCCCCGCGTTGTTCGCGGCGATCTTGGTCAGCGTGTTCTTCACCACGGCGTACTGCGCGTCCTGACGGATGGTGTTGCGCAGCTGCTTGAGCTGGGCAACCGTCAGACCGCGGTACTCGGTCAGCAGAACGGCGTTCGAGTTCTCGAATGACTTCGTGAGCTCGGCAACCGATGCATCCTTCTGCGCCATGGTCACTCCTTATGTGTACGTGACGCTCCGCGATGGCGGGGCGCCGGCCGCAGACCTCTGAACAGCAAAAAAGCTCCGGCGCAAGCGCACGGAGCTGAATTCCGGAGAATCTTCCTGTACACCTGCGTGGGCCCCTGCGATGCAGAGCTTCGATCGTCATGCGCATGCGCGCACACCGATGACCGACGGTCTTTGGCTTACCGATCAGTGTACGCGACCCTCGCCCCCTCACCCAAATCGGCACGGCGGGCGGGCCGCCGCGGGCGTGGCAGGCCACCGGATGGCACACCCCGGGGTTAGCCTCGTGGTCATGACCCCGCAGCTCGCCGCGCGCATCGTCGCCGACTCGCGCGACCGGGTGGCCTGGATCCGCGCCCGCTCGCGCGGCATCACCGCGACCGACGTCGCACAGCTCACGAGCGCCCGCTCGATCCCCCGCGCCGCCCACGCCAAGCTGATGGGCTCGGGGTTCAGCGGCAACGCCTATACCGATCACGGGCGGCGGCGCGAGCCGGAGATCGCCGCATGGGTGGCGGCGACCCATGGCATCCAGCCGTCGTCGGCGCTGTTCCACGCCGAGGTCGAGAAGCGGCACCTCGCGACACCCGACGGCGTCGCCGTCGACGCCGCGGGCCGCGTGACCCTCGCCGAGATCAAGACGACGAACAAGACGTGGCGATCGATCCCCCGCACCTACCTCCGCCAGGTGTGGTGGCAGCAGCACGTCCTCGGCGCCGAGCGCACCCTCGTCGTCTGGGAGGAGCACGACGACTTCGTCCCCGTGGGCGACGAGCCGCGCTGCGCGTGGGTCGACCGCGACGAGAAGGAGATCGCGACTCTCGTCGGCCTCGCGACGAACCTCATCGATGAGCTCTACCGGCGCACGACACTGCAGCGCAGCGGGACGCAGCCGCCTTCCGTGGCGGCACCGGCGGGTCCCCCACGGCCGCGAGAGCCGTTCCGCGCACTCGCCCTCGCCGACTGAGCTCGCCTCGCCTCGCCGTCGCTCCGGTGACGCTTCCGCAGGGATTGTTGACGCCTGTCAACCATTGACGTATAGTTGACTCATATCAACATTTGAACTTTGTCATCTTTCGCCGGCTCCGCCGCTCCACTCCCACGAAGGACCTGCATGACCTCCCCCACACCCACCGCCGGCCGCCCGGCCATGTCGCATCGCCAGGTGCTGCAGGCCCTCTCCGGCCTCATCCTCGGCATGTTCGTCTCGATGATCGCGACGACCGTCGTGTCGACCTCGCTCCCGGTCATCGTCCACGACCTCGGTGGAGACCAGAACGCGTTCACGTGGGTTGTGACGGCGACCCTGCTCACCACCGCCATCTCGACGCCCATCTGGGGCAAGCTCGCCGACCTCATGAACCGCAAGGTGCTGTATCAGGGCGCCATCGTGCTGTTCGTGCTGGCGACCGCCGCGGCCGGTTTCGCGCAGGACACCGGCACGCTCATCGCGTTCCGCGCCGTACAGGGGCTCGGGGCGGGCGGCCTCGCGGCGCTCAGCCAGGTCATCATGGCCGACATCATCAGCCCGCGTGAGCGCGGCCGATACATGGGCCTGTTCGGCGCGGTCATGGCCGTGGCCACCGTCGGCGGGCCGCTCCTCGGCGGCGTCATCACCGACGCCTTCGGGTGGCGCTGGAACTTCTTCGTCTCCCTGCCGATCGCCATCGCGGCGCTCATCCTCGTCCAGACGACGCTGCACCTGCCGAAGCGTGCGAAGGTCAAGGCGCGCATCGACTACCTCGGCATCGTCCTGCTCTCCGCCGCTGTCTCCCTCCTGCTCATCTGGGTCACGAGCGCCGGCACGAGCTTCGACTGGTGGAGCACCGAGACCGTCCTCATGGTCGGCGGCGCCCTGCTCGGCGCCATCCTCTTCGTGATCGTCGAACTGCGCTCGTCCGAGCCCCTCATCCCGCTGTCGCTGTTCCGCAACCGCACCTTCACCTTGTCCGTGATCGCCTCGATCGCGACCGGCATCGCGATGTTCGGCGCGTCGGTCTTCCTCGGCCAGTACATGCAGCTCGCCCGCGGCGCGACGCCCACCGAGGCCGGCCTCATGACGATCCCGATGATCGCGGGTCTCCTGCTGTCCTCCGTCGGCGTGGGCGCCCTCATCACGAAGTACGGGAAGTGGAAGCCGTATCTGCTCGTCGGATCGGTCTCCCTCATCGCCGGTGCGACGCTGCTGTCGACGATCCACTACGACACGAACTTCGCGCTGGTCTCGCTCTACATGTTCCTGCTCGGCGCCGGTGTCGGCATGACGATGCAGAACCTCGTGCTCGTCGTGCAGAACACCGCCAAGCCCACCGAGATCGGCGTCGCGAGCTCCGGCGTCACCTTCTTCCGCAGCCTCGGCGGCACGATCGGGGTCTCCGTCATGGGCGCCGCGCTGGCCACCCGCGTGGCCGACCTCGTCACCAGCACGAAGGACGACATCGCCGCGGCGATCGCCGCCCTCGGCGACAAGGCGCCGTACTGGGCGGAGCAGCTGCAGTCCGGCACGCTGCCGCAGGTCTCCTCGATGCCGGAGGGGCTGCGGGTCCTCTTCGAGGACATCTACGCGCAGGGCATCTCGCACTCGTTCCTCATCGCGGTGCCGTTCGCCGTGATCAGCCTCATCGCGATCATCTTCCTGCCCAACGCGCCGCTGACGAAGATGACGACGACGGAGCGTCTGCAGGCCGGCGAAGCCGACCTCGCGACCGTCTCCGTCCCCGCCGGGATGGGGACCCTCACCGCCACCGGATCGACCGCGGATGCCGCCGCGTCGAGCGCACCCCGTGCGCGTGACGATGGCTGAGGACACCCGCGAGGCCCGCACTGAGGCGGTGCGGGCCCTCGAGGCCGAGTTCGGCGAGCTGGTCAGCCGCTTCCGCAGGATCATCACCGAGAACGCCCACCGGGTCAGCCCGGGCCTTCTGCCCGGCGCGTACAAGGTGTTCACGACGATCGTGCGGCGCCAGCCGGTCACGACGTCGGCCCTCGCGGAGTGCCTCACCGCCGACAAGGGCCAGATCAGCCGCACGGTGCGCGAGCTCGAGGAGCTCGGGCTCGTCCAGCGCGCACCGGATCCGACCGACGGGCGTTCGAGCCTGCTCTCCCCCACGCCGCACGGCCTGGAGCGGCTCGCCGCAGCGCGCGCGCCGCACGAGGGCATCCTGGTCGACGCGCTGGAGCAGTGGCCCCTCGAGGACATCAGCAACCTCACCCGCCTCCTGCATGCGCTGACGAGCGGAGAGCGTCCGGCGCTCTGACGGCCTCGACCTTAGCCGCCCGGTAGCACCCGCGTAACACGGTCGAGACAATCGCCCTGTTGACTGGTGTCCAGACCCAGAGACCAGTGCCGCCGACGCCGGCCGGCGCGCGGAAGGAGCGACCGATGAGATTCCGGCCGCTGCGCACAGCACCCGCCCCCGACGCCCCGAGCATCGACGTCGCCGAGCCCCCCGCCACCATGCGTGCCGTCGTCTTCGACGCGCCCGGCGGCCCCGACGTCCTCCGCGAGGCGGCGGTCCCCGTCCCCTCGCCCGTCATGAGCGAACTGCTCGTGCGGATCGTGGCGGCCGGCGCCAACCCGATCGACGCGAAGACGCGCGCCGGCCGCGGTGTCGCAGGGGCCATCCCTGCCTTCCCCAGCACGCTCGGCTTCGACTTCAGCGGTGTCGTGGTCAAGGCTCCGTACGAGGCCCATCCGCTGCCGGTCGGCACCGAGGTGTTCGGCATGGCCTCGTTCCCGCGGTCCGGCGGCACGTACGCGGAGTACGCCGTGGTGCCCTCGCTCTCCGTGGCCCGGAAGCCCGCTTCGCTCTCGCACGTCGCGGCGGCCGGAGTTCCCCTGGCTGCCCTCACGGCGTGGGGGCTCGTCGTCGAGACGGCGCATGCGCACGAGGGCCAGCGGATCCTCATCCACGCCGGCAGCGGCGGCGTCGGCCATTTCGCGGTGCAGCTGGCCGCGTACTTCGGCGCCCATGTGACGACGACCGGCTCGGAGCGCAACCTCGCCTGGCTCCGCGAACTGGGGGCGTCGGTCGTCATCGACTACGCCACGACCCGGTTCGAGGACGTGACCGGCGACGTCGACGTGGTGATCGACCTCGTCGGCAACGTGCACGACGACACCGGCAGCCGTTCGCTCACCGTGCTCCGCCCCGGCGGCCTGTATGTCATGGTGCCCTCCGGCGGCTGGCCCGAATACGCCGCGGAGGCCGCTGCCGCCGGCGTGCGGGCGACGTCGTACAAGGTCATCCCGGACGGCGGCGTCCTGTCGACGATCGCCCGGCTGCTCGATTCGGGTGCCATCCAGGTGTACGTCGACCGCGTATTCGACCTCTCCGACGCGGCCGCGGCGCACCGGGAGCTCGAGCGCGGGCACTCGCGCGGCAAGATCGTGCTGGCGGTCGGCGACGCGTAGACCCGCGCCGCGGCCGGCGACGCGTGCGCCGGCCCCGCGCACCGGCGCCGGGCGCGGGCGTCTCAGGCCGCGAGGACCCGCCGCCCCTCCGTCACGATCGCCTCGGCGATCGCATCCAGGAGCGGTGACCGCAGGTTCCACTGCTGCCAGTGCAACGGGACATCGACCGCCGGACCGCCGAGCAGCACGAGTTCGCCGGCAGCCACCGCCCGCTCCCACTGCAGCCTGGGCAGCAGCGCCCAGCCGAGGCCGAGTCGCGCGGCGGTCGCGAAGTCGTGCGACGCCGGGATGTAGTGCCGCGGCGGCCGGGACGGATCGACGCCCCACGCGGCGAGCCACTGCCGCTGCAGGTCGTCGCGGCGGTCGAAGTCGATGAGCGGCGCCTCGGCCAGCGCCGCGGCATCCACGCCGCCGGGCAGCCACCTCGCGACGAAGGCGGGCGTCGCGACGGCCTCGTAGCGGAGCACCCCCAGCGGGCTCACGCGGCATCCCGCGACGGGGGCGGCCCGGGAGGTGACCGCGCCCATCACCGTGCCCGACTCCAGGAGCCCCGCCGTGAAGTCCTGGTCGTCGCGGTGCAGGTCGAAGACGACGGGATGCCGCTCCGCGAGCCGCGCGAGCGGGGGAAGGAACCACGTCGCGAGGGAGTCCGCGTTGACGGCCAGCGGCACCGAGATCCGCGCCCCGTCCTCGGCCCCGAGCTCGGCACGCGCATCATGCTCCAGGAGCGCCAGCTGCCGCGCGTACCGGACGACCGCATGCGCGGCCTCCGTCGGCCGGACGGGCTTCGTGCGCACGAGGAGCACACGGCCGACCTGCTCCTCGAGGGATTTGATCCGCTGGCTCACCGCCGAGGGGGTCACGTGCAGGCGGCGGGCGGCGGCATCCAGACTTCCCTCGTCCAGCACGACCGCGAGGGTCTCGGCCAGGTCGGCGGGAATGCGCATGCATCAGTTCTACTTCACCTGCGTAAGAATCGTGAACTGGACTGCAGGTTCGGAGCTCCGTAGCGTTCAGGGGTGATCACCTCCGTCCTCGCCGGGTTCGGCCTCGGACTCTCCCTCATCGTCGCGATCGGCGCGCAGAACCTCTTCGTCCTGCGGCAGGGAATCCGCCGTCAGCATGCGCTCGCGGTCGCCGCAGTGTGCGCCGTGTCGGATGCCGCGCTGATCGCCGTGGGCGTCTCCGGGCTGGGCGCCGTCCTCCAGGCGGCGCCCTGGCTCGTCGACGCCGCCAGGTGGGGCGGGGCGATCTTCCTCGGCGGGTACGCCCTGCTCGCCGCGCGACGCGCCCTGCGGCCGTCCGGCGCGGCGCTGCGGATCGAAGGGGACCCTGCGGCGCCCGGCGGCGCACCGGGGGGCGGCGTCGCGACGCGGACCCGGCTCGCGCCGGTCATCCTCACGTGCCTCGCACTCACGTGGCTCAACCCGCACGTGTACCTCGACACGGTCTTCCTGCTCGGCTCGGTGGCGAGCACGCATGGCGCGCTGCGCTGGTGGTTCGCCGCGGGCGCGGCGACGGCATCCGTCGTGTGGTTCTTCAGCCTCGCGCTCGGGGCGCGTCACCTCGGCCGCTGGCTGTCGAGCCCCCGCGCGTGGCGCGTGCTCGACGGGATCATCGCCGTCGTGATGCTGGCGATCGCCGTCTCGCTCGTTCTGGGCTGAGCCCGGTCACGACCCGTCGATCTGCGCCTTCCGCGCCAGCACGAGCGCGCGGAGGTCTCGTCGGGCAGCGGCGTCTCGGGCGCGAGGCGGATCGTCCCCTTCGCCGTGTCGACGCCGTCCAGGAGCGGCGCGATCTCGATGATCGCCGCGGGGCTGAAGGGGTAGACCCCGATGTGACGCTTCGCCCGCATGAGCGAGAGGAGCGACTTCCCGCGGTAGGTCAGCGCCGGCATCCCGTAGCCGAGGCCCTGCTCCGCCTCGGGGACCGCCGCCCGCGCCACGTCGTAGGCGTGACCGATGACGGCGGCATCGGCCGGGTCGAGCTCCGCGAGGTAGTCGTCGATGGTTCCCATGGCGGCATCCTGTCATCTCGCGCCGCGGCGCGACAGGATGAAGTCATGAGGCGCGTGCGGGTGATCGTTCGAGGCGACGTGCAGGGCGTCGGCTATCGCTACACGATGCGGATGGTGGCCCAGGAGGCCGGCGTCGCCGGCTGGGTGCGCAACCGCCGCGACGGATCGGTCGAAGCCGAGGTCGAGGGAACGCCCACGCAGCTCGACGACGTGCTGGCGTGGATGGTCGAGGGGCCGCCCGGCTCACGCGTCGATGCGGCGGAGGTCACCGAGCGCGCACCGACCGGGGATCGCGGTTTCGAGGTCCGTCGCGACGCCTGACCGGGCACTGACCTCCTCGCGGGCAGTGAGAAACCACATCCGGCGTGAGAAACCACGCCTCGCGTGATGTGTCGTGCTGGATGTGGTTTCTCGGGGCCAGGCGAGGTCCGCCGACGCCCCGGGATCACTCGTCGAGCGGATGCAGCAGCCGGGCGATGAACCGCCGCGTGCGCTCGTGCTCCGGCGTGGAGAGGAGGTGCGCCGGCGCGCCGCGCTCGACGATCACGCCGGCGTCGAAGAAGAGCACCTGGTCGGCGACGCGGCGGGCGAAATCGAGCTCGTGTGTCACGATGACCATCGTCCAGCCCTCGTCGGCGAGCTCTTTCAGGACCAGCAGCACTTCGCCGACCAGCTCCGGATCCAGCGCGCTCGTGGGCTCGTCGAAGAGCAGGAGGTCGGGCTGCAGGGCGAGGGCGCGCACGATGCCGACGCGCTGCTGCTGCCCGCCGGACAGCTCGTGCGGGTACGCGTCGCGCTTGTCGGTGAGACCGACCCGATCCAGCAGCTCCGTCGCGCGCCGCGTCGCCTCGGCGACGGGGATGCGGCGCGCGTGCACCGGCCCCTCGATGACGTTCTGGAGCACCGTGCGGTGCGGGAACAGGTTGTGGTGCTGGAACACCATCGCGGAGCGGTCGCGCAGAGCCGATCGGGCGCGCCGGCCGACACCCGCCGACAGGTCGAACCGCGATCCGTCGTCGAAGGCCAGCTCCCCCGCCTCCGGTGTCTCGAGCCCGTTGAGCGAGCGCAGCACGGTCGTCTTGCCCGACCCGCTCGGCCCGATGAGGCACACGACCTCGCCGCGGCGCACGTCGAAGTCGATGCCGTCGAGCACGACATTGCTGCCGAAGCTCTTGCGGAGGCCGCGGACCCTGAGCAGGGGCGCGTCCGACGTGGGCTCAGTGCGCGACATAGCGGTCCAATCTCTTCTCGAGGGCGCTCTGCCCGCTGGAGAGGACGAGGCAGAACAGCCAGTAGACGAGGGCGGCCTCGAGGTAGATCACCATGAACTCGTAGGTGAACGCCGCGATCTGGCGGGCCTCGGCGAACAGCTCGGGCACGAGGATGAGCGACGCGAGCGAGGTGTCCTTGACGAGGGAGATGAAGGTGTTCGACAGCGGCGGCACCGAGACCCGCGCGGCCTGCGGCAAGATGATCCGCCGCAGGGTCGTCGTGTGCGACAGCCCGACCGTGAACCCCGCTTCCCACTGCCCCTTGGGCACGGAGAGGATCGCGGCCCGGATGACCTCCGCCGCGTACCCGCCCACGTTGAGCGAGAAGGCGATGACGGCCGCCGGCCACGGATCGATCACGACCCCGATGGAGGGGAGGCCGAAGAAGATCACGAACAGCTGGACCAGCAGGGGCGTGCCGCGGATGACGGAGATGTAGAACCGCGCGATCGCGGACAGGACGGGATTGGCGGAGATGCGCAAGAGCGCGACGACGAGTGCCAGCGCGAGTCCGAGGGCGAAGGAGGCGAGCGCGAGCGGGATCGTCGCACTCAGTCCGGCCGACACGAGCGGCCAGAAGGAGTCCACCAGCAGCGTCCAGGTGTCCCGCGTCGCACCTTCGGCGGCCGTCGTCAGCACGGGCATCCCGCCCACGGCGCTCCTCCCCGCTCCCCGCTACTGCGTGACGTCGGCGCCGAAGTACTTCTCACTGATCTCGGCCAGGACGCCCTCGTCGCGCAGCTCCGCGAGCGCGTCGTCGATCGCGGCGACGAGTGCGGACTTGTCCTTCGTGAGCGCGAACGCGCTGTAGCCGGGGTCGTCGGTCTCGGCCGCGATCTTCAGGCCGGTGGGCCCGTTCGTGGTCTCGTAGTCGAGGAAGGTGAGGCTGTCGTTGACGGTCGCGTCGACGCGGCCCTGACGCAGGAGGGTGACGGCCTCGGCCCACCCCTCGACCGCCTGGACGTCCGCGCCGTTCTCCTCGGCGAGCGTGTACCAGTTGCTCGTCAGCGACTGTGCGGTCGTCTTGCCGGAGAGGTCGGCGAAGTTCGTGATGGAGTCGTCGTCCTCGTTCACCACGATGACGCCCGGGGAGACGGTGTACGGCTCGCTGAACAGGTACTTCGCTTCGCGCTCGGGGTTGATGGACACCTGGTTCGCGATGACGTCGAAGCGGCCAGCATCCAGTCCCGCGAAGATCGCATCCCACTGCGTCTCCTGGAAGACGATCTCGAGGCCGAGCTTGTCCGCGACGGCTTCGGCGATCTCCACGTCGAAGCCGACGAGCTCGCCGGACTCGTCGTGGAACGAGAACGGGCGGTAGGTGCCCTCCGTCGCGACGGTGAGCGTGCCCGACGTGACGAGGCCGAAGTCCTCGCCCTCCGGTGCGGAGTCGGCCGCGCCCGACGCGCACGCGCTGAGCGTCAGCGCGGCGGTGAGGGCGAGGGCGGTGGCGGCGAGTCGACGGTGCATGCGTCTCCTTGGTGTGGGGCTGCGGGAGGTCGCCGCGGGATGGGCGGCGCGACGCTCCACTACAACACGCCGTCGCCACGCCGGCGGCATCGCATTACGCACTGTTTCCGAAACGACGAAGGGCCCCACCCGCAGGTGAGGCCCTTCGTGCGATGAGCGTCAGGCGAAGACGTTGACGTCCAGCGGGATGCCGGGACCGAACGTGGTCGAGACGGCGCCCTTCTGGATGTAACGGCCCTTCGAGCTCGACGGCTTGAGGCGGACGATCTCCTCGAGCGCGGCACGGAAGTTCTCGTTCAGCTGCTCGGCCGTGAAGGAGGCCTTGCCGACGACGAAGTGCACGTTGGCGTGCTTGTCGACGCGGAACTCGATCTTGCCGCCCTTGATCTCCTCGACGGCCTTGGCCGGGTTGGGGGTCACGGTGCCGGTCTTGGGGTTCGGCATGAGGCCGCGGGGGCCCAGGACCTTACCGAGTCGACCGACCTGGCCCATGAGCTCGGGCGTGGAGACGGCCGAGTCGAACGCGGTGTAGCCGCCGGCGACCTTCTCGATGAGCTCGGCGCCGCCGACCTCGTCCGCACCCGCGGCGATGGCCGCTTCGGCGGCCGGCCCGGTCGCGAACACGATGACGCGGGCGGTCTTGCCCGTGCCATGCGGCAGGATGACCGTGCCGCGGACCATCTGGTCCGCCTTGCGCGGGTCGACGGCGAGCTTCAGGGCCACCTCGACGGTGGAGTCGAACTTCTTGGAGCCCGTCTCCTTCGCCAGGGCGACGGCCTCAGCCGACGTGTAGAACTTCTCGCGGTCGATCTTCGCCGCGGCTGCTTCGTAAACCTTGGACTTAGCCATTGTGCTCTTCCCCTCAGCCTTCGACCGTGATGCCCATGGAGCGGGCGGTGCCGGCGATGATCAGCGAGGCGGCCTCGATGTCGTTCGCGTTCAGGTCGGGCATCTTCTGCTCGGCGATCTGACGAACCTGCTCCTTGGTGAGCTTCGCGACCTTGACCGTGTGCGGCGTGCCGGATCCCTTGGGGACGCCGGCGGCCTTCTTGATGAGCTCCGCCGCGGGCGGGGTCTTCAGGATGAACGTGAAGCTGCGGTCCTCGTAGACGGTGATCTCCACGGGGATGACGTTGCCGCGCTGCGACTCCGTCGCGGCGTTGTACGCCTTGCAGAACTCCATGATGTTGACGCCATGCTGACCGAGCGCGGGGCCGATCGGCGGCGCCGGGTTGGCTGCACCGGCGTTGATCTGAAGCTTGATCAGGCCGGTCACCTTCTTCTTCGGTGCCATTCTTTTTCCTTTCAACGAGCGGATGCCGTCGGCATCCCTCTCTCCCGCGCACCCGGGCGGGTGGCGGTGTCCTTGGGTGAGCTACTGCTTGGTGACCTGGTCGAAGCTGAGCTCGACCGGAGTCTCGCGCTCGAAGAGCGAAACGAGGACGGTGAGCTTGCCGCTCTCCGGCTTGATCTCGCTGATGGAGCCCGGGAGACCCGCGAACGAGCCTTCCTTGATCGTGATCGTCTCGCCGACCTCGAAGTCGACCTCGGTGACGATGCTGCGCGCCTGCGTGGCGGAGCCCTTCGCGGAGCCCTTGGCCGTCGCGACCTCCTTGACCTCGACGAGCGACTTCAGCATGTTGAAGGCCTCTTCGAACCGCAGCGGCGTCGGGTTGTGGGCGTTGCCCACGAAGCCGGTGACACCGGGGGTGTGACGGACGACCGACCAGGTGTCCTCGTTGAGCTCCATGCGCACGAGCACGTAGCCGGGGATCCGGACGCGCGTGACCATCTTGCGCTGGCCGTTCTTGATCTCGACGACGTCCTCCATGGGGACCTCGACCTGGTAGATGTCCTCTTCGACCTCGAGCGTGTTCTTGCGCTGCTCGATGTTGGCCTTCACCTTGCGTTCGAAGCCCGCGTAGGAGTGGATGACGAACCACTTGCCGGGAAGCTCACGCAGCTCGGCGCGGAAGGCCTCGTACGGGTCCTCGGGTTCGGCATCCGCGGCCGCGTCGTCGGCATCCTCGTCGTCGGCGTCCTCGACCTCGGCGCTGTCGTCACCGAGCTCGGGGCCGTCGTACGGGGTGACCTCGTCGGCCGCCTCGGCGGCGCGGTCGGCCTCCTCCTCCGCGATGGAGTCGTTCAGCACCTCTGCAGCGGCCTCAGCCTCGGCCGCCTCGTCGATCTCGAGTGCGTCGTTCACGATGGCGTCTGCCTCCGGGTCGTCGATGTCGATGTCGTCCAGGTCGCCGTCGACGTCGTCCTCGTCGTCGCCGTCCTCGTCCACGACGTGGATGGCGGCGTGCTCTGCGGCTTCGACCGAGCGCTCCTGATCGGCGAGGACGTTGCCCTCCTGGGCTTCGTCGTCCTCACTGGACTGCTCTGCGGCCGTCGCCCAGTCGGCGTCGTCGACATACTTTTCAGACACTTGCGTTCTCTTCCATTGGGGGTCTGGATGCCATCAGGCACCCGAGCGGTCTCCGGGGGGAGATCAGCTCGGTACGCCGAAGACGATGGTCGTGATCCAGACGAACAGGACGTCGAGCCCGTACACGATCGCCATCATGACGACGACGAATCCGAGCACGACGGCCGTGAACTTCAGGAGCTCCTGGCGCGTCGGGGTGACGACCTTGCGGAGTTCGGCGAAGACCTGACGGATGAACAGGGCGATCCGCTGGAAGAAGTTCAGCTTCTTCTCGCGGGTGGCGCCGCTCGCGGCGACGACCTCGCCGTTCGGCTCATCCTGGACCATTCAACCCACCTGTTGTGACTTCATCCGTGCCAGCAAGATGCTGACGCGCAGGGCGGACAGGAATCGAACCTGCAACCTGCGGTTTTGGAGACCGCTGCTCTGCCAATTGAGCTACCGCCCTAAGGTCTTCCGACCCGGGTGTCCGTACTTCTACCGTAACCATTTCCAGGGGTTCCCGATCCGCGGGCACGGCGAAAGAATGCAGACAACTGCGTCCTCAAGTGTACGTCATCCACCCGGGAGGGCGCGAACCGGGTCAGTACTCCTGCACGCCGTAGCGATCCGGCTCCTCGCCCCGTCGGAACTCCCGGCCGGACAGGGAGGCCGCCTCGATGCGCACGTAGTTGTACTTGAGCGTGGGGATCCAGGGCTTCAGCGGCAGGGTGTCCGCGGCGGCGACTTCGGATGAGGTGTCCAGTCGTCGTGCATGGCCGCGCACGACGACACTCCAGGCGTCCTGCTCCGTGTACCGGTCGGCTTCGAAGAGCACCGCGTCGTTGATGGACAGCTCGGTCAGCTTGCTGCCTTCGGCCGTGCGGAACACGATCGACTGCCCGTCCACGACGTAGTTGACCGGGAAGATGTCGAACACCTCCCCCACATGCGTCACGAGACGACCCAGCTGCTGCTGCTCCAGGCGCTCCCAGCACTGTTCGTCGGTCAGATGGGTGACGACGTCGGCAATGTCCTCCATGGCTCCATCCTGCCCCTTCCGGACGCGTCCCGACAGGCCACCGGCCGTGGCAATCCCGGCATCCGGTCGTCGTCGCGTCAGGCCGTGCGGATGAGCTTCTTGTTGACGAACTCGTCCGCCGCCAGGAGACCCATCTCGCGTCCGGTGCCGCTGCGCTTGACGCCGCCGAACGGCAGCTCCGGCGAATCGGCGAGGACGACGTTGATGTAGACCATTCCGGCCTCGATCCGGTCGGCGACGCGCTGCGCCTGCTCGGCGTCCGTCGTGAAGACGTACGACCCCAGGCCGAACGGCGTGCCGTTCGCGACGGCGATCGCCTCGTCCTCATCGGCGACGCGGTAGACGACGCCGACGGGGCCGAAGAACTCCTCGCGGTACGCGTCCATGTCCTCGGTCACGCCGGTCAGCACCGTGCCCGGGTAGTACGCGCCGTCACGCACGCCCCCCGTCACGAGCGTCGCGCCCTGTGCGACGGCGCGGTCGACCTGCTCCGCGAGCCGCTCGGCGGCCGCCAGCGAGGACAGCGGCCCGATGACGGTGTCCTCGGCGAACGGATCGCCCACGGTCGCGCCGCCGATGCCGGCGGCGAACTTCTCCACGAACTGCTCGTACAGGTCGTCCACGACGATGAAGCGCTTGGCGGCGTTGCAGGACTGCCCGTTGTTGTCCAGGCGCGCGTCGACGGCCATCTGGACGGCCCCGTCGAGATCGTCGGTGGACAGCAGGATGAACGGGTCCGATCCGCCGAGCTCGAGGGCGACCTTCTTGAGGTTCCTTCCCGCGACCTCGGCCACGGCGGCCCCGGCCCGCTCCGAGCCGGTGACCGACACGCCCTGCACGCGCGGGTCGGCGATGACCTCGGCGGCCTGCTCGTTGGTCAGCCGCACGTCGGCGTACGCGCCGGCCGGGAACCCGGCGTCGGCGTACATCTGCGCGATCGCGGCGGCCGACTCCGGGCACTGCGGTGCGTGCTTGAGGAGGATCGTGTTGCCGACCGCGAGGTTCGGCGCCGCGAAGCGGGCGACCTGGTAGTAGGGGAAGTTCCACGGCATGATGCCCAGCAGCGCGCCGAGCGGGGCGCGGCGGATGACGGCGGTGCCCTCCCCGAGGATGTCGATCGGGGTGTCCCGGGTGATCTCCTCGATGTGGTCGGCGTAGTACTCGGTGATGTCGGCGGCGAAGTCGACCTCGCCCTCCGCGGCGGCGAGCGGCTTGCCCATCTCGCGGACGATGACGGGGGCGAGCTCGTCGCGTCGCTCGCGGTGCAGCTCGGCGACGCGGCGCAGCAGCGCGGCGCGTTCGGCCGGGGTCGAGGTGCGTCCCCAGGTGCGGGCGGCCTCGGCGGCCGCGGCGACGGCCGCCTCGACCTCGGCGTCGGTAGCGGTGGGGTAGGTGGCGAGGGTCTCCCCGGTCGCGGGGTTGACCACGGCGTAGGTGCTCATGATGCTCCGTTCCTCCCGCTCAGTCGGCGGGGATGAGGGTGTACTTCGTGGACAGGTACTCCTGGATGCCTTCCAGCCCGCCTTCGCGGCCCATGCCGGACTGCTTGACCCCGCCGAAGGGGGCGGCGGCGTTGGAGACGACGCCGGCGTTGAGTCCCATCATCCCCGTCTCGAGGCGGTCGATCATCCGGTGGCCGCGGGCGAGGTCTCGCGTGTAGACGTAGGACACGAGGCCGTACTCGGTGTCGTTCGCGAGGCGCACGGCCTCGTCCTCGTCGCGGAAGGTCGTGATCGCGAGGACGGGGCCGAAGATCTCCTCGCGCAGCAGCGCACTGCCGGAGGCCACCCCGGCCAGCACCGTCGGCGCGAAGAACGTGCCGGGCCCGTCGATCGGCGAGCCGCCGGTGAGGACGCGGGCACCGCGGCCGACGGCATCCTGCACGAGTTCCCCCGTCTTCACGACGGCCTTGTCGTCGATCAGCGGACCGATCTGCACGCCGTCGTCGGTCCCCGCCCCGACGCGCATAGCGGCGACGCGCTCGGCGACCCGGCGGGCGAACTCGTCGGCGACCGTCTCGTGGACGAGGAACCGGTTGGCGGCGGTGCAGGCCTGCCCGATGTTGCGGAACTTCGCCGCCATCGCGCCGTCCACGGCCTTGTCGAGGTCGGCGTCGTCGAACACGACGAACGGCGCGTTGCCGCCGAGCTCCATCGAGACGCGGAGCACGCCCTCCGCCGCCTGCGCGATGAGCCGCTTCCCCACCGGCGTGGAGCCGGTGAACGACAGCTTCCGCAGTCGCCGGTCGGCGATGACGGGAGCCGAGACGTCTGCCGACCGTGTCGTGGTGACGACGTTGACGACGCCGGGCGGGAGCCCCGCGTCCTCGAGCAGCCGGGCGAACAGGAGGGTCGTGAGGGGGGTGAGCTCGGCGGGCTTGACGACGACGGTGCAGCCCGCGGCGAGCGCGGGCGCGATCTTGCGGGTGGCCATCGCGAGCGGGAAGTTCCACGGGGTGATGAAGAAGCAGGGACCGACCGGGTGCTGCGTGACGATCATGCGCCCGGTGCCCTCGGGATTGAGCCCGTAGCGCCCGGAGATGCGCACGGCCTCCTCGCTGAACCAGCGGAGAAACTCCCCGCCGTACACGACCTCCCCGCGGGCCTCCGGGAGCGGCTTGCCCATTTCGAGGGTCATGACGAGGGCGAACTCCTCGGCGCGCTCCTGCAGCAGGTCGAACGCCCGCCGGAGGATCTCGCCGCGGGCCCGGGGCGCGGTGGCGGCCCAGGACTCCTGGGCGGCGACCGCCGCATCGAGGGCGCGGATGGCGTCCTCCGCACTCGCGTCGGCGATCTCGGCGAGCACGGCGCCGCTCGCGGGGTCGAAGACCGGGAAGGTCTTCGACCCCGCGGCGTCGGTCCATGCGCCGTCGACGAACAGCTGCGTCGGCACGCCGACGGGCAGGGCGGTGGTCATGCCGTGCTCAGCCCTTCCGACGGCGGCTGGGCGGGGCATCCATGGCGAGCGTCTCGCCGCGGAAGAACGCCGGTCGCCGGATCGCCTGCCAGATCATCACGATGACGCCGATGACGATGATCGCCATCCCGAGGATGAACACGATGCCCACCCCGCCGACCTCGGCACCGGAGCCGTACGCCGGGTCCATTGAGTCGATGAGCGTCGTCACGAACAGGACGAGGAGGATGACGCCGCCGATGAGCGGGAAGAGGAACGTGAAGAACACGTTCCGCGTCGAGTCGAACCACTGCTTGCGGAAGTACCAGACGCACGCGAACGCCGTGATGCCGTAGTAGAAGCAGATCATCATGCCGAGCGTGAGGATCGTGTCCCACAGCGTGTTCTCGCTGACGACGCGCATGACGGCGTAGAAGGCGGATGCCACGATCGCCGAGACGATCGTCGCGTACCCGGGCGTGAAGAACCGCGGGCTGACCTTCGCGTACGCGGGCGGCAGGGCCCCGTAGTGTCCCATCGCGAGCAGCGTCCGGGCCGGCCCGACGAACGTGGACTGCAGCGACGAGGCGGAGCTCGTGAGCACCGCGAGCGACACGAGGAACGCGAGCGGGCCGAGCACGGGGTCGGAGAGGAAGAAGAACACGTTGGCCTGGATGTCCTCGTTGCCGAGGCCCAGCTCCCCCGTCCCGACGCCGGCGAACATGATCATGGCGACGGCGAGCAGCAGGTACAGCGACACGATCGTGAGGACCGTGACGGTCGCGGCCCGCCCGGGCGTGCGCTCGGGGTCCTTCGTCTCCTCGTTCATCGTGAGCGTGACGTCCCAGCCCCAGAAGATGAAGATCGACAGCGAGAGCCCCGCCGCGAACGCGCTGAAGGAGGGCACCGCGAACGGGTTGAACCAGTTGAAGTCGAACGGGGTGTAGTCGAATCCGTTGCCGCTCACGGCCTGCACGATCGCCGCGACGGCGAAGATCAGCAGCACCGCGACCTGGAACGTGACGAGCACGTACTGCAGCTTCTGGGTGGTCTGCATGTCACGGTACGAGATGTATGTCGCTCCGAGCATGAAGAGCAGGCACACCGCGATGTTGATGAAGGTGTTCGTCGCGAGGTTCGCGATGTCGGGGTTCCCGGTGATCTGCGAGATCAGCAGGAAGAGGAAGTCCACGGCGACGCCGGCGAGGTTGGAGAGCACGAGGATCGTGGCGACGACGAGCCCCCAGCCGGCCATCCACCCGACCCACGGCCCGAAGGCGCGCGCGGCCCACGTGAACGACGTGCCGGCATCCGGCATCCGGTTGTTCAGCTCGCGGTAGCCGAACGCCACCAGCAGCATCGGGATGAAGCCGATGAGGATGATCGCGGGCACCTGCGCGCCGACGACGGATGCCGTGGGGCCGACCGCCGCCGTGAAGGTGTAGGCCGGGGCGATGCACGAGATGCCGATGACGACGGCGCCGAGGAGGCCGACGGTGCCGGCGCTCAGGCCCTTGTTCGACAGTCCGCCGGTCGGCTCGGCGGTGGGGGCCAGCGGTGCTGCTTCGGGTGCGCTCATCGCTGTTCTCCTTCCTGGGTGCGGGTGCGGGGCACGACGATCATCGGCACCGGGACTTCGTGGAGCATCTTGGCCGCCGTGGAGCCCAGGAACAGGCGCCGTGGCCGGGCGAGGCGGCTCGAGCCGACGAGGAGGACCTCGCCGGGCTGCCAGTCGAGGCCGCGCACGGCGTCCTCGATGCTGTCACCCTCGGCGACGACGACCTCCGCGCCCAGCCGGTCGGGCAGTTCGGCGCGCGCGGCGGCGAGGACGTCGGAGGCGGCGGTCGAGCCGGCCGTGCGGATCGCGGCCGTGTCGGCCGTCGCGGGCAGGTCGACGGGGAGGAGGGAGAGGAGCCGCACGGAGGCTCCCGTGGCGTCGGCGAGCGCGACGGTCTCCTCGATGAGGGCGTCGGCCCCGGGTCGGGTGCCGATGGCGACGGTCAGCCGACCGAGCGGGGCGTCGGCGGCGAGCTTGCGGGTGCCGCGCGGCACGAGCACGACGGGCACGTCCGAGGAGTGCAGCAGTTCGGTCGTGGTCGACCCCAGGCGGTGCCGGCCACGTGCCCCGCCGTCGGCGGCTCCGACGACGATGTGCGACGCGCCGATCTCATCGGCGAGATCGATCAGCCCCTCCGCGAACGACTCCGCGGCGCGGATCTGCCGCGTGACGGGAGTCCCCTCCGGCAGGAGCGCCTCGGCGGCGTCCAGCCACTCCCCCGCCTGGGCACGCAGGTGCCGGTCGTAGGAGGCGTCCGGGGGTGTGATGACGCTGCGCCCCTCGGACGGGAGGATGATGGCGACGTGCAGCGGCGCGGCGCTGGCTGCGGCCAGACGTGCGCCGAAGGCGAGGGCGTCGCGCCCGGGTTTGGTGGCGGTATAGCCGACGATGACAGGTGCGCTCACGCGCGGACCTCCTCGAGGATGGTGTCGGCGACGAGTCGACCCATGCGGATCGCGCCGTCGACGTGCTGGTATCCCGCGCCGGCCAGATCGCTGCAGGCGAAGTGGACGGGTCCGACGGGGGTGCGCAGGTCTGCGCCGTAGCGGGAGAGCCCGCCCAGATCGAAGCTCGCGGCGTACGCGCCGCGGGTCCACTCCTCCGCACCCCAGTCGCTCTCGTAGTACACGACGGGGTTCTTCGCCTCCGGCCCGTAGTAGTGGGAGAGCGATTCGAGGATGCGCTCACGGCGCTCCTCGGCGGAGACCCGGAACACGTCGTCGGCGTTCCGGTCTGAGACGAAGCCGACGAGGGTCCCTCGTTCGTCGCCGTGGTTGGTGTTGTCGTAGGCCTCGTGCGACAGCTCGTAGGGGCTGAACGCCGTGCCGGACAGGCCCTGCTCGCGCCAGAACGGGCGGTCGTAGACCGCGTGCACCTTGATCACGAACCCCATCGAGAGGTGCTGGTGCATCTGGTGCTGGAGGCGGGGCAGGGCGGGGACGAACGAGATCCGGTTGTAGAGCACGGGCGCGAGCGCCAGGATGCCGTGGCGGGCGCGCACCGTCATGCCGTCGGCGATGGCCGTGACCCCGGCATCCGACCACTCCATCGTGCGCACCGGCTCGTTCAGGAAGACGTCGTCGCCGAGGCGCTCCGCAAGAAGGAGCGGCACCTGCTGGAGGCCGCCGACGACGCGTTTGTCGAGGATGAAGTCCGCGTCCACGAGGTTCGAGTAGCTGCCGGCGCTGGCCGCCATGAGGAGCGACTGCAGGAGCGAGAACGCGTGCGTGGGCTTCGTGAGCATGGCCGACCCGGTCGCGAACGCGAGGTTGCGCACCGCCTCGTCGTCGTCGGTCTGCGCGCGCAGCCAGGCATCCCAGGAGACCCGGTCCCACTCCTCCGCCCGCGGGTGCGCCCACGGGCGATCGGGGTCGATCTCGGCCACCATGGCGTCCAGGCGCTCCGTGATCTCGGTGATGACGGCTTCGGTCTCCGCGCTCACCGGGAAGACGTCACCGGTGAAGCGGGAGACGGTTCCGTCGGGACCGATGTAGACGCTGTCGCCCTCGCGGTACCGGCTGAAGGTCTCCAGGCCCAGGTCCGCGACCGTCTCGATGAGCGCGTCCTGGTCGGGCGAGACCCACTGGCCGCCGATCTCGAGCATGGCGCCCTCGATCGTGTCGGTCCACAGGCGACCGCCGACGCGGTCACGCGCTTCGAGGACCGCGACGGAGAGGCCTGCCTTGCGCAGCTGGTTCGCGGCGGTGAGGCCGGCGGCACCGGCCCCGACGATGACGACGTCCCGGGTGATCTCATTCATGACTTCTCCTTCTGCGACGTCTCGGACGTCACTGCGCGGCGAGGACGGCGGCGACGACATCCAGACCTTCATGCAGAAGGTCGTCGCCGATCGCGAGGGGCGGGAGGAACCGGATGACGTTGCCGTAGGTGCCGCAGGTGAGGACGATGACGCCCTCCGCGATGCACGCCTTCGCGATCGCGGAGGTCAGGGCGGCATCCGGCGCCTTCGTCGCGGGATCGACGAACTCGGCGGCGATCATCGCGCCGTGACCGCGGACGTCGCCGATGCGCGGGTCACCGGCCTGCAGCGACTCGAGACGGGTGCGGAGGATCGTGCCGATCTCCTGCGCCCGCTCCAGCAGCCCTTCGTTCTCGTACGCGTCGATGGAGGCCAGCGCCGCGGCGCACGCGACGGGGTTGCCGCCGTACGTGCCGCCGAGCCCTCCGCTGTGCGAGGCGTCCATGATCTCGGAGCGCCCGGTGACGGCGGCGAGAGGCATGCCCCCCGCGATGCCCTTGGCGGTCGTGATGAGGTCGGGCACGATCCCGAACAGCTCGCTGGCGAACAGGGCCCCGGTGCGGGCGAAGCCGGTCTGCACCTCGTCCGCGATGAACACGACGCCGTTGTCACAGCACCAGTCGACGACGGCCGGCAGGAAGCCCTCGGCGGGGACGATGAATCCGCCTTCGCCCTGGATGGGCTCGATGATCACGGCGGCGAGGTTGTCGGCGCCGATCTGCTTCTCGATCGTCGAGATGGCCTTGGCCGCGGCCTCCGCGCCGGTGAGCCCGTCGCGGTAGGGGTAGGAGGCCGGAACGCGGTAGATCTCGGAGGCGAAGGGCCCGAAGCCGCTCTTGTACGGCATGGCCTTGGCGGTGAGGGCCATCGTCATGTTGGTGCGCCCGTGGTAGGCGTGGTCGAACGCGACGACGGCCTGGCGGCCGGTGTGCTTGCGGGCGATCTTGACGGCGTTCTCGACGGCCTCGGCGCCGGAGTTGAACAGTGCGCTCTTCTTGGCGTGGTCGCCGGGCGTCAGGCGGTTGAGGGCCTCGGCGACGGCGACGTAGGACTCGTACGGCGAGATCATGAAGCACGTGTGGGTGAAGCGGGCCACCTGCTCCTGCACGGCGGCGACGACCGCGGGGTGGGCGTTGCCGACGGTCGTGACCGCGATGCCGGCGCCGAGGTCGATGAGCGAGTTGCCGTCGGCGTCGACGACGACGCCGCCCCCGGCGGCGACGGCCTCGATCGGCACCGTGTGGCCGACACCCGCCGCGACGGCGGCCGCCTTGCGGTCGAGCAGCTCCTGGGACCGCGGTCCCGGGATGGCGGTCTGAATGCGGCGCTCCTGCAGAAGAGAGGGGCCGCCGGCGAGAGAGGTGTCGGTGAGGCTCATGCGGGGAGCGTATGCCCGCCGTGGCGGCCACCACAGTGGCCGTCCGGTACATTTCGAGACGACAGGATGTACATCACGTACAGGGAGGTGCCATGTCCGTGGCCGAGCCGGAGCCCACTCTTCGCGAATTGCTGCGCCGCCGTGACCTGCGCCTGCGGCTCGCGCTGCCCGAAGCGGAGCTGGACCCGGAGGCCCTGGATCGCACGATCCGCTGGGTGCACGGCTCCGACCTCGCCGATCCGACGCCGTTCCTCGCCGACGACCTCATCCTCCTGACGACGGGGACCCAGTTCGTGTCCGGCGGTGCCGGTGCCGCGGAGGATCCGGCGCCGTACGTGGAGTACGTGGCACGCCTCGATGCGCGCGGGGTCCGCGGCCTCGGCTTCGGCACCGAAGTCGTCCGCGACGGCATCCCGCCCGCCCTCGTGGACGCGTGCCGGGCCGTGCGGATGCCGCTGTTCGAAGTCCCGTATCGGACGCCGTTCATCGCCGTGGCCCGCGCCAACGCGGAGGCGATCGCGGCGCAGGCGTACGCGCGCCGCAGCTGGGCCCTGTCGGCGCAGCGGGCGCTCTCCCTTGCCGCGCTGCGCGCCGGCGGGGTCGAATCGACCCTGGTCGAGCTCGGTCGTCAGCTCGGCACGTGGGCCGGGCTGTTCGACGCCTCCGGCACCGTCACGCGGGAGCACGCCGGCCCCCTGGAGCCCGAGACCGCGGCCGCCCTCCGCGAGGAGGTGGCCGGCATGCTTCGCCGCGGCGCGCGCGCCGGCGCCGCCGTCCGCATCGGCGGCACCGACTTCACGGTGCAGACGCTCGGGCGCGGCGGCCATCTCCGGGGCGCGGTCGCGCTCGCCGCCGGCGGACTCGACCATGAAGCCCGCGGCGTCGTCACCGCCGCGGTCGCCACGATCGGGCTGGCCCTCGAGCAGCAGGAGAGCGTCGAGCGGGCGCGGCGGGCCCTCCACCGCGGCATCGCCCAGCTGCTGGTCGCGGGGCAGGGCGCACTCGCGGGACGGACGCTCCGCGAGACGGGCATGGCGCTGCCCGCGGAGCCGGTGCTCGTCGCCGTCGCCGCGCTGCCGGCCCCTGCCCGTGCGGCGTGGGAATGGGTCGACGCGCGCTCGGCGGAGGCCCGCGGGGCGCTGTTCGCGGGCGGCGTCGAGGACGGCATCCTGCTCATCGTCCCGGCCGGCGCGCGCGATCTCCTCGACGAGTTCGCGGCGCGCGTCGGCACGCGCGTCGGCGTCTCCGCGCCGACGCGGTACGCGGCGATGGCGGAAGCCGTCGTGGCGGCGCGGGTGGCGCGCGAGCGGGGTACGGAGCCCGTCACGCACTTCGGTGAGCTCATCGACCGGGGCATCCTGCCGGCCCTGGCCGGACCGGGCCCGCGCGCAGCCGCGGCGGCGCTCCTCGGGCCGCTGCGCGCCCACGATGCCCGCACCGGGTCCGACCTCACGCGCACCGTCCGGGGATGGCTGGATGCGGAGTGCTCGCACGAGCGCGCGGCGCGGGAGCTCGGGGTCCACCGGCACACCGTCCGCGCGCGCCTCGCGCAGGCCGAGACCCTGCTCGGCCGCGACCTGTCATCCTTCGCGGTCCGCGCCGAGCTGTGGACGGCATTCGCGTTGGACGCGAGCCCGAGCCACGCGGGTCCGTAGCGACGGTTCAGCCGCGCGGGGCGTGGGCGTCGAGGAACTCGTACAGGTCGGTCGTGTCCACGCCCGGGAAGGCGCCGCTCGGGAGCGTCGCGAGCAGCGTCCGCGGCGTGCGGACGTTCGGCCACGCCTGGTCGCGCCACTGGCCCTCGAGCTCGGCCGGGGCACGGCGGCAGCACACCTCGACGGAGTGCCGGGAGATCCCCCGGTTCGGGCTGTCCCGCCCGATGAACCACTTCGTGTCCTCGAACCGCACGCCGACCGACACCGAGTGCGCGCCCTCGCTGGAGGGCTCCACCCGCGCCGTGCACCAGTAGGTCCCGTTGCCGGTGTCGGTGTACTGGTAATACGGGTTGAACTTGTCCGGGATGTCGAAGACGACGCGGCTCGTCCACTTCCGGCAGCACATCTGGCCCTCGATGGAGCCGAGCCGGTCGGAGGGGAAGTTCACGTCGTCGTTCTCGTACGCCTTCGTGATGGTGCCGGACTCGTGCACCTTGAGGAAGTGCACGGGGATGTCCAGGTGCTGCGTCGCGAGGTTCGTGAACCGGTGCGCCGCCGTCTCGTACGAGACCGAGTACGCGTCGCGGAGGTCTTCGATGGAGATCGCCCGGCGGGACTTGGCATCCTGCAGGAACGCCACCGCGTGGTCCTCCGGGATCAGCAGGGCGCCCGTGAGGTAGTTCGTCTCCACCCGTTGACGGAGGAACTCCGCGTAGGAGCGCGGCTCCGCATGCCCGAGGATGCGGCTGGAGAGCGCCTGCAGCACGGCGGTGCGCGAGTCGCCCTTGGCCGGGACGGTGCTGGAGAGGTACAGGCGGCCGTTCTTCAGGTCGACGACGCTGCGGGTGGACGGCGGCAGGTCGGGCACGTAGTGCAGTGAGAACCCCAGATGCGCCGCGATGTCCGATGCGGTGCGCTGGGTCAGCGGCCCGCCGGGGTGGTCGACGGCGTCCAGGATGCTGCGGGCCTGGGTTTCGAGCTCCGCGAAGTGGTTGTCCTGCCGGCGCATGAGGTGACGCAGCTCGACGTTGGCGCGCCGGGCCTCCTCGGGCGTCGCCGACCGCTCATCGTTGAGCCGCTCCACCTCGCCCTGCAGGGCGAGCAGGGCCTGCAGCGCCTCGTTCGGCACGGACTTGCCGATGCGGAAGGGCTCGATGCCCAGCGCCCGGAACGTCTGCCCCTTCATGGCGCGCTCGAGCGCGATCTCCAGCGTCGCGCGTTCGTCGAGGGGTTCCGCCTCCAGGAGCGCGTCGATCGTCGTGCCGAGAGCGCGCGCGATCGTCCGCAGGAGGGTCAAGCGCGGCTCGCGCTTCCCGGTCTCGATCATGGACAGCTGACTGGGCGCACGATCGACCGCCGCGGCGAGGTCGTCGAGCGTCATCCCGCGCGCCGTCCGCAGCTGGCGGATGCGGCGGCCGATGGTGAGCGCGTCGGCCGTGTCCGGCTCGACGGGGGCGTCTTCCACGATCGTCATGTCCGGAAGTCTGTCACAAGAACAGAAGATCCTGCAATCTTCACAGCCCGATCCGTCAAGTCACAGCCGAAAGTTCACGCAGAGTGGATCCACACCACCCCGCCGGAGGAACCGGCACCCGACGAAGGAGAACCGACATGACGATCCAGGCCACCCCCGGTCAGCCGCCGCTCCGCGCCGGCGACCAGACGCAGACCGCCGCCGAGCTGCAGGAGATCTGGGACACCGATCCCCGCTGGGACGGCGTCGAGCGCACGTACACGGCGGAGGACGTCATCCGCCTCCGGGGGTCGGTCCGCGAGGAGAACACGCTGGCCCGCCGCGGCGCGGAGAACCTGTGGAACCTCCTGCACACCGAGGACTACATCCGGGCCCTGGGCGCCTACACGGGCGGCCAGGCCGTGCAGCAGGTGCGGGCAGGCCTGAAGGCCATCTACCTCTCCGGCTGGCAGGTCGCCGCCGACGGGAACCTCGCCGGGCAGACCTACCCCGACCAGAGCCTGTACCCCGCCAACTCGGTGCCGGCCGTCGTCCGCCGCATCAACAACGCCCTCATCCGCCAGGACCAGATCGAGCACGCCGAGGGCACCCTCACGCAGGACTGGCTGGCGCCCATCGTCGCCGACGCGGAGGCCGGGTTCGGGGGACCCCTGAACGCGTACGAGCTCGCGCAGTCGCTCATCGCCTCTGGCGCCGCCGGCATCCACTGGGAGGACCAGCTCGCGAGCGAGAAGAAGTGCGGCCACCTCGGCGGCAAGGTGCTCGTCCCGACCCAGCAGCACATCCGCACGCTCAACGCGGCCCGGCTGGCGGCCGACGTCGCCGACGTCCCGACCATCATCATCGCCCGCACCGACGCGCTGGCCGCCGACCTGCTCACGAGCGACGTCGACCCGCGCGACCAGGAGTTCACGACCGGTGAGCGCACGAGCGAGGGCTTCTACCGCGTGCGGCCGGGTCTGGAATCGGTCATCAGCCGCGGACTCGCGTTCGCCCCGTACGCCGACCTCATCTGGGTCGAGACCGGCGAGCCCGACATCGAGCTGGCCCGTGACTTCGCGAAGGCGATCCACGCGCAGTTCCCCGGTAAGCTCCTGGCCTACAACTGCTCGCCGAGCTTCAACTGGAAGCGCCACCTCGACGACGAGCAGATCGCGAGCTTCCAGCAGGAGCTCGCGGACCTGGGCTACAAGTTCCAGTTCATCACACTGGCCGGCTTCCACGCCCTGAACTACTCGATGTTCGACCTCGCCAAGGGCTACGCCGAACGCGCCATGAGCGCCTACGTCGAGCTCCAGGAGGCCGAGTTCGCGTCCGAGGCCCGCGGCTACACCGCCACGAAGCACCAGCGCGAGGCCGGAACCGGCTACTTCGACTTCGTCTCGACGGCGCTCAACCCCGACAGCGCCACGCTCGCCCTGGTCGGATCGACCGAGGCGCAGCAGTTCCACTGAACTGCGCATCCACATCTCTCCGACTGACAGCACCGTCACCCACGCACAGGAAGACAGGGCAATGACTCCCACCGCCACGGGCATCGCGCCCACCACGACACCCATCCGCATCCCCGAGATCACGATCACCGGTCCCCTGCGGGACCGCTACGACGAGATCCTCACCCCCGACGCGCTCGCTTTCCTCGCCGCGCTGCACGACCGGTTCGCCGGCCGCCGGCACGACCGGCTCGCCGATCGCATGCGCCGCCGCTTCGAGATCGGCAACGGACACGATCCGCGCTTCCGCGACGACACGGCCCACATCCGGGAGGATGCCGACTGGCGGGTCGCCGGCGCCGGTCCCGGCCTCGAAGACCGCCGCGTCGAGATCACCGGCCCGACCGACCCGAAGATGACCATCAACGCGCTGAACTCCGGTGCGAAGGTGTGGCTCGCCGACCAGGAGGACGCCACGAGCCCCACCTGGCGGAACGTCATCGAGGGGCAGCTGTCGCTGCGCGACGCGATCCGCGGGGAGCTCAGCTTCACGAGCCGGGAGGGGAAGGTCTACTCCGTCACGGCGGCGCAGACCCCGACCATCGTCATGCGTCCGCGCGGCTGGCACCTGCTGGAGAGCCACATCCGGTTCACCGACCGCAACGGCCGCGCCGCCTCGGCATCCGGTTCGCTCGTCGACTTCGGGCTGTACTTCTTCCACAACGCGCAGCAGCTGATCGCGAACGGACGCGGGCCGTACTTCTACATCCCGAAGATCGAGTCCGCCGAAGAGGCCAAGCTGTGGGACGACGTGTTCAGCTTCAGCGAGGAGTACGTCGGCATCCCGCACGGGACGATCCGCGCGACGGTGCTCATCGAGACCCTCCCCGCCGCGTTCGAGATGGAGGAGATCCTCTTCGAGCTCCGCGACCACTGCGCGGGCCTGAACGCCGGGCGGTGGGACTACATCTTCTCGATGATCAAGAACTACCGCGGCCGCGGCGCACGCTTCGTGCTGCCCGACCGCAGCCAGGTGACGATGACCGTGCCGTTCATGCGGGCCTACACCGAGCTGCTCGTGCAGACGTGCCACAAGCGCGGCGCCTTCGCGATCGGCGGCATGAGCGCGTTCATCCCGAACCGGCGCGACCCCGAGGTCACCCGCCAGGCGTTCGAGAAGGTCGCGGCGGACAAGAAGCGCGAGGCCGGCGACGGCTTCGACGGCACGTGGGTGGCCCACCCCGACCTCATCCCGGTCGCGCAGGCCGAGTTCGATGCGGTGCTCGGCGACCGGCCGAACCAGGTCGACCGGCAGCGCCCGGAGGTGTCGGTGCGCCCCGAGCAGCTGCTGGACTGCCACATCGGCCTGCCCATCACGGCCGCGGGCGTGCACGGCAACGTCTCCGTCGCGATCCGCTACATCGAGGCGTGGCTGCGCGGCCTCGGTGCGGTGGCGATCGACAACCTCATGGAGGATGCCGCGACCGCCGAGATCAGCCGCTCCCAGGTGTGGCAGTGGATCCATCAGGACCGCGAGATCGAGGACGGCACCCCGATCACGCGCGGCTACATCGAGGGCCTCATCACGCAGGTGCTCGGCGAGGTGGAGCGACGCGACGGTGACCGCTTCGACGACGCCGCGGAGGTGTTCCGCGATGTCGCGCTGGGTGCGGAGTTCCCGACGTTCCTGACCCTGGGGGCATACAGCCGGTTCCTCGTCGAGAACGACTAGTCCCGGAGTACGAGGAGGGGGCGGGTGCCGGACGGCATCCGCCCCCTTCCGTGCGTATGCTGCTCGCGCTCACGTCGTGAGCGGATGTCGATTCCGTCCGGTGCCGTTCGACGCCTTCACGTAACGTCACCCATAACGGAAGGAACAACGATGCGTTTTCTCATGCTGGTGCTCGCCGACCCCACTCTCACCGACGCCGACGAGGCTCCGGTCACGATCGAGCAGTGGGTCGAGGAGTCCTACGGGGCCGGCCGCGCGACGGAGGGCGATCGTCTGCGCCCCGGCGGCGAGGCCAAGACCATCCGTCGCCGCAAGGGCGAGGTCATCGTCAGCGACGGCCCGTTCGCCGAGGCCTACGAGCTGATCGGCGGCTTCGACGTGCTCGAGTGCGAGACGATCGAAGAAGCCGTCGAGCTGGCGTCGCGGCATCCGATGGCCAGCGGCGGCGTCATCCAGCTGCACCCGGCCTGGCCCCTCGATCTGTGAGGCAACCGGATCTCTGAGCGTCAATCGATTTCGGCGATCGCCCGGGCGAGTTCCGCACGCGACCCGATCCCGAGCTTCGTGTAGACCTTGCGCAGGTGGTACTCCACCGTCTTCGGGCTGAGGAACAGGGCGGCGGCCGCTTCCCGGGTCGTCCGCCCCTCGGCGAGGAGGACGCTGACCTGCAGCTCCTGGGGAGTGAGGCTCGCCGTGGCGCTCGCGGCTCCGGCGTGCACGTGCTCACCGGTGGCCGCGAGCTCCGCGACGGCCTGCGCGCGCCACACCTCGGCGCCGAGATCGGCGAACACCTCGAGGGCGGCCCGCAGCTCCCGGCGCGCGTCGACCCGCCGGGCCATCCGCCGCAGCCGCTCACCGAACGCGAGGTGGGTGCGTGCGTCCTCGAATCGGTCGAGCGTGCGCGCATGCGACACGAGAGCCCGTTCGAAGAGCCGCACGCACTCCTCGCCATCGGCCACGAGCGCCTGCGCCCGGTCGGCGCGAGCCAGCGCCCAGGGCTGACCCTTCTGCGCGGCGCGCCGCGCGAACGCCTCCGCCTCCGCGCGGGCCTCCCCCGGCCTGCCCAGGCGCAGCAGGGCATCGACGAGCTCGGGGGCCGGCGCGAGGTCGGGGTCGTCGAGCCCGCGTTCGGCGAGCGTCTCGGCGAGCGCGGCGAACTGCGTGACCGCCGCCTCGGCCCGCCCCAGGGACAGCTCGAGGTCACCGAGCGCGAAGGCGATCCAGACCTGGCCCATCCGGATGCCGCGGGCCCGGCAGAGATCGTCCGCGCGCGCCGCATGGGCGCGGCAGGCGTCCGCCTTACCGCTGCGCGATTCCAGCCACGCGAGGCCGGCAAGTGACATCGCGAGCTCGGTGTCCTGCCCCGTCTCGACCGCGAGCCGGATCGCCTCCGCGTAGTTCGCCTCCGCGCGGGACCACGCGGCCGTGGTCGCCTGGTCGCGCGCGACGTGGAAGAGCACGGCCGGCAGCGCGCCGACTCCCGCCGCGCCGGGCACCTGGTCGACGAGCGTCCGGAGGCGGGCACCGGCGGTGGCGTCGCGCAGGAACAGCGGAGCCAGCAGCAGCAAGGACAGCCGCCGCGGATCGTCCCGCAGCCGCGAGCCCGATTCGAGGAGAGGCACCGCCGCACGGATGTCGTCCACGCCACCGTGACCGGCGAGGATCCGCGCGATGCCGGTCGCCATGAGACCGAGCGCCCGCGCCCGCGGGTCGGCGACGTGCGGCAGGAGCGCCTCGAGACGGCCCGCGAGTTCGGACGCCGTCCGGGCGTCGCCGAGGTAGTACGTCGCGTGGACGGCGTCGGCGAGGAAGACCGCCTGCTCGGCCGCTTCGGCGGGACGACCGGCAGCGGTGAGGAGGATGCCGAGCGCGTCGCGCACCGTGCCCGTGCGGGCGGCTACCGAGGCCCGCAGCTCGAGGTCGCGCAGGTCCGGGGACCCGCCCGGCGCCCGCATGTCCAGCAGGGTCAGCGCGCGATCCCCCTCACCGGCCCTCCAGGCGGCATCGGCGGCGCGCAGCAGCCGCTCCGCACGCACCCCCACGTCCGGCGTGAGCCGCGCCGACCGTTCGAACGCGCTCGCGGCCACGGCGAACGCCGCCCGGGAGACCGCGTGCTCGCCCGCCTCGGCGAGCAGATCGGCGACCGCGGCGTCCGGCTCCCAGACAGCCTCGGACAGGTGCCAGGCGCGGCGGTCGACGTCGCCGCGCGGCAGCGCGTCCGCCGCCGCGCGATGCGCGCGCCGGCGATCGTCCACCGGGGCCCCCGAGTAGACGGCAGCGCGCAGCAGCGGATGGCGGAACGCGACGCGACCCGCCGCCACGGCGATGAGGCCGGCGTCCTCTGCCGCTCCGAGCCGGCCGGCATCCACGTTCAGCATCCCGCAGGCGTCGGTGACGTGCCGCAGATCGGGACCGCACACGGCCGCGACGAGCAGGGCCGCGCGGGCCTCGTCGTCCAGGCGTGCGAGGCGACGCGCGAACGCGCCGGTGACGGCCCGGGACACCCGCACCGGCAGCCCGGTCTCCATGCTCTCCACGACCTCGCGATCCGCCGCACCCAGCTCGAGCAGCGCGAGGGGGTTTCCGGCCGTCGCGCGGTGCAGGACCTCGACATGCTCTTCCGGCACCGGATGCGGGTGCGCCCCGGCCACGAGGGCACGGGCGGCGTCGAGATCGATCCCTCCAGCCGCAGCGCGGGAAGACCGGCGGCCACCTGGTCGCCCTCCGGGATCCGCACCCCGCAGAGCACCACGATCGGCTCTGCGGCGAGGCGGCGGGCGGCGAAGACGAGCGCATCCACCGAGGGCGTGTCGACGAGCTGCAGATCGTCGACGACCACGGCGAGCGGGCCGTCCTCGGCATACCGGCACAGTACGCTCAGCACGGCGGCGCCGATCGTGAACCGGTCGCGCGAGCTCGGCGCGGCGTCACCGAGCGGCAGTCCCAGGGCCGCGGCGAGCGCGTCGGCCTGCACCGGCGGGATGCCCTCCCGTGCAGCGAGCGCGGGCCGCAGGAGCTGGAGCAGTGCCCCGAACGGCAGCTCATGCTCGGACTCGAGCCCCGTCGCCCGCAGCACGCGCATGTCGCCCAACCCGGCAACAGCGGCCTCGAGCAGCGCCGTCTTCCCGGCACCGGCCTCGCCCGTGACGGCGAGCACCCCGCTCGTCCCGAGGCGAGCGGCGGCCACCAGGCGGTCGATCGCCTGCTGCTCGGCCTGCCGACCCACCAGCATGACCAGAGTCTAGGACCGGCCGCTCATGAGCTTCGTCTTCCGCGCGGTCGACGAAGTCGGGGCGACGCTCAATGCCGCGCTCGTCGTCATGGGCGACAAACTCGGCTACTACCGGGATCTCGCGGCCCACGGTCCCTCGACCCCGGGCGAGCTCGCCGAGCGCACGGGCACCGCCGAGCCGTACGCGCGGGAGTGGCTGAACGCGCAGGCCGCGGGCGGCTACGTCACCTACGACCCGGCCGTGCGACGCTACGAGCTCCCGCCCGAGCACGCACTCGCCATGACCGATCCGGACAGCCTGGCATTCCTGCCCGGCTGCTTCCAGATCGCGCTGGGGACCGTGCACGACACGCAGCACATCGTCGATGCCGCCCGCAGCGGAGCCGGCTACGGCTGGCACCAGCACGACACCGACGTGCACGTGGGCTGCGAGCGCTTCTTCCGGCCGAGCTACCACGCGAACCTCGTCGGCTCGTGGCTGCCTGCACTGGACGGCGTGACGGAGAAGCTCGAAGCCGGGGCGACAGTGGCCGATGTCGGCTGCGGGCACGGCGCGTCCACGATCCTCATGGCCCAGGCCTTCCCGAAGTCCACTTTCGTCGGCTCGGATTACCATGCCGCATCCATCGAGACCGCTCGGGAGCGGGCGGCGGAGGCCGGCGTCGAGGATCGCGTCCGGTTCGAGGTGGCATCCGCGCAGGAGTTCCCCGGCACAGGCTACGACCTCATCACGATGTTCGACTGCCTGCACGACATGGGCGACCCGGTCGGCGCGGCGGCGCACGTCCGCGAGGCGATCGCACCGGACGGCACCTGGATGGTCGTCGAGCCGTTGGCCGGCGACCGTGTCGAGGACAACCTCAACCCCGTCGGGCGGGCGTACTACGGCTTCTCCACGCTGCTGTGCACCCCCTCGTCGCTGTCGCAGGATGTCGGGCTCGCGCTCGGCACCCAGGCCGGTCCCGCCAGGATCCGCGACGTCACCGCCGCGGGCGGATTCACCCGGTTCCGGAGCGTCGCCGAGACGCCGTTCAACCGCGTCCTCGAGGTGCGCCCCTGACGGCGGTAGGTCGGGGAGCACACGGCGTCACGCCGACGACCTGAAGTCCGCGCGCCTCCCGGGCTACGCTCTTCCTGTGACCGAACGCGCTCCTGTCTCCCGCAAACTCTCCGCCATCGCCGAGTCCGCCACCCTCAAAGTGGACGCCAAGGCCAAGGCACTCCAGGCGGCGGGCCGCCCCGTGATCTCCTACGCGGCCGGAGAGCCGGACTTCGCGACACCCTCGTTCATCGTGGACGCGGCCGCCGAGGCCCTGCACGACCCCGCGAACTACCGCTACACGCCGGCGGCCGGACTCCCCGTGCTGCGCGAGGCGATCGCCGCGAAGACGCTGCACGACTCGGGCCTGGACGTCTCGCCCGCGCAGGTCGTCGTCACGAACGGCGGCAAGCAGGCCGTCTACCAGGCGTTCCAGGCAGTCGTGAACCCCGGCGACGAGGTGCTGCTGCCCGCCCCGTACTGGACGACCTACCCCGAGGCGATCGCGCTGGCCGACGGCATCCCCGTCGAGGTGTTCGCCGGGGCCGACCAGGAGTACAAGGTCACCGTCGCGCAGCTGGAGGCCGCGCGCACCGACAAGACGACGGTGCTCGTCTTCGTCTCCCCGTCCAACCCGACCGGCGCCGTCTACACGCCCGAGGAGACCCGCGCGATCGGCGAGTGGGCGCTGGAGCACGGCATCTGGGTCATCACCGACGAGATCTACCAGAACCTCGTCTACGAAGGCGTCCGCGCCGTCTCGATCGTCGAAGCCGTGCCGGAACTCGCCGGGCAGACGATCCTCGTCAACGGCGTGGCGAAGACGTACGCCATGACCGGCTGGCGGGTGGGCTGGATGGTCGGACCCGCCGACGCCATCAAGCTGGCCGCGAACCTGCAGTCGCACCTCAGCTCGAACGTCAACAACATCGCCCAGCGCGCGGCGCTGGCCGCGCTGACCGGCCCGCAGACGGAAGCGGAGCAGATGCGCCAGGCCTTCGACCGCCGCCGGACGCTCATCGTCGGCGAACTGTCGAAGATCCCCGGTGTCACGGTTCCGAATCCGCTCGGGGCGTTCTACGTATACCCCGACGTCACGGGCCTCCTCGGCCGTGAGTGGGCGGGTGTCACTCCCACGACCTCGCTGGAACTCGCCGACCTCATCCTCGAGAAGGCCGAGGTCGCCGTGGTCCCCGGAGAGGCCTTCGGCCCGTCCGGTTACCTGCGGCTGTCCTACGCGCTCGGAGACGACCAGATCCTCGAGGGCGTGCAGCGCCTGCAGGCCCTCTTCGCCTGACCCGGCGAACGCGGGCTAGAGTTCGACGCCGACGAGGACGGGTTCGGGCTGCAGGAGCAGACCGAACTCGGACTGCACCCGGCCCTGGATGAACCGGGCGAGCTCGGCGAGCTCCTCCGCAGTCGCATTCCCCCGGTTCGTCACCGCGAGCGCGTGCTTGCTCGACAGGGCCGCGCGGGAGCGGGGCAGCTTGAAGCCCTTCCGCAGCCCGGAGTGCTCGATGAGCCACGCGGCGCTCACCTTGACGTCGGGCTCGGACGAGACGATCGGCGCGACCACGCCGTCGAAGCGGTCGAGCGGGATCACCACGACGGGGTCGAGCTCGGGCGCCAGCGGCCAGCGCGGGCACTCCGCCGGAAGCGTCCGGGCGAACGCCGCGGAGACGATCGCGTTCTGGAAGAACGACCCCGCGCTCCACGTGTCGGCGTCGGCGTCGTCGAGCACCATGCCCTTCCGGGCGCGCGTGGCGAGCACGGTCTCGCGGATCCACTCCAGCGTCACCGCCTGATCGGCCTCCAGCCCCAGTGCGGCCCGCAGCTGCGGCCCGGTGACGACCCGTTCGCCATGGCCGCGGATCGGCAGGTCCAGGGTGATGGAGAGGACCACGGCAGGCCGCAGCGGCACCGAGCCGTAGTGGTGCTTCAGCACGGACGTGCGGAATCCGAGCGCCAGGTCGGCCGCGGGCACGGTCGAGACGTCGCCGGTGGCCTCGTCGAGCAGTTCCACCTCGGTCAGCGTCTGCACGAGCTCCTGCCCATACGCGCCGATGTTCTGCACGGGGGCGGCTCCCGCGGTGCCCGGGATGCCGGACATCGCGGCGATCCCGCCGAGCCCCTCCGCAACGGTGTAGGCGACGAGGGCATCCCAGTCGTGACCGGCCTGCACGCGCACCCGCGCGTAGCCGTCGCGGGGGTCGGGGAGCCGCTCGATGCCGTGGGTGCGGACGAGGACGACGGTCCCGTCGAACGGCTCGTCCCCGACGAGGAGGTTGGATCCTCCGCCGACGACGAGCCACGGCTCGTGCGCCGACCAGAGTCCGCGCATGATGTCGACGAGCTCCTCCGCGGTCGTGGCCTCGACCATGCGGGCCGGAGTGCCGCCGGCGCGCAGCGTCGTCAGCTCGGCCAGGGGGCGGGGTGCGATCTCAGGCATGCGGGTCATCCGTCGACGCGGACGCGTACCTGGGCCTTGCCCAGGACGGTCGTGTCCGCGTGGGTGACGGTGAGATCGATGCGCGCCGCGTCGGCGTCCACGGCGCCGACCTTGGCGACGACGGAGACGTCGGCCCCGTCCTCGGCGTGGACGACGACAAGGCGCGTGAACCGGACGCCGTACTCCAGGATGCGGCCGGTGTCACCGAGCCACGGCACGAGCGTCTCCACGGCGAGGCCCATCGTCAGCATCCCGTGCGCGAGGACGCCGGGCAGGCCCACCCGCGTCGCGACGTCGTCGCGGAAGTGGATGGGGTTGAAATCCCCCGAGGCGCCCGCGTAGCGCACGAGCGACTGGCGGGTCAGGTGCACAGTCCGCTCGGCGACGACGGCGCCGACCTCCAGGCCGGTCATTCCTCGCCCCCGATCAGCAGGACGGAGGTCGCCGTCACGACATGGCCGCCGTCGGCATCCGTGACCTCGGCTTCGCTCGTCACCATGGCGCCCTTCCCGAACGGCCGGACGCCGGTGACCTGCAGGCGCCCGGTGAGCTCGTCGCCGGCGACGATGGGACGCGTGTAGCGGAAGCGCTGCTCGGCGTGGACGGTGCGCTCGAGCACGATGCCCGATTCGGGCTCCGCGAGCAGTTGCTGCAGCGTCAGGTCCTGGATCACCATGGCGAAGGTCGGCGGAGCGACGACGTCGGCATAGCCGAGCGCCTGCGCGGCCGCGGGGTCGGTGTGCTGGGGGTCGGTCGCGAAGACGGCGCGGGCGAACTCGCGCACCTTCTCCCGGCCGACGAGGTACGGGTCGGTCGGCGGGAACACACGACCGACCAGCTCAGGGTTCACGGACACCCTCCGATCCTACCGAGCGGGGATGCCGGCGGCCGGGCGCGCGGTCAGGCGCGGCGCGCGCGCACCGCCCGCACGGCCATCTGGGCGGCGATGAACGTCATGAAGGCGGCGAACAGGATGGTGGCAGTGAACGGGTCGATGTTCGTCGCTATCCACGCGCCGAGCGCCGTCGTCGTGCACGCGGCCGCGCCGATGATGGCCGCGGCGACGAGGTCGACGTTGGCGCGGCGGATGTTGCCGACGGTCCCGGACAGCGCGGTGGGGATCATCATGAGCAGCGAGGTGCCCTTGGCGACGAGGTCGCTCGTCCCGAACAGCAGCATGAGCGCCGGCACGACGATGACACCTCCCCCGACGCCGAGCAGCCCCGCCATGACGCCGGTGAAGAGACCCAGGACGACCAGGCCCGCCCCCGTGAACCACGTCAGCGGCAGCTCGGCATCCCGCGACGGCACCTGGACGAACAGCATGACGATGACGATGACCAGGAAGGCGACGAAACCCCATCTCAGCGCGTTCTGCGCGATCCGCGGCAGCAGCCAGGTGCCGATCTGCGCACCCACCACGGCGCCGGCGGCGAGGATGAGCGCGGGGAGCCAGGCGACCGAGCCGTGCACGGCGTAGGAGATGACACCCACGGTCGCCGTCGGGACGATGGCCGCAAGCGAGGTCCCCGCGGCGCGACGCTGATCGAAGCCGAGCAGGAGGACGAGGAGCGGGACGATGACCGTGCCGCCGCCGACGCCGAAGAGCCCGGACAGCAGTCCGGCCGTCAGACCGATCCCGACGCACGCGAGGGAGAAGCGGGGTGGGCGCCCCGCGGCGGGCTTCATCATCGGTGCGGCTGCGCTCTCATGTCACACACGACGATATCGGACGGCGCGGACCGGAGCGTCCCGCCGCGCTCGACCGCTACCGGGTCAGGCGAGCTCCCAGGTGCCGGCGTACACGCGCCGATGCTCGGTCTCCGGCGCGGCGGCGCGCCCGGGGCACGTGACGGCGACGTGGAACGCCGCAGACGGCTGCTCGCCGAGGCAGCGGATCTCCCACGCCACGCGCTCGCGCACGCGTTCGGTGAGGGCTTCGTGGTTGTCGTGATCCGGGCAGCGATACACGGCCGGAACGAGCGTCAGCTGACTCATCGGACTCCCCTGGTCCTGTGGTGACGGAACCCCCCGGCCCCGTCGACGGAACCCCAGATCCCGTCATCCCTACAAGTACCACTTCCAGGCCACCGAGGGCAACTCCGGATGCGGCTTCAGTCGTTGCCCTTCCCGTTGCCGTTGCCGTTGCCGTTGCCGTCTTTGCCGTCGTTGCCGCTGTTCCCGTTCCCGCTGTTGCCCTTGCCGCTGTCGTCGGTGGTGTCGCCGTCGTCGGTCGCCGGATCGTCCGACGTGCTCCCGGTGCCGGCATCCTCGGTCGCAGGAGGGGCGGGCGTCGCGTTCTCGGCGAGGACACCCTCCAGGTCTGCACGGACGAGGTCGATCGACCGCTGCACGAGCGCCGCCCGGTCGGCGGTGATGTCGTCGGCGGCCAGCGCAGCGTCAAGACGCTGCTGCAGCGCGTCGAGCTCGGCGACCGCGGCCGCGGGGTCGCCCGCTGCCGCATGCTGCGCGATGGTGACGACGGTCTCCTGCATGTCGCGGGCGGCCGTTGCGGCGAGGCCGGGGGCCGGGCCCGCGCAGGCCGACAGGAGCAGGGCGACGGTCAGGACGGCGGCGGAGGCCGCAGCGCGAAGTGCGGAAGTCATGGTGTCACCGAATCCCAGAGCTGATCGAGGTGCGTGCCGAGCGGTCCGTCGATGCTCGGCATCAGCGGCTCGGCGGGCGGAGCGGCGAGCGCCCCCCAGATGAGCAGGCCGGCGACCACGAACGCGATGACCACGACGGCGGCCACCACATGCGGGACCCAGCGGCGGCGCCCCGGCGGGGTCCGGGCCTCCTGCGGCTGCGGCCCCACCAGGGTCCTCGTCGCGGCGTCCTGGTCGACCGCCGCCGGCCAGGAGACGGCCGACTCGCTTGCGACCGGCCCGTCGGCGATCGTGACGTCGGGCGCGGACGCCGCTGCATACTGGGCGGCCTCGCTCGGTGTCACGACGCGGTCCAGTGCCGTCGCGATGGCCGTCGCCGTGGGGCCTGCGGTCGGTCCGTCTGCGCCGGAACCGCCGAAGGCGTTCACGGCGACGACGACGTCGAGCGCGGAGGGCCGGTCCGCGGGGTCGGTGGCCGTCATCCGCGTGAGCAGCGCGACCCACTCGGGTCCGAGGTGCGCGGGGATCGACGGAGCCTGCGACAGCCGGGCGAGGGCGGCCTCGTGCGGGGTGTCCTGCGCGAAGGCGCGGACCCCGGTGAGGGACTCGAGCAGCACGAGGCCCAGGGCGTAGATGTCCGCTGCCGACGTCGGCGCGACCCCGCGGACCTGCTCGGGGCTGACATAGGCGGCCGTGCCGATGAGAAGACCCGGTGTGGTCAGGCGGGTCGAGTCGACGAGGTACGCGATGCCGAAGTCCGCGAGCTTCGCGCGGAACTCCTCCCCCGGTACCGGCGAGGTACGCAGCAGGACATTGGACGGCTTGATGTCGCGATGCACGACGCCCGCCGCGTGCACCACGTGGAGGGCGTCCGCGAGGTCTCGGGCCATGGTCGCGACGACGTCCTCGGGGATGGGGCCGCGCAGGATGCGGTCGGCAAGCGTCGGGCCGTCGACGAACTCCATGACGAGATAGTTGGGGGCGGCGCCGTCGACATGAGCGTCGAACAGGGTCACGAGCGCGGGGTGGTTGAGGCCCGCGAGCAGCCGCGTCTCCGACGTCGTGCGCGCGGCATCCGCGGTCCCGTCGCGGAAGACCTTGACCGCCACGGTCCGGCCGAGCAGCTCGTCCTGCGCGAGATGGACGACCCCCATGCCGCCTTCCCCGATCGGAGACTGCAGCAGGTATCTGCCACCGAGGCGCTCCCCCGCGGGCCCCGCCGCGGGCGGCGATGCGGTCGGAAGCGATCGTTCCGTCCCCTCCGCCATGGCTTCCCCTCCCACGTGAGTGCGCTGCCGCCTCGTGTCCGCGGGCCGCCCTACCCGGTCAACCATACGGATGCGCTCCTTACCGGCCCAACGGGTTGACACAGCGCCGTCGCCGCGCAAGACGGCGTCACACGAGAGAGTGATCGTGGATGCCGGAGGTGGACGTCGTCCCGTTGAGCTCGAGGTAGACCTGGTGCTCGGTGACCGAGAGGGTCATCGTGTTCCGCCGTTCCACGACGCCGGCAGCGGCCTCGATGAACCCGGGGTCGAAGCTGTGCAGGACGATCGACTCCGGCCGGTGGATCGGCTTGCCGGCCCACGCCGCGGCGACCTTCGCCGGGTCGCGATGCGTATAGACGGTGGTGCGGTCGGCGAGCTTGCTGCCGTAGTGCAGGCGTGCGGCATCCGGTGCACCCACCTCGATCCACGCGGTGAGGCGACCGGTGAGGTCGCGCACGAGCACGGCGGGCTCGTCAGTCGCGCTGATCCCCTCGCTGAACGCGATACCGTCTTCGAACTCCAGGCAGTACGCGAGGACCCGCGTCATCAGGAACGCGTCCGTCTCCGACGGGTGGCGGGCGACGCGCAGAGTCAGCTCCTCGTAGACACCGCGGTCTACATCGGCCAGCTGCACCGCGAACGTGTGGATCACTGCGCCGACTGCCATAGGGATCGAGCCTACGCGGTGTCCGACCGCGGCAGCACCGTCAGCACCCGCTCCACGTGGTCGCGGAACTCGGTCATGAAGGTCCGGAGGAATTCCGCCGTGCCCTCGTTCGAGACGCTCCCGTCCTCGGCGAACACCTCGGGCGTGAAGTGGATGTACGCCTCCGGCGCCGTCATCTGCCGGGCGTTGCAGAAGCTCAGGACGCCGCGCAGGCTCTGCTGCGCGACGGCGGTGCCGATCTGCCCGATGGAGGCGCCGATGACGGCGGCGGGGATGTGGTCGAACGAGTTCTGCCCCCACGGGCGCGAGGCCCAGTCGATGGCGTTCTTGAGCGCGCCCGGGATGGACCGGTTGTACTCGGGGGTGACGAACAGCACGGCGTCGGCGGCGGCGATCGCGTCCTTCAACGCCCGCGCCTCCGCCGGGTAGTCGGCGTCGTAGTCGGGACTGTAGAGCGGAAGGTCACGGATCGAGATCTCGGAGAACTCGAGGTCGTCCGGCGCAAGGCGGATGAGGGCCTTCGAGAGGATGCGGTTGACCGACGTCGAGGAGAGGCTCCCGACGAAATAGCCGACGTTGTACGACATGACTGCTCCCTGTTGCTTCGGTGGCAGGCGATTACCGTGACAGGCGGTGGGGTGTCAGGTCCAGTGTGCGCCGCGAGGTGCTCCGCCGATACCCACCTCAGCGCCGTGTGCCGGCGCCGGCGAACAGGGCGTGCAGGAGCGGGAGCGCCGAGGCTGCCATGAGCACCGTCCCGAATACGGCGTCGTCGGCGCGCAGCAGGATGCCGCCGATCAGCAGCCCGGCGAACAGGATCGCGGAGACGATGCGCCGGGCAGCCCGCTCCAGTCGCGCGATGCGCCGGTCGAGCCGCGGCGTGTCGACGGCGAGTCGCCCCTCGTCGAGGCGCGTGAGGACGGCATCGACCCGTCCGGGCAGGCGCGCGATCAGGCCGGCCGTCGAGACGACGCGTGCGGCGACGTCCTGGATGACGTTCCCGCCCTCTTCGCGGAGCAGCTGTGCGGCGTAGGGCTCGACGGCATCCCAGATGTTGAAGTCGGGGTCGAGCGAACTGCACATGCCGGAGGTCAGCGACATCGCCCGGATGATGAGGAGGAAGTTCTCCGGGAGCTGGAACGGCAGCGACCGCACGACGTCGCCGAACTCGACGGCGAAGGCCCGGAACTCGCGGGGGTCGACCTCCTGAAGCTCGGCGAACCCCATCCCGCCGAACCGGGCGAACAGGGTGGTGAGCGCCCGCTCCAGCTCGACCGTGTCCGCCGACGGCAGCAGGACACCGACATCCTGGATGCCGGAGACCATGCCCTTGCCGTCGCGCGCCGCCGCCGCGATGAGCAGGCGGCGCAGCCCACGGCGCAGGGTGTCGGGCACCTCCCCCATCATCCCGAAGTCGACGAACGCGAAAGTGAAGGGCCGGGCTCCCGCATCCGCACCACTGGACGCACCGGGCACGACGAAGATGTTCCCCGGGTGCGGGTCGGCGTGGAAGAACCCGTGGCGGAAGAGCTGATCGAACATGACGGCCGCGAACGCGGCTGCCACGGCGGCCGGGTCGATGCCCGCGCCCCGCAGCGCCGCGATGTCGTTGATCTTGATCGCGGTGACGTCCTCGAGGGTCAGGACGCGCCGCGTCGTGCGCTCCCAGACCACGGCGGGAACGGCGACGCGCTCGTCGCCGGCGAACGACTCGGCGAACCGCTCGGAGTTCGCCGCCTCGTGCAGGTAGTCGATCTCCTCCAGGCTCGTGTGCGCGAACTCCTCGACGAGCGCGGGCATGTCGACGCGGTCGGAGACGAGGCGGACGCGGCTCAGCCACACGGCCACCTTGCGGAGGGCGGCGAGATCGACGTCCACGACCTCGTCGATCCCCGGCCGCTGGATCTTCACGACGACATCGCTCAGCCCGGTGTCCTCCGCGTCGAGTGCCGAGAGCGTGGCCCGGTGCGCCTGTCCGAGGGATGCCGCGGCCAGGGGCGCCGCATCGAGGGACGCGAACGCGCGCTCGAGCGGGATGCCGAGTTCAGCCACCGCGAGGTCGCGGATGGCGGGGAACGGCACCGCGGGCACCTCGTCCTGCAGCCCCTCGAGCTCCTTCGTGATCTCGGGTGGCAGCACGTCGAGTCGCGAGGACAGGAACTGCCCCACCTTGATCATGAGCCCGCCGAGTTCGACGGCCAGCCCGTGGAAGCGCCGGGCGATGCGGGTCAGCCTCGCGGCGCGCCCGCGCGCGGAGATCCGGCCGAGTCCCACGCGCGGGAGCAGGAGCTCGTACCACCAGGCCTGCACCAGGTAGCGGGCAGCGAACCGCAGAATCCTGCGGCGACGCGCGCGCAGCTTCGGGGCGTCGGTCACCGAGCCTCCTTGACGCCGGCGAGCGCGGATCAGTCCTGAGCCAGGATGCTGAAGAGCCGGCGACGCGCCTCCTCCAGGACGGCCACCGCTTCCTTGACCTGCTCCGGCGTGCCCGAGCTTCCGACCTGCGCGACGGCGTGCGCGAGATCCATCCCGGCCTTCGGCAGCGCCGTCACCTTCGCGTTCTCACGTGCCCCCGGCGTCTCCCATGGGGCCGAGCGGTCGCCCGCTCCATCGGCGGCCTGACGTCCCTCCTCCGTGAGCGAATAGGTCTTGCGCCCGCCGGACTCCTCCGCGCGGATGAGTCCTTCGTCGGCGAGGAGCTGAAGCGTCGGGTATACCGAGCCGGGGCTCGGCTTCCAGCTCCCGCCGCTGCGCTCTTCGATCTCCTGGATGATCTGGTAGCCGTGCATAGGCTTCTCCGCGAGAAGGCTGAGCACAGCCGTGCGGACGTCGCCGCGACCCATGCGGGGTCCGCTGGTCCGCTGCTCGAACGCGCCGCGCAGCTGTTCCATCGCCTCCCAGATGCCGCTCGCCGGCCAGCCCTGACCGCCCCCGCGCCCGCGGCGCCCGAAAGCATCGTCCATGAATGATCCGCTCATGATGACCCCCTTTGTGCGGGGCCGGTGCGGCCCCAGCGATACATAACGATATATCGGTAAAAGGCGTCTGGGAAGGGGGTCGGAGTTCGGTCCGCGTCCGGATCCGCGACACGTGCGGTGCCGGTTGTCAACCCCCTCGCTGTAATCGCGCGCCGCCGATTGACTGCTCTGACCGCCGCGCACCCCACAAGAACGCGGCCAGAGGAAGGAGACGATCATGGGTCTCGATGACAAGATCAAGAACGCCGCTCAGGACGCCGTCGGCAAGGGCAAGGCAGCCGTCGGCGACGCCACGGACAACGAGCGCCTCGAAGCCGAAGGTCACATGGACCAGGCCGAGGCGAAGGCCAAGAAGGTCGGCGAGGACGTCAAGGACGCCTTCCGCTGAGCCACTGGCAGAACGGCCGGGACCGCGAGGTCCCGGCCGTTTTCCGGCTCTTCGGACATTCGGTGGGGGTCATGGGGTGAGGCCGCCGGCGGCGAGGAGCATGCGGAGGCGGTAGTTGTGCCGGTTGCGGTAGCCGCGGGCGAGGCGGCGGTGGAGCTCGATGATCCCGTTCACCGCCTCGGTGCCGCCGTTCGATGACCGGCTGGTGGTGAAGTAGGCCAGGAACGCGTCGCGCCAGCGGCGGAGGGTGCGGCCGAGGCGGGCGATCTCTCGACGATCTCGCGCCCGACCGGCCACCGTGGAGTTGAAGGCACTGATCACCGGCGGAAGCGAAGGCATTGGGCTCGCGCTCGCGCAACTGCTGCTGGCAAAGGGTGCACAGGTCGCGATCTGCGGGCGGGACGACGGCAAGCTCGATCGTGCGCATCAGTCCGTGGGAAGGCGCCTCGAGCGCGCGCTGTTGTGCGTCGCGGCCGACTGTCGAGACGAGTCGTCGGTGCAGCATCTCTTCTCCCGAGCAAACGAATGGTCCGGCGGCCTCACCGCGCTCGTCAACAACGTGGGGCAGGCGGCTGCGGGGCCGTTCCTCGGGGTCACGACATCGGTGCTCCGACAGAATGTTGAACTGAAGCTTTACCCGGCAGCGGAGTCGGCCAGGCTTCTCGCCTCCACACTGATCGCCGAGTCTCGTTCGGGGCGGATCGTCAACGTCCTGTCTTCACAGGGCAAAGGCGCCCGCGCCGTCGACGGCTCCCACGTGCCTCACGGAGCCAGCACCCCAATCGAATGCCGTTCTGGGCACGAAGCTCGTCCCCGGTCCGATACCCGTCGAGAGGAACCCACTCGCCGCCGAGTCGAACCGTCCAGTCCAGAAGGCTCGCGCCACGCTCGACGATGCGTGAAGTGTCGGGCCGTCGATCTCCGGCGTCGGCATCCTGTCGAGAGAACCGGCAGAGACGGAGTATGGGTGGATGTCACCGCCGGACCTCAAGCCGACAGGAGAGTGCCGTCGACACACCTACCGCAATCGGCGTCGTCACTGCCGCAGGTCGGCTTCACGACAGGTGCTGCGTCATCCGCCCCACTCGCGCCTCGATCGCGGCCGCGAGGGCGACGAGCCCGAGATCCTGGAAGGGCGCGGCGACGAGCTGGACGCCGACCGGCATCCCTTCTCCATCGAGGACGGAGGGTGCCGCCACCGCGGGCAGCCCGAGGAAGGTGAAGGGCGTGCTCATCCGGGGAGAGCCGGTCACGCGCGTGCCCACGGGCGCTGCACCGGGTGCGCCAGGAGTCAGCAACGCCGCCGCGCCCAAGCCGTCGAGGCTCGCGAGGAGCGCGGCTGTCAGCCGTCGTCGTTCCTGCTGCGCGCGCACGTAGTCGACGGCGCTCACTGGGCCCGCGCCTCGAATCAGGTCCACACAGAACGGACCGAGCGAGTCGGCACCCTGCTGCAAGAGGATCTCGTGAGCGGCGCCGAAGTCGACCATCTCGACAAGGTCATGCAGTGCGCCGGTCACCGCGAAATCGAGACCGATCTCGACCTCGCGCGTCTGATAGCCGGCATGCTGCAGCGCTTCCGCGGCGACATCCACGGCGTCGCGGCAAGCCGGCTGGGTCTCATTCCAGAAGTAGTCGTCGGTGACGACGCCGATCACCGATCCCTCGGGAATCGCGCGCGAAACGGCAGGCTGTTGCGACTGCAGGAACAGTGCCAGATCCCCCGCACTCCGAGCGAGCGCGCCGACGCGGTCGATGCTGTACGCGTTGGGCACGACGCCTTCCGTGCTGACGATCCCCGGCGTGGGACTCACCCCGAAAAGCCCGGTGAAGGATGCCGGTCGGATCACCGATCCGCGCGTCTGAGTCCCCAGCGCGATGGGGACCATCCCCGACGCCACTGCTGCCGCGGGGCCGGCGCTGGACCCGCCCGGCGTATGGTCTCCGTTCCAGGGATTGACGGTCTGGGGCGGATTGCTGAGGGTGGCGAGCTCGGTCGTCGCCAGCTTTCCGATCGGGATCGCGCCGGCGCGCCGCAGCCGCACGACGACCTCGGCGTCGCGGGCCGGTCCGGCGTCACGGAAGGCGTGCGATCCGGCGCGCGTCGGAAACCCCTGCAGATCGATGTTGTCCTTGACGCCGATCGGCACTCCCCACAGCGGCTGCTGCGCAGACGGTGCGCCGCGAAGCCGCGACGCGGCCAGTTCGGCGGTCGCCCAGTCCGTCGCTACCCAGGCGTGTAGCTCACCATCGATGTCGGAGGCGCGTTGCTGCAGTTGCTCGACGACCTCCACAGGTGTCAGCGTTCCCAGCGAGTATGCCTCGATCAGGTTCGTTGCCGAGAGGACGTCGTGCGCGATGTGGTTCATGTGCTGCTTTCGTGATGACCAGCGAGTGGAACGCGCCGGTCACAGCGCGCTCCACTCGCCCGAGGGACGTTTCGAATCAGTTGCCCAGTGCGGTTTCGGCGAACGACGGGTCGATCACTGTCTCGTAGGCGGGGAGTTCGGCGAGGTTGCCGACGTAGGTCTGCCGCTCCAGCGCACTGGTGATCGCGGACTCGGTGATCAGCGCGCTCGGCGGGTACACATTGCTCTCGATCATGCGGGCGACCGCGGCTGCGACCACCTCTTCGTCCAGTTCGGGGAAGGCGTCGGTCGCGACCTCGATGGCACCGTCGGGGTCGGAGTGAATGTACTCGAGGGCGGAGTTGATCGCGTTGGTGAAGGCTTGGATCATGTCCGGCTCGCTCTCGAGGATCTCGCGTGTGGTCATGAAGGAGGAGTACGCGAAGTCCGGATACTGCTCCGTCCAGTCGTAGACGATCTCCAGCCCTTGCTGCACCGCCTGTGAGATCAACGGCTCACCCGCGACGGCGAAGTCGGTGCTTCCGGTGAGGGCGGGACCGACTTCGGATCCCTGCTGCACCTCATTGATGGTCACGTCGACGCCCCATTCGAGGTCATTGCTCTGCAGCAGTTCCTTCAGCAGGGTGTTGGCGGTTACACAGCAGGTGGCGACCGTGATCGAGTGTCCCGCGAGGTCAGCCGGGCTGTCGAAGGTGACGCCTTCCGCGGCCACCATCCAGTTGGGTGCACTGTTGGCCGCCGCGGAGAAGGCGACCGTGTCGCCGCCTTCGGCATTGATGAACGCGACGTTCTCGGGTCCGCCGAGCGCGATCTGCGACTCTCCCTGGAGCACAGTGGCAAGAGCTGCACCCCCGCTGCCCGCGTTCCCGAGCCCGCCCACGAGCTCGATGCCCTCGTCTTCCAGGAATCCCTTCTCCTGGGCGACGTAGAGGCTGAGGTAATAGAGGGATTGGAAGGCCTGGGTCACTCGTACCTGGTAGACCTCCTCCCCCGCTGCGTCGTCGGTCGAGGTGTCTCCGGCACAACCGGAGAGGACTGCGGCTGCCGCCAGGGTGACGGCGACGCCGGTGAGTGTGCGCGCTCTTCTCATAGTGCTGTTCCTTTTTGGTTCGGGTTTGGAGGTGCTGGCTTACGTGTACTTCTTGATGAGGGTCTTCTCGATCGCCGCGACGACGAAGTACAGCGCGGCAGCGAGGATCAGGATCGCGAAGATGGCGACCCAGACACCGTTGATGTCGAAGAGGCTCCCCGAGACGGCGGACTTGTAGCCCAGTCCGGCGTTGGCCGAGACGAACTCGCCGCCGATGACGGCCACGAGAGCCAGACCGATGTTGATCTTGAAGGCGGCGACGATCCAGGGGATGGAGGTGGGCACGACGAGCTTCTGGAAGACCTGCCTGTGGGAGGCGCCCATCGATCTGATGAGACCCACGGATTGGCTGTCGACCTTGCGTGCGCCCTGGTACGCATTGAGCACGGCGATCACGAACGTCGCGAACGCGGCCAACACGATCTTCGAGGTCAGCCCCGATCCCAGCCAGATCACCAGCATCGGCCCCAGAGCGATCTTCGGCAGCGCATTGAAGACCACGAAGTAGGGGTCGAAGACCGCCTGGACGCGGGGGAAGAACCACAGGCCCCACCCAGAGAGCACGCCCAATGCGGTGCCGATCGCGAACCCCGCAAGGGTCGCCGACAACGTCGCCCAGACATCGGTCAGCAGGGAACCGTCCGCCAGGGACCTCGTCGCGGACTCGAGCACCTGCGCGGGTGACCCGAACAGGAACGTGTTCACAACGCCGAGGGAGGTCCCGATCTGCCACACGCCGAAGACGAATACGAGGATGCCGATGCGCCAGATGTTCGGGTAGAGCTGGCTCCGCCGCCACGCCGCCTTCTTGAGCGCTTCTGGGGCGGGGCCGCTCGCGGCATCCGTCACCGGTGCTGTCGCCGTGATAGCTGTCATCGTGTTCACCTTCGGCTCATCTGTACGTCGAGCAGGTCCCAGATCTGCGAGAACACCGCGGGGTACTCGCTGGCGGCGCGCGCCTGGGTCGTGGTGCCGTACTCACGGACCAGGCCCACGGGGATGTCGGCCTTCACGTAGGTCGGGCGCTTGGCCACCACCAGCACCCGGTCTGACATCGCGACGGCCTCGCCGATGTCGTGAGTGATCAGGATCGCGGACTTTCCGAGGTCGGTGAGAATGCTCAGGATCTCGTCCTCGAGCACGAGGCGTGTCTGATAGTCGAGTGCCGAGAAGGGCTCGTCGAGCAGCACCACCTCCGGCTCCATCGCCAGCGTGCGCATGAGCGCCACCCGCTGACGCATCCCGCCCGAGAGCGTTTCGGGCATCGCGTCGGCGAACTCCGACATGTTGAAGCGGGAAAGGTAGTCGAGTGACACGGCGCGACGCTCACGGCGGGTCTGTCCCTTGACCTCGAGCCCGAGTTCGATGTTCTCCGCGACGGTCCGCCACGGCAGCAGCAGGTCCTTCTGCATCATGTAGCCGAGGTGGGGACTGGGGCCCGTGACGGACTCACCGAGCACCGATATCGTGCCTGCCGTCGGCTCGAGGAGTCCGGCGATCATGTTGAACATCGTGCTCTTGCCGCAGCCGCTGGGACCGACGATGCTCACGAACTCTCCGTCGGCGACGCTGAACGACAGGTCCTTGATGACGGGTATCGGACGGAATGCGTCGTCGAGGTAGGCCTTGGCCACACCGACGGCGTCGATTGCAAGCATGAGGGGTATGCCTTTCTGAGTTCAGCGGAGGAACATCGGTCCGAGCGCATTGCCGGCGCGCTGCTGGACGATCTGGAAGCCGGCGTCGATGTTGTGCTCGAGCAGCTTCTTTCCGGTCTCGAGGTCGGATGCCAGGAGGGCGCGCAGGATGGCGAGGTGCTCCGTGATGGTGGCCTCCACGCGGTCTGCGGTGATGTAGTCATACATCCGAACGAGCCGGATCTTGGCGTTCACCGATCGCAGGCTCTCCACCAGCACCCGACTGCCAGAGGCGGTCAGGAGCTGCTCGTGGAACTCCTCGTCCATCAGGACGATGTCGGGGCTCGGCTCCGGACGATCGGCCCCCAGCGCGGCCCACTGATCGCAGAGGTCCCGGAGGATCGATTGATCGTGGTGCAGCGAGTCGCCGGCGGCGATGATGCGATCGATGCCCTGCCGCTCGATGATCCTCCGCAACTCGTAGAGCTCGCGGATCTCGGGAAGGTGCGGCACGGTCGGGTAGAAACCGTCTTCCTCGCGCCGGATCAGGCCGTCGGACTCCAGCCTCACCAGCGCTTGACGGAGCGGAGTGCGCGACACATCCAGCTCGACGGCGAGGCGACTCTCCACGAGGCGTCGGACCGGGCTCAGCTGGCCGGACATCAGCAGGTCACGCACGCCGCGGTAGGCGATGTCAGTCAGCAGGACGTGCCCGGGTGCTGTGTTCTGGTCTGTATTCATCACGGTATACAGTGCCGGATACAAGTTTCACCGGTGCGACGCGATGTTTCGCCGAGGTGAACTTACCCGCGTCGCGGGGTGCCGCTCACGAACCCGTGGAAGCATCGCCTCGACCCGCTCGCGCAGCGGTTGGCAGAGAAAGGGGACCTCATCTCATGGCGCTGGATGTCATCGCTCTCACGCAGGCGCTCGTCCGCCAACACACCGTTGACGCCGGGGAGGACGGCGCGCTCGAGATCGTCGCTCCAGTGCTCGATCGGGCGGGCTTCGCTCTCACCTCTGTTCCGTGGCAGCGCGGACGCTCCAACCTCGTCGCCACGTGGCGGGGTGGCGGACCGCTGGTGCTCTCCGGACATCTCGACACGGTTCCCTTCGGCGACACCGCGTGGGTGCACGACCCGCTGGGCGGCGACGTCGACAAGGGAAGGCTGTTCGGGCGCGGGGCAAGCGACATGAAGGGAGGGGTCGCCGCGATGGTACTCGCCGCGGTCGGCGCCGCCGGTCGCGGATCTTCCGGCTTCAGCCTGGCATTGACCGCCGGCGAAGAGACCGGTTGCGGCGGTGCGTCAGCGGTGCGCGCCGCCGGACTCCTGCGATCCGATTCGGTGTTCGTCATCGGGGAAGCTACCGGCAACGAGGTGCGTCTGGGCCACAAGGGCGCCACGTGGTTGCGACTGACGGCACGAGGAACAGCCGCCCACGGTTCCCGTCCCGACCTCGGTGTCAATGCGATCGAACGGCTTGCCGACGCGATCACAGCGTTGCGCCATCTCGGACACGGTGGGGAGCATCCATATCTCGGAAAGCGCTCGACCAACATCGGGACCATCTCGGGAGGCACGCAGACCAACCTGGTGCCCGACCTGGCATCAATGACGATCGACGTCCGTGGAGTGCCCGGCGCGGATGCCGACACCGTTCGTGTCGCCCTCGAGTCGTACGGGACGGTGGAGACGCTGCTCGACCTGGGCCCGGTATGGAGTGACCCCTCGTCCGCGTTGACCGGACGCATCATCGAGGCGGTGGCGACGGTGACCGGTACCCGCGCGGCGCCGTCGGGCGTCAGCTATTTCGCCGACGCCACCGTGCTCGACGGAACGGCGGCACGAAGCTACATCATCGGGCCCGGCGACATCGACCAGCCCCACAGGACCGACGAGTCCGTATCGACTGATCGACTGATCGAAGCCGTCGAGATCTATCGTGCCATCATCGAGCAGGTCGCACCCGCGGCTTCGCAGTAAGTTGGCACCGAGCTGGCACGTCACCTTTCGATCACCGCATCGCTCGATGCGCCGGTCTTCTTGTGCGACTGCCATTCGCCCTGACAGCGGGGATCGAGCGAGAACACCGCGCTCGCCGCAGTGGTTACCGGTGAACCAGGTGCTTCATGACGCGCGCAGACGTGATGCATCGAGATGCGGACACGACCCACACCCGATCCCCGTGGCCTCGACACGAGGGTCGGGACCACGGGGCTCCAGGGTGCGGGGGTCAGCCCTCCATGTAGACGCCGGTGAAGTCGATCCACCAGCTCTTGGGCTGCACGAAGCCCTTCACGGATGCCGACATCGCGCGCGGCGCCGTGTCGTTGGCCACGAACAGCCAGGCGGCGTCCTCGGTCACGACGTGGCCGACCTCGGTCAGCAGCGCGGCGCGCTCCTCGTCATCGACGGTCACGAGTGCCTGGTCGTACAGCGCCTCGGCTTCCTCGTTGCAGTAGCCGAAGAAGTTGCCCTCACACCCGAACCAGAAGCCCTTCCAGCTCGAGGGCTGTTCAAGACTGAACGCCTGGTTGGCAGCCTGCCATCCGGTGTCCCCGGCGCCGAGAGTCGCGTACATGCCGGAGAAGTCGACGGGCTGCCAAGTCGTGGGATGTGGTGTATCGGTGATCGTGTGATCCTTCGGTGGTTCGTGGTCAGGCTGAATCGCCCCGGGTCTCGTGGAGGGTCTGATTCCCCAAGAGGATGATGACTATGCCAGCACCGAGGAAGTATCCGCCGGAGCTTCGTGAGCGTGCGATGCGACTGGTTGCCGAGGCCCGGAAGGAGGATCCGGAGCTGTCGTTGAACGCGGCGGTGGTCCGGATCGGTCAGCGTGTCGGGGTGAACGCTGACACGCTGCGGGGCTGGTGCAAGCAGGCCGCGATCGACGCGGGCGAACGTCCCGGGACCACGACGAGCGGGGCTCAGCGCATCAAGGCGCTCGAGGCAGAGGTGCGAGAGTTGAAGCGGGCGAACGAGATTCTGTTGGCGGCGTCCTCGTTCTTCGCGCGGGAGCTCGACCCGCGGCTGCCGTGGTAGTTCAGTTCATCGACGATCATCGTGACCGGTTCGGGGTCGAGCCGATCTGCCGGGTGCTCCCCGCGCACGGCGTCAAGATCGCCCCGTCCGGTTACTACGCGTTCAAGACCCGGCCGACGTCAGCACGCGCAGAGAGAGATGCGGAGCTGGTCGTGCAGATCGAGCGGGTGTTCTGGGACCGCGGCCTTGGCCGCGGGATCAGCGGTGCCCGGAAGATCTGGCACCTCCTCAAGCGAGAAGGTGTCGTCGTGGCCCGCTGCACGGTCGAGCGCCTGATGCGTCAGCAGGGGCTGCGCGGCATTCGCCGCGGCAAGCAGTTCGTGACCACGAAGCCCGACGGCGCGTTGTTCCGTGCCCCGGATCACGTGCAGCGATGCTTCCACGCCGACCGCCCGAACGAGCTCTGGGTCGTCGACTTCACCTACGTTCCGATGTGGTCCGGGATAGCGTTCACCGCGTTCGTCACCGATGTCTACTCGCGGCGCATCGTGGGCTGGCGGACGATGAACCGGATGCCCACCGACCTGCCCCTGGACGCACTGGAGATGGCCCTCTGGGTGCGCGACCGCGCAGGTCAGGACGTCGCCGGTGTCATCCAACATTCCGATGCCGGCGCTCAATACACTGCGATCCGCTACGCAGAGCGGCTCGCGGACGTCGTGAGTATTTGGACCTGTGGGCACCACCGAGTACTGCGATTGGGCGCCACCGGATATTGAGGTTCAGCACCAGTGGGTATTGCCGGTGAGCACCACCCCGTGCGGCGTGATGCTCACCGGCGTCGTCGTCAGCTGGTCATCGCGGTATGTTCGCGCATGTTGGTGCTGCCGGTTTCGATCCAGAGGGTGTTGTGGACGGTGCGGTCCATGATCGCGTCGGCGTGGACCCCTGAGCCGAGGCGCCCGTGCCAGTCCTTCTTCGCATACTGGGTGCAGAACACCGTCGATGCGGAGTCGTAGCGGCGTTCGAGGAGCTCGAGGAGCATGCTGCGGACGTCATCGGTGGGCGGGTCGAGCAACCACTCGTCGATCACGAGGAGCGTGAACGCGGCATACTTGCGAAGCCACTTCTCCTTCCCCGCAGGCCGGTCTCGCGCCGCCGCCCAGGATTCCTCGAGGTCGGGCATGCGGATGTAGTGCGCGCGGTAGCGGTGGACGCAGGCCTGCTTCGCGAGCGCCGACCCCAGGTAGGACTTGCCCGATCCGGTGAACCCTTGGAAGACCACGTTCTGCTGCCGGGTGATGAATTGGCAGGTGCCGAGTTGCGCGATCACGCCCCGGTCCAGCCCGCGTTCCTCAACGAGGTCGACCCGACGCAGGTCGGCGTTCGGGTAACGCAGCCCTGCCCGTCGAATGAGTCCTTCGACCTTGGAGTGAGTGAACGCGGCGTGGGCATCATCGACAGCGATCTTGATGCGTTCCTCGAACACCATCCCGAGGGTCAGGGTGTCGTCCTGAACGTCGAGCGCGTCGACCAGCGACGCGACTCCCATCTCTCGCAGCTTCCGCTTCGTCTCGGTATCGAGGTGGCTCATCGGGTGCCTCCCGCGTAGTAGTCAGCGCCGCGAACATAGCCGGCCGGCTCTTCCCAGGTGGCCGGCTCGAACCTCGGTAGCCGTCTGCCGGTCTGGTCTTGGTTCGATTCCAGGATCGGCCGCAGGTGCGCATAGCGCGGCGACCGGACCCGGGAGGCCAGAGCGACGCGGGCGGCGGCTTCGACGCGGGCGGCGGAGTACCGGCGCGTCAGCCGCAGCACCGCCAGTGCTGCGTCCAGTCCCTGCTCCTCGACGGGCACGGACTCGAAGATCCGGTTCACGACCGTCGTGGTGTTCTCCCCGATCCGGCCCGCCCCTTCCCGGACCCGCTCGGGGTCCCACTGCCGGTAGCGGGGGCCGCCGGGCAGGTCGCTGTCGTGGGTGCGGTACTCGTTTACCATCCCGACCGGCGCGAGGACGTGGCTGGTGAGCCGTTCCTGCCCGGCGAACACCTCCAGCATGGTGTCGGTGACTCTCAGATCGACGGCGCGGCCGATGTGCGCATAGGGGACGGAGTAGAAGTTGCGCTCGAACACGACGTGCCCGTTCTTCTGGACCCGACGCCGGTAGACCCATCGCGAGATCTCGAACGGGACGGCCGGCAGGGACCGAAGCCTCGGCTTCTCCTCTGCCTCGAACACGCTCAACCGTGAGCCGGCGCGCTTCTGGAACGGCTCGGCGTTGAACGCTCTCACCCGATCGTAGACGGCGGCGCGCAGCTCCGGCAGACTCGCGAAGGTTCGGTCGCGGAGCGCGGCGATCACCCATGTCGCGATGTTCCCGACGGTGTTCTCAACACTCGCCTTGTCCGGCTCTTCGGATTTCCGGTGGGGGTGAGGCTCGCCGGGTGAGTTCGGGCGGGTAGGGGTCGAGGTCCCGGAGGATCAGTAGCGCCAACTGCTGCTCCAACCGAGGACCTCGACGTGTCTCACCATAGTTCGGGGTGCGCCGATGCGCGCTCTGCCGCTTGCCCGTGTTCCCGCTGCGATCTGCTGCTCGGTCTCGACGGCGTCCATGTCGAGGCGGTCGAGCGTCGCGACGGGTTGCTGGTGGTGACGGTCTCGAGCCCCGCGGCGCCGGCCGGTTGCCCGTCGTGCGGGGTGCTCGCTGTCGGTCGCGGTCGCCGCCGCCGCGTTCTTCACGACGTGCCCGGCGCGACGCGGGTGCGACTGATCTGGCGGCAGCGGGTGTGGCGTTGTGACGATCCCGACTGCATGAGGAGGACGTTCGTGGAGCAGGTCCCGACCCTGGTCGCCGCACGCGGGTCGATCACCATGCGCGCGGTGACGTGGGCGATCGGGCAGCTGCGCCGCGAGCACGCCACGATCGCGGGCCTGGCCCGACAGCTGGGCACGTCGTGGAAGACGGTGTGGCGGGCCGTTGAGCCCGAACTCGTCAAGCTGGCTGCCGACGAGTCCCGGTTCGAGAACGTCACCACCCTCGGCGTCGACGAGCACATCTGGCATCACGTCGACCCCCGCAAGCGCGGCCCGAAGGAGCTGACCGGGATGGTCGACCTGACCCGGGATGAGCACGGGCGCACCCGTGCCCGGCTGCTCGACCTCGTGCCGGGCAGATCGGGGAAGGCCTACGCGGCCTGGCTCGACGAGCGCGGCGACGCGTTCCGGAACAACGTGAAGGTCGCGGCGTTGGACCCGTTCGCCGGATACAAGACCGCGATCGACGACAAGCTCGAGGACGCCGTCGCGGTGCTCGACGCGTTCCACGTCGTCAAGCTCGGCACCGCCGCCGTCGACGAGGTCCGCCGACGTGTCCAGCAGGACACCCTCGGTCACCGCGGCCGGAAGGGCGATCCGCTCTACCGGATCCAGACCATCCTCCGCGCCGGCGCCGAGAACCTCACCGAGAAGCAGCGGGCACGGCTGGTCGCGGCGATCGAAGCCGCCCCCGCCCACGATGAGGTGTTCGTCGCGTGGCAGTGCGCGCAGCAGCTCCGCTCCGCCTATCACCAGAAGGACCTCGCCGAAGGGCGACGGATCGCCGAGAGAGTCGTCGACACGTTCCACACCTGCCCGATCCCCGAGATCGCCCGCCTCGGCCGCACCCTCCGCCGCTGGCGCGACGCGTTCCTGGCCTACTTCACCACCAGCCGGTCATCGAACGGCGGCACCGAGGCGGTGAACGGGATCATCGAGCTCCACCGCCGCCTCGCCCGCGGCTACCGAAACCGGCACAACTACCGCCTCCGCATGCTCCTCGCCGCCGGCGGCCTCACCCCATGACCCCCACCGGAAGTCCGAAGAGCCCGTTTTCCGTGTCTCCCCCGGGTCTAGCCGTCGGAGCGTCCCCGTCCTACGGTGAGCGGTGCGCGCACATGCGAAGGGGGACGAGATGGGCAAGGTGGTGATGTACGCCACGGTATCCGTGGACGGCTTCATCGCGGACCCGGACGACCAGCCCGGGCCGCTGTTCGATTGGCTGACCAGCGGTGACGTCCCGCTGGATGACAGCGGCATCCTGATGGTGTCGCACGAGTCCTACGAGTACACGCGGGCGTACTGGGATGAGATCGGTGTGACCGTCGTCGGCCGCCGTGTCTTCGATCTGACGGACGGCTGGGAGGGAAAGCCGCCGAGCGGCGTCGCGCACGTGGTCGTGGTGACTCATCGGCCGAAGCCGCCTGGGTGGGACCCTCAGGCGCCGTTCCATTTCGTCGACGGCATCGAGGCGGCCATCGCCAGGGCCCAGGAACTCGCGGGTGACAGGGTCGTCGAGGTCGCCGCCGGCGAGGTGGGCGGCCAGGCGCTCGCCGCTGGTCTGATCGACGAGGTGCGGATGGACGTCGTCCCCGTCGTGTTCGGGGAGGGCCGGCGCTTCTTCGGGTCGGCGCGGGAACAGCACCTGCTGGAAGATCCCGACGTCGTGATCCGGGGCGATCGGGTACTCCACCTTCGCTACCGGGTGCGGCGCTGACGGGGAAGGCCGAGGTCAGCCGCGGGACAGTCTCTCGACCTCGTCGAGCCAGACGGTCGGGTTGCCGTGATCGGCGGTCGCGCCCGGCTGCAGGTGGACCACGTACTCGGCGTTCCCGTGCGTGCCGATGATCGGCGACGCGATCAAGCCGTGTGTGCCGAGGCCTGCGTCCCACGCCGACCAGAGCACTGTGGCGACCGCGTCCGCTCGTCGGCCGGGGTCGGTGACGAGACCTTCGCGTACCCCTGTGCGGCCGACCTCGAACTGGGGTTTGATCAGCAGCACGATGTCGGCATCGGGAGCGGCGACCCCGGCGACGGCCGGCAGCACGTGGCCGAGTGAGATGAAGGACAGATCCCCCGTCACGATGCGCGGCGGGATCGGGATTCCGCTCGCCTCGGCGAGGATCTCCGGCGTCATGTAGCGGACGTTGAATCCCTCGATCGCGATGACCTCATCGTCCGCGGCGACGGTCGCCGCGAGCTGACCGTGTCCCACGTCGACCGCGATGACCGGCGTCGCTCCGCGTTCGCGCAGAACCTGAGTGAATCCCCCCGTCGAGGCGCCCATGTCGAGCGCTACGCGACCTGTGACGTCGATCCCGAACGCGTCGAGGCCGGCGAGGAGCTTGTGTGCGGCGCGGCTGACGTAGTGATCGGATGCCGCGACCTCGATGACAGCATCGTCGGCGACGCGCACCGATGACTTCACGACGGTCGCACCGTCGACCGACACCAGTCCGGCGTCGATGAGCTGGGCGGCGTGCGTGCGCGAGCGGGCCAGCCCCCGCGCGGCGACCGCCGCGTCGAGACGGCTCGTCATGCGTGGGTGTCGCGGGGGCCGGACTCCAGCCGGCGCGCGAGCTCGTCGTGCACGGCCGCGTACGCGGCGGCCCGCTCGCTCAGGGGCTGCCCCTCGATGACCTCGAGCGTGGACAGCAGGTCTTCGCGGCGCTCGCGGGGGTCTCCGGCATCCATCGACATGCCGTCCACGATACGCGCCCGCCGGTCAGGGGCGATGGAACGGATCCGCGTAGAGCCGTTCGGGGACGCGGAATCCGTAGATCGCGCGGCCCGTTCCCCAGATCGCCGCCGCGCCGGCGCGCACCAGATCGATAGGGCGCTCGCCCTCGGCGACGATGCGCACATCGGGGCCGTCGATCCGCACGGCGGCGGAGCCGACCGTCGTGACGTCGCCGCGGGTGACGACGTCCGGGTACGGCTCGTGCAGCTCGCGCAGGTCGCCCACGATGAACGTCGGTTGGGAGTGCTTCGGCGCCGCAAGGACGTGTTTGGGCCGGTCGATGCCGGTGAGCACGAGGACCGACGGGATGCCGGCGGCGTGTGCGCCGGCGATGTCGGTGTCGAGGCGGTCGCCGATGAACAAGGGACGCCGTGCGCCGAAACGCGCGACCGCCTCGTCGAAGATCGGGCGTTCGGGCTTGCCGGCGACGACGGCCAGCCGACCGACGGCGGTATGCACGGCGGAGACCAGGGTCCCGTTGCCCGGAGCGATCCCGCGCGACTGCGGAATCGTCCAATCGGTGTTGGTCGCGATCCAGGGGATCCCGCCTTCGTCCTCCGGCGTCGCGAGGGCGTAGGCGGCCTCCGCCAACTGCGCCCAGCCGACCTCGGGCGCAAAGCCCTGCACGACCGCAGCCGGCGCGTCGTCGGCGCTGCGGGTCACGCGGTACCCGGCACGCTCCAGTTCGAAGACGAGTCCGTCTCCCCCGACGACCAGCACGGTCGAGGCGGCCGGAATGCGGTCCGTCAGGAGCCGGACGGCAGCCTGCGGGCTCGTGACCACGTCTCCCGGCTCAGTGCGAAGACCGAGCTCACGCAGATGCGCGGCCACGACGGTGTCCCGACGGGACGCGTTGTTGGTGATGTAGCCGAGTCGACGACCCTCGGCAGCACGGTTCAGACTGTCGACGGCGTACGGCAGCGCGCCGTCACCGGCATAGACGACCCCGTCGAGGTCTGCGAGAACGAGGTCGATGCCCTCGAGCGGGGTGGGACGTGTCCGGGAGAGCAGCGGCATCAGGCCTCGGGCTCCCGGTGGTCCTCCTCGTCGGCGGGCGCCACGGGGTCGGCCACGTCGCTCGCAGGCGCCGCGGCGTCAGCGTCCGACTCGTCCGCGATCGCCACGCCGTCATCGTCCGCAGACTCGAGGTCGTCATCCGCCTCGCCCGGGTGCTCGCTCTCGAACGTCTCGGCTTCCGACTCGTCGGGGAGCTCTTCGATCTCCTCGACGACCAGGACCTCACGGTCGGCATCGAGAGCGTCGATCGCATCGCCGGCGATCTCGGCGCGGCGCTGCCATTCCTGCGCCTCGGCATCACGACCGAGCTCCTCGAGAACCGCCGCGCGGGCGGCGAAGAGCGCAGGGCTCCACGAGAACGCCCGGTCCGGGTCGAGTTCCGGGATGTCGAGCTCCTGGAGCGCACGGTCGGCCTGGCCGAGATCGAGGCGCGCGCCGGACATCGCAATCGCGAGCTCGACGCGTACGTCGACCGGCAGGCTCGCACGGTCCACGGCGCGCCCGACCTCGAGAGCGCGATCCGGACGGCCGACGCCCCGCTCGCTGTCCACCATCAGCGCGATCTGGTGGTCGCTGCCGGAGATCCGGCGGTACGTGCGCAGCTCGCGAAGGGCGAGCGCGAAGTCCCCGTTGGCGTACGCCGTGATCGCGACAGTCTCCCGGACGACGGCGATGCGGCCCGCCCGTCGGGATGCCGCGAGCGCGTGTTCGTGCGCGAGTGCGGGGTCCTCGTCGATGAGCTGCGCCGCCATCGCCAGGTGGCGTGCGACCTGCTCGGCGTTCTCTTTGCTCAGGGTCTTCAGCTCGTTGCGCGCCTGGCCGTTGAGATCGAAGGCAGTGACGTCGTCGGGGATCTCCGGGCCGGCCGACGACTGGCGACGATCGGAGTCCTGCGGAGGCCGCGAGGATCGACGGTCATCGCCGAAGGAACGACGCTCGCCGTCGCGGGGCGGGTACGACTTCCGCTCACCATCGCGCGGCGGGTACGACTTCCGCTCACCGTCGCGCGGCGGGTACGACTTCCGCTCGCCGTCGCGGGGCGGGTACGACTTCCGCTCGCCATCACGGGGCGGGTACGACTTCCGCTCGCCATCACGCGGCGGGTAAGAGCGACGCTGACCGTCACGGCCTGCGTAAGGCTTCCGCTCACCGTCACGCGGCGGGTACGACTTCCGCTCACCATCACGCGGCGGGTACGACTTCCGCTCACCATCACGCGGCGGGTACGACTTCCGCTCACCATCACGCGGAGGGTACGACTTCCGCTCACCATCACGCGGCGGGTACGACTTCCGCTCACCATCACGCGGCGGGTACGACTTCCGCTCACCATCACGCGGCGGGTACGACTTCCGCTCACCATCACGAGGCGGGTACGAGCGACGCTCGCCATCACGCGCAGCGTAAGGCTTCCGCTCACCGTCACGCGGCGCGTAGGGCCGCTTCTCGGCATCGCGCTTGGCGTACGGCTTACGCTCCGCGTCCCGGGGAGTGCTCGGCTTCCCGGCGTCCCGCTGCGGCCGGCTCTGGCGCGAGCGCGCGTCGGAGGACGAGTACCGGGGCTTGCCACCGTCGTTACGGGGGCGCTCTTCATCTGTCATCGGTCTCGGATCCTCTCACGTGCGTTAACGAGAAATGGCCACCCAACAATGGGTGGCCATTTCACGAAAGAAGTCCGGCGGTGTCCTACTCTCCCACAGGGTCCCCCCTGCAGTACCATCGGCGCTGAGAGGCTTAGCTTCCGGGTTCGGAATGTAACCGGGCGTTTCCCTCTCGCTATGGCCGCCGAAACACTATTGATGTTTCAGTCTGCACAACAAAGTCATTGTCATGCGGTTCTCGACCGTACATCGAGAACCACTCAGTGGACGCAAGCACCAAAAAACGGTGTGTTATCAAGTCATCGGCTTATTAGTACCAGTCAGCTGCACGTGTTGCCACGCTTCCACATCTGGCCTATCAACCCAGTAGTCTGGCTGGGAGCCTCTCGCCCGAAGGCATGGAAGTCTCATCTTGAGGCCGGCTTCCCGCTTAGATGCTTTCAGCGGTTATCCATCCCGAACGTAGCTAATCAGCGGTGCTCCTGGCGGAACAACTGACACACCAGAGGTTCGTCCAACCCGGTCCTCTCGTACTAGGGTCAGATCCTCTCAAACTTCCTGCGCGCGCAGCGGATAGGGACCGAACTGTCTCACGACGTTCTAAACCCAGCTCGCGTACCGCTTTAATGGGCGAACAGCCCAACCCTTGGGACCTACTCCAGCCCCAGGATGCGACGAGCCGACATCGAGGTGCCAAACCATGCCGTCGATATGGACTCTTGGGCAAGATCAGCCTGTTATCCCCGAGGTACCTTTTATCCGTTGAGCGACAGCGCTTCCACAAGCCACTGCCGGATCACTAGTCCCGACTTTCGTCCCTGCTCGACCTGTCAGTCTCACAGTCAAGCTCCCTTGTGCACTTACACTCGCCACCTGATTGCCAACCAGGTTGAGGGAACCTTTGGGCGCCTCCGTTACTTTTTGGGAGGCAACCGCCCCAGTTAAACTACCCATCAGGCACTGTCCCTGAACCGGATTACGGTTCTAAGTTAGATATCCAGAGTGACCAGAGTGGTATTTCAACAATGACTCCACAAGAACTGGCGTCCCTGCTTCAAAGTCTCCCACCTATCCTACACAAGCCACACCGAACACCAATACCAAACTATAGTAAAGGTCACGGGGTCTTTCCGTCCTGCTGCGCGTAACGAGCATCTTTACTCGTAATGCAATTTCGCCGAGTTCGCGGTTGAGACAGTTGGGAAGTCGTTACGCCATTCGTGCAGGTCGGAACTTACCCGACAAGGAATTTCGCTACCTTAGGATGGTTATAGTTACCACCGCCGTTTACTGGGGCTTAAATTCTCAGCTTCGCCTTGCGGCTAACCGGTCCTCTTAACCTTCCAGCACCGGGCAGGCGTCAGTCCGTATACATCGTCTTGCGACTTGGCACGGACCTGTGTTTTTAGTAAACAGTCGCTACCCACTAGTCTCTGCGGCCTCCAAACGCTTTCGGAGCAAGTCCTTATACGTCGAAGGCCCCCCTTCTCCCGAAGTTACGGGGGCATTTTGCCGAGTTCCTTAACCACGATTCTCTCGATCTCCTTGGTATTCTCTACCTGACCACCTGAGTCGGTTTGGGGTACGGGCGGCTAGAACCTCGCGTCGATGCTTTTCTTGGCAGCATAGGATCACCCACTTTTTATCCGCATCGTGTCTCAGCCTTGATGAGAGACGGATTTGCCTATCTCTCGGCCTACGCACTTGCCCCGGGACAACCATCGCCCGGGTTGGGCTACCTTCCTGCGTCACACCTGTTAATACGCTAACCGCACCAGAATGGGGTCGTACGCTAGGCCCAGAGCGTCACCCCGAAGGGATCAGTCACTGGGATTCAGATACTTAGCACTACTGGATTAGTTTGGGCGGTTCTTCGCCGGTACGGGAATATCAACCCGTTGTCCATCGACTACGCCTGTCGGCCTCGCCTTAGGTCCCGACTTACCCAGGGAAGATTAGCTTGACCCTGGAACCCTTGGTCTTTCGGAGGACGTGTTTCTCACACGTCTTTCGCTACTCATGCCTGCATTCTCACTCGTGTGGCCTCCACGGCTGGTTCACACCGCCGCTTCGCTGGCCACACGACGCTCTCCTACCCATCAACACGGCTGGACCACGAAGGCCTACCAATAATGTCAATGCCACAACTTCGGTGGCGTGCTTGAGCCCCGTTACATTGTCGGCGCGGAATCACTTGACCAGTGAGCTATTACGCACTCTTTCAAGGGTGGCTGCTTCTAAGCCAACCTCCTGGTTGTCAAGGCAACTCCACATCCTTTCCCACTTAGCACGCGCTTTGGGACCTTAGTTGGTGGTCTGGGTTGTTTCCCTCTCGACTATGAAGCTTATCCCCCACAGTCTCACTGCTGCGCTCTCACTTACCGGCATTCGGAGTTTGGCTGACGTCAGTAACCTTGTAGGGCCCATCGGCCATCCAGTAGCTCTACCTCCGGCAAGAAACACGCAACGCTGCACCTAAATGCATTTCGGAGAGAACCAGCTATCACGAAGTTTGATTGGCCTTTCACCCCTATCCACAGCTCATCCCCTCAGTTTTCAACCTAAGTGGGTTCGGTCCTCCACGACGTCTTACCGTCGCTTCAACCTGGCCATGGATAGATCACTTCGCTTCGGGTCTAGGACACGCGACTGAATCGCCCTATTCAGACTCGCTTTCGCTACGGCTACCCCTCACGGGTTAACCTCGCCACGTATCGCTAACTCGCAGGCTCATTCTTCAAAAGGCACGCTGTCACCCCTACTAAGGAGGCTCCAACGGTTTGTAAGCAAACGGTTTCAGGTACTATTTCACTCCCCTCCCGGGGTACTTTTCACCTTTCCCTCACGGTACTTGTCCGCTATCGGTCATCTGGGAGTATTTAGGCTTATCAGGTGGTCCTGACAGATTCACACGGGATTTCTCGGGCCCCGTGCTACTTGGGATACTCTTCGCGTCAAGAGAGGCATTTCGACTACGGGGTTGGCACCCTCTATGACCTGGCTTTCAATCCAGTTCGTCTATACCTTCTTGTAACGCCGGCTGCTCGGCAGAGCAGCCTGAAAAGTCCCACAACCCCGAATACGCAACTCCTGCCGGATATCACACGTACTCGGTTTAGCCTGTTCCGGTTTCGCTCGCCACTACTAACGGAATCGCGGTTGCTTTCTCTTCCTGTGGGTACTGAGATGTTTCACTTCCCCACGTTCCCTCTACCCGCCCTATATATTCAGGCGGGAGTCACTGGGTCGGCAAGCCGCCCAGCGGGGTTTCCCCATTCGGAGATCCTCGGATCAAAGTGTGCTTATCCACTCCCCGAGGCTTATCGCAGATTGCTACGTCCTTCTTCGGCTCCAGATGCCAAGGCATCCACCGTTTGCTCTTAAAGACTTGAAATCACATGAGTTTTATCAAGAATCGGTTCGGACCGAAGTCCGACTCGAAATTGACTAATGATCTTTAAGATCATCTATATGAACTGACTTGCGTCAGTTCAAAGATGCTCGCGTCCACTGTGTAGTTCTCAAAGTACGGGCGGTACCTTCCCCGCTTGCCGTGATGGCAATCAGAAAAGGTCCTGAGGTTCGTCTGCTCCCGATCCGTAGATCGGAGCGCATCCGGTCCCTCAGGACCCAACAGCGTGCATGTGTCGGCTGACTCGCATCGAACGTTTCCAGCTGCAAGCAGCGTACTGATTTCGATGTTCGTCTTCCGGCACCTTGTCAAATGTTCCACCCATGAGCTCCCTGCAGAGACATTCGCTCTGATCAGGGGCCTGGACACCCGAGGGTGCCAGATGCTCCTTAGAAAGGAGGTGATCCAGCCGCACCTTCCGGTACGGCTACCTTGTTACGACTTAGTCCTAATTACCGATCCCACCTTCGACGGCTCCCTCCACAAGGGTTGGGCCACCGGCTTCAGGTGTTACCGACTTTCATGACTTGACGGGCGGTGTGTACAAGACCCGGGAACGTATTCACCGCAGCGTTGCTGATCTGCGATTACTAGCGACTCCGACTTCATGAGGTCGAGTTGCAGACCTCAATCCGAACTGGGACCGGCTTTTTGGGATTCGCTCCACCTTGCGGTATTGCAGCCCTTTGTACCGGCCATTGTAGCATGCGTGAAGCCCAAGACATAAGGGGCATGATGATTTGACGTCATCCCCACCTTCCTCCGAGTTGACCCCGGCAGTATCCCATGAGTTCCCACCATTACGTGCTGGCAACATAGAACGAGGGTTGCGCTCGTTGCGGGACTTAACCCAACATCTCACGACACGAGCTGACGACAACCATGCACCACCTGTTTACGAGTGTCCAAAGAGTTCTACATTTCTGCAGCGTTCTCGTATATGTCAAGCCTTGGTAAGGTTCTTCGCGTTGCATCGAATTAATCCGCATGCTCCGCCGCTTGTGCGGGTCCCCGTCAATTCCTTTGAGTTTTAGCCTTGCGGCCGTACTCCCCAGGCGGGGAACTTAATGCGTTAGCTGCGTCACGGAATCCGTGGAATGGACCCCACAACTAGTTCCCAACGTTTACGGGGTGGACTACCAGGGTATCTAAGCCTGTTTGCTCCCCACCCTTTCGCTCCTCAGCGTCAGTTACGGCCCAGAGATCTGCCTTCGCCATCGGTGTTCCTCCTGATATCTGCGCATTCCACCGCTACACCAGGAATTCCAATCTCCCCTACCGCACTCTAGTCTGCCCGTACCCACTGCAGGCCCGAGGTTGAGCCTCGGGTTTTCACAGCAGACGCGACAAACCGCCTACGAGCTCTTTACGCCCAATAATTCCGGATAACGCTTGCGCCCTACGTATTACCGCGGCTGCTGGCACGTAGTTAGCCGGCGCTTTTTCTGCAGGTACCGTCACTTTCGCTTCTTCCCTGCTAAAAGAGGTTTACAACCCGAAGGCCGTCGTCCCTCACGCGGCGTTGCTGCATCAGGCTTGCGCCCATTGTGCAATATTCCCCACTGCTGCCTCCCGTAGGAGTCTGGGCCGTGTCTCAGTCCCAGTGTGGCCGGTCACCCTCTCAGGCCGGCTACCCGTCGACGCCTTGGTGAGCCATTACCTCACCAACTAGCTGATAGGCCGCGAGCTCATCCCTGACCGAAATTCTTTCCAGCTGCTGAAGATGCCTTCGCAGCTCGTATCCGGTATTAGACGCCGTTTCCAGCGCTTATCCCAGAGTCAGGGGCAGATTGCTCACGTGTTACTCACCCGTTCGCCACTGATCCAGAGAGCAAGCTCTCTTTCACCGTTCGACTTGCATGTGTTAAGCACGCCGCCAGCGTTCATCCTGAGCCAGGATCAAACTCTCCGTAAAAGAATGTTGCTGCGATCGGACCGGAATAGGTTCGACCGAGCGAGTTTGATCTGACCAAATGAATGTCATTGCTGACTATCCGTTGCCGACCCGAAGGTCGGACTTTGATCCAAAGGAATCTCTTCCAGCCGAAGCTGGAACGAGGTTATTTGGCATTTGACAAGTGCACGCTGTTGAGTTCTCAAGGATCGGATGCTCCTGCTGTTCGGCTTCTCAGCTTCACCCGCAGGGCAACTTCTCTATCTTATACTTCGTGATCCGCTTGTCAAATCGGCGTTTCGCGACTCGAAGTCGAGAGCAGCTGTCAGTGACGACATCTCACGAAGCTAGATCGGGTGCCCTGCGTCTCAGCGTTTCAGCCGGCCCGCGGGGCAACTTCTCTATCGTATCCCTCTCGCTCAGCATGTCAAATCGGCTGTCCGTGACTGTTTTCGGCGTCTCCGGCAGCACTCATCGACAAGCATTCGAGGAGTGGGAACCTCCAGTTTAGACCCGGGGGCCCGGCGCACTCAAGGAGTGGCCTTTAAACTGGGGGGTGGTTCTCCGCTTGAGGGGGGTAAGGCTCTCGGCCTCTCCGCTTCCCTGTGGGGCGAACAAGTAATAAGTTACGCGGGCCTCGCGAGTTGGGCAAATCCGGCCCGCATCCCGGGCGTGTCGCCGTCGTCCCCGCATGTTTCCGCGGTTTCGCGCTCTGGTGTCGTCTGCGGGCGATGACTACCCTCGGGCCATGGATGATTCCGGCGCCGTCGCGGCCCGGGTACCGCTGGCCGCACGTCTGGATGTGGGTGGCCTCGCCGCGCGGAGTGTCTTCGACGCCGCAGCGGCCGCGGCGCGGATCGCATGCGGCGGTGAGCCGGGTCTCGACCCTGTCCGCATCGCGACGGCGTACTCGAGCGAGCGGCACCTGCGCATCGACGGCAGCCAGCCCGACGCGTTCGCTCCCCTGTCCGGGTTCTTCCGCACCGCCGACGGGTGGGTGCGCACACACGGCAACTACCCGCACCACGCCGCCGCGCTACGGGAAGGCCTGGGGCTGTCGGCCGAGGACGGCCGCGAGGATGTGGCCGCCGTCCTTGCCGGACTGGAGGCCGGGGAGGCGTCCCGCCGGATCGCGTCGACCGGGGGGATGTGCGCCACGGTGCGTCCAGAAGACCCCGTCCTCGACGCGCGCCTGCGGACTGCGCCGCTCGTCGCCGATCGCCGGCTGGGTGACGGCCGACCGCGACCGCTCCCCCGCCCCACGCCCGCGGCCCCGCTCTCGGGAATCCGGGTGCTCGACCTGACCCGGGTGATCGCCGGCCCTGTCGCCACCCGCACCCTCGCCCTGCTCGGCGCCGACGTGCTGCGGATCGATCCCCCACGGATGCCGGAGATCCCCGCGCAGCACCTGGACACCGGGCACGGCAAGCGGTCGGCTCTGCTCGACCTCGCATCAGGACCCGGCGCCGCCCGGTTCGCCGAACTGCTGGCATCCGCCGACGTCGTCGTCCTCGGCTACCGTCCCGTCGCACTCGACCGGCTCGGCCTGGCCCCTGCCGCCCTGGCCGCACGGCGGCCGAGCGTCATCGTCGGCCGCCTCTCCGCGTGGGGAGAGCCTGACACCCGCGGATTCGACAGCATCGTCCAGGCGGCCAGCGGAATAGCGATGATCGAATCCACCGACGGCGAGACGCCGGGTGTGCTGCCGGCGCAGGCGCTCGATCACTCGGCGGGCTACCTCCTGGCCGCCGGCATCATCCGCCTTCTGGAACGCCGCTCGACCGAAGGCGGCAGCTGGATGGCCGAGACGAGTCTGCGGCGCGTCGCCGCGGAGCTTCTCGGGATGCCGCGCACGGCCGGCGACGTCTCCCCGGCGTCCTCCGATCCCCGGGGGCACACGCAGAGCTTCCGCGTCGCGGGACACGACGTCGTCACCGCCGCACCGGCAGTGCGCTACGTCGGCGGTCCGGAGGATTACGCGGCCCCGCGTCCGTGGGGTGAGGACGAACCCGCGTGGCGCGGATGAGCCTCAGCGGCGACGCAGCACCTGGACCACGACGCAGAGCACAAGCGTGACAGAACCCCACACCGCGCAGGCAGGCGGCAGGACGAGGTAACCGAGATGCTGCGGCGTGAAACCGTCGGTGAACGGCCCGAGCGCTGCGAGCCCGGCAAGCCACGCGGCCGCCAGGATGACGGGGAGCGACAGCCACCATGCCCACCGGACGCCGGCAGGCAGCACGCGGTCGACGACGTCGTCGCGATGTCGTCGCACGAGCCACACGGCAGACCAGGTCGCGATCACCGCGACCCCGAACACGCTCGACCCGTGCTGGATCCATTTGTAGCCCGGCAGCGATCCCCATTCCGCAGCGAGCGCCGGAAGCACCTGCACTCCCCAGCGTCCTTCGTGCGTGAACGCGTCCCACACGACGTGCGAGACGACGCCGAGCAGCAGCGAGACCGCCACGAGGGTGAGCCGGGTCGAGGCATCCCGCCAGGCCGGACGGCGAGGGCCGGAGCGCTGCCGGCGAAGCGTGTGGACGATGTCCGGGCCGACGGCATCCCACTCCCGCGGCAGACGCGCGGCAAGCCGGCGCGGGCTGAGCTCGCGCACCGCGGGACGAAGGACGGCCCACCAGACGAGCAGCAGGACCAGGGCGATCAGCGCGGTCAGGAGGACGTTCGTGTGGGTGAGGTGGTAGGTCAGCGGCGTCCCGCGGACGAACAGCGGAAGATCGGGGGTCATCGCGCCGACGGCGATCGCGGCAGGCAGGAGCGGAGTGCGCAGGAACGGAAGCGCGATCACCGCGTGTGCCGGCGTGAACGGCATCCGGCGGCTCAGTCCTGGGTGACGAGCACGCCCGCGAGGCTCTTCTTGCCACGGCGCAGGATGGAGACGCCACCCGGCAGCGCGCCGGTGACGACGGCCGCTTCGTCGGCGACCTTGACGCCGTCCAGTGCGACGCCGCCTTGCGCGATCGCGCGCCGGCCCTCGCTGAGGCTCGCCACGAGTCCCGTGTCGACGAGGGCTTGCACGACGGACGTTCCGATCGGAGCGTCGGCATGGGGCAGTTCCTCGAGCGCGGTGCGCAGCGTCTCGGCATCCAGCGTCGTCAGGTCGCCTTGGCCGAAGAGGGCCTCGGATGCCGCGATGACCTTCGCCGTGGCGTCGAGTCCGTGCACGGTCGCCGTCACCTCCAGCGCGAGCCGCTTCTGCGCGGCGCGGCGGAAGGGCTCCTCCGCGACGAGCTTCTCGTAGTCGGCGATCTCCGCACTCGTCAGGAACGTGAAGACCTTGAGCCGGGAGATGACGTCGGCGTCGTCGGTGTTGAGCCAGAACTGGTACATCCGGTACGGGCTGCACATGGCCGGGTCGAGCCAGATCGCGTTGCCCTCGCTCTTGCCGAACTTGGTGCCGTCGCTGTTCGTGATCAGCGGCGTGCCGATCGCGTGCACGGCGGCGCCCTCGACGCGATGGATGAGATCCACTCCGCTCGTGAGGTTCCCCCATTGATCGCTGCCGCCGGTCTGGAGCATGCAGTCGTACGACCGGAAGAGCTCGAGGTAGTCCAGGCCCTGGAGGATCTGGTAGCTGAACTCGGTGTAGCTGATGCCCGCGTCGGAATTGAGCCGTGCCGCGACGGCATCCTTCTTCAGCATCGTGCCGACGCGGTAGTGCTTGCCGATCTCGCGCAGGAAGTCGATGGCCGACAGCGGCGCGGTCCAGTCGAGGTTGTTGACCACGCGCGCGGCGTTGTCACCCTCGAAGCTCAGGAACCGCTCGATCTGGGAGCGGAGGTAGCCGACCCACTCCGCGACGGTGTCCTTCGTGTTGAGCGTGCGCTCGGCCGAGGGCCGCGGGTCGCCGATGAGTCCCGTGGACCCGCCGACGAGCCCGAGCGGCTTGTGGCCGGCCAGTTGCAGGCGTCGCAGCAGCAGAAGCTGGACCAGGTTTCCGAGATGCAGGCTCGGGGCTGTGGGATCGAAGCCGCAGTAGTACGTGATCGGCTCTCCGCCGAGCAATGCGCGCAGGGCATCCTGATCGGTGGACACATGGACCAGACCGCGCCAGACCACCTCGTCCCACACGTTCTCGAACGCGGGATCGTTGGCGACGACGGCAGTCGTCAAGGCTTCGGATGACACGCGATTCAGGCTATCAGCGGCGGGCGGACGCCCCGCGCGGCGCGACCGCCGGGCGGCCGTCCCCGCTCAGACGCCGCCCCACCAGACGAGGAACGCCGCGACCAGGGCGGTGACCCAGCTGACGAGGCTGCCCACGAGGAAGTACTCCGCTCGCGTGCCGCCGTCGCCGTCGCGGGAGATCTCCGGGAAGCGCACGATGCCCTTGGCCGCCAGGACTGCTGCCAGCAGTGTGAAGGCCCCGGTGAGCGTGAGGGCGAAGACGAGTGCGCGCTCGAGCGGGCCGATCAGCCGGCCGCCTTGCAGCGCCTGCCGGTCCTCCTCCGCGGGCACGTCGCCGCCGCGAAGGGCGGCGCGGACGATGACGTTGCCGGATTCGAGCAGGAACACGACCGCCCCGAGGACGAGCACGGCCACGTCCAGGCTCACGGCGCCGAGCGGAGAGCGCTCCGGCCACAGGGCACCGAGCGGGCCCTGCGCGGCGCGCGCACCGGTCTGCGCGACGGCGGCGACGCACACGGCGGCGACGAGGACGACGGGCCAGAGTCCGGCCCTGCCCCCGCGCCGTTCCGGGGTGGACAGCACCCACACGGCGGCGACGGCGAACCCGACGAAGCTCCACACCGCGGCGTCCGCGCCGGCGGAGCCGAGCAGCACGAGGAGCGCGGCGACGGCGAAGAACGCGACCCGCCAGCCCCGGGGGGCGTACAGCCGGATGAGGTCTGCGATACCGACGCAGAGCAGCACGACGCCCGCGCCGATCATCGGGCCGTCTCCTCCTGCAGCGCCTGGAACCCGGCCACGACCGGGGCCGCTCCGGAGCCGGCCAGTGCCTGCGACACGGCGGACTGCGTGATGCCTTCCGCCCGGGCGAGTTCGCGCTGCGTCACGCCGAGACAGCGGCCGTAGGCGAGGCGCCGCGCGCGCCCGGTCATCGCGCCGACGATCTCGTCGCGCGCGAGCAGGTACGCGTTGGCGTAGAGGATGTCCGCGGCCATGTCGGCATCCTCCCCCGGGGCTCCGACGATGCGCGTGCGCGCGCTCGGCACGGCGCGGTCTTCCAGCCGGTGCACCTGCTCGATCGCGTCGCGCGCCGCCCACCAGCCGGGACCGTCTGAGATCGCGCCCTGCGCCGAGGCGACGGCGGCGACCTCGCCCACGCCGATGCCGAATCGGCACTGGATGCCGTCGGGGAGCGCGAGCTGCAGCAGGAGCAGCGACCGCAGAGCGGCCGGAAGCGAGGCGTAGACGCCCTGGAACTCGTCTCCCACCGTGGCCGTGAGGGCGCGGGCTGCCGCGGGATGCTCCCGCTCGACGCGCGCGATGGCGGCCTCGATCGCGCGCTGCGCGGCATCCCGATCCGGCAGATCGCGCGAGCCGACGATGTCGGCGATCACGGCGATGCTCATGGGATAAGCATAACGCTTATCAGTGGTGAATATCAGTCTTGAGCTTATATCTCAGAGATATCAGGAGATAGCTCAGAGTCCGAGCGCGTGCACGGCCGCCTGCGCGCGGGCGGTGAGCTCCGCGCGCTGCTCCGTGACGCGGACGGGTGCCGTACCGCCGGCGCCGGTGCGGCTCGAGACCGACCCGTCGACCGTCAGCACCTCGCGGACGGCCGGTGTCAGATGCGCGGACACCTTCTCCAGAAGCTCGTCGTCGGCATCCTCCAGCCCGATCCCGCGGCTTTCGCACGCCTGCACGAGGGCGCCCGAGACCTCGTGCGCGTCCCGGAACGGCACGCCGCGCTTGACGAGCCACTCGGCGACGTCCGTGGCGAGGGAGAAGCCCTCCGGCGCGAGCGCCGCCATCCGCTCCGTGTCGAAGCGCAGCGTGGCGATCATCCCGGCGAAGGCGGGCAGCACGACCTCCAAGGTGGTGACGGAGTCGAACACCGGCTCCTTGTCCTCCTGCAGATCGCGGTTGTACGCGAGCGGGAGGCCCTTCAGCGTGGCCAGGAGCCCGGAGAGGTTGCCGATCAGACGGCCCGCCTTGCCGCGCGCGAGCTCGGCGATGTCGGGATTCTTCTTCTGCGGCATGATGCTCGAGCCCGTCGAGTAGCCGTCGTCGAGCGTGACGAACCCGAACTCGCGGGTGTTCCAGAGGATGACATCCTCCGCGAAGCGCGACAGGTCGACGCCGATCATCGCGGCGATGAAGGCGAACTCCGCCACGACGTCACGCGCGGCCGTGCCGTCGAGGGAGTTCTCAGCGGGGCGGGCGAGCCCGAGCTCGGAGGCCACGAGCTGCGGATCGAGGCCCAGCGTGGCACCGGCGAGCGCTCCCCCGCCGTACGGCGAGACGCTGGCGCGCGCCGCCCAGTCGCGGAGGCGCTCCAGATCGCGCACGAGCGGCCACGCATGGGCCTGCAGGTGGTGGGCGAGGAGGATCGGCTGGGCGTGCTGCAGGTGCGTCCGGCCCGGCATGACCGCGGTCGGGTGTGCTTCAGCCTGCGCCACGACCGCGTCGATGACGCGCAGGATGTCCCGTGCGATCACCCGCGCGTGGTCGAGCAGATACATGCGGACAAGCGTCGCGATCTGATCATTGCGGCTCCGCCCCGCGCGCAGCTTGCCGCCGAGCTCGGGTCCGATCTCCGCGATGAGGGCCGCCTCGAGGGCGCCGTGCACGTCCTCGTCGCCGGGCTGTGCGACCAGAGTCCCCTCCTGGATGGCACGAGCCAGGGCGTCGAGCCCGGCGTGCATGCCCTCCTCCTCGTCGACGGTCAGGTACCCCGCGGCAGCGAGCGCCTTCGCGTGGGCGTGCGACCCGGCGAGGTCGTAGAGGGCCAGGACCCAGTCGAAGTGGGTCGACCTGCTGAGGGCCACCAGCTCGGGCGACGGTCCGGATGCGAACCGTCCTCCCCACAGCGCGCCGGCGTTCGTCCCCTCGGCCTTGCTCTCAGTCACAGCGCCAGCCTACCGGGGCCGGTCAGCCCATAAACCGACCGCACCCCTCGGCGCAAGAGCCTTGAGCACTCCCCACGCACACCGCAGACTCGCCCGCATGGTGCTCATCGGATTCCATGCCTCCCATGAACAGCTCCCGCCCGGCGCACTGCTGGACGCGGTGGTCCGGGCCGAGCAGGCGGGCTTCGACGGCGCGATGTGCTCCGACCACCTCGCGCCGTGGGGCGTGCGGCAGGGCGAGTCGGGGTACGCGTGGAGCTGGCTCGGTGCGGCCCTGGCCTCCACCTCGTTCTCGCTCGGCGTCGTCACGGCGCCCGGGCAGCGGTACCACCCCGTGATCACGGCGCAGGCCATCGCGACGCTCGAGGAGATGTTCCCGGGCCGCTTCTGGGCCGCGCTCGGCAGCGGCGAGGCGATGAACGAGCACGTGACGGGCGACGCGTGGCCGCCCAAGTCGCGGCGCAATGAACGCCTCGCTCAGTCGGTCGAGGTGATCCGCGCGCTCCTGGCCGGCGAGGAGGTGACCCGCAGCGGCGAGATCGAGGTGCACCGCGCCCGGGTGTGGAGCCGGCCTTCCGCCCCTCCCCCGCTCCTCGGCGCCGCCGTCACCGCGGAGACGGCGGCGTGGGTCGCGGGCTGGGCGGACGGGCTCGCGACGGTCGCGCAGCCGCCCGACGTACTGGCCGGCGTCATCCAGGCCTACCGGGATGCCGACGGCCCAGGCCCTCGCGTCCTCCAGGTGCACATCGCACTGGAGGACACCGATGACGCGGCGCTCGCCGTCACGCGCGATCAGTGGCGGCACAGCGTCATCCGCAGGTCGCTCTGGGACATCGAGCAGCCCGAGGACTTCGATGCGCTCGCCGGAGACCCCACGGACGAGGAGCTGCGCAACGGCGCCCTCGTCGGCAGCGATGGCGTGCAGATGGCGGAGCGCATCGCCGCGCTCGTCCGGCTCGGCTTCGACCGCGTCTACATCCACAGCATCGGACCGGATCAGGCCGCATTCCTGGAGCGCGCAGAGCGCGAGCTCCTCCCGGCCCTAAGGAGGAGCCTGTGAAGATCACCGACACGAGCGACCTGTGGTGGAAGTCCGCGGTGATCTACTGCCTCGACGTCGAGACCTACATGGATGACAACGACGACGGGGTGGGCGACTTCGCGGGCCTCGCGCGGCGCATCGACTACCTGGCGGACCTCGGCGTCACGTGCCTGTGGCTCATGCCGTTCTACCCGACCCCCGACCGTGACGACGGCTACGACATCAGCGACTTCTACGGGATCGACCCGCGGCTGGGCAACCACGGCGACTTCGTCGAGGTGATCCGCACCGCCCGCGACCGCGGCATGCGGGTCATCATCGACCTCGTCGTGAACCACACGTCCGACAAGCACCCGTGGTTCGTGTCGGCGCGGCGCAGTCGCACCTCCCCGTACCGCGACTTCTACGTCTGGCGCGACGAGCCGCCCGCGCAGGAGGAGCCGACGGTATTCCCGGGCGAGGAGGCGAGCGTGTGGGAGTACGACGAGCGCACCGGCCAGTACTTCCAGCACGTCTTCTACCGGCACCAGCCCGACCTGAACGTCGCGAACCCGCGTGTGCGCGACGAGATCGCCAAGACGATCGGGTTCTGGCTGGCGCTCGGCGTCTCGGGATTCCGCCTCGACGCGGTCCCGTTCTTCATCGAGCCGCCGGACGGGGTCGACGTCGGCGACCCGCACGAACTCCTCCGCGACCTGAAGCGCTTCCTGCAGCGCCGGGTCGGCGACGCCGCGCTGCTCGGCGAGGTCAACGTGCCCTACCGGGACCAGGTGAAGTTCTTCGGCGGACAGCGAGGCGGCGAGCTCGACCTGCAGTTCGACTTCATCGGCATGCAGGCGCTGTACCTGTCCCTGGCCCGGCAGGATCCGGCGCCGCTCGTCAAGGCGCTGCGCTCCCGCCCCGACGTTCCGCCGGAGGCGGGCTGGGCGAACTTCGTGCGCAACCACGACGAGCTGACCCTGGACAAGCTGACGGAAGCCGAGCGCGAGGAGGTGTTCGAGGTCTTCGCGCCGGACGAGGCGCAGCGTGTCTACGGGCGCGGCATCACGCGACGACTGCCCACGATGCTCGGCGGCGACCCGCGGCGCATCCGGATGGTCTACAGCCTCCTGTTCTCGCTGCCCGGAACGCCGGTGCTGTTCTACGGCGAGGAGATCGGCATGGGGGAGAACCCGGAGATTCAGGGACGCACGTCGGTGCGCACGCCCATGCAGTGGTCGGACGGCAAGAACGGCGGGTTCTCGCGGGCGGCGCCGGGCCGGCTCGTGGCGCCGATCCCGACGGACGGCTACGCCCCGGAGCACGTCAACGCGCTGCATCAGCGCGCGGACGAGGGATCGCTGCTGCGGTTCATCCAGCAGCTCATCAAGCGCTATCGCACATCGTCGGAGATCGGGTGGGGCACACCCCGGGTCCTCGACCATGACGCGGCGGGCGTGCTCGCGCACGAGCTGCGCTCCGACGTCGGACGCATGGTGGCCCTGCACAACTTCAGCGACGTGCCAGTGCGCGTCGCCCTCGACCTCGGTGCGGTCGAGGAGGGCACGATGCTCCTCGACCTGCACGGTGCCGAACGGCTGCCGCTCGGGTCACGCGGACGCACCGAGGTCGAGCTGGAAGCCTTCGGCTACCGGTGGCTGCGGGTGGCGGCACCCGGCGACACGCGGATCAGCTGAGGGTCAGTCCTCGCCGCCGGCGGCCATGTACTCCTCCGACCGCTGCTGCAGGAAACGGCACAGCTCCGACACGACGGCGAGCTCCTGGGACAGGCGCATCGCACCGTCGGCGTCGAGCACCACCGCCGTGTCGCGGGCCTCGAAGGTGATCATCCAGTTCGTCGAACCCGGCGGCTCGGGCTGGATGTAGGTGATCGTCTGCGCGCTCATGAGCGTGATGCCGACGAGCCCCGTGTCGCCGCCCTCGCTGCCGTCCTGCGGCATCACCTTGAGGGTCTCCGCCATCGCGTGGCCGAGGGTGTAGAACTCCTCGAGCCAGATCTCCAGCGTTTCCTTCGTACGGTATGGCATTCGCCCCGCCTCCTTCACCCAGCGACAAGGTCTCGACAGAGAACTATTTTCGCGTATTCCCCGCCGTGGGAGCACGTTTGCCCCCTGACACACGGGAGGCATGAGCATCGACCTCGTCGACCGCGGCACGCATGCGCTCCAGGAAGTCGATGATGACCTTCGCCTCCTCCGCCGTGATCCCGGCGGTCGCGTCGTGCATGCGCGTGTGCATCTGCCCGAGGGTCGCGCGGATCTCATCCTCCGTCTGCGACGTCGTCGTGATGATCACCTTGCGCCGGTCGGTGGGGTGCGGCTGACGACGCACATGGTCGCTCCGCTCCAGCCGGTCCAGGAGCGCCGTGATGGATGCCGTGCTGAGGCCGAGGTACCGCGCCAGGTCGATCGGCGTAACCTGCTCGCCACGCCCGGTCGCTCGCGTGATGAAACGGAGGACGAGGAGCTCGTTCTCCCCCATCGCCATCGATTGCTGCGTGCGGCGCCGCATGGCGGTCTCCGCCGCCCGGTACATCCGCAGCGCCTCCAGCACGCCGACGCGCAACGCCCTCGTCTCGTCCTCGGGGTACCAGTAGGCGCGCGACGCCGGAACGGTCTCGGTCATGCGCGGCCCCACATCCCTTCGCCCCGGGTGGACGACGTGCGATGACTATATCGGACTTGCGAGTAACTCATTTAGCAAGTAACTTACCAAACAAGTTACCAATCGGTCTCCACAGAGTCCGAGGTCGACCATCCGCCGGAAAGAGGCCCCGATGAGCGCTCCGCTGCTGCACTCCCTTCCCATCGTCACGTGGGCGCCCGTCGAGGACGGCCTCGTCGTCGGCAGCCGCCGCGGAGAGTTCGTGGGCTTCGTCGAATCCACGGCGGATGGCAGCTACGTCGCGTTCGATTCCCGCGCGCAGCCGATCGGCCGATACGAGACGCTCGCATCGGCCAAGGCGTCGACCGGGACGGTCAGCCCCGACCCGCGCACCGCGCGGCGTCGCCGCCGCGCCGAGCGCGCACTCTTCGCGGGGGCTACCGTGACCGGCGCGGTCGCGGGCATGATGGTGCTCGCGGCGGGCGTGCTGGCTCCCGGCTGGTGACGATCGCCTTCAGACCGGAGCGGGTCCGCTGCTCTCGCGGACGATGAGCTCCGTCGGGATGAGTGTGGTTTCCGTGGGCTGATCGGGGTCGGCGATCTGCGCGAGCAGACGCTCCATCGCCACGCGGCCGACCTCCCGGAAGTTCTGCCGCACCGAGGTCAGCGGGGGCCAGAAGGCGCGCGCCTCATCCATGTCATCGAAGCCGACGACGCTCACCTCGCCGGGGATGTCGCGGCCGAGCTCGTGCAGCGCGCGCATGGCGCCGAGCGCCATCTGGTCGTTCGCGGCGAAGATCGCCGACACCTCGGGGCGCTTCCCCAGCTCCATTCCGATGCGGTACCCGGAATCGGTCGTCCAGTCGCCGTACTGCATCTCGGGTGCGCGGATGCCGGCACGCTCCAGCGTCGCCCGCCACGACTCCGCGCGGTGCACGGCGGAGAACGATGACCGGGGACCTGCGATGTGCCAGACCTGGCGGTGGCCGAGATCGAGCAGGTGCTGGGTCGCGAGCCGCGCCCCGAGCGCCTGATCCGTGTCGACGACCGTGAACCCCGAGCCGGCGTTGGAGTCGATCACGACGACGGGCAATCCCGGCGGCAGCGTGATCTCGACGCGGTCGAGCAGCGATGCCTCGAAGATGATGATGATGCCGTCCACGGCCTGCTCGCTGAGACGGCGGTACGCGCCTGTGACGGCTCCCATCGTCGGGTCCGGCACCGGCATCAATGTGACGCTGTAGTCGGCGGCCGCCGCCTCGGTGGCGATGGCATCCAGGGTGCGGACGTTGCCGAGCGTCTCGAGCGTGAACATGATGACGCCCACCGTGTGGAAGCGTCCGTACTTGAGCGCCCGGGCCGCGCCGTTGGGACGGTAGCCGACGGCCCGCATGGATGCGAGAACCCGCTCCCGCGTGGTGGTGTCGACGTTGCTCAGCCCGTTGGCGACGCGCGAGACCGTCTGGGACGACACTCCGGCGTGGCGAGCCACATCCGCCATGGACGCCGCCTTGCGCCGCACGGAGGGAGTGCCGTCGGTCTGGGTCATGTCGTCCATGCCTCGTCGCTGTCCGTTACCCACCACTATTGCATGGTTGCGTAAACATGTTAGGCTCCCCCCGAAATGTTCGCGTAAACATTCCCTCGGTCACGTCGACGAACGGACTCAGATCATGACGACGGTGTCAGCACCCCCCGCCCTGCGGGAACTCCCCGCCCGGCCGAACCGCGCCCGGCGCGACTGGCGGGGCTGGGCGTTCGTCGGGCCGTTCATGATCGTCTTCCTCGCCGTCCTCGTGGCGCCCGTCGTCTACGCGCTGATCCTGACGCTCTTCCGGCAGCAGCTCGTCGGCGGCACGGCGTTCGTCGGGCTGGAGAACTACGCCGCGCTCTTCCAGGACGCGAAGTTCTGGGAGTCGCTGCTGCGGGTGACGCTGTTCCTCGTCATCCAGGTGCCGATCATGCTGGCCCTCTCCCTCGTCGCGGCCCTCGCGATCGACAGCGCACGCCTGCACGGCACCGGCTTCTTCCGGATCGCGATCTTCCTTCCGTACGCCGTGCCCGGAGTCGTCGCCGCGCTCATCTGGGGCTTCATCTACGGCAACCAGTTCGGTCTGTCCGGGTCGATCAACGACCTCATCGGGTTCGAGCTGCTCCGCCCGTTCAGCGCCGACTGGATCCTGGCATCCATCGGCAACATCGTGACGTGGGAGTTCATGGGCTACAACATGCTCATCTTCTACGCCGCGCTGAAGGTCATCCCCACCGAGCTCTACGAGGCGGCGGAGATCGACGGGGCCGGCCAGTTCCGCATCATCTCCGACATCAAGATCCCGTCGCTGCGCGGCTCGATCGTCATCGCCACGATCTTCTCGATCATCGGCAGCTTCCAGCTCTTCAACGAGCCGAACCTCCTGAAGAACCTCGCCCCCAACGTGATCTCGAGCTACTTCACCCCCAACATGTACGCGTACAACCTCTCCTTCGCCGGGCAGCAGTTCAACTACTCCGCCACCGTCGCCATCGTCATGGGCGTCATCACGGCGACGATCGCCTACATCGTGCAATTGCGCGGCTCCCGACAGGAGGTGCGCTGAGATGAGCACCGAGACCATCGCCCCCGCTCCCGCGTCCCGGTCCGGCGCGAAGCGCCCGAACTACGTACGGCGCACGCCGAACCGGCAGCGCAAGTCGATCGTCCTGACGATCGTCATGGCCGTCTTCGTCATCTACTCGATCGTGCCGCTCGCCTGGCTGATCATCAACGCCACGAAGGACCAGGGTGACCTGTTCTCCACGTTCGGACTCTGGTTCGGGTCGGAGTTCAACCTCTGGCAGAACATCATCGACACCGTCACCTACCGCGACGGCATCTTCGTGCAGTGGTTCGGCAACACCCTGCTCTACGTCATCGTCGGCGCAGGCGGGGCGACACTGCTGGCCACCGTCGCGGGGTACGGCATGGCGAAATACAACTTCCCCGGCCGGCGTGCCGTCTTCGCGGTCGTGCTCGGCGCCATCGCGATCCCCGGCACGGCTCTCGCCGTCCCGACCTTCCTCATGTTCAGCCAGCTGGGCCTGACGAACACGCCGTGGGCCGTCATCCTGCCCTCGCTCATCAGCCCCTTCGGCCTCTACCTGATCTGGACGTACGCCGTCGATGCCGTCCCCACGGAACTGCTGGAAGCGGCGCGCATGGACGGCTCCGGAGAGTTCCGCACCTTCTTCACGATCTCGCTGCGCCTCCTCGCCCCCGGCATCGTGACGGTCCTGCTGTTCGCCGTGGTGGCCACATGGAACAACTACTTCCTCCCGCTCATCATGCTCAGCGAGCCCACCTGGTATCCCCTGACGGTCGGCCTCAGCCAGTGGAGCGCACAGGCCAGCGGCGTCGCCGCCCAGCCGATCTACAACCTCGTGATCACCGGCTCGCTCCTCACGATCATCCCCATCGTCGTCGCCTTCCTCTTCCTGCAGCGCTTCTGGCAGTCCGGCCTGAGCGCGGGAAGCGTGAAGCAGTGACGGCATCCCCTCGCTCCCTTCCCGGGCGTCCTGCCCACTCATTTACAACGAAGTGAATCCCGAAAGGAAACAATGATGTCGACCATCACCCGCTCACGGCGACGCACGATCGCCGTGGCCACAGCATCCGTCGTCGCACTCGGCCTCACGCTGGCCGGCTGCAGCTCCAGCGGCACCCCCGCCGACGAGCCGGGCGGCAGCGCCGACGAGCTCGAGGCGGCCCTCGAGGAGGGCGGCGAGATCACCTACTGGAGCTGGACGCCGTCTGCCGAAGCGCAGGTCGCCGCGTTCGAGGACGCGTACCCGAACGTCGACGTGAAGCTCGTCAATGCGGGCACGAACACCGAGGAATACACCAAGCTGCAGAACGCGATCACGGCGGGCTCCGGCGCCCCCGACGTCGCGCAGGTCGAGTACTACGCCATCCCGCAGTTCGCCCTCTCCGACTCCCTCGTCGACCTCGCGCCGTACGGCTTCGGCGACCTGGAAGAGCAGTACACGCCCGGCCCGTGGGGCGCCGTCACCGTCGGGGATGCCGTCTACGGGCTGCCGCAGGACTCCGGCCCCATGGCCATGTTCTACAACGCGACCGTCTTCGAGAAGTACGGCATCGAGGTGCCGACCACCTACGACGAGTACGTCGCCGCGGCGGAGAAGCTGCACACCGCCGACCCGAACGCGTACATCACCTCAGACACCGGTGACGCCGGCTTCACGACGAGCATGATCTGGCAGGCCGGGGGCCGGCCGTTCACGGCGGACGGCGCGAACGTCACGATCGACCTGCAGGACGAGGGGTCGAAGAAGTGGGCGGAGAGCTGGAACCGTCTCGTCGACGGGGGCCTGCTCGCCACCACCCCGGGCTGGAGCGACGAGTGGTACCGCGCGCTCGGAGACGGTTCGATCGCGACGCTGCTGACCGGGGCCTGGATGCCCGGCGTGCTGGAGTCGTCGGTGCCCGACGCCGCCGGCGACTGGCGCGTCGCGCCCATGCCGACCTACGACGGCACGCCCGTGACCGCGGAGAACGGCGGCGGCGGCCAGGTCGTCCTGAAGCAGAGCAAGAACCCCGCGCTCGCGGCGGCGTTCCTCAAGTGGCTCAACGCCGACCCAGCATCCATCGAGGTGTTCCTGGCCTCCGGCGGCTTCCCCGCCACGACCGCCGACCTCGAGTCGGACGAGTTCCTCGCCAAGGCGCCGGAGTACTTCGGCGGGCAGAAGATCAACGAGGTGCTCGTGGATGCCGCCAAGAATGTGCCCAGCGGCTGGCAGTACCTCCCCTACCAGGTGTACGCCAACAGCATCTTCGGCGACACCGTCGGCCAGTCCTACCTGAACTCCGGCGACCTCAACGAGGGTCTGCAGGCCTGGCAGGACCAGCTGGTCGATTACGGCAACCAGCAGGGCTTCACGGTCGAGTAAGCCCGCCCCTGCAGGGTGCGGCGGCTCCCGGGCCGCCGCACCCTGGCCTCCCCCTGTCTTCTTCTCCCCCCTGGAGGGCCGCATGCCCGACTTCCGCATCGGCGACGAGCACTTCGAGCTCGACGGCCGCCCGTTCCGCATCCTCGCCGGCGCGCTGCACTACTTCCGCGTGCACCCGGACCAGTGGCGCGACCGCATCCGCAAGGCCCGGCAGATGGGGCTCAACACGATCGAGACGTACGTCGCGTGGAACGCGCACGCACCGCACGAGGACGTGTTCGACCTGACCGGAGGCCTCGACCTGGGCCGGTTCCTCGACGAGGTCGCGGCGGAGGGCATGTACGCCATCGTGCGCCCGGGCCCGTACATCTGCGCCGAGTGGGACAACGGCGGACTGCCGGCCTGGCTGTTCCGGTCCGGCAGTGTCGGCGTGCGTCGCAACGAGCCGCAGTACCTCGCGGCGATCGAGCGCTACCTGCAGCAGCTCGCGCCGGTGCTCGTCCCGCGGCAGATCGACCGCGGCGGCCCCGTGATCCTGGTGCAGATCGAGAACGAGTACGGCGCGTACGGCTCGGATGACGCCTACCTCGAGAACCTCGTCGACATGAACCGCGCCGTCGGACTGACCGTCCCGTTCACGACGGTCGACCAGCCCACCCCCGAGATGCTCGAAGCCGGCAGCATCCCCGGCCTGCACAAGACGGCGTCCTTCGGGTCGCGCTCCGCGGAGCGTCTTGCGACGCTGCGCGAGCACCAGAGCACCGGGCCCCTCATGTGCGCGGAGTTCTGGGACGGCTGGTTCGACCACTGGGGCGCCCACCATCACACGACCTCCGTCGCACAGTCCGCCGCCGACCTCGACGAGCTCCTCGCGGCGGGCGCCTCGGTCAACCTCTACATGTTCCACGGCGGCACGAACTTCGGCCTCACGAACGGCGCGAACGACAAGGGCGTCTACCAGCCGCTCGTCACGAGCTACGACTACGACGCCCCGCTCGATGAGGCGGGCGCGCCGACCCCCAAGTACTGGGCCTTCCGCGACGTGATCGCGAAGTACGCCGACGTGCCGGATGAGGTCCCGGGCGAGCCGGCCGCGGCCCCGACGCCGGCGGCGGCGTTCACGGAGGCGGTCGCACTCGGCGACATCGTCGACGCGCTCGGCACCTGGAGCCGCCACGACGAGGCGCCGACCATGGACGCGCTCGGCGCGTACCGCGGCTTCGCGCTGTACCGCGCCGAGATCGCCCTCGACGGCGCCGCCGCGCTCGAGGTCGGCGAAGTGCGGGACCGCGCCCTCGTCTCGCTGAACGGCGCGCCGGTGGGCACGCTCGCGCGCGATCACCATGACACCGCGCTCGCGCTGCCGGTGAACGCGCGCGGAACCCTCGAGCTGCTGGTCGAAGACCAGGGCCGGGTCAACTACGGTCCACGGATCGGTGAGCCGAAGGGTCTCATCGGCGACGTGCGGGCGGGCGGACACGGGGTCGAGGAGTGGCAGGTGCTGGCGCTCCAGCTCGAATCCCCGGATGCAGTCCGCACGGCGCTGCGTCCGTGGGACGGCGCCGCGGTGGCGGGCCCCTCCTTCGCGCGCGCGTGGTTCGAACTGGACGAGGCGGCCGACCTCTACCTCGACACGTCGTCGTGGGGCAAGGGCGTCGCGTGGGTCAACGGATTCCACCTCGGCCGGTACTGGTCCCGCGGACCGCAGCACACGCTCTACGTCCCCGCGCCGGTACTGCGCGCCGGCACGAACGAGCTCATCGTCTTCGAACTGCACGCCGCGCGCGCCGCGGTGCGGTTCGCGGCGCGGCCGGATCTCGGCCACACCGACTTCTGACCGCGCGCGCCGGGCGTCTGAGAGAGTGGATGGACGCGACGCCCCAGACGGACGTTTCAGCCACAGAGGAGTCATCTTGGAGCAGGCCACCTTGAACCAGCGCAACATCGGAGAGTTCACCGTCTCCGCGATCGGCCTCGGCGGAATGCCCATGTCGATGAACAACGACCGCGTCTACCCGGAGCGCGCGGAGGCCATCGCGACCGTGCACGCCGCGCTGGAGGCCGGCGTCACGTTCATCGACACCGCCGACATCTACGCCCCCTCGTGGGAGGAGATGGGCCACAACGAGCGCATCGTGCGGGACGCGCTGCGTTCCTGGGACGGGGACACCTCCGGCATCCTCGTGGCGACGAAGGGCGGCATCACCCGGACCGCGGAGAAGGATTTCGGGCGCGACGGTTCCCTGGCCTACCTGCGCTCGGCGGTCGAGCGGTCGATGGAGAACCTCGGCGTCGACGTCATCGACCTGTACCAGTACCACCGCCCGGACCGCTGGATGGTCTACGGCGAGATCATGGAGAACCTCAAGACCCTGCAGGCCGAGGGCCTCATCCGCGCCGTCGGCATCTCGAACGCGAGCGTCGAGGAGATCGAGATCGCGCAGCAGGTGCTGGGCGAGGGCAACCTCACCAGCGTGCAGAACGAGTTCTCGCCGCGTCACCCCGGCAGCTACGGGGAGCTGAGGTACTGCGACGCCCACGGCATCGCGTTCCTGCCCTGGAGCCCGCTCGGCGGCACCGGCGGCGGCGGCCGCACCGTCGGCGACCGCTTCACCGTCTTCCGTGAGATCGGCGAGCGGCACGGCGTGAGCCCGCAGCAGGTCGTGCTCGCGTGGGAGCTCTCGCTGAGCCCGATCGTCGTCCCGATCCCCGGTGCCCGCCGTCCGGAGTCGATCGTCGATTCGGCGAAGGCCGCCGATCTGCGCCTGAGCGAGGACGAGCTCATCCGGTGCTCGGCGAGCGTCGGCATCGAGGTCTGAGGGTCTGCGGCTTCGAGTGAAGCCGACGTGACGATGGTCCCGCCCCCGCCAGCGGGCGGCCGACAGGCTGAGGTCATGAAGGACGTGACGGCCGCGCCGCGCGGCACCGATTCCCCGACCCTGTCGTTCTTCGGCGCGGCGGATTCGGTGACCGGTTCTCGGTACCTCGTGCAGAACGGGCCTTTCCGCATGCTGGTGGACTGCGGGCTCTTCCAGGGGTTCAAGGTGCTCCGTGAGCGGAACCGGGCTCCGTTCCCGGTGCGCCCGAATTCCGTCGACGCCGTCGTCGTCAGTCATGCGCACCTGGATCATTCGGGCTATCTGCCGGCGCTGGTGCGCGACGGCTTCGCCGGGCGGATCTACGCCAGCGAGGGCACCCTCGAGCTGTGCCGGATCATGCTGCCCGACAGCGGTCATCTGCTCGAGGAGGAGGCCCGCTTCGCCGCGAGGCACTCGTGGTCCTCGCACGCCGACCCGCGGCCGCTGTACACGGAGGCGGATGCCCAGCGGGCTCTGGACCGGTTCGAGGTCCTCCCCGAAGGCGAGGAGCGCTCGCTCGGTCCGGGCGTCGCCGTCCGGTTGGTCCCGGCCGGCCACATCCTGGGCGCCACGGGCGTGCGCCTGCGCGTCTCGGACCGTCTCGTGCACTTCACCGGCGACCTCGGCCGCTCCGACGACCCGCTGATGCGACCGCCGCATCCCTTCGAGCCGGCCGACGTCCTCGTGACCGAGTCCACCTACGGCGACCGGCACCACGGCGAGGTCGACCCGGAACACGTGCTGGGCGACGTGGTCCGACGGGTCGTGCGCCGGGGCGGCGTCGTCCTCATCCCCGCGTTCGCGGTCGGCCGGACCGAGACGGTGCTGCTGCACCTGTCCCGGCTCCGCGAGCGGGGCGAGATCCCCGACGTGCCGATCTTCTTGAACAGCCCGATGGCGGTCAGCGTCGCGGACGTCTACTCACGGCATCCCGATCAGCACCGGCTGTCCCCGTCCGATGTGCGGCGGCTGTACGAGCTGGCCACGCCCGTCCACACCGTCGACGAGTCGAAGCTGCTCAACCTGCGCGGAGGGCCGATGATCATCATCTCGGCGAGCGGCATGCTCACCGGCGGGCGGATACTCCACCACCTCACGGCCTACGGCCCCGACCCGCGGAACGCCGTCGTGCTGACCGGTTTCCAGGCCGGCGGCACCCGCGGGTCCGCCCTCCTCGGCGGTGCGACCGAGGTGCGGATCTTCGGACGGGACGTTCCCATCCGCGCCGAAGTCGTCTCCATCGACACGATGTCGGCACACGCGGATGCCGAGGGGATCCTCACCTGGATGCGCGCGACGGCCTCACCGCCACGCGTCGTCTATGTCACGCATGGCGAACCGGCCGCGGCGGACGCCCTCCGCGCGCGGATCAAGCGGGAGCTCGGCTGGAACGTCCGCGTGCCCGAGCATCTGGCGACGGTGGGCCTGCCCGGGCCGTCCTCGCCGTGAGGGGGTCTCCGCGACGCCCGATGCGTGCCCCGATCAGCCGCCGATCTTCTCCCCCGCGGGTGAGAGAACCCACCAGACGCCGTTGACACCCTGGCCGGCAGTGTCTCCAGCGGCCGAGTCACCGGCGAAGTAGTACAACGGCCAGCCGTTCAGGGTGATCTGCTTCTTCCCGTCCGGCGAGTCGATCGTCGCGACCTCCCCCGTGACACCGTCGACGGCCGGCGTGGCGCTTTCCGTCGTGACGATCGGCCAGTTCGCGAGGCACTGGCCGGTGCAGGCGCTCGTGGCCGTCCCCTGCGTGTCGTTGTCGAACATGTACACCGTCATGCCTTCCCCATCCACGACGATCGTCCCGAGGGACGACTCGGCGGGCATGAGAGCGGCATCCGAGGACATTCCGTCGTCTGTGGGTTCGGCACTCGGACTGGAGTCGGGCGGCGAGGACGACGCCCCGTCCCCTCCGGTTGTCGTCGAGCCGCTGCAGCCCGCGAGGGCGAGCAGGAGCGCGAGGGCGGCGGCCCCCGCGGCGTGTCTGATCCGCATGGCACATCCTTCCGATCCGGCCGCGCACGCGGCCCTCCGGTGACACGACAGCGGACCGGGAATGGTTCACCCCACCGGGAGATCCCGGCGCATCAGCACCTCGCCGGTGGCCGTCCGGATCTCCACGGCGCGGATCTCGTCGACGGCCAGCGCCGTCGCCCCGCTCAGGGTCGAGGTCGTGCCGGGTCCTGCGCGCCAGGTCGACACGGTCTCGTCCCCGGCGGGCCCGATCACAGCGAGCGCGTACACCCAGCCCCCGGGGGGAGCCTCGACGTCTCCCGCGGGATAGCGGCAATCCAGCTCGACCCGGGTCCCCCAGGCGACGTCCGTGAGCCGCACGGACGCCTCCAGCGACACATCGAGCACCTCCTCGAGGGCGAACGAGGTGGTCGGCCGGGTGGCCGAACCCAACGCGAGGGACGCGCCGACCGCCGCCGGGACGATGAGCGCGACGACGGCAGCCGCGGCGATCCACCCGTTGCGGCGTCTGCGACGTCGGCGTTCGCGGGCAAGGGAGATCAGCGCCGCGGGGCCGCCGGCATCCGGTCCGTGCTCGTCCAGGCGCGTCACGGCGTCCACGGTGACCCGCGACAGCAGGCCGACGGTCGGGGCGAGATCGGCGACGGCGGAACGGCACAGGGCGCAGTCCGCGAGGTGGGCCTCGAACAGGTGCCGCTCGGAGGTCGAGAGCGCCCCCAGGACATAGGCCGCATCCCACTCCGCGTACTGCGGGTGCTCCACGTTCATTGCGTGACCCCCCTCTCCTGGAACGCCAGCCGCAGCGCGCGCAGCGCGTAGTGCAGCCGGGACTTGACGGTGCCTTCGGGGACACCGAGCTCGACGGCGGCCTGCGCGATGCTGCGGCCGCCGTAATAGGCGGTGACGATCACGGCGCGATGCTCGGGGGTGAGCGTGGCGAGCGCCTCCTCGATGAGGATGGCCTCGAAGAGGGCGTCCGTGTCGTCGCTGCGCGCCCGCTCCGGCAGCTCGGAGACGGCCTGCTCGTGCCGGTGGTGCGCACTGCGCACCTCGTCGATGACGAGGTGCCGCGCCACCGTGAACAGCCAGGACCGCATCGTGGCGGGATCCTGCTCCAGGATGCGGGGGCTGCGCCATGCCCGCAGCAGCGTCTCCTGCACGACGTCGTCTGCCCCGGTGCGGTCCCCCGTCAGGTGCACGACGTACCGCCACACCGATCCGGCGTGCGCGTCGTAGAGCGCGGTGAGGCGCGCCGCATCGTCCACGGGCATCGGTCACCTCCCTCGAAGAGGTCACGAGATACGCGCCCCGCCGGTTCATCCGGACGGAGGATGAACCAGATGGACCCGTACTCCGTGGTCCGAGTATGAACCTTCCGCAGACGGCTCTCGAGGTGTCCGGCCTCCCCCTTCACCCCCTGGTCGTGCACGCGGTGGTCATCCTCGTGCCGCTGACCGCGCTCGCGCTCGTGCTGGGCGCGCTGTGGCCTGCCGCGCGCACACGCCTCGGCCTCGTGACGCCGATCGCCGCGCTCGTGGTGCTGGTCCTCGTGCCGGTCACGGTGCTCGCGGGCGAGTCCCTGAAGGAGACGGTGGGGCCGCTTCCCGCCGTCGAACGGCACGAGGGCTTCGGCCGGATGCTGATGCCGTGGGCGATCGCCCTGTTCGTCGTCGCGGCGGGGCAATGGGTGTGGCACCGCCGACTCCGCGCGCGGTTCGCGGAGTCCGCGCGCACCGCCGCGCGCGCGATCGACATCGCGCTGATCGTCCTCGCCGTCGTCGCCGCAGTGGGCAGCGTGGTCGTCGTCGTGCTCGCCGGGGAGTCCGGCTCGCGCGCGGTGTGGGGTTCGCTGGGCTGAGCCGGGCGGGCTCGGCGACTCCCCGACACGACAAAACCCCCGGAAATCCGGGGGTCTTGATCTGTAGCAGGAGCGGGGCTTGAACCCGCGACCTCACGATTATGAGTCGTGCGCTCTAACCAGCTGAGCTACCCTGCCGCGTGACACATGGAGGTGTTACGAGCCCCGAGTCAGGATTGAACTGACGACCCCTTCCTTACCATGGAAGTGCTCTGCCACTGAGCTATCGGGGCGTGCTGCCCGCGTGCGGGCAACCAGAACAGGATACCAGAGGCGCGGCATCCCTCAGTACTCGATCAGCCCTTCGTGTGCTCGTACATCCACGCGATCGGGTCGGTGCGCGTCGTGCCGAGCAGCACCTCGAAGTGCAGGTGCGCGCCCGTCGCCTTGCCGGTCGAACCCACCAGGCCGAGCACGTCCCCGGTCGACACGCGGTCGCCGGTCTTCACCTTCAGCGAGTTGTACTGCATGTGCGCGTAACGGGTGGACACCGGCTGGCCGTCCACGACATGGTCGACGACGACGGTCACGCCGTAGTCGCCGCCGCCCTCGGTCGCGATCCGCACGGTGCCGTTCGCGATCACGTGCACTTCCGCGCCCGCGCCCGGGGTCAGGTCGACCCCGCGGTGCGGCGAGGAGAACTGCGCGAGGTAGGACCCCGAGCCGTAGGCGGCGGAGATCGGCACGCCGACCGGGAACGGCCACTGGATCGGCGCCGTCGGGTCGCTGACCCACGTGCCGGCGAACTCCGTGACGCCGGAGGCCGCGGCGATGTCGGCCATCGAGGCGACGTCGTATGCTTCGGGCCGGTTGAGGGCGTCGGACTGCGTGTCGGATGCCGCGACGTACGCCTGGATCTCGTCCTGGGCCACCTCGGTGACGTGGGAGGCGACCGTGAGGTCTGCCGAGCCGTCGCTGACGGCGGCGACCGCGGAGGCCGGCGTCGTGATCCCCACGGCGAGGAGGCCGACGACGCCCATGACGCCGAGGGAGAAGGATGCGGCGGCGACACGCTTGAACGTGGAGCGGCGGGATGCGGCCGCCGGGGCGACGGATGCCGCGCTCACGGGCTGCGCGTCGGCCTCGGCGGCGCTGCTCGCGGCGCGCTGGACGGGAACCTCGGCGGTGAACGAGAAGAGGCGCGCGGCGCGCTCGAACTCGTCGACGAGGCAGTCGTCCTGCTCGCCCGTCTGCTCGGAAGCGGCGGTGAAGGCGGCGCCCGCGGGATTCCCGGTGTCCGCATCCGCCGGCGCATCCGACGGCGCCTGCTCGGCGCGGACCCGGCGTCGCGCCGGCGCAGCGGGAGCCAGCGCACTGTGTGCCGCGGCGGCGACGGCGACCTCGGCCCCGGCCACCTCGGCCTGCAGGCTCTCGACGAGGACCTCCGCCAGGACCGTCTCGGCGAGGGAGATCGAGGACCCCTCGGCCCGGTCGGCGCCCGGAGCGGTCTCGACACCCGCCGCGCCGTCCATCTCGGCCATCAGTCGACGCCATTCGGCACGCGTCATGGCACCCTGCGACGCCGGGGCGGGCGCGGAGGGGCGACGGCTGCGGCGCGTGGGCGCGCTGTCAGCCACATGGGCGTCGAGGGTCAAATGCTGGCTCTCGGGTCGGCCGCTCGGGTAAGCGGGTGTTTCGGGGGGTCTAGACCGTTCTTCGCTTCGGGTGCAAAGGTAACGATCGGGTAAACACTACCGCGACAATCCTGAGAGCGCCATGAGCGACCTACCGATATACCGCGCGTGTGATCTGCTCGAAAAGTTCCGCTCCGGCGGCGATCGTCATGTCCCGGCCGGGGGCTCCGTGCGGCTCTCCGCCGAGGACTCCGCCGGCCTCCGTGACGAGCAGGCCGCCGGCGGCGTGGTCCCACGGGTGCAGGCCTCGTTCGAAGTAGCCGTCGAGGCGCCCGGCGGCGACGTACGCCAGGTCCAGCGAAGCCGCGCCGGCGCGGCGGAGATCGCGGGCGAGCGGCATGACACGGCGCACCCGCGCCAGGTCGCCCTCGTGGGTCGCAGGGTCGTACCCGAACCCGGTGGCCAGCAGCGCACCGGCCGCGGAGGGCCCCGAGACCGCGAGCCGCTGGCCGCCGAGCCAGGCACCCCCGCCGCGGACGGCGTGGAAGAGCTCGTCATGCGACGGGTCGAACACGACGCCGACCAGCGGCATCCATTCGGCGGGGACCGGCTCGCCCGCGACGGCGGCGATGCTGACGGCGAAGTGCGGGATGCCGTACGCGTAGTTCACGGTCCCGTCGATCGGGTCGACGACCCACGTGACCTCGGTGCTGCCCCGCTCGGCGCCGGACTCCTCGCCGAGGAAGGCGTCGCCCGGCCGCTCCTCGGCGAGCCGGCGGCGGATGAGAGCCTCGACCTCGCGGTCGGCAGCCGTCACGATGTCGGCGACGGCCGACTTCGTCGCGGCGATCTCGACGCCCTCGAGGCGCCGGCGGACGGCGAGCGCCCCGGCCTCCCGAGCGATGTCGCGGGCCAGTTCGAGCAGCTCGTGCGCATCCACCATGGCTCTCACGGTACGCGCACTAGCGTGGTGGCATGACCGCACCGTACGACGTCGTCATCGTCGGCGGAGGGCACAACGCCCTCGTCGCCGCCGCGTATCTGGGCCGCGCGGGGAAGCGCGTGATCGTGCTGGAGCGGCTCGATCATCTCGGCGGTGCCGCCGTGTCGGAGCGGCCCTGGGCCGGCGTCGACGCGCGCCTGTCGCGCTACTCGTACCTCGTGAGCCTGCTCCCCCGCCGCATCATCGACGACCTCGGCCTGAGACTGGATCTGCGCCGTCGCCGGTACTCCTCCTACACGCCGGATCCCGCCGATCCGCGTCGCGGCATCCTGGTCGACAACGGGGATGCCGCGGCCACCGCGGCGAGCTTCGTCCGCACGACCGGAGATGCCCGGGAGTCGGAGCGGTTCCGCGCGTTCTACGAACGCCTGCAGCCGCTGGCCGGCGCGCTCTTCCCGACGGTGACGGAGCCCTTGCGTCGCGAGTCGGAGGCGCGCGCGGAGGCGCCCGACACCGACCTGTGGGATGCCGTGACCCGGCGCCCGCTCGACGGCCTCCTCCGCGACTCCTTCGAGACCGACCTGGCGCGCGGCATCGCACTGACCGACGGGCTCATCGGCACGTTCGCAGCATCCGACGACCCCTGGCTCAGCCAGAACCGGTGCTTCCTGTACCACGTGATCGGCGGCGGGACGGGCGACTGGGACGTTCCGGTGGGCGGGATGGGGCAGGTCAGCGGCGCGCTCGAGCACGCGGCGCGTGCGGCGGGCGCCGAGCTCCGCACCGGCGCGGTGGTCTCGTCCGTGTCCCCGGACGGCGAGGTCACGCTGGAGGACGGCGCCGTCATCGCGGGACGGCTCATCCTCAGCGGCGTCGGCCCGGCGGTGCTCGAGGGGCTCCTCGGGTCGCCGACGCCGGGCGGTCGGCCCGAGGGCGCGCAGGTGAAGGTCAACATGCTCCTTTCCCGCCTCCCCCGGCTCCGCGACGAGTCCGTCGGCCCGGAGGCGGCCTTCGCAGGCACGTTCCACATCAACGAGACGATGACCCAGCTGGATGCCGCGCACGACGCCGCGTCGGCGGGGCGCATCCCGGATCCGCTCCCCGCCGAGATCTACTGCCATTCGCTGACCGACCCCTCGATCCTCGGCGCCGAGCTCCGCGCCTCCGGCGCGCAGACGCTCACCCTGTTCGGATTGCAGGTGCCGCACCGCCTCGTCGCGGGTGCGGATGCCGACACGGTGCGCACGCAGCTGCTCGCCGCCGCACAGCGATCGCTGGACTCGGTGCTGGCGGAGCCGATCGCCGACTGCCTGTACGAGGCGCCGGACGGCACGCCGTGCATCGAGGCGCGGACCACCGGCGACCTCGAGCGGTCGCTCGCGATGGCCGGGGGCGACATCTTCCACGGCCCGCTCAGCTGGCCGTGGGCCGGCGACGATGATGCGCTCGAGACCCCGGCGCAGCGCTGGGGTGTCGAGACGGCGCACCCGCGGATCCTCGTCTGCGGGTCGGGGGCACGCCGCGGCGGCGCGGTCAGCGGCATCGGCGGCCACAACGCGGCGATGGCCGCACTGGAGATGCTCGGGCGCTGATCCCTACTGCGGAGGCGGCGGCGGGGGCGGGGGCGGGTAACCCTGGTACCAGGGCTGCGAGCCCTGCGGGGCCTGGTTCTGGGCCTGGTGCTGGGCCTGGTCAGGGCTCTGGTCCGGCGTCGACGGCGAGCCTGCGCCGAACGGTGCGGGCTGACCGGCGATCGCGGCGGGGTACCCCTGCGGGTAGGTCGGATGGCCGGTGTAATACGCGTTCCAGTCCGGGCTGCCGTCGGGCATGACGGGCAGCGGCGTGGCGCCGTCGCCGTACGTCGGCCACTGCAGGGCGGCCGGCGCGCCGGCGTAGGAAGCGGCGACGGGCGCGGGGCGCTCCTTCTTCGGCGCGAACAGCGCGTTCACGAGCGGCACGAGCGCCGTGCCGACCGCAGCGAGGATCGCGAGCGCGACGACCACGCGCCAGTACAGCGGCAGGAAGTCGACGTACTCCTCGACCATGAGCGGGACGATGAGCATGACCGCGAGGATGACGACGAGCGCGATCGTGACGTAGGTGACGATCGTCGTGAACGTCGTCTCGTGCCGGGCATGCGCCTTGGAGAACAGCCGGACGTGCAGCAGTGCGGCCTGGACGATCAGCACGATCAGCAGGAACTTCATGAACCGCTCGGCGCCGTCGCCGAAGTATTCGTCGCGCTCCGGCATCCAGATGAGGAAGGCGCCCAGCAGGAGGATCAGCACCCAGCTGACCATGCTCGCCAGGGCGAACCAGGCCGGTCGGCGCGGGGCGAGGTGGGCCTCGAGGATCGCGATGCCGGCGAAGCCCGCGAGCAGCAGGATCGTCAGGAAGGCCTTGCCCACCATGCCGTTCGCGTCGCCGATGAGCACCCACACGACGCACACGATGGCCGCGGCGATGAGCGCCCCGATCGCCACCCAGATCGAGGAGCGCAGGAGCTTGCTGGAGTTCGGTGACGTGATCGGTTCGGTCATCGGGCGTCCTTCCACCGTCGCGGGTGCGCGTGGCCTCCATCCTGGCATGACGGCCGACCCGGCGCGGGAGCAGTCCCCAGGTACCCGGGCCGACGCGTTTGGCCCGCGGCGAAAGGTCATCCGCGCCGGATGTTCATCCGCGCCGAATGGCGGGTGCGGGACCACGTCACCCGCACGTCGACGCGGATGAATCCTGAGGCGAAGGTTCATCCGCGCCGACGTGCGGGTGAAGGCGCGGCCTACCCGCAGTTCGGCGCGGACGAACGCCGCGGCGGGCGGCCCCGGGAACCCGGGGCCGCCCGGACGCATCAGGCGCGGACGGCGAACCCGCCGGTCCAGGCGACCTGCTCGCGGACGGCGAGCACCATCTGCAGGAAGCCGACGGCCTCCAGCTCACGCGCGCGCTTGAGGCTTCCCGCGTCGGCGACCGAGACGCCGCCGGCCGAGATGACCTCGGTGAGCTGCGCCTTCGCGGCTTCGTCGTCCCCCGAGATCACGACGGTCGTCGGCACGCCGCCGACCTCGCCGGAGAAGAGGGTCGCGGCGAAGTTGGTGTTGAACGCCTTGACGACCTTCGCGCCGGGCAGCGCGGCCTGCAGCTCTGCCGCCGCGGAGGAGTCGGCGGGGACGGTGAGTCCGTCGAACGTCGCGAAGTCCACCGGGTTCGTCACGTCGACGACCGTCGTGCCCTCGAGCTGCGAACCGTAGGTCGCGATGACGTCGGCGAGGGCCGGGTAGGGCAGCGCGAGGACGACGATGTCGCCGGTGAGCGCGTCGCCGAAGGCCGCGGACGTGCCCCCGACCTGCGCGGCGAGCTGCTGCGCCTTCGCCGCGTCGCGGGCGACGATCTGGACGGAGGCGCCGCCCTTCGCCGCGATGCCCGCGATCGCCGAGCCCATGTTGCCGGTTCCGATGACGGAGATGTTTGCCATGATGTCGTCCTCCACGTAGTAGAAAGTTGCAGGTGCAACTGTCTGATCCAACATGGTTGTAGATACATCTATTCCCGCCGATAGACTCGGATGGTCATGGCGTACCAGGTTCCGCGGATGGATGAGCTCGAGTCCCGAGCGTGGCTCGCGCTCGTCTGGACGTCGGAGCTGCTCCCGGCGGCCCTCGACGCGCAGCTGCAGGCCGACTCGGGCATCACGCACTTCGAGTTCATGGTGCTGAGCACCTTGCAGCAGGCGAACGGCGCCGCGCTGCGGACGAAGGATCTCGCGGCGGCGGTGAACGCCACGATGCCGCGCCTGTCCCGCGTCGTCGGGAAGCTGGCCGAGCGCGGACTCGTCGAGCGTCTCGGCGGAGACGGTGATGCGCGGGTCGTCAACGTCCACCTGACGACCGCGGGGCGCCGGGAGCTGGTCCGCGCCGTCCCCGCCCACATCGCGCTCGTGAAGCAGCTCGTCATCGACCGGCTGTCACCGACCGAGCTGACGGCCCTGGTCGGAGTGCTGGAGCCGCTCGTCGAACGCCTCGACCCGCAGAACCGCGTCGGGTTCGCGGCCGCGCAGCGGGCGTCTTCGGCCTGAGTCAGCCGGCCGCCACGGCGCGGCGCACCTCCGGGAGCACCTCCGTGGCGAGCAGCTCGATCGAGCGGAGCGTGTCGCGCTGGCTGAGCCCGCCGAGCCCGACCTGCGCGAGGAAGCGCGTGTGACCGAGCATCTCGTGCTCCCACAGGATCTTGTCCACGATCTCGGCCGGGCTCCCCGCGAACAGCGCCCCGTCCGGGCCTGCCCAGGTGTCCAGCGTCGCCCGATCGAGCACGCCGCCGCGCGGCATGTTCTCGGCGAAGTACGCGGCGTAGTGCGGGAAGAACGCGTCCCGGGCCTCCTGCGTCGTCCGGGCCGCGAAGAAGTGGGAGGTGACGCCGAGCTTCGGGGCCGCATGCCCGGCAGCGGCGGCGGCGTCGCGGTGCAGGGCGGCGAGGTCACGGAAGCGCCGCGGGGCGCCCAGGATCGCGAGGTACGTGGGCAGGCCGAGCGCGCCGGCCCGGACCGCCGACTCCGGCGTGCCGCCGACGGCGATCCACACCGGCAGCTCCTCCTGGAGGGGGCGCGGCCAGACGCCGGCATCCTGGAGCGGCTCCCGGGTCGTGCCCGACCAGGTCACGGGGTTCTCCGCGCGCACGGACAGCAGAAGGTCGAGGCGATCGTCGAAGTACTCGTCGTAGCGGCGCAGGTCCTGCCCGAACAGCGGGAACGACTCCACGTACGCGCCGCGCCCGGCGGTGAGCTCGGCCCGCCCGCCGCTCAGCAGATCGAGAGTGGCGAACTCCTCGAAGAGGCGCACCGGATCGGCACTGGAGAGCACGGTGACGGTGCTCGTCAGCCGGATGCGGTCCGTCTCCCGCGCGACGGCCGCGAGGACCATCTGCGGCGAGGAGACCGCGAAGTCGGGCCGATGGTGCTCGCCGACGCCGAACACGTCGAGGCCGGCCTGGTCGGCGACCCGGGCCCATTCCAGGATCTGCTCAAGACGGGCACGCGGATCCCCCGCTCCGCCCGCGCCACGGGTGAGCTCACCGAAGGTGAAGATGCCGATCTCGAACGGCGCGGCGGCGGTCACGGTGCGACAGCCGTGAGCTGCTGGGCCAGGAACGCGCGCACGTCCGCCGCTTCGCGCGCGTCGATGCCGTGCGCCAGGCCCGTGTAGGTGCGCGCGGTCGCGGTGGCGTGCGTCTGCAGCCAGGCCTCGGTGCACTCGACGGCGGCCGCGGTCATGACCCGGTCCTGGTCGCCGCGGCCGGAGAAGACGGCGGGGCGGGACTGCCGCAGCGCCTCGTCGGCGGGTTGCACCGCCGATTGGACGAAGCCGCCGAGGATGACGGGCGCGAGGACGCGCTCCGGTGCCGTGCGGAGCAGTTGGGATGCCATCAGGCCGCCCTGCGAAAACCCGATCGGCACGACCCGAGCCGAGGCGGGAAGCGCCGCATCCACCCACGACCAGATCGCAACGGTCGCGGCGCCCACGGCTGCCGGGTCGGGGTTGCCGGGCTCCGTGATGCGGAACCAGGCGTGCGCGCCCGGCGCCAGCGCGATCGGTGCGCGCAGCGACGCCCAGGGCACTCCGGCCGGCAGCGCGGAGGCCAGTGCGACCAGGTCCCGCTCGTTCGAGCCGTAGCCGTGCAGGAACACGGCGACCGCCGGGGGGCGGGCGTCTTCCCAGTCCGGAGAGGTGACGGCGTGCAGCATCAGCGGGCGAGGATGTCGTCGACGGAGTCGTCGGGGAGGGCGACGGTGACCTGGGTGTCCCACGGGTCGGACAGCACGATGCGACGCCCGTGATCGGCGAAGGCGAGCTTGTGGTGGGTCAGTCGCGCGGCGAGCGCGTCGAGGTCGTCCCGGGTGGGGACCGTGATGGCGACGTCGCCCAGGCCCAGGCTGGCGGCCCGCGGACCCGCTCCCCCGCTGTTCCACGTGTTCATGGCGACGTGGTGGTGGTAGCCCCCGGCGGACGCGAAGAGGGCGCCGGGGTAGCCGGTGACGGTCGTCTCGAATCCGAGCGCGTCGACGTAGAACGCGCGTGCCGTGGGGATGTCGCCGACCTGGAGGTGCACGTGACCGACCTTGCCGGCGGCCGCGGCGACGCCGTTGACGGCATCCTCGGTCAGATGCCGCTGCAGGTACTCGTTCGGGTCGAGGTAGAGCGTGGACATCTGCAGCTCGCCGTTGACGTACTGCCACGCGTCGCGGGCGCGGTCGACGTAGAGTTCGATGCCGTTGCCCTCCGGGTCGGTGAAGTAGAACGCCTCGCTGACGAGGTGATCGCTCGAGCCGGTGAAGCGGCTGCGCGGGTCCTGCGCGGCGCGGAGCACTGTCGCGGCGAGCGCGGGCGCATCGTCGAACAGGAACGCGGTGTGGAACAGGCCCGCCTGGCGCGGGTCGACGGCGGGGAGTCCGGGCGTACCGACCAGACGCATCATCGGCGTCGTCCCTCGCCCGAGCACGCGGTGCACCTCGGCGCCGCGGGAGCGCTCCTCGAGGGGCTCGAGCGCCAGCGCGTTCGCGTAGTAGGACGACATGAGCTCGAGGTCGCCGACGCGCAGGGTGACGGCGTCCATCCCCGTCTGCGCGTCGAGGGTGCGGTCGGGGGTCGCGGTCTGCGGGTTCGTCATGGCTTTCTCCGGGAGTGCGGCGGATGTTCTGTTGTATCTACAACTGTATGGGCCGACGATTCATTCCCGCGGATGCCGGAGGAATGCGAAGAGCCGCCGGATCTCTCCGGCGGCTCTTGGGTGTGGTGGCGAGTGAGGGATTCGAACCCCCGAATGCAGTGCAGTCTGATTTACAGTCAGATCCCTTTGGCCGCTTGGGTAACTCGCCGGGTGCGCACCCGCCCGGCTTGTGCAGTCGACCGGAGGCGCGATCATCCATATTACCTGCCGCGGCGGACCGCTCAAACCACGCGTTCCGCCCCTGCCGCGACGCGCTCCACGAACGACTCCACGCGGCGTCGCGTGCCGTCGATGCGACGGTCGACGGAGGCGCGGATCTCGTTGGGTGCCAGCGGCGCCGCGAGCCGCACGTTCTCGTGGCACGACAGGTCCGCGCAGACGTACGTGCCGACGCTGTCGCCGCGGATGCCGGCATCCCCCGCCCGGCGCGCGGTGAACAGCGCGACCTGATCGCCAGGCTGCATCGTGTGGCAGATGTTGCACAGCGCGGGTCTGCCGTGCCCCGAGCCGTCGGTCGCCCGCAGGACGATGCCCGTCACCAGGCCGCCGAGCTCCGTCAGCACATAGCCGCGACCGCGCGTGCGCGGGTCGCGCCAGGCGAGGAAGTCGAGGTGATCCCAGTCGACGAGGGGGAAGTCCAGCGGAACGGCGAGCCGCTCCTGTTCGTCCGGCGATGCGTTCACGAGTGCCGCGCGCACCTGCTCTTCGGTCAGGGCCTGCATCCCGACAGTCTACGAACCCACGGACGGGTGGGGTCGGGGTCGCGCCCCGGCAGGGGGGTCCCGGCTAGAATCGGCGCCATGGCTGACAGCTCCTTCGACATCGTGTCCAAGATCGACCGCCAGGAGGCGGACAACGCCCTCAACCAGGCCCGCAAGGAGGTCGAGCAGCGCTACGACTTCAAGGGCACCGACGCGTCCATCGAGTGGAGCGGCGAAGCCATCCTCATCAAGGCGAACAGCGAGGAGCGCGCCAAGGCCGTCCTCGACGTCTTCCAGTCCAAGCTCATCAAGCGCGGCATCTCCCTGAAGAGCCTCGAGACGGGCGACCCGGTCGCCGGCGGCAAGGAGTACCGCATCACCTCCACGCTCAAGGAGGGGATCTCGCAGGAGATCGCGAAGAAGATCGGGAAGATCATCCGCGACGAGGGACCGAAGTCGGTCAAGTCGCAGATCCAGGGCGACGAGCTGCGCGTGCAGTCCAAGAGCCGTGACGACCTGCAGGAAGTGCAGCGCCTGCTGAAGGCGGCCGACCTCGACGTCGACCTGCAGTTCACGAACTACCGCTGAGCCGGGCTCAGACCGGCATCCGCTCCCAGTCGACCTCGACGGCGGGCGGGTCCGCCCGCGACACCCGCGCCGGCAGCACCATGCCCGGCCGCGGCCAGCGACTGCGCGGGAACACGGCATCCACGGCCATCGTCACGGGTTCGCGGTCCGGCGCCGTCACGCGCACCTCCAGCCGGCACTCCTGGTAGCGGCCGCGCCGCGCCGGCTCGGATGCCGTGAGCACCTCGACCTCGCCGCGCACCGCTCCCGCGAGCGGGTCGCCGGTCACCCGCTCGAGCCACTCCGAGGTGTCGTCCATCAGGGCCTCCTGTGCCGACTTCAGCATACGGCCGCGGGGTGGACGATCAGTCGAGGGTGCCGGCGGTGAGCCAGCGCCGCAGCTGCGCGAAGGCGGCGGCTCGCGGCTCAGGGGCCGAGAGGAAGACGTCGTGGATGGCGCCCTCGATGCGGGCGATCGAGACATCGCGGCCGATCCGGGTGGCCGCCCGCGCGATGTCATCGACCATGAGCACGGCATCCGCCGACGTCATGTGCTCGCCCCAGGAGAACGGGTTCGTGGACGTCGTCGACAGCAGCACGAACGCGGGACAGCCGACGTCGACGCCGGTCGCGACGCGGGAATGGCCGGCGATGACGGCCGCGAGCCAGCCCGGGTGCGTGGCGAACCCCCGCTCCGGCCGCCACGCCTCGGGCCCATTCGGGTGGGTGCCGAGCTCGCGCTGCGCGCGGCTGTAGAAGCCGAGATCGACGCCGGGATGCGGCCCGAGCGGGTCGATGCGCGCCCGAGCCTGCACGAGCGGGGCGAGCGCCTGGCGCGCGAACGCGCCGGTCTGCAGTTCGAGCCAGGGGCTGTTCAGCACGAGAGCGGATGCCACGCCGGGATGCCGCGCGGCCCACAGGGTGAGCGTGAGCCCCCCGGTGGAGTGGCCCATCAGCACGAGGCGGCGCCGGCCCCGGCCGGGCATCGCGTCGAGCGCGGCCTCGATGTCGGCGTCGTACTCGTCGAGCGACGTGACGTATCCGGGCCGCTGTCCCTCGCGGAGGCTCCGCCCGTAGCGCCGCAGGTCGAGGGCATGGAAGCGCGCGCCGAGCCGATTCCAGAATCGTGCGAGGTCGGTCTGGAAGAAGTAGTCCGACCAGCCGTGCACGTAGAGCACGTCGACATCCCCGAGCGGCTGCAGAGCGGATGCCACGGGGTTCGGCAGCCGGCGCACCAGCGTGGCGACGAGCTCGCCGCTGCCGTCGTCGTCCAGCGGGAGGGTGCGCTGCCGGAACGAGCCACCGAGGATGTCGGGACCCCACGCGGACGCCATGGCGCCAGCCTATCGGGGGGTGCCCGATCCAGCCCCTCCCTACCCAGCCCTGCCCTCGGCTCGCGGCGTCGCTCCGGGACGCCTCGGGAGGAGATGACGCGTAGGGAGGTCGAGTTCGGCGTTTTCGTCCTCCCCTGGTGTCATCTCCTCCCCGAAGCCCGGTGAAGTCCCTGCGCCACGGCGCGCATGATCAGCTCCTGGCCCTCCGGCCATCCGTCGATGACCTGCCGATAGCCGATGCGGATGACGTGGTACCCGAGCAGCATGAGGGCGGCGTCGTGCGCATTGTCCGCCGCGCGCTGCGCTCCGACGTGGTGCCCGCCGTCGACCTGCAGGACGAGGCGGTCGCCGATGAGCAGGTCGACGCGGTGCCCGTGGATCCAGATCTGCCGCCGCAGCGGCAGGCCGAGCCAGAGCAGCCTCGGGACGACGAGCGTCTCGAGGCCGGAGTCGGACCAGACCTCGGCCTCGTCGAGCAGTCGCCGAGCGGATGCCAGGAGTGCGAGGCGGCCGAGGAGCTCCCGGCGCACGAGACCCTTCTGCAGGGCGGACTCCCAGACCGCGAGCGCGGACTCGAACGGCTGGCACGCCGCGACCGCGGCCAGCACGTTCTCGATGGGGTCGGCGAGCGCGTCCGGATGCCGCGGCACGACCGGGCGCGCCCAGTGGACCATGGCCGTCGACGTCGGCGCCCGGCCGGCGTGCGGCGGCGCCGCGACATGGCACCGGGCATCGTCGGAGAGCACCCACAACCCGAGGCGGCGGGCCTGCGTGACGCAGGTCAGGACGACGTTGCTTCGCGCGCAGGAGACCAGTAGCGCATCGGCATCCGGTGTCGGCTTCACGCGTACGAGGTGACCTCGTTGCACGAGCCGCTCGACCTCGCGGCGCCCGACGCCACTGCGGTTCAGCGTGCTTGTCCGCGCGACGCCACCGCGACTGCGCACCTGGGCCACGGCATCCGGCATCCGGCATCCCTCCAGAGTGGCTGGGGCGCGGGCTGCGCGCGTCGCCAGCCGGGCATCCGTGGCGAAACCGCCGCATCCCCCGCCTGGGGAGGAAGCTGCGACGGGGCGCTCGGGAGGAGATGTGCGCTGCGGAGGTCGGATCCGGCCAATTCGGACGCACCGCGCCCGGGCCCGCGCCCGACTACTCGCCCCGGGAGACCCGGACCATCTCGTCGCGGTCGACGACCTTGACGCGGGCGCGCTCCTGCGGGGCGCCGAGCCCGACCTCGTGCTCGTCGAGGCGGTGCCAGCCCTCGAGATCGGTCCAGCGCACGCCGCGCGATGCGAGGAGGGCCGGGATCGCCTCCTCCGACGGGTCCACGGGCTGCCACCATGACCCCTGGTCGTTGATGAGGTGGCGGATCGTCTCCATCGCGTCGGACTTCGTGTGGCCGATGAGGCCGACCGGTCCGCGCTTGATCCAGCCGGTGGCGTAGACGCCCGGCACGCGCTCGTTGGAGTCCTTGCGCAGCACCTGGCCCTCGTGGTTCGGGATGACGCCGTGGCGCTTGTCGAACGGGACGCCGGGCAGCGGCGAGCCGAAGTAGCCGACGGCGCGGTACAGCGACTGCACCGGGACCTCGCGGAACTCGCCGGTTCCGACGACGCCGCCCTCCCCGTCGGGTCGCGTGCGCTCGTACACGAGCGCCGCCACGCGTCCGTCGGCATCCTTCTTCACTTCGACGGGCTTCGCGTAGAAGTGCAGGTGCAGGCGGCGGCTGGCCTCGCCGCCGGCGTTGTTGACGCTCGGGCGCTGGCGCCACGACTGCAGTACGCGGTCGATGACCATGACCTGCTTGTTCGATGCGATCGCCGCGCGCGACGCCTCGTCGTAGTCGAAGTCCTCGTCGTAGACGACCATGTCGACGTCGCGGAGCTCGCCGAGCTCCCGCAGCTCGAGGGGCGTGAACTTCACCTGCGCGGGGCCCCGGCGGCCGAAGACGTGCACGTCGGTGACCGGCGATGCCTTGAGGCCCTCGAAGACGTTGTCCGGGATCTCGGTGGGCAGCAGGTCCTCGGGGTGCTTGGCGAGCATGCGGGCGACGTCGAGCGCGACGTTGCCGTTGCCGAGCACCGCGACGGATGCCGCATCCAGCGGCCACTCGCGCGGGAAGTCGGGGTGCCCGTCGTACCAGCTGACGAAGTCCGCCGCACCGTACGACCCCGCCGCGTCGATGCCGGCGATGTCGAGGTCGGCGTCGCGGATCGCGCCGGTGGCGAAGATGACGGCGTGGTAGTGCTGCTTGAGGTCGTCGAGGGTGATGTCCTCCCCGAAGCGCACGTTGCCGAAGATGCGGATGTCACCGCGGTCGAGCACATCCCGGAGCGCCGTGATGATGCCCTTGATGCGCGGGTGGTCGGGCGCGACGCCGTAGCGGACGAGCCCGTACGGGGCGGGCAGCTGGTCGAAGAGGTCGATCGACACGTCGAACTTCCGCTCCGCCTTCAGCAGGATGTCCGCGGCGTAGATGCCGGCGGGTCCGGCGCCGACGATGGCCAGCCTGAGCTTGGTCATGGGGTCCTTCCGAGGGTGGTGCCGGGCGAGCGCCCGATGTCAGCTGGAGCGGTCGACGACGACGCGCGAGAAGCGCGTCAGAGCATCGCGCACGGGTCCGTCCGGCAGTGGTGCGAGCGCCGCGATGGCCTGCTCGGACCACTCGACCGCGAGGCGACGGGTCGCCTCGGTCGCGGCATGGTCGCGCAAGCGACCGAGAGCGTCGTCCAGGATCGCGGGGTCGGCGCCGTCGGCGATGCGGGCGACGCCGTCGTCGATCGTCGCCTTGAGTTCACGGGATGCCGGGTCGGCGGCGCGGCCGAGGAGGAGATAGGGCATCGTCGGGACGCCGGCGCGCAGATCGGTGCCGGGAACCTTCCCGGTCTCCTCGGGATCCGCCGACAGGTCGATGACGTCGTCGAGGAGCTGGAAGGCGACGCCGACCTTCTCGCCGAACTCCAGCACCGCGTGCTCGTACTCGTCCGGCGCTCCGGAGAAGACGACGCCGGCCTGGGCGGCGGCGGCGATGAGCGACCCGGTCTTGTCGGCGAGCACCTGGATGTAGAAGTCGACGGGGTCATCCCCCGCCTGCGCCCCGACGGTCTCGTGCATCTGGCCGAGCACGAGGCGCTCGAAGGTATCGGCCTGCATGCGGATGGCCCGCTCGCCGATCTGCGCCATGAGCTGGCTCGCCCGGGAGAACAGCAGGTCGCCGGTGAGGATCGCGACGCTGTTGCCCCACACGGCGTGCGCGCTGGGGACCCCGCGACGCACGTCGGCGCCGTCCATGACGTCGTCGTGGTACAGCGATCCGAGATGGGTCATCTCGAGGGCCGCCGCACCGGAGATGACGTCGTCGTTCACGCCGCCCCCGAGCTGGGAGGTGAGGAGGGTCAGCATGGGGCGGAGGCGCTTGCCGCCCGCCTCGTACAGGTAGCGGGTCGTCGCGTCGGCGAGCGCGTCGCTCACGCGCAGCTCGACGGCGAGGGTGTCCTCGACGCGCGTGAGGCCGGCCTCCACGATGTTCGCGAGTTTCCGCATCCGCGGGCCCACGAAGATGCGCTCGGTCATGCCGAGGCTGCTGGCCAGCTGCGAGCTGGACGCATGGGATCGCGGGGTCACCCTCACAGCCTACCGGGGTGCGCGCAGGCCCGGTCTGCCGGAACGGGTCTGCGGCGGGGTGCGCCGTTCAGCCCCGCGGGCGGTGCGCGCGGTGCAGCGCGACGATCCCGAATGACAGGTCGCGGTGGGCGACGTCGACCCAGCCGGCATCCCGGATCCATCCGGAGAGCGTGGCCTGGTCGGGCCAGTCGCGGATCGACTCGTTGAGGTAGTCGTACGCGTCCGCGTTCGAGCTCACGCCGCGGGCGACGAGCGGCAGGATGCGGTCGTTGTAGAAGCGGTACAGCGCGCGGAACCCGGAGCGCGGCGGGTGCGAGAACTCGCAGATCACGAGCTTCCCGCCCGGCGCCGTCACGCGCAGCAGCTCGGCGAGCGCCTTCTGCGGGTCGTTGACGTTGCGCAGGCCGAACGAGATCGTCACGGTGTCGAACTCGCCGTCCGCGAACGGCAGGTTCGTGGCGTCCGCCTCGACGAAACGCAGGTTCGGGATGCCGCCGTGCCGGCGCCGCCCCTCCGCGATCATGCCGGGCGAGAAGTCTGCGGCGACGACCTCCGCGCCGCTGCGGGCGAGGGAGACCGAACTGGCGCCGGTGCCGGCGGCGAGGTCGAGGATCTTCTGACCGGGCCTGGGGGCGATCGCGCGGGTCGTGGCGATCCGCCACAGCCGGTCGTTGCCGAGGCTCAGGACCGTGTTGGTGCGGTCGTATCCGGCGGCGACCTCATCGAACATGCCGCTGACGCGTGCGGGGTCTTTGCCGAGATCGGCGCGATGCGGCTGTTCAGTCACCGTTCGAGTCTATGTCGGCCAGCACCGCGAGCCAGCGGGCGGCGGCGGCATCGTCGAACGGGGCGACGCCGGCCGTGACCTGCGCCTCCAAGTCGAGCGCCACCTGCTCGAGGCGTGCGACGACCTCGGCCGGGTACCCGTACCGCACGCGGTGCTCGTCCCAATCGTCGCGATCGTCGATGAAGATGCCGCGTTCGTCGAGCGCCTTCACGACGTCGAGGTCCATGTCGATGCCCACCGGTTCGCCCGCCTCCCACCCCACGCCCCACGCGACGTCGATGTAGATCCACACGCGCGGGTGGCTGAGGTTGAAGGTCGCCGCGTACTCGCCGCCCGGCGGGATGAGCGTGACGTTCGGCCCCTCCGCCACGACGTCGCGGCCCGGGCGCCAGCTGCGCGCGCCGGCGCGCTGCCCGACCCAGTCGCCCCACTCATCGGCACCGAGGTACACGCACTCGTGCACCCAGTGCGGGGAGCCGTTCCACTTGGTCCAGCGGAAGGCGAGCGGGCTGCCGGGGGCGGGGCGATCGGTCACGGTGCGAGTCTGGCAGGTCGGCAGGAGCCCCGTCCGGCAGCGCCCCGGATAGGCTGGAGGGGTGAGTGACCCCTCGTTCAGCCGCGCACGGCTGCGGGCGGTGACCCGCCAGATCGATGCCGTCGAGGATCTCCTCGAGTACGCATCGCCGCACGACCCCACGGTGTGGTCGCGCCGCGGCGACATGCTGGTCGGCATCGGCTCCGCGCTGGCCTTCACCGGGCGGCTCCGGCCGGAGGGCACGGAGCTGACCCGGTGGTGGCACGAGGTGACCGCCGCGGCCGAGATCGACGACCCCCTCCGGGTGCCCGGCACCGGGCTCGTGGCGTTCGGCGCGCTGCCGTTCGACCCCGAGTCGGCCGCCATGGCGTCCTTCACGGTGCCCGCGGTGATCCTCGGCCGCCGCGACGGTCGCAGCTGGGTCACCCGCATCCAGCAGGTCGACGGAGCAGAGACCCCCGCCGCCCTCCCGACGCCGACCCCCTACGGCCCGCATTGGTCCGCGACGGTGGGCCCCGGCACGCTGACGCCGGACGGGTATCAGGATGCCGTCCGCGCCGGCCTCGAGGAGATCCGGGCCGGCGCCGTGAGCAAGGTCGTCCTCGCGCGCGACCTCGCCGGCACCGTCCCCGCCGGCTCCGACCTGCGCCGGCTCGTCCGCGCCCTCGCCGCCGCCTACCCCGACACGTGGACGTTCGCCGTCGATGGCCTCATCGGGGCGAGCCCCGAGACCCTCGTGACCGTCTCGGGCGGCACCGTCACGGCGCGCGTCCTCGCCGGGACGGTCGCCCGCGGTGCGGACGCCGACGCCGACACGGCAGCATCCGTCGCCCTCGCGACGAGCGCGAAGGACCTCGACGAGCACCAGTACGCCGTGCAGAGCGTGCTGGCCGCGCTCCGCCCGCACACGAGCGCCCTGGTCTCCGAGGAGCAGCCGTTCATGCTGAAGCTCCCCAATGTCTGGCATCTCGCGACGGACGTCGAGGGCGCCCTGGATGCGGGCGCGTCGGCGCTCGACCTGCTCGGCGCCCTGCACCCCACGGCCGCGGTCGCCGGCACCCCCACGCAGACCGCGATCGAGCTCATCCGCCGCCTCGAACCCTTCGACCGGGCGCGCTACGCCGGGCCGGTGGGCTGGATCGACGCACACGGCGACGGCGAGTGGGCGATCGCCCTGCGCTGCGCGCAGTTCGACCTGGACGCCGGCCGCAACGGCCGCATCCCGTTCACGGCGCACGCGGGCGCGGGCATCGTCGCCGGCAGCGATCCGGAGGCCGAGATGCTCGAGACCCGGGTGAAGTTCCGGCCCATCGTCGACGCGCTGGCCTGACGGATCTAGACTCCCGGGCATGTCGTTCGCAGACGTCGCGGCCGGCGACTACGACCGGTTCATGGGTCGCTTCTCGGCGCCGCTGGCCGGCCTGTTCGCCGACTTCGCGGGCATCGCCGCACCGGCCCGCGCCCTCGACGTGGGCTGCGGGACCGGCGCCCTGACGCGCGTGCTCGCCGGACGGCTCGGCCCTCACGCGGTCGCGGGCGTCGACCCGGCGGAGGGCTTCGTCGCGGCGGTGCGAGACCGCCTACCGGGCGTGGACGTCCGCGTCGCGGCGGCGGAGGACCTCCCGTTCGAGGACGACGCGTTCGACGCGACCCTCAGCGAGCTCGTCGTGCACTTCCTCTCCGACCCGGATGCCGCGTTCGCGGAGATGGTCCGCGTGACGCGCACCGGAGGCGTCGTGGCCGCGTGCGTGTGGGACTTCGAGCACGACCGGGCACCGCACTCGGCCTTCCTGCGCGCCGTGCGGGAGAGCGTCGACCGCGCGCCGACACCCCGGCGACCCGGCACGTCCCGCGGCGATCTGGCAGCCCGGCTGACGGCGGCGGGATGCCGGGACGTCGCGGAGACGGAGCTGACGGTGACCGAGGGCCGCGACGACTTCGACACCTGGTGGGAGGTGCATGCGCTGGGCATCGGGTCGACGGCGCGGATGCTGGACGGCCTCGACGATGCCGCGCTCGAGCGGGTGCGGATGCGCGCCTGGGAGCTCGTCGGCTCGGGCCCGATCACGACCGTCGCGACGGCGTGGGCGGCGCGCGGCACCGCTCCTTGACGCCGCCGGGGGCGGCTCAGCTCGCGGCGAGCCGCTTCTTCTCCGCCTCGACGTCGAAATCGGCGGCGGGCCACTGCGGATCGATGTCCTCCAGCGCCTGCAGCAGCAGAGCCTGCACCGCGACGCGCGCGTACCATTTCGCGTTCGCCGGCACCACGTGCCACGGCGCGTAGTCGGTCGAGGTGCGCTCGAACACCGTCTGATAGGCGTCCATGTACTGCGGCCAGCGGAGCCGCTCGTCGACGTCGCCGGGGTTGTACTTCCAGTGCTTGTCCGGCCGCTCCAGCCGCTCCATGAGGCGCGCCTTCTGCTCCTCCGGCGAGATGTGCAGCATGACCTTGATGATGCGGATCCCGCGCTCCACCAGCCGCGCCTCGAAGTCGTTGATGGCGTCGTACCGCCGCTCGATCTCGTCGGGCGGCGCGAGTTCGCGGACGCGCCCGATGAGCACGTCCTCGTAGTGCGACCGGTCGAAGACGCCGATGTAGCCCGGCGGCGGCACCTCCTTCTCGATGCGCCACAGGAAGTCGTGCGCGCGCTCCTCCTCGGTCGGCGCCTTGAACGCCTTCAGGTGAGCCCCCTGCGGGTCGGTCGCGCCGATGACGTGCCGGACGATGCCGCCTTTGCCCGCCGAGTCCATGGCCTGCAGGATCAGCAGCACCGCGGGGCTGTCGTCGATCACGCGACTCTGCGCGAAGAGTCGCTCCTGCAGCTCGTCGAGCTCCGCAGCGCCGGCCTCCAGGTCGGCGGCGCCGTCCTTCTTGTCGCCGTCGTATCCGGGGGTGGAGTCGGCATCGACGTCGGCGAGGCGGAAGCCCTCCCCCACGCGCAGCAGCTCGCTCGGGTCGGCGGTCCACTCCGTCTGGCTCTTCGCGGTCATGGACACATCATGGCCGAGGGCCGGTCAGCGGACCAGGGGAACCTCGATGATCTGGCGTCCGCCCACGGGGGCGGTGAGGGCCTGGTCGAGCGCCGCACGCGTCGTGACGCGCTGGTACTCCCACCCGTACGCCGTCGCGAGATGCTCGAGCCGCACCGCCTGCGGCGTGTAGAGCACGCGGTCCATCGCGTCGTGGGGGGCGACGGAGGCCACTTCGAGACCGTCGAAGATCGTGCCGCCGCCGTCGTTGCCGACGATCACCTGGATGCGGGGCTCACCCTCCCCCGGCGGGAGCAGCAGCGAGCCGACATCGTGCAGGAAGGCCAGGTCGCCGAGGAGCACCCGCGTGACACCGGGAACCCCGGCGGCATGGGCTGCCGCGGCGATGCCCATCGCGGTCGCGATGGTCCCGTCGATGCCGGCGAGGCCGCGGTTGGAGTGCACCGGCACCTTCTTGCCGCCGAGGAGCTGGTCGGCGACGCGCACGAGCCGGGAGGACGCGAAGACGAGCCGGTCGTGCGGCCAGGTCGCGCGCCACAGCGCGTCGACGAGGGCCGGCCGATCGAGCGGGGCGCGGATGACGTCGAGTTCGGCGGCGATCGCGCCGAGGCGCTCCGCCGGGACGGCGGAGGCGAGCGCATCGGCGTCCGGTGCGGCGGGGCTGAGGTCGACGGCCACGTCGCGCGAGGCGCGCATCCACGCGCCGAGCCAGTCCCGGTCGGTCTCGCCGGTCGCGGCGACGACGGCATCCACCGCGGTCGTCGCGCCGTTCAGGTTGAGCGGTTCGCCGGGGCCGCGGACGGCGAGCACGTCGACGTCGTCGCGGGAGAGCACGGCGACCGCTTCGCGGCTGAGGGTGGGATGCCCGAACACGACGGCACGTTCGATGCGGCCGCCGAGGTGCTCGTCGGCGAGGAGCGCGCGGTAGCCGTGCACGAGGTTCCGCCCGAAGCGGGAGCCGCTGACGATCTCCGCCACGAGCGGCCAGCCGCCGGCGTGGGCGAGTGCTTCGGCGGCCGGTCCCGCATCGGCGCCGGCGACGACGATCGTGCGCGGCCCGCGCGGCAGCACGTGCGGGTGATCCTCGGCGCCGGTCGGCTGGTCGGCTTCGCCGATGCCGCCGCCGCCCTGATAGAGCGCCCCGGACGGCTCCTGGCCCGCGGGATCGACGGCGAGGTCGGGCACGGAGTCGTCGTCCGCGGCGGAGACCGCGAGCTCGACGCCCGGCACCCCCAGCCACGGCGGGAGGGCGCCGGCCAGCGGCTCCCGGAACGGGAGGTTGAGGTGGACCGGCCCGGCGGACCGCGCGCCGGCGCCCAGCGCCGCCGCGAGCGCGTCGTCGGCCACGTGGCGGAGCATGGCGGACTGCTCGCCGGCGCCGTCCTCGTCGATCTCCTCCGGGACGGGCAGGTCGGTCTCCAGCCGCGTGTTCGGGGAGAACATGCCGGGCTGGCGGGTCGTCTGATTCGCCCCGACACCGCGCAGCTCGGGCGGGCGGTCGGCCGTGAGGAGCAGCAGCGGGACGCCCGCGTGGTGGGCCTCCAGCGCCGCCGGCAGCAGGTTCGCGGCGGCGGTGCCCGAGGTGCACAGCACGACGGCCGGCATCCGGGACTCGCGGCCGATGCCGAGCGCGGTGAAGCCGGCGACGCGCTCGTCGATGCGCACATGCACGCGGACCACGCCGCGCGCCTCCAGCTCGGCGGCGACGAGCGCGAGCGCCTGGGAGCGCGATCCGGGGCTCACGACGATGTGCCGGACACCGCGCTCGACGAGGCGGCCGAGCAGCGCGGCGGCGGCGTCGGTCGCGGGGGCGCGGTCGGCGCGCGCGGTGACGGTCATCTCAGCTGCGGCTGCCGCGCGGGCCGGTCGGCTCGTCGGAGTCGCCGTCGCCGGAGGTCTCCGACGGGGTCTCGGTCGGCGCGTCGGACGGCGGCGCGGTGCGCGGCGGGTCCTCTGCTTCCGCGTCGAGGGCGGCGAGCTCCTCCTCGAGACGCCGGATGCGCTCGTCCTGGTCGCTGATCGTGCCGATGCGTCCCAGGAAGTCGGGGTTGTCGTCGGGGGCACGGAACACCGGCGGCGTGCGCCGCTTCGTGCGTCCGACCGCGAGCCACAGGATGCCGCCGACGACGGGCAGCAGGATGACGATCAGCAGCCACACCGGCTTGCTGACGCCGCGGTGGCGGGTCGGCGGCTGGAGGGCACAGTCGACGATGCTGAAGACCCAGAACGCGATCAGCAGCAGAGCCAGAGGAAGCAGGACTCGCGCCACGGTTCCATCCTAGGCGGGGGAAGCGCGACCGGGGCGCGGGAGTCGGCGGCCCGTAGACTGGAGGCATGCGCGCCCGTTCCGCCCTCGTCTACACGGTGCTGCGGCTGCTGTTCTTCCTCGTGCCGTTCGGGATCATGATGCTCTTCCCGATCCTCCGCGAGTATTACTGGCTCGCCGCGATCTTCGCGGCCCTCATCGGCCTCAGCCTCTCACTGCTGCTCCTGCGCAAGCCCCTGGATGACATGACCTCGGGGCTTCGCCGGCGCCGAGCGGAGGAGCGGACCGCGCCGAGCGACGAGGAAGCCGAAGACGCGCGCTGAGCCACTCCGCACGGACGCGCCGCGGTCACCCGCGTCAGCCGGCGAATGCCCAGAACAGGAAGCCGCCGACGGCGACCGACGTCAGTGACGTGAGTGCGAGGGCGACGACGAGCTCCCGCGGCAGGCAGTAGGTCCAGACGATGAGGATCGCCGCGGCCGCCGGGATGAGCGCCAGGAGCGTCAGCCACGCGATCGGGTATACGAGGGCCAGAACCGCGGCGATCCCGAACGGCAGGAGCACGAGCACCGTGTAGAGCACCTGGGTCGCGCGCTTGCCGATCCGGACCGTGAGGGTGCGCTTGCCGGCGACCCGGTCCTGGTCGATGTCGCGAAGGTTGTTCGCGAGCAGCACGGCGCACGCCAGCATCCCCGCCGCGACAGCCCCGAACCACGCTTCCTGCGGCACGATGCCGACCTGCACGAAGGTCGTGCCGATCGTGGCGACGAGCCCGAAGAACACGAAGACGAAGAGCTCGCCGAGACCCGCGTACCCGTATGGGCGCTTGCCGCCGGTGTAGAACCACGCGGCGACGATGCACGCCGCGCCGATCAGGAGCATCCACCAGTGCTGGGTGCGGATGACGATCGCCAGGCCCGCGATCGCGGCGAGCGCGAAGAAGGCCAGCGCCACGATGAGGACGGTGCGCGGCCTCGCCTTGCGCGAGGCCGTGAGCCGGGCGGGCCCCACCCGGTGGTCGTCGGTGCCGCGGATGCCGTCCGAGTAGTCGTTGGCGTAGTTGACCCCGACCTGGAGCGCGACGGCGACAATGAGGCAGCACAGCGCGATGACCCAGTGCAGCCGCGGCTCCACGATCAGCGCCGCGCCCGTCCCGATGAGCACGGGCGTCACGGCCAGCGGCAGCGTACGCAGCCGGGCCGCACCGATCCAGTCGCCCAGCGTCGCCGGCGTCACCGCCCGCGGATCGCGCGAGACGTGCGCCTTCTGCGGGTTCCCGCGGGGTTGCTTCTTCTGCGATCCGCCCTGCGGGCGCTTCTTCCGGGTGCTGGCTGCCACGAGCAGTCATTGTAGGCCCCTGGTCGATGTCGGCCCCGGCGGCGACAATGGCCGACATGCTGATCATCGGCACGATCGTCCTCACCGTCGAGGACATCCCCCGCGCGAGCGCGTTCTGGACTGCGGCGCTGGGCTACCGGCCTCGCGGGGAGCCGTCGGATGACTGGGTCATCCTCGACCCGGCGGAGAAGGGCCACTGGTCGGGACGGGAGGCGAGCATCGCCCTGTCCGTCACGGGGTACCCGCAGCACTACCCGCCGCGCATCCATCTCGACCTGTACGCCGAGGACCAGTCCGCGGAGGTGGAGCGGCTGCTGTCCCTGGGCGCGCGCGAGGTCGACTGGCAGGGCTACCCCGAGGACGCGGACTGGGTCGTGCTGGAGGACACCGAGGGCAACCGGTTCTGCGTCGTCCAGACGGGGCCGTTCACCGCCGACCGCTAGCGATCTCGCTCAGCCGCCCGCCAGGGCGCGCAGCGCGGCACGGTCGGGCTTGCCGCTGGCCAGGTGCGGCATGTCGTCGACGAGCAGGACGGCGCGCGGGCGGGCCGGGGCACCGAGCTCCTCGGCGACGGCCGCGCGCACGATCGCGAGGAGCTCCTCCGTGTCTGCCTCGGCGTCGACGGCGCGGGCGCTGCGGGGCGCCACGACGACGGAGGCCTGTCCCCAGCGCTCGTCGGCGACCGGGACGACGACGGCGGATGCCATCCCCGCGATGCCGCGGACGACGCGCTCGACACGGTCGAGCGACACGTTGCTGCCGCCGGACACGATGACGTTGTCGATGCGGCCGGTCACCTGCAGCACCCCGCCGTCGAACGTGCCGGCATCCCCCGTGCGGTACCAGCGCGTGCCGTCGGCGTCGCGCAGGAAGGCGGCGGCGGTCCGCTCGGGATCATCGAGATACCCGTCCGCGAGCGTGGGGCCGGACAGCTGCACCTCACCGTCCACGACGCGGACGCCGACCCCGTCGAGCGGTACGCCGTCGTAGACGCACCCGCCGCTCGTCTCGCTCGAGCCGTACGTGCGCACCACCCGCGCCCCCGCGGCGGCGGCACGTTCGGCCAGCACCGCCGGCAGCGCCTGACCCCCGACGAGGATCGCCTCGAACGACGCGAGGGCCGCGGTCACCCGCGGGTCGGCCGCACCGGCATCCAGCAGCGTCTGCAGCTGCGCCGGGACGAGGGAGGTGTACGTGGGCACCCGGTGGCCGTGCTCGCTGGATGCCATGCCGGCGGCCGCCGCCGCGAACGCCTCCGGCTGGAACGAGCCGGTGAGCATGGCGGGCTCCCGCCCCGCGACGAGCGCGCGCACGAGCACCTGCACGCCGGCGACGTAGGACGGCGGGAGGGCGAGGAGCCACGAGCCGGAGCCGAGCCGGTCGGCCGTGGCGAGGGCGCCGGAAGTGAGCGCGGACCGGCTCAGCACGACCCCCTTCGGGTAGCCCGTCGAGCCGGAGGTCGTGACGACCACGGCGGTCCCGGCCGGGACCTCGCGGGGCACCGCACCGCCGAGCGCCACCGCCGGACCGGCACCCAGGACGGCGCCGCGCAGGGCGCGGAGCACGGCCCGCGCGTCGGCGGTGTCGACCGGCTCGAGGCGCATCAGTAGTGGTACGGGTATGCGGACCAGTCCGGGTCGCGCTTCTCGAGGAACGCGTCGCGGCCTTCTACCGCCTCGTCCGTTCCGTAGGCAAGCCGGGTGGCCTCCCCCGCGAACACCTGCTGGCCGACCATCCCGTCGTCGACGGCGTTGAACGCGAACTTCAGCATCCGGATCGCGGTGGGCGACTTCCCCAGGATCGTCCGGGCCATCGCGATGGCCTCCCGCTCGAGCTCGGCGTGCGGCACGACACGATTGACGGCGCCCATCTCGTACGCGCGCTGGGCCGAGTACTCCTCGGCGAGGAAGAACACCTCGCGGGCGACCTTCTGCCCCACCTGACGGGCCATGTACGCCGACCCGTAGCCGGCGTCGAAGGATCCCACGTGGGCGTCGGTCTGCTTGAACCGGCCGTGCTCGGCGGACGCGATGGAGAGGTCGCACACGATGTGCAGGGAGTGCCCGCCACCTGCCGCCCACCCGGGGATGACGGCGATGACCACCTTCGGCATGAACCGGATGAGGCGCTGCACCTCGAGGATGTGCAGGCGTCCTGCGCGGGCGGGGTCGCCGACGGCGGTCTCGGAGTCGGAGTACTTGTAGCCGTCGCGGCCGCGGATGCGCTGGTCGCCGCCGGAGCAGAACGCCCAGCCGCCGTCCTTCGAGCTCGGGCCGTTGCCGGTGAGCAGCACGACACCGATCTTCGGGTCCTGCCGGGCGATGTCGAGGGCGCGGTACAGCTCGTCGACGGTGTGCGGCCGGAAGGCGTTGCGCACCTCGGGCCGGTCGAAGGCGATGCGCGCGATCCGCCCGTCGTTCGACACGTGCGCCGTGATGTCGGAATAGCCGTCGGCGCCGGGTGCCGGCATCCACTCGGTCGGGTCGAACAGATCGGAAACGGTCACCCGACCAGATTACGCGCCGGGTCCGCCGGCCCGGCGGCGAGGGATGCCGCGGCCTACGCTGGATCGGTGACTTCGAAGCTCCTCACCCTGGCGGCCGCCGCCGCGCTCGCCCTCACGCTCGGCGCGTGCTCCTCCTCCCCGACGTCCTCCCCCTCGAGCCCCGCCGCCACGGCGGATGGCGAGTGCGCGGGCGTGACCGTGATCGTCGACGCCGGCGACCTGGCCGCCGCGGACGAGGTGTCGTCGGAGACGTGCATCGAGACGGATGCCGCGGTCATCGCGGCCGACGCGTTCGCCGAGGCGGGTGTGGAGACGGTCGGGACGACCCAGTACCCCGAGGACATCGTGTGCCGCGTCAACGGCGCGCCCGCCGCGGACGAGGTGCTCGTCGCGGAGGACGGCATGGAGTACACCGAGACATGCGAGAGCATGCCGGCCGCGTTCGCGTACTGGTCGCTGTGGGAGAAGCCGGCCGGCGGCGAATGGGGCTACGCGGCGGAGGGCGCCGCGACCCTCTCCCTCGAGCCGGGCGACAGCGTCGAACTGCTCTTCACCCTCAACGGCGAGCCGGCGGCGCCGACTCCGTGACGCTGCGCCCCGGACCGCTGAAGGCCGCGGCGGCCCTCGCCGCGGGCTTCATCGTCGTCCGGGTCGTGTACCGGGTGCTGTTCCACGGCGCCGACGGATCGGGCGCGGTCGTGCTCGACCTGCCGAGCCTGCGGCTGCCCCCGCCGTTCGCGCACGTCGTCGCCCTCGGCCCGGCCACGACCGACGGGCTGTGGGCGGCGGCGCTCGGCGCGGCGCCGATCGCGGCGACGATCCTCGCGTTCGGGGCGCTGAACGCCGCACTGGATCTGCCTCGCCTGCTCGCACGCGGCGCGCGACGCGGGCCGTTCCGCGGCATCGCCCGGATGCTGTCGGTCGCGTGGGCGACGCTTCCGGCGCTCGCGGATGCCGTCCGCGCCGTGCGGTTCGCGCGACGGCTGCGCGGTGAGCGTCAAGGCGCCCGCATCCTCTCCCCCGTCCTGGAGCGCACGCTCGAGCGGGCGACGGCGGTCGCCGCGGCCCTCGAACTGCGCGGGTACGGCGGGAACGGTCTGGAGGGGGCGTGCGCCGAACCGGTCGTGCTGCGCGGCGCTGCCGCGGGGTTCGGCGGCGGGGACGTGCTGCGCGTCGACGAGCTGGCACTGGACCCGGGCACGCTCGTCGTCGTCTCGGGCCACACGGGCTCGGGGAAATCGACGCTGCTGCGTGCGCTCAGCGGCCTGCACTCCCACGTCGACGGCGGCGCGCTCTCCGGCGCGGTGCACGTGGTCGGGCTCGACCGCGCGGCCGTCCCGCCGCGCGACACCGCCCGCACCGTCGGGGTCGTGCTGCAGAACCCGCGCGGCGCCTTCGCGACGACGCGGGTCGCCGACGAGGTCGGCCTGGCCCTCGAGCTGCGCGGGGTCGCGCCCGTCATCGTCGCCGCACGGGTCGCGGAGGTCGCCGAGCGAGTCGGGATCACCGCGCTCCTCGACCGGCCGATCACGGGCCTCTCGGCGGGCGAGGCGACGCTCGTCGCGATCGCGGCGGCGGTCATCGAGCATCCGATCCTGCTGCTGGTCGATGAGCCCCTCGCCGACCTCGACGTGCGGGCGCGGGCGCGGATGGCCGCGCTGCTGGCTGCTCTCGCGCACGAGGCGGGGGTGTGCGTCGTCGTCGCCGAGCACCGGACCGCAGACCTCGCGGCCTCGGCCGACCGCATCCTGCAGGTCTCCGACGGCGGGCTGCACGATATCCCCGTGGCCGACGGTTCCTCGGAGATCCGCGCTTCGTCGGAGCATTCGGACGGATTCCGCCGACCCCGTGCGGATCTCCGACGGACGGCCGGGATGCCGGGGCTCACGGCGGCCGGGGTGACGGTGCGGCACGGCTCGACGACGGTCGTGCAGGATGCCGCGGTGCGCGTGGCGCCCGGCGAGATCGCCGCGCTCACCGGCCCGAACGGCGCGGGGAAGTCGAGCCTGCTCGCCGCGCTCGCCGTCTCGGCCCGCCGCGCGGCGGGCGAGGTACGGGTCGGCGACGACGCGCCCCGCGGACGGGAGATCGCGCTCGTCCCCGATGCGTCCGACGACCTCTTCCTCCGCGACACCGTGGCGGCGGAGTGCCGGCACGCCGACCGGCGGGCAGGACTGCCGCAGGATGCCACGGCCGCCCGCTTCGCGTCCTTCCTCGGTCTCGACGTCGACGGCCCCGGCTTCGTGCGGCGCCTCGGCCAGCATCCCCGCGACCTGTCCGTCGGCGAGCGCCGCTGCCTCGCGATCGCGCTCCAGACGGCCCACCGCCCGCGCGTCCTCCTCGTGGACGAGCCGACGCGCGGGCTGGATCCGGCGGCCCGGCGTCTCGTCGCCGGAGCCCTCGCTGCGGAGGCGGACGCCGGTGCCGCCGTGCTGCTGGCCACCCACGACGGCGTATTCGCCGCCGCACTGGGCGCGCGCGTGATCCCGATCCGCGCGGGGCGGTTGCCGGATGCCACGGCGTCGGACCTCCTGTTGTCGCTGTCTCGGGCTGAGCCCCGGCCGACGGCGGATGCCGCCCTCGCGCCGACGCGGATCGGCCGGCGCCCCGAGGTCGCCCCGCCCGCCGTGGTTTCCTCCACGATCCCTCCCCTCCTGGCACCGCCCGCCCGCACCGGTCCGTCCCGCCCGCACCGGAGCGCGCTCGCGCGCCGCGGGCTCCGGGCCTCGACCGCGACCCGGCTCCGTCGCGGTGCGCTCGTCGCCGCGAACGTCGCGGCCCTCGCCGCGTTCACGTGGCCGCTCGTGGCATCCGCCCTTCCCGAGCAGGCGCATGCCGCCGTGCCGTTCATCGCCCTCGCCCTCGCACCCGTCGCCGTCCTCGTGGTCTTCGCGGCCCTCGACGGCTCGGTGCGCTCCGCGCACACGCTCGCACTCCTCGCCGTGCTCGCCGCGGTCGGCGCCGCGATCCGCATCGCCGGCACCGGAGTCGGCGGCGTCGAGGCGCTGTTCGTGCTGCTGATCCTCGCGGGGCGGGCGTACGGCGCGAGATTCGGGCTGCTGCTCGGCGCTGCAGCCGTCGGCCTGTCCGCAATCGTGTGGGGCGGGGTCGGGCCCTGGCTGCCGTTCCAGATGTTCGCGTGCGGGTGGGTCGGGGCTGGTGCCGGGCTCCTCCCCCGCGGCATCCGCGGTCGCGGCGAGATCGCGCTGCTGTGCGGGTACGGCGTCGCCGCCTCCTATGTCTTCGGGCTGCTGATGAACCTATGGTTCTGGCCGTTCGCCGTCGGTTCGGGGACCGGCATCTCCTACGTACCGGGCGGCTCACTCACCGAGAACCTCGGCAGCTTCCTCGTCTACTCGCTCCTGACCTCGACGGCCGGATGGGACACGCTCCGCGCCGTCACGACGGTCCTCGGCCTGCTCCTGGTCGGCCGTCCCATCCTCGCGGCGCTGCGGCGCGCGAAGCCGATCACGGCGCCTCCCACCCCGGTGGTCCCCGCACTCCGCGTCGGCGTGGGAAACTGAGGGGGGCGGTTCCTTTCCAGGATGCCGCCGGAAGGACCTGCCATGAAGATCACCAACTCATCCGACTGGCGAAACGGTCTCCCGTTCGAGACGCCGATGCTCGTCGCCGATTTCCAGCCCGGCGAGCCGACGCGCTGCGCCGGCTGCGGCGTGGATGCGGCGCCGCACCCTCGGACCGAGCTGTGGGCCGTGAAGCACCGGCATCCCAACGATCACGCGGGCTTCGTCCGCTTCTACTGCGTCGCCCATCGGCCGGAGCCGAAGGTCGCCGCCGTCGTGGAGACCCGCCGCGAGACGGCCCGGCGCGACCGCGCGCTGCCTCCGCGCCGCGCCGCCGCCGCGCCCGTCGTCGAACGTCCCGTCACGCTGTGCCCGGACTGCTTCGTCCAGGTCCCCGCCACGGGCGTCTGCGGCATGTGCGGCCGGCAGGTCGCCTGACCCGCGCCTCTGCCGCTCCGCGTCGGCGCCGTCCCCTATCGTGACGACATGTTCGTCTTCAGCTCCGACGTCGACCGGATCGATCGCGCCCTCGTGCACCGGTGGCTCAGCGAAGAGTCGTACTGGGCGAAAGGACGGTCGCGCGCCGATCAGGATGCCGCGATGGCGGCCTCACGGAACTACGGCGTGTACGAGGAGCCGACGGGCCGACAGGTCGGCTACGCCCGCCTGGTGACGGACGGCGTCTTCTTCGGCTGGCTGTGCGACGTCTTCGTCGACGCGGCCGCACGCGGAAAAGGCATCGGGAAGATGCTCGTGTCGGGCGTCCTCGATGACGTCACACCGCGGGGACCGAAGCGGATCGTCCTCGCGACCGCCGATGCACGGGGCCTGTACGAGCAGTTCGGCTGGGCGGAGCTGTCCGGCGAGATGACGTGGATGGTCCGCATCCGCCCAGACGCTGAGCCTGCGGGTGACGCTCCCCTCGCATGAGGTCCCGTCGTGCACGCCGTCGCGTCGGCCGCCACCCTGGAACACGGCTCACACGGAGAAGTACTTGGCCTCTGGGTGGTGGAACACGAACGCGTCGGTGGACTGCTCGGGGTGCAGCTGCAGCTCGTCGCTGAGCTCGACGCCCATCCGCTCCGGCTTCAGCAGCTCGACGACCTTGCGGCGGTCCTCCATGTCGGGGCACGCCGGGTAGCCGAGTGAGAACCGCGCGCCCCGGTACTCGAGCTTGAAGAGCCCCGCGACCTCGGAGGGGTCCTCGTCCCCGAAGCCGAGTTCGGAGCGGATGCGGGAGTGCCAGTACTCGGCGAGCGCCTCGGTCAGCTGCATGACGAGCCCGTTGAGCTCGTAGTAATCGCGGTACCGGTTCTCCGCGAAGAGCTTCGCGGTGACGGCGTCGATCTTCGCGCCGGCGGTCACGAGCTGCACGGGCAGGACGTCGACCTGCCCGGACTCGCGCGAGCGCACGAAGTCCGCGAGGCACAGGTGCCGGTCGCGGCGCTGCCGCGGGAAGTGGAAGCGCAGCCGCTCGGCGCCGAGTGCCCCGCCGGAGCCGCCGTCGGGGGCGAGCAGACCCGCGGCACCGACGAGCCCGGACGGGTCGTCCCCGTGGTGCAGCACGACCACGTCGTCTCCCTCGCTCACGACGGGGAAGTACCCGTACGCGACGGACGCGTCGAGCATGCCTTCGGCAAGGATGCGGTCGAGCCAGTACCGCAGCCGCGGACGGCCCTCGGCCTCGACGAGCTGCTCGTACGAGAGCCCACCCTCGCCGCGACCGGGCTTGAGCCCCCACTGCCCCATGAACGTCGCCCGCTCGTCGAGGAAGGCTGCGTAATCGGCCAGCGCGATGCCGCGCACGATCCGGGTGCCCCAGAACGGGGGCGCCGGCACGGGGTTGTCCGCAGCCACATCCGACCGTGCCGGCATCGCCTCGGGTTCGGTGAGGGTGAGCTTGGAACCCGACGGGTGGATGCGCTTCTTGAGTGCCGGAAGACCCACCTCGGCGGGGGCGGCGCCGCGCGCGACCTTCACGAGCGGCTCCATCAGCGCGAGCCCCTCGAACGCGTCCTTCGCATAGCGGACTTCGCCGTCGAAGAGTCCCGCCAGGTCGTCCTCGACGTACGCGCGGGTCAGCGCCGCACCGCCCAGGATGATCGGCCACCGCTTGGCGAGGCCGCGCGCCTGCAGCTCCTGGAGGTTCTCCTTCATGACGACCGTCGATTTCACGAGGAGCCCGGACATGCCGATGACGTCGGCGTTGTGCTCCTCGGCCGCCGCGATGATGTCGGCGATGGGCTGCTTGATGCCGAGGTTGATCACCTCGTAGCCGTTGTTGGTGAGGATGATGTCGACGAGGTTCTTGCCGATGTCGTGCACGTCGCCGCGGACGGTGGCCAGGACCATCCGGCCCTTGCCGGAGGCGTCCGAGCGCTCCATGTGCGGTTCGAGCAGCGCCACCGCGGTCTTCATGACCTCGGCGGACTGCAGCACGAACGGCAGCTGCATCTCACCGGAGCCGAACCGCTCGCCGACGACCTTCATGCCCTCCAGCAGGTGGTCGTTGATGATCTGCAGGGCGCTCAGCCCGCCGGCGCGGGCGAGGTCGAGGTCGCCCTCCAGTCCCTTCGCCTCGCCGTCGATGATGCGCCGCTCCAGGCGCTGTCCGACGGGGAGGGCGGCGAGCTCGGCGGCGCGCTGGTCGCGGAGCGCTGCGGTATCGACGCCGGCGAACAGGTCGAGCATGACGGCGAGCGGGTCGTAGGTGATGTTCCCGTCGGCGTCGTACTCGCGGCGGTCCCACACGAGGTCGAGCGCCACCTTGCGCTGGTCGTCGGCGATCGAGGCGAGCGGCACGATCTTCGCGGCGTCGATGATGCCGGAGGTGAGCCCCGCCTGGGTGGCCTCGTGCAGGAAGACCGAGTTGAGCACCGACCGGGCCGCCGGGTTCAGGCCGAACGACACGTTCGAGACGCCGAGCGTCGTGTTGATGCCGGGGTATTCGGCCACGAGCTGCCGGATCGCCTCGATCGTCTCGATGCCGTCCCGACGGGTCTCCTCCTGCCCGGTGGCGATCGGGAAGGTCAGGCAGTCGACGATGATGTCCTCGACGCGCATGCCCCACTCGCCCACGAGCTCGTCGACCAGCCGTGACGCGATGCGCAGCTTGTCCTCGGTGGTGCGAGCCTGCCCCTGCTCGTCGATCGTGAGCGCGATGACGGCGGTGCCGTGCTCCTTGACGAGCGGCATGATGCGGCCGAAGCGGCTGGCGGGCCCGTCGCCGTCCTCGTAGTTGACCGAGTTGACGACGGGTCGTCCGCCGATGAGCTCGAGCCCGCCACGGATCACGGCCGGTTCCGTGGAGTCGATCACGAGCGGCAGGGTGGATGCGCTCGCGAAGCGCGAGACGATCTCCCGGATGTCGGCGACGCCGTCGCGTCCGACGTAGTCGACGCAGACGTCGAGCAGGTGCGCGCCGACGCGGATCTGGTTGCGCGCGATCTCGACGCAGTCGTCCCAGCGACCCTCGAGCATGGCCTCCCGGAACGCCTTCGATCCGTTCGCGTTCGTGCGCTCCCCGATCGCGAGGTAGGACGCGTCCTGCTGGAACGGCACGGGCTGGTAGAGGCTTGCGACGCCGGGCTCGGACTCCGGCCCGCGGGGCGCCGGGCCACTCACGCGGTACGGCGCGAGCCGCTCGACGACCGCCGCGAGGTGCCCGGGCGTCGTGCCGCAGCAGCCGCCGACCAGCCCGACGCCGAACTCGCGCACGAACTGCTCGTGCGCGGTGGCCAGCTCTGCAGGGGTCAGGGGGTAGTGCGCGCCGTCGGCGGTGAGCACCGGCAGGCCCGCGTTCGGCATGCATGCGATCGTGACGCCGGAGTGCTTGGAGAGGTGCCGCAGGTGCTCGCTCATCTCGGCCGGCCCGGTCGCGCAGTTGAGGCCGATCGCGTCGACACCCAGCGGCTCGAGCGCCGTCAGCGCAGCGCCGATCTCGGAGCCCATCAGCATCGTGCCGGTCGTCTCGACGGTCACCTCGACGAAGATCGGCAGCCGGATGCCGGTGGCCATGATCGCCTGCTTGCAGCCGTTGACGGCGGCCTTGGTCTGCAGCAGGTCCTGCGAGGTCTCGACCAGGAGTGCGTCGGCGCCGCCGACGATGAGGCCCTCGGCCTGGGTCGCGAAGGTCTGCTTGAGGTGGTCGTAGGTCGTGTGCCCGAGGGAGGGCAGCTTCGTCCCGGGGCCCATCGACCCCAGCACCCAGCGGATCCGGCCGTCCGCGGCCTCGGCGGCCTCGACGCGCTCGCGCGCAATGCGGGCGCCGGCCTCAGCGAGCTCGTGGATGCGGTCGTCGATGCCGTAGTCGGACAGGTTCGACCAGTTCGCGCCGAACGTGTTGGTCTCGATCGCGTCGATGCCGGTGGCGAGATACTCGTCGTGGATCGCTCCGATCATGTCGGGACGCGACACGTTGAGGATCTCGTTGCAGCCCTCGAGCTGCTGATAGTCCGCCAGCGACGGCTCGTGCCGCTGCAGCATCGTCCCCATCGCGCCGTCGGCGATCACGACGCGCGAGGTCAGCGCGTCGAGCAGTGCCGCGGCACGCTCCGGCCGCGGCACTGCCTCGATGTCGAGCGGGAAACGAGGAAGGGGGCGGGTCACCGCGGAAGTCTACCGACGTGCTTTCCGGAAGGCGTCGATGATGTCCCACAGCGTCACACCCACGATCCCGAAGCCTGCGATCACCGACAGGATCTGGTGCACCTCGGCGCCATCTCCCGACGTGACCACGGTGGGGAAGAACGCGGGGTTCAGGAGTGCACCGTCGAACAGCAGCCACAGGGCGGGCACCGCGAAGGCGAGGCCGAGCACCGCGTTGACGACGGCGAGCGGGACCGTCCAGCGGCCGGTCACATGCACGATGACGGCGAGCGCCCCCTCCAGCGCCATGACGACGAACAGGCCGGTGACCCATCCCGGCCACAGCCCCGGGTCGAGGAAGGACAGGTTCTCTCCGGGCACGAAGCCGAGGTTCAGGTCCCAGAGGATCGCGGCCGCGCCGAGAGCGAGGAAGATCAGCGTCGAGAGCATGTCGCCGAACGTGGCGCCCGTCTCCCGCGGCTGCGGGAGACCGTCAAGACTCCAGGACTCCGTCTCCTCACGGGGAGGCCGGGCGCCGTAGCGTTCCAGGAGGACGAAGATCAGGGTCACCCAGAACGCCAGGTGCACTCCGACGCTGAGGACGCCGCTCACGGTGGAGCCGACGACCGGGCCGAACTCCGCGCCGCTGAGCACCTGTCCGAGCGCGATGCCGAACGCCGCGCACGGCAGCACGACGGCGAGGAGCAGCTTGAGCAGCCGCAGCCAGTCGAGGTAGTAGCGGGGGCCGACGAGGTGCAGCGGACGGTCGGCGTAGCCCGCCGCCAGCTCGTCGGGGGCGCCGAGGTCGAGGAGGACCTCGCGCTCGGCGTCGGCAGCCGGCATGCCGGCCTCCATCCGCGCGTCGATCTGGTCGGCGATCGAAGCGCGCAGCTCGGCGGCGACGTCGTCGCGCTGCTTCTCCGGCACCGCACGGGTGACGGCGAGGATGTAGCGCTCGGTGAAGGTGGTGGCGTTCATCAGTCCTCCTGGGGAAGAGCGGCGATCGCGCCCGCGATCGCGTGGAAGTCGTCGGTCAGGGCGGCGGCGAGCCGGTGACCCGCCGCGCTCGTGCGGTAGAACTTGCGAGGCCGCGCCTCGTCGGTGTTCCACTCGCTTCTGAGGTGCCCCTGCTTCTCCAGGCGCCGGAGCAGGGGGTAGAGGGTGTTGGCGTCGGTGTCGAACCCGCGTCCCTGGAGCTCTTCGAGCAGCCCGTAGCCGTACCCAGGGTGTCGCAGCAGGCGCAGGCACGCCAGGACGATGGTCCCGCGTCTCAGCTCCTGCAGGTGCGTCTCGAGCGCCTCGTTGTCGGTCATGACTGACACGTTACTGTGTCTCACACACTATGACAAGAGGCACATGCACGGGGCATCGCACACCATCGCGAGGAGGCGAGGCGCCCGTGTCAGGGCAGGTCGGGCTCCTCGATCGGCGCGGGCGGTTCGAGGCCCTCGAAGCCGGACCGTGCGAGTCGGTACTCCGCGGCCGACGAGCTTCCACTGAGGAAGGGGCCGCCGGTGTACGTGAGCGTCACGCGGGATCCCGCGACGCGAAGCGTCATCACGCCGCCCGCCCCGTCATCCCATTGCCGCACGCCGTCGCCGCCCGCGACGTCGCCCTCAGTCTCGGTGATCGTCGTGAGCTCGAGCGCCGCGGCGGCGGACTGAGCAGAGGAGAGCAGCAGGTCGCGCTGCGGCGCGGAGCCGTCGAAGTCCTCCGAGGTCCAGACCGGCGAGTCCACCCGCTCGAACAGCGACTCGCCGCCGTAGCCGTTGGCGATGCGGAACACGCCGGCTGCGCCCTCCCCGATGGACCACACCCACCCGTACGCGGCCGTCGTCGCCTCGACGGTGCCGCGGAGCGCGCGCTGCTCGGCCTGGGCGAGCCCGGTGGTGTTCACCGGCGTCGCATCCTCCGGCGCGTCCCATCCGGCGATGCCGGGGTAGGTCGACCAGAGGACGAGCCCGCGGTCGAACGCGAAGGTGATGACGCCCGCGCGCTCGCGGATGTGCGCGCCGAGCCCGGACAGGACGAGCGGATTCAGGACCGCGACGAGGACGATCGCGAGCGGGGCCACGAGGACGGAATCGCGGCGCACGGCGGCGACGGTGGCCCACACCGTCACGCCGATGGCGAGGAGCATGAGGACGAGGCCGATCCCCCATCCCGCGCCGGCGAGGGACGCGAGCACCGAGGCGGCCGCGACGACGATCGCGACGAGGAGTGCTGTGCGGGGGCGCGGGACGGCGCGCAGCCCCGTGCCGCGGGGGTCGCGCTCCACGATCGCCGGGTCGACGGTGCGGGTCACAGGCCGAGCACCCCCAGGATGAGTGCCGACGCGAGCGGATTGAGGAACAGCGCGAGGAGCAGGGCGACGATGCCGGAGATCCGCGTGCGCCGATCGAAGACGGACACGAGCGCCACGACGCAGAGCAGGATGCAGGCTGCGAGCAGCCACGGCCCCAGATCGACCCAGGGTCGCTCCCCCGTCTGCCCGAGGTCGAAGACGCGCAGGGTGGCGACGCCGACGAGAGCGGTGACCATGGGAAGCGCGCCGACCAGCAGGGCTCGGAGGCGCCAGGTGCGGTGCGCCGGCGTCCCCCGCCGGGGCACGGGAACGAGTTCGGTTGCCACGGATGAACTCTACGCGGGCGGTCGGACACGCGAGGATGGGGGCATGGCATCCACTCCCCTCCCCGCACTGGCCGACCTCCTCGCGGGAGCCCACGTCGTCGCACTTCCGCTCGCGACGCGCTTCCGCGGCGTCGATGTCCGGGAGGCCGTCGTCTTCGAGGGCCCCGAGGGCTGGACGGAGTTCTCGCCGTTCGCCGAGTACGACGACGTCGAAGCTTCGACGTGGCTCGCCGCCGCGATCGACTTCGGCTGGGCGAGCCAGCCGTCCCCCGTGCGCACCCGCGTCCCGGTCAACGCCACGGTGCCCGCCGTCGACGCGGCCTCCGTCGGGGGCGTGCTGGCGCGTTTCGACGGATGCCGGACGGCCAAGGTGAAGGTCGCGGAGGCCGGCCAGCGCCTCGCCGACGATGTCGCGCGGGTGCGCGCCGTGCGGGAGGAGATGGGTCCGGAGGGACGCATCCGCGTGGACGCGAACGGCGGGTGGAACGTCGACGAAGCCGAGCACGCCCTGCACGCCCTGGCCGAGTTCGATCTGGAGTACGCGGAGCAGCCGTGCGCGAGTGTCGACGAGCTCGTGGAGCTGCGCCGCCGCGTGAAGTACATGGGCATCCCGATCGCCGCGGACGAAAGCGTGCGCAAGGCCGACGACCCCCTCGCCGTGGCCCGTGCCGGCGCCGCCGATCTCATCGTGGTGAAGGCGCAGCCGCTCGGCGGCGTCCGCCGGGCCCTCGACATCGTGGCAGAGGCGGGACTCCCCGCCGTCGTCTCGAGCGCGCTCGACACGAGCATCGGCCTGTCGATGGGCGTGGCCCTCGCCGCGGCACTGCCGGAGCTCGACTTCGACTGCGGCCTCGGCACGTCCGCACTGTTCACGGCCGATGTCCTCGCCCCGCCGCTGCGCCCGGAGGGCGGGTTCCTGCCGGTGGGACGCGTGATCCCGGATCCGGAGCGGCTCGCCGCCCTCGCGGCACCCCAGGACCGCCGCGAATGGTGGCTCGCGCGGCTGACCCGCTGCCACGCCCTGCTGGCGCGGCGCTAGCCCGCCGGCGCCTCGACGAGCACGACGACGAGGCGCTCGAGGCGCGCGTTGAGCAGCTCTCCGATCTCATCGCGCGAGCGCCCCTCCATGGCCGCCCGCGTGCACGTGTCGTCGGAGAGGTCGAGCATGAGCTGGGCGGCGTCGGGGACGGGAAGGCGCAGACGCACTCCGTAGGCGTCGACGACCTGCGCGATGATGCGCTCCACACGCACGCGCAGGCCGTCCTGCCACGCCAGATAGGCGGCCGCCATCCGCGGATCGCGCAGCGCCTGCACGCGGATCTCAGCGACCAGCTGCGGCTCCATGCCGTCGCCGAGGGAGACGCCCACCACCTGGTTCACGATGGCGGAGGCGTCGAGCGAGCGGGAGCCGGATGCGAGTTCGCGCACGCGCCCCGCGACCTGCTCCAGCTTGTCTTCGGACAGCTGGGTGATGAGCGCGAGGAAGAGCTCTTCCTTCGACTCGAAGTTGGAGTAGAACGCGCCGCGCGTGAAGCCGGCGCGCTCACAGATCGCCTCGACGGAGGCGGCGGCCATGCCGACCTCGCCGAACACCTCGTGGGCGGCGTCGAGGAGACGCGCACGGGTCTGCTCCCGACGACGGGAGCCGGTCTTCACGGACACCTCGATCATGCGGACACCTCCCGTCGCTCCTCGATCTTCACACCGACTCCCCAGGCTTGCGAGGCCCGGCACACTTAGGATACATCTATGTATCGGATACAGCGCTGTATCGAAACCTGTTGACCACATCCCGCTCGGAGCGCCCGTGTCCACTCTCCTGTTCTCCCTCGGCCGTTGGTCGTACCGTCACCCCTGGCGCGTCCTCGTCGCATGGGTCCTCCTGCTCGGCATCGCCGGGGGTGGCGCGCTCGCCTTCATGAAGGGCACCGACAACGCCTTCACGATCCCGGGCACGGAGGCGCAGGAGGGCATCGAGCTCCTCGGGCGGACCTTCCCGCAGGCCAGCGGAACAAGCGCGCAGCTCATCGTCGTCGCGCCGGACGGCGACCGGGTCGACGCGGGCGACAACGCCGGCTTCATCGCCACGGCGGTGGACGAGCTGGCGGACATCGACGGCGTCATCGCCGTGACCGACCCGTTCGACGAGATGGTCGACGGACTCGTGTCCGAGGACGGCCGCGCCGCCATCGTGCGCCTGCAGTTCGACGGCCAGTCCACCGACGTCACGGCGGAGACGAAGGACGAGCTCCGCTCGGTCGCCGCCGATGTCCGTGCCGACATGCCGGACGGCTCCTCCGTCGCGATGGGCGGCGATCTGTTCTCGACATCCGTCCCCGGGATCACGCTCACCGAGGCCGTCGGCGTGCTGCTCGCGCTGTTCGTCCTCATCATCACGTTCCGCTCGCTCGCGGTCGCGTTCTTCCCCCTCGCGAGCGCCCTCATCGGCGTGGGTCTCGCGATCGCGCTGATCTACTTCGCGACGGCGTTCGCGTCGATCTCCTCCACGACGCCGCTGCTCGCGATCATGCTCGGCCTCGCGGTCGGCATCGACTACGCCCTCTTCATCGTCGCCCGACATCAAGATCAGGTGCGCGCGGGCGTCGAGCCCGAGGAATCCGCCGCGCGCGCCACCGGCACGGCGGGATCCGCCGTCGTGTTCGCCGGCGTCACCGTGCTCATCGCACTGATCGGCCTGAGCTTCGCCGGCATCCCGTTCCTCACGACCATGGGCATCGCGGCGGCGGTCGCCGTCGCGATCGCGGTCCTCGTCGCCATCACCCTGACACCCGCCCTCCTCGGCTTCGCGAAGGGACGCGTCGTGGGCTGGGCCCGCCGCCCGCGGCGCGCACGCCGCGCCCGCACGAGCGCGCGCCCCGCGCGGGGGTTCGCCGATCGCTGGGTCACCGGCGTCACGCGCCACCCCGTCATCACGACGATCTCCGTCGTCGCACTCCTCGGGATCGTCGCGATCCCGGCCGCGAGCCTCCGGCTGGCCCTCCCGAACGCCGGCGTCCAGCCGCCGACGAGTGAGGCACGACAGGCCTACGACCTCACCGCCGAGCACTTCGGCCCCGGCACCAACGGCCCGCTGATCATGACCGGGACGATCGTCACCTCGACCGACCCGCTCGGCCTCATGGCCGACCTCAAGGACGAGGTCGAGCAGATCCCCGGGGTGAAGAACGTCGCGCTGTCGACCCCCAACGAGACCGCGGACACCGGCCTCATCCAGATCGTGCCCGAGACGGCCCCGGACGACCCCGCGACCGCCGACCTCGTGCGCGAGCTCCGCGACCAGCACGACCGGCTCCTGGACGAGTACGGCGTCGACCTCAAGGTCACCGGGTTCACGGCCGTCGGCATCGACATCTCCGACCGCCTCGGCGCGGCCCTCGTGCCGTTCGGCGTCTTCGTCGTGGGACTCTCCCTCATCCTGCTGATGATCGTGTTCCGCTCGATCTGGGTGCCGATCAAGGCCGCCGTGGGCTACCTGCTCTCCGTCGCCGCCTCGTTCGGCGTCGTCGCCGCCGTGTTCGAGTGGGGGTGGCTCGCCGACCTCCTGCACGTCACCCGCACGGGACCGGTCATCAGCTTCATGCCGATCATCCTCATGGGCGTGCTCTTCGGGCTGGCGATGGACTACCAGGTCTTCCTCGTCTCCCGCATGCGCGAGGACTTCGTGCACACCAACCGCTCCCGTGACGGCCGCGCCGAGCGGGCCACGGCGGTCGCCGCCGTCCGCAGCGGCTTCACGGCATCCGCGCGCGTCGTCACGGCCGCCGCCGTCATCATGTTCGCCGTCTTCGCGGCGTTCGTCCCGGAGGGCGACTCGTCGATCAAACCGATCGCGCTGGGGCTCGCCGCGGGCATCGCGATCGACGCGTTCCTCGTGCGGATGACGCTCGTCCCCGCCGTCATGGCGCTCCTGGGCGAGAAGGCATGGTGGATGCCGCGCTGGCTCGAGCGGGTCCTCCCCCACTTCGACATCGAAGGCGAGGCCGTCGAGCGCGAGCTCGCGCACGCGGACTGGCCCGCCCCCGGCGACGCGCGTCCGCTCTCCGGCGACGGCCTCACGGTCCGCGTCGACGGCGGCCGCGGCGTCGGAGAGGTGACGCTGTTCTCGGACGTGTCCGTCCGGCTGAACGACGGCGACACGCTCGTCGTGACGAGCGCCGACCCGCGCGCCGGCCGCGCCTTCACCCTCATGGTCGCCGGTCGCATCCAGGCCGGCGAGGGCCTGCTGCGCGTCGCCGGTCACCTGCTGCCCGGCCGCGCCGCCTGGGTGCGCGCCCACGTGGGCGTCGCGCTGCTGGACGGCGCCGCCGACCCGATCCGCGAACTCCGCCGCGCCCTCGCCGGGGGAACGCGCCTCGTCGTCATCGACGGCATCGACACGCTCGTCGGCGCGGAGCGCGACCAGGCCGCCGCGCTCCTGCGCGACGCGGCCGACGCGGTCCGCGAGCGCGGCCACGCCCTCACCGTCGTCGCCTCGGCCCGTCGCGACGGGCCCGCCCTCGACATCCTCTCCGACGCGCACCGGCCGAGCGTCATGACGCTGGCCCTCAGTGCCCACTCCGCCCCCTCCGACACGCAGGTGATCTCCGCATGACTCTCCCCATCGAACGGGCCCGGTCCCGCAAGCCCGTCACCTGGCTGACGCTCGTCGGCGTGCTGCTGCTGCCAGCCGTCATCGGCGGCATCCTCGTCGCGGCCCTCTACAACCCGACCGAGCGCCTCGAGAGCATGAGCACGGCCATCGTGAACAACGACGAGCCTGTGACGATCGACGGGCAGACCGTCCCGCTCGGGCGTCAGCTCACCGCCGGCCTCGTCGAGGGCTCCGACGACCAGCCGAGCAACCTGGACTGGACGATCTCGAACCCCGACGACGCCCGCGCGGGCCTCGATGACGGGACGTACGACGCCATCATCACGATCCCGGAGAACTTCTCCGCCGCCGCGACCTCCACCTCGCAGAGCGAGAACCCGGTCCAGGCGACCATCTCGGTCGAGACCGCACCGGACAGCCTCATCGTGGACGATGCGATCACCGCTCAGGTGACCCAGGCCGCGGCATCCCTCATGGGCGAGCAGCTGTCCAGCGTGTACCTCGAGAACGTGTTCCTCGGCTTCACGACGCTCGGCGACCAGCTGGGCGACGCCGCCGACGGCGCGACGGAGCTCGCCGATGGGGCGGCTGCGGCCGCCGACGGGGCGAAGGCCCTGCCCGGCGGCGCACGCCAGGTCGCGGACGGCGCAGGCAGCCTCGGCGACGGCGCCGCCGAGATCGGCGGCGGGGCGGCGCAGCTCGCCGGCGGCGCGTCCAGCCTGGGCTCCGGAGCCACCGCGCTCCAGAGCGGCCTGTCGACGATCGCCGCGAAGGCGCGCGACGCAGCCGCGGGCGCGACGGCGCTCGCCGACGGAGTGGATGCCGGGGCGGCCACACTGGCATCCGACGGCATCGTCCCCGCCGACCTCACGGGCGTCGCCGCCCGCACCGAAGACACCGCGAAGGTCGCCGCCGACGCGATCGGCGGCGTCGCGCAGGGGCTGAGCGGCCTGTCCGCGCAGTGCGCGGCCGCCGGCGGGGCCACCGCGTTCTGCGCGCAGCTCGCCGCCCTCGCCGACGGGGCGGACGGCGCGTCCCAGGCTGCCACCGGCACCCACACGCTCGCCGGCTACACCGACGACGGCCTGAGCCAGTTCGCCGCGCAGGCGCCGCAGCAGCTGTCGTCGCAGCTCTCCACGATCGCCGGGAACGTCCGCACGCTCGCCGGGGGCCTGGGTCAGCTCGCCGACGGCGTCGGCCAGTCCGCGAGCGGCGCAGGCGCGCTGGCGACGGGAGCCTCACAGCTCTCCGGCGGCGTCACAGGCATCGCCGAGGGAGCGAACGCCCTCGCCTCCGGCGCCTACCAGCTCAGCTCCGGCGCGGGCGAACTCGCCGACGGCGCCGACCAGCTGGCCGACGGGGTCTCGCAGCTCGCCGACGGCACCGGCGAACTCGCGGACGGTCTCCACACCGCGGTCGAGGCGATCCCCTCCTACACGGACGATGAGGCGACGGACCTCGCCTCGGTGCTCGCCGACCCGGTGGCCGCCGAGGGGGTCGGATCGTCGATCTTCGGGGCCTCCGCGGTGCCGCTGCTGGCGACCCTCGCGCTGTGGTTCGGCGGGCTCGCGTCGTTCGTGGCCCTGCAGGCCGTGCCGCGGCACGCCCTCAGTTCGCGTCGACCGTCGGTCCTCCTCGCCGCGCGGAGCCTCGCACCGGCCGCCGGGATCGGCGCCCTGCAGGGTCTGCTGGTCGCCGGCGTCGTGCAGCTCGCCGCGTCGTACGATCTCGGCACCTGGATGCTGTTCGCCGGGCTCTCCGTGGTCGCGGGTGTCGCGTTCGCCGCGGTCAACCAGGCGCTCGTGGCCGTCTTCGGCGGCGCCGGCCGGTGGATCTCCGCGCTCGTCGGCGTCCTCGCGGTCGCGACCGGCGTCGTGTCGACCGTGCCCGGGGTGCTGTCCTCCGTCGCGGGCCTCATGCCGACCACCCCCGCCTACACGGCGCTGCTGGCCTCGCTCACGCCAGCCGAGGGCGTCATCCCCGGCGTCGTCGGGATGCTCGTGTGGGGCGGCCTCGCGTTCGTCGCCACGATCATCGCCGTGGTACGCCGCCGCACGACGTCGCCTCGCTCCATCCTGGTCACCGCTCCGGCCTGATCCGGGTTTCCCGCCCGAGTGTCCGAGACACGCGGCCGCGCCTCCCGCGCACCGCGGTCTCGGACGCTCGGCGTTTCCGGGCCGGGCCGCGGCGCGCGTCTCGACCTTGGGGTGCCGCATCCCGCACGCACCCCAACGGCGGATTCCGTCGCCGACTCGGCCCACGGATGCCGTGAACACGGCCCCGCCCGGACGATCTCCGCCGTACGGCTCAGCAGCAGGCCCGCACGCATCCCAACGGCGGATTCCGTCGCCGGCTTCGGCCCACGGATGCCGTGAACGCGGCCCCGCCCGGACGATCTCCGCCGTACGGCTCAGGAGCAGGCCCGCACGCATCCCAACGGCGGATTCCGTCGCCGACTCAGGCCCACGGATGCCGTGAACGCGGCCCCGCCCGCACGATCTCCGCCGCACGGCTCGGCAACATCCCGGCCTGACGCGTTACGCGGCGCCAGGCGTGATGGGAAGGCGGGTCAGCTTAAGCCGCTGTAGACGTGCAGGCCCTTGAAGAACTGGTTGACGATCGTGAAGTTGAAGATCACGGCGGTGAAGCCGATGATCGACAGCCACGCGGAGCGGGTGCCGCGCCAGCCACGGGTGGCGCGGGCGTGGATGTATCCGGCGTAGAGGGTCCAGATCACGAAGGTCCAGACCTCCTTCGTGTCGAAGCCCCAATACCGGCCCCACGCGTCGTTGGCCCAGATCGAACCGGCGATGAGCGTGAACGTCCAGAGGATGAAGCCCACGATGGCGAACCGGTACGCGAGCGACTCGAGGGCGTCCGCGCCGGGCAGCGTGCGCAGGAACCGCGGACCCGTCTTGACGTCGCCGGCGCCGTCGGGCTGGGTGCCGGCCGCCGCGGTGAGCCGCTCGCGGCGCGCCTGCATGAGCTGCAGCACCGACAGGGCGAACGCGAGCGAGAAGACGGCGGTCGCGAGGGACGCGACGAAGACGTGGATGACGAGCCACACGCTCTTGAGGGGGTCGGCCAGGGGCACCACCTCGACGTAGTAGGCGAGCGCGGCGCCGCCGAGGAGCACGATCATGAGGCCCGTGACGAACGACCCGAGGAAGCGCAGGTCGTAGCGGAACAGCACGACGAGGTAGACGGCGGCCACCAGCATCGTGCCGGTCAGCGCGAACTCGTACATGTTCGACCACGGCACCCGGCCGGCGGCGATGCCACGCAGCACATCGGCGGCGACGTGGAACACCAGCCCGAGGGCCGTCAGCGAGGTTCCGATGCGGGCCCACAGGTAGCGCGGACGCTGCGACGGCGCGACCTCGAGCTCGTCCGGGCGGCGCTCCGCGAAACCACCGGATGTCCCACCACCGACCCCGGCGCCGACGAGGACGCGCGTGCTCGCGGCATCCTTCGCCTTGATCGCGAGGTCGGAGCGGCGCGCGAGGTCGATCGTGTAGGCGATGAACGCCAGCGTGTAGACGGCGACGGCCGTCCACACCAGCACGACCGAGACGGCATCCAACGACAAACCGGTGTCCAACATGATCTCCAGTCTACGGGCGGGTTTCCGGCGCCGACCCGGCCCTCGAGCCGGCAGCGCGCCGCTCGCCGGATGCGCCCGCAAGGCCGTCCAGCGTCGCCGCGTGGTCGCGTGCGAGGTCGGCGACGGCGCCGCGGATCGCGGGGTCCTCGCCGCGCGCGAGACCGGCGTACTCCACGCGGAGGCTCGGACCCTCCGGCGTCGCCTTGACCCACAGGCGCCGGCGGGGCACGAACAGCGCGGCCAGGAGGCCGAGGATGGCGAGGACGGCGAAGGCGAGCACCCAGGGGGCTCCGACATCACGGTGCACGGACAGCGAGACGTAGCGCTTGACGGGCTCGGCGGCGCCGGCGGCTGTCTCGTCCTCGAACGTGATGGTGCCGCGGCCGCCGGGCAGGTCGACGGTCTGGCCGGGCGCGAGCTCGAGCGATTCGACGCCGCTGTCGCCGCCGGCGACCTGCGTCATGCCGTCCGGGTCGAGCGTGTAGACGGAGCGCGGGGTGCCGTCGTCGATGCCGAGGTCGCCGGCGTACACCCACAGCGTCATGAGCGGGTTGAGCAGGTCGCCGAACGCCGACGTGACGGCGCCGCTCTGCATCGTGGCGGCGGTGGGGTAGAAGAAGCCGACGAGGCCCAGCTGCTCGTCGAGGCCGTCGGCGATCTTGATGACCCCCTGCGAGGTCATGTTGGCGTCCTGCGGCAGGAACGGGACGGCCTCGCTGAAGACGACCTCCCCCTCCGGGTCGCGCACCGTGACGGTCGGGGCGTATCCGTTGCCCATCAGGTACACGCGGTCGCCGGCGACCTCGAGCGGGTGGTTGACGCGCACGACGCCGTCCCGCGCCTCACCCTCCGGCTCCCGCACGGTCAGGTGGGCGGCGAAGTCGCCGGCCTGCCCCTGCCCGGCCTCGCCGAGGGGGGTGTAGCGGACGTCGAAACGGTCAAGGGTGAGCGTGTACGGCGGCAGGACATCGGTGTCGACGAACCGGCCCGGGTTGAAGGACGTGTACCCGAGCCCCAGCGAGTTCACGAAGCTGTCGTCCTCGGTGATGACCGTCTGCCCCGTGTAGGTGAGGCCGCCGCCGATGCCGACGGCCAGCAGCACGCCGACGAGCGCGCCGTGGAAGACGAGGTTCCCGGTCTCGCGCAGGTAGCCGCGCTCCGCGGAGACGGACGCCACCCCGCCGGCGTCGTACCGCTCGACCCGGTAGCCGGCCTTCTTCAGCTGCGCCTCGGCGGCGTCGATCGCCTGCGCCGCCGCGGCACCGGCATCCGCCCCGCCGGTCAGCTCGACGCGCGCCTCGGCGTGGTCGTCGAGGCGCGACAGCCGCGCCGGCGTCCGCGGCGGTCGCGCCTTCAGCGCCGCCCAGTGGTGCTTGGTCCGCGGGATGACGCAGCCGATGAGCGAGATGAACAGCAGGATGTAGATGGCCGAGAACCACGCGGACGTGTACACGTCGAACAGCTGCAGCGTGTCGAGCACCGGGAAGAGGTCGGGGTTGTCGGTGCGCCACTGCGTGACGCCGTTGGGGTCGGCGCTGCGCTGCGGCACGATCGAGCCCGGGATCGCCGCGATCGCGAGCAGGAGCAGCAGGACGAGCGCCGTGCGCATGCTCGTGAGCTGTCGCCAGCCCCAGCGGATCCACCCGACGAACCCGAGGCGCGGCTGCGCGATCGAGGTGTCCGGAGCGGGCGTGTCGGCGTGATCGGCCGGGCGGAGCGGATCGCTGACGTCAGAGCGGGAGCTGGACACTGCCGATCACCCCCGCGAGCCGGGACATGATCGCGGTCCACAGGCCCGTCACCATGAGCACGCCCAGGATGACGAGCAGCACGCCGCCGGCGATGTTGACGACACGGATGTGCCGGCGCAGGAAGGCCAGCGACCGCGCCGCCCAGCCGAAGCCGACGGCGATGAGCACGAACGGGATGCCGAGTCCCAGCGAGTACGCGAAGGCCAGCACCGCGGCGCGGCCGGGGTCTGCCTGCGAGTAGGCGATGGAGAGGATGGCGGCGTAGGTGGGACCGATGCAGGGGGCCCAGCCGACGCCCATCGCGACCCCGAGGAGCGGCGCACCGACGAGGCCGAGTCCCTGCTTGAGCTGCGGCCGGAAGGTCCGCTGCGCGAAGCCGAACACGCCGAGGAAGACGAGGCCCAGGCCGATGACGACGACCCCGAGGACCCGGGTGATCGCATCCTGGTATTCGACGAAGAGCCGGCCGAGGGAACCGGCGAAGACGCCCATCGCCACGAAGACCACGGTGAAGCCGGCGATGAAGAGCAGCACGCCGAACAGCAGGCGGCCGCGGCCGCCGGCATCCGTCGCCGCCTTCTGCGCCACGCGCACATTCCCCGCGGGAGGCTCCGCGGTCGAGACGCCGGCGTGACGCTCGCCGCGCGGGGCGACGGCGCCGCCGAGGAACCCGAGGTAACCGGGCACGAGGGGCAGGACGCACGGCGAGAGGAAGGAGACGAGACCGGCGAGCGCGGCGATCGGGATCGCGAGCCACAGCGCTCCGTCGAAGACGATCGCGCCCGGGTTCACAGCTCCTCCGCGACGGCGTCGGCGACGAGGGTCTTCAGGATGGAGGCGCTCGCGAGCTGGCCGATGAAGCGCGCCGCGACGCGGCCCTGCTTGTCGAGCACGAGCGTCGTCGGCGCCGCCTGGATCGGGGCGACCGACTGCAGCGCGAGCTTCAGATCGGCGTCGCCGCGGGCGAGGAGCGACGGGTAGGTGATGCCGTACGTGTTCTCGAAGCTCGTCGCCTGCTCGGGCCCGTCGTAGATGTTGATGCCGAGGAACTCCGCGCCGTCGCCGGAGACGGCGCCGTACACCTCCTCCAGGAGCGGCGCCTCGGCGCGGCACGGCCCGCACCCGGCGTACCAGAAGTTGAGGACGAGGACCTCGCCGAGGTAGTCGGCGCTGGAGACCGTCGAACCGTCCACGGCCTCCCCGTCGAAGACGACGGGCTCGCCGCGCTCGGCGAGCGGGATCTCCTCGAACGACCCGTCACCGGAGATGAATCCCTGGTTACTGCCGGATTCGTACAGGTCGGTCAGTCGGTCGTTGGGGCTCGTGCAGGCGGCGAGGGATGCCGTGAGGGCGAGGGCCACCACGGCGGCGGCGAGGCGTCTCATACCGCCCCCACGTCCACGGCGTCGTCGGTGGCGGCCGGTTCGGCGTAGCCGACCTCGCGCCACCGGTCACCGTCGAGCTCGAAGCTCGTCACGCTGGACAGGGCGCAGCGGCGGCGGCGCGGGTCGTGGCGGAGCGGCTCGCCGGCCACGGCGAGGTGCGTGACCCAGATCGGCAGCTGGTGGGAGACGACGACGACGTCGCCGGATGCCGTCCGGCTCCACGCGTCGCGCATCGCGGCGTCCATCCGTCCGACGACCTGCGCGTACGGCTCGCCCCAGCTCGGCAGCGACGGCCGCAGCAGGTGGCGCCAGTTGAGGGGGTTGCGAAGGGCGCGGCGCATGACGGTGCCCTCGAAGACGTTGGTCGGCTCGATGACCCGCTCGTCGATGAAGGGTTCGGCCCCGAAGAGCTCGGAGAACGGCTGCGCGGACTCGCGGGTGCGCTCCAGCGGCGAGGCGACGAGCGCGCCCAGGGGCCGCTTCATGGCGTGCACGTGCTCCGCCGCGGCCCGCGCCATGCGGTGGCCCGCCACGCTCAGCCGGAACTCCGGGAGTCGCCCGTAGAGCACGCGGTCGGGGTTGTAGACCTCCCCGTGGCGCACGAGATGGAGGCGGGCAGCTGGCACCCGGCAAGTCTACGTGGGCGGGCTCTATGGGCGGGCTGAGTGCCCGGGGCACGGGAGGCGGCCCGTCTGCCGCCCGGCCCCGCCCACGTAGACTGGACGATCGTGAGTGAACGCGTTCTCGTCCAGCAGCTGAACAGCCTCCCCGACGGCCCGGTCTCGGTGTCGGGATGGGTGGAGACCGTCCGCGACCAGAAGAAGGTGCAATTCGTCATCCTCCGCGATGAGACGGGTGCCGTGCAGCTGGTGAACCCGGCAACGCGCGCGAACCCCGAGATCGCCGATCAGGATGCTGCTGCGCTCGCGCTCACGTCGCTCATCTCCGAGCTCAGCACCGGGACGTTCCTCACCGTCACGGGTGAGCTCAAGCACGACGAGCGCGTGAAGCTCGGCGGTGTGGAGATCAAGATCGCCACGCTCGACGTCGCCTCCGCCGCCCTGCCGGAGACGCCCATCGCCGCCGACAGCGGGCAGGACAAGCGCATGGACTGGCGCTTCCTCGACCTGCGTCAGCGCCGCAACAACCTCATCTTCCGCGTGCAGACGACCCTCGAGCACGCGATGCGCAGCTACTGGGTGGAGCGCGACTACATCGAGGTGCACTCCCCCAAGCTCATGGCGACGGCCTCGGAGTCCAACGCGGAGCTGTTCTCCCTGGAGTACTTCGGCGACCAGACCGCATACCTCGCGCAGTCGCCGCAGTTCTTCAAGCAGATGGCTCAGGTCGCCGGCTTCGGCAAGATCTTCGAGATCGCCCCCGCCTTCCGCGCCGACCCGTCCTTCACGAGCCGGCACGCGACCGAGTTCACCTCGATCGACGCGGAGATCAGCTGGATCGAGTCGCACGAGGACGTCGCGGTCATGCAGGAGGAGCTTCTGCAGGCGGCGATCCAGGCGGTCAAGGACAAGCACGGCGCCGAGATCGAGGAGCTGTTCGGTCTCGAGGTGCAGGTCCCCGCGATCCCATTCCCGCGCATCCCGCTGGCCGAGGCCCGCGAGATCGTGAAGGCCCGCGGCTACGACATCCCGCGCACCGATGGCGACCTCGACCCCGAGGGCGAGCGCCAGATCTCCGCGCATGTCGAGGAGACCTACGGCCACCAGTTCGTCTTCATCACCGACTACCACCCGGATATCCGCGCGTTCTACCACATGCGCGATGAGGAGACCGGGCTCACGAAGAGCTACGACCTGCTCTTCAAGGGCGTCGAGATCACGACGGGCGCGCAGCGCGAGCACCGCGTGGACGTGCTCATCGAGCAGGCGCGCGAGAAGGGTCTCGAGCCCGAGCACCTCGACTTCTACTTCGACTTCTTCCGGTACGGCGCCCCGCCGCACGGCGGGTTCGGCATGGGCCTCGCGCGCGTGCTGATGCTGCTGCTCGGCGAGTCGTCGATCCGCGAGGTCACCTACCTCTTCCGCGGTCCGACGCGTCTCGCGCCGTAAGGCGCTCGGGAGTCTCGCACCGTCCCGACCGGCGAGCCTCGGTCCCCTTCGGATGTCGGAGCCCCGAGCGATAATGGGCGTAGCCGCAGGCGCCTTCATGCCGACGGTCTGGGTAGAGCAGGACGAAGCCTCCTGACGCATCGACGTCAGGAGCAGCATGGCCGCATCACCCGAACCCATCGACCCGCACGGGCACGTCCATCCGCACGAGTCCATCGAGCCGCCCTGCCCTATCGAGCCGCACTGGGCCGAGCTCAGCGACGTCGTGGCGCAGGCCGAGCGCAACCGTGCAGCCATGGCGCTCCTGCACGCCGAGCGCGCCGAGCTCTGTGCCGCGGCGCTGCGGCTGGTCGAGCAGCGCGTCGCCCAGCGCCGCGCAGCCGGCGTGGGGCGCGGAGAGCCCATCGGTGACGCGATCCCGCTGCGCGAGGTCACGGCGGAGCTGAGCACGGCGTTGCGCGTCTCCGAGCAGACCGTGCAGCGGTGGCTGGGCGATGGCGCCGCCCTCGTCTCCACCTTCCCCGCGACCCTCGCGGCGCTCCGCAGCGGTCGCATCGACGAGCGGCATGCCTCCGCGATCATCGACGCGGGCTCGGCGTTGACCGACGACGATGTGCGGGCGCACTACGAGACCATCGTGCTGGCGATCGCCGAGCAGGCGACGGCACCGGCGCTTCGGCACCACGCGGAGGTCGTCGCCGCCCGGCTGCAGCCCGAGCTGGCCGAGACGCGCCAGCGCCAGGCGCACGAACGGCGTCGGGTGCGGGTCTTCGACCTGGAGGCCGGACTGTCCCGCATGTTGGCGGATCTGCCCACCACAATCGCCCACGCGGTGTTCGATCGGCTCACTCACATGGCAGATGCACTCGACGAAGACGGCGATGAGGACGTCGACGAGGAAGCGGCCGAGCACGCCGGGATCGCTGACGCGGCCACGTCCGCCTCGGCAGACGCGACGGAAGCGAAGCTCTGCGATGGCCGCTCGATGGATCAGCGTCGTGCGGACGTCCTCTGCGACCTGCTGCTGTGCGCCTCGCCGACGGGACACGGCGACCCCGATGCGCTCGGCGCCATCCGCGGCACCGTCCAGGTGACGATTCCCGTGCTGACCCTGGCGGGCATCGGCGGCGAGCCGGCGCTGCTGGCCGGGCACGGTCCGATCGACGCGGCGACCGCGCGACGGCTCGCCGCCCAGGCTCCGGGCTGGGACCGAGTCCTCACCCACCCGCACACCGGCGAGCCGCTCGCAGTGGACCGCTACCGGCCGAGTTCCCAGATCCGCCGCTACCTCGAGGCGCGTGACGAGCAGTGCCGATGGCCAGGATGCCGTCGCTCGGCAGGCCGTTGCGATGCGGACCACACCATCGCTCACGCGGACGGCGGCCAGACCACCCTCGCCAACCTGACCCTGTTCTGCCGCGCGCATCACGTCCTCAAACATGCGTCGCCCTGGCAGATCCGACAGCTCGGCGGCGGCGCACTGGAGTTCATCTCCCCCACCGGTCGCCGCTATCGCAACGACGCCCCGCCGGTCGTGCATTTCGTCCCGCTGCGGCAGCCGTGGAACATCCCGCGCGACCCGGGCGATCCCCCGCCCTTCTGAGTCCCGCCGAGGCCCGCCGGCGTCAGATGGTGAAGTCGACGGCGACGCGCTCGGCGCGGATGCTGCCGATGTACGCGGTGACGTCCTTGTGTGCCGGGTGCACCTGGTAGGCGTCCAGGCCCGCTTCGTCGTCGAAATCGGCGACCAGCACAAGATCCCAGTTCGCGTCCGGCGCGAGCATGTTCGCACCCGCGCTCATCGCTCGCAGCGTCGGCACGACACGCAAGAGTGCATTCAGCTGCCGGGCGGCCTCGGCGGCCTGCTCGGCGCGGGTGCCGGCATCCGATGCCGACAGACGGAAGGCGACGACGTGGCGGATCATTGGTGCTCCTCGGTCAGGGCGGTGCGCAGGCGGTCGGCAGACAGCCGCCAGTGCGCGTGCAGGCGGCCGTCCACGAGGACGACCGGAATCTTCTCCCACCACTGCGCGTACAGCGCCGGGTCGTCGGCGATCGACTGCTCCTCGATCTCGACCTGACCTTCGGGGAGCTCTGCCACAACGGTCTCGACGATCTCACGGGCGACATCGCACAGATGGCAGTCGGGCTTGGAGATGAGGGTGAGCGTGGTCACAGATCCATCCTGGCACCGGTCACCGGGCGGGCGCGCCGGAAACACGAAGCGCCCGCCACGAAGGGCAGGCGCTCGGTGTGGTGGCCGCTTTACTTCTTGTTGCGGCGCTGGTGGCGAGTCTTGCGAAGCAGCTTGCGGTGCTTCTTCTTCGCCATGCGCTTGCGGCGCTTCTTGATGACAGAACCCACGGAAAACCTCACTATGTCTGGGGTCTGGACGCGATACGTTCGCGTCCGGGTACGGGCAATGCGGAAAAATGCCTCAGGTCATTCTAGCCGACATCGGCGATGGGCCGTTGCAGTGCCTCGGTGACCGCCGTCTGGGGTACGCGATAGCTCCGGCCGAACCGCACGGCGGGCAGTTCTCCGGCATGGACGAGACGGTAGACCGTCATCTTCGACACGCGCATGAGATCCGCCACTTCGGCGACGGTCAGAAAGCGCACGTCCGACAGCTCGGCCATCGTGTCCCCTTGTCCCCAGTGGTGTGTCGGCGAATCCTAGGTCGATCTTAGGGGCAGGATACGACGCGTGTAAACCGGTGTGACTCCTGTTGTTCAGCGACCGGGCAGCTTCTTGAGTGCGCTCTCGAAGGCGTGCTTCGCGGATGCCGCGGCACGGCCGACGATGTCGGCGGCGTGGGCCGCCGAGTCCGGCAGTGGCGCCGTCTCCGGCCCGTCCTCTTCGAGGAAGGGGATCAGCCAGTCGTCGAGCACATCCAGCGGTGCGGGCGACAGGCTGTAGTAGCGGTGCTGGCCGACTTCGCGCACCGAGACGAGCTCGGCCTCACGCAGCACCTTGAGGTGCTTGGAGACGGTGGGCTGACTCACGCCCAGGGCGGCGACGATCTGCGACACGCTCGTTCCACGTTCACCGGACCGGGAACGCTCGAGCAGCAGCTGCAGGATGTCCCGACGGGTACCGTCGGCGATCACGTCGAAGATGTCCGCCATGCCCTTAGGTTAGCCCTCGGCCGCGCCGGAGTACCATGACAACGATTCTTCACGAGAGGGGCGTCACATGGCGGGCGATTCCGTCGGTGCGCGCCTCGGGCGCGTGTTCGGTCAGGGGCAGCGCGGCGCCTGGCAGCGCGCGCGCCATGCCGCCACCTCGTCCCCGTCCCGCTTCGCCGTCCTCATCTTCTCGGCGCTCGTCCTGGTCTTCACTGCGCTGTTCTCCCTGCCGATCGCCGCCGCCGACGGGAATCCCACGCCGCTCGCGGATGCGCTGTTCACCGCCGTCTCGACGATCTGCGTCACGGGCCTGTCCACCGTCGACATGGGGACGCACTGGTCCCCCGTCGGCCACGTCCTCGTGTACGTGGGCGTCAACGTCGGCGCCCTCGGTGTGCTGACCCTCGCGTCCATCCTCGGCCTCGTCATCTCCAAGCGCCTGGGACTGCGCGCGAAGCTCATGGCGGCGGGCGATTCGAACCCGCTGCGGGCGCACGGCGGCCCGGTCAACGAGGGTCAGACGGTGCGACTCGGCGAAGTCGGCCAGCTCCTGTCGACCGTCGCCCTGTCCACCCTCGTCATCGAGGCGATCCTCGCGGTTCTCCTCTACCCGTCGCTGATCCTCGGCGGCGTCGACCCGCTGACGGCGCTGTGGGAGGCGCCGTACTACGCGGCGATGTCGTTCACGAACACGGGCTTCACCCCGAACGAGGGCGGGCTCGAGCCGTTCGCCGACAACTACTTCATGCTCACGGTGCTGATGGCCGGCGTGTTCCTCGGATCCATCGGCTTCCCGGTGATCTTCACGCTGTGGCGGCACCAGTGGCACGTGCGCCGCTGGTCGCTGCACGCGAAGCTGACGATCATCACGACGGTGCTGCTGTTCTTCGTCGGAGCCGGCGTCTTCGTCCTGCTGGAGTACGAGAACCCTGCGACCTTCGGGAGCCTGGACGCGTGGGACACGACGTTCCAGGCACTGTTCCTCTCCGCCATGACTCGCTCCGGCGGCTTCTCCATCATCGACATCGGGGAGCTGAACGGCTCGTCCCTCGTCGCGGCGTCGATGCTCATGTTCGTCGGCGGCGGCTCGGCCTCGACGGCGGGCGGCATCAAGGTGACGACCCTCGCCGTCCTCGCCCTCGCCGTGTGGTCGGAGGCGAAGGGCCGCCCCAGCGTCGAGGCGTTCGGCCGCCGCATCCCCAGCGACGTCCAGCGCGTGGCCCTGTCCGTCGTGGCCTGGGGATCGACGATCGTCGCCCTGTCGACCATCACGATCGCACAGCTCACGAAGGCTCCCGTCGAGATGGTGCTCTTCGACGTCATCTCGGGATTCGCGACCGTGGGGCTGTCCACGGGGATCACCGCCGAACTGCCGGACTCGGCGGTCTACGTCCTGGCGCTGACGATGTTCATGGGGCGCGTTGGTACAGTGACTCTCGCCGCGGCGGTGGCCGCGACGTCCCGTACGCAGCATTATTCGCTGCCGGTGGAAAGGCCGATCGTTGGTTGAGCAGATCCGGGGCGATGCCCCCGTTCTCGTCATCGGCCTCGGCCGATTCGGCGCCGCCTGCGCAGGGGAGCTGGACCGCCTCGACCGCGAAGTCCTCGCGATCGACGCGAACCTCGAACTCGTGCAGAAGTGGTCCGAGCGCGTCACCCACGCCGTGCAGACCGATGCACGCAACATCGAGGCCCTGAAGCAGATCGGCGCGCAGGACTTCCAGGTCGCGATCGTCGCGACCGGCTCGTCGATCGAAGCATCCGTGCTCATCACGGCGAACCTCGTCGACCTGAAGATCCCGCAGATCTGGGCCAAGGCCGTGTCGCAGTCGCACGGCAAGATCCTCGCCCGGGTGGGCGCCAATCACGTCGTGTACCCGGAGCGGGAGGCCGGAGAGCGCGTCGCGCACCTCGTGAGCGGCCGGATGCTGGACTTCATCCGCTTCGACGACGACTTCGTCCTCGCCAAGATGTACCCGCCGAAGTTCATCCGCGGAGTCGGCCTCAACGAATCCGGCGTCCGCACGAAGTACAACGTCACGGTCGTCGGCGTGAAGAGCCCCGGCAAGCCGTTCCGCTACGCCGAGGCGAACACGATCGTCACCAACCACGACCTCATCATCGTGTCGGGAACGAACTCCGACATCGAGCGGTTCGCGGCGCTCGACCGCTGAGCAGCCTCAGGCGCCGGCAGCGAGCTCGCGCGACCGCGCGAGCGCCGCATCGGTGGCCGCGCCGAAGAGGTCCGCGAGGTGCGCGTCCTGCAGCACCGCGATGGCCCGTTCCGTCGTCCCCTTGGGGCTCGTGACCCGGCGCCGTAGCTCCGCGGGGTCCTCCTTCGTGGCATCCAGGAGCGCCGCGGCGCCGATGAACGTCTGCTCCACGATGAGGCGCGCGTCCGCGTCCTCGAACCCCTTGGCGCGCGCCGCGGCGGTGAGCTCCTCGATCAGGAGGAACACGTAGGCCGGCCCCGACCCGGAGATCGTGCCCAGCGCGTCGATCTGCTCCTCGGCGAGCTCGATGACGGCGCCGCACGTCTCGAAGAGGCGCCGGATGACGGCGACGTGCTCGGCCGTCGCGGCGCGGCCGGCGGCGATGCCGGTGACGGCCTTGCCGACGACGGCGGGCGTGTTCGGCATGGAGCGGATGACGGGGACGTCGTCGCCGAGGACGGACGCGAACGTCGCCAGCGTGACGCCGGCGGCGAGGCTCACGACGACGGTGCCGGGGCGGACGCCGGGGGCGATCTCGCGGAGCAGGTCGGGCACCATCGCGGGCTTCACTCCGATGAGGATGATGTCGGCCGCGGCCGCCGCCGAGCGGTTCCCGTCGGGGTCGTCCTCGAGCGCGACGGAGGTCACTCCGGCGAGATCGGCGAGTTCCGTCGCCTTCGCGGCGCTGCGGTTCGTGGCCGTCAGCGCCCCGGCCACGCCGGAGCGGACGAGCCCCTGCAGGATCGCACCGCCCATCGAGCCGGCGCCGAGGATCGCGATCGAGGGGAGCGTGTCGTCTGCCATGCCCCCATCCTCGCACCCGCGAGGGAGCCGGTGCGCCCCGCCGCCGGCAGGACCTGAAAGCCCGTTCACATGAAAAGGGCGCGGGTCTATAGTCGGGTTCATGAGGCCATTCGACGGAATCACCACCCGACTCGTCGACACGGATCGACTGAGCGTCAACATCCTGGAGCGGGACGGCGACGACCCGGCCACACCGCCCGATCGCACCGTGGTGCTGATCCACGGCAACGTCTCCTCGAGCCTGTTCTGGCAGGAGCTCATGCAGGACTTGCCCGGCGACCTCCGGGTCATCGCGATCGATCTGCGGGGGTTCGGGGGCACCGAGCATGCCCCCATCGACGCGACGCGCGGCGTCCGCGACTTCAGCGACGACATCCACCTGACGCTCACCGAGCTCGGCATCGACGCGCCCCACCTCGTCGGCTGGTCGATGGGCGGCGGCGTCGTCATGCAGTACGCGCTGGACCACCCCGTCCGCTCGCTCACCCTGCAGGCACCGGTCTCGCCGTACGGCTTCGGCGGCACACGCCGCGACGGCACCCGGCTCACCGACGACGACGCCGGGTGCGGCGGGGGCGGAGCGAACCCCGACTTCGTGCAGCGACTCACCGACGGCGACCGCACCGATGACGCCCCCACCTCCCCGCGGAGCGTCTTCCGGTCCGGCTACGTCGCGCCCGGCTACACGTCACCGCACGAGGACGTGTGGGTCGAGTCGATGCTGACCACGTCCACCGCGGTCGCCAACTACCCGGGCGACGGGGTCGACAGCGAGAACTGGCCGGGTTTCGCCGCGGGCGACACGGGCGTGCTCAACACCATGGTCCCGAAGCACTTCAACGTGTCGGGAATCGTGGACCTGCCCGTCAAGCCGCCGATCCTGTGGGTGCACGGCACCGTCGACGCCATCGTCTCGGACACCTCGTTCTACGACCTGAACTATCTCGGGCAGATCGGCGTCATCCCCGGCTGGCCCGGCGAGGAGATCGCTCCCGCGCAGCCGATGGTGTCGCAGACGCGGGACGTGCTCGACGCGTACCGCGCCGGCGGCGGGCAGGTCACCGAGGTGACGATGGAGGGCGTCGGCCACTCCCCCCACCTGGAGCGGCCCGCCGAGTTCCGCCGCGCCCTCCTGGAGGTCATCGGCTACATCGGCCACCCGGCATCCCCGGCACCCATCACCGAGGCGATCATCATCAGCTCCTCCGACTGAACCCTAGACTCGTCGTCATGAGTGCATCCGGCGGCAGCAAGGCGATCATCGCGGCGTTCCTGGCGAACATGGGCATCGCGATCGCGAAGTTCATCGCCTGGTTCCTCTCCGGCTCGGCGTCGATGCTCGCCGAAGCGATCCACTCCGTCGCCGACTCCGGCAACCAGCTCCTGCTGCTTCTCGGCGGCCGGAAGGCGCGCAAGGAGGCGGATGCGGAGCATCCGTTCGGCTACGGTCGCGAGCGGTACGTCTACGCCTTCGTCGTGGCGATCATCCTGTTCTCCGTCGGCGGCCTCTTCTCCATCTACGAAGGCGTCGACAAGCTGACGCACCCGCACGAGCTGGAGAACGTCTGGATCCCGATCGGGGTCCTGCTGATCGCGATCGTGCTGGAGGGCTTCTCGCTGCGCACCGCCATCCGCGAATCGAACCACGTGCGCCGCGAGGGCCAGTCCTGGGTGTCGTTCGTGCGGCATGCGAAGGCGCCGGAGCTGCCCGTCGTGCTGCTGGAGGACATCGCGGCCCTGACCGGCCTCGTCTTCGCCCTCTTCGGCGTGGGCATGACCGCCATCACGCACAATCCGATCTTCGACGCCATCGGCACCCTCATGATCGGCACGCTGCTCATCCTGGTGGCCATCACCCTCGGCATCGAGACCAAGAGCCTGCTCGTCGGCGAGGGCGCGAACCCGGACGACCATGCGGCGATCGTCCGGGCGATCGAGGCCGGCGGCGAGATCCAGCGCCTCATCCACATGAAGACCCTCTACCTCGGCCCGGACGAGCTGCTCGTCGCCGCGAAGCTCGGCTTCCCGCACGACAAGGCGCTCGGCGAAGTGGCTCTCGACATCGACACGGTCGAGCGGCGCATCCGGGATGCCGTCCCCGCCGCGCGCGTGATCTACCTGGAGCCCGACATCGTGCGGCGCGAGGCCGGCGTCCCCGCCCCGCCCACCGACACGATCGTCATGCCCTCGAGCGACTGACCGGCCACCGGCCGGCCGTCAGCGCCGCGCGTCGAAGAACTCGCGCAGCAGGCGCGCCGCGTCGTGCGCACGGACCCCGCTGACGACCTCCGCGCGCACCGGCAGCCGCCGATCGCGCACGACGTCGTACAGGGACCCGGCCGCACCGGCCTTGTCGTCCCACGCGCCGAACACGAGGCGCGAGACGTGCGACTGCAGCACGGCGCCGGCGCACATGACGCACGGCTCGAGCGTCACCGTCAGCGTGCACCCGTCGAGGTTCCACGTCCCGCGCGCGGCGGCGGCCTGCCGCAGGGCGACGACCTCCGCGTGCGCCGTGGGGTCGCCGGTGGCCTCCCGGAGATTGCGTCCTTCGCCGATGACCGTGCCGTCGGCATCCGTCACGACGGCCCCCACCGGTACGTCGCCGGCGGCGCCGGCCGCGGCGGCGAGCTGCAGGGCGCGGTCCATCGCGGCGGAGTCGTGGGCCGAGACAGTCACAGCATCAGAGTAGGCCCCGGTAACCTGGTCCCATGCGTGTCCACGTCGCCGACCACCCGCTCATCACCCACAAGCTCACGGTCCTGCGCGACGCGCACACCTCGTCGCCGGTCTTCCGGCAGCTGACCGAGGAACTCGTCACCCTCCTGGCCTACGAGGCGACCCGTTCGGTCCGCGTCGAGGACCACGAGATCCAGACCCCCGTCACCACGACGATCGGCGTCAAGATCAGCGAGCCGCGTCCGCTCGTCGTCCCGATCCTGCGTGCCGGGCTCGGGATGCTGGAGGGCATGGTCAAGCTCCTCCCCACGGCCGAAGTGGGCTTCCTCGGGATGGCGCGGGACGAGAAGACGTTCGAGCCGACGACCTACGCCGAACGCCTCCCGACGGATCTCAGCGACCGGCAGTGCTTCGTGCTCGACCCCATGCTCGCCACCGGAGGCTCGCTCGGCGCCGCCATCGACTTCCTCTTCGCCCGCGGGGCGCAGGATGTCACCGCGATCTGCATCCTCGCCGCTCCGGAGGGTCTCGCGGCCATCGAGAAGCAGGTGGGCGACCGCGATGTGACCCTCGTGCTCGGTGCCGTCGACGAGCGGCTCAACGAGCAGGGGTACATCGTGCCCGGACTCGGCGACGCCGGCGACCGCCTCTACGGCACCGTCTGACCCCCCTCGAGGCGGAAGCAGGCGAGCCCGCCCGTCAGGCCGCGCCGACCAGACGCGCGAACGCACTGAGCCGCGCGACGCCGTCCGGCGTGCGAGGCAGGTCGTCCAGGAGCCCCGTCGAGTAGACGACGTACGCCGTGTGCATGGCACGGGAGACGCCGACGTTGAGGCGGTTCTGCAGCAGCAGGAACTCCAGCCCCCGCGGTGCGTCCCGGCCCGACGACGCGGCGAGGGACACGATGGCGACCGCGGCCTCCTGGCCTTGGAACCGGTCGACCGTCCCCACCGGGACGTCGGCGAACCCGGCCGCGGCCAGCGCCTCCTCGACGAGGACCTGCTGGGCGTTGTAGGGCGTCACGATGATGATGTCCGCCGCGGTCAGCGGACGGGGTGCGGCATCCGCATCCGGCGTCCATGCGCTTCCCACGAGGTCGCGCACGAGTCCGACGACGACCTCCGCCTCCTCGGGCGACTGTGTCGCGTTCCCGACGTGGGTGAGGGGGACCGGGATGACGCCGGGCGCGACGCCGGCCAGCCGGCGCCCCGCGGTGCACTCGTGGGCGGCGAGCTTGCCCTCGTAGGACAGCTGCGACACGGGGGCTGCGACCTCGGGGCGCATGCGCCGGGTCTGGGCGAGGAAGTAGCCGCGGTCGGGCGGGATGACGGCGGCCCCATCCATCACCCATCCGAGCGCCGACGTGTCGACGGGCTCGGGATGCGTGCCCTGGCTCACCTGCGGCAGCTGCTGCGGGTCGCCCAGCAGCAGGAGCCGCTGCGCGGCGACCGAGACGGCGATCGTCGAGGCGAGCGAGAACTGGCCGGCCTCGTCGATGACGAGGAGGTCGAGGCTGCGCCGCGCGATGCGCCCGCCGTGGCTGAGGTCCCAGGCCGTCCCGCCGACGACGAAGCCCGCGGGCTGGTCGGCGATGTAGGCGGCCATGGCGTTCTTGGCGATGACGGTGAAGGACTCCGACCCGGTGGCCGGTCCCTTCGGCGCCTTCGCGACCTGCGCGCGGGGCACGCCGGCCTCCACAATCCGGTCGAGCATGTGCTCGACGACGGCGTGGGACTGGGCGACGACGCCGACCCGGAAGCCCCGCTCGCGGACGAGGCGCGCGACGACGTGCGAGCCGACGTAGGTCTTCCCGGTTCCGGGCGGGCCCTGCACCGCGAGATAGCTGCGGTCGAGGTCCGCGAGCGTCCGCACGATGTCGGCCACGTCGTCGCCTCCGCCGCGCGCGAGCGCGCCGCTGCCCGTGCGCGGCGGGCGCCGCAGCAGAAGGTCGGTGGCGGGGTCTGCCGGGAACGCCGGCGTCGCCTGGATGACGCCGTCGGCCCACTCGTCGATCGCGGCCTGCTGGCTGCCTGCCTGAGGCGGCGCCGCCGGCGTCAGGGCGACCGGGAGCTCGGCCCACGTGAAGCCCTGGATGGCGTTCTCCTCCACGATCACACCGTCATCCAGCACGTCCACGATCCGCACGGACCGGGCCGTGTGGATCCACCGCGGGTTCGTCTCGACGGGGAACGGCGCCGGCAGCTCGTAGACGGCGTAGGGGCTGGCATCCACGCTCAGCCGCGTGCCGGGGGCGACCTCCCCGCGCAGCTCCACGATGCGGCGGATCGCGCGCGCTCCCTCGGGCAGGTGCCAGTCGGTCAGGATCCGGCAGCGGTCCCGGTCGATCACGACGACGTCGCGGGTGTCCTCCCACACCGTCACGGGCTCGCGCAGGCGCAGGAAATGCGTCGCCCAGAAGGTCTTCGCCTCCCGCGGGTAGTAGTCGATGGCTGCGGAGCCGAGGCGGAGCGCCGCGGACTGCTGTTCGTCGTCGACGGCGGCGGCGAGACGGCTGAGGGTCTCGGCGCGCGGTGACGGCTCGTACGCGCGCTCATCGGCGTCCGGCTCGAGCGACGGACGCAGCTGCGCCCCCCGCGCCCGGTCGACGAGCCAGTCGCGGAGCCGCCGGGTGGAGACGCAGTCGTAGCGGTTGTAATCGGCGAGGTCGTCGAGGATCCGCTGCGCGGACGTGTCATCGCCGGCCTCGGCGTGGCTGCGCGCCTCCACGTACTTCACGATCGAGTCGTCGCCGCGCTGCACGTCGCTCGTGCGGACGTCGGCGCCCATGTAGAGCGGCTCGAGCTTCTTGATCGAGTACGACCGGGACCCGACGCGCAGCGCGCGCCGCACGACGGGATACAGGTCCACGAAGACGCCGTCGCGGAGCAGCCGGTCGACGTCGCGCTCGCGCACGCCGTGCCGTGCCGCCATCGCCAGCAGGTGGGTGGGCTCGTAGGGCGCGTAGTGGTAGATGTGCATCCCCGGATGCTGCGCGCGGCGCAGCGCCACGAGGTCGAGGAAGTCCTCGAGCGCCCGGCGCTCGTCGGCGAAGCTGTGCGCCCAGAGCGACGAGTACACGTCACGGGTGTCGACCCAGCCGAAGAGGTAGTCGATCCCCCACTGCGGCGTGCCCCCCTCGGTGTAGAGCGGGTCGCCCTCGAAGTCGAAGAACAGGTCGCCGTGGTCGGGGCGCGGGAGGGCGCCGAGGGCCTTCGGGAAGACGACCTCGAACGTGGGCACGGGCGGCAGGGCCTTGTCGCCGTCCGTCGCCTCAGGTGGGGTGGGCGGGTCCGCGGGAGCGATCGCGACGATGCCTCCCGCGGGGCTCGCCACCTGCAGCCGCGCCTGGGTGCGGAGGTTCGCGAACGTATCCGCAGACATGCGGGCCGGCGGCGCGTCGGCCGTGGTCAGGTCGTCGATGGTCCGGATGCCGGCCGCGCGGAGGCGCTCGCGCTGCACCGGGCGCATCCCGGCGACGAGGAGCAGGTCGCGGTGCGCGATGACCTCGAGGTCGCACGTCGCACACCGCCCGCACGCGATGACCCGCAGCGCGCCGCGGTCATCGCCCCACGCGATGGCCGCGCCGGCCGCGCCTGCGGCCAGGTCACGGTCGGCGATGAGCGCGCGCAGCCGTGCGCGGCGCAGGGCGTAGACGGGGTGCAGGTCGCGCACGGCGTGGGTGGAGACGGTGCCGTCGCCCAGCAGCAGCTCCACGCGTTCCGACCGGGGCACACCCAGCCGATCGAGCTGGTCGGCGTATGCCGCGAGCTGCATGAGCGCGGTCACGCGGGCGTGCCGCGCGAGCTTGGTGTCCTGCACGATCCAGCTGCCGTCCTCATCGCGAACGAGGAAGTCGGCGAACCCGACGAACTCCTCCGTCGCGAACGCGGCCTGGTACACGACGGCCGCGTCCGAGGCGAGCGCCTCCCCCGTCAGCGCGACGGCGCGGGCGAGGCCCTCGGCATCCGACGACCGCGTCTCGGGGATCTCGATGACGCCGTCCGGGAACCGCTCGCGGTAGGCCGCGAGGACCCGAAGCTCATGCTGCGTGCCGAGCCGCCCGGCGCGCTCCAGCGTCAGGTCTTCGGGGTCTTCGACGGGAGCGACCCGCCCGAGCTTCGCGTCGATCGCCCGCAGCCACGCGAATTCGCATTCGGCAGCGGCTTTGAGATCGCTCGCGCTCCAGACGATCCGGCCTTCGTCCTCGATGTATCGCATGTTCCCCTTCCGGAATCGACACTAGCCGCGGCCGCCGACAGCGGCTCTGCCGGGGACCGGCCGCACCTGACAGACTGGGGAAATGAGCACGACACCACCGTTCGAGAGCGTCTACCGGCACGGGTACGCGCGGGTCGCGGCCTGCACGATCCCCGTCGCCATCGCCGACCCGCAGGCGAACGCGGATGCCGTCCTCACCGCCGCGCGCGAATCCCATGACGACGGTGTCGCCGTCGCCGTGTTCCCGGAGCTGTGTCTCACCGGCTACTCGATCGAGGACCTCGTCATGCAGGATCCGGTGCTCGAGGCTGTCGAGGCGGCGCTGCTGCGCATCGCCCGGGAGTCCGAGGACCTGCGCACCCTGCTCATCGTCGGGGCGCCGCTGCGCCACGGCAACCGGCTCTACAACTGCGCCGTCGTCATCCACCGCGGCGAGGTGATCGGCATCGCACCGAAGTCGTACCTGCCCACCTACCGCGAGTTCTACGAGCACCGCTGGTACGCCGCCGGCGACGACCTGCGCGGCGAATGGTTCGACCGGGGCGAGCTGTCGGCCCCGTTCGGTCCCGACCTCATCTTCCAGGCCGTCGACCTGCCCGACCTCCGCGTGCACGCCGAGGTGTGCGAGGACTTCTGGGTGCCGGTGCCGCCGTCCTCCCGTGCCGCCCTGGCGGGCGCCACGGTGCTCGCGAACCTGTCCGGCAGCCCCATCACGATCGCCCGCGCCGAAGACCGCAAGACGCTGTGCCTGTCGCAGTCGATGCGCTGCCTGTCGGCGTACGTCTACGCCGCCGCAGGGCAGGGCGAGTCGACCAACGACGTGTCGTGGGACGGCCAGACGATGATCTACGAGATCGGGAACCTCCTGGCCGAGACCGAGCGCTTCCCCGACGGTCCGCGCCGCGCGGTGGCCGACATCGACCTCGACCGCATCCGCCAGGATCGCCTCCGCCAGGGCACGTTCGACGACAACCGCCGGTCGCTCGGCATCCGCACCGAGACGATCGACGCGGACTTCCGCACGGTGTCGTTCACGCTCGACCCGCCGACCGGCGACATCGGGCTGCGCCGCCCCGTCGACCGCTTCCCGTTCGTGCCCGACGACCCGGGACGCCTGGACCAGGACTGCTACGAGGCGTTCAACATCCAGGTGTCGGGCCTCGAGCAGCGGATGCGGGCCATCGGCTCCCCGAAGCCGGTCATCGGCGTCTCCGGCGGCCTGGACTCCACGCACGCGCTGCTCGTGGTGGCGCGCGCCATGGACCGGATGGGGCGGCCGCGCAGCGACATCCTCGCCTATACGATGCCGGGATTCGCGACGAGCGAGCACACGAAATCCAACGCCATCGCCCTCGCGGAGGCCATCGGCGCGACGATCTCGACGATCGACATCCGCCCGACGGCGACGCAGATCCTGGAAGGGATCGGCCACGCCTTCGCCGATGGGGAACCGGTCTACGACGTCACCTTCGAGAACGTGCAGGCCGGCGTCCGCACCGATTTCCTGTTCCGGCTCGCGAACCAGAACGGCGGTTTCGTCGTCGGCACCTCCGACCTGTCCGAGCTCGCGCTCGGCTGGGCGACCTACGGGGTCGGCGACCACATGAGCCACTACGCCGTCAACGCCGGCGTCCCCAAGACGCTCATCCAGCACGTCATCCGCTGGGTGATCGCGCACAGCTCCGACGAGGAGTCGGGGACGTCGCTCACGGATGCCGCGAAGGCGGTGCTGCAGTCGGTGCTCGACACCGAGATCAGCCCCGAGCTCGTGCCCGCCGGCGAGGACGGGAAGACGCAGTCGACCGAGGACACCGTCGGCCCGTACGCGCTGCACGACTTCACGCTGTTCCACGTGCTGCGCTACGGGCTGCGACCGTCGAAGATCGCGTTCCTCGCGGAGCACGCCTGGTCCGACGCGGATGCCGGAGCCTGGCCCCCGGGATTCCCCGCGGACGAGCACTACGCGTACGACCGCGCCGAGATCGTGCGGTGGCTGCAGGTGTTCCTGAAGCGCTACTTCGGGTTCGCCCAGTTCAAGCGCTCCGCGATCCCCAACGGACCCAAGGTCTCCGCCGCCGGGTCGCTGTCGCCGCGCGGCGACTGGCGCGCCCCATCGGACGGCAACGCGAACGCCTGGCTCGCCGAGCTGAAGGCGGCGCTGCCCGACCTCGTCGACTGAGCGTCAGGCGGTGGGCAGCAGACCGTAGGCCAGCGTGATGACCCATCCGTCCCGCGACGCATCGACGAGGCCGTACTTCATGGTCCGGTCGGGCAGCCAGCCGCGGTGCCGGCCGGCATCCAGACGCACGTGGTCGGGGGCGACCCGCACACCGCGACCGTCGGCCTCGAGGACGGCCTGCACGCACACCCAGTGGTGCAGGAGGTCGCTCATGTTGTTCTCGTCGAAGAGGTGGGAGTGCTTCTTCATCTGCCGCACGTCCGCGTCCTCGGGGTGCAGGTCGCGGATGTCGATGCCCAACGGCAGCCCGGGATCGCAGATCGCGACGACGGTCGCGGCGCGGTAGCTCGCCGTCACGATCGCGATCGGGAGTTCGGCCCCGTCGCGGGAGGCGATGAGCCGCGTGTGGTAGCCGAAGCCACGGGGCGCCTCGCGCTCGATCTTGATGTCGCTGGGCTCGCACCGCAGCCGGGTGGCGACGAGCTCCTTCGCGATGATGCGGCGGCGGTCGTGCACGGTGGTGCCCGGATCCCACCCGAGCCGCGCCGAGATGCCCTCGGGAGTGTCCAGAAGAACCGTCTGCAGAGTCATGTCTCTCCCTCGTCCGACCTTCCCCCATCTTGGCCCAACTGGGCCGCCGAGGGGGAGCCGCGCCGGCCGTGCGTAACCCCTGGGAGAATGGCGGAGTGAAACTGCTGGTCGCCGCCCTCGAGTCCGAACTGTCCGCATTCCCGCATACGCTCGACGGATTCGACCGCCTTGTCACCGGTCCCGGCAAGCTGCAGGCCACCCACGCGCTCACGCGCGCCCTCCATGCCGGCGCGTACGACGAGGTCCTCGTCGTCGGCACGGCGGGAGCGGTCGACCGCGAGACGACGGGTGTCCACGAGGTGACCGCCGCGATCCAGCACGACGTGTCGGACATCGACGGCATCGCCGGTCAGCACGTCTCGCTGCCGTCGCAGGTGACGACCGGCGCCGCCGGCGGCGCGATCATCGCGACGGGCGACCATTTCGTCGACGACGCGGCGACGGTCGCGGCGATCCGTGCCCTCGGAGGCACGCTCGTCGACATGGAGACCTACGCCTACATCTGGGTCGCCGGACAGTTCGGGGTGCGCATCCGGGTCCTCAAGGCGGTGTCGGACAACGCCCAGGACGACGCGATCACCGACTGGCGCGCCGCGGTCGCCGCGTGCAGCGTGCAATTGCGCGACCGCGTGCGCGAGCTCTACGGAGTCTGAGCCCGCCTGGCGCGGGACGACGTTCTGCGGCTCGTGGGCGTGTTCAGTCCTCGCTCCGGCGGAACAGCATCCGGATGACGAGGAAGACCACCACCGCCACGATCGCGACCATGCCGAGCTTGGCGATGAGCCACGCGAGCTTGAAGATCACGTCGACGAGGAACCAGGCGATGACGACGGCGACGATGACGCCGACGACCGTCCAGAGGCTGCTGCGGGTCATACCCCCAGCCTAGGAGAAGGGCGGAGCTCATCCGCCGCGGCGGGCGCGGGGGGCGCGGCTACGCACTCGCCCGCGCCGAAGTGCGGGTGCGGGGCCCCTCGACCCACCATTCGGCGCGGATCAATCTCCCGCGCGGGCGTCGCCGGCCGTAGCGCAGCACCGTCGTGCCGGCGCACCTCGCAGCATCCCCGGCCTCGCCCGCGCCGAAATGCGGGTCCGAAGGCCCTCCACCCACCATTCGGCGCGGATCAACGCGGTGTGACGGCACAACGCGGCGTGACGGCGCGGCGCGGCCTCGGCCACCCGCCCCAGGGCGGACCGCCCGCCGTGGCCCGCCGTGGCAGCCGCCGAGCGCCTGGCTATGGCGTCGGGTACGACCCCGGGACGGCGACGTCCTGACGGATGACGCTCGGGCCCTCCGGGGTCGCCGTGACGACGAGCTGCGCGGGGAGCTGCTCCTTCATGGCCTCGACGTGACTGATGACGCCGACGGTCCGGCCGCCCGCGCGCAGCTCGTCCAGCGTGCGCATCGCGAGGTCGAGGGTCTCGGGGTCGAGTGAGCCGAAGCCCTCGTCGACGAACAGGGTGTCGAGCCGAAGCCCGCCGGCGCGGTTCGTCACGACCTCGGCGAGGCCGAGCGCGAGGGCCAGGGATGCCAGGAAGGTCTCGCCTCCGGAGAGGGACTGCGGCGAGCGGCGGAGACCGGTGTGCGCGTCGAGCACCTCGATGCCGAGCCCCGACGCCGCGTTGCGGGCCTGTCGCGCGTCCGAGTGGTGCAGCGAGTACCGTCCCGCCGACATCTCGGCGAGGCGGAGGGTCGCCGCCGCGACGATCTCCTCGAGCTCGGCCGCGAGCACGAAGGTCTCGAGGTCCATCTTCATCGTGTTGGGCGCCCGGCCAGCGACGGTGTCGGCGAGGCGTGTGATGGCCGCGGTCTCGTCGGCGATCGCGGCGACGTCGGCGTAGGCGGCATCCGTCTGCACGAGGAGGTCGCGGAGCCGGTCGGCGGCGTTCTGCGCGTCCCGCTGGGCCGCGATCGCGGCGGCGCGCGCGATGTCGGCGGCCGCCGCCGCAGCCTCGGATGCCGCCAGGTCGGGCGGGTCGACGAGGTCGATGCTCTCGAGCTCGAGGGCGAGGAGGCGCGCGCGGGTCGCGGCCAGGGCCGCGGCGTGCGCCGAGAGCCGCCCGTCTACCGCCGCTCGCTCGGCGGGGTCGAGCAGCGCGTCAGCGGCCGCGACGGCCGAGTCGAACACGGAGTCGGCGAGGCCGGCGTCGCGGTCGGCCACGGCGGTCGCGAGGGCTCGTTCCTGCTCTGCGGCCCGCTCGCGGGCGGCGAGGCAGTCGCGCGCGAGGTCTCGGCGGCCGCGGGCCTCGGCCACGCGCGCGGCGACGGTGTCGTGGGTACCGCGGGCCGCGCGCACGTCGGCGCGGAGCGCGTCGGCGGTGGCTTGGAGCCCTGCGACGGCGGCCCGATCCTCCGCCAGCCGCGCGTCCAGCGCCGCGCGCTCCGCCCGCGCGGCAGCGTCGAGGTCGTCGAGCTCGGTCAGCTGGGCGTCGAGGAGCGCGACGCGGTGCTGCGCCTCCTCGGCCGCCCGCAGATCTGCCTGGGCGGCGGTGAGCTGCACGGCGAGCTCGTCGACGTCGCCGCCTCCGGCGCGGGCGTTCGCGTCGGCGAGGCGGTCGCGGGCAGCCCGGGCGGCGTCCCCCGCGGTGCGCGCGGCCTCCGCGGCAGCATCGCGCGCCGCTTCCGCTGTGGTGAGGTCGTCGTCGGTGACGGGCTCCGTGGCTGCCGCCGCTGGATGCGGGTGCTCGAGGGATCCGCAGACGCTGCACGGCTCGCCGTCCAGGAGCTGGGCGGCGAGCTCCCCCGCGTGGCCGGCCAGGCGGCGCTGCAGGAGGAGCGTGACGGCGTCCGCCGCGTTGCCGGACTCGGCGCTGCGGCGCGCGTACTCGAGGTCGGCGCGCGCGGCGGCCTCCGCGAGCCCGACTGCCTCCTGCGCCGCCGCGAGCCGCGCGTGCAGCGCGTCCCGGCGGTCCTGAAGATCGGTCAGGCGCGCGGCGACGGCCGCATCGGCCCGACGCTGGGCGGTCAGCCGGTCCCGCTCGGCCGGCACGAGCGCCCGCTGCTCGTCGAGCGTCGCGATCTCCTGCGCGCGCGACGCGACCTCCGCCTCCCGCGCTGCGAGGTCGGCCTCGACGCGGACGAGGTCACGCTCGGCCTCTTCGGCCGCACCCCAGAGGGCGAGGTCACCGGTGAGCGCCTCGAGCACGGCGTCGAGGTCATCGGCCACGTCGCCGCCGGCGGCGATCCAGTCCGCATCCGCCTGGGCGCGCGCGGCTGTCGCGACCGCCGCCGCCGCTTCGGCGCGGGTCGCCGCCGCGAGGGTCGCGCGCAGCGCCTCGGCCGCGAGCGCACGCTCGAGCCGCGCGCGCTCGTCGGCCATGCGCGGCACATCGTCCTCCAGTCGCGTGAGCTCCGCCCGCGCCGCGACGAGTTCGCCGAGGGTCTTCGCCCGGGCGACGAGCGCCGCGTGCGCGTCTGCGGCGGCCGCCGCGGCGGCATCCGTGCGCTCTCGCTCGGTCGTCTGCTGCTCGACCTGGTACTCCGCGCGCTGCAGGGCGAGGTCGGCGGCTTCCCGCCGGGCCGAGAGGTCGAGTCCGTCGGGCCGGTCGCCGCCGCCGCCGAGCCCTCGCTCGTCGATGAGCCGCTCGGCGAGATCGAGGAGCGTGCCTGCACGCTCCCCGGCGCCCTCCAGACGTCGCTGCGCCTGGCGTCGCCGTTCCTCGAGATCGTCCTTGTACTCCTCGAAGCGCCGCGTGCCGAAGAGGGTCCGCAGCAGCGTCTGCCGTTCGCTCGGAGAGGCCAGCAGGAAGCGGGAGAACCGGTTCTGGGCGAGCAGGATGACCTGCTGGAACTGCTGGGCGTTCAGCCCCAGGATGCCGTCGAGCAGCAGCGCGACATCGCGCGGCTTTGCGGCGCGTCCCACCCAGACGTCGTCCACGAGCTCCTCGAGCTCCGCGCGGGTCGGTTCCGTGGTCACGCCGCCGCCGCGCTTCGCGGGACGGTCGTACTCCGGGGCGCGGGCGACGCGCCACCGGGTGTCGCCGACCGTGAACTCGAGGCGCACCTCGGTGGGATCGCCGAGCGCGCAGTGGTCGCTGCGCAGCCGGCGCTCGCCGCCGTCGTACCGCGGCACGGATCCGTACAGCGCGAAGCTCACGCCGTCGAGGATGCTGGATTTGCCGGCGCCCGTGCGTCCGGAGATGAGGAAGACGCCGTCGCCGGAAAACGCGTCGAAGTCGACGGTCTGGGTCTCGCGGAACGGCCCGAACCCGGTGAGCTCGAGGCGGTGCAGCTTCACGCGAGCGCCTCCGCTTTGGTGCGCTCGTCGAGGACGTCCGCGAGCAGGTCGGCCTCCCGCTCGGAGGCGCCCTGCCCGTCGCGGACGTGCTGCAGGAACGCGTCGACGAGCTCCCGGTCGCTGCGCGCCGCGCGCACCCGGTCGACGTAGGTGCCGCCGACCCGCTCGCGGACCGCCGCGGGGGCGTGCACGACCTTGGCGCAGTGCGGGAACCGCGCCTGCAGCCGCCGCAGCGGCTCGCGCTGCGGGAGGTCGTCGGTGTACTCCACGGACACCCAATCGTCCTCGTGCGCGGCGAAGCGCGCGTCGGTGAGGATGTCCTCGAGCGGCGCCCGAAGGGTCGCGAGCCGGCGCGGGACGGGCAGTTCGAGCCAGGTGACGCCGGCGAGACCGGTCGCATCCAGCTCGACGAGCCAGCTGCCGCGGGGCTTGGAGCCCTCGCCGAAGCTGTAGTGCAGAGGTGCGCCGGAGTAGCGCGCATGCGGCGCGAGCTCCTGTCGCCCGTGGATGTGGCCGAGGGCCATGTAGTCGACGCCGTCGAAGCACGACCACGGCACGACGTCGAGCCCGCCCTGCTGGATGTCGCGCTCGAGCTGCGGCGTGGGCTCGACCTTCGCGGCGAAGCAGTGCGCGATCGCGACCGACCGGCCTTCGCCGCGCTGCGCGAGATCGGCGCGGACGAGCTCCATGGCATGACCGAGGACGTCGGCCTGCGAGCGGGCGGCGGGCCACAGGTGGCGCAGCAGCGCGGGCTCGAGGAAGGGGATGCCGTAGAAGTGCACCGGGCCGTCGGCATCCGTCACCGTGATCGGCGTGCCGATGGCGGCAGGATCGGTGAGGACGTGGATGCCGTCGCGCAGCAGCCCGGCCTGGAAGCCCAGCCGTGCGGCGGAGTCGTGGTTGCCGCTCGTGACGATGACCTGCGCACCGGTGTCGGCGAGCGCGCGCAGCGTGTCGGAGAGCAGGGTGTAGCAGGCGGCCGCGGGGGCGCCGGAGTCGAACACGTCGCCCGCGACGATGACGACGTCGACCTTCTCGTCACGCACCTGCTGTGTCAGCGCCTCGAGCACGCCGCGCAGCGCATCGAGCGTGGAGTGACCGTGGAAGGTCCGCCCGATGTGCCAGTCGGAGGTGTGCAGGATGCGCATGCCTCCACGCTACGAGCGAGCGCCGACATCCCCGGTGAAGCGGGCGGCGCTCCCCTGGATCAGGCGACGCGCGGGGCGTACCGTCCGGACTTCTCGGCCCGGGAGCGCGCCTTCGCGGCCTCCTCCTCGCGGTTCTTCGGCGGGGTCACGGCGACGAGGTCTTCGAGGAGGTGATGGGTCGCGTGCGCGATCTCGGCGACGGCACGGTCGAACGCGGCCTGGTTCGCCTTCGACGGCTTCGTCGTCCCGGCGATCTTGCGGACGTACTGTAGGGCGGCGGCGTGCACCTCGTCGCCGGTCGCGGCCGGCTCGAAGTTGTGCAGGGTGTGGATGTTGCGGCACATGCCCCCACGGTACGACGGCGTCCCGCGCGGCGACAGCCCCCGGATACGCTCGAGGGATGGGCGCGAGCGACGAGGGACCGAAGACGCCGCCCGACTCCGCGGCCGAGTTCGCCGCGGCGGCGGATGACCTCGTGGAGCGGCTCGCCGGCGTCCCCGAGGAGGACGGCGTCGTGTCACCCTTCACGGTGGACGGCGCCGAGCTGATCCTCGAGGAGCTCGGCGCGGGCCCGCGCGTGTTCCTCCTCCTGCACGGGATCGGGATGGGGCGTCGCGTCTTCGCCGACCTCGCCGCGCACCTCGCACCGCACGGCCGGGTCTGGATGATCGACCAGCCCGGCTACGGCGAGGCCCCGGAGCCGCCCCGGACCCCGACGATGGCGCGGACGGCGGACTTCGTCGCCGCGCTGCTGCGCGACCGCGGCGAGACGGATGCCGTCGTCATCGGCCACTCGATGGGCACGCAGGTGGCCGTCGAGCTCGCCGTCCGGCATCCGCAGCTCGTCGGCGCGCTGGTCCTCGCCGGCCCCACCGTGGATCCGCGCGCTCGGACGGCGCCGCGTCAGCTCCTGCGCCTGGCGCGGGACCTCCTCGTGGAGAGCCCGCGGGTCTTCCTCCTCGGCGGCCGGGAGTACCTCCGCGCCGGCCCGCACCTGCGCCGCAAGATGACCGCCATGCTCGTGCACCGTCCCGAGGAGGTGTATCCGCGCGTCGCCGCGCGGACCCTCGTGCTGCGCGGGGCCGAGGACTACGTCGCGCCGCAGGAGTGGTGCGTGGGCGTGGCGACGCTCATCCCGGATGCCGAACTGGCCGAGCTGGCCGACCACGGGCACGAGACGCTCATCCGCGACGCGCGACCCGCGGCCGACCGCATCCTGGCCTTCGTTTCGGAGTGACGGCCGCTCAGCCGGAGATCTCCCGCACGAGGGCGGCGATGCGCCCCTCGTCGAGCTGCAGGCCCGTGTCCGGGAGCCGGCTGCGCAGCAGTTTCTCCACCATCGCGGCATCCTGCCCCTGGCCGTCGGAACGCACCTGGGCGAGAAGACCGTCGAGCTTGTCGTCCCCGGACGCCGTGTGGGTGTCCATGGCGGGGGCGTCCTGCGTGCCCGCCGCCGAGGCATCCGGCGTTCCGGCGGGGGTGGAGGCGGCGTCGTCACGGTCGTCGTGCTCGTCGGCGATGGCACCGCCTACGCCGGCGTCGCTGGCCTGGGCTTTCGCGTCCGGCCCTCCGGCATCCGGGTAGTTGCCGCCCGGCTCGTCGAACTCGTTCGCCGTGCCGCTCATCGGTCGGCCTGCTCGTCGGTGACCATGTCGGGGTCGAGGCCCTGCTGGATCTCGGCGCTCTCGACGAACTGGTCGGAGATCTGCACGCCGTCGGGGGCGAGGATGCCCTCTCCGGCGGAGCCGCCTCCCTGCCGGTCGGCGTCGTTCGCCGCCTCGGAAGCGGCGAGCGAGGCGTCACCCGTCGCGGCGTCGCTCTGCTCCCTCGTCTCCTGGTCGGCGACGTCGCCGGATTCCCAGCCGCCGGCGGGGTTCCCGTCGATCATGCCCTCGGGGTTGTCTTGGTTCATGGCACGCTCCTTATCGGTCGTGCCCCCACCGTCGCCCACGGGCGGGCGGGCGGCCAGAGGGTTGACGCCCTCGGTGTTGTGCAGTAGCCGCGGAGTAGGCGCGGGTCAGCTCGCGCGGCGCGCGGCGAGGAGACCGGCGCGCTCGGGGTGCGCGGCGAACCAGTCGGCGACGTACCAGCACACGGGGCTGACGACCCGGTCGCCGCGCTGCTCGATGTCGGCGACGGCACGCTCGACGAGTTCGCCGGCGTACCCGTGGCCGCGGAAGGTGGGCACGGTGTAGGCCCGCGTCATGGCGACGGTGCGACCGTCGTCGCGGTAGTCCAGGACACTGACGAGGTCATCGCCCTTGTGGAGCGTGTACCGCGAGGCGTCGGGTTCGTTCGCGAACGTGAAGCTCATGGCTCCACGCTACGCCGCTTCTCCGACAGCGAGCTGAGCCACGCGTCGACCTCTCGCTGTCCGCGCAGCCGCACCACCGGGACACCGTCCGCGATCCGCTGCAGCATCCGCTCCCGCGTCACAGGGTGGTTCGTCCACGCCCAGCGGACGATGTTGCGCTCCGGCTCCCAGCGCACCCAATCGCGCACACGCTCCCGGTTTCCGTGCCACAGCTCCTCCTGCAGGATGCCGCGGCGCAGCGTTCTGCCGATGACCCGGCGCATAACGGTGCGGCGCGGATGGTCCAGCCAGACGTAGACGTCCGCGCCTCCAGGCGTCCCGGGGTCGAGCAGCCCCTGCAGCCGGGACGTCCAGTTGCCGTCCACGACCCAGCCGTCCGGATTCTCGGCAGCGAACGCGCGCACCTGCGCGTGCGCCTCTTCCAGGTCGCGGTACGTCCACTCGGCATCCCAGAACACGGCATCGAGTTCGAGGCGCGCGACGCCGAGGATCGTGGCGAGCTGGGCGGCCAGATGCGACTTGCCGGAGCCCGAGGTGCCGACGATGCGGACCCGGCGAAGGGGCGGTTCAGTCACGACTGAGCAATCTGTCACATTCCGTCACGTTGTGACGACGGCATCCGTGCGGTTTGACACATGTGGACACGCTTCGTCATAATCAAGCCTATGACTGACAACGCACGCACTCTGTCCGCCCTGGAGGCGAACGGAACTGCCGGCATCATGATGCCGCAGCGTGTTGTCATGTGTTGCCGAATGTGTCGCTGACACGGTGATCCCCGCCGGGCTGCCCCGCCGCTTCTGAACGCGGTGCGCCAGCCCCCGAGCCACCGGCTCCCTCCGCCCACGACGCGGAAGCCGGCTGCCTCGCACATCGGCCGATCTGCGGCCGACCGCGCAACACACTCGAACCCGTGACGGGCACCGCGCCCCGGGTTCCCTCCCCGAAGGACTTCGCCATGTCGAACACCGCACTCCTCACCCGCCCTACCCGTCACCTGCGCGCCGTCGAGGATGTCGCCCCTGCCAAGCCCGCCGCGCCCGCCCCGGCTGCGGCCCTGCCGGCCGGCACCGCGCCCCGTGGCTTCGCCCTGTACGTCGGCATCGACGAGGCCAAGGCGGCCGCCGACGGCGTCAGCCTCTCCGTGCTCGTCGAGGCGCTGCGCCGCACGATCGGCGAGCTCGCCCCGCACGCCGAGACGTACGCCACGGTCGCCCTCGCCCCGGCCGGCGCCGGCGGACGGGATGTGGACGTCGTGCGCCTCGCGCTGCACGAGCCGAGCGCCGTCGCCCGCACGAAGCAGGACGAGCCGGCCGACGACCACGTCCCCGGCGGCGTCACGATCGACATCTCGCGCCGCCGCGTGCACATCGACGGCGAGGCCGCACCGCTCACCTTCAAGGAGTTCGAGCTGCTGCAGTACCTCGTGCTCCGCGAGGGACGGACGATCGAGCGCACCGAGCTCGTGTCGTCGCTGTGGAGCCACGCCGGCGACGACGAGGCGCCCGGTGAGCGCACGATCGACGTGCACGTGCGGCGCCTGCGCTCCAAGCTCGGCCGGTACGAGGACATCGTGCGCACCGTGCGGGGCATCGGCTACCGCTTCGACCGGCACGCCGACGTCGTCATCCGCTACGGCCACGGCACGCCGTCCCCCGACCGCTTCTGAGCCACTCGCACCGTCGCCCCACGCCCACCCTCCTGGACTTCATCCGCGCTGAATGGCGGGTGCAGCCCTCATGCACCCGCATTTCGGCGCGGGCGAATCGGGCGGCGAGGATTCATCCGCGCCGAATGGCGGGTCACAGCGGCCCGCACCCGCATCTTGGCGCGGGTGAACCTCGGGGCGTGGCGTCGGCCCCGCGGCTGTCAGGAGCGCGACGTAGGGTGGGCAGCATGACGACGGTCGCGACGGGACGGATGCCGCAGCGCGCGGCGCCGCCGATCGCCCACGGTCGCCCGATCGAGACCGAATACCGGCCGCGGACGCCCATCGACGCGGCCCGCGCGATCCGCTACCAGCAGCGCGGCGCCCACGACCCGAGCCAGACCACCCATGCCGGCGTCATCTGGCGCGCGACCCGCACCCCGCAGGGCATCGCGACCCTCGCCATCCGCGTCGAGCGCGGCCGCGTCCGCGGAGCCGCCTGGGGTCCCGGGGCGGCGTGGACCCTCGAGCAGCTCCCCCGCCTGTGCGGAGCGGACGACGATCCGGAGGGGTTCGACGCGTCGCGGCATCCGCTCGTCGCGGAGACGCACCGGCGCCACCCGGGCCTGCGCATCGGCGGCACCGACCTCGTCTTCGACGCGCTCGCGAGCTCGATCTTCGAGCAGAAGGTCACCGGGCTGCAGGCGTTCGGCGCGTGGCGGGCGATCCTCACCTGGTTCGGCGAACGCGCACCGGGCCCGACGCCGAGGCCCATGTTCGCCCCGCCGGCGCAGTGGCACCTCATCCCGAGCTGGGCATGGCATCGCGCGGGCCTCGAGCCCCCGCAGTCGCGCACCGTCGTGGAGGCGGCCCGGCGGCGCGCGTCGATCGAACGCGCCGCCGCCGCGGCGCACGACGGAGACGCCCGCGACCGGCTGTTCATGAGCCTGCGCGGCGTGGGCATCTGGACGAGCGCGGAGACCCGCATCCGCACGTGGGGCGACCCGGATGCCGTCAGCGTCGGCGACTACCACGTGGCCCACGAGGTCGGCTACGCCCTCACGGGCCACCGCGTCGACGACGACGGCATGCTCGAACTCCTCGAGCCGTGGCGCGGACAGCGGCAGCGCGTCATCCGGCTGCTCGAGCTCAGCGGTGCGCGCGAACCGCGCCGCGGGCCGCGTCTGCACCCGGAGGATCATCGGGGCCGCTGACACCCGTTGCGGGATGTCGGCGGTGCGCGCCACACTGGCGGCATCACCGCTGGAGAGGACAGCCGATGGACCTCAACCCGTACATCTCGTTCCAGAACACGGCGCGCGAGGCGCTGGAGTTCTACCAGTCCGTGCTGGGCGGCGAGCTTACGCTCAACGATTTCAGTGCATACCCCGACATGGGCGTCGACCCGTCGGAGACGCATCTCATCATGCACGGGCAGCTCACGACCGAGGACGGCATGACGCTGATGGCAGCGGACAGCCCGACCGGGATGCCGTATACGGCGCCGGCCGGGATCTCCGTCTCGCTCAGCGGCGACGACGCCGAGCGCCTGCAGCGCGCGTGGGACGGACTGTCCGATGGCGGCACCGTCGTGATGCCCTACGAGGAGCCGCCGTGGGGCGGTCGGTTCGGGATGCTGACCGACCGGTTCGGCGTCGACTGGATGGTGGCGCTGAACGCATGACGGAGGTCGAACGGTGAGGATCGCCGTCGCCGGCGCGACCGGCACCGTCGGGCGGCATATCGTCGCCGCCGTCCAAGCGCAGGGCGACGAGGTGATCCCTGTCACCCGGAGTGCCGGCATCGACCTGCTGACGAGAGCGGGCCTGGAGCGGGCGCTGGACGGGGTGGATGCCGTCGTCGACGCCGTGAACGTCAGCACCCTGTCCGCGGAGAAGGCCGCCGAGTTCTTCGCCACGGCGACGGGCAACCTCGGCTCCGCCGCGCGAGCGGCGGGGGTCGCCCACGTCGTGCTTCTGTCCATCGTCGGCATCGACCGCAACCCGCACGGGTACTACGCCGGCAAGGTCGCGCAGGAACGCGCCCTCATCGAAAGCGGCGCGCCGGCGACGATCGTCCGGGCGACCCAGTTCCACGAGTTCGCGGCACAGATCGCCGGCCGCGCGAGGATCGGCCCGCTGCCCCTCGCGCCCACGGGCCGGGTGCAGCCGATCGCCGCGGCGGAGGTCGGCATCCATCTCGCCCGTACGGCCACCCAGCCGCCCCACGGCCTCGCGCCGGACCTCGCCGGCCCGCGCGAGGAAGCGCTCGACGACATGGTGCGCCGGTGGTGGTCGCACGCGCACGGCCGCCGCGGCTGGATCCCGTCGATCGCGCTGCCGGGCGCGCAGATGAAGGGCATGCGGGCAGGTCTCAACCTGCCCGGCCCGGACGCCGTGCTCGGAACGCAGACCTTCGACGAGTGGTTGTCAGCCCAGTAGCTCGGGGCGCTCGAACTCCGCGCCGTCGATGTGCTGGGCGAGGAACGCGAACACCGTCTCGTACCAGACCTTCGCGTGCGGGGGCTTGAGCACCCAGTGGTTCTCGTCGGGGTAGTAGAGGAACCGGTGCGGGATCGTCCCGTCCTCGGCGGCGAAGTGCTCGTTGAGCTCCGACCACAGCCGCAGGCTCTCCCCGATCGGCACGCGGTAATCGCGGTCGCCGTGGATGACGAGCAGCGGAGTACGGATGTCCTTCACGAAGCGGTGTGGCGAGTTCTCGACCATCCCCTCGGCGGTGAAGATCCGCTGCCAGTAGGAGGAGTCGTCCGTCGTGCCGTTGAACTGGTCGAGGGCCCACAGGCTCGCGTGCGTGACGATGGCGCGGAAGCGGTCGGTGTGCCCGGCGACCCAGTTCGCCATGTAGCCGCCGAACGATCCGCCCATCGCGGCCGTGCGCGTCTCGTCGATCTCCGGCCGCGCGACGACGGCATCCGTGATCGTCATCAGGTCGGTGTAGGGCTTGCCGCCCCACGCGTTCCAGCCGCGCGCGATGAACTCGAGACCGTAGCCGGTCGACAGTGCGGGGTCGGGAAGCAGCACGGCGTACCCGCGCGCGGCGGCCAGCTGCGGGTTCCAGCGCCAGCTCCACGCGTTCCAGCTGTTCAGCGGTCCGCCGTGGATCCACAGCAGGAACGGCGCCGGGTTCTCGGCGCTCGCGCCCGGCGGCAGGAGGAGCCAGCCGCGCACGCGCGCGCCGTCGCCGGCCGTCGCGTCGACGTCGGTCATGGTGCCCGGCACCGCGGGGAGGGCCACGGGGCTGACCAGGGGCACCGCCGTGCCGTCGCGGGCGACGCGGACGGCGTGCGGGGGCGTCATCCAGTTCGACCGCAGCGCGACGATCTCGCCGGTGGATGCCACGACGTCGACGTCGGTGTAGGTGAAGTCGTCGCGGGTGAGCTGCTCGACGGGGCCGCCGTCCACGGGCACCCGGAAGATGGGGCCGCGGCCGTCCTGGTCCGCCGTGACGATGAGCGCGGTGTCGTCGCGGTCGAACCGGATGCTGGTGGGCCAGCGGTCCCACCCGTCCGCGATGCGACGGGCCCCGGAGCCGTCGATCCCCGCGACCCACAGTTCCTGGTCTGCCGGGGCGGACGGGTCGCCCATCGCCGCGCGGACGAAGGCGAGCGTCGCGCCGTCGTGGCTGATGACGGGGTGCTCGAAGTACGTGTCGGCCTCGTCGAACAGCACCGTCCGGTCACCGCTCGCGGTGTCGATCGCGACGAGCCGGTACCGGCCCTCGCGGCCCTGGGCGGTGCGCAGCGCCGCCACGAGTGTCTTCCCGTCCGGCGTGAGCGCCGTCCCGGCATCCTCCGCGCCGCGCCCGGTGACGAGTGTCCGGGGACGCGGCAGGCTTTCCGGGTACGGCGTCACGGCATCCTGGTCGTCGCCCTGGGCGGCATCCTCGGGCTGGTCCACGAGCACGGCGATCGTGTCGGCGAAGCCGGTGAGGTCGAGGGTGTGCAGCGCGGGCGCGGCCGGGCCGAGGTCGTGGTCCCAGTACCTGACGGGGTAGGCGTCGTGCAGGATCGCGGAGACCTTGAGCTTCTTCCGCGCGGCGCGCAGCCGGGCGTCGGCTTCGATGCTGTCGGCGGAAGGCAAGAGCGGGGCGCCCAGCACGAGCACGTCGGCGCCTTCGGCCGCGGTGACGCCGGCGACGCCGCCCGCGAGGCGGGTGACGGGGCGCGCCTCACCGCCGGCGGCGGGCAGCAGCCACAGCTGCGCCTGCTCGGCGTCCTCCTCGGCTTCGGTGTCGGGGCGCGCCGACACGAAGAGGATGTCGCCGCGAGCGGTGAACGCGGCCCCGGTCTCACCCTTCGCCGAGCGGGTAAGGCGGACGGGCACGCCGTCGCCATCGACCGGGACCTCCCACAGCGACCGCTCGTAGGCGGTCTTGTCCTTGCCGAGCGTCGCGACCGTCAGCACGGCGCGCGTGCCGTCCGGCGACAGCGCGAGCGCCTCGATGCGGGGCTGGGAGAGGTAGTCGTCCAGGGAGTGGAAGGGGGTCGTCGCCATGGCATCCACGCTAGCGGCCGCTCACATCTCCTCATGGGTATCGGGGTCGCCGTCCCACAGCCGGCCGCGTTCCAGCCCGCTGATCGCGGCGACCTCGTCGTCGCTGAGCTCGAACCCGAACACGTCGGCGTTCTCGATCTGGCGCGCCGGGTCGGCGGACTTCGGGATCGGAGTCGAGCCCAGCTGCGTGTGCCAGCGCAGCACGACCTGCGTCGGGGTCACCCCGCGTGCCGCGGCGATGTCGGCGATGACCGGCTCGGTCAGCAGTTCGCTGCGCCGCGCGAGCGGGCTCCAGCTCTCGGTGCGGATGCCGTGCTCGGCGTGGAAGGCACGCAGGTGCGCCTGCGGGAAGTACGGGTGCAGCTCGACCTGGTTGACCGCCGGCGTCACCCCCGTCTCGTCGATGAGGCGCGTCAGCATCGCAGCGGTGAAGTTCGAGACGCCCACCGAGCCGACCTTGCCCTCGTCGCGCAGCGCGAGCATCGCGCGATAGGTGGAGACGTACTTGTCGATCCGGGGGTTCGGCCAGTGGATGAGGTAGAGGTCGATGCGGTCCAGCCCGAGGCGCTGGAGGGAGCCCTGGGCGCTGCGGATCGTCTCGTCGAAGCCGTGGTCGCGACCGGGGACCTTCGTCGTGACGATGAGGTCGTCGCGGATGCCGGTGCGTCGCACCGCCTCGCCGACCTCGGTCTCGTTCCGGTAGTTCACGGCGGAGTCGAGGAGCCGATAGCCGCTCTCGACGGCGACGGCGATGGCGTCGACGCCTTCCGGGCCGGTCAGCTTGTAGGTGCCGAGCCCGAGCTGGGGGAACGGGGTGCCGTCGTTGAGGGTGACCGTGGGAATCGTGACCATGCGCCCACGCTACGCCTCGTCAGGCGATGAGCGCCTCGATGGCCGTGAGCACCCCGTGGTCGGCGTTGGAGGGCGCGCGATGCCGTGCCACGGCCACGATGTCCGGGTGCGCCTCGGCCATCGCGTACGACCAGTCCGCGGCCTGGAGGAGTTCCAGGTCGTTGAGGTAGTCGCCGAACGCGGCCGTCTGCGCGGGTGTCACGCCGAGCGCCCGCTGCAGGCTCTGCAGTGCGAGACCCTTGTTCACGCCCCGGTTCATGATGTCGACCCAGTGCAGGCCCGAGACGACGACCTGGTGCGTGGTCCGCAGGTCGGCGAGCGCGGGAGCCGTGTGGGTCTCGCCGCCGTCGGCGTCGTAGACGGCGACCTTGAGGATCTGATCGTCGACCGCGAGCAGGTCGTCGACGACCTCGAGGGCGGCGTAGTACTTCTCGGTCTCGGCCCGGAACTCCGCGTCGGCGCCCTCGATGTAGGCGGAGCGCTTGCCGCACACGACGACGCCCAGGTTCGCGCCGGCCGCGGCGAGCGCGCGCAGCCGGGTGATGAGGGATGCCGTGAAGGCCGGGTCCATCGCATCCGAGCTGATCTCCTCGTCGCCGCGGACGACATACGCGCCGTTCTCGGCGATGTAGTCCAGCTCCGCATCCACGCCCGCGAACATCCGCTGCAGCGTCGCGAGCTGGCGGCCGCTCGCGGGGGCGAACGCGATCCCGCGATCGTGCAGCCGGTCGAGCAGCGCCCACAGGGGCGCGGGGATCGCGCCGCCCGGCTCGAGGAGGGTGCCGTCCATGTCGACGGCGATGAGGCGGATGTCGGGAGTGCTCACGCCTCCATCGTCTCAGGCCCGGGCTGGGGGTTATCCCGAACCGAGGTCTCCGGATGCCTCCGCTGTGCCGGCGCACGCCGCGTCCTACCTTGGTGACATGACCACCCCAGCGACATCCCAGACCCCGGCCGCGCCGGCGCGGTCGCGGCGCATCCGCCCCCTCATCCACCTCGGCGCGCTCGCGCAGCTCGCCGCCCTCGGCATCGTCGGCACCGCGCTGTTCACGGTGCTGATCACCTTCCTGAGCCTCGGCGTGAGCCTCCTCGTCGCCGCCGGCATCGGCCTGCTGTTCCTCATCGCGTTCGTCTACCTGCTGTGGGCGACCGGATGGCTCGAGTACGAGCGCGTCGACGGCCTGTACGGATACGGACTCCCGCCCCTCCGGGCGCGGCGCAGCGGCGTCCCCGGATTCGGCGGCTGGCTGCGCACACTGTGGCAGCAGTTCATCGACGGCCCGATGTGGCGCGGTGTCGCGAGCGCCGCGATCTCCACCGTGCTGGGGCTCGTCGTCCTCCCGGCCGTCGCGTGGCTCGTCGGCAGCGTCGTCCTGCTGTTCGCCCCGCTCACCGGGGCCGACACCGCCCGCATCCCCGCCACCGGCATCGACGTCGGCGCCGAATGGGCGCTGCCCGTCGGCATCCTCGGCATCATCGTCTCCGCCGCGCTGCTGCTCGGCATCGCCCTGCTGCACGCCGTCCTCACCCGCGCGATCCTCGTGCCCTCGCGGGAGGCGCTGCTCGCCGAGCAGGCGCGCACCGCCGGCGTCCAGCGCGCCGGGGCCGTCCGGGCCAGCGAGGTGGAGCGCACCCGCATCGAGCGCGACCTGCACGACGGCGTCCAGCCGCGGCTCGTGTCCGTCGGGATGACGCTGGGCCTCGCCCAGCAGAAGATCGACAGCGACCCCGTCGCCGCGAAGGCGCTCATCGACGAGGCGCACACCTCGACGAAGGCCGCCATCACCGAGCTCCGGCAGCTGGCCCGCGGCATCCACGCGTCCGTGCTGGATGACCGGGGACTGGATGCCGCCCTCTCCGCCCTCGCCGCCCGGTCGCACGTGCCCGTGCACCTCGACGTCCGCGTCGACGGACGGTGCAGCGCGACGGCCGAGGCGGCCGTGTACTTCGCGATCGCCGAGTCGCTCACCAACGCCGCGAAGCATTCGCGGGCGACCGACTGCCGCGTCGTCGTCCGGCGTCGCGACGACGGGACCCTGTGGGCCCGCGTCGAGGACAACGGCGTCGGCAGCGCCCGGGTCCTCCCCGGCGGCGGCCTCGACGGCATCACCAACCGCATCCTCGCCGCCGGCGGCACGGCCCGGCTCGACAGCCCGGCCGGCGGCCCGACGTCCCTGGAGGTGAGCGTCCCGTGCGCATCCTGATCTGCGAAGACTCCGCCCTGCTGCGCGAAGGACTCGTGCGCGTGCTGGAGGATGCCGGCCACTCCGTGGTCGCGGCTCTTCCCGACGCCCGCGATCTCGTCGCCGTCGTGGGCGAGACAGCCCCGGAGCTCTGCATCCTCGATGTCCGGCTGCCGCCGACGTTCACCGACGAGGGCATCCGCGCCGCGCTCGCACTGCGCGCCGAGCACCCGGCACTGCCGGTGCTGGTGCTCAGCCAGTACGTGGAGGAGCGGTACGCGAGCGACCTCATCACGGGGCAGGGCGCGGCCCTCGGCTACCTGCTGAAGGACCGGGTCGCGGACGTCCGGGACTTCCTGGCCTCGATCGAGCGGATCGGGGCAGGGGCCACCGTCCTCGACCCCGAGGTCGTGGCGCAGCTGCTGACACGGCGGGCCCGCGACGAGCGGATGGCGCGGCTCACCGACCGCGAGCGCACCGTCCTCGCCCTGATCGCCGAGGGCAAGAGCAACCAGGCGATCGCCCAGACCCTGTTCATCTCCGAGGCGAGTGTCGAAAAGCACATCACCTCCCTCTTCCCGAAGCTCGGCCTCGAACAGGACGAGCACGGCAACCGGCGCGTCCTGGCGGCGCTGGTCCACCTCGAGCACGGCGGCACTCAGCCGCAGAACGGAGCACTCCGATGAGCACCACCCTCACTCCCCCGCCCGCATCCGCACCCCAGGCGCCGCCCCCGGCCGAGCCGCGCGGCTCCTCCCGGGTCATCGCGATCCTCGCGATCGCCCTGGGCGCGGCCCTCATCCTCGGGACGATCGTCATGTCGATCATCGGCGGCATCCGCTCCGCCGCGGTGCGCACCGAGTCGCTCAGCGCCGACGCCGCCGGCGTCACGGCCCTGGACATCGACGTGGCGGCATCCGAGTTCCGGATCGCCTACGGCGGGTCGGAGGCCTCACTCTCGGTCACGGGCGGCAGCGGCACGAGCGACTGGCGCCTCGAGCGGACGGGCGACACGCTCGTCGTGTCGTCCGACCGCGGCTGGTTCCGCGGCTGGGGCTGGTTCCGCGGCGAGGAGCGCGCGGTGCTCACGCTGCCGGAGCGCCTCGCCACGACCGCCGTCGACGCCTCGTTCGACGTGGGCGCGGGATCGCTCCGCGCCGACGGCACCTACGGGACGCTCGAGCTCGACCTCGGCGCGGGCTCGATCGACGTGAGCGGCACGGCCGAGCAGCTGGATGCCGACGTCTCGGCGGGGCGCGTGTCCGTCGACCTGCGCGAGGTCCGTGCCGGAACGGTGCAGGTGAGCGCCGGCGAGCTCGTCGGCTCGGTGGACGGCGACGTCGACGAGCTGAACCTCGACGTCAGCGCCGGACGGATCGACCTCGAGGTTCCCGACGTCCGGTACGCCATCACCTCGGACGTCTCGGCCGGCGACTTCACCCACGACCTGACGACCGACCCCGGCGCGGATCGCCGCATCGACGTCAGCGTGTCGGCCGGCGGCGTGACGCTGCACGGCGCCCGCTGACCCCGGCCCCAGGGGCGCCCCAGATCCGTCCGGGGCGCCCCTTTCCGCGCGTGGTCCAGGGCCCTGCGGTCGGCTGCGCGTCGCTGTGAAGGACACCGCGCCGGGATTCTTCCGCGCCTAATGGCGGGTCCGGCCGCGGCGCACCCGCGCTTCGGCGCCGGCGAACGTCACCGCCCGATGTGATCCGCGCCGAATGGTGGGTCGCGCGCCCACGCACCCGCACTTCGGCGCGGGTCATGCCCCGGCGCGGCAGGCCTCAGCCCAGGCGCTCCTGCAGCCAGCCGAGGATCGCGACGGCCTGGTCGTACTGGAAGGCGCGCAGGGTGGGGATGCCGGGCACGTCGGGCTCCTGCGAGACGGCGAGGAAGTGCCCGGCGATGCCGATGAGCACCCGGTCGGCATCGAGCGCCGGCATCCCCGCGAAGACCGGATGCTCCGCGACGACGGCCTCGACATCCGCCTCGGGGTCGAGATACCGCACGTTGAAGAGCAGGGTCAGCGCGTCGAGCCAGCCGGCGCCGCGCGCGGCCCACGGCCAATCGATCAGCACGACCGAGCCGTCCGGGCGGAGAAGGACGTTGTCGGCGCGGACGTCGTGGTGCACAAGACGGTCGCCGGCCACGGCATCCGGCATCCGCAGCCCCTCGTCACGCAGCCACGGCAGGCGCTCGGCGACCCAGCCGGGGAGCGTGGCCGGCAGGGACGGCACACGATCGATCCTCGACCATCCCGACCCGTAATGCCCTGCCACGGTGGCCATGTCGACGATCGCCTCGGCGGCGGGCACGGGCCGCTCAGCCACAGAGCCCAGCGCGCCGAGTACCGCGACCAGCTCGTCCCGCACCCAGGGGGTGTGCGGATGCCGCGCCTCGACGTCCTCGAGGATGAGGGCGATGCGGTCACCGTGATCCACGACACCCAGGAAGCGCGGCGCCGGGATCTCCGGCGGCAGGAGTGCGCTGATCGCGGCCTCCCGGCGATGGATGCCGACGACGTCGGGGTTGACGGCATCCGTCCCGGTCTTCACGAACGCGCGCCGCCCGTCGGCCAGACGGACCCGATCCGCGCTCCCCGGCGAGAAGCCGCCGGGCTGGGACTCCGCCGCGACGACCGGCGCGCCCAGGAGAGCCTCGACGTCCGCGCGCAGGCCGGCGTCGACCTCCGCCCATGCCTGTCGCCTCGTCGCCATCCCCTCACCTTCGCACAGCGCCCGCTGACCGCGGGCGCGCGGGCGCAGCGCGAAACTCATCCGCGCCGAATCGGGGCACCGGGATTCGCCCGCGCCGAATGGCGGGTCACACGTCCGCACACCCACACTTCGGCGCGGATGAAGCGCGGACGAGGCGCGACACCGACGCTGCCCCGACCCAGCGACCCCCGACCGCACTCGACCCACAACCCCGATTCACACGGCCGCGGGCACATGTGCGCGCGCACCCGGAGGACTACCGTGGACGGGTGACCACTCCCATCGACGCCACCACCACGAACGCCTGGGCCGAACTCTCCGCCCACAAGAGCGGGTTCACCCCCGACCTGCGCGGCTGGTTCGCCGCCGACCCCGGCCGCGTCGAACGGCTCACGTTCGACCTCGCCGACCTGCGCGTCGACCTGTCGAAGAACCTCGTGGACGACGGCATCCTCGCCTCCCTCGTCGCCCTCGCCGAGCAGACCGGCGTCGCCGAGCGCTACGCCGCGATGCTGTCCGGCGAGAAGATCAACACGACCGAGAACCGCGCCGTGCTGCACACCGCCCTGCGCCGCCCCGCGGGGGCGACTCCCGCGCTGCACGTCGATGGCCAGGACATCGACCACGACGTCCAGGAGGTGCTCGGGGCGATGGGCGCGTTCGCCGAGCGCGTCCGCTCCGGCGAGTGGACCGGCGTCACCGGCAAGAAGGTCGAGACCGTCGTCAACATCGGCATCGGCGGCTCCGACCTCGGACCCGTCATGATCTACGAGGCGCTCCTGCCGTACGCGGACGCCGGCATCGAGGCGCGCTTCGTCTCCAACATCGACCCGTTCGATCTGGCCGACACGACGAAGGATCTCGACCCCGAGACGACGCTGTTCATCGTCGCGTCCAAGACCTTCACGACGCTCGAGACCCTGACCAACGCGCGCCTCGCGCGCGACTGGCTGTGGGCGGGTCTGCAGTCCGCGGGCGCGATCGACGGGTCGGACGAGCAGAAGACGGATGCTGTCGCCCACCACTTCGTCGCGGTCTCCACGGCCCTGGACAAGGTCGCCGCATTCGGCATCGACACCGCCAACGCGTTCGGCTTCTGGGACTGGGTGGGCGGCCGCTACTCCGTCGACTCGGCGATCGGCCTGTCCCTCGTCATCACGCTGGGACCGGATGCGTTCCGGGAGCTCCTCGCCGGGTTCCACGCCGTCGACGAGCACGTGGCATCCACCCCGCTCGCCGAGAACGTGCCTGTTCTCATGGGGCTGCTCAACGTCTGGTACACGAACTTCCTCGGTGCGCAGTCGCACGCCGTGCTCCCCTACGCACAGCAGCTGCACCGCTTCGCGGCGTATCTGCAGCAGCTCACGATGGAGTCCAACGGCAAGTCGGTGCGCTGGGACGGTTCGCCCGTCACGACCGACACCGGCGAGGTCTTCTGGGGCGAGCCCGGCACAAACGGCCAGCACGCGTTCTACCAGCTCATCCACCAGGGGACGCGCCTCATCCCCGCGGACTTCATCGCGTTCGTGAACCCGGCCTACCCGCTCGCCGACGACGGCCGCGACGTGCACGGCCTCTTCCTCGCGAACTTCCTCGCGCAGACGAAGGCGCTCGCGTTCGGCAAAACGGCGGAGGAGGTCGAGGCCGAGGGCACGACCGGCCCGCTCGTCGCGGCGCGCACGTTCGCCGGCAACCGGCCGACGACGTCGATCTTCGCGCCCGCGCTCACGCCGCGGGTGCTGGGCGAGCTCGTCGCGCTGTACGAGCACATCACCTTCACGCAGGGCGTCATCTGGGGCATCAACTCGTTCGACCAGTGGGGCGTCGAGCTCGGCAAGCAGCTCGCGCTGCAGATCGCGCCGGCGATCGAAGGCGATGAGGATGCCGTCGCGGCGCAGGATGCCTCGACGAAGGCGCTGCTGGACTACTACCGCGCGCACCGCGTCTGACCCGGACGGGGCCGATCAGCGCAGCTGCAGGGTGTTCCAGGCTCCCGGCTCGTCGAGCTCGCCGTAGACGACCTCGGCGCCGTCCGCCGATACGGACGCGGCGCAGACGAGGAGGGAGAGGGTCGGGTAGCCGAACGGCCGGTTGTCGCGGATGATCGCCCGGTCATCGGTCGGCCCCAGTGCCGTGGTCTGCTCGAGCGTCGCGAGCCACGGCGCCCACCAGCGCTCACCGTCGCCGGGCTCGCCGAACGCCTCCCGCCACGCCGCGATGCGCGCGGTGGCGGGGTCGTCGACGTCGTCATGCGCGATCATGTGCGTCCCGGGGGCGAGGCGCACCCGGCGGACGGTGGCACCGTCCCACATCGTCACCCGGGCGCCCGCCTGGTCGACCTCCACGAGGTTGAAGCCGTGCGTGTGCGGCGGGTCGTCGAGTGCCGTGCCGCCCACGGCATCCAGCACGACGTGCCCGCGCGAGGACAGCTCCACCCCTTCGGGTACATCGACATCCGCGCGATTCAGGATGACCGCGACCCGCCCGGCGGCCGGGTCCGCAGCGAGCCACGCGCCGCCGGCACGGGAGTCGCGGACGCCGAGGACACCGGGATGCGCCTCCGGCCACCACGGCCCGAGGGGATCCCAGGCACGGCCCGGGTCTTCATCCCGGACGGCGAGCAGGCGCGTGGGCGCACCGGCATCCTCGGGAACGTGGATGATGACGGTGCACATCCGCTCGCCCTTCCGTCCGATCGCCTGCGAGGATCGGATCATGTTCGTTGTCGTGGGTGTCAGCGGCGGCATCGCCGCCTACAAGACGGTCCATCTCGTGCGCGCACTCGTCACCAACGGCCACGAGGTGCACGTCATTCCCACGGAGGACGCGCTGCGCTTCGTCGGGACGACCACCTGGGAGGCAGTCAGCCGCCATCCTGTCACGACGTCGGTGCACGATGACGTCGCCGAGGTGCGGCACGTCGCGCTCGGCACGCGCGCCGACCTCGTGATCGTGGCGCCGGCCACCGCCAACACGCTGGCGAAGATGGCCGCGGGGATAGCGGACAACCTGCTCGGAGTGACGCTGCTCGCCACGACCGCGCCGGTGCTGGTGGCGCCCGCGATGCACACCGCGATGTGGGAGCATCCCGCGACGACGGCCAACATCGCCGTGCTGCGGGGGCGCGGGGTGCACATCGTGGGACCGGCGGACGGGCCGCTCACCGGTGGCGACAGCGGGCCGGGGCGGATGAGCGAGCCCGAGGAGATCCTCGCCGCTGCGCTGGCCCTCGTCCCGACGCGGACCGACCTGGCCGGACTCACGGTGGCGGTGTCCACGGGCGGCACCCGCGAGCCGATCGACCCCGTCCGCTTCCTCGGCAACCGGTCCAGCGGACGCCAGGGGGTCGAGGTGGCGCTGGCCGCCGCCGACCGCGGGGCGCAGGTCCGGCTCGTCGCCGCCCACGTCGACGACGGGGTCCTGAGCGCGGTCGCCCACCACCCACGCATCGGGCTGGAACGGGTCTCGACGGCCGGCGACCTGCGCACGGCGATGCACGCCGCGGCCGCCGACGCCGATGTCGCCGTCATGGTGGCCGCGGTCGCCGACTTCCGAGTGGATGCCGTGTCCGACGAGAAGATCCGCAAGGAGGACGGCGACGGCACGGCCACCCTGCGCCTGGTCGCGAACCCCGACATCCTCGCCGAGCTGGTGGCCGCACGCGGCGAGGGCCAGACGATCGTCGGGTTCGCCGCCGAGACAGCGACCGAGGACGCCGAGCTGCTCGATCGCGGGCGGCGGAAGCGCGCCCGGAAGGGCGTGGACCTGCTGGCCGTGAACCGCGTCGACTGGGCACGGGGGTTCGAGGCGGCGGAGAACGCGGTCGTCGTCATCGATGACGCCGACGACGTCGTCACCGAGGTGTCGGGATCCAAGCGCGCCGTCGCGGATGCGCTGTGGGACGCCGTCCTCGCGCACCGCGGGCGCTGAGCCGACGCGAGACCGCGGGGAGGCGGCGCGGAGCCGGCGCTGCGGTCAGTCCGCCGCAGCCGCCGCAGCCGCCGCGGCGGCACGTGTCAGCCATGCGGGCGGGTCACCGTAGCGCTGCGAGGGGATGAGCCGCCCCGCCGCAGAGTCCGCGACGAGCGTCGCAAGCCGGTCGGCACGGGTCTGTTCCCGCTTCGCGCTCTGCACCCAGTTCGTCGCGAGGCGCCGGTATGACGCCGTCGCGACCTCCCAGAACGCCTGCGCCGCGGGGTTCGCCGCGATCGCCGCCTCCTGCCGCGCCGTCATCTCCGCGCGCTGCTCGTACGAGTAGACGCCGGTGCGCGACGCCGACCGCCGCTCGTACGCGGCGATCCCCGCGGGATGCATCCGCCCCTCCGCGAGGAGCCGTTCCACATGGGCGATGTTGATCTCGCTCCAGTTGGAGTTCGGCTTCCGTGGCGTCCAGCGCTGCCTGCGCGAGCTCTCGTCGATCCGCTGGCTCACCGAGTCGATCCATCCGAAGCAGAGCGCTTCGGGCACGGCTTCGTCCCAGGTGATCCCCTGTCTCGGGTCGCCCTTGCGGTAGATCCCCATCCACAGCTCCGTGGCCGTGGCGTGGTTCTTCTCCAGCCACGCGCGGAACTGCGCGGGGCCGGAGAAGAAGACCGCAGGGCGTTCCTCCATCTACGCCTTCGTCTGGACGTCCAGGAGGGGCGCACCGGAGGCGACGGGCCCGAGCGCGACGGGGTCGACCGTGGCGAAGGCATCGGCGTTCAGCACGATCACGGGGGTGATGAGCGGGTAGCCGGCATCCTCGATGACCTTGCGGTCGAAGACGACGAGCGGGGTGCCGACCTCGACGCGGTCGCCGTTCTTGACCTTGACCTGGAAGCCTTCGCCCTTGAGGTTGACGGTGTCGATGCCGACGTGGATGAGCACCTCGATGCCGTTGTCCAGCTGCAGGCCGAACGCGTGACCGGTGGGCTGCGCGGCGACGACGGTGCCGACGCCGGGCGAGACGACCGTGTCGCCGGTGGGCTGGATCGCGACACCGGGGCCCATGATCCCGCCGCCGAAGACCGGGTCGGGGACCTCGGAGAGCGCGACGGCGGTGCCGTCGAGCGGGGAGGCGAGCTGCAGGAGCGTGCCCACCTCGGCCGTCGCGGTGGCGGTGGCCACGGAAGACGGTGCCGCCGCGGCGCCGCCGGTGGCGACCAGCGGGGCCGCCGTTGCCGCGCCGACGGAGGCTGCGTCGGCGGGCGCCGCCACAAGGGCGCCGTCGTCCGCGACATCCTCCTTGTCCTTATAGCCGGAGATGACGACGAGAGTCATGGCGGTCGCGAAGGCGGCGATCACGGCGATGCCGTACAGCAGCACGCTGTCGAAGGCCGGGATGGTCAGGAGCGACGTGAAGACGAACGCCTCGGTGCGGACGCCGCCGCCGATGCCGATGATGAGACCGCCGACGAGGCAGCCCACGAGCATCCGCGGGTAGATGCGCTTGAACCGCAGGTGGATGCCGTAGAGCGAGGGTTCGGAGATGCCGCCGAGGAGACCCGCCGCCAGGGCGCCGGTCGCGGTCTGCTTCATTTGCTTGTCCTTCTCCCGCCACGCGAGGAGCAGGACGCCGGCGGTCGCACCGAAGCACGCGAAGTTCCATGCGCCCATGGGGCCCTGGATGAAGTCGTAGCCGAGGGTCTGGATGTTGAGCAGCATGATCGCGTTGATCGGCCAGTGCAGACCCAGCGGGACCATGAACGGGTAGGCCAGCGGAATGATGATCGCGAAGATGAACGGCGAGAACGAGTTGATGGCGCTGAGGAAGTTCGCGAGCGCGGCACCGACGTACACGCCGATGGGGCCCAGCAGGAACGCGGTGAGCGGGATCATGATGAGCATCGCGAGGAACGGCACGAAGATGAGGTGCAGGTTCTCCGGGATGATCTTCTTCAGCAGCCGGTAGAGCGGGCCGAGGACAGCCGCCATGAGCAGCGGCGGGAAGACCTGCGACGCGTAGTTGAACACCGTGAGCGGGATGCCGAAGATCGGGATGGTCGTGATCTCGGAGCCCAGGAAGATGATCTGCGAGGCGCCCTCCTGGGTGCCCAGGGCCGTGAAACCGGGGAGCATGACGACGGCCATGATCGCGAAGCCGACCCACGGGTCGGCGCCGATCTTCTGCGACGCGTTGTAGGCGACCATGAGCGGCAGGAAGATGAACACGCACTGCCACATCAGGTTGATGAACTGCCAGGACGGCTCGAGCGTCACGCCCGGGGCGTTCCATGCGGGGATCACACCCAGCGTCGCCATGAGCGCCATGAAGGTGATGAACAGGGAGGCGCCGAGCAGCGCACCGAGGATGGGGCGGAAGGAGTCCGAGAGGAACTCGAACAGCGAGTCGAGCCAGGCGACCTTGCCGCGCGGGCCCTTCGCGCGCTCACGCGCCTTGATGGCCTCCGCCGATTCGGGCGCGGCGGCCGTGCTGCCGGACATGGCGGGCAACGCCATGATGTCGTTGTAGACGGTCTGCACGCCTCCGCCGATGACGACCTGGAAACGGTCGCCGGCCTGCGGCACGGCGCCCATGACGCCCGGGATCTGCTCGACCTTCGCCTTGTCGACGGAGGTGCCGTCGTTCAGCTGGAAGCGCAGACGGGTGGCGCAATGGGTGAGGTTCGCGACGTTTCCGGCGCCGCCGAGGGCGTCGACGATGGCGGATGCGGGGCTCTCAGGCATGATGGCGTGCTCTCTGTGGGGGGCCTTACGTCGGCGACTCTATACCGCGCATCGATTTCGCATAAGCGGGGTGAGCGTGTGGACGGACCACACTTCCTTCCGGCCCCCCGGAGACTTTCTCCCCTCTTCACTCCACGGCCTGTCACCGTGTCGGGACCGAGGGGCAGGATGTGCGGCATGGACATCGAACTCCTGCAGCCCGCGGGACTCGTCGCGAGTCCCGCTTTCAGTCACGTCGCCGTCGTCCCGCCGGGCGCGACGACCATCTACGTCGGCGGCCAGAACGGCGTCGACGAAACCGGCACCGTCGTCTCCGACGATGTCGCCGCGCAGTCCGTGCAGGCCGTGGAGAACGCCCGGACGGCGCTCGCTGCGGCCGGGGCCTCCCTCGACGACGTCATCGGCTGGACCGTCCTCCTCGACGCCTCGGCCGACCTCGGTGCGGCGTACGGCGCGATCGCCCAGACGCTCGCACGGGAGGGTGCGCCGCCGCTCGTGACGGCGGCGCTCGTCGCGGGCCTCGCGGTGCCCGGTGCCCTCATCGAGGTGAGCGCGGTGGCCGCCCTCGTGCCGGCGTAGCCGTCCGGCACGGACCGCGGGGACCGACCTGGGCATCGGGGTGCATGCCCCCTAGCCCGGCGCGGCCACCTCCGCAAGGTGGTGTCTGCGCACCGCGTCGACGCCTATCCTGACGGGACGTGTCCCCGCCACGGACGGGACGCAACGGCGCGCGGGCATCCGGCGCGCGACGCCGGAGGAGGTCGCATGGTGCTGGGTTCAGGTCACGGCCGCCGCGACGCCGTCGTCGTGGGAGCCGGACCGAACGGGCTGGCAGCGGCGGTCACGCTCGCGCGCGCGGGCCTCTCGGTGCGCGTGTACGAGCGCGCCTCGCGAGCCGGAGGGGGCGCCGCGACGCGCGAGCTGACCTTGCCCGGGTACCTGCACGACGTGTGCTCGGCGGTGCATCCGCTCGCCTTCGAGTCGGCGTTCTTCCGGGCCTTCGGGCTCCGCGACCGTGTGCGCTTCATCACCCCCGATGTCTCGTTCGCGCAGCCGCTGGACGGGGGACGGGCGGCCGTGGCCTTCCGCGACCTCGCCCGCACGCGTGACGGGCTCGGACTGGACGGGAAGGCGTACGAGCGCCTCCTGCGGCCGCTCGTCGAACACGCCTCCCACGTGGCCGACCTGACCGGGTCGACCCTGGTGCGGGTCCCCCGCCACCCGGTCTCCGCGCTCCGCTTCGCGGTGCGGGTCGCCGAGCAGGGCACCCCGGCGTGGAACGCCCGGTTCCGCGAGGATGCCGCACCGGCACTGCTCACGGGCGTCGCCGCCCACACGATCCTGACGCAGCCGAGCCTCGCCGGCGCCGGTGCCGGCCTCGCCCTCGGCGCCTACGCGCACGCGCAGGGCTGGCCGATCCCGGTCGGCGGAAGCCAGGCCATCATCGACGCCATGCTCGAGGACCTCCGCGCCCATGGCGGCGAGCTCATCACCGACCACGAGGTCACGTCGCTGGACGAGCTCGACGATGCGCGGGTGGCGATGCTCGACGTGACACCGCGCGCCCTGCTGCGGATGGCGGGCGAGCGGATGCCGGCCCGGTTCGGCCGCCGCCTGCGGGCCTTCCGGTACGGCGGTGCGGTCGCGAAGGTCGACTTCGCCCTGAATGCCCCGGTGCCATGGGCGAACGCCGACGTGCGGCGCGCCGGCACGATCCACGTCGGCGGGACGCGTGCCGAGATGGCCGCCGCGGAGAACGACGTCAACCGCGGCCGGCATCCGGAGCACCCGTACGTGCTCGCGGCGCAGCAGTCCGTGTTCGACCCGAGTCGCGCGCCCGCCGGCGCGCACACGCTGTGGACGTACACGCACGTCCCCGCCGGAAGCGCTGCGGACCGCGAGGACGCGGTCACGGCGCAGATCGAGCGCTTCGCGCCGGGCTTCCGCGACACGATCGTCGCGGTGAGCTCGCGGACCGCGGTCGCAGTGGAGGCCCACAACCCGAATTACGTGGCGGGGGACATCGCCGCGGGTTCGCCCGACCTCCGGCAGATCCTGCGCCGGCCCACCCTGTCGCCCGACCCCTGGCGGACGCCGATCCCGGGCGTCTACCTCGCGACGGCGTCCGCCGCGCCCGGGCCGGGGGTGCACGGCCTTGCCGGGTGGCATGCGGCACGGAGCGCATTGCGCAACGAGTTCGGCATCCGGGATTCGCCCGACCTGTCCCCCTGACCTGCTGGATGCCATCATCGGGACATGAGCGAATCGACAGGCCGGGAGTACACCCTCATCGCCGCCGGCGTCTCGGAGTTGGCGGACGCGAACCCCGTGCAGGACGGGCGGGTGACCCCGCGGAAGGCGTTCGACGGATCCGGCGCACGGGTGCGGCACCTCGCCTTCGACGCCGGAGCCGTGCTCGCCGAGCACGTGGCGCCGCGCCCGATCCTGGTGTCGGTGCCCGCCGGCCGTGTGCGGTTCACCGTCGGCGGAGTGGCGCACGAGCTGAGCGCCGGAGGGATGATCCATGTCGCGGCGAACGTGCCCCACGAGGTCTTCGCCGAGGAGGCCTCGCACGTCCTCGTCACCCTGCTGGGCTGACCCGGTGCAGGGCGCGCGCGTAGGGTGACGGCATGGACGGCTTCGCGGCTGTCGATTTCGAACTGGCGCGGCAGGTCCTGCAGCGGGGCATCGCGGCGCTGCTGCTGGTCGCCTTCCTCTCGACGCTGAACCAGTTCCGGCCGCTGCTCGGCGAACACGGCCTGCTGCCTGCGCCGGATCTGCTGGCGTGGGCCGCGGCCTCGAAACGGCGGGCGCGGGTGCTGCGGCCGACGCTCTTCCGTTGGATCCGGTACACCGACCGCCGCCTGGCCGCGCTGTGCGTGACCGGCATCGCCGGCTCTGCGCTCCTGGTCGCGGGGGTGCCGCAGCTGGGGCCGCCGTGGGCGCCCGCGCTCGTCTTCCTCGCCCTGTGGTTCGGGTACATGTCGATCGTGTCGCTGGGGCAGACCTTCTACGGGTTCGGGTGGGAGATGCTCCTCCTCGAGGCCACCTTCCTTGCCGCGTTCCTGGGCTCCGACAGCCAGCCGCCCACCACCGTCGTGATCGTGCTGTTCTGGTGGCTCGTGTTCCGGCTGGAGTTCGGCGCCGGGATGATCAAGATCCGCGGCGGCCGGGAATGGCGCGACTTCACGGCGCTCATGTACCACCACGAGACGCAGCCGATGCCGGGGCCGCTGAGCCGCCAGGCGCACCTGCTCCCCGCGTGGTTCCACCGCCTGGAGGTGCTGGGCAACCACGTCGCGCAGCTCGTCGTGCCGTGGTTCCTGTTCGCGCCGATTCTGTCGCTATGGGTGCCGGGGCCCGTTCCGCAGCTCGTCGGCGCAGCGGCCGCGGCTATCGTCATCGCGACGCAGCTCTGGCTGGTCCTGACCGGGAACTTCGCCTGGCTGAACGGGGCGACGATCGTGCTCGCCTTCTCGGCCGTGGGGCTCCCGGGGGCGGGAGAGCCGGCATCCGACCCGCCGTTCAACGGGGTGCCGGTGTGGTGGGTCGTCGTGACGGGCGTGGTCGGAGTCGGCTACGTCGTGCTGAGCTGGCCGGCGCTGCGGAATCTGGTCGCGCGCCGCCAGCTGATGAACGCGAGCTTCAACCGGTGGCAGCTCGCCAACGCCTACGGCGCATTCGGGACGGTCACGAAGGAGCGCATCGAGATCGTCGTGGAGGCGACGACGGATGCCGACCCCGACGAGGCGGAGTGGCACGAGTACGAGTTCCGGGGCAAGCCCGGCGACCCGGCGCGCATCCCCCGCCAGTTCGCGCCTTACCACCTCCGGCTGGACTGGCTGATGTGGTTCCTGCCGCTCGGTCGCTCGCTCGACGAGTGGTTCACAGGTCTCCTCGTGCGGCTGCTGGAGGCCGATCGCGCGACGCTGCGGATGCTGCGGGTCGACCCGTTCGACGGCGCGCGGCCGCGCTGGATCCGGGCCGTCTCGTACCGCTACCGATTCGCGACCCGGGCTGAGCATCGGCGGCTCGGGGTCGTCTGGATGCGCGATCGGCGGCGCGTGCTGATCCGCCCGATGGGGTTCGCGGACGACCCCGGCTGAGCGGCCGCCGGCGCGGATTATGCCTCTGGTCTGGCCCTCCTCGTCGGGGGGCCATGCACGTTTCACCCAGGGGATACCGGGCGTTCGTCCAGACTCGCCCCGCACAGTGGAGGTTCTTGTGTCCATCCCGAGGACGCACGCCGTTGCCTCGCGCCGGCGCTGACAAACCCGGAAGACCCACTCCCCTATGCTCCTCAGTTCACTCCGTCCGTCCCGTCGTGCCCTGACTCCCGCCACCGTCGCGGTGGGCCTCATCCTCGGCCTCACCGCCGCCGGCGGCATCAGCGGCTCCGTTCCCGCCCAGGCCGACACCGGCGCCAGCACCGCCGCGCGCTCCGGCGCCGCCGTCACCACGAGCGTCGCGCAGCCGCTCAGCGACATCACGCAGGACGCGCTCGACGCGCTGGCCGACGGCCGCGCGGCGCTGCGCGCCGCCGCGGAGGCGAAGGCGACCGCCGACGCCTCGGCCCTGCCGCTCGAGGTGGAGTCGACCTTCATCGACACGCGCGAGCTGCGCGGCTACGTCGAGCAGCTCACCGAGCTCGAGGTGACCCCGACGCTCCTGGTGCCCGACATCACCGACGACACGAGCAGCGCGACGCAGCGCGTCCGCGACGCCGCCGCCGCCCTCACGGGCGCGGTCGAGAAGGCCGAGGCCAAGAAGGCCGCCGAAGAGGCCGCACGGAAGGCGGCCGAAGAGGCTGCGCGGAAGGCGGCCGAGGAGAAGGCCGCGGCCGATGCCGCCGCCGCTGCCGCCGCCGAGGCGGCCGCCGAGCGCGCCGCGTCGTCGCGGGGCGTGGCATCCGCCGCTCCGACCGGCGCACCCACGACGAGCGCGGCCGACGCGAAGGCCGCGGCGCGGCAGATGCTCGGGTCCTACGGCTGGAGCGATGACCAGTTCTCCTGCCTCGACTCGCTGTGGACCCGCGAGTCGGGCTGGAACTACCAGGCGTACAACGCCTCCAGTGGCGCGACCGGTATCCCGCAGTCCCTCCCCGGCAGCAAGATGGCCAGCGCGGGCTCGGACTGGCAGACCAACGCGACGACGCAGATCAAGTGGGGCCTCGGCTACATCGCCGGCCGCTACGGCTCGCCGTGCGCCGCGTGGGGCCACTCCCAGTCCACCGGCTGGTACTGAGCTCCGACGACCACGATGCCGTCGTCCGCACTGCGGGCGGCGGCATCCGTCGTCTCCGCGGCGTGCGCCGTCACCGGAGCATGCGCGCGTCGGTGATCGACGGCGCGACCGGGTCGGTCTGCTCGACGCCGTCGAACTCGAACCCGTTGCGACGGTAGAACGCGATCGCCCGCGGATTCTGCGCGGCAACCCAGAGCATCGCCGGGGCGTCACCCAGGGCCTCCTCGAGCAGCGCCTGGCCTGCACCGGTGCCGTGGTGCGCCGCGGCGACGTAGAGGGCGTACAGCTGGCGGTCCCGCGGGGGCGCCTCCGCGCCGAGGCGCAGGCCGGGGCCGGCCCAGGCGAGGCCGATGATCGACCCGTCGCTCTCGGCGATGCGGACGGTCGTGTCCGCGCGCGGGTTCTCGAGGAGGTCCCGCCACATCCGCCGGCGACGCTCGATGTACTCGTCGGTGAAGAAGCCGTCTGGCAGCAGGTGCGTGTACGCCTCCCGCCACGTCGCGACGTGGCGGTCGGCGACCGCGGCGGCATCGCGCGGACCGGGCCGGCGGATCGTGAACACCATGCGTCTCATGGTGCCAGGGCGCGGAGTCCGGCGGGACGCGCGGCTGCGACGTCGGAGTCCGCAGTGGACCACGCGCACCGCCGCATCACTCGTCCAGCGACCTCGGGAAATTGATCACGAGAAGATAACGGCAAACCCTTGTCGTCGTTATCTTCTCGTTATAGAGTGCTCGCACGGTAGTTGTTTGCTGTGGCAGCTGCCGGCATGTGATTGCAGGACACTCTTGGTGCAAAAGGGACAAGGGCCGGTCGGAAGCCTCTCCGACCGGCCCTTAGTCTTGCCTGGACGACCGGGCCGGTGGCGCGTGCTGTTGGCGCCTACTCCACAGGACGCGTGCGGTGGAGGTTATCCACAATTGGCCTGCTGACCTGGTTCTTTCCCGCTCCCGATGTCGGAGGCCCTCACCACAATGGGGGCATGCAGGAAGACCTGATCACCCCAGCCGGCGACGACATCGCCCGCACCGAGGCGATCATCGACGGCATCGCGCTGACCCGGCGACGGATGGCTTCCCTGCACGCCGAGGAGGCGCGGCTTCTCGCCGCCGCCGCAGACCTGGCGCGCGAGCAGGCCGCCCGCGGAGACAGGACGCACCCCTCGAGCGACATCCCGCTCCGCTCCCTCGCCGCGCAGATCGCGGCCGCCACCCGCGCGTCCGACCGCGGGGTGCAGGCTCGGATCGGGCGCGCCTGGCAGTTGACGGCCGACTTCCCCGCAACGCTCCGCGCCCTGGAGACGGGCGAGGTCGATCCTGCCCATGCGAATGTCATCGTCGAGGCCGGCATGATGATCGCCGATCCCGCCGTCCGCGCCGCCTACGAAGAGGCGGCGCTGGAGGTGGCACGCCGCGAGGCTCCTGGACGCCTTCGGCCCATCGTGCGAATGCTCGCACAGCGACTGCACCCGGTGCCGCTCGATGACCGTCATCGGGAAGCCCGGGCGGCTCGACGGGTGGCTCTCCGGGACGGGGACGACGGGATGGCGGAGCTCATCGCGGTCCTGCCCGCCACCCTCGCACACGCGATCCTCGACCGGCTCACCCACATCGCCCGCTCGGTCATCGACGCGCGGACTGCGAGTACCGGCGGCGAGGCGCTGTTCGACGACGAGACACTGCTCGACGCCGACCACGCCGCGGCCGACACGCGCAGCCTCGACGAGGTGCGCGCCGATGCCCTCGCCGACCTGCTGCTGACGGGTCACAGCTCACGCGAAGCGTCGAACCGGTCCATCCCGCAGAGCCATGCGATCCGCGCGCACGTCCAGATCACCGTGCCGCTCGCGACGCTGGCGGGCGAAACGGACGAACCGGCGGAACTCGCCGGACACGGCCCGATCGCCCCGGCGACGGCACGTCGACTGGCGGGCCTCGCCTCGACGTGGACCCGGGTGCAGCTCGACCCTGTCACCCAGTGCGTCGTCGCCGTCGACAAGTACCGGCCCACGGCCGAGCTGCGGCGGCTGCTGGAGGTGCGCGACGAGCACTGCCGCTTCCCCGGATGCCGTCAGCCGGCCACGCGCTGCGACCTCGATCACACGATCGCCCGCGAACACGACGGACCCACGCAGCTGGGAAACCTCGCGCACCTGTGCCGCCGGCATCATGTCTTGAAGCACCACTCCGCCTGGCGGGTGCGGCAGCGACCCGGCGGCGTGCTGGAGTGGACGAGTCCGACAGGCCGGGTGTACCCCGATACCCCGGCACGGACGGTGGCGTTCGCACCGGAACCCGATCCCCCGCCGTTCTGAGGCTGTATCGAACGGGTGTCACCTGCGGAAGCGGGCTCCCCCGACCCTGCCGCGGGCGCCATCCCGCTCAGTCGACCGTGACGGTCCGCTCGTGCCATCCGGTCGCACCGTCCGGGACCACGGGGGCGATCGCCGACGTCTGCACCTCTCCCGTCGCGCTCGTCGCCCGGCAGCGCACGACGTGCCGACCGGCCGTCGCGGTCCACGGGAGGCTCCACTGCACCCAGGTGTCGTCCGAGATCGCCGTCGCGAGAGTCGCCTGCCGCCACGCGCCGTCGTCGATCTGGACCTCGACCCCGGCCACACCGACATGCTGCTGCCACGCGACACCCGCGATGACGGTCTCCCCGGCCGCGATGCTCTGGTCGCCGCGAGGCACGTCGATCCGCGACTGCAGCTTGATCGGGCCGAGCTCCGACCAGCCCCGATCCGTCCAGTACGCGCGAGCCCGATCGAAGCGCGTCACCTCGAGCTCCACGACCCACTTCGTCGCCGACACGTACCCGTACAGGCCGGGCACGACCATCCGCACCGGGAACCCGTGCTCCTGCGGCAACGGCTCCCCGTTCATGCCGACCGCGAGGATCGCGGCGCGGTCGTCCGTCAGCGCCTCCAGGGGCGTGGATGCCGTGAACCCGTCCACCGACCGCGAGAGCACCATGTCCGCCTCCGCCGTCGGCCGCGCCCGTGCGAGCAGCTCGCGGATCGGGTAGCCGAGCCACCGGGCATTGCCGATGAGGCTCCCGCCGACCTCGTTCGAGACGCACGCCAGCGTCGTATAGCTCTCCTCGAGCCGAAGCGCGAGCAGCTCGTCCCAGGTGAGCGTCACCTCGTTCTCCACGAGCCCGTGGATGCGGATGCTCCACTCGGCCGGGTTGACACTCGGGACGATCAGTGCGGTGTCGATCCGGTAGAAGCCGTCGTTCGGGGTGATGACGGACGCGAGGCCCGGCACGTCCAGCTCGGCCCCGGCGGGCACCGGCGGCGCTGCGACGGCCGGCCGCGGCAGCACGACATCGCGGATCGCGGTCGCCGCGGCCCGCCCGGCCCGCAGCGCGTTGCCGCCGGCGGCGGCCAGGAGGCCCACGACGACGGCCGCGCCGGACCACATCAGGAACGTCCGCCGGTCGGCGCGGCCGGGAACGGCGTCAGTGCTCGCCTGCGGCGGCGATTCCGTGCGCGTCGCCGATCCCCGCACCATCCGCGCGAGCCACCAGAGCACGCCGCCGCCCACGACACCCGCGACCACGGACGGCAGCCACGCGCCGACGACGGCATCCGAGCGCGTCGTCGCGATGACGCCGCCCACGATCCCGAACACCGCCACGATCGCCGCACCCCACGGCGGGCGTCGCGTCTCCAGCGCGCCGCAGGCCGCACCCAGCAACACGATCACGATGCAGATCGCCACGATGAGCGCGATCTTGTCGTTCGTGCCGAACAGCGCGATCGCGGTGTCCTTCGCCCACGGCGGAGCGAGGTCGATGAGCCAGCCGCCGACCGCGGCGACCGGGCTGCCGCCGCCGACCAGCCCGGCTACGACCTCGCCGACACCGCCGGCCAGCACGACCGCCGCCGCGCCCGCGATCCCCGCGCGCCCCGTCGCACGTTCCGTCGTCATGGGTGGAGCCTACGACCGTCGATGCTCCCTGCGGCTCGTGCCGCCGACATGCACAGCGACCGGTCAGACCCCGCCGCCGCCACCACCGCCGCCACCGCCAGCGGCGCCACCCCCGCCGCCGGATCCGCCCGAGGTCGACGAGGAGGAACTCGCGGCGGCCGAGAGCGATCCGATGCCCGACGAGAACGAGCCGGCATCGAACGATCCGGCCCCGTAGTACCAGACCGGGCCGGCCGCGCCCGTCGCCGAGTAAAGGACCGCGAGCTGCTTCGACCATTCCTTCTCCTGGCCGAACACGACGGCGTAGGGCAGGAGCGTCTCGTAGAGGCGCAGCATCTCCCGCGGGTCGCCGACGTCGATCCGCACGCGCTCCGCACCGGCCGGTGACTGCAGCATCCGGATGCGGTCCGCCTCCGCCCACTCGATGAAGACTCGGAGTCCCTGGAGGTGGTCCCGCACCTCGGCGCCGGCCCGCGTGAGCGGCTTGTGCGCGACGATGAGGATGACGGCGACGGCGACGAGGCCGGCGAGGACGATGAGCACGAACGGCCACGGCGACTGCACGCCGCCGTCGTAGGCGAGGACGCCGAAGAGCAACACGAGGCCGGCCACGCCGGCAGTGGCCAGGAGCGGCCAGACCCGCGCCCCGATGGGCACCGCCCGGCGGAACCCCCGGTTCTTCAGCTCGCTCTCCGCCGCCTTGAGGATCGCCTGCGCGACCTTCGACAACCGCGTGTCCTGGCGCCCGAACTCGTACTGCTCGCCGGGACGACCGGACGGGAAGAGCCCCCGCAGCAGCATCCTGCCGTCGCCGTCGGCACGGGACGGGTCGACGAGCTCCGCCGTGAGGCGCGTGCCGCCGAAGACGCGCCGGCTTCCCTCGAGGATGCGGATGGAACCGACGACGGCCTGCTCGAGCACCTCCGCGGGGATCGCCTTCGTGGGCTTGCCGAGCAGCACAGCACTCTCCAGCGCGTCGACTCCCGGCGGCGGCGTGTACTCCGCGATGATCGTCGGCCGTCCCGGCTCGTCCCGCAGCCAGCGCCGACGCGAGCGCAGCGCCAGCGCACCCGCGCCGAGCAGCCCGACACCCGCGACACCCTGCGCCCAGCCCAGCGGCGACGCGAGGAACGACGAGTCGAACAGTGTGAAGGTGTCGTCGGCGAATCCGACCGCGAAGGTGAGCGTCTCGTACGGCGCGACCTGCGTCGCCCGTGCCGTCACGATCGCGCCGCCGTCGGGCGTCGCCGCGACATCGATGTCCGCGCAGGCCGTCGAAGCGCCCTGCGAGCCGGCGTAGCAGGCGGCGCGACCGGTCAGTGCGTCCGCCACGTCGCCGTCGACGTGCAGTCTGGCCGTGATCTCCCCGAACGGCTGCGCCCAGTCGACGCCGTTGACGTCCCAGTAGAACTCCTGCCCGGTGTCGCCGAACGTCCAGGTGACGTTCTCGAGCGTGTAAGTGAAGACGTAGGTCTGCGCCCCGTGCACGAAGTCATCCGCCCGCGAGGTCATGGAGAACATGCCGTCTTCGGCATCCGTCTCCGCCGGGCGCTCCGCCCCGGTCGCGTCGGTGATGGAGAGCAGCTGCGGATGCAGGGGCTGCCCGTTGTACGAGTCCGGGATGATCCGCCGCATCCCGCGGTTCTGATCGGTCTCGGGGAAGCGCGCGACGAACTCCTCGACCACCGTGAGCCGGCTCGTCCCGTCCTCCGCGCGCGACAGCGTGTAGTCGGCGGTGAGGCTGTCGAAAGTGAAGTCGTCGACGTCCGCGGCCGCGGGCGACGCCATGACGAGGGATGCCAGCATCCCGAGCAGGACCGCCATGATCGCGCGCGCATATCGGCCCATGCGACTCAGCCTATGGGCGGGTTACAGTGGACGCCATGACCGACCGCCGCCTCGCCATCACCGCGTGGGAGAGTCTCTTCCGCGCGCAGCACGAGGTCCTGCAGGAGATCAGCACGGACTTCGACGAGGACGAGCTGACCCAGGCGGAGTACGACGTCCTCCTCACCGTGACGCGCGGCGCCGACGGCGCTGCCCGCCTCCGCGACGTGACGGCGAACATGCTCATCAGCCAGCCCAGCGTCTCGCGGCTGGTCGACCGCATGGTCGCTCGGGGTCTGCTCGTGAAATGCCCCGATCCGCTGGACGGCCGCGGCGCGCTCGTCAGCGCCACGGAGCAGGGGAAGGCCGCCTTCCTCCGCATCGCGACCGCGCATGGCCGGTCGATCGCGCAGCGCATGTCGGTGCTGAGCGACGACGAGCTCGCCCAGCTGCGGACGCTCACCGCGAAGCTCCGCTCCCGAGGCTGACGGCGCGGTCCCCTGTCGGCTACGGGGTTCGGCGGCGGAGCGTGAGCGATGCCAGCACGAGGGAGCCGACCGCGAACGCCGTGACGATCAGCAGCGGACGCGCCACATCCCAGCCCTCGTCCCCGGCGCTCACCGCGGCCACCGCATCGATGGCGTGGCTGAGCGGCAGCCAGTCGCTGATGGCGTGGAGGACGTCGGGCATCCGGTCCCGCGGCATGAAGAGGCCGCCGAGGATGATCTGCGGGAAGACGAGCACCGGCATGAACTGCACCGCCTGGAACTCGGTGCGGGCGAAGGCGCTGGCGAGCAGCCCGAGCGCCGTTCCGAGCAGCGCATCCACGACGGCGACGAGCCCGAGCTGCCACAGCGGGCCCTCGACATCCAATCGGCAGACGAGCACGGCGAACGCGACCGTGATGACCGCCTGCAGCATCGCCATGAGCCCGAACGCGAGCGCATAGCCGACGATGAAGTCCGCCTTGCCGAGCGGCGTCGTCATGAGCCGCTCGAGCGTTCCGCTGCGGCGTTCCCGCAGGGTCGTGATGGAGGTGATCAGGAACATCACGACGAACGGGAACAGCGCGAGGATCGGGCCGCCGAATGTGTCGAATACCCCGTCCTGGTCGCTGAAGAGCCAGGCGAACAGCCCCACGAGCATGCTCGGGGCCACGAGCATGAGCGCGATGGACCGCGGGTCGTGGCTGAGCTGGCGCAGCACCCGGCCCGCGGTCGCGAACGTGCGGATGCCGTTCATCCCGCGGTGCCCCGTTCGATGAGCGCGAGGAAGGCCGCGTCGGGATCGGACTCGCCCGTGTCGGCCAGGAGCGCCGCCGGCGTCGTGTCGGCGACGAGCCGTCCGGCCCGCATGAGCAGCAGCCGGTCGCAGCGCAGCGCCTCGTCCATGACGTGGCTGGAGATGACCAGCGTGACGCCGGTGGCCGCGAGGGCGCGGAACACCGCCCACAGCTCGGCGCGCAGCACGGGATCGAGCCCGACGGTCGGCTCGTCCAGCACGATGAGCTCGGGCGAGCCGAGCATCGCCACGGCGAGCGAGACGCGGTTCTCCTGGCCGCCGCTGAGGGAGGCCACCGTCTGCCCGGCCTGCGGCCGCAGCCCGACCTGCTCGATGACGCGATCGACGTCGCCTCGCGGGGCGCCGATCAGGCGCGCGAAATAGGAGAGGTTCTGGCGCACGGTCAGGTCGCCGTACACCGAGGCGGCCTGCGTGTCATACGCGACGCGGCGGCGGAGGCTCACGCCGCCGGCGGGCTCCCCGAACACCGTGACCGAGCCGCCGTCGATCTTCTGAACGCCGACGATCGCGCGCATGAGCGTCGTCTTGCCGCAACCCGAGGGCCCGAGCAGGCCGGTGATGCGTCCGCGCGGGATCGCGACGTCGAGACCCTCGAACACCGGTGTGCCGCCGCGGCGCACCCGTAGGTCTCGGACGACGACGGCTTCCTCGCCTGACCTCGGACGGATGCCCATGCCGTCAGCTTAGGGGCCTCACCATCGGTTGTGGACGTCCTCGGCGAAGCCCTCGATGCCGTCGAACGGGATGCCCTCGAACGTCCCCGACCAGACCCCGAAGCACTGGTCCGTGCGCGAGGACAGGACGCCGAGGTTCGTCGCCGAGCGCTTGTCGTGGAAGGGCGTGAGCGTCGCCTCGAGTCCCCCGCCGCGTACGCGCCACGGGCGCAGCGGCTCGGCGAGGTCATATGTCCACTCGAGCTCCTGGGAGATCTTGTGGAGGACCCCGTCGATCACGACGGCGTTCTCGGTCGATCCGGTCCCGGCGGTCCACTTTCCGCCGACCTGGATGCCGATCGTCCGGCCGTGGGAGATGCCGCCGCCGGCGCCCCAGTTCCACCGGATGTCGTAGGGCCATCGCCCGCGGCCGTGGTCGAGCACGGCCCAGGAGTCCGCGGGCACCGGGTGCGCGACCCCGTCGACGGTGATCGTGCCGGCGGCGCGCAGCGCGACATCCTTCACCGTGTACTGGAACAGTCGCGGTGACCAGGGCACGACGACGGCGAGGCAGTCGTGGCGTTCCGGGCGGGTCACCGTGATGTCGAACGTGACGCCCGGGATGGCGCCGTGCAGCCGCCAGGTCTGCCCGTCCCCCGTCGGAGTCGCGGTGATCGCGAGGTCGCGGGCGCCGGCGAGGGAGAGCCCGCCGCCGAGGTTCGCCGGCAGTTGGACCTCCTTCGCCGGGATGACGGTCGCGCTCTTTCCCCATTCGCGGCCGGTGCCCCGCTCGAACACCCAGATCTCGTGCACGGCCGCGTAGTCGAGTGAGGAGAGCGTCAGCCCCACGATGTGCGTGGGGGTCATGACGTTCCAGTACTCCCAGCGCTTGTTCCGGCCCCAGCGACGGCGGCCGTCGATGCCCGAGGTGTCCACGAGCGGGCTGCGCGCCCAGCCGACGGCATCCGGATTGAGCCGTCGACCGTCCGGCGTGGTGAGGGGTACGGCGGCGGTGAGCTCGCGCTCGGGAACAGGGCGGAGATCGGGCATCGGCGTCCTTGCTGAAGGTCCGGTGTGCGGGTGCCCTGATTCTAGGGCGACACGCAGAACCGCCCCGGTCCTGTGGACACGGGGCGGTTCTGCGGTGTATCGGGGTGCGCGTCGATCACTGCTCGATCGGCTGCGGCTCCTCCGAGCTCTCGTGCGCCTGGATGGTGGGCGCCTCGTTGCCGGCGACGACCTCGACCTTGCGGGGCTTGGCCTTCTCGCTCACCGGGATCGTCACCGTGAGCACGCCGTTGCTGTAGTTCGCGGCGATGCTCTCCGTGTCGATGCCCTGGCCGAGGTTCAGCTGGCGCAGGAAGCTCGCGGCCTCACGCTCGCGCGTGATCCACTTGACGCCCTCGCCCTGGGTGAGGGTGCGCTCCGCGCGGATGGTGAGCAGCTGGCCGTCGACGTCGATGTCGACCGAACCCGGGTCGATGCCCGGCAGGTCGGCGGACAGGACGTAGTGGTCGCCGTCGCGGTAGAGGTCCATCGGCATGCGACGCGGGCCGCGGCGGGTGTCGAAGAGGCTCGACGCGAGGCGGTCGAGGTCACGGAACGGGTCGTACGTGGCCATTGTTCTCTCCTTGTGTCTTCTGGTCCCAAGAGTTGAGTCACATCGACTCAACTAAGCCCAGATTAGCACTCGGCCACAGAGAGTGCCAGTCGTTCGCGCACGGCGAACGAGCCTGGTGAGGGGGCTATTAGGCCTTGTTGTTCGAGGATGTTTCCTCTCTGCTGGGGTGGCGTCCCCTGGGGTGGTGTAGTTCTCGGTGCTGAGTGTCACGTCGTTGACGTGGTGAGCCATCGTGCGATGGTCAGTGAGAACCGATCAAAGCTACTCACAGAAAGACACAACGCACGATGGCTCTAGACCAGTCTGCCCTCCTCGAGCTCCTCGGGGAACTGAAACTCACCGACGTCACCGACCGAATCCGGCTGGCGACCGAAACGCTCTATCAGGAGCTGATCGATGCGGAAGCGGCCGCGTTCATCGGTGCCGCCCCGTTCGAACGCACCCCGGACCGCACCACCCAGCGCAACGGCACCCGCCCCCGCACC
>NZ_JQKT01000006.1:0-1347 GCF_000746195.1 Microbacterium sp. UNCCL10 | reverse complement strand
TTGGCCGCACCGCTCGATCTGCCTGCTGTTGTCGTCGAACCATCCAAACACCTCCGATTCAAGGTGTTGCGACGACCAGTTGAATCCGCCTTGCGTGCCGTGGTCCCCGTGGATGATCGTTCCCGGGGAGGGTCGACGTGAGTCGATCGCCATGCCGAGCGCGTTCGTGGCCAGTTCCGCGCGCTGTGTGGTGTCTATCGCCCATCCCACGACGCGACGGCTGAACACGTCGAGGACGACGCAGCAGTAGAGCTTTCCTTCCCGTGTCGGATGCTCAGTTATGTCGGCCACCCAGAGCCGGTCGGGCCCGTCTGCGTGGAAGCGGCGACGGACGAGGTCGGTGACGGTGACCTGGTTGGGGACACGCTTGGACCGTCGTCGCAGCGGGAGTCCGACCAGCCCGGATCGCCGCATCAGCAGCCCGACAGTGTTCTGACCGACCGTGATCTCGTGCGACCGCTGCAACTCTGCGCGAACCCGCATCCGGCCGTAGGTGCCGTAGGACGATTCGTGGATCTGTCCGATCAGGTCGGTCAGCCAGGCGTGCCGGATTGATCTCGTCGACGGTGCTCGCGATTTCCACTCGTAGTATCCCGATGTTGAAACGCCTAACGCGAGGCAGGCCTTCCGGATGCGGACTCCGTCAGCGTGGAGCTCGCCCACGAGACGGAACCGGTCTTTTGGGGGCATCACCTGCTCCACCGCTGCAGCCGCTCTGCGGAGGATCTTGTTCTCCTCCTCCAACTCACGGATGCGCCTGTTCGCGGCAGTCAGCTCGGCCGACGGCGCGCGCCCGCACAGCGGTCTGATCCCACGGTCCACAAGATCTTGCTGCTTGCAGCGGTAGAGGCAGGACTGCGCGATCCCGAGCGTCGCGGCGACGTCGACAACGGTGCGTCCCGACCTCACCAGCTCGAGCGCACGCTCACGGAACTCGGACGGATACGGTCTCGGCATACGACCACTCTCCTCTCAGAAGTAGCCACATCTCTCAACCAATCGTTCCGGGAAACCGGGGCAGGACCAAGGTGTCCGGAAAACCGGGTCAAGCTCCGTCACCGACAGAACCGTGCCGGGTTCGACAGCGTCCTGGAAGCGTCGCTCCAGGAGGTCGACCGGGTCAGGGGCGGTGCGTGCTCGCGCGGCCGCCCGACGAAATGCGGCGCGCGCGGCGGGCGGCATGATCCCCAAATCCTGCATCACAGCGAGCACCGTCTTGCGGTCCACGTGAACCCCGAAGTCAGCGGCTAAATGTAGTTCCCCGTGAGGTTGTGAACGCGGGCTGAGGGTGTCTTGCCGCCGATGCCGGTGTGGGGTCGGTGGTGATTGTAGTGATGCAGCCAGGTC
>NZ_JQKT01000005.1:0-1404 GCF_000746195.1 Microbacterium sp. UNCCL10 | reverse complement strand
GGTGGCGTCCCCTGGGGTGGTGTAGTTCTCGGTGCTGAGTGTCACGTCGTTGACGTGGTGAGCCATCGTGCGATGGTCAGTGAGAACCGATCAAAGCTACTCACAGAAAGACACAACGCACGATGGCTCTAGACCAGTCTGCCCTCCTCGAGCTCCTCGGGGAACTGAAACTCACCGACGTCACCGACCGAATCCGGCTGGCGACCGAAACGCTCTATCAGGAGCTGATCGATGCGGAAGCGGCCGCGTTCATCGGTGCCGCCCCGTTCGAACGCACCCCGGACCGCACCACCCAGCGCAACGGCACCCGCCCCCGCACCCTCACAACCACCGCCGGGGAGCTGGATCTGCGGATCCCGAAGCTGCGGCAGGGCAGCTTCTTCCCGTCACTGTTGGAGCGGCGCCGCCGGGTCGACCAGGCCCTGTTCGCGGTCGTGATGGAGGCCTACGTCCACGGCGTCTCGACCCGCAAGGTCGACGATTTGGTTAAAGCGCTGGGCGCGGACACGGGGATCAGCAAGTCGGAGGTGTCGCGGATCTGCGCGAATCTGGACGAGGACGTCGCCGCGTTCCGGGACCGGCCCCTTGCCGACACCACCTACCCGTATGTGTTCCTCGACGCGACCTACTGCAAGGCGAGGATCGGCCGGCGGGTCGTCTCTCAAGCTGTGGTCGTCGCGATCGGCGTTGCCGCGGACGGGCGCAGGGAGGTGCTCGGGTTCGAGGTCGGAGACACCGAGTCGCAACCGTTCTGGACCACGTTCCTGCGCTCGTTGAAGGCCCGCGGGCTGGGTGGGGTGAAGCTCGTGATCTCCGACGCGCACACCGGCCTGATCGCCGCGATCGAGACGGTGTTCCAGGGGTCGAGTTGGCAGCGATGCCGGGTGCACTTTATGCGCAACGTGCTCTCGAACGTTCCGAAGACGGCCGGGCCGATGGTCGCGTCGATCATCCGCACGATCTTCGCGCAGCCCGACACCGAGCACGTGTTCGCGCAGTTCCACGAGGTGGTCCGCATGCTGACCAGGTCACACCCGAAGATCGCGGACATGCTCGAGGAGGCGAAGAACGACATCCTCGCGTTCTGCGGCTTCCCGCCCCAGCACTGGCGGCAGATCTGGTCCACGAACCCTCTGGAGCGGGTCAACAAGGAGATCAAACGCCGCACCGACGTGGTTGGCACGTTCCCCAACCCGGCAGCGTTGCTGCGCCTGGCCGGCCACGTCCTCATCGAACAGCACGACGAGTGGGACGGCGCCGACCGACGCTACTTCAGCGAGCACTCCATGAAGCTCCTGCACGTCACAGAAGAGGAGGTCGCCATCCCCGAACTCACTGCGGCATAATCACAGAAGCTGATCCCGCACGGTGTTGAGAAACTCCACCACTCAGCGGGACGTCACC
>NZ_JQKT01000004.1:0-1454 GCF_000746195.1 Microbacterium sp. UNCCL10 | reverse complement strand
GGCGGATTCAACTGGTCGTCGCAACACCTTGAATCGGAGGTGTTTGGATGGTTCGACGACAACAGCAGGCAGATCGAGCGGTGCGGCCAAGGCTTCGGTCTCCGGGCACGCCTCCGATCCCGCGAGAGGTGCAGCATCGGTTCTGGGTCGAGATTGCGACGGGGTTGTTGCCGGAAGAAGCTGCGGCGCGGGTCGGGGTGTCGCAGCCGGTCGGTGGCCGGTGGTTCCACAACGCTGGCGGCATGCCGCCGTTCGATCTGAGCAAGCCCCCTTCAGGCCGGTACTTGTCGTTCCGTGAGCGGGAGGAGATCGCGATCCTTAACGCACAGGCCGTTGGTGTTCGTGAGATCGCTCGTCGTCTCGGACGAGATCCGGGGACGATCTCACGTGAGCTGCGTCGTAACGCAGCCACCCGGGGAAGCAAACGCGACTACCGTGCGTCGGTCGCGCAGTGGAAGTCAGATATCGCCGCGAAGCGGCCGAAGACCGCCAAACTCGTCGCGAACCCTCAGCTGCGGGCGTATGTCGAGGAGCGTCTCTCTGGGAGCATCGTGATGCCGGCCGGTGAGGTCGTTCCCGGCCCGACGGCGCCGAAGTTCACGGGTCGGAACAAGCCGCACCGGAAGGACCGGCCGTGGTCGTGGGCGTGGAGTCCTGAGCAGATCGCGAACCGGATCCGCGTCGACTTCCCAGATGATGAGTCCATGCGTATCAGCCACGAAGCGATCTACCAGTCGCTCTACATCGAAGGGCGTGGCGCGCTCAGACGTGAGCTGGTGTGGTGTCTGCGAACGGGACGTGCGTTGCGTGCGCCGAGAGAGCGTTCGCGACGCAAGGCATGGGCGCACGTCACTCCGGAGACGCTGATCAGCGAGCGTCCCGCCGAGGCCTCCGACCGTGCCGTTCCAGGGCATTGGGAAGGGGACTTACTGATCGGCTTGGAACGCTCAGCGGTCGGCACCGTCGTCGAACGCACGACTCGCTACACGCTCCTCGTCCATCTTCCTCGCGAAGAGGGGTATCGACACAAAGAGACCCCGAAGAACGGGCCGGCGCTGGCGGGCTACGGCGCCCTCACGATGAAGAACGCCCTCGCGAACACCATGTCGACGCTGCCGACGCAGCTGGCCAGATCGCTGACCTGGGACCGAGGGAAGGAGATGTCCGCGCACGCCCAGTTCCGCGTTGACACGGGCATCCCTGTGTTCTTCGCCGACCCGCAGTCGCCCTGGCAGCGCGGAACGAACGAAAACACGAACGGCCTCCTCCGGCAGTACTTCCCCAAGGGCACCGACCTGTCCCGCTGGTCCGCCGCGGAGATCGACGCCGTCGCTCACGCACTCAACACGAGGCCCCGCAAGGCACTCGGCTGGAAGACCCCCGCTGAAGCCTTCAACGAGCAGTTACTGTTGCTGTAACAACCCGGTGTTGCAACGACCGGTTGAATCCGGTCA
>NZ_JQKT01000003.1:0-3501 GCF_000746195.1 Microbacterium sp. UNCCL10 | reverse complement strand
TACGAAGAACCTAACCGCCACCCCCACCACCGTCGATGGGGAGCACTCCCCATCCCCCCGGGGTGCGCCGGCGGGGCGGCCGGGGCGGAGGCAGAGCCCGGTCAGGCGAAGCGGATGGAGCGGAAGATGCCCGACAGCTCGTCCTGCACGGCCTCGAGGACCAGCGGGTCCTCGCTGAGGAAATCGAGCAGGAAGACGTAGCCGTCGCGGACCCCCAGGTGGCGGACCGCCCCGACGGTCACGTCCTCGATGTCCGTCGTCACGACGGCCTGCACGGCGAGCGGGAACGCGGTGCCCTCGAGGGACGTCCACGTCTGCACCCGGCCTCCGATGCCGGCGCGCGCGAGCTGCAGCAGCTCGTCGGCGCTGCGTGCGCCGGAGTCCGTGACGTACAGGTGGGCGATGATGGCGGGACCGCCGACGTACTCGGTGCGCCAGAACCGCTCCATCGCACCGGGCAGGGGCCCGGGCATCGCCTGAAGGGTGAGCGCCGTGGCGCGCAGCTGGTCACGCGCCTCGGCCGGCAGCCCGGTCCCGGCCAGCAGGCTGTCGGTCAACTCGTCCGCCCAGGCGTCGGCATCCGGGAAGGAGCCCCACGGGAACTCCAGTGGCACGGGCAGCCACGTCGTCTCGAGGCTGAGCGTGTACGTGGGGGCTACCGCCATCGGAACGTCTCCATGATCGAGTCCACGAGTTCGGTCGCCGCCTCCACGAGAGAGGCGTCCGCACCGTCCGGGTAGGGGATGGATGCCGTGAAGATGAGGCCGCGGCGGTCGTCGGCGTCCGGAAGCGCGAAGCCGTACCCGAGCGTGCGGGTGGTGATCCCCTCCGTCTCCCCCTCGCCGGGCTTGTCGGACTCCCAGCGCCGGATGGGGCCGATCGCGGTGTCGTAGACGTCGATCTGCGCGGGGGTGAGGTCGCGGATGCCGTCGCCGAAGGCGACACCGGCAGGCGCGACGTGCTGCCGCACGGCGAGCGAGACGGGGAGGTGGACGAGACCGTCGACCTCACGGTCGGCGAGGTAGACGCTGTGCGTGCGGGTCTGCGCCAGCTTCCGCCACTGGGCGTTCGCGAGCATCCGGAGCCGCACGTCGAGGTCGGGGTGCCCGACGTCCTTCATCCGCGCGGAGAGCTTGGCGATGAACTCCTTCCGGCCGTCCTCGTCCACCCGGTAACGCGACCAGCCGGGCGGCAGCATGATGTGGAACCCGGAGAGCGCGGTCACGCCGCCTGCCCCTGCGCGCGGCTCTTCGCCGCTGCTCCGGCGGCGCCGAGGAGCACGGCGCCCAGGGCGGCCGCACTGACGATCGCGGCGATCCACTGTCCGCCGACCGTGATGTCTCCCTCGCGCGTGCCACCGTCGGGGATGAGCACGGCGAACAGGATCGCGGCGATGATCGCCCCGACGAGCGGGCCGACCAGCCCGCGGAGCCCGGTCTCGTCGCCGGCGCGGGCCGTCACCGCGACGAGCAGCGCGAGGACGACGGACACGACGGCGAGGACGACGAGCACGACGGTGGGCACCGCGAACAGCGGGTAGGGCCGCACGGCATCCCATTTGGTGTCCATCGACGCGCTCACCTGACCACCGGAGAGGAGGAGCGAACCCACGAGGAAGACGACGAGGGCGGCCGGCGGGAGGATCGCGACGACGGCGAGGATCGTGCTCAGGACGGAATGGACGGAGCGCGCTCGCGCGGGGCTGTCTGTCACGGCGTCAGCTTACGCGGAGGTCGCGCAGGCCCGGGATCTCCGGCTGGGCGTCGGCGAGCCCGAGGCCGTCGATGAGGCTGAACCCTCCCCAGCTGATGACGTTCGCCCCCTGGCGGATGCCGCCGGGCAGCGACGCGGCCGTCGAGGACACGAACTGCTGCACACCGGGGTTACTGGCCCACGGGGAGTTGCGCACCGTGTTGAGGAAGGTCGAGACCTGCGCCGTCTCGGCTCCGCCGAGACGGATGGCCGCGAGAGGGTTGGTGAGCATGCCCGGCTTCGGCAGCGCGAGCCACGACCGCACCGGCGCGAACAGCGATCGTACCGGCGTCGCCCACGTGGTCGGTCGCAGGAGGGAGACGCGCGGCAGGCCGGCGCGGATGGCGGCTGTCACGGCCCCCCGGCCGCCCTGCACGACCGAGCCGAGCGCAGGCACGCCCCGCGAGAGCACCTTGCCGACGCCGAACGGAAGCAGGCCGACGGCGCTCCAGGCCACGTCGCTCAGACTCGCCCTCCCGTACGCGAACTTCAGCAGCGTGAGCAGCAGCGAGGCCGCGGCCAGCACGAGGAGGATGATGCCCAGGAGGCCGGTCAGGGGCGCGCCGATGATGAGCGCGATGATGCTGAGGACGACCAGGACGATCGCGATGACGTCGAGGAGGTCGTCCACGAACTCCCAGAAGCCGTCGTTGTTGTCGGCGGACTCGATCGCGTTCTCGATGCCGTCGACGGCGTCGTCGTAGGCGTCCGACCAGGCGTCGAAGACGTCGTCGAACGCTTTCCACATCTCGTCGCGGTGGATCCTCGCGGTCGTGAGGGCGGTCGCGGCGTCGTCGGCGGCATCCTCGGCGCGGGTGGCGGCGCGGGAGGCCGCGTCGTCGTCGGGGTCGGCGGCGGAGGCGCGGGTGGCGGCGAGGCTCTCCGCCCAGTCGGCATCCGCTTTCGCCTCCAGGGCCGCCTGATAGGCGTTCTCGGCCGACTCGACGTCGTCGATGTTGCTGCGCAGCCAGGTCTGCGCGGTGTCGAGCGCCTCACCGTACGCCGCCAGGCTCTTGCCGGTGCCGCGGTACCGCACGGCGGCGTCGGAGAGGTCGCCGTGCGTCTCGTTGGCCATCTCGGCGAGCTTGTCGGTGCCCTTGCTCTTGTGGATGGCGGAGTTGCCGATGTTCTTCAGGTGCGTGGCCGTCGTCTCCATCGTCGCGGCGAGGGTCTTCAAGCCCTCCCCGCGGCTGACGATGTCGGCCGCGTTGCCTTCGAGCTGACGGAGCGTGTGTCCCGTGTTCGGCGATTTCATCGGACTCCCCCGCGTGCGGTCACGTTCTGCGTGCTCGTGCTGCCTTCGAGATCGCTGGCGGTGGTGGTGTCCCACTCCTCCCAGCCGTCGATGATCGACGTCAGCTGGTCCTTGATGTTGGTGAGGTTCTCCTTGAGCTTGCCGCGCTTGTCGCGCCATGCCACCTCGAAGTCGATCACCTGGTTCAGCAGATCGCTGCGCCCGTCGGGCCGGGCGATCGCCGTCTCGAGGTCGTCATTGGTGTCGGCGGCCGCTTCGAACTCCGAAATGGACGATTCGAGACCGGCCTTCGCGTCCTTGAGCTGCTCGAGGTCGAGCATGATGTCCATCTGCGGCATCCTCCGTCAATGTGTGGTCGAGGGTGAGGGAGCGGCCCGACGACCGCCCCCTCAGACGTCGAGCGTGTGTCAGCTGCCGGCGAGCTGCTGGTCCAGGTCCTGGATCGCGCGCATCATGCCCAGCAGAGCCTCGGACATGTCGTTGATGCCATCGAC
>NZ_JQKT01000002.1:0-9764 GCF_000746195.1 Microbacterium sp. UNCCL10 | reverse complement strand
TTTGATCGGTTCTCACTGACCATCGCACGATGGCTCACCACGTCAACGACGTGACACTCAGCACCGAGAACTACACCACCCCAGGGGACGCCACCTACCGAACATGGGCATGATGGGTTCGCATCCCACCGTTGATGACGCTTTCAAAGCCGCGCGACCGCGCGGAACACGCGATCCGCTTGTCCCACGGTGGGTGCAGCTCTTGCGGCGGGAGACACACGTCGCGCCTGGTGTCCCCGGGCATGCCCAGCGGCCACCGACGGAGCGATCGAGGAGAGCATATCGAGCGCTGAGTGCTGTAAGGATGGGAACAGTGAGCGCCTGATCAACCCGGCATTCCGCTTCCTTGGCGGTGCGACGGGCGCTGGAGCTGGAGTGATCGTTACGCTGCGATTTCACCCTGCCAAGGTGGAGTTCGTTTACGGGAACCGAGGGTTCACCTTCCTCCGTCTCCGCAGAAGAGTCCTTGGGTCGGACTTTATTTCGGAGAGCTGCCCCTGCAGCCGCAGGACCTACGTCCTTCACGCAGGGGCGGGCGGGTGACACACTCCGCGCATGGTCTCGAATCGGACGGAGCCGCTGGATCCGATCGGCGGCTCCTCTGCGGAATCGCGCGCCGACCCCGTAGTCAGCGCGAGCGGTGTCTCCAAGACCTACGGGCAGGGCATGTGGCCGCTCCGTCGACGGCATCGCGTCTTGGATGGTGTGTCACTGTCGCTGCATCGCGGCGAGATCGTCGGTCTTGTCGGGGAGAACGGGTCGGGTAAGTCGACGCTGATGCAGATTCTGGTCGGCGCGCTGCCGGCAGATGCCGTCGTGGTCGACCTGCGCGGTTCGCTGGGTTACTGCCCGCAACGACCCGTGGTGTTCGAGCGCCTCACCTGCGACGAGCACTTCGAGTTGTTCGGTGTCGCATACCGGATGAGTCGGGAGGAGCGGCTCGTGGCGCAGCAAACACTCTATGAGGAGCTCGATTTCGCTCGGTATGCAGATGTACGGGCGGATCGACTCTCTGGCGGCACGCTCGCCAAGCTGAATCTCGCTCTGGCGCTCCTTCCCGACCCCGCGGTGTTGCTCCTCGACGAGCCCTACGCGGGCTTTGATTGGGACACGTATCTGCGGTTCTGGGGGCTGGTCGAGCGTCAGCGTGGATCCGGCCGAGCAGTGCTGGTGATCAGCCACTTCATCGCGAACGAGGAGAGGTTCGACCGGATCATCGTGCTTCGCGACGGGAAGGCGACGCAGAAATGACGGCCGTCGCGGTGCTGACCCGCCGGTTTCTCGTCGAGTACGTCCGCAATCCCGTGAACCTGCTGGTGCTGGTGCTGATCCCTGTCGTCTTCGTGTTGGTTGCCGCGCAACCGATGGCGGATGCCGCCCACCTGCTGGGCGGCACCGGCAACGCTGTGGAAACCGCGACGGCCGGGTGGGCCGCCGCGTTTCTGGCCGCCCTCGCCATGTTCTTCCAAACCCGCCAGGCGCACGTCGCCGTTCGGCGGCTGGTGTTGGCTGGCCTTCCTGCGCGGTCGCTGGTCGTTTCCCGGCTGTTGACGGGGATCCTGATTGCCGTTCTCGTCTCCGCTGCGGCTGTCTCGACCTTGCTTATTCGGGCCGTCGTGGACGATCCGCTTCGTGTTGCGGCGGGCACCGTCATGTTCGCGGTCGTCTACGTCGGCATCGGCGCAGCGGTGGGTTCCATCGTTCACGACGCCGTCAACGGAACAGTCGTGATCCTGCTCATCTGGATCCTCGACGTCTTCTTCGGACCTGCCCTCACCTCACCCGACCGGGTGCAGATCACCCGGTGGATGCCCACACACTTCGTCACGCTGTGGATGGTCGACCTCCCGTCCGGCCACGGTGGACGCCTCGGCGACCTTGGGATCGCCTGGGTCTGGGTCGGAGCCTCCCTTCTCGTCAGTGGGCTGCTTCTGGCGCGGTCCACACGGGTGAGCCGTCTGCCGCACGGCGCACCTCGTCCCGGATGGGCGGGTCAAGTCGGGGCGAGCTTCCGGATGGGGCTGCGGCAGCTTGCTCGCAACCCCGCCCTCTGGGTTCTCCTTGTGACGGTGCCGGTCATCTTCATCTGGCTGTCCAAGCTCATCACCGACGAGCAGTACTCGATCATGCGCGTCCTCGAAGCCGGGCGGGAGACGGATGTTCAGGTCTGGCTGCCCGACACGCAGGCCGGAACGATGGCGCCGATCGCGGTGGCGTCGTTGGCTACCGTTGCCGGCCTCTTCTTCGCGCTCAACAACCGCGATGGTGACCGCCGGCTCGTGGAGTCCGGGATGAGGAAGTACTCGCTGCTGGCGGGGCGGTTCGGGCAAGTGGGAGTGGCGGTCGTGATCACAGCCGCAGCGTCGCTCGCGGTCACGGCGATGGTGTTTCCCGCCAAGCAATGGGTGGGGTTCGTCGGCGGCACGCTGCTCCTGGGCGCCGTCTACGCGCTGGTGGGCATGTGTCTGGGGGTCTTGTTCGGTCGCGTCACGGGGGTGCTGGTCGCGTTCGTCGTCCCATTCCTGGACCTCGGGATCACCCAGAGCCCCATGCTCCGGCTCGAACCACCGGGGCCCGCCGTCCTCCTGCCCGGCTATGGCCCCTACCGCGTCCTCATCGACACCGGCGTCACCGAGACGTTCGACGACGTCGCCGGAGTCCTGATCGGCTTCATTTGGGTGGTAGGCCTCGTACTTGTCGTCGTGATCCTGTTCTCGAGACAGACCGGCGCCGCCCGACGTCCGGCTCGGCCGCCAGCACAGGTGGGGCTGCGTAAGGCGTCAACGCGCACCGTGGAGACGACCTGACCGCGCGGCGCGTACCCGTCGTTCGCGAGCGGAAGGGGAGGACAGTGTTCGAGTGGTATGTCATCACGGGCGGGCCGAGCTCGGGAAAGACGTCGATGGTCGACCAGCTTCGACAGCGCGGATATCGGACGACGATCGAACACGCAACACTACATCGACCTGAAACGTATCGGCGGGCGTTCGGTGTCCGAGATCCGTTCCCGACAGCTCGAGTTCCAGCGAGCAGTGCTCGCGATGTAGCTCGAACAGGAGAGGGCACCGGATCCCGACGGGGTGGTGTTTCTCGACCGGGCACTGCTCTCGATCAGTCGAACTTGATTCGCCGTCCTGTTCGCCCGCACCTGCCTGGAGGAACATGTCGCCCGCCGGGCGCCGAATCACATCTGCTTCGACTGATTGAAAGGACACTGCTGTGAACAACAAATCGCGCGCCATCGCGCTCACGGTCGGCGTGCTCGCCGGAGTCCTCGTCCTCGCCGGCTGCGCCGCGCAGGATGGGGTCATGCCTGGTATGGGGGGCGGGCCCGGCGGCATGATGACCCAGACGATCGAACCCGGCGCTGACTTCAACGCCGCCGACCAGATGTTCCTCGTCATGATGATCCCGCACCATGAGCAGGCGATCGAGATGGCCGACATCCTCCTCGCCAAGTCCGGCATCCCGGACGAGGTGACCGAGCTCGCCCAGAAGATCAAGGACGCCCAAGGTCCGGAGATCGAGACCATGCGGTCGTGGCTGGAGGAGTGGAACGTCGACTATGACGAGGACTCGATGGGCGGCATGGGTGGCATGGGTGGCATGGGGCACGGCGACGGGATGATGTCAGAAGGCGACATGACTGCTCTCGAGGACGCGTCGGGCGCCGAGGCCGCGCGGCTGTTCCTGGAGCAGATGATCGTCCACCACGAGGGTGCGATCGACATGGGGGAGATGGCCCTCCGTGGGGCGCGGAACCCCGACGTCATCGCCCTGATCGACAAGATCATCGCGGACCAGACGGCCGAGGTCGCCACGATGCGGGACCTTGTCGAGGCCTTGTAACCCCGACCGACGGGCCAGCCAAGGCAGTATGGCCGGGTGGGTCCCTCTGATCCACTGGTCGGAATGTCGGGCCGAGTTCTGCCGGGCGCGTCGGACGGGGCCGGGCCCGAATTGTCCGCGCGCACCTTCGAGGGCGGAGAGCCCTTTGTCGAGGCGCGAGTCCTGGTTGAGCGGCCACAGCCCACGACGGGCATAGTCAGGGTGACGCGGCCGGCCCGGTTCCGGTTGGTGCCCGCTAACGGCTCGTTGCCGCGTCAGACTGCGCCGCTCCAGTGGAGTCGATGTCGAACTCCTTAGTCTGTCCGGCGGACAGTGTGTCGTCCGCGCCGCCGGTCCGGACCCGGAAAGGGAGGGCGGAGCTGGCGTGCGCGTGCAGCCTCAGACTCTTGCGCCCGACGGTCACATCGACGAGGTGTTCGCGGAAACGGATTTGGAATGCCACCTGCGACAGTTGAGGCGGTAAGCGCGGCGTGAAGACAAGTCCGTCGTCACTGTAGGTCATGCCGGCGAAGGATCGGACGGGTAAATCGATGGTGCCGGCCATCGCGCCGAGGTGGATGCCTTCGCGGGTTGTCCCGCCTTGCGAGTCGTCCAGATCGCCGATCAGTGCTTCGCGGTACGCGAGCCAGGATCGGGAGGGGTCGATCCCTGCCAGCACGGAGGCGCTGACAACGCGACTGAGCGTTGACCCGTTGGTGGTGCGGGCGAGGTAATAGTCGACCGTGCGGATGAGGTCGGCCTCGGGGAAGGGGTAGCCGAGTGCGTCTAGTTGCGCGCGAAGGCCGCCGTGCCCGAGGAGGTAGACGAGCATGACGACATCGGGCTGCTTCGCCAGCTTGTAGTGGTTCGTGCTGTCGTTCTCCGATTCGAGAATCAAGTCGAGTCGGCCGATGTTTCCATAGCGGCGCCGATAGTGGGCCCAGTCCAGCTCCTGCAGATCCTCGTAGCCGTCGAACTGAGTGAGGATGCCGTCTTTGTGGAAGCCCACGGTCAGCCGTGTGCTGAGGTGAGACCAGCGGGCGATTTCGTCGTCGGTGACGTTGAGGCGGTCCCGGAGAGACCGAGCTCGATGGCCATCAAGCATGGTGAGGGTGTCGCCCGCCCGCATGGCGACCCAGGAGGCGAGGACGTTGGTGTAGGTGTTGTCACGCAGCCCGGTACCGGGCGCGTCGGGAGGGCCATCGTGGAACTCATCCGGACCCATCACTCCTGCGATGTGGAATCTGTCAGTACCGGCATCATGTACCGCGAGTGAAGCAAACAGGCGGGTCACTTCGATGATGAGATCTCCGCCACGTTCGGCGAGCCATTCGAGGTCGCCGGTCGTCTGGTACTGCTGCCAGGCGTTGTAGGCAATAGCCAACCCCACGTGGCGCTGCCGATACGAGTTGTCTGCCATCCACCGCTGGGAACGGGGGTTGAAGAGGGCCTCGGGCGTCTCCTCTCGCCCATCGCTGCCACTTTGCCATGGGAACAGTGCCCCATTTAGGCCGGCAGCGGACGCTGCTGCTCGCGCTGTTCCCAGACGGCGCCATCGGTAGTCGACAAGTGCCCGACTGATCGTTGGGAAGCGGGCGGCGATCACAGGAATAACGAACACCTCGTCCCAGAAAATATGTCCTCGGTAGCCTTCGCCGTGCAAACCGCGAGCCGGCACGCCGGCGTCGAGCTCTGCTGAATGTGGGGACAGGGTCTGCAACAAGTGGAAGATATGCAGGTTCAGGATGAGCTGACTGCGGGCGTCGGCTTCGATTGTCACCGCGAAGCGCTCCCACAACCGCCGCCAGATCGCCTCGTGGCGTTCGAGCAGGACGCCGACGTCCGCTCCGTGCTCCGCGAGCAGGTTTAGGGCGGCAGCCCCGGGTTCTGTGATGGCGCGATCGTGCGAAGTGAAGATGGCGATCGTCTTGGTGAGGGTGACTGGTCGAGCCTGCTCCACGGCAATGCGGAACTCACGGGTGTGCTGCCACGGAGCGTCGGCGTGGCGCTCAGTCGCGCGGGCGGGCACGGTAAGGCTCGCGCGAACCGCGGTGGCGATGCGCACCTTGCTATGACGAGTCGCCACCTCGCAGAGGGTGATGTCACCAATGTGGCGGTACGTCGCTGGCTCAAGGTGCGCGGCGTCCGACCCGAGATACGCTGACACGTTGCTGTTGCGTACTCCCGCGTCGACTCCCGAGCGCAGCGTGACCATGCCGCTCCAATTGAGGGCGGTGATAGTGGTCTCGAGGACGGCCAGGTGAGGTTGGTCCATGGAGGCGAAAGAGCTCTGCACCAATCCGAGTCGCTCCCCTCTTGGGCCATCCAGGACCGCTCGGCGCGTGACCAGACCGCGGCGAAGGTGGACTTCGCGTCGTTCGTTGCGCGTCACGACCTGGCCGGTGGACAGCCACGGTCCGTCTCCGATGCGGATGTCCACCGGCAGCCAGTTCGGCGTGTTTACGAGATGTTCTTCCTCCAGAGGGCGGCCGTGGATGGTGCTGGTCAGCCGGTTGTAAACGCCGGCAAGGTAGGTGCCGGGATAGTGGATGCCGTCGTCATGGTGCTCGGGTCGGGCGCCACGGGTGACCATGTAGCCGTTGCCGAAGGCCGTCAGCGCCTCCCGATGTCCTTCGTGCGCAGGATCGAAGCCCTCATAGACCAGGAGCCAGGGGTCAGTCGACGAGACGCCCAGGTCGAGTTCACCGACGTCGCTCAACACGACGTCCGCGCCAGCCGCTTCCAGCTGGGCTCGCCGTCCGGCTCGGTCGATTCCGACGACGAACCCGAATCCTCCCCCTCGCCCGGCTGTGACTCCAGCGACCGAGCCCTCGACGATTGCGGTGCGGGACGGAGGAACGCCCAGCCGGCGGGCTGCTTCGACAGACATCGCGGGATCGGGTTTGACCGGCAGGTGATGCGTGAGCGCGGTGCGGCCGTCCACGACGGTGTCAAAACTGCTAGCCAGACCCCCCGCGGCCAGCATCTGTTGCGCGTCGGGGTTCACCGTGACCAGACCCACCGGTACGGCCGCGTCGCGCAAACGCCGCAGAAAGGCAGCCGTACTCGGATAGACCTGTCCGGCGGGGTTGGTGACAACGTCGTCCCAGTCGAAGAGGACCGCGTCATAGACGGCATCCAGATGATGTGTCCCATGAGTGGTGGACTCCTCGTTCATCTGGGTTCGCCCGTCTGCGTCGCGCGGCCAGTGGCGGCGCGGCCGCGGGTCCGCGCGCGGACCTTGACGAGGTCTCCCGGGCAGCCGTTGTAAGGGAGAAACACACGCGTGTCGGTGGCGAACAGAACCTCGAAGTCGCGGTCGGTCAGCCCGTATGGCTGCGCTCGCTGGTCCCGCATCTGCACCAGGTCCACGATCTTGACCACGCGCATCCTCAGGTTGAGGATGGGTGTCCCGAGAAGCGTCACGGCGGTGAGCGTCTCCAGGGTCGGCACGTCGCCTGCGCGGCCCATGACGACGGCGGGTTGCTCTCGGTCTACGCCGCCGACCCGGTCTGAGATACGACTGGGCGTCCGCGACGGCATGGAGCCCGACGTGCGGGCGGGTGCCGCGACGCGCGGCGGGTGCAACCGCCTAACGAGCGCGCCAACCCGACGGTCATCACCGGACCGGACGCGCGGTCGCGGCGCTGGGGACCCGCTGTTCAGGGGAGGGCGTCTATTCACATCCTCAGCCTGCTTCGGCTCATGCGAGGTTTCTATTGCAATTCAGTAAAGATCCCATGCAGGAGATCGGGTCGCCCGACGGTTTCCGAGCTCGCCTTAGGGCGGCCACTGATCCGAGGACGGCCGATACTGGCCAGCAATCGCGACACCAAACTAGGGAGCGTCCGGGATCCGGGTTCATTCGCTGTCGTGCGCGCGCACGAGGGCCCGGCGTTGCCGGCCGCTCCTCGGGGAGCGCGCACCGCACCGAAGCGAAGCGCGCTGCCAAACATCGTCGCCATCCGCAGACCAGTCGGGCCGGGTCTCAGGGCGCCTCGCGCCACTAACGGAGGTCGTCGTTGTGAAGCTCCTCCGGCAGTGTGTCTCCCCCGTCCGTAGCCCGTACGTAGCGGTCGCCCACCACTTCGTAGACGCCCGCGGACACGCCCGTGATGAAGAACTCATCGTCGCCAGCGGAAGGGAGACCTGTGGGTGAAAGGAAGAGAAGGTAGCGGCTGCCTAGGTCCAACGGGGCCCCTGGAACAGACGCCGTCATGCTGTCGAACGTCCGCACCCGCAGGGTGCTTCCCTCGGCGACAGTCACGGTCGAGGTGGGTGCGGTGGCCCCGAGCGTTGCGGGAGTGAAAGTGCGCTTGACCTCGACGGTCCACTCCGTGGTTCCGTCGGGGCCTGGCTTCTGGTCGACGAGCATTCCGGAGACGACCGCGCCGCTGTCAGAGATCAGCTCCTCCACCGACGAATACATCCTCACGCGCGATCCGATTCCGGTCGACGGTTCGGCGCGGGGGGGACTGGATGGCTCGGGCAGCGCCCCACCCGGAACGTCACCCGCCCCCATACTCAAGGCAAGGGCCACGATCGATACTCCCACGCCCAAAGTGGCCGTGCCCACCGCGAAGCGCGTCATCGAGACGGCCCGCATCGGCCGACTCGCAGTCGTCGAGCTCGGCAGGTTTACGAGCAGCTCCCGCAGCGCTGCCGACCGCTCGTCGCGCTGTTGATCTTTCATGGACGTACTCCTCCGTATGCTTGTGAAGATTGCAGTTCCTGGTACCTGGTGCGGAGCGCTCGGTTGGCTCGGTACAGGCGTGACTTCACAGTCCCGGGCGGGATCCCGAGCGCCCCGGCCGCCTCCTTTTCGCTAAGCCCGCCGAGGACGCACAGAGCCATCACTTCTCGGTGGGGACGTGACAACTGGGCAAGGGCCAATTGGGCTGGACCATCGTCGAGTCGCTCAGCGGGATCAGGTGGAAGCGTCGGTGGGGGCAGCCGTTGGAGCAGCGCACGGTATCGACGAGCGCTTCGGCTCACGTTCGATGACGTGTTGGTGGCGACCACGAGCAGCCACGGCAACATCGACCCTTCGACGAATCTGATTCGGTCTCGCTTCCGCCAGGCTTCGAGCCAGACGATCGCAACCACGTCCTCGGCGTCTGTCGGGGTCGGTACAAGCCGGAGGCTGTGACGGTAGACCCGGTCCTTGTGGCGATCAAAAAGCTCGCCGAGCGCTTCGCCGTTGCCTTGCGTGGCGCTCCGCCAGCGCTCAAAGTCGGTGACGTCCTCGGTGGTCATACCTGTAGTGTCCGCCACCTGCCATCCGGTTCCCCCCAGCGCGCAGAACTTCGAGCTGGGCGGCCACATCCGGCGGCGACCGCGTCTCGCGCTCGTATCGCGTTGCGCCCTGATGACCCCTTTTGATCGCTCGACCTCTACCACGCGGCGGCGCTTCACGGACGCGCCGATTGTCGATAGATAGATTCGCCTGTGGGTGGGGGTTCAGGGTGTCTGCTCATGCCCGCGCACTGGCGCGCCGAGGGTGGCTCCGAGGGGCATCGATCCCGTGACCTCACGATTTCAGTCGCCCGGTTGCATCTGCCGCGAACCGTTGGTCTTCCGATTAGCGCGACAGCCACGATCGGGGGCCGGTGGCGTCCCCTGGGGTGGTGTAGTTCTCGGTGCTGAGTGTCACGTCGTTGACGTGGTGAGCCATCGTGCGATGGTCAGTGAGAACCGATCAAAGCTACTCACAGAAAGACACAACGCACGATGGCTCTAGACCAGTCTGCCCTCCTCGAGCTCCTCGGGGAACTGAAACTCACCGACGTCACCGACCGAATCCGGCTGGCGACCGAAACGCTCTATCAGGAGCTGATCGATGCGGAAGCGGCCGCGTTCATCGGTGCCGCCCCGTTCGAACGCACCCCGGACCGCACCACCCAGCGCAACGGCACCCGCCCCCGCACCCTCACAAC
>NZ_JQKT01000001.1:0-15489 GCF_000746195.1 Microbacterium sp. UNCCL10 | reverse complement strand
CTGAGGATCTCCCCGCCGAGCGGCACGGCGACGGCGTCGTCGGTGCGGTTGGCGAGGAAGACGAAGCGCGCATCGGCGCCGAGCCGGACGATGACCTCGAGGTCGCCGCCCGCCGCGAGGGCGTCGCCGCGGAGCACCGGCGCCTGGTCCGCGAGCGCCCGCACCACCTCGCGGGCCCCGACCCGGCCGATGTCCGCGGACACGTAGGTCGCGGTGCCCGCCCCGACCCGGCGGCGGGTGATCGCGGGGGCGCCGGCGAGGTCGCCCTCGGCGTACGTGTCGACGATCTCGACGTCGGGGTCGACGCGGGTGATCCGCTCCGACCACGTGGTTGCGGCCGCACCGGATGCCAGCGCGACGCGCTCGCCCGGCAGCAGCGGCACGAACTCCTCGGCGGAGACGCCGAGGATCTCGCGCAGTGCGCCCGGGTACCCGCCGAGCCAGACGCGGTCGTGCTCGTCCACGATGCCGGAGAAGTAGGTCGCGACGAGGTGGCGACCATCGGCGACGACCTCCGCGAGGCGGGCCCGCAGCTCGTCGGTCACGATGTGCAGCATGGGGGCGATGACGACCTCGTAGCCGTCGAAGGACGCACCGACTGGCAGGACGTCGACGCGGACGCCGAGGTCGAGGAGAGCGCGATGCCATGCCTGCACCTCGGCGTCGTAGGCGATCCGGTCGGTGGGGTGCGAGTCCCGGCCGCTCACCCACCACGACTCGTAGTCGAAGAGGATCGCCACGCCCGCCCGCTCACGGCGGGATCCGGTGACCGGCGCGAGCGCCTCCAGCTCGGCGCCCAGCCGGACGACATCGCGGAACACGCGGCTGTCGGGGCCCGCGTGCGGGACCATCCCCGAGTGGTACCGCTCGCCGCCGGCACGCGACTGACGCCACTGGAAGTAGCAGACGGCATCGGCGCCGTGGCCGACATGCGTCAGCGCATCGCGGATGAGCTCGCCCGGGCGCTTGGGGGTGTTCGCCGGGCGCCAGTTCACCGCGCTCGTCGCATGCTCCATGAGGAACCACGGGGCCCCCTCGGCGAGGTTCCCGGTCAGATTCGCCCAGAACGACAGGTCGTCCCGTCCGGCGGGACCGGGGATCAGGTAGTGGTCGTTGGAGACGAAGTCGACGTCGCCGACCCAGGTCGCGTAGTCGATCTCGCGGACGTTCCCCGCGACCATGAAGTTCGTCGTCCGGGGCACGTCGGGACTGATCTGGGCCAGCACGGCGGCCTCCGCGCGCAGGTGGTCGCGGACGGCATCCGAGGAGAACCGCTCGAAGTCGAGCTGCTGCCCGGGGTTGCGCTGCGTCGGAGCCACGCGGGGCGGGAGGACCTCCTCCCAGTCCCCGTAGCGCTGCGACCAGAACGCGGTCCCCCACGCGTCGTTGAGGGCGTCGAGCGTCGTGTACCGATCCTGCAGCCAGATCCGGAACGCGCGCGCCGCGTCGTCGGAGAAGTCGTACAGGTTGTGGCATCCGAGCTCGTTGGAGATGTGCCACGCGACGAGGGCAGGATGCTGCGCGTACCGCTCGGCGAGCGCGCGCGTGAGACGCAGCGCGTACTCGCGGAAGATCGGCGAGGTGGGGCGCCAGTGCTGCCGCGCCCCCGGATGAAGGATCGTCCCGTCGGCGGTCTGCGGCAGCACCTCGGGGTGCAGGCGCGTCAGCCACGGCGGTGGGGAGGCGGTCGCGGTGGCGAGGTCGACGTCGATCCCGTGTTCGTGCAGGAGGTCCATGATCTCGTCGAGCCACGCGAAGTCCCACTCGCCGGGACGCGGCTCGAGGTGCGCCCAGGAGAAGATGCCCAGCGACACGATGTTGACGCCCGCCTCTTTCATGAGGCGCATGTCGTCCCGCCACACCTCGCGCGGCCACTGCTCCGGGTTGTAGTCGGCGCCGTAGCGCATCCGCCGGGCGCCGAGCGCGCCATCCTTCACCCAACGCCGTGTCCGCGTGCCGTCGATCGCCATGCCCCGATCATAAAACAAAAACGTGCACCTGCACTATTTTGACGCAAGGTCGGTACGCTGACCTCATGGCGGATGCTTCGGAGTCGGCGCGGCGGGGGCCGTACGCCAAGACGGCGTCCCGGCGTGCCGAGATCATCGCCTCCGCCACGGCGATCTTCAGCACCCACGGCTATCAGGGCGGCTCGCTCCGGCAGATCGCCCGGCAGCTCGACCTCGGCCTCACGACGGTCATGCATCACTTCCCGACGAAGGTCGCGCTGCTTGCCGCCGTCCTCGATCAGGAGGACAGTTCCGACCCCGACGCCGAGGAGCGCTCCCGCCGCGATGGCTTCATCCCGATGGTGATCGGGATCGTCGAGCGGAACCTCCGCCGGCAGGAGCTCGTGCGGATGTTCTCGATCATCAGCGCCGAGGCGACGCACCCGGGCCATGAAGCGCACGCCTGGCTGGTGAACCGGTACGCCGCGGTGACCGCGTCCTACCGCGACCTCATCGCGTACGACCGGGCGGCCGGCCGCATCACGACCGACCGCGACCCGGAACTGCTCGCGGGCATCGTGGTGAGCGGGTGGGAGGGCATCCAGATCCGGTGGCTGGCCGACGGCACCGATCCCGTCGAGGCGATGCGCACGCTGCTCGTCGATCTCCTGCGGCCGGCGTAACGCCGCGCGCCACGCGAGCATGCCGCCGCGCGGCCGCGCTGCGATGGACGTGCCGCGCTCGACGGGACCTTCGACCCCACCTGCCCGCCCGGTGCGCGGCTGACTGGAGGCAGTGGCCGGGATGCGGCGGCTTCGACCGACCGTCACGTCATATCGTCCCGGCGATGAGAGGACATCATCATGACCCGCACCTACGTCGTCACCGGCAGCGCGAGCGGCATCGGCAAGGCCACCCGCGATCTGCTGTCAGAGCAGGGCCACCGCGTCATCGGGGTCGACATCGCCGAGGCCGACATCTCCGTCGACCTCGGGTCGCCGGAAGGGCGGACGGAGCTCGTCCGTCGCGTGGAGGAGGAATCCGGGGGCACGGTGGATGCCGTGCTGGCCGTCGCCGGCCTGTCCTCGCCGACGGCCGCGACGGCCGCCGTCAACTTCTTCGGGACCGTCGCCACCCTGGAAGGGCTGCGCCCGCTCCTCGCCCGGTCGAGCGCACCCCGCGCTGTCGCGGTGTCGTCGATGGCGGCATTGTTCCCGCCGGATGATGAGCTCCTCGAACAGTTCCTGGCCGGAGACGAAGCCGGCGCCAGGGACCGCGCGGCAGTCCTGGCAGGCGATCCCGCAACCGCAGGGCTGATCTACGGATCGTCCAAGCGTGCCCTGTCCCGCTGGATTCGGCGGGTCGCCCCGAGCCCGGAGTGGGCGGGGGCGTCGATCGCCCTCAACGCCGTCGCGCCCGGCGTCGTCTACACGCCGATGACCGCCGAGCTGACGGGGACGGCGGAAGGGCGTGAACAGCTGCTCCAGATGGTCCCGATGCCGTTGAACGGCTTCTTCGCCCCCGAAGACGCGGCGGAACTGCTCGTCTGGCTCTCGAGCGTCGCGAACGCGCATCTGTGCGGGCAGGTCATCTACATCGACGGCGGCTCGGACGCCGTTCTCCGCGGCGACAGCGTGTGGTGAGCGCGGCCGCCGGGACGCATCCCGGGCGGGATCGGCGAGTTCTCAGCTGAACTCACTTTACAAAGTGTCAAGTGGATGCGATGCTGGGGCCACCATCTCAAAGAGGAGACCCCATGTCTGCACCCGTTGCCGCCTCAGACATCGACCTGTTCGCCGACGACGTCCTGGTCGACCCCTACCCGACCTACACCGCACTGCGCGAGCAGGCCGCGGTCGTGCACCTGCCGGTCAACGACGTGTACGCGCTCACGCGCTACGACGTCATCCGCGACGCCCTGGGCGACCCCGAGACGTTCTCGTCGGTGAAGGCCATCGGATTCAACCCGATGGTGAACGACGCGCTGCAGGGCACCTCGCTCGCGTCCGACCCGCCGGTCCACACGCAGCTGCGCGCGACGCTGTCCGCCAACCTGACCCCGCGCGCGCTGCGCGGACTCGGCGAGACGATCGAGGCCAAGGCGGACACGCTCGTCGCCGAACTCGCCACCCGCGGCTCGTTCGACGCCATCGACGACCTGGCCCGTGCGTTCCCGCTCGAGATCGTCGCCGATCTCATCGGCTTCACCGGCACCGTCAAGGCCAACATGCTCCGCTGGGGCCAGGCGGCGATGGAGGTCATCGGCCCGATGAACCCGCGCACGCAGGAGAACTTCCCGATCGCCGGGGAGCTCTACGGCTGGTGCAGCCAGGTGACCGCCGACGACCTCGCCGACGGCTCCATCGGCCGCGGGATCTTCGACGCGGAGAGCCGCGGGGACATCCCTGAGGGCGCCGCGGGGCACATCATCCACCAGTACCTCGGCGCCGGCGTGGACACGACCATCGCCTCGATCGGCAACATCATCGCCCTGTTCGGCCGGCATCCCGAGCAGTTCGCCAAGGTGCGCGACGACCTCTCGCTCGTGCCGGCCGCGTTCGCCGAGGTGCTCCGGTTCTGGCCTCCCGTCCACGCGTGGGGCCGCCGCGTCACGAAGGATGTCGAGATCGACGGCGCCGTGATCCCCGCCGGCGCCCACGCGGCGATCCTGTTCGGCGCGGGCAACCACGACCCCCGTCACTACGACGACCCGGACACGTTCGACATCACGCGCAACCCCGTCGATCACCTGTCGTTCGGGTACGGACCGCACGGCTGCGCCGGTCAGGGTCTCGCCCGCATGGAAGGCCACGCCGTCATCCGCGCCCTCGCGACCCACCTCACCTCGTTCGAGGTCGACGGCGAAGTCCGCCTCCCCAGCAACATCACCCGCAGCATCAGCGAGCTGCGCGTGCTGGCGCACGCATGACCACGCTGACCGCCCCTCCCGGGAAGGACACCCTGATGAAGATCGAACTGGACCGCCCGCGGTGCGAAGCCCACGGGCTCTGCGAGGAGGCGGCACCCGACCTCATGCACCTGGACGACCACGACGACCTCGTGCTCGACGTCACCGAGGTCGACGGCGCCGCCCTGGAACGCGCCCGCGCGGCGGTGCGCGTCTGCCCGGTCGCCGCCCTGCGGCTCGTCTGACATGTCGTCAATGGGCCGGGTCGTCGTCGTCGGCAACGGCATCGCGGGACTCACGTCGTGCGAGACGCTGCGCGCCGAGGGCTTCGACGGCGACCTCGTCGTCGTCGGCGCGGAGCCCGAGCCGGCGTACAGCCGCCCCGCACTGTCGAAGGCGCTGCTCAAGCCGGATGGCGGGCTGGACGGGCATGAACTCGCCCCCGCGAGCCACGGTGCCACCGAGCTCCGCGGCGTGCACGCCACCGCACTCGACGCCGACGCCCGCCGGGTGGCACTGAGCGACGGGTCGCTGCTCGACTACGACGGGCTGGTGATCGCGTCCGGGTCCCGCGCCCGCCGCCTCACCGACAGCCCGCACGAACACACGCTGCGCGAACTCCGCGACGCCGTCGCGCTGCGCGGCGCCCTTGCCGGGCGCCCGAGCGTGACGGTGGTCGGCGGCGGCGTGCTCGGGATGGAGGTCGCCTCCGGCGCCCTCGCGGCGGGATGCGACGTCACGCTCGTCGCGAATGCGGTGCCGATGGTGCGGCAGCTGGGCCCGTACCTGGCCGGGGTGCTGGGTGCGAGTGCGACCGCGCAGGGACTGAAGACGATGGTCGCCCGCGATGTGCGGGTCGTCGACCGCGGAGGGCATCTCCAGGTGAGTGCCGATGATCGCATGATCGAGACGGACGTCGTGGTCACGGCCGTCGGCGACCTGCCGAACACGGAGTGGCTGGGTCATTCCGGCCCGCTGCACACCGATTCCCGGGGACGGCTCCGCGACGGCGTGGTCGCCGCAGGCGATGTCGCCCGATGGGACGGCATCCGCACCCCGCTGTGGACGAGCGCGATCGAGCAGGCCAAGGTCGCCGCCGCCACGCTGCTGCGTGGCGATGACGCGCCGGTGCTCGCATTCCAGCCGTACTTCTGGACCGAGCAGTTCGGCATCCATCTGAAGGCGGTCGGCGGCATCCCGCTGGACGGCGACCCCGAGGTGCTGGAGCAGGACGACGTGGGGCAGCTGCTCCGCTGGACGCACGACGACGGCACGCGCACCGCGGTCTCGGTGAACTGGCGCATCCCCATCCCGAAGCTTCGCCGTCTCACCGCCGCGTGACGCGCCTGAGCGCTCGTTAGGGTGAGCGGATGGTCAACAAGCGCGAACTCCAGAAGGAGACGACGCGGAAGCGTCTGCTGAGCACCGCGCTCGACCTGTTCCAGTCGAAGGGATATGTCGCGACGACGATCGACGACATCGCCGTCGCCGCGGCATCCACTCGCGTGACGTTCTACGCCCACTTCCCGAGTCGACGCGACATCATGCTCTCGCTGATCGACGAGCTGAACCAGATCCTCGAACGCGGGGCCTCCGACACGGGACGCTCGACGGCGTCGGCGCTGGTCGACGCGGTGCGGGCCGGCACCGCCGACGCCATCGGTCCGTGGCTTCGGACGCAGGCCGGCCGGTGGCCTGCGATCAAGCCCTATCTGCTGTCCGCCGCAGAGGCCGCGGCCGTCGACGACGAGATCCGGGTCGTGTACGAGAACTGGGCGGATGAGGTGATCGCCGACATCGCCGACGGTCTCACCGCGGCGGGCCGGTACGCACCCGAAACACATCACATGCGCGGCGAACTCGCGTTCGGGATGCTGGACCGCACCGCGCAGCACTGGATGCATCACGCGTGGGACATCGACACCGGGCCGGAGCTCGGTGTGCTCACCGAGGCGTGGGTGAAGATCCTCGGGGATGGCGACGCGATCGCGCCGAGCTGATGTGCTGTTAGAACTGATGCCATGAGCCGGCCATCCGCATCCACCGTGCGTGTCGTTCTGGCACGCGTCATTCAGAAGGTGTGGGTGCGCGCGACGCTCTTCACCGCGATCGCCATCGGGTTCGCTCTGGCCGCGGGATTCATCGGCTCTCTCCTGCCGTTCTCCTTGTCCATCGAGCTGGGACAGAACGCCGTCGACTCGGTCCTGCAGATCATCGCGACCGCCATGCTGACGGCGACGACGTTCTCCGTAACGGCGATGGTCACGGCGTACTCCTCGGCGACCACGATCGCCACGCCCCGGTCGACCAAGCTCCTGATCGCCGACCCGACCTCGCAGAACGCACTCTCCACCTTCATCGGCGCCTTCGTCTTCGCGCTCGTCGGCATCATCGCCCTCTCGACCGGCTACTACACGGAGCAGGGAAGGACGATCCTCTTCATCGGGACGCTCGTGGTCGTCGGCATCATCGTCGTGACCCTGCTCCGCTGGATCGCGCACCTCGCGGACTTCGGAAGGATGTCGGATGTCATCGACCGCGTGGAGGAGGCGGCGACGGCGTCTCTCGCCACGTACATCGAGAGTCCCACCCGCGGGGCGCGGCGGGGACGCCGATTCGACATGACGGTTCCGGTCCTCGCCGAGCGGATCGGCTACGTCCAGCACATCGACGTGGCCGCCCTCGATCGCGTCGCCCACGAGCACGACCTGGAGATCTGCGTCGAAGCCATCCCGGGGACCGTGGCGGATGCCGCACATCCCCTGGTGACGCTGGATCGCAACGCGGACGACGCCGTGGCGCACGGCGTCCGCCGCGCCTTCCGATTGGCATCCCATCGTGACTTCGAGCAGGACCCCCGCCTCGGCGTCATCGCCCTCAGCGAGATCGGCAGCCGCGCCCTCTCACCGGGAACCAACGACCCGGGCACGGCGATCGAGGTCATCGCCGCACTGCAGCGCGTGTTCGGCATCATCCCCGACCGGAGCTCAGGGGCACGCGGCGACGTCGAATTCACGCGCGTCTGGATGACGGCGCCGAGCATCGACGATCTCGTCACCGACGCGTTCCGTCCCCTCGCGCGCGACGGTGCCCGGATGGTGGAGGTGCAGATCCGGCTCCAGAAGTGCCTGGCTGCACTGGCCGCGCAGATCCCCTCGCAGCACGCCGTCTTCGCCCGCGCCGCCGCGGACGGGCTCCGGCGGTCGCGGCGCGCGATGGACCCGACCGACTTCCGGCGGCTGCGCGCGGCGGCCCGGGCGTCGTGGCGGCCCGCACGCTCCGCGCCCGGCCCGTCCTGACGTCGCGGGAAGTCATGAGCGGATGCCGGCCCCTTACGCGTGTCGGAACCGGTCGGCAGACTGGTACAGCGAAGCGAGGAGGCAATCATGGCCGACGGGCACGTGATCAGACCCCTGACGCCGGAGACCTTCCCGGCGTGGCTCGCGCTCGCGCAGAAGCACAACGGCGTCTGGGGCGGGTGCTACTGCTCGTACTTCCACGGCGACACGGAGTCCACCGTGAAGCGCGAGCACGACGGGCCGACGTTCAAGCAGCGGCTCATCACAGAGGGCGTCGCCCACGCCGCGCTGGTCTTCGACGGGGACGACGCGATCGCGTGGTGCCAATACGGCAGCCCCGCCGAACTACCCAACATCTACCACCGGAAGCAGTACGACGCCGGCGAGGCCCGGCCGGCGCCGTGGCGCATCACCTGCTTCTTCGTCGACCGCGACCACCGGCGGTCGGGAGTGGCGCGTGAGGCGCTGGACGGTGCGCTCGAGTTGATCGCTCGGGCCGGCGGAGGCGAAGTGGTGTCATTCCCGAACGAGCTGGCCCCCGGCAAGCGGACCTCGTCGTCGTTCCTGCACAACGGGACCCGGGCCATGTTCGAGAAGGCGGGATTCTCCTTCGAGCGTCACATCGGCAAGAGCAAGACCGTGATGCGCATCACAGTGGCCCCGGCCGCCGGCTGACATCCCGACGGGGTGCCAGGTCATCCTGAAGAGGTATCGGGATGCATCGCCGGGCGGACGCGTCGCCGGGGCGGTTATCCCGACGATGGAAGCATGACTTCAGCACCCCGGAAACGCGCCGCCGCAGCGGCCGCGACGCTCCCCGCGATTCTCCTCCTCACCTCTCTCACCGGGTGCTCCGCGGTGAGCGACGCGCTCTACGGCGAGGCATCCCATGAGTTCTCCTCGCACGACCAGATGGTCGAGCAGTGGTCGAAGGAGGCTCCGTGGCTTCCCGCCGACGCGTCCTCGATCCTCATCCGGGAGAAGACGGACGGCGATCCCGCCTCCCTGACCGCCGACAGCGCCACGCCCCTCGACCCGGAGCTGTGCGGCGAGGTGGAGCGCCGTTCGGCCCCGACCTTCGCCCTCGACAACACCCCCGACGTCTTCGAGATCGACCGCGTGTACGCGTGCGGCGACTGGGCTGTCGTCGCCACCGACGACGGCTGGTACGGCTGGACACCAAACCATCCCGACGAGCAGGCGCAGTCACCTGCTCCGTGAGGGCTGCGGGTCACGGCCGGTCAGGGCTCGTCACGGTTCGATGAATCCGATGGGAGCCCCGGCGATGCGGAGCCCGGACGCCCCGACGACGTCCTCGATCGCGGTGTGCTGATCCGCGGGCGCCACGATCTGGACCTTGTCGACCCGGTCCTGCCCCATGCCTGCGGGGATGGACCAGAAGCTGCGGACGGCGAGGTCGTCGGCGAGTCGCGTGAGGAGCACGAGATACGCATCGCTCTCCCCCGGCGCGAGCTGGACGTCGAGGTCGGCGGAGCTGATCTCGACCTGGATGTTCGGGTCGAGTCCTGCCGCCGAGATGAGATCCGGGGCATGCTCGACGAGCGGGAGGAGGCGGCTGAAGCCGCCGGGGGCCTCCTCGTCGAGAGCGATGAACGCGAGGCCGCCGTCGTCGAGCACCGTCGGCTGGATCGCGAGACCCGGGGCCGCCCGGTCCAGCTCGTGGACGAGGGCCATGGCGTCGAACCCGAAGTCGAGGCAGAGCCGGTCGCCGCCGGCGCCTCGCGCCGGGTCCGACGTCGCGTGCAGCGCGACCTCGGCGTCCGCGGCGGTCAGCACACGAAGGGACCATGTGAGGGGCTCGGGATGCGCGGTCGAGCAGGCCGCCCGCAGCAGTCGTGGCAGCGCCGCCGCATCCACGACCGCACTGAGCCAGGACGTCGGAATCGCGAAAGCCGGCGCCTCGACCCACCGGTCTGTCTGGACCTGACTGACACCGGGCAGCCGGTCGACCTGCGCTGCGAGCGCGTCGAGCTCCACGCTCGGTCGGTCGAAGTGCGTCTCGTCGATCATCCACGCGAACAGGAGAAGTCCCCACACCAGCAGGCCGACGACCCCCAGCACCAGGGCCGTCAGCCGCGCTCCCCGCCGGATCCTCGCGCGGGGGCCGGCCGGTCGTTCTTCGAGTGTCGGCGGCGTCCCCGACGGAAGCGTGGTCGACATCGAATCACCCCCGGCAGAGTTCCCCATCACTCGTCCGGATCACCGTAGCGCGCGCGGGCCGCACACGGTATGGCCGCGTTCGCGACTCCGCGGCTACGAGATCGTGGTGCGCAAGCCGGGGGCGGGCGTGCGCTCGGACCGGTGTATCACTCCGGCCCGCCGGCCGCTCTTCTCAGCATGGACGAGAACAGCAACGGCGCCGAACCGCCACTGAACGAACGCCAGCTTCGCGTCGGCAGCATCGATGTGCGGCGACACCAACCGGATCCCCCGACACCGATCACCGCGTCGTTCGACCTCAGCGTCGACTCCGACGAGAAGCCGGACATCGCGCTCGAGCGCACGGGGGACGGCAAGTGGCGCTTCAACGTCGTGGTGTCGGGCTCGCGGTCGGCGGTCATCGAACGCGCGGCGCCGCAACTGGTGCGCGTCCCCGCCAGGAAGCTCACCACGGGGCTGTCGAAGATGAAGCCGGGCGAGCTTGCACCCTCGATCCCCGCGGACCGCGACGACCTCGCCATCCGGCCGCGCCTGTCGAAGGAGCTGCGGCGGGTCCGCGGCTTCCGCGACGACCGCGAGGTTCGCCCGACGACGGTCTTCAGCCCCGACGGCCGCTGGGTGTACTACGACACCCGCTACCCGTGGCGGTGCCTGGTGCGGATGACACGGCCCTCCGGCTGGAGCGGCAGCGGTGTGCTCATCGGACCGCGCCACGTGCTCACGGCGAGCCACTGCGTCGACTGGACGCCCGGATGGCTGAAAGTCGACGTGCTCTACACGAACGGCAGTTCCCTGGCATCCGCGTACGGCACCTGGGCGTACTACACGCAGAAGGTGACGGCGGCCAATTACAGCTCGACGAACATGGATGACGACTACTCGGTCATCGTGCTGGACCAGCGTCTCGGCGACCGTTACGGATGGTTCGGCACGCGCACCTACTCCGACTCCTGGGACGACGAGGTCCTGCCCTGGCGCAACATCGGCTACCCGCAGGACTTCAGCTGGACAGGCGACCTCGCGACGTATCAGCGCGACTTCGCTCTCGATGAGGAGGACTACGACTCCGATGCCGGTGGCACTGTGCTGCTCAGCGACACGTTCGACAATTGGCCCGGCCAGTCCGGCAGCCCGGTGTTCGGGTTCTGGTCCGACGGGCCGTATGTCGTGGGCGTGACCTCGGGCGAGAGCAGCTCGAACAACTTCGTCGCCGGCGGCGACCGCCTCACCGGACTGGTGCGCCGCGCCCGCCAGGAACACCCCTGACGAACCGCGGCGGTCCGATCACCGTCCGGTCAGCCAGTCCCGCCGTGCAATCAGGCGGTGGGCAGTTGCAGCGCCCCCGAGCGGAGCGCGGCGACAACTCAGCCGTCGACCAGCAGGTCGGTGCCGGTGATGAACGACGAGTCGGGGCGATGCTGTTGACGCGGGCTCCGCGCTTGCCCCAGGCCAGGCTCGCCGCCTGCACGCGCACCTGGTTGGCGCGCTTCGAGATGCTGTTGGCGGCACCGGGGTTGGGCAGAGCCTCCGACTGCAGGAAGGGCAGGGCGAGGAGGTCGTCCGCGGGGTCCTAGGCGTCGCCCGCTGAGCACTCAGCCGATCAGCTAGACCGTTCGGAGGCGGAGAGGTGGACCTGCGCCGCGCGGCGCAGCGCGCTGATTCCTCGGACCAGCGCGGCGAGGTCGTCCGGGTCGAGGGTCATCAGAAGCTCGTCCGACGCTGCTCGGTGATCGACGATCTCGTTGTAGAGGTCGGAGCCGCGTCGTGTCGGCGCCAGAGTCTTCACCCGCCGATCGTTCGCGGACTCCGCTCGGCTCAGATATCCGAGTTCCACGAGACGATCCACCCCTGCGGACACGCTCGGCGCACTCACGCGCAGCCGGTCGGCGAGCTCCCTGCCCGTGTGCGCCATTCCCGAGGCGACGAGGAGGAGGGTCTTCAGCTGCGACAGCGTGAGGTCGAGGCCGAGGAAGGGCTGGACGCGCTCCTCAGTGAGCAGCCGCGCCAGGCCGCGACCCTCCCGCGACAACTCTTCGATTAGCTCCGCCGACGTCAACCTGGGCACATCACTCACCTCCGGGGTTGAACCTATCACGGCTAACCATTAGGTTATGACTAACTATTAGTTCCATACGTAGACCGGCTGGGCCTACAGAAGGCGGATGGCATGCCTCACACCATGCATACGATTCAAGACACCGAGTCGGCGACTCATCTTGCGCAACAGCTCCTGGATGCCGGACGCTCCGTCAGCCTCATCGCGAGAGACACGTCGCACTTCGCGATGCTCGTGAACGAATACGGCGACCGGTTCCAGACCATCCCTCTCAGCTGGCACACCATCAGGAACATCCAAGAAGCTTTCGCATACGCGGAATCGATGCACTCTCAGGGAGACGTCCTGATCATCGTCAGCGAATGAAGCCCAGCGGTTCGAACATTCCTGCCCGTGGTCTACCGTCAGGGTGTGACCTGGGCGCTGCTGCTTGACCTGTTCGGCGTCTTCTTCTTCGCCATATCCGGGTCGCTGCTGGCCGCGGGCCGAGGTTTCGACATCGTCGGCTCACTCATGCTCGGCGCCCTGACGGGCCTCGGGGGCGGCGTCATCCGCGATCTCATTCTGGGCGTGCCGCCAGCCGCGTTCACCGAGCCCGTGCACCTGGTCCCGCCGTTGCTCTCCGCCGGTCTCGTCTTCTTCTTCGCCCGCCGCCTCCAGACGCTCACGAGCACGCTCCTCGTCTTCGACGCCGCCGGACTCGCGCTCTTCTGCACCACGGGCACCGTCACCGCCCTGCGGGCCGGCATGAATCCCGCCGGAGCGGTCGTGCTCGGCGTGACCACCGGGGTCGGCGGCGGCCTGCTCCGAGACGTCGTGGCCAATCGCGACCCGCAGCTGTTCAACCCCGACGACCTCTACGCGGTGCCGGCGGTCCTCGGCGCCGCGTTCACGGCCGCGCTGTGGTCCGCCGGACTTCTCACCACGCTCAGCGGCTTCGCCGCCGCGGCGGCGGTCTTCGTCTTCCGCGTGCTGTCACTGCACTTCCACTGGCACATTCCGCACGCGCAACGGCGCGGGCAGGCCGATGACGGCCACCGGGAGGATGGGGGCCGGGGGTAGTGTGACCCGCGATCCGGTCGATCTCGCCACGGAAGAGGCCCCGATGCCCACGACAGATGTCCTCGCCCACTACGAGTCGATCCGCGCCGACCAGGAGCAGCTCTACCGGCACCTGCACCAGCATCCGGAGCTGTCCGGACAGGAGTACGGGACGGCCGCAGAGGTCACGCAGCGCCTGACGGCGTGGGGATACCGCGTCGACAGCGGGGTGGGCGGGACGGGCGTGGTCGGGACTCTCGACAACGGCCGGGGGGCGACCGTCCTGCTGCGGGCCGACATGGACGCCCTGCCGATCCGCGAGGCCACGGGCGTCGACTACGCCAGCGAAGTGGCCGCCGACGCCGATGACGGCACCTCGACACCGGTCATGCACGCGTGCGGCCATGACGTGCACGTGGCCTGCCTCCTCGGTGCGGCTCGCCTCCTGGCCGAGCACCGCGATGCCTGGCGGGGGACGATCGTGACCCTCTTCCAGCCGGCGGAGGAGATCGGCAGCGGCGCCCGCGCGATGCTTGCGGACGGCCTCCTGGAGCGGATCCCGAAACCGGATGTCGCTATCGGCCAGCATGTGCTGCCCGGGCCGGCCGGAACCGTCGCCACCCGGTCCGGACCCGTCCTGTCCGCAGCGGACAGCGTGCGCGTCACCCTCTACGGGCGCGGCGGGCACGGGTCGATGCCCCAGAACACGGTGGACCCCGTCGTCCTGGCCGCGCTCGTCGTCGTCCGGCTGCAGACCGTCATCTCCCGCGAGACCGGCCCCACCGAGCCCGCCGTGCTCACCGTGGGCAGCATCCACGCCGGCACGAAGAGCAACATCATCGCCGACGATGCCGTCCTGGAGATCAACCTGCGCACGTACAGCCGCGCGTCGCGGGAGCGGATCCTGGCCGCAATCGAGCGCACCGCCGAAGCCGAGAGCGTGGCCAGCGGCTCGCCCCGGAAGCCGCTGATCGAGGTCTACGACAGCTTTCCGCCGACCGTGAACGACGAGGACACCGCGACTCTCGTGGCGGCCGCCTTCGCCGCGCAGTTCGGCGAACGCGCCGGCACCCTCGCCCTCCAGTCTGCAAGCGAGGACTTCAGCGACATCCCCCGTGCCGCCGGCATCCCCTACACCTACTGGGGCATCGGCGGGACCGACCCGCAGCGCTGGCACGCCGCGGTCGCGGTCGACCGCGTCACCTCCGACATCCCCGCGAACCACTCACCCGCGTTCCTCCCGGTGCTGCAGCCGACGCTCCGGACCGGAACCGAGGCCCTCATCGCGGCGGCCGGCGTGTGGCTCGACGCGAGCGGCGCACGGACGTCGGGCTGACCGTCGATAGGGCATCGTGGGCATCCGCCATCGCAGAGAGCAGCGCGCCGACCATGGCACGCTCGGGGAAAACGAAAAGCCCCGGATGACCGGGGCTTTCATGGCGGAGACGGAGGGATTTGAACCCTCGGTTCCCTTACGGGAACTCCACCTTAGCAGGGTGAAATCGGCGCGTAACGATCACTCCGGCTCCTGCGCCCGTCGCACCGAAGCGAAGCGGAATACCTGGTTGATCGGCGATCAGCGTTCCCATCGTTGCGGCACTCGGCGCTCGACATGCTCTCCTCGATCGCTGCGTCGGTGGCCGCTCGGCATGCTCGGGGACACCTGGGGGACACTTAGCGCGACGTGTGTCTTCCGCCGCGAGATCTGCACCCACCGTGGCGACAAGTGGATCGCGTGGCCGCGCGGTCGCGCGGCTTTGAAAGTGTCGTCAACGGTGGGACTTGAACTCATCGCCCGGGGCCCCGCTTGGTTCGGTTGAGGGGCTTCCGCCGCGTCATTCCGCCGTTCGACGACCGGTGCGTCGACGGTCGTCTCCGTTCACCGCCGCTCAACCCTTCCCGATTCTTTCCCACGTCTGGTGCGCCGCCTTCGTCGAATCAGCAGCCGCGGCGGGCCCCGAGGTGACGTCCCGCTGAGTGGTGGAGTTTCTCAACACCGTGCGGGATCAGCTTCTGTGATTATGCCGCAGTGAGTTCGGGGATGGCGACCTCCTC